>NZ_JAQQEG010000003.1:0-347951 GCF_046027395.1 Paraburkholderia dipogonis | reverse complement strand
GTACTTCGGGTACTTCGGGTACTTCGGGTACTTCGGGTACTTCGGGTACTTCGGGTACTTCGGGTACTTCCGGCACTTCGGGCACTTCGGGCACTTCGGGTACCTCCTCCACCCCCATCGGCAACATCGTCACCCACGCCAGTAATCTCATCACCGCCGTCGGCACGACAGCCGCCGATACCGGCACGAAGATCACCGGCACCTCGATTCCCGGCGTCAGCGGCGCTACGACCTCGAACCTCGGCACCGCGATCACTGGCCTGGGCAAGGGCGTGAAGGTACTGGGCAACGGCACCGCCGCCGGCCTCGGCACCGTTGGCAGCACGGCCAATCCCCTCGGCCCGACGCTGACCTCGACCTCCGGCCTCGTCTCCAATACCGGCGCCGCCGTAACCGCAGTCGGCGGCGTGGTGTCGAGTCTCGGCAATGGGCCGCTGAAGCCGCTCTCCCCGGTGACGTCGACACTCGGCAGTGCCGTCGGCGGTGTCGGGAGTGGTGTGACTGCTGTCGGCTCGGGATTGAACACCGCGCTCTTGAGCGCGCCGGTCCAGCAGGTCGAGACGCAACTCAGCTCGGCAATCAACCCGATCACCCTCGCCGTCTCCAACACGACACAGACGATCGGCAACGCAACGGGTCTAGGTACGCCGCTCAACAACCTGCTCGGCACGCTCGGCAACGGACTCAACTCGGCCGGTATCAAGGTGTCGGGCGCCACCGGCGATCAGGTCGGCAAGGACGGCGGCGGAGTCGTGAGCCAATTGGGCAAAACCGTCACGAACACGGGCGGACTGTTCACCGGCGCGACGACCAATCCGCTCGCGCCGCTCACGGGCTTGCTCGGGCCACTCGGCGGGCTCGGCGGCACGAGTGGCTCGGGCGGCGGCGTCTCCATCCCGCCGTTGACCGGACTGATTGGCAACCTTGGATCATTGGGCGGCGCTGCGGGTGGCACCGGCGCCTCGGGCGGCGCCGCCGGTCTGCTCGCGCCCGTCACCGGGCTTCTCGGCAAGGTCGGTTCACTGGGCGGGACGTCCGGCACGAGCGGCCCACTCACACCGATCGTCAGCCTGGTCGGCCCGTTGACGGTCAGCGTGACCGGCGGTGTCAGCGCCAGCGCCAACGCCTCTCAAGGCGGCACGGCAGCCAATCCGGTGACGGGTCTCATCAGCGGTTTGACCGGTGGCTCGGCAAGCGGCACAGGCAGCAGCGGTTCGTCCAGCAAGAACCCACTCGCGCCGGTGACGAACCTGGTCGGCGGACTGCTCGGCGGCGTTGCAACGGCCGGCAAATAAGCGTTACGCAAGCACGGCGGCCGGGCGTCAAAAAAAGCCAACAGCCCGGCCGCCTTCAATGTCATGACAACGAGGGATGACATGAACTCCACTATCGATGCCGTCGCGCGCGTACACGACCCGCGCCCCCGCTCGGCGACTCCGTTTTCGATCGGTCTGCTCGGTATCGCCGCCGGCCTGATCACACTCTGGCTGCTGCGCAACAGCAGCGTGCTCGATGGCGCGGCACGCAGCACCGTCGCCTGTCTCGCGATCATCGCGACCATCGCCGCCTACGAGCTCTTCGTCGCGCGCGTCTATCTGCGCCCGAGCGCTGGTCTGGCGAGCCGCGCGGTGAGGCCGCTGAACATCGTGCGCGTCGCGTTGCGCCTCGCGGCGTTAGCCTCGGTGTACGCGGGCATCGGCGCGCTTTACTGGCTGTTGCCCGAATATCACGGCGTCTTCTACAACCCGTTCTGGTCGCTGATCGGTACGCTCGCGCCGTATGTGCTCTTCGCGGCGCCGTTCTATTTTGCGTGGATGGACAGACATCAGCGCGAAATCGACGACGCATATCTCCTATGGGCACGCCTGCTGTTTCGCGGCGAGCGTCCCACGAACTGGCGTCCCGTGCGGGAAATGCTGGCCGGTTGGATGGTGAAGGCGTTCTTCCTCCCGCTGATGATCGTCTACCTGTCCACCAATGCGGACCACCTGAACGCCTCGTTGACGACCGCGCTGAACACGCCGTTCTCTCTCGCGACATTCCGGTTCATGTACGACCTGGCCTTCGCGATGGACCTGATGTTCGGCACCGTGGGTTACCTGTGCACGTTGCGCATTCTCGACAGCCATGTGCGCAGCGCTGAGCCCACCATGCTGGGCTGGCTCGTTGCACTGATCTGTTATCAGCCGTTCTGGTCGCTGATCTCGAACCAGTACATCCATTACGAAGGCTCGGTGTTCTGGGACAACTGGCTTATTTCGATGCCCGTTGTCCGCGTGGCGTGGGGCGTGGTCATCGTTGCTTTGCTGCTTTGCTATGCGCTCGCCACCATCTCGTTTGGCTTGCGGTTTTCGAATTTGACCAATCGCGGCATCATCACTTCAGGACCTTATCGGTTCACCAGGCATCCCGCTTATATCGCGAAGAATCTGTCTTACTGGATGGTGACGGTACCGTTTGTCGAGCCGCTGGGATGGCGGATCGCTGTGACGCATTGTGCTGCACTGCTCGCGGTGAATCTGCTTTATTTGCTGCGGGCCAAGACTGAAGAAAGGCATTTGATGAACGATCCGGCGTACAGGGAGTACGCGGAGTGGATTGCGAGGAATGGCGTGATTGCGAAGCTCTCGCGGATGTTTGATTGAGCGGTGAGTTCGGTCGATCGCGACAACACGACCGGCAGGATACCGATGACAAACCAGCAAATCATGCAGCGCAACAAACGCACCTCACACGGAACAAACCGCGCGACGACCCGGCTTGCGTCGGGTTATCCTTGCGTCGACGAGCGTCGGAAACCTTGACCGACGAATTGTGAGTTTGTAGGATGTTGACCGCCGCTTTCGGACAAACACCGCCTGACAGACTCAGTCCACCCGCGACATAAGAACCGAGGCGGCGACTAAATGGCGAGGTCATCGGGGTTATGGCATGACAATGGATGAAGACATCGCGCACGTGGCGCGTGTGATGGTGCCGTCGCTGAGCGCATTTCGCGGTGAGCCAGTGCTGCAGCCGGCATATTGGCGAAGACGTCTGCATCGCATACAGAACGAATTCCGGTTGACCGAAACCCAAGCCTCGCAGATCCAGCATTTGCTTAGGGATCTGGATAAGTTTGAGGCGAAAAATGGTGCGAAGAAAAAGCCCATCGGTACGCAGATTCGTGCGCCTTGGATACCGCGGTAATGAAGTGCGTGTGCTAACGGGCACACCTGGCGCCTTGCTCACCTAACGATGCAGAATTGATCCGTTGCCGATCGCCCAGAAGACGAGCGTAGCCTCCGGCACTTTGTTGCTCGCGAGAACAACACGATAGTTCGACGTTTCCATCACGCCGGTTCAGGCTTTAATCCGTCTGGGACCGCTCTGCCGCAATCCGCGGAAACGACACGCTGATGTGCACGCCTTTGCCGCCCTCGCCCGGCTTCAGCGTGATCACGCCGTGATGGGCGTCGGCAATTTCACGCACGATAGCGAGGCCCAATCCCGTGCCTTCCGTATCCGCCGACGCCCGGAAGAACGGCTCGAACACCCGATTGCGCGACTCGGCCGGAATGCCGGGACCATCGTCCAGCACGCTCACGGTGACGGTATCGGTATCGGCGCTCACGCCCACGGTGACATGCCCGCCACGGCACGTATAGCGGATCGCATTCTCCGCGAGGTTGGCGATCAACGCCTGAAGCAGACCGCGATGCCCTGCAACCGGAGCGACGCCGTGCAGTTCGGCTCCTAAATCGATGCCTCTGGCCTGGGCGAGTAGCGCAAGGTCCTCGACGACTTCCATTGCGAGCGACACCAGGTCCACCGTTTCCACTGCCAACTGCGTGTTGTCGGCGGCCTCGGCTTGCGCGAGCAGAAGCAGCTTGTTCGTGAGGCCCACCATCGAACGGTTACTGCGATGCATGGCGGCGAGCGCCTCGTCGAGCGCGGGATTCAAGCCGTCCTGTTGACGCGCGAACTGCAACTGCGTGCCGAGCAATGTCAGCGGCGTGCGCAACTGATGCGCGGCGTCGGCGATAAAGCGGCGTTGCGCAGCCACCTGCACGCCGAGCCGCGCGATGCACTGATTGATCGCTTCCACGATCGGCCGCAACTCGGTATGCAGACGCTCGACACGAATCGGCTCGAGTTGCATCGGATCGCGGTCCGTCACATCCTCTTTCACTTTCATCAGCGGACGCAACTCGAAAGTCAGGCCGATGCATACCAGCGCGACCGCCAACACGATCATCTCGATCTGCCTCACGAGTTGCGGTTGCCACAATTGCTGAGCCATGGCGTCGCGCGAACGCACGGTTTTGCCGACCGTCACACGCACGCGGCGCGTCGCGCCGTTGTCGTACATGAGACGCACGAGGCCGACCGCGCGCACAGTGTGGCCTTGCAGATGGGTGTCGTAGTGATCCGGTGTATCCGGTGCTTGCGCCGGACGGGACGGGAAATCAGGTGTGCCGGCGAGCAGGCGTCCGTCGTCGACACTCACGCTGTAGAACACCTGATCGCGATAAGGCGACACGAATACTTCGAGCGCGGCGGGCGGCACATCCACACGCAGAAAGCCATCCACCCATTCCACTTCGCCCGCGATCATGCGCGCCGACGAGATCAACTGATTGTCCTGCACCAGATCCGCCGTGCGCCGCGCGTTGTCGTATTCGGCCTTGCCGGTCACGAACACGTACAGCGCGAGTGGCACCAGCAGCCACCACAACAGGCGCATACGCAGACTATTGGTCATCTTCTTTCTTGCGCAGCAGATAGCCGAGCCCGCGCAGCGTGACGATCGCCGCCGAACTGCCGTCGAGTTTCTTGCGCAGACGCGAGATGTAGATTTCGACGGCGTCTTCGCTCGGCTCGTCGGCGAGGGTGAAGATCGCGTCGACCAGCGCCGGCTTCGTCACGGTTTTGCCCAGACGCAGGATCAGCGTTTCGAGCACCGAGCGCTCGCGCGGCGTGACGTTCAGCGGCGCACCCTTCAGCGTGAACTGGCGCGTATCGATGTCGAATGCGAGATCGCCGCACACCACTTCGCTTGCCTTCGAGGGTGACTGCCTACGGATCGCCACCTTGATCCGCGCGATCAACTCCCGCACTTCGAACGGCTTGACCAGGTAATCGTCCGCGCCGGCTCCGAGCAGTTCCACCTTTTCGTCGATCGAGCCGCTCGCCGTCAGAATCAGCACCGGCGTCGCGTCGCCACGCTGACGCAGACGCCGCAGCACGTTCTTGCCCGACAGCTTGGGCAGATTCAGGTCGAGCAGGATCACGTCGTAGTGATTGGTGCGCAGCAGCTGGTCGGCAGCGTCGCCATCCTGCACAGCATCGAGCGCGAACGCCTCCTGCTCCAGCATCTTAGCGAGCCAGTGCGCCAGCGTGGGGTTGTCTTCGATGAGCAGCAGCTTCATGGCGGGGACGGCAAAAGTCAGGCCGTCGATTGTGCCGTAAAACAAGGGGTTTGCGCGCGTCCTATTTGGTTGGTGGCATACGTTGGGGTGTTTGAGGCGCAGTTTCGGGTTAACACCCATGATTTGCTCACACGCCCGAAAGCTGGCAGAAGGTTTCCAATTTCTATAATCGCCGTCATTCACCCAGAAAGCGCCGCGCGCAACACCCAGCGGCGACCAAACCTAAGGAGACTGCTTCATGCGTACCTTGCGCCAGATTGCCGCTGTGTCAGGTGTTGCGTTCACCCTTGCCGCCGCTTCGGCGGCCGCTCACGCGGAAAAGCTCACGATCATGGTCGGCGGCGCCACCAAGATCATCTATCTGCCCGCCAAGCTCACGGAGCAACTCGGCTACTTCAAGGACGAAGGCCTCGATGTCGAAATCCTCTCGCAACCGGCCGGCGTCGACGCGGAAAACGAACTGCTGGCGGGCGCGGTGCAAGGCGTGGTCGGCTTTTACGACCACACCATCGACCTGCAGAGCAAGGGCAAGGAAATCCAGGCGCTGGTGATCTTCGGCCAGGTGCCGGGTGAAGTGGAAATGGTCTCCACCAAGGCCGCGGACAGCTTCAAGAGCATGGCCGACTCGAAGGGCAAGACGCTCGGTGTGACCGGGCTCGGTTCGTCGACCAGCTTCCTCACGCAATACCTCGCGCAACGTGCGGGTGTGCCGTCCACGCAATACACGCTGCTCCCGGTGGGCGCGGACAACAGCTTTATCGCGGCCATCAAGCAGAGCCGTATCGACGCGGGCATGACGACTGAGCCGACCGTCTCGCAGTTGCTAAAGACCGGCGACGCCAAGGTGCTGGTCGACATGCGCACGCTCGAAGGCACGCGCGCCGCGCTCGGCGGCACCTATCCGGCGTCGAGCTTCTACGTGCAGCGCGCGTGGGCGGAGTCGCACAAGGACGACGCCGCGAAGCTCTCGCACGCTTTCGCGAAGACGCTGAACTTCATCGCGACGCATAGCGCCGAAGAGATCGCCGCGAAGATGCCGAAGGACTACTACGGCAACAACAAAGACCTGTATGTCGGCGCGCTGAAGGCGTCGCTGCCGATGTTCACGAAGGACGGCAAGATGCCCGCCGACGGCCCGGACACCGTGCTGAAAGTGCTGTCGGCGTTCAATCCTTCGGTGAAGGGTAAGCATATCGACCTCGCCAAGACCTACACCAACGACTACGTGTCGGCAGCGGTCAAAACCGCGGCGAAGTAACGCCCTTTCAACATCACGAGAACAGCGAGGCACCAGCCGATGAATCAACCCCTGTCACGCGATACGCCAGCGATCGAGATGCGCAACGTATCGTGCCGTTTCATTTCTCCTGACGGCAAGGCAACGATCGCATTGCGCGACTTCAGCATGTCGGTGGCGCGCGGCGAATTCGTCGCGGTGGTCGGCCCCACGGGTTGCGGCAAGTCCACCACGCTCAGCATGATTACCGGCTTGCTGAAGCCCACCACCGGCGAAGTGCGCGTGATGGGCGCACCGGTGGACGGCATCGATCCGCGTATCGGTTTCGTGTTTCAGGCCGACGCCGTGTTCCCCTGGCGTTCGGTGCTCGACAACGTGGCGGCCGGTCCGCTGTATCGCGGCCGCTCGAAATCCGCCGCTTACGACGAAGCCAACGAATGGCTGCGCCGCGTAGGCCTCGACAAGTTCGGCAAGCATTATCCGCATCAGCTGTCCGGCGGTATGAGGAAGCGCGTGGCGCTCGCGCAGACCTTTATCAACAAGCCGGAGATCCTGTTGATGGACGAGCCGTTCTCGGCGCTCGACATGCAAACCCGCACGCTGATGCAGGACGAACTGCTGCAACTGTGGGGCGGCGCCGGCTCGGTGGTGTTCGTCACGCACGATCTGGAAGAAGCGATTGCGCTCGCCGACCGCGTGTTCGTGCTGACCGCGCGCCCGGCGACGTTGAAGAAAGTGTACGAAATCGATCTGCCGCGTCCACGCGTCACGTCGGAGGTTCGCTACGACCCGCGTTTCATCGAAATCTCGCGTGACATCTGGCACGACCTGCGCGAAGAAGTGCAGATCGGTTAATCAAGGAACGGCAAACATGTCTACTACCCCTCAACAGATGATGCCCCGTTCGGGCATCGACGCCGCATCGCTCGCGCAAGTCGAACGCGTGGCGCAAAGACGCATCCGGCAGCGTCACGCGCTGGTGATCTCGCTGCGTGTCGTCGTGCTGGTGGTCGTACTCGGCGGATGGGAATTGTCCGCGCGCCTGAAGTGGATCGACCCGTTCTTCTTCTCGATGCCCAGCGCGATTTTCGAACAGATCATCGACTGGTTCGTGAACGGTACTTCGCAAGGTCCGCTACTCACCCAGGTGTGGGTCACGCTCGAAGAAACCGGCCTCGGCTTCATTATCGGTTCGGTGGCCGGTGTGTTCTGCGGCATCGTGCTCGGCCGCAACAAGCTGCTCTCCGACGTCTTCAGTCTCTATATCAAGATCGCCAACTCGATTCCGCGCGTGGTGCTCGGTTCGGTGTTCGTGATTGCGCTGGGGTTGGGTATGGCGTCGAAGGTGGCGCTGGCGGTGGTGATGGTGTTCTTCGTCGTGTTCGCCAATGCTTTCCAGGGCGTGCGTGAAGCCGATCGCTACATGATCGCGAATGCGCAGATTCTCGGCGCGTCGCGCCGTCAGGTGACGACCTCGGTGGTGATTCCGTCGGCGTTGAGCTGGATTCTCGCGAGCTTGCATGTGAGCTTCGGTTTCGCTCTGGTCGGTGCGGTGGTCGGCGAGTTCCTCGGCTCGAAGCAAGGTATCGGACTGTTGATCTCCACTGCGCAAGGCGCGTTCAACGCAAGTGGTGTGTTCGCCGCGATGATTGTGTTGGCTGTCGTCGCACTGGCAGCGGATTATCTGTTGACTGCGGTCGAACAGCGGTTGTTGAAGTGGAGGCCGGCTGCGGTTTAAGCAGGCCATATTAATTGCGCAGAAGACTGCTTTAAAAAGAATGCCGTTCGGCCACAGGCCGAACGGCATTTTCTTTTGTGCAAAATGAAAGATGGAAGTAAGGCTAAATTAACCTGGTCGGATTTTTTGAAGCAAAGAGCCATATATGCATTCAGGATGGCTGATTAATGCTTGAATTTGCATGCAGCGTACCCGTCTCCTTTACATGGTGGAGGCAAGATCGGCTCTCTGAACCGTCGCCGAACAATAAAGCCTCAGCGCGCACCTTTCCTTGCTACACGAAGTACTTCGATGACGCACCTCTCTGGTGCGCTGCGCGGAATTCGACAAGGAAGCCGGTGATCGTCTCCGCCCTGTGTTCCGTCAGGTTGTGCGGCATGTATTGCGGGCAATCCCGGCGGAACTTCCGCAATGAGGTGTCGCGAGGGCGACGCCAAGGGTTTGAAGGAGAGGGACATGAAGAAGGCTCTGATCATCGCAGGCGGACTGCTTTGCGCGTTCGCATGGCAAGCGCACGCTCAGGACGCCAGTACCGAGAATACAGCGCAAGCTCAACCGACAGCAGCCGATGCGGTGGGCGGGCAACCCTCCACCACTTCGATGTCCGGTGGCCCTGCAAAAGCACAGGGACTGACGCGTGCGGACGTCTACCAGCAACTTATTCAATCGCAGAAAAATGGCGAAGCGGCGCGCCTGCAAGAGCTGTTCAAAGGAGGCAACTGAACGGCGCCGTAGTATTGGAGGCGACCGCATTGCTGACGAGCTCGCCTCCGGCTTCGCTATATGAATGACGCCGTATCCGGCCCGTCGCCCGACGGGACGAAGCGAATATGGCGTCTCATCGAAACGCCCCTTTCTCACCTCTGCGCCAACTCCCCGCCACCTGTCTCCCGCCACCGAACTCGCGATCGGCATTCGTTGGTCCGCGCGCAACACAATTCCGCTCTCCAGGTCGCCGCAATAGCGTACAGGCCCACTGCATAAGGCACTGTGCGCAATGGCACGGTCGATGCGTAACAACCGTCACCCAGTCGTGCACTTACCAACATCGGTTGAATCGAGGTGCGTCATGTCGAGTGTGCAGAGTCAACGTCGACCAATGAATTCGCGAAGCCGGTCCTTTTCCGCGGCAAGCGGTTCGACGCATCGCGCGGGAAATCGCCACTTTTCAGCCGGACTCGTGCCGTTCGGGTTGCGGACCGCAGGTTTCATCGGGCGAGGCCCGAAACGGTTGTGGCCGTATGTCTTGCCGTGGGTTTTCGCGGTGCTCACCATCGGTTTTTTCTGCCTCGTCGTGCGCGGCGTACTCACGCGGCAATTGCTGGTGCCGCCCGTCGAAACACCGCAGTCGCTGGTGGAACGCGGCTATACATCGAACTTCCTCGCGGAACGCATCATGTCGTCGATGCGGGCGATCGGCCAGGACGCCGAGTCGATTCCGCACGACACCATGACGGACAACGACGCACAACCGGACATTCAGATCCCCGGTCAGGAGATGTCGTATGCGACCACCGTCCGCTTCATCAAAGGCGTCATCAAACGCACGGATGTCGTGGTTCATGTCGGCATCACGAAGGTCAACGACAGCGCGGACTCCTATGTGGCGCATGTGGAGATTGAAGGCGGCCCCTTCGATTCCCGCGAAAGCACCGTGTCTTTCGAAGGACGCGATCTGGAGAAGTTCGTGCACGACATCGCGGTCAAAGCCATGCGTCTTGCCGAGCCGAATATTCTCGCCAGTCATCTCTATTCGCAGGTCCAGAGAACCAAGTGTTCGCTCGCGCAATGCGACTACGGCGAGATCGTTTCGATCTACGACGAAGTGCTGGCACTGCCTGCCTCCGAGCAAGGCGAATGGGCGCTCGCCGGCAAAGCGTGGCTGCTTGCCAATCAGGGGCTATCCAAAGAGGCCGAACAGCAGACTCGCGAAGCGCTGACCGTGTACAAACATTCGGCGGTGCTGCACGCAAGCCTTGGCATCGCACTCGAACAGCAGCATCGCATCGGCGACGCACTCGAAGCCTTGCGAGCCGGCGCGAGCGAAAAATCGAAGACTGCGGAAAATCTGCGTCTCCTCGGCGACGTGCTGTTGCATGCGAATCGCTATTCCGAAGCACTCGATGCATTCAAGCAGGCTGACAGCATGAAGCCGGACTCTGTCGACAACCTGCACGATTGGGGCGAAGCGCTCGTCACTGTCGGCCGCTATGACGAAGCGATCGAAAAGCTCTCGCGCGCTGTCGCACTGCGCCCCGATCTCGCGCCCTCCTACGCGGAATGGGGCCGGGCACTGGATCGCAAAGGCGATCTGCCCGGCGCCTCGCGCAAATATGCGCAAGCGTTGCAACTCGACGCGGGGACTTTGTCAGCGCGGGAAAGTCATCTGGCGCGGCTTGCCAGAGCGGCGCAGGCAGGCAATCGCCCGGACGCATCGAAACCCAATGGCGGAGTCAGACCTGTTTCGAATCCGCCCGCCTTGCTTCCGTTGCAAACCGCGTAACGAACCACCAGCCATACCGAATGGCTCGCAATGCAGATGGCTTGATCCGGCAGCACCTAACCGTTGCAGTAAAGCACCTAGTTGAAGAGGAGATGTTCGATGGACAATTTCGAAGAGGCGTTCAAGGCTCTGATCGGCAATGAAGGCGGTTACTCCTTCAATCCGCATGACCCTGGCGGTGAAACGATGTGGGGCGTCACGGCGCGCGTGGCACGCAGCGCGGGTTATACCGGCGCCATGAAAGATCTGCCGCTGGATACCGCCAGACAGATCGCCAAACAGAAATACTGGGATCCGCTGCATCTCGACGAACTCGACGCGCGCGTGGCCTTCCAGATCTTCGACGCCAATTACAACGGCGGCCTGGTGGTGTTGTGGATGCAAAAAGCTTCCGGCGCGAAAGAAGACGGCAAGTTCGGCCCGGACACACTCGATGCAGTCAAAAGCGCGGACCCGCTGAAGTTTGTCATGCGTTTTGCCGCTTATCGCTTGCGTTACCTGCGCAACCTTCACGCATGGCCCAATTTCAGCCGTGGATGGACCGAAAGAATGGCCGCTAATCTTCTCCTGGGAGCAGCATGATGGACTGGTCTAAAGTAGCGTCGAACATCGGCAGCAGCGCCCCGCTTCTCGCCGGCCTCGTGGGTGGTCCCATTGGCGTGGGTGTGACGGCCGCCGCCGCGATCATTTCGCATGCGCTCGGCACGCCGAGCGATCCCGGCGTGGTGGAACTCGCGTTGAACGATCCCAGCGCACTCGAGAAAGTCCGGCAAGCCGAAAGTGCGAACTCGTTGCAATTGCAACAACTGATGGTCAGCGCCGCCCAGGCGAGCCTCGCGCACGAAAGCGATATGGCGCGCATCCAGGCCGCCGATCGGGCCGACGCGCGCGCAATGGGAATCAGCAACAAGGACTGGGTGCCCAAAGTCCTTGCGATGGCGGTCACCGCCGGCTTCTTCGGCATTCTGCTACTCATGGCCTTCCAGCCGTTGCCGGGCGCGAACAAAGATCTCGTCAACGTGATCGTCGGCGCATTGGGTACGGCGTGGATCAGCATCATCGGCTACTACTTCGGCACGTCGGTGGGATCGATGCGAAAGACCGAGTTGCTCGCCAAGCCCAGCGTTCCCATCACGCCGGACAGCGCTCTCACGCTTCGCGAGCCCGCAACGGCCTCGGCCGCGCGTCCACAAGCGGCGCCGGCTCCGTCGCACAGCGAGGTATTCCAGCAATTCGCGCCGGGCGGACAGGGTCCGATATTCTCGGGCAGCTGATCGGCGACTCGTTCAAGTACCAGACGATGCACGCGACGAGTGAACCGCTCGCCGCGTGCATCGTTGCGCGTTTCTCACCGCCGAATTCCGGCCGTTTGTCTCAAATTTAGCAACAAACATTACCTCAAACGGTGATTACTCTCTCCAGGTCGCAAAACTACAATGCAATCACTGAATACGAACAAGAAGGTTCGTAGCAAGATAAAACTGATCTGGAGGTAGTTCATCATGAAATCGCTCATTCAAGCTGTTGTTATCGCCGCTGTGCTGGCCGCTCCCGTTGCTTCGTTTGCGCAGTCCAACCAGCCCGTGACCCGCGCGCAAGTGCGCGCTGAACTGATTCAACTCGAAAAGGCAGGCTATCAGCCGGGCCTCGCCGACCCGTACTATCCGGCCGATATTCAGGCCGCACAAGCTCGCGTCGCTCGTGAAAACGGCACCGCACAGGCTGCGGGAAGTGGTTATGGTGGTGTGGTGAACGGCGCCTCGCAATCGGGCAGCCAGGTTCAAGCGAACGGCCCGAAGTCGATTTACTTCGGCAATTAAGCCGCAGCCGCGCGGTAATCAGGCAGTAACCCGACCGTAACCAGCCATTCGGCGAGTTGAACTGCACAAGCGCCAGGTCCTGTGCGGTGATTGACCGCCCAGCGCGCCAGTAACCGCTGCGCGATGATTCAAAACGAACTGGCCCGCGACCGGGTATCCCCGATCGCGGGCCAGTCGTCTATTGGTTACCTCCGTCATCGGGCTCCCGATGGCTTCGCCTGGACCCTTCACGGTCCGGGCGCTTTTTATTGGCGCCTTGTTCGGCGGCGCCTTTGTCAGCATCGAAACGGCGCCCGCAATGACAGACTACGCGCCGGTCGCAGATAGTGAGCCGGCGACCCGCGTTAGTCGCGTGCGATCAGATCGCCGACTCGACCGCGCCCGGTGACAAGACAGCTCGAGAGGAAATTCTCGCCCTGGCTGCTGGCCCCGATGTCTCCAAAGCCTTTTTTCAGCGCGTTCGATTTGACCAGTTCAGCGCCCTGGTGACACGTTATTGTCCCCATCTCTCCCGCTTGCGCACGCATCAGCGCTCTATCTGCCATCAGATAGCCGAGCAACAGCACTACGGCAATATTGAACGCTTGTCTCATGGTTCGTCTCCTCTTTTGAAGAGACTAACGCGAACCATGGATACACGGTCCTAGGGGTTTCCCGATCGATGGCTATTCCATGATGCAGATTAAATCAGATCACGCTTACGCGCGATCCGTTATGCGGCGTGGCTGGATCTGGTCTTGCCCGTAGAAATGAAACATCTGAATGCTTCGCCAGACACGCCCGGTGTTCCGCTCGAACAGCGGATACACCGCATAGGCATACACGTTGGGCGCCATGTGAATCTGCATCGGACAAAGGGGTTGTCCGCCAATTACGGTTCACCGCCTTTTTATTCGGTACGTTCCCCTACACTGCGTGTCTCGTTACCCTCAAAGCCGGGCTTCGATCTGCCTGATTCGCTGTTCGATGGCGTTGCGCACCAGCGCATTCGAAGGCACCAGCAACAGCGACGACGCGATGATCTGATACACCTTATTACGCCGCACCTTGGACACCTTCTGCGGATCAAGCCAGGCGTTGTTGTCCGCGAGCAGGATCAGCGTCTCGAGGCCGATCAGAATCGGCCACAAACATGCGAGACGTAAACGCACGGAAAACGCCGGAATCGCCAGCGTGTAATCGAGGGCTTCGCGGAAATGATCGAGTGTCTTGCGCAGAAGCTCGACCATCAACGGCCGGGCACGCACCGAATTCGCCGGCAACAAGAGGTCCTGCGCACTTAGACCATATTGGTCGAGCAGGGTCTGCGGCAAGTAACAGCGGCCGATCCGCAAATCCTTGCCGCAGTCGCGCAGTACGTTGGTCATCTGCAGCGCCTTGCCGAACCGCACGCCGCGCCGTGCCATCGTCTCGGGCCGTTCTTTCAGCGTGCCGGGCATGTGCGCGTAAGTCATCGTGGTCCAGAATTCGCCGACGCAGCCCGCCACCAGATACGTATAGCGGTCGAGTTCGTCGTATTCGCGCAGCGCCGCGATCTGGCCGGAACGTTCGTCAGGGAAAGTGCGAAGATCGAACTCCATGCCTTCGCTGAGCGTCGAGACGATCTCGCGCACCGCCTTGCGATCCGATTCGCTCAGTTGCGACAACACATCGAGCGCGGGGCCGAGCGATTCGAGCAGCACCTTCTCATCCGACTGGATCTGCTGCCCCGCCACTTCGGCGGCCATGCGCTGGAACAGCGCGCCGTCGTCCGTTGCGCCGTTTACCTGCGCGCGCAGCGACAACAGCAAGGCGAGGCGTTGTTCCGGCGAGATCAGCGAGGTGTCCGCAATCGTATCGGCCGCGCGGGCCAGCAGGTACGCGAGTCCGATCGGATCGCGCATCCCGACGGGCAGCACGCGCAGGGTGAGATAGAAGGAGCGTGAAACGCCTTTCAGGAGCGGGCCAAGAAGGAAGGCCCGGGTCGGATTCGGCATGGATGGGATCAGGTCGGAGTTGTGCAAGAAGCGGGCAAAAAATCAGGCAAAAATCAGGCGCTGCCGAATTGTATACGGCGAAGCGCCTCTGCCGTGCTGCGCGAATCTGCCCCGCTACCCGTTAACCCTCTCGCCACCGCTCGCGTTCAGGCGTCTTTCTGAAGCCCCAGCAGACCGATCGCGTTCTGCTTGAGGATCAAAGGCTGCACCTCTTCCCTGAAACCGACCTGCTTGAAATCCTCCAGCCAACGGTCCGGCTGGATCAGCGGAAAATCCGAACCGAACAGCATTTTGCGCTTCAGTACCGTATTGGCGTGGCGGATCAACTCAGGCGAGAAATACTTCGGCGACCAGCCGGACAGGTCGATATAGACATTGGGTTTATGCAACGCAATCGACAACGCCTGCTCCTGCCACGGCCACGACGGATGCGCGATCACGATGTTCATATCGGGGAAATCCGCCGCGACGTCGTCGAGATGGATTGGCTCCGAATATTTCAGGCGCAGGCCGCCACCGCCTCGCATGCCCGACCCCATGCCGGAATGGCCGCTGTGAAAAACGGCCGTGAGCCGGTGTTCGGCGATCAATTCGTAGAGCGGATAGGCAAGCCGGTCGTTAGCAAAAAACGCCTGCATCGTGGGATGAAACTTGAAACCGCGCACACCGTGTTCCTCGATCAGCTTGCGCGCTTCGCGCACACCCATCCTGCCCTTGTGCGGATCGATGCTCGCGAAGGCGATCATGATGTCGCTGTTCTTCTGCGCGAATTCGGCGATTTCCTCGTTCGGGATGCGCCGTCGTCCGAGGTTCGCTTCGCAGTCCACGGTGAACATCACGAAACCGATCTTGCGCTCGCGATAGTGTTCGATGGTCTCGGGAATCGTCGGCCGCCGGCCGAGTTTCAGCACGGTGCCGAAGTACTTGTCGGCGGCATCGTCGAATTCCTTGCCGAACAGATCCGGCGGCTGGCAGCACGAGACTTCCGCGTGCACGTGAGTGTCGATTGCGACGAGTTGGTCGAGATTCATCTACCGTTCCCTGTCTGATCCTGCGGCCCACGCGTCACGTCGCGCTGCATGCGCTCGCGACGATCACCGCGCGATCGCGCTGCGCCACGTCGTACATCGCCTCGACAAGCGCGGCGCGATGCGTCAACACCGCGCGTTGATTGATCGAGCCCTTGTCAGTGATTTCGCCGAGATCGAGCGACGGCGCGACGTCCATGAGCCGCAAACGCGCAATGGTGGTCGCGCCGCCCGTGGCACTGCGATTGAGCGTGTCGAGCAGCGCGGCGAAGTGCGCGCGCACGGCGGGTGCTTCGACCACCTGTTGCGCGCTCGCCGAAGCAGGCAAACGAGCGAGCCGTTTGCAATCGTCGAGCCGCGGAAAGACCAGCAGCCCCACATCGTCGCGATTCATGCCGGCGACCACCACGTCCTGCACATACGGTGCGCCTTCAGAAATCACGCGCGCCCGCATCGGGCCAACGCTCACGAACGTGCCCGAACTCAGCTTGAAGTCCTCCGCAATGCGCCCGTCGAACAGCAATCCAAGTTCTGGTTGCGTCATGTCGACAAAGCGCAGCGCGTCGCCACTGCGGAAGTAGCCTTCTTCGTCGAAAGCGTTTTCCAACTCGGCCGCGTCGGCGCGCCAGTACCCGGCCATGACGTGCGGCCCGCGATAACGCGCCTCGAGCTTGTCGCCGACCGGCGCGAGTTTGACTTCGCAACCGTGCGCGGGCAGGCCCACATAGCCCGCGCGCATGATCGGCCCCGTGGTGAACAGACACGACGGCGACGTCTCCGTCATGCCGAGTCCGGCCATGATGCGTATCCGCTCGCCGCAATACGTTTCAGTGACGCGTTCGAGCCTGTCCCACGCCGCTTGCGACAAACCCGCGCCGGAGAAGAAATACACCTTCACGCGCGAGAAAAATGTTTCTCGCAGTTGCGCGTCGCGTTCCAGCGCGATCGCCAGTTCCTCCCAACCCTTCGGCACATTGAAGTAGATAGTCGGAGCGATCTCGCGCAGATTGCGCAGCGTTTCCTCGAACTTGCCGTTGACCGGTTTGCCGTCGTCGATATAGAGCGTTCCGCCGTTGTAGAGCGCGATGCCCACGTTATGACTGCCGCCGAACGTGTGGTTCCAGGGCAGCCAGTCGACCAGCACCGGCGGTTCCTTCGCGAACTCGGGGAACGTTTCAAGCAGCATCTGCTGATTGCTGCATAGCATGCGGTGGGTGGTCGGCACGGCCTTCGGCAGTTTGGTCGAACCCGACGTGAAAAGAAATTTGGCGACGGCATCCGGACTCACCGTGGCGTGAACGGCGTCGACCGTAGTGGGCGTTGTGTTCAGCAGGTCGTCGAACGAAGTCACGTTGCGCGCCGCCGGGTGTTCCCGTGGCAGCTTAGCGGTGAAAACTTCAATATCGGCCGGCACGACCGCCTCGATTGCCTTGGCGAACGTATCGTAGCCGCTTGCAAACACGAGACCCGGAGTCAGCAGATCGATCGTATGGCGCAGCTTGCCGAAGTCGCCGGAAGCAAGCGCATAGGCCGGCGAAATCGCGGCATAGGGAATGCCGGCCCACATCGCGCCGAGCGCAAGTTGCAGATGTTCGAGATCGTTGCCCGACAGAATCACGACGGGCCGCTCAGCGGACAGATCCCGCGCGAGCAGCGCCTGGCCGATTGCGCGAGCGCTTTGTAATGCTTTCGCGTAGCTGAGACCGATCCATTGACCGTCGCTGCCGCGACGCGCTGCCAGCCATCGGTTGGGATGCGCTTGCGCACCGCTGGCGAGCCGCTCCGTCATACGCTGCGGATGTTCGCCGAGCGGTTCTGCCGCGCGCAGATACCACGTGTCGCCTTGCCGTTGCGTGTGCAACGATGAAGCGCCGATCGTCGTCGCCCGGTAGCGCATCGGCGCGCCGGGGGTATTCGGTTGTATCGGCTCGGAATGCAAAGCCTGTCTCCTGTGTCGATCAGAGTTAGCGCTTTAGCGCTTACTCTGATCCCATGCAACTGCGGTCGATCAGAGTTAGCGCTTTAGCGCTTACTCTGATCCCATGCAAGTGCGGTCGATCAGAGTTGGCGCTTTAGCGCTTACTCTGATCCCATGCAACTGCGGTCGATCAGAGTTGGCGCTTTAGCGCTTACTCTGATCCCATGCAAGATGATTGCGGGAAAAGTGCCCACGGCGCGCGTCGCAACGATCAGATCGGATAGTGCCGAGGTCCGGTTTGAATCGTGATCCAACGCAGATCCGTGAACTCGGCAATCGACGCCTTACTACCAAATCGTCCATAGCCGCTTTTTTTCACACCGCCAAACGGCATCTGCGCTTCGTCGTGCACGGTTGGCCCATTGATATGGCAGATGCCCGATTCAATACGTTTCGCCACGTTCAACGCGCGCGACACATCGCGGCTGAATACCGCTGCCGAGAGTCCGTACTCGCTGTCGTTGGCGATTCGAATCGCTTCTTCGTCGCCATCCACGCGCTGCACCGTCACCACTGGCCCGAACGATTCTTCCGCATACAGCTTCATTGCAGGCGTAATACCGTCGACGATCACCGGTTGCATCACGGCGCCTTCAACTGTGCAGCCGACCGGCAAGCTCGCGCCCTTCTCGTGCGCATCTTCGATCAACGCCTTGATGCGTTGCGCGGCGGCTGCGCTTTCGAGCACGCCGAGCACGGAGTCCGCAGCGGCAGGGTCGCCCGCTTTCAAGGTCCGTGCCTTTGTCGCGAGTTTCTCCACCAGCGCGTCCGCAATCTTCCGGTCGACGACCACGCGCTCCGTCGACATGCAAATCTGCCCCTGGTTGAAGAACGCACCGAACGCGATACCGGCCACGGCCGCATCCAGATCGGCGTCATCGAGCACCACCACGGGCGCCTTGCCGCCGAGTTCGAGCAACGCCGGCTTCAGATGTAGCGCCGCATGCTGCGCGACAATGCGCCCCACGCGCGTGGACCCGGTGAAATTCACACGACGTACCGCCGGATGCGCAATCAGCCGCTCGACGATCGCCGGTGCATCTTCAGCGGAATGTGTGATCACGTTGACGACACCATCGCCAAGCCCGGCCTCCTGCAGCACGCTGCCGATCAACCGATGCACGCCCGGACAACCTTCGGATGCCTTGAGCACGACCGTGTTGCCGCACGCGAGCGGCATGGCAATCGCCCGCGTGCCGAGAATCACCGGCGCGTTCCACGGCGCCATGCCGAGCACCACGCCGCATGGCTGGCGCACCGCCATCGCGAGACTGCCCGGCACGTCTGACGGAATCACGTCGCCGTCGATCTGCGTGGTCATGGCGGCGGCTTCGCGCAGCATGTTGGCGGCCAGCATGACGTTGAAGCCGTACCAGTTCGGCATCGCGCCCGTTTCGGCGACGCCGGTTTCGATGAACTGCGCCGTGCGGGCATCCATCAGATCCGCTGCCGCCAGCAGACGCTTGCGGCGCTCGGTCGGCGCCAGCGCCGACCAGGCCGGAAAGGCCCGCGCGGCCGCTTCGACCGCGGCATCGGCATCGGCCAACGTGGCCGCCGCCGCCCGCGAAGCAGCCTTGCCGCTCGCGGGATTGATCCGCTCGAACGTCTTGCCGTCCGCTGCGCCACGGCTTTCGCCTCCAATCAACAAAGTCACTTCATGCATGTCCGTCGTCTCCTCGCTGTCTCTCTCGCTGCATCTCTCAGTAGTCTGCGTGAACCGAATTCCGTGTCGATGCGACCGATCAGCGCTTGTACGTTTGCAGACCGGGCTTGATCGCCTTGTCGTCGAGGAACTGCTTGAGGCCCTGTTCGCGGCCGCCTTCCGGATCGCGCAGTTGCGCCTGATCGAGCTTGGCGTACAGGTAGTCTTCGTTCTGATCCCACGTCAGTTCACGGCAACGCTTGAAACCATGCTTGGCGGCGCGCAACACCACCGGATTCTTCTCGAGCAGTTTACCGGCGAGCGCACGCGTCACTTCGCGCAGTTCGGCGCGCGGCACGCTCTTGTTGACAAGGCCCATCTGCGCCGCTTCCTGACCGGTGAACGTCTCGCCCGTCATGATGTAATACAGCGCCTGACGATGCCCGACAGTATCGGCCATCGCTTTGCTTACCAGGTTGCCCGGCGGAATGCCCCAGTTGATTTCGGAGAGGCCGAACACGGCTTCGTCGGCGGCGATTGCGAGGTCGCACGCCACCAGTGGCGAGAAGCCGCCACCGAAGCACCAGCCGTTGACCATCGCGATGGTCGGTTTCGCGTACATGCGCAGCAGTTGCCATTGCCAGCGGCACGCGTCGCGGCGAATCTTTTCCTGCAGGATTTCGGGGCCGGCGTCGACTTCGCGGAAATATTCCTTCAGGTCCATGCCGGCAGTCCACGCGTCGCCTTCGCCCGTGAGCACCAGAACCTGCGCTTCCGCGTCGAGTTCCACGGCTTCGAGCACTTCGATCATTTCCTTGTTCAGCGTCGGGCTCATGGCGTTGCGCTTCTCTGGGCGATTGAACGACACCCATGCGATTCCTTCCACGACATCGACCTTGACGGTTTTCCAACGGCCTTCATAACTCATCTGCTTTCTCCGTGAACGTTGGCCGCGACAGCGGCCTGATGAACACATTTAATATCAGGCTGCCTGATATGTAAAGCGGAAATTCACCCGCTCGGTGCAAACCCCTAGCGGCGGAATTCCCGTCGAAGCGCGCTAAGATGCGGGATAGACCGAACCTCCTGCCCATGATGAGCAAAAATCAAAATACGCCTGCCGAACTCGCCGCCACGCGCACTCGCCGTTCCAGCCTGCGTCTGACCTATGTGATCGGCAGTCTCGACCGCATCCTGCGGCGCCGTATGACCGAAGCGCTCGCGCCGCTCGGTCTGACGCTCGCGCAATTCACCGCGCTTTCCGTGCTCGAAGCCAAAGGGCAAGCGTCCAATGCGCAGGTCGCCGAGCGTTCCTTCATCACGCCGCAATCGGCCAACGAGGTGATGAATGCGATGGCGAGCCGCAACTGGGTGAGCCGCGAACCGGACCCGACGCACGGCCGCATCGTGCTGCTGCAACTCACGGACGAAGGGCGCGCCGTGTTGCGCGAATGCGAGCAGGCCGTCAAGGCCATCGAGAAGCAGATGATGGCAGGCATCGAACTCGACGCTGCCGGTGCAGTTCAAACCCACCTCGAAACTTTCGTCCGCAATCTGCGCGGCTAGATCCGCCCGCCGCGCCGCCGAATTGCTAGGTGTTTTCACCGAACAATTTGCGCTTGTGTTATCAGCCTACCTGATATTAAATCCAGTCCACGATGCAGCGTGTGGAGACGCGCCGCATCGCTTCGAAGCAAATGCACCGTCGTATGGCCATCGAAATGATGCGCCGCGCGCGGCGGTGTCCGCTGCGCTGCTGCAGGGCATTTCATCGCGGCCTCGACGATGATCTGACGCCCGCTTGCCGACACCGTCTGTCATGCAAGACGGCGGCTCGGCATCTGCTATCTGTCAGCGAAACCGGAAAACCACGCCATTTAATAAGGATCACTAACGTGAAAAGAGCCGGAACCTTGAATTCGACCGAAGGCACTGCGCTACCGGCGACGTCCAGCCGGACAGGCGCCTACGTCACCCTTGGATTGTGTTTTGCGATTGCGTTGCTCGAAGGGCTAGACCTGCAGTCGGTCGGCGTCGCCGCGCCGCGCATGGCGCGAGAGTTCGGCCTCTCGGTCGCGCAGATGGGACTGGCGTTCAGCGCCGGCACCTTCGGCTTGCTGCCCGGCGCGATGTTCGGCGGACGGCTCGCCGACCGCATCGGCCGCAAGCGCGTGCTCGTGATTTCCGCCTGCCTGTTCGGCCTGCTGTCGATCATGACCGCGCTGGTGAGCGACTTTCACACGCTGGTGATCGTGCGGGTGCTGACGGGCATCGGACTCGGCGGCGCATTGCCGAACCTGATCGCGTTGTCTTCGGAAGCGGTCGAGCCGCGTTCGCGCAGTACGGCCGTGAGTGTGATGTATTGCGGGATTCCGTTCGGTGGTGTGATCGCTTCAGTCATCGGCGTGCTGAGCGCGGGCGACACCGAGTGGCGTCATATTTTTTACGTCGGCGGAGCGGGACCGTTGGTGCTGGTGCCGCTGCTGCTCGTGTTCCTTGCGGATTCGAGGGCGTTCACCAAAGCATCGCGCGATGGCCAGGCCAAACCCGCGCCGGTCGGCGAAATCCTGTTCGGCGGCACGCGTGGGCTCTCCACCGTGCAGATCTGGGTCAGCTACTTCTGCACGCTGATCGTCCTCTACTTCCTCCTCAACTGGCTGCCCTCGTTGATGGCCGCAAGCGGTCTGACGCGCGCGCAGGTCGGCTACGTGCAGATCTTTTTCAACATCGGCGGCGGTATCGGCGCGTTATGCATCGGCATGTTGATGGATCGCATGCGCTCGGGCGTCGTGGTGGCCGGCATGTATGTCGGGATCATCGCGTCGCTCGCAGCGCTTTCGATGGCGCCCGGCTTCGGCGCGCTGGCGGCCTCGGCTTTCTTCGCGGGGATGTTCGTGATCGGCGGCCAATCGGTGCTGTATGCGCTTTCCGCAGCGTTTTATCCGACTGCCATGCGCGGCACCGGCGTAGGCGCGGCGGTGGCGGTGGGCCGCATCGGCTCGGTGGTCGGGCCGCTGGCCGCGGGTCAATTGCTGGCGATGGGCCGCAGTTCGTCGACCGTGATCGGCGCGAGCATTCCCGTCACGTTGATCGCCGCAGCAGCCGCGCTGCTTCTGCTACGCCGCCCACGCGCCGACGACTGACCGTGCGCACAAGAACACTCAACAACAACAACACACACATTCATTCAACGGTTCGGAGACACCCTTCATGCAAGCATCCGCACGTCTTTTACTCTGCGGCGCACTGTGCACCGTCAGCGGCGCCGCAGCGGCCCAATCAAGCGTGACGCTCTACGGCATTGTCGATACCGGTATCGAATACGTTTCGCACGCGAACGCCGCGGGCAAGAGCGTGTTCCGCATGCCGTCGGTCACAGGCGAACTGCCTTCGCGCTGGGGTCTGCGTGGCAATGAAGACCTCGGTGGCGGCTATAGCGCCGTGTTCACCTTGGAAAGCGGCTTCAACGTACGCGCCGGCGATCTCGGCCAGGGCGGGCGGCTGTTCGGCCGTCAAGCGTTCGTCGGCATCAAGAGCCCGTATGGCACCGTCTCGTTCGGCCGCCAGTACACGATGACGTACCTCGCGCTGATGGGCGCGGACCTGATCGGCCCGGACATCTACGGTCTGGGCTCGCTCGACGCCTATGTGCCCAACGCGCGCGCCGACAACTCGGTGGTCTACCTCGGCAGCTATGCGGGCGTGACGCTCGGCGCGAACTACTCGTTCGGCCGCGATTCCGCCGGCACCGGCAACTCGCCGGGCCAAGGCACGTGCACCGGCTCGGTCGCCGGACAGGCGACTCAATGCCGCGAATGGTCCGTGATGCTGAAGTACGACGCGCCGCTGTTCGGCGTTGCGGCGTCGTATGAAGAGCAGCGTGGCGGCAGCACCGCGGCGGCGAACTTCTTCGACGGCATCGCGCCGACTCCGCTCACCAGCGCAGCCGACAAGGACATCCGCACGCACGTGAGCGGCTACGCGAACCTCGGCAAGGCCAAGCTCGGCGTCGGCTGGCTCAACCGCCGCGTCGAACCGGGCGCGGACACGATTGCGAGCGTGCGCTCGAATCTGTTCTTCGTGGCCGCGTCGTACAACGTGACGCCCGCTTTCATCGTCGACGGCGAGGTTTATCACATCACCAACAGCGAGCACGACACGCGCGCCACGATGGGCACGCTGCGCACCACCTATCTGCTCTCGAAGCGCACCGCTGTCTACGCCCAAGGTTCGTATCTCGCCAACAGCGCGAAGGCGCACTACTCGGTCAGCGCCGGCGGTGGCGGCACGACGCCCGCGGCAGGCACTGGCCAGACCGGCGTGATGGTCGGCGTTCGTCATTCGTTCTAGGAGACACGGCATGAAGTGCACCTCTATCGCGCTCGCAGCGGCCGCGACGCTCACACTAGCCGCGTGCGGCGGCAACGATCTCGGCAGCGCCGCCAGCACCAGCGCCAACACATCCGCGTTGCCGCAACTGAGCGTCGCCAGGCCCGGCACGCTCGCAGGCAATTGCGCGGCGCTCGCCGCGAAGCTCAGCTTCGCCAGCACCGTCTTCACCACGGTGACGGACGTAGCCGCAGGCACGCTCAAGGTGGCCGGCAAACCCATCGCCGAACACTGCCTGATTCAAGGCAGCATGAATCAGCGGGTTAGCAGCGTCGATGGCAAGACCTATGCGATCGGCTTCGAAATGCGTCTGCCGATTGCATGGAACGGGCGTTTCTTCTATCAGGCCAACGGCGGCCTCGACGGCAATGTGGTCACCGCCACTGGCGAGATCGGCGGCGGCGGTCCCACGAGCGACGCGCTCAACATGGGCTTCGCGGTCATCAGCTCGGACGCGGGGCACAGCTCGGCGCAAAATCCGCTGTTCGGTCTCGACCCGCAAGCGCGCATCGACTACGGCTACAACGCGGTCGCCACGCTCACGCCGATGGCCAAGCAGGTCATCAAGCTCGCGTACGGCAAGGCGCCGGATCGCAGCTATTTCGACGGCTGCTCCAACGGTGGACGTCATGCGCTGGTCGCGGCGGCGCGTTCGTCAGCGGAATATGACGGCATCATTGCGGGCGATCCGGGCTTTCATCTGCCGAAGGCGGCCGTCGGCGAAATGTGGAGCGCGCAGCAACTGGCGAAAGTGGCGACCGCGACGACTTCGAACGGCCTGCCCGATATCACGACCGGCTTTACCGCCGCGGAACGTCAAATGGTGGCGTCGAAGATACTGGCCAAATGCGACGCGCTCGACGGTGCCAGCGACGGTCTCATTCAGGATATCAAGGCATGCCAGGCAAATTTCAGCCTTGCCAACGACGTCCCGACCTGCACGAACAACGTCCGCGACGGCACGTGTTTGACGAGTGCGCAGAAGGACGCCGTCGGCAACGTGTTCTCGGGTGCGCGCAACAGTGCCGGGACCGCCCTATATGCGAGCTTTCCATACGACGCCGGACTCGGCCCGGGCTGGTCGGCATGGAAGCAGGCCAACTCGATCACGCTCGATCCGGCCGCGGCCGCCTTCACGTTCACCACGCCGCCTCAAAGCGCTTCGGTGTTGAGCCAGTTATCGGCGTACGCGCTGAACTTCAGCATGGACAATGACGCGCCAAAGATCTTCGTCACCAGCGGCGCGTATAGCGAGTCGGCCTGGTCGTTCATGACGCCGCCGGACGAAACCAATCTGAGCGCACTGAAGCAGCGCGGGGCGAAGCTGATGGTTTATCACGGCACGAGCGATCCGGTGTTTTCATCGAACGACACGACCGACTGGTATCAGCGGCTCACGACGGCCAACGGCGGCGACGCGTCGAACTTCGCCCGTCTTTACACGATCGCCGGTATGAACCACTGCAGCGGCGGCCCCAGCACCGACCAGTTCGACATGCTCACGCCCCTCGTCGCATGGGTCGAACAGGGCAAGGCGCCGGATAGCGTGGTCGCCACCGCGCGCGACGCGGGCAATGTCGTGCCGAACACGGACGTGCCTGCCGGTTGGGGCGCGGGACGCACGCGGCCGCTTTGCCCTTATCCGAAAGTGGCGCGCTATCAGGGCGGCGACGTCAACGCCGCGAGCAGTTTCGCCTGTAGCTGAGTCAAGAGCGGGCCATTGGCCCGTTCCGCTGTATTCGCCTCGCGCATGACGTGTGCCTTTGCACGATCGCATGCGCGAGGCGTCGTCTGAATCTCCCTCTCCTTACATCGCGTTGAAAAGTTCGCCGTCATGCCGGCGATCGGCAACGCCCCGCCCCACCGCCTCGGTTCGCACGCCCCTGTGCCGTTCGCCAAGCGCGCCGCCGCCAGGTAGAATCCTCAGCATCTTATGCCGACGCGCAGCGTCGCCACCCCGCAGCGGGAACGTGAATTGCTCATATGAGTAGTTTGAACAATGGACGGCGCCTGTGCAAACCGTCGCTTCTCCGCACTTTGAACGACATTTCGACAATGACTAACCACGAATCTCAGACATCTTCCCGATCCAATGTGGAAACGGGAGTCCCCGGTCTCGACGAGATCCTGGGCGGAGGTCTGGTCCGCGGCGGCGTGTATCTGCTGGAAGGCATGGCCGGCGCCGGCAAGACGATTCTGTCGAGCCAGATTGGTTTTCATCGTGTAAGCCAGGGCGAGAAGGTGCTGTACATGACCTTGATCGCCGAATCGCACGACAAGCTGCTGGGGCATCTCAAGGGTCTGAGCTTCTTCGACGAGAAGGCGGTTGCGCAGCAGATGCTGTTCGTGTCCGGCTATCACGAACTGATGCAGGACGGTCTCGATGGCTTTCTCAAGCTGATTGCCTCGAGCATTTACGATTACCGTCCGAGCCTGATGATCATCGACGGCTTTCGCAGCGCGCGTGAATTCAGCGAGACCGAGCTGTCGCTGTCCAAGTTCATCCACGAGCTGAATGCGCTGGTCGCGGCGATGGATTGCACGACCTTGCTGCTCGCCCCGCTCTCCGGCAACGAACCGCATCCGGAACATACGCTGGTCGACGGCCTCATCGAACTGAACCGTTACAACGACGGCATGCGCCGCGCGCGTGAAATCGAAGTCCACAAGATGCGTGCGCGCAATCATCTGATGGGCAAGCATTTCTTCCGCATTGCCGAAAGCGGGCTCCTGATGTTCCCGCGCCTCGAAGCGCAGGCCGCCCCGCAGCCGGGTCCGGTGGACCTGAAAACGCGTCTCGGCTTCGGCCTGCCGCATCTCGACGGCCTGCTCGGCGGCGGCTTTGCGCAAGGCTCCACGACTACGCTGATCGGGCCGTCAGGCGTCGGTAAGACGCTGCTGTGTCTGCAATTTCTCGCGGCCGGCCTGGCCCGTGGCGAACGCTGCGTGTACCTCGGCTTTTACGAAGGACCGCAACGGCTGGTCGGCAAAGCCGAGGCCGTGTCGATCGGGTTGACCGAGGCATATGAGGACGGCCGGCTCGTGATCCAGTGGCAACCGGCCATTGAACTGGCCATCGACGAACTCGCGGCCACCGCGCTCGCCACGGTCAAGCGGATCGGCGCGTCGCGCATCGTCATCGACGGTGTAGAAGGTTTCCGCGATTCCGCGTTGCGCACCGAGCGCTTTGGCCTGTTCCTGAATGCGCTGCTGCATCAGCTTCGCGAAGCCTGCGTCACCACACTGCTGACCGAAGAACTGCCGCTTTACGCGGACCCCGGCCACGCGAAGAGCGTGCGGGTTTCGGCGCTGACCGAGAACCTCATGCTGCTGCGTTACGCCGAAACCGAAGCGGGTCTGCGGCGCATGATTTCGGTGGTCAAGCAACGTGAAAGCGCCCACGACACGTCCTTGCGCGAGCTTGTGATTTCGTCCCAGGGCCTCGACGTGATCGAAAACTCGGGGAGCCCCGCCAGCCTGCATTCGCCGGGCGGCCTGTCGGCCACGCTGCCGCCGCGACGAAACACCTAGCCGCCCATGAAAACCATTCTGGTCGTGGACGACGAGTTCGACATCCTGACAGTCTGGCGGCTGCTGCTGGAGCGGCACGGCTATACCGTGCTGACGGCGTCGAACGGCGCCGCCGCGCTCGAGCAGATACGCAAGACCCGGCCCGACATCATCGTGTCGGACTGCATGATGCCGGTCATGTCGGGGATGCAACTCTGCGCGGCGCTGAACGCCGATCCTGATCTGCGCGCCATCCCGATCATCCTATGCAGCGCGGCTGCGGATATCCCGGTGCAACCGAATCCCCGCATCGAATACGCGCGCAAGCCTCTTTCGTTCGACACGCTGCTGGCCATGCTTCAGCGCATGTCCGCGTAAAAAGCGGACCGCCCATGCGGCGGACGGGCGCGCTTGCTGCGCGAACGCCCGTCCGCAAGCACCTTTCCCCCTCTCTCTAGGTAAAACCCCGGATTCCTGCCGTCGGCCGCACGGACTACTCTCGGCACACCCATTAAACAGAACGTCGTTCTATTCAACAGAACGTCACTGACGAGAGACACCCGAAGGAGGATTTCATGGCAAGCCTGCCGCTCGACACGTCCGGCGCGTCGCCCCATTCAAGCGCCGGCGCGCAGGGGCTCACGCCCGGCGTCAACGCACGCATCGACCGCCTGCCCGCGACGCGTGCGGTGTGGATGCTGGTGTTCCTGCTGTCCATCGGCGGCTGGTTCGAGTTCTACGATCTGTTCTTCACCGCGTACGTCGGCCCCGGCCTCGTCAAAAGCGGGGTCTACTCGACGACGACCGCGTCGTTCTTCGGCGTATCCGGTCTTGGCGCGTTCGTGGCGGCGTCGTTTGCCGGGCTCTTCATCGGCACGTTCTTTCTGGCTGGCATGGCGGACCGCTACGGCCGCAAGACCGTGTTCACCGTGTCGCTGCTGTGGTACTCCGCCGCGACGCTGATCATGGCGCTGCAAAGCACGGCGCCCGCCATCAATCTGTGGCGCCTGATCGCCGGCATCGGCGTGGGCGTCGAGCTGGTGACGATCGATACGTACGTCAGCGAACTCGTGCCCAAACATTTGCGCGGCCGTGCCTTTGCGTTCGTTCATCTGGTGCAGTACACCGCGGTGCCGTCGGTCGCGTTTCTCGCGTGGTGGCTGGTGCCGCTTACGCCGTTCGGGCTCGACGGCTGGCGCTGGGTCGTGATCATCGGCGCGTTGGGCGCGGTGGTGGTGTGGGCGATTCGCCGACGCGTGCCGGAAAGCCCGCGCTGGCTCGCGCAACAAGGCCGCGCCGCCGAAGCCGAACAGGTGCTGCAGGCGCTGGAAGCGAAAGTCGCCGCGCAATACGGCAAGCCTCTGCCGCCCGCCGTGCCGACCGTCGAACCGGCGACCACCAAGGCCGCCTTCCGCGAAATCTGGCAGCCGCCGTATCGCAAACGCGCGATCACGATGCTCGTGTTCAATCTGTTCCAGGCGATCGGTTTCTACGGCTTCGCCTCATGGGTGCCGACGCTGCTCGTCTCCAAAGGCGTGACGATCACGCACAGTCTGCTGTACTCGTTCGTGATTGCGGTTTCGAATCCGTTCGGGCCGTTGATCGGCATGGCGATCGCAGACCGCATCGAACGGAAGACGCTGATCGTGCTGTCGGCGCTCGGCATCGCCGTGTTCGGCAGCCTGTTCGCGACGCAAACCTCGCCTGCGATGCTGATGACGCTAGGCGTGCTGATCACACTGAGCGGCACGCTGCTCTCGGTCGGTTATCACGCGTATCAAACCGAACTCTTCCCGACGCGTTTGCGGGCGCGCGCCGTCGGCTTCGTCTACTCGATGTCGCGTCTGTCGGCCATGTTCTCCGGCTTCATGATCGCCTTCGCCCTGCGGCACTTCGGCGTGAGCGGTGTGTTCGCGCTGATCAGCGCGTCGATGGTGATGGTGATGGGCGCGATCGGCATCTTCGGGCCGCGGACCAACCTTCGCAATCTCGACGAAATCTCGCATTGAACCGCATTTGAACAAGAGGCTTTAAAGATGACGCTGCCGTTGGCTGGAGTCCGCGTACTGGACTTATCGAATGTATTGGCCGGGCCGTTTTGCGCGTATCAGCTCGCGTTGCTCGGCGCCGAAGTGATCAAGGTCGAACACCCGGAAGGCGGCGATCTGGCGCGCCGCCTGGGCGCCGATAAGGACGCGTCGGCGCGCAACATGGGCGCCTCGTTCGTCGCCGTGAACGCGGGCAAGCAGTCGCTTACGCTCAATCTGAAAGACCCGCGCGGCAAGGCGATTCTGCGCGAGCTCGTCAGAACCGCGGACGTGCTGGTCGAAAATTTCCGGCCCGGCGTGATGACGCGGCTCGGCCTCGATTTCGACGCGCTGCGCGAGGTCAATCCGAAGCTCGTGTATTGCGCGATCTCCGGCTTCGGCATGGACGGCGAGTTTTCAAAGCGGCCTGCTTACGATCAGATCATTCAGGGCATTTCCGGCGTGATGAGCGTGACCGGCGATGCCGACAGCGCGCCGTTGCGCGTCGGCTATCCGGTGTCGGATACGGTGGGCGGCCTCACCGCGGCATTCGGCATTTGCGCCGCATTGCTCGACGCGCGCGCCACGGGCCACGGCCGCATGCTCGATGTGTCGATGCTCGAAGCCACGCTCGCAACCATGGGCTGGGTCGTCTCGAACTTCCTGAATGCCGGCGTCACGCCGACACCAATGGGCAACGAGAACTTCACCGCCGCGCCGTCGGGCACGTTCAAAACCGGCGACGGCCCGCTCAATATCGCCGCCAACGAGAACAAACAGTTCGCGAGCTTGTGTCAGTTGATCGGCCGGGCCGATCTGCTTGACGATCCGCGTTTTTCCGAGCGCAACGCCCGAAAGCTGAATCGCGCGGCATTGAAAGCGGAGATCGAAACGGCATTGGCCAACGATAGCGCCGCGAACTGGGAAGCGCGTTTCTTCGAAGCAGGCGTGCCGGCCGGCCGCGTAATGTCGGTACCGGAGATTCTCGCGCATCCACATCTGGAGTCGCGCGGCTTCATCCGCGAATTTGCCGCGGATGCCAACGCGGATCGCCAGCGCGTGACCCGCGCGGGTTTTCGTCTGCACGATGCGGACACGGCGCCGAGCACACCCGCACCGGTGCTATCGGCTCACACACATGAACAACTCGCCGCGCTCGGTTACGACGACGCCCACATCGACCAACTACGCGCCGAAGGAGTGATCTGAACATGACGCAGGCATTCGACGCAGCGAAGCTCGCTGCCGACTATTGGAGCACGTCGATCATCGACATTCATCCGGGCTCGATCAACGTGCGCGGATTCCCGATTCAGGAGTTGATCGGCAATATCAGTTTCCCGCAGATGATCTGGCTGATGCTGCGGGGTGAACTACCCGACGCCGAGCAAGCGCGTCTGTTCGAAGCGGCGCTGGTGTCGTCGGTGGATCATGGGCCGCATGCGCCATCGATTGCAATCTCGCGGATCGCGACCAGTTGCGGCTTGCCGCTGAACGGCGCGATGGCGTCCGCGATCAACGCGCTGGACGACGTGCATGGCGGCGCAGGTCAGCAGGCGGTCGAACTGTACGACTCGATCGATGCGCGCATGCAGGCGGGCGCCGCGTTGGAAGACGCCGTCGAACAAGGTGTGGATGCCTTCATCGCGGCGCACGGCAAATATCTGCCGGGCTTCGGGCACCGCTTTCATCCGGTCGATCCGCGTGCGCCGAGGCTTCTCGCGCTGGTGGACGAGAGTGTCCGCGCGGAGCGCATCAGCGGACGCTATGCCGCAATCGCGCGCGGCATCGAAGCACTACTCTTGGGCCGCAAGAGCAAGCCCGTGCCGATGAATATCGACGGCGCCACCGCCGTGATCTATGCCGAACTCGGCTTTGCGCCCGAGTTGGCGCGCGGTGTGTTCTGCCTGTCGCGCGCGGTCGGCATTCTGTCGCATGCATGGGAACAGCGCGGACGCAAGGAGCGCAACAAAGGCCCGATGCCGCGCCAGATGGCCTACACCTACACCGGCAAGCCCGAGCGGCATTTGCCTTGAGCCGTTTGCGCTGAACTACTTGTTCTGAACTACTTGTCCTGAACTTCGGCGGCGCGCCGCTGCGCGTTGCGCATGGCGCGCGAATCGCCGCCCAAGGCGTCGGTGGCGCGCGCGGCGCAATCGAACAGCGCACCGAGATTGCGTTCGAGAAACGCGTGATCGATACGCGAGCTCGGACCGGCCAGCGTCAGCACGCCACGCAGGCTCTGGCGCACGCCGAATACCGGCATGGAAACACCCGCCGTCTCCCGGTCGCGTTCGCCGATCGACACACAGTAGAAGTCCTCGCGAATCTTGTCGTACGGTGCGCCCGGCATGCCGTCGAAGGCGAGCAATGCATGGCCGCCCGAGCCGCTTTCCAGCGGCAGCACGTCGCCTTCGCGCACGTGAAAGCGCACCGCGTGCTTCGAATCCACGCGATGCAAACACACCCGTACCGCTTCGTCACGCACGTAGAACGACACGCTTTCGCCACTGGTTTCCGCGAGTTCGCGCATGAGCGGCACCAGAATATCGCCGAGGTTCAGGCTGCGCTGATACAGCGCGCCCAGCATGAAAGTGGCGGAACCGAGCTGATAGCGGCCGTCGTCGAGACGCAGCAGCAGGCGATGCTGGATCAGCGAGCCCGCGAGCCGCAACAACGTGCTCTTGTAAAGCCCCGTGCGCGCCGCCAGTTCGGCGAGCGTGAGCGCGTCATCGTCCGGCCGGAAGGCGAACAGGATGGCGCAAGCACGATCGATGACGGCAACACCTTCGCTTTCCTTCGTGTTCGATTTGTCCGCAGGCGTTGGCATGGATGGCATTACTTCATAGGGAAGCGGAAATTTTACGCCATGATGCGGGGCTGTCATACCCGCCACGGGCGCTTCAGCACTGAATCTGCGCGGAATCCGGGGCATGAGCGGAAACCACGGCGCAAACACTTGCCGGATGCGGCACATTGCATCTTGAGACGATCGCGCAATTTGTTGAGCGCGCCCAGCATTCAGCGTTATGCCGCTTTTTACAGTTCGTCATCGATCGCGCGGAGCCGGAACAGCGGAGCGCGACGCAACTTTCGGAGGGTCGGTGATGAACAGCAATCGTGGGACGATTCCAGTTGCCTTCTTCGGGATCGCAGTGCTTTCGTGCCGGCTTATTGGGCCTTCAGCTTCGGCGCCGCCGCCCTGCCGACGATGGCGCTTCTCGGATGGTCGAACGAGGCGCGACGGGGCCAGTTGAATGGGCCGCGCCGGTTCTGTTTATCGCGGCGAATGTGATCATCGCGATTCTGGCGGTGAAGACTTTGGTCTTGCTGGTGCGCGGCAAGCTGATTCCCACCGCCGCGGCTACGGGCGCCCTGCCCGCACCGCAGGCATCCGCTGATTCACGTATCGCAATGGCCGGCTAGACTGCCCGAACCGATTCAGCGAGGCGCCCCGCGTCTCGCTGAATCGCATCAACGCAACGCCATCACGATCAACGCCGCGCCGACGATCGCCACCGCATCTTCGATCAACGCCGCAGGCTGGTCCCGTCCGAACGCACGCGCCATCGCGCCGCGGACTCGCGCGCCGCCCACAGTACCGATCACGGCGCCAATCAATCCCGCGATCAACCCATTCCCCACTCCGCCATGCGCCGCGCCGATCGCCGCACCGCTCAATCCGCCCAGCACGAGACGCGCGCCGAATTGCATCGGCACGGTACGGCTAGGGGTTTTCGGCAGTTGATCGGTGATCAGTTCGACGATGGCCAGCACCGTGAAGATATACGGCGTGGCGGTGAAGCCGAGAAAGGCCAGCGGGGTGTCTTGCAGCGGCAACCAGCCCAGATACGCCGCCCAACTAACCGCGGCGGGCGCGGTCATCGCGCGAAGACCGGCCACGACGCCGATCAGCAATGCGAGGACATAGACAGACATAGGGGACTCCGAATCAAGGGCAACGATGCGTGGTTGAACAAGCCGACGGCTTACCTGGACGAACGTCGGCAGAAGGTGTCGAGCATTTCCATGGACAGTCAACTTCTCACCGCATCCATCGAGGCCGATTCGCCGTTGCCTCCTTTCGGTGTGGCCCTAGTGTCGCATACTTCGATCGGCGCATCGGCGGCGATGGCCACGGGACGCATCGGCCATCGCATCGTATGCGTGTCGCGTCGCGTGCGTCCCTGTCCGCGCCAAGATCAGATAGACGCCACCACCAGCGCGCCCACGTTCGCGATCGCCGCATTGCTGCGCGCCGCGTCGCCAGCCGTTTCGGTCAGATACACGGTCACCAGCACCGGGCCGCGTCCGGGCGGCCACAGAATCGCCACGTCGTTGGCGGTGCCGTGATCGCCGGTGCCGGTCTTGTCGCCCACGCCCCACTCCTTCGGCAGCTTCGCGCGAATCCGTGCGCCGCCGGTCTCGTTGGCCGCGAGCCAAGCCAGCAGTTGCGCTCGCGACGACGACAACAAATGCTCGCCGAGCAACAGCTCGCGCAGATTGCCGAGCATGGCGTTGGGCGTGGTGGTGTCGCGCGGATCGTCGGGAATGGCTTCGTTCAGTGTAGGCTCGTTGCGGTCCAGACGCGTGATGCCGTCGCCGAGGCTGCGGGCGAATGCGGTCAACCCAGCCGGGCCGCCGAACGTCACCAGCAACAGATTCGCCGCTGTGTTGTCGCTGAGCGTGATCGCCGCCTTGCACAGCTCGGCGATGCTCATGCCCGCGTTACCGGTGAGCTCGCGTGTGTGCTTGCTCGTGGCCGGCGAGTTCGATACCACGTCGCTTTGTGAGAACACCACGCGCCGCTGCAAGTCTTCCTCGCCGCGATCCGTGCGCGCCAGTATGGCGCCCGCCGCCAGCACCTTGAAAGTGCTGCACATCGGAAAGCGCTCGTCGGTCCGCCAACCGGCGTGCAAGCCGGACATCGTATCGACGATCGACACGCCCAGCCGCCCGCCGCTCGCCGCTTCGATTTCAGCGAGCCGCCGACGGATCGCATCCGCCTTGGCCAGTTCGCGCCCTTGCGCCGCCGCGCCCGTTTTCATCGCCTTGCCAAACGCGCCGGCACTGCCAACCGCAACCCCAGCTATCGAAACACCCAGCATCGCGCCCGCGAACTTCCGTCTTGTAATCATCGCCGCTCCTTTGTGTGAAGCCGCAACTATCGGTTTTCCGCCGGCCGCTGACAAACGATGATAAGTTAGCCAACTCACAAGAAAATCTTATGCCTTCGCCATGAGACCGTACCTTCCATTGAACGCGCTGCGCGCCTTCGAATCGTCCGCCCGCCATCTGAGCTTCACGCGCGCGGCGCTCGAATTGAACGTCACCCAGGCCGCCGTCAGTCAACAGGTCAGAACCTTGGAGGAGCGGCTGGGCACCGCGCTCTTCAAGCGTCTGCCGCGCGGCCTCGCCATGACCGACGAGGGCCTCGCGTTGCGTCCGGTGCTGACCGACGCATTCGATCGCATCGAGGCCGTGCTCAAGCAGTTCGAAGGCGGCCACTTTCACGAGGTGCTGACGGTCGGCGTGGTGGGCACCTTCGCCGTGGGCTGGCTGATGCCGCGCCTCAAGTCGTTCCGCGACGCGCATCCGTTCGTCGAACTGCGCCTGCTGACGAACAACAACCTGGTCGATCTCGCCACCGAAGGTCTCGACTTCGCGATCCGTTTCGGCGACGGCACCTGGCCCGGTTCGCTCGCGACCCGCCTGCTCGACGCGCCGCTTGCGCTGCTATGCACGCCGGAGATCGCCGCGCGTCTGTCGAAGCCGGAAGATCTCGCCGACGAGACCTTGCTGCGCTCCTATCGCGCTGACGACTGGATGAGCTGGTTCACCGCCGCCGGCATTCCGCCGCGGCCGATTCGCGGGCCGGTGTTCGATTCATCGCGGCTGATGGTGGAAGCGGCGATGCAGGGTGCGGGCGTCGCGCTCGCGCCCGCGCTGATGTTCGATCACGAGATCAACACAGGCCGGCTGGTGCGCCCGTTCGATGTGGAGGTTCACGCCGGCAGCTATTGGCTGACATGGTTGAAGGGCAAACCCATGACGCCGGCGATGCTGCTGTTCAATCAGTGGATCATCAAGGAAGCGTCTGCGCAGACGCAGAACTAGGCAGCCAGCAAAGCGCGGCGATGGCCGTTCATTGCGGGCCGTTCGGCTTGCGGCGGAAACACATTCCACGAGCCGTCGTCATGACGGAAGAAGAAGATCGACAGCAGACCGCTCGGCCGCAAGGCTTCCACGCACACATAGCGCTGATGTTGCGACGCACGGTGGCAGAACTGCACGACGCGTGCGGGCATCGACGGGGTCGGGGCGAGCCATTTGTCTACGGCCCAATGCAAGGTCTTTTCTGCGGCAACCATGATGTTCTCCTTGAATCCTTGACTGGTTGAATCACTGAATGAGTCACTGAAATTCTGTGTCGCCAGTTCACGCCAACTGCGCGGAACCGTGAGCGCCCTTCGCGGTGCTTTCCACAAAAGCCTTCACGAGGCACACCAACGCATGCATGCCGGTGCGCGGATGGCGCAGGCAGCAATGCACCTGTTCGCTACGGCTTTCGCCGAGTAGGCACCATGCGCAGAAGTGCTCGCAGTTGTTGGTCAGCAGGCGATAGTGGTTTTCGCCGAGACGGGAGCGTGCGCGGCGCACGGCTTCGTCGCCGACGTAGCGGGCGGACGGCGTCGCACGGATCGTCAGCGGATGGCCGGCGGCGAAGCGTTCCAGTTCCACTTCCTCAACCGGGCCGCGATGCGCTGAGCTCGCAAAGCCCGAGTAATGAACCACGCGGCCATTGCCCACATAAATGCCGTGGTGTTCATAACCGGGGCGTTGCGTGACGAGATGCGCGCCGATCGGCAGTTCGATGGTGGACGCGGCGTCGCAGCGGTCTTCGCTGTTTTCGCTGCTGGTTTGGTTCGTGTTCATGGCTGGCCTCGCTTCGATTTCCAACACTGTTGCGAGATCTTTTGCATCATTCGGGCCATGCGCGCGAAAGCCTTTATTTAAAGGGTTTCGCGGGAGAACGAGGCGCTCCGGAGGCGACGAGTGTGCGTTGCGGCCCGACAGAAATTCGGCCGAAGTGTTGGCGAGCGGCGCTCATTTATCGCTGCCGTGGAATGGGGAAGTGCGTCGATTGAAGAGGTGTGGCGAGCACCAGCAATGTGTTGGGTCGCGCACCGGTTCGAATGCGGGCGTGTTGGCTGCCAGCCGACCGCCGAATTCATGCGTGCCCGTGCGCTGCATACGCAAGCGCGCGGAATCGCCCGGCAATCAAGGCATTACGACAAACCGCGCGAATCACTCGCGAATTGGCATGGCACTTGCACTATAACGGCCAGATACTTCTTAACCGCGCGTCACCGCGCGCGTTTTCACACGCGGCCAACCGGAGAAACGACATGGCTTCTATTACAGTAGGCGACCTCTCGCTGAACCTCGCGCTAGACCGTAAAGCGATGGCGGCGATCCGCGGCGGCGGCGGCGCCCCGTGGGTGTACGGCTGGATTCAGCCTTATGTACGCGAAACGCCGAGCATTGGACCCGTCGTGAACCTGTACGATGTGACCAACAACTTCTATGCTAACCAGATGATCAACACGTTCCAGTCGGTCGATGTACGCAACACCGGCGCGAACTCGAACATCAGTGTCTCTCCCGACGCACGCAGCAGAAACGATACGGTGTAAACGTTGTGACCTGTGCGAGCCAATTTCGCTGGACGTCGTCCGCGCGTTCCGACGCCGGACGCGTCCGCGAAATCAACGAAGATGCCTGCCTCGACCAGTCCGCACTCGGACGCTGGGCCGTCGCCGACGGCATGGGTGGACACGCGGTCGGCGATCTGGCGAGCCGTCTGGTGATCGACGCGCTCTGCCGGCTCACGTCTCCGGTCAACATGAAGTCCTTCGTCGCCGACGCGCGCACGCGCCTGCAAACCGCCAATCGTCAACTGCGGGAAGAAGCCGCGCGCCGCCAGGTGCAGCGCATCGGCAGCACGGTCGTCGTGCTGCTCGCCTGCGATCGCTTCTGCGGCTACATCTGGGCCGGCGACAGCCGCCTGTACCTGCTGCGCGAAGGCAGCCTGCGACAACTCACGCGCGACCACAGTCAGGTGGAAGCGCTCAAGTCGCTTGGCGTCCTCACCGAGGAAGAGGCGCGGCATCACCCCGCGCAGCATATGATCACGCGCGCCGTTGGCGCAACCGACGTGCTCGAACTCGACGACGATGCCATCGAGGTCACCGATGGCGACGTCTTCCTTCTCTGCAGCGACGGCCTGAGCAACGAAGTCAGCGAAGAAGACATGCTCGCCGTGCTGAGCAAGGCGGCAAGCGCAAACGCGTCTGAAGAACTCGTCGACCTGGCGCTCGCGCGCGGCGGCCGCGACAACATCACCGCTGTGGTCGTGCGCGCTGAAGACCCCAACGCCTCAGACAAAACGCTGCTTAACCCGGCGCCATGAACCTATTGGCGTGACGCCGCGGTCTCAGGTCTCGTTGTCCTCATCGTCGCGGTCTTCAGCGCCGTTCTTGTTCCCGGCCGGCTGATTACGATTGCGGAAATCCTTCGAATGCAGGCCGTGTTTCTTCAGAAGCATCTGCAGGTGCGAGCGGTTCATGTCGATACGACGCGCGAGTTCCGCGACCGTGCCGCTCACTTCGCGTAGGCCGCGCTCAAGAAAGGCTTTTTCGGCATCATCGCTGGCGGCACGCTTTGCGTCGCTCAGCGACATCAGATTCGCCACGCTGATCGGCTCCTGCCCCGTTGCGGTCGCGGCGTTGGACGACACCGTCGATCCGGGCGCCGCCGGCCGCATGTCCACCGGCAAATGATCCACATCCGCCATATCGCCGGCCAGACATGACACGCGATACATCACGTTGCGCAACTCGCGAATATTGCCCGGATACGCATAGTTCAGCAGAAAATCCCGCAGACGTGGCGTCATTCGCACGGGCCTGCGCTTTAACGTGCCGGCGGCTTCGTCGCCGAACCACGCGATCAGCAGCGGAATTTCATCGCGACGCTCCCGCAGCGGCGGCAACGTCACATGAATCACGCTAAGCCGGTAGAACAGATCCTCGCGGAACTTGCCCTCTTCGCTGAGCTGTCGCAGATTGCGATTGGTCGCTGCGACGATGCGCGTATCCACCGCAATCGTTTCATCGGATCCGACGCGTTGGATCTCATGCGCTTCCAGCACGCGCAACAGCTTCACCTGGCCGGCGAGCGGCAACTCGCCGATTTCGTCGAGAAAGATGGTACCTGTATGCGCGCTTTCGAATTTCCCCTTGCGATCGTTCGACGCCCCCGTGAACGCCCCCTTGCGATGCCCGAACAATTCCGACTCCAACAGATTGTCGGGAATCGCGCCGCAGTTCACGGAAATGAAGGGTTTGTCGGGACGCGAGCCGTTGGCGTGAATCACTTTAGCCATCAACTCCTTGCCGGTGCCGCTCTCGCCGTCGATCAGCACAGGCAAATCGGTCGGCGCCGCTTTCTCGGCGATTTCGAGCGATTCGAGCAAGCGCGGATTGTCGCCGAATGTCCCTTCGAAAATGAAACTGCGTTCGAGCAACGCTTTGCGGCGCGCACCGCGCGATAGATCGCCGCGCTCCTGCGGCTCCGCGGCCACCGCCGCTTGCACGAAGCGCTCCTTGTGCGAGAGTTGCATCACTTCGTCGCGCAGCGAGGTGGCTTGCCGGAGCAGCTTGTCGATGTCCGCGCGCTCCAGCCGCGACGACCAGCGCAATGTCGAGCGTAGAATCTCGATCCGCTCGATCAGCCCAGCATACGAAATCGCGGGGCTGGCCTCTTCAATCTGGTCGAGTATCTTCATCATCACGCACTCAACTGTTTCTGGACCAGCTGGTAATACATGCCGCCGCGCTGGATCAACTCATCGTGACGGCCCTGTTCGACAATCGCCCCTTCATACAGCACGAGAATCTTGTCCGCACGCATGATCGTGCTGAGCCGGTGCGCGATGATCACCGCCGTGCGGCCCTTCAGAATGTCGTGCATATTGCCGAGGATATTGCTCTCCGATTGCGAGTCCAGTGCCGAAGTCGCTTCGTCGAATACGAGCAGACGCGGATCGTGATACAGCGCCCGTGCAATGCATAGCCGCTGGATCTGCCCGCCGGACAAGCCGATTCCGCGCTCGCCCACAATCTGCTCGTAGCCGAGCGGCATCTTGCTGATGAATCCATGCGCGTCGGCCATCTTCGAGACTTCCTCGATGCGGCGCCGATCGGGCGCGTCGTCGCCGCTCGCGATGTTCTCCGAAATCGTGCCGGAGAACAGCAGATTGCTCTGCATCACATAGCCGATCTGCGCACGGTAATAGGCTTTGTCGACCACGCCGAGATCGTAGCCGTCGATCGTCATCTTGCCTTCGGTCGGCGTGTAGAAGCCGACCAACAGTTTGGCGAGGGTCGTCTTGCCCGACCCGCTGCGCCCGACAATCGCCACCAGCTCACCGGGCTTGATATCGAAGCTGATGTTTTCGAGCACGTACGCCGAGTCGTTTTCGCCGTAACGGAAATAGACGCCGCTGAGGCTGATTTCGCCTTGCAGTTCGGGCAGCATCACACGCGAGGGTAAATCCTGCGGCTTCTGTTCGGGCTCGATATCGAGCACATCGCCGAGCCGTTCCATCGCTACGCCCGCGTCGTTCAACATGCTCCACAAGCCGACCAGGCCCATGAGCGGCCCCAGTACGCTACCCATGAACGCATTGAACGCGATCAACTGACCGATCGTCATTTCGCGCGCGAGCACGAGATTCGCGCCGACCCAGAGAATCGCAATCGTCGTCGCGGCGTTCAGCAACTGACTGCCAAGTCCCACGAGAATATTGAACGCGTGCGCGCGATATTGCACTTCGAGCGCCTTTGCGTACTTCTTCTCCCAGCGCAAGCGCACCGGCCGCTCGATACCCATGCCTTTGATGGTCTCCACGCCGGCGAGCGCTTCCATCAGAAACGACTTCGATTCGGTCGACGCGGTGAACACTTCGCGTGCATAGCCTTTTATTTTCGGCGTGGCGAGCGCGGTCAGCGCCATGATCGGAATGACGAACGCGATCAGCACCAGCGTCATCTTCACGTTGTAGACGAACATGATCGTGAAGTAGATGAACACCATCAGCAGATTCAGCGCTGTCGTGACGGTGGATTCGGTGAGGAACGCGCGGATCGTCTGGTTCTCCTGGAAGCGCGCGAAGATGTCGCCGGTCTTGCGCTTGGCGAAAAACGAAAACGGCAGCGACATGGTGTGCTTGAAGAACTGCGACATCATCGCGAAGTCCATGTTGCGCACCATGAAATTCGCGAGATACGCGCGAATCGACGACATCAATTGCGAAAAGACATTGGCGATAATCAGGCCGCCGATCAGCAGATGCAGCAGGCTGACGTTCTGATGCACGATCACGCCGTCGAGAATGTTCTGGATAATCAGCGGCGGAACCACGCCCAATACCTGAATCACGAAAGTGGCGAGAAACAGGTGGCCGAGAATCTTCTTGTACGGCTTGAGGTAGCCGACAAAGCGTATCCACGGCGAACGCGCGGCGGACATTTGCAGCAGATGCGGTCCGCCGGTAAACAACAGACAGGTGCCGCTCCAACCGCGCTCGAAATCCTCCACGGTCATTTTTTTGAAGCCGACCGCCGGATCCGCCACCCACACGTAATCCTTGGAGAGCCCGTACACCACGACGTAGTGATAGCCCTCCCAGTGCACGATGAACGGCAGATCGAAACCGCGCAACGAATCGAACGTGCATTGCACGCCGCGCGCCGTGAAGCCCAGTGATTCACCCGCGCGCGCGAGACTGTCGAGCGTCGCGCCCTGGGTCGTGACGTTGGCCAGTTCGCGCAATTTGCCGAGCGTCATCGGAATGCTGTAGTGGCGGCATACCATCGCAAGGCACGCTGCACCGCAATCCATTTCTTCGGCCTGTTCGACCAGCGCGAAGCGTTTGATGACTTTCTCGCCGAACTCGGGTTTGCTCTGCAGATCGAGCATCAGCGGCAACTTGCGGCGCTGTTCGACCCGTTTTTGCCGCTGCAATTCGCGGTCGCCGTAGCGAATCCGCTCGTCGAGCACTTCGCGCAGCTTTGGATTGCGTTCGAGAATGAAGTGAACCGTGCGCTCCGGAATCACCAGCAGCCGCGTATCGGTCGTCGCGACCACCGACGCCATCTGCTCCTGGCGCATCAAACACGCTTTCTCGCCGAATATCTCGCCTTCTCCAAGCGTGGCGAGCGTATAGTCGTGCCCCTCCTCGTGCCGCACGATGCGCACTGCGCCCTGGCGCACTACGTACAGGCGCCGGTCCTCGCGCCCGTCCTGCTTGAGGATTTCCTTGCCCGCAGCCACCCGTTTCACACCAACGCTGCGCACATACTCTTCGAGTTCCGCCTTGTTCAATTTGCCGCGCAGATCGAATAACTGCGCGACGAAACCACCCGCCGAATTGATCGCCACATAGCTGGCAACGAACGCCAACGCGGCCTGATTGCCGGCCATTACCGGTTCGATTGCGGCACGCGGAATGAACAGCAGTTCGGTTTTCGCCGACGCCCGCACCGACGCTTCGTGGACATAGGTACGCAACATCGCAATGTCGGCGAAAATCTCGCCCGACTTGCGCACTCCCATGCTGGTTTCCTTGCCGTGCTCCTCCGTGAAGATCCGCACGGAACCCGAGCGAATCACGTACAGACCGTCAGCCGTCTCGCCCGCAGAACAAACCGTTTCGCCGAACGAATAGAAGCGCGCTTGCGCATATTCGGCAAGACGCTCGATCTCGTCGCGCGAAAACGGCGAAAGAATTTCCACCGAGGTGAGAAACTCGGCTGCGGAGGGCGCGGTCTGGGGTGCATCCATGTGCTTGCGGACCTCGAATCGGCGTGTCGTTGCGTTGTTTTCAGTACGGCGTGTGGCCTCGAACGGCCTAGCGCGCTTCGATCACGTGCTCCTGAGCGCGTGCGATCAGCCAGCCTTCGCGCAGCAGGCGCCGGACCTCGGAGGCCACGTCCGCGTCGAGCGTCGCCGGATATTTGGCCGTCACGGCGAAAATCTCGAAGCACGAGCGATCCGCCGACGGAAACGGACCAAGCAGATCGCCCACCGCCGCGTTGAAGATCTTCGCCTCGATATCCGGCTTCAACGAGCCGCGCAGCACCTTGCCGATCACACCGCCCGCTTCGCGGGTATCCGCAATCGAGTGCTCGCGCGCCATGTCGGCGAAACTGTCGGGATCGTCGTGCAGATACGAAATCATTTCCTTCGCCTTGCCCTCGCTGTCGAGCACGATGTGGCTCACTTCGATCGCGTCGAACTTCGGCGAATTCAGCGCGAAGTAGTCCTTGATCGCGGCCTCGTTGCCGATCTCGTCGAGCATCTTCTCCTGATACAGCCCGTCGGTAATGAAGGCCTCGAATTCGTCGAGACTGACATTGAGCGCGTCGAGGTACTGATTCATATCCGTCGCGCGATGCAGGCCGCGCACACGACGGAACTGATCGGCGCGTTGCTGGATTTCATCGGCGGTGACAGTGATGCCTTGCTTCTTCGCCGCGTGGACCGTGAGCTTGTCGCGCACGATCTGCTCGATCAGGCTCTCGAACTGGCCGGTCAGTTTCAGAAGACGAATGAACTCGGCCACGTCCACGACTTCGTCATCGATTCGCACTATCGCGGTCATTTCTTCCGCTCCTTTAATTGACGTGTGATCCGCGCGGTCAACCCGCAACCTGCCTGAACGGATCGAGACCCAGATCGATCAGGCGCCGCTCGCGCACCACGATCTCAGCGCTTGCCGTCATGCCGTAGCGCAACGGATAGCGCGTGTCGGCAATCTGGTAGTAATTTTTGTCGAGCGTGACGCGGCCTTCGTAGACCGGCTGCTTGTCCGTCAGCGACGGCTTGGTGGCCGGTGAAATATAGGCCAGCGTGCCGCTGATCAACCCATAGCGTTGATACGGAAAGGCGTTGAATTTCAGCTTGACGGGCAAGCCCTCGTGCAGAAACGCGCGATCGTGTTCGGCGATTTCAATCTTCAGCACGGGCCGCGCATCTTTGGGCGCAATGCCGCCAAGCGGCGCGTTCGCCTGAATCTTGTCGCCGCGCTGCGTCGACGTCACATCGGTGATGACGCCCGAAACCGGCGCGAGAATCAGCAGGAAATTGTCTTTGTCGATGTTCTCGAAGCGAATCCGCGCGGCCGCTTCAGACACTAGCCGTGCGCTTTGCAGCTGCAGGCGCAACTTGTCTTCCGCGTCGGTAATGTCGCGCACCGCCGAATCGTATTGAAGCTGCAGGTCGGTGGTCTGCTGGCCGCTGGTTTCCAGTTGCGCATTGGCCTGCGTATATTCGTGGCTCAAACGGAAATCCAGCTCCGCGAGCTTCGATTGCGCGACACGGTACGCGTTATCCGCTTCCATTGCCGCGGTGCGTTTCTGTTCCACCTGCAATTCGGCAATGCCGCCGCCGCCCGGCTGCGCGAAGAGCCGCGAGTATCGGTCCAGTTCCTGACGCGCCGCTTCACGCGCGCGCCGGGCGTTGTCGAGCATGCTGCGCGCTTCGTCGAGTTCGGCCTTCTGCCCTTCCGCGAGTTTGGTCGTGCCTTCGGAGACGCGAGTTTCGTGCTGGCGCGCTTCCACCTCCATCTGCGTCTTGAGCGCGGCGGCTTTACGCTCCATCAGCGCTTTCTTCTCGGGGAACTGCTTCCAGTCGCGCTCGGCGTCTTCCAGTTTGAGTTGCGCTTGCAATGCGTTGCTGGCGGCCTCGATCGCGCCGCGCGCATTCAGGCGCGCGAGCACGTCACCTTTCGACACCGGTTGCCCCTCAGCGATATACAGATCGGCGAGTTCGCCGTCGATCGGCGCATAGATTCGGCGTACCTCCGATTCCGGCGACAAGGTGCCTTGCGCGCTGACGATCACGTCCGCACGTCCCACGAACGACCACAACAGCCCGACCACCACCAGCGCGACCATCGCCCAGATCAGCGCGCGCGCAAGCCGCACCGGCTCCGCCATCAGAATCGCGATGCCCTCGACGCTGTGATCTTCCAGCGCCTCCGACAACGGCTTAGGGTGACTGTCGCGTTTCACTCTGCTCGCCTCCAATCAACGCCAGCTTCGCTTTCAGAAGTCCCGGATCCAGCACCATGCGCAACTCTGTCAGCGAGCGGCGCTGCAAATTGGCTTCGGCTTCGATATCCGCAAGCAGACGGTCGAAGTCAGCGGGATGATCGGCCTTCAGTTGCGTGTAGATGCGCATGCCTTGTTGCGCCGACGTTTGCGCATCGGAAAGCAGGCGCGCCTCACTGCGAAATCCCGGTGAAATACCGGCTTCGAGACGCTGCGTACCGCCGATCGATCCACCCGCGCGATACTGTTTCCACAGGCTCTGGGCCCGCAGCAGCAGGTCTTGCGCACGCGCCAGCGCTTTGTCGTGCAAGGCGGCGACGTCTTTCTGGATCGACTGCAGGAACCACACGTCCGTTGCCGGATCGAGGCTCGCGTAGAACGACAGCAGGCGCTGGTCGTAATCCTTGTCGCCGCGCGTCTTCTGCAATTGCGCGTACTGATCGAGCAACGTTTTCTTGTGTGCCAGTTCCGCCGCGAGCACGTCGGACCACGGCCCTGCGGGCATCGCCTGCAAACCGGCAAGCGCCTGCTGCGCGTCGCCGCGCTGCCATGCCGCTGTCACTGCGTCATGGCGCGCAATCACGTCTGACGAAGGCAAACGGCTGGCCGCCAATTGTTGAAACTGCGCCTGAAAAGGCGGCGTGCTGAAGCGCGCCGTTTTCAGCATCGCGAGCAACGGCGCCAATTGGCGGCTCAGCGCGGCGTTCAACAAATCGGTGTATTGGCGCAAATCCTGACGCACCCGATCAATGCCCGCGAGACGCGGGTAGCGCTGCGCGTAGTCGTCGAGCACGGGAGGCAGCGCGTCGGGTTTGTCGCGCGCCAGTTCGGTGCGGATCGTTCCATTCAGACGGTCGATGGCGGCGAGGTACACCGAGTCGTCGCTTTCCAGTTTGCGCAGATGGCTCAGCGCCCGTGCGTAGGGATCGGCGAACACGGGCACGTAGGAAGCGATGCGATCGAGCGCGCGCTGATGGCTCTTCGCGTCGTCTTCCCAGCGTTGCAGCAGGTTGTTGATCGTGCCCTCGTCCGTGTACATGCGAATCGGCGCGTCCATGCCGCCGCGCGCCGCGACGAAACGCTCCAGATCGCCCACCCATTGCAATTCGCCGATCAGCGACGCGGCGTCCGCGTTGTTTGCGCTCAACGAACGCATCTCCTTGAGCAACGCGTCGGCCTGATCGAACTGTGCCTTTTCCAACGCATTCAGCCAGCTGGGGAGCTTCGCCTTCAACAACGCTTCGCTCGCAAGCGCGCTGACTTTGGTGTCCGTGGGATGGTTCGCCAGATAGCCCGAGGCCGCCGTGACCGCACTCGTGTAATCGCCGTTCGCCAGCAGGTTCTTCAACTCGCGCTCCGACGAACCGCGCATGTAAAGCGTCGTTCCAATCGCGGCTATCACCACGACGCCCACGCCGCCCCATGTCGCCATGCGCCGCACGCTCGTGCGATCGTCGATTGCAAACGCCTTGCCGAGTTCGCCCGCGAGCAAGCGCCAACGGCGCGGCCGGCCTTTCGCGGCGGCCGCGTTGGCGGCGCCACTCGCACCGTTGGTTCCGTTCGTGCCAGTCGCCCCTCTTGCCGTGCCCGTCGGCGCGTCGCGCTTCGCATGCGCGGACGCGGCCTGTGCCGCCTCGTTGACTTCGTCTTCACGCTGGAGGCCGGGGTCGACGCAAAAGATATCGAGGAATGAATGCGCAGCGCCGACAAACGTGGTCTTGTCGGGATCGACAGCTTCGTCGGCGGCCGGATTGAGGAATAGTTGTGTCACGGTGGGCTCGACTTCAGGGGGTTTCTGCAGCGACACCCTGTAGACGAAGTGGTCTCCGCCAAATGCAACGAGGTCTCCCTCTACCAGTGGCAGCGCGGATTCGTCCAGCCGCTTCCCGCCGACGAATGTGCCGTTGGTGCTGCCGAGATCTTCGACATAGAGCTCGCCACCCTTCAGAAAGATGTGCGCGTGACGGCGCGAGATGTAATTGACCTGATGCGGATAGCGGTCCTTGTAGCGCGAAAAGACTTCGTCCGCCTTGCTGACGAGAAACGGGAATGCCTGCACCTCGATGGGTTGCAGGCCGAGGTCGTCGCGCTGCGGCACGAGCAGCAATCCCGGCGCGGTGGATGAACTGGCGGCCGCCACGATACGCGCGCGCGGCTCGATGCTCACCCGGTAGCAGAGCTCGCCGCCGAAGCACAGTTCGTCGCCGGCACGCACACGGGCCGGTGTTTGCCGCACCGCCACGCCGTTCACCGTCGTGCCGTTCTTGCTGCCGAGGTCGGCGACGTAAACCGCGCCGTGTTCCGTGAAAACCCGTGCATGACGGCGAGACAGGCGCGCAATCCGCTCTGCGGGATAGTCGGTAAAAGGTGCCTCGCTGCGCCCGATTGCAAACAGGTTGTCGACGATCCGGATCGCGTCGAGCGCGGGACGTTGCGCGGACGCAGCCGGCGACAACACCACGTCGAACGCGGCGTCTTCTGTCGCGCGCATCTCAGCAATCGGAGCTTCGCCGGCGGCCATTTTATCTGGATCACTAAGCGTTTACCCGTTGCGGCGAGAGCGCAACGGAAACGGGACGAAGGACTACGGCGGAAAGATATTGTTCGAGTGAGCCGTGCAAAAGCCGGCTCCTTAAAGATTGTAAGTCACACATGGCGAGTGTCAATTTTCCGATCGTCGAATTATGAAGGCAACGAGCGCGTCAGAGACAGCCGAAATACCCACGCTGCGCGCCACATTGCGGATTAGCTCAGTGTTCCTTTACTTCAGCCTGCACGTCGACGCTCGGCCAGCCGCCGCCCAGCGCTTTATAAAGCAGCACCGTGTCGGACAGAATCTGTTGATGGTTGGCGAGCAGTTCCTGCTGCGCCTCCAGCAAAGTCCGCTCGGTTTCGAACACCTCCAGTTGCGACACCACGCCGAGACGCAATTGCGACTGGATCTGGTCCGCGACGATTTGCAGCCGCGACACTTCCTGCTGTAACTCCACACGCTGTTCCTTGTGCGAATTCACATTGACCAGCGCGTTCTCCACTTCCTCGAATGCGCCCATCACCGCCACGCGATACTGCTGTTCGGCCACCGTCGACTGTGCTTGCGTAACTTTCACGTGCGCGCGCACGCCCGGATCGAGCAGCGGAATGTTGATGCTGGGCATGAAGCCGTAAGTGAACGATTTCAGCAGATCGGTCAGCGCAAAACTCGCGGTGCCGCCGTGCCCGGTCAGGCTGATGGTCGGCAGTTGCGCGAGCTTGGCCTGGCCGACGAGGTCGTAGGATTCCAGCACTCTGAACTCGGCGGCCACCACGTCGGGACGGCGCGCGAGCAGTTGTGCGGGCAGGCCGTCCGGCACGGGCGGCAGTTGCACGCGCTGCTGCAAATGCCCCTTGGGCATCTGAAACTCGCCCGCCGGCACGCCGATCAGCGTGCACAGCGCGTTGTTGGCCAGCGCGCGCGAACGGCGCAGGTCGAGCAGTTGATTGGTCAGGCGGTTGATCTCCGCCTGCTGGCGCAACACCTGGGTTTGCGGCACGAGCCCGTTGCGGCGCTGGCCGTCGTAAATCGTGAGGATTTGCCGGTTCGTTTCGAGCGTTTTCTGTTGCTGTTCGATCTGGTCGTCGAATTGCAGAATCTGGAAATACGTGCTGGACACGTTCGACACCAGTTCGAGATAGCCGGCGCGCCAGTCCGCCTCGCTGGCGTGGAATTCCGCCTTTTGCGCCTGCACGCCTTTTTCGACTTTGCCCCAGATATCGATGTCCCAGTTCACCTGCGTCGCGAGGTTGTACTGCTTGGAGAAGGTTTGGTGCGTGGTCTTTTCGAAATCGGCGCCGGCGCCGAGATCCATGGTCGGCAAGGCGCCCGCTTTGGCTTCGCCGATCTGCGTGCCGGCCACGTCGATACGCGCAGCCAGCACCTTGATATCGAAGTTGCCGGCAATCGCCTTCGCGATCAGCGTGTCGAGATAGGGATCGTGGAAGCCTTTCCACCAGTCGGGTTCGATCGTCGCGGCGGCCGAAACGGGCGAGCCTTTCTGATCCGACCACGACGCTTTGGCGGGCGTGTCGGGACGCTTGTAGTCGGGCATGCTGACATCGATACAGGCCGACAGCGAAAGCGCGCAAACGGTCGCCGCGCAAACGCAGCGCAGCGCGGATGTTCTGCGGAAGAAGCGCTGACGAGCTGATGAAAGCAACGCTGACACGATGGTCTCCGATGGCGCCCACGTCGTTGCACGAGTAGAGCGCGCCCTTTAAGTAAAGCATCTCCTGCGCGGCTTCACCATCGAAGCGATGCAGGAAGGTCGGCGCGGGAATCGGGCGGTGAAACGGGGGTGGCGTGAAAAGAACGATTGGCTGCGAAATCTTTTTGAGGAGCGGCCGGTAAGAGTCCGCGGAGGCTGTCGCGCCTCCGCGGCGGCCTGCGCCGTTTAGTGCACGTTGATGTTGTTGCTGGCGTACACGTGCGGGTCGATCGTGGACGAGATGCCCGAGACGAACGCTGCGTTGTTGCCGTTGGCGTTCTGGATGTTCATCGTCGTGTTGATCAGTTGGGTGGCGTCGACGGTCTTGCTGTTGTTCGGCGCGTACACCGGCATGAAGTTGAAGTACGACGAAGACGGATAGTAGCCGGTGCCGCCGCGCACGGCGCTCATGGCCTTGCTGTCGAGTTGTTCGGTGATGGACAGGTCTTTGATCATCAGCGTGTTCATGGTAAATCTCCTGGAAGGGAATACAGCACAGTTTGCGGTTGGGTTCGAGCAACTTGTCTGCTCGAGTGTCACTAATGCATGGGCTGTGCCAGGATTGCTTTCCTATCCTAAGAAATGTGCCGGAGCGCCGTAGATAAAGGGTTGCAGGGCTGGCCGGGAGATGAACGCGAGACGCAGCCGTGAAGCGACGCAGGGAGGATGGTGGATCGCGGCCAACAACCCGTGCGGAATTGTTGGTTGCGGCGTGACACCGAGGCGCTAACCGACGCGCCGCGCCACGCCGCGCGCTACGTCACCGCGCAATGACGGTAATCTTCTTCGAATACACCGGCGGATTGTGCGGCACATGCATGTCGTCGCCCATCAGCAGCTGCAACGTGTGCTTGCCCGGCGGGAGTTGAATCATGGTCTCCGTTTCACCCGCGCCGAAGTGCAGATGATTGCGATCCGACGGAATTTCCTGGTCCATCGGCGGCAAGTCAGTGTCGATCAGCAGATGATGGTGGCCGGTGTTCGGATACTTGACGCCTTTCGGCGCCACGCCCATGTAGCGCAGGCCGAACCACACCTTGAACGGCTTGTTGGCGGGGACGACCTGGCCATCGTTGGGATAGCCGATATATGCGTAGGCGCCGGCCGGCGCCGGCGTGCTACCTGCAATGGCGACATTCGGCGAAGCCAATGCCGCAGACATGACGAGCGCCGCGACCGCGATGATCTTGTACATGAAGGTCTCTCCGTCCTGACGGACCCGCTTTGAACGAACGGATCGCGCTAGTCTTTTAGCACGGTGATGGTGATCTTTTTCGAATACACAGGCGGCACATGCGGCACGTGGTTGTGGTCGCCGAGAATGAGTTGCAGCGTGTGCTTGCCCGGCGGCAACTCGATACGCGCGTCCGTCTCACCGGCGCCGAAGTGCAGGTGATTGCGATCCGATGGAATTTCCTGATCGAGAGGCGGCAGGTCGGTGTCGATCAGCAAATGGTGATGGCCGGTGTTCGGGAACACGACGCCCTTCGGGCACACGCCCATGTTCCGCAGTCCCATGCGCACCCACAACTTGCCGCCGTGAATCACCGTGCCGTCCGATGGCCAGATGATGTATTCCTCGGCGCCCGGCGGCGACGCCGTATGCTCGGCCGCCGCAAAGACGCTGGGCACCGTGTTGCCGAACATGAGGACGAGCGTCGCGCGCAGAGCGCGGCGCAGCGCCTCGCGACGCGCATTCGATCCATGCCGCACGTCGAGAACAACGGGGGTAACGGTTCTTCGCATAGCGCACTCTCCCGAAGAGTGGTCATGGCCAGGTCGGCTGCACGGGGCAGGCCGGGCGTTCCGGCTGGATGTCGCGGGCGCACGCGCGATTGGACGGCCACTTGGTTAAAACGAGCTTGCCGCCCTACTTTGTGAATTAGCTTAGGTCGTAACTTGCCAAAAAGATACGCCACACCCGTTAACCGTATAACGCATTCGGGGCACGCGGACAGTTGTGGCGCGCAAAGCGCGTGCTATCGTTATTAAGAGGTTGCAGATGGATGGTCGATAGCGGCGTCGATGTTTCGCGCGATTCACTCCAGCAGTTGCTGCGAGTAGCGCGGTCCCCGATTGCCTATGTTCTGTCCGGAACAAACAGGATGTGAAGATGTGGCGAATATTCATGCTGGTGTGCATGGCCGGGGCGATGCAGGCGCATTCGGGCGACGCTTTTGCGGCGCCGCAACGTGACGGCGCCGAGCGGGATACGAGTGCGGCGAGTTTGCCGCTCACGCTGGTCACTCCGTTCACGCCACAACCGGGCAAAGGGCTTTCTCCACGTATCGCGCTTGTGATCGGTAATGGCGCGTATGGTGCGGACGGCGCGGATCGTGCGGATCGCAATGACCCGCATGTGGACGCGTTGCGGGAAAACGCGCCGCGCGACGCCGAAGCCATGCGCGACAGGCTTCAAACGCTCGGCTTCGACGTCATCACGCGCACCAATGCGACGCCGCAGCAAATGCGCGAAGCCATCGGCGAATTCCATCAACGCTTGCGGGCAGGCGGTGTTGGCCTCTTCTATTTCGCGGGACACGGTATGCGGATCGGCCCGCAAACACTGCTCATCCCAGCGGGACTCGATGCTCGCTCGCCGGCTGAGGTCGTGAGCAACGGTGTCGATTTGCACGCCGTGCTACAGGCCATGCGCGGGCCGCGGGACGGCCGGCTCAATCTTGTGATCCTCGATACGTGTTTGAACAATCCGTTCTCGGCGGACGTGACGGACGATACGTCAGCGCTTCCCGGCAATACGGTGGTTGCCTACGCAACCGCGCCTGGCGGTTTTGCAGCGGACGGCGCACGCCACGGCGTCTATACGAATGCATGGCTGCACGCGCTCGACAGCGCTCCGTCGCTAGCGATGGCGGATCTGTTGCAACGCGTCGCAGTGCAGGTTCGCGACGCGACTGGCGGCGAGCAATCGCCGTGGCTTGCCTCGTCGCTTCCTCGGCCCTTGTTGATGGCCGATGCTGCGTCGACCGCTCGGGATAATCCCGTGGTCACGCTGCATAGCCGAGGCATCCTGCCGAAAGACAGCAGCGAACAATACGAAATCACGTTCTGGAATTCGATCAAGGACAGCAACTATCCGGGCGACTACGAGGCGTATCTGAAGGCCTATCCGAACGGCCGCTTCGCCACGCTCGCTCATGCGCGCATCGAGCGCTTGCGGGCTGCGGCGACATCAAATGCGCCGTCCGCGGCCACGCCTGCTGCGCCTTCAGTTGCGCCCGCGCCGCAGGCCGCGCGGCCGACGCCGCCGGCTAGTGCTCCAGCACCCAAGCCCACTGCGAGCGCTGCCCCGCCCGCGGCGCCACCGGCGGCGGTCGCGCAAAAGCCCGTCACGCATGCGCCAGTTGCCGGCGAAAGCCGTGATTGCGCGACCTGTCCGATCATGATCACCGTGCCCGCCGGTTCGTTCTCGATGGGCAGCAGTACCGACGACCCATCCGAAAAGCCCGTTCATCACGTGACTATTGGCGCGCCGTTCGCGATCGGCAAGTACGAGGTGACGGTCGACCAGTGGAACGCGTGTGTCGCCGCCAATGCCTGCCAGAAGCTCACGCCGGAAAGCAACACCAACAAGGCCGCACCGGCGCGCGACCTCAGCTGGGACGACGCGCAGCAGTACGTGAAATGGTTGAGCAAGACCACCGGCAAACCGTACCGTCTGCCCACCGAAGCGGAATGGGAATACGCGGATCGCGGCGGCACCACGACCGCCTACTGGTGGGGCGACCAGATGCGCAAGGGCAACGCCAATTGCAAGGACTGCGGCGACCCGTGGCACAAGGAAGGGCCTGAGGCCGCCGGCTCGTTCGCGCCGAATCCGCTCGGCCTGTACGACATGAACGGCAGCGTCTGGGAATGGACCGCCGACTGCTGGCACAACTCCTACCAGGGCGCGCCCGCCGATGGTCATGCATGGGACACCCCCGGCTGCGACATGCGCGTGATTCGTGGCGGCTCGTGGCGTGAAGGCGGCGGCTACATGCTCAGCGCGACACGCTTCAAGTACAGCGCGGGCGTGCGTCAATCGCAGGATGGCTTCCGGGTCGTCAAAGATCTGAAGTGACTTGCCACAGGCCGCGTTCAGGTCTCGATCGGACTCACAGCCCCTTACGAGAGAAAACCGCGCTCCCGCTCCGCTCAGGGCGAGCGCGGTTTCGTCGTGATCGGAGCGAAATCGGCGACGATATGATCGCGGCCGTATTTGCCGCCGATCTGCGCGAGGCGTGCATCGAGCGCACGCAGATAATCGGCGCGCGATTCGCTCTCCGGGCGCGGCTTGTCGAATAGCGGCGCCGGCGTGATCAGCAGCACCACCATCTCCGATCCGAACGGCTTCGAAATGATCCAGTCACCGGCGCTGCCGACCGTGGCGGCGTAGTGCGGCGGCGCCTGATTGTCCTTTGCGCGCGGGCTCGGCACCATGTGCACGACGCTGCCGTCGAGCTGGTAGTAGTCGAGGTTCACATATGAGTCGTAGCCCGGTGTGGTGACGTCGACCACTAGCGGGTCGCCGTCGCTCAACTGGCCGCCTGGCGGCCGCACATGCAAGGCCGCAACGTGGCCGGCCTGCATGTTGTGAATCCAGTAGGGCGCGAACGCCTTGATGGTGTCGCATTTGTCATCGGCGAGCGGCTCGACCTGAAGCGTCAGCGTATCGACGCCCGGCAACGCCGCCAGCGTGTCCTTCAGATGCGCCGCGCCATAACGTTGCGAGACGTAACCCCGCACCGTCAGCGAGTGATCCTGCACTGAGGCGGATAGCGCCGAACAAGGCACTTGCGTCAGCGCCGGTGTGACGGCGGCGAGAGTCAGTGCCGGCTTGGGCGCGGGCTTGGCTGCCGGCGCTGCCGGTGGCGTGGCGGGCACTGCCGCGACCGGACTTGCCGGCGGCGCCACCGGCGGCGCGGTCACCGTCCCTTCCGAAATCGACGAAGCCGCCTGCTCGGTCAAAGCCTGCGAGGCGCCTGCCTGCGTCTGTGGTCCGTTATGCCGGTTCGCCCCCGAGCGGAACGCGAACACGCCGACCGCCGCGGCGCAAACCACCGCGAAACTCGCGAGCCCCACCTTCGCCAGCGTGCCCGACTTTTCCGCGCGCGCTTCGTTATCGAACTCCGCGATAAAGCGCACCACGCTTGGCATGCGCGTATTGCGATCGAACGACAGCGCGGAACGCAGCGCGCGCCATTGTTTTGAATCGAGATTGGCCGGCCGCTGCGGTTTGAAATCAGAGTTGCGGGCTTGCGTCGCGGACAAGCGGTCAAACGGATGGTGGCCGGTCAGCAACTCATACGTGATGCAGCCCAGCGCGTAAATGTCATCGCGCGGATCCGGCTCGCGGTGCTCGATCATTTCCGGGCTGGCATACGCGGGCGTCAACGCGCCGAGGCTGCCCGGATCGAAGACGGTTGCATCGCTCTCCTCTTCCGGACGCTGGAACACGCGGGCAATGCCAAAGTCGATCACCTTCACTTCGGCATTCGTCGTGAGAAACACATTGGCGGGTTTGAAGTCGCAATGCACGAATCCGCGTTCGTGCGCATACGCGAGCGCGCTGCACATGCCGCGCACGATCGGCAGCGCCGCGCGCACCGGCATGCCCTGGTAACCCGGCGTGCGCAGCAACTGGCTGAGCGGCTTGCCGGACAGGTACTCCATCGTCAGATAGACGATCGGCCCGTCGCGGTCGAAGTCGTACACCGTGATGATGTTGCGATGCGCGAGCACTTGCGCCTTGCGCGCCTCGCGCTGCAACGCGACCAGCGAATTCGGGTTGCCGCGGAACTGGACGTTGAGCACCTTGATCGCGAGATACGGCTTGCGGTCCGAAGCCTCGAGCTTGCGCAGATCGAGCGCCTTGTACACCGTCCCCATGCCGCCGACGCCGAGGCATTCTTCGAGCACGAAGCGGTTGTTGAGCGTGTCGCCGGTGCCTTTGATCTGGTCGTGTCCTGCGGCACTACCGGCGCCAGCTATGTTGGCCGCGCTACCCGCGCTGGATGACCGTATCGACGGAATCTCGACGGTGGTCTGGATGCCGGTTTCGTCGCCGCCCGCCGCTACGTTCGACACGCGCAACTGCTCGATGCGTCGCCGCACTTCCACATAGAGATCGTCGGGGAGCGGCGCCTTGCGATGTGCAGCGCCAAGCATGTCCAGCAACTGCGTGGGACCGAGTCCTTCGGTCGTCAACGTGCTGTCGAGTTGAGCCACGAACTCGTCACGGGACAGCTCGCCGTTCTGAAAGTCGTGAATCACACGCGCAAGGCTAGCCATTTGTGCGAAGCGCCGCCGCTGCCGTTGGGCTGGGTCGCATGCGACCCAAGCCTCTCGGGCTGATAGAGAACCTGTCGTAACCAGTTACATGTGCCGCTTCGATACTAGCTCCGGCTCCGTGCTTTCGCAAACCAGGATTGGCCCGCTGCCTGCGCGGCGAGCCCGTGTCGGGCGATATCCAACAGCATGGGGTGGTCTGTCGGGCGTATGCCGTCTGTCGTTCTTCCCTTCCGCACGGCCGAGCTCCGGTGCGAGCCCGGTACTGCAACGCGAAACCCCTGTGCAGCAGGCCTCCACCAACTTTCTTAGGAACCTTGAATATAACTGGCACAGCCCGTGCATTAGTGACACCCGAGCAGACAAGTTGCTCGCACCCAATCGCAAGACCCTGACCTTTACCTTCTGGAGACTCACCATGAACACGCTGATGATCAAAGACCTGTCCATCACCGAACAACTCGACAGCAAGGCCATGAGCGCCGTGCGCGGCGGCACCGGCTACTATCCGTCCTCGTCGTACTTCAACTTCAGCCCCGTCTTTGCCCCGAACAACAGCAAGAAGGTCGACGCCACCCAGCTCATCAACAACGAGCTGAACCTGCAGAACGCCAACGGCAACAACGTCGCGTTCGCCACCGGCATCAGCTCGACCGTCAACCCGTACATCTCCACGAGCAACAACATCCACGTGTAATACGCGGCGACGCGAGGCGCCCGGCTCGCCGGCGCGCTTCGCCTGCCACCGATTACCCCCGTCTTCCGCGCACCTTTGGAGAAGCACCATGTCATCCCTCATGATTCGCGATCTGTCCGGCACCCGCGAGCTCGACCGCCGCGCCATGTCGGCGGTGGCCGGCGGCACCGGCAGCAGCGTGCCCGGCCTGCCCTCGGTCGCCGGCCTTGGCGGCATTGCCAACGTCAACGTCTCGATCAACCAGAACCTCAACCAGCTGCAGTACGTCAACGTCGCCGCACTCAACAACGTCGGCGTGATCGGCGCGGGCTTCGTGCCGCTGCACCTGAACGTCAGCCCGTCGCTGTGGGGCGCCAACTACGCCAACGTGTGACCGCTTGCCGTAGCGAGGGCCGGGGGGCCTTACTACTGCCGGCAGGTTGTCACCGGCCAGCGGGCGGCAGACAGATTTCCTATACTGATAGTGCGGGGAGACCTCAGCACATTTCACGACACACCCGAGCGGCGGCCGGCGCATTGCACCGGCGCGCCGCTCGACTTCTTTCCTGGAGCCACCATGACCAAGCTGATCATCAGGGACCTCAACGATAGCGTCGAACTCGACCGTCAGGCGATGGCGGCCATCGTCGGCGGCGCGCGTATCGGCGCGCGGCTGAACGCGGCCGTGCCGCTGGTGCCGGCTTCGGCACGCGTCGTCGAATATCCACCGGGGTTCCCCGGGGTGCATCAGACGATTGCCACAGCGGCCATGCGGCGCAAAACATAGCGCGCCTCGCTTCGGCGTCGCACAGTCACAGCAACGGCACGCGTCACACACGCGTGCCGTTTGCTTTTGTTGCCAACGGAGCGCCGTAAGCCGACATTCCGCCCGCGATTGGTCGGGCCTCACCGAACAGTCCCGTCGAAATTCGCGCTCACTGAACATCATGCTCGGCGAACGCATGACGTCTATCGCTTGCTGCCCTTGTGTTGCCGCCTCGCATTCGGTTTCCTCGCTCATCGCACGCAAATTGGCATAGCCCTTGCAGAACGAGGGCTGAGCACTGCACTGTGCTCGCCCATCCACGTTCAGGAGTAACGCCATGAAATCCACGCTCATCATCAAAGACCTGCCGCGTTCCGCGGATCACGCACACGACGAAATGACGCTCACCGCCGAGCAGATGAAGGCGCTACGCGGCGGCCGTTCCGTCATTGTCACCGTCGACCATGGCCCTCTCGGCCAAGTCGACGACTTCGGAATCAACACCGCCATCTTCGAAGGGCGTATTAAAGGACCGTACCTGTAGGACGCGCGAGATGTCCGCAATTAGAAACAGGCCCCCTCGACGTCTTCGCCGTTGGAGGGGGCCTGTCCATTGACGGGGTGAATGTCCCGCGTCTCGTGTTCTCATCGATGCTTGCCTCTTGCCAGGCAATCCGTTTCAAGCGGCGTCGGTTTGACGCTCACCCTTCGACGTCCCGACGTTGAACGATATCTCTTCGGCCACCGCTTCGCCCAGGCCAACCAATCCATCGAATTCCTCGCACGAAGCCATCCGGTCTGCGACAGCATCGGGCAATCGTTGAAGCGATCCGCGCCGGCGACAGCGTAACAACGGAACGCGCTGTGCCGCGAATCTCTCGCGCGCTGTCTTCGGTTCCCGTTCGACATCTTGTGCGTCATCTCGAAGTTTGACCGCCATCGGCCGGAGTGAGTCCATTCGCCACTGCCCGTGTCGTGCGATATCCAACAGCATGGGGTGGTCTGTCGGGCGTATGCCGTCTGTCGTTCTTCCCTTCCGCACGGCCGAGCGCCGGTGCGAGCCCGGTACTGCAACGCGAAACCCCTGTGCAGCAGGCCTCCACCAACTTTCTTAGGAACCTTGAATATAACTGGCACAGCCCGTGCATTAGTGACACCCGAGCAGACAAGTTGCTCGCACCCAATCGCAAGACCCTGACCTTTACCTTCTGGAGACTCACCATGAACACGCTGATGATCAAAGACCTGTCCATCACCGAACAACTCGACAGCAAGGCCATGAGCGCCGTGCGCGGCGGCACCGGCTACTATCCGTCCTCGTCGTACTTCAACTTCAGCCCCGTCTTTGCCCCGAACAACAGCAAGAAGGTCGACGCCACCCAGCTCATCAACAACGAGCTGAACCTGCAGAACGCCAACGGCAACAACGTCGCGTTCGCCACCGGCATCAGCTCGACCGTCAACCCGTACATCTCCACGAGCAACAACATCCACGTGTAATACGCGGCGACGCGAGGCGCCCGGCTCGCCGGCGCGCTTCGCCTGCCACCGATTACCCCCGTCTTCCGCGCACCTTTGGAGAAGCACCATGTCATCCCTCATGATTCGCGATCTGTCCGGCACCCGCGAGCTCGACCGCCGCGCCATGTCGGCGGTGGCCGGCGGCACCGGCAGCAGCGTGCCCGGCCTGCCCTCGGTCGCCGGCCTTGGCGGCATTGCCAACGTCAACGTCTCGATCAACCAGAACCTCAACCAGCTGCAGTACGTCAACGTCGCCGCACTCAACAACGTCGGCGTGATCGGCGCGGGCTTCGTGCCGCTGCACCTGAACGTCAGCCCGTCGCTGTGGGGCGCCAACTACGCCAACGTGTGACCGCTTGCCGTAGCGAGGGCCGGGGGGCCTTACTACTGCCGGCAGGTTGTCACCGGCCAGCGGGCGGCAGACAGATTTCCTATACTGATAGTGCGGGGAGACCTCAGCACATTTCACGACACACCCGAGCGGCGGCCGGCGCCTTGCACCGGCGCGCCGCTCGACTTCTTTCCTGGAGCCACCATGACCAAGCTGATCATCAGGGACCTCAACGATAGCGTCGAACTCGACCGTCAGGCGATGGCGGCCATCGTCGGCGGCGCGCGTATCGGCGCGCGGCTGAACGCGGCCGTGCCGCTGGTGCCGGCTTCGGCACGCGTCGTCGAATATCCGCCGGGGTTCCCCGGGGTGCATCAGACGATTGCCACAGCGGCCATGCGGCGCAAACCGTAGCGCGCCTGGCCCCACCGCTGCACAGTCACAGCAACGGCACGCGTCACACACGCGTGCCGTTTGCTTTTTGCCGAAGGTGAATCGCAACAACCAGACATCCTCAACGACGCGCGAGCTATCCGCATCCAGCAACACCCTTCTTCGCTTCTTCGCCATGAACGAGCGCTTGTTCAATTAGCCTGGTGAATGTCCGCACGCGGCGACGCCGCCCGCCCTGCGCTCACCTATGATGCTTAGGACGCCACGTGGTTTTTTTATCGCTGTCCGCCAATAGCACGCACTATCCGGACAGCTTGCTGGCGCAGGAGTGAACACGGCGCGCTGCATCCTCGACGCGCCGTACCCATAAGCGACGATGGCAGCGCGCCACGAGCCGGCATCGCCATTTCGGATTGGAGACGCGCAATGAAATTTATCGTCCTATGGAACGGTCTGCCGACTGCGGAGAGTTCCGTCATCGAACGTTTCATGAAGACCGGCGGCCGGGTGCCGGACGGAGTCAAATTGCTGGGACGCTGGCACGCTATCGGCGGCTTGCACGGCGTTGCGATCGTCGAGTCTGACGACACGGGCGCGATGGCGGCGCTGGCGCTCGAATGGGGCGACCTGCTCACGATGAACATCTCCCCGGCCTTGACCGACGAAGAACTGGGCGGCGCCCTCGGCAAATATGCCGCAGCGGGTAACAAGTAAGCACGCCATGAGCGCCGGGCTCGCCGCGCCGCTTCCGAGCGGGCAACTGCTGCCGTTCCGCGAATCGCTGCTTGCGATGCTCGGCATCGCATTTGTCGCGATGCTGGTGGCGCTGGATCAAACCATCGTCGGCACCGCGCTGCCGCGTATCGTCGCCGAACTGAAGGGCTTCGACCTGTACGCGTGGGTCGCGACGTCGTACATGCTGGCCTCGGTCATCACGATTCCCATCTTCGGGCGGCTGGGCGATCTGTTCGGCCGCAAGCGGTTTCTGATCGCCGCGATCCTGTTGTTCACGGGCGCTTCTGTGTTGTGCGGCTTTGCCAGCAGCATGTTGCTGCTGGTGATTTCTCGCGGCCTGCAAGGGATCGGCGGTGGCATTCTGATCGGCACAGTGTTCGCCACCGTCGCCGATCTGTTTCCCAATCCTAAACTGCGGCTGCGCTGGCTGGTGTTCGTCACGTCCGCGTTCGGCGTGTCCAACATGATCGGGCCGACGCTCGGCGGAATGTTGACGCAGTACGGCGGCTGGCGGCTGGTGTTTTTCGTCAACGTGCCGGTCGGACTCGTATCGCTGCTGTTCGTGCAGCGCTTTCTGCCGCCGCTGCTTCATCTACGGCGCAAAGGTCCCGTGCGGCTCGACTGGCTCGGCGCGTTCGTGCTCGCGGTCACGTTCGGCTCGCTGCAAGTGCTGATCGAACTGTTTCCGAGGCGCGGGATCGACACGACGACCATCGTGCTGACCATCGTGGCCGCGACGTGTGGGCTGATTCTATGGCTATGGGAGCGGCGCATCGGCTATCCGATCGTGCCGGTGGACATGCTCATGGATCGCAAGCTCTCCGCGCTGTTCGCGATGTCGGTGCTCGGCGGCTTCGCACTCTTTTCGCTGGTGTTTTATGTGCCGCTGCTGTTTCAGGGCGGCTACGCGATGTCCGCGCACGACTCGGGCATGCTGATCACACCATTGCTGCTCGGCACGACCGTGGGCAGCGTGCTCAACAATCGAATCGTCACACGGGTCCGCCGCGCGAACGGCATCATGTACGCCGGCTTTGCGCTGTCCGCGCTCGCATGTCTCAGCGTGGTCGTATTGCGGGGCACGGAGCCGCATCTGGTGTGGGCATCGTGCATGGGCATCAGCGGACTCGGTCTCGGGCTGGTGGCGACCAGCCTGACCGTCTGCTCGCAGCAGATCGTCGGGCGGGACCATGTCGGCGCGGCCACCGCACTACTTCAATCGCTGCGGACATTCGGCGGCATGCTCGGCACGGTGATGACCGGCGCGTTGCTCGCCCATCTCTATTCGCGTGGGGTGCATCGCTCGCTCGATTCGTATCAGGCAACGCAGTGGTTCAAATCCTTCGCCAGTCCCGAACTGCTGGTGGATCGCGCGGAACAGGCCGCGCTGATCAATCGTCTGGTGAGTGCCGGCCAGTCAGGCGACGCCATGATGAGATCCGCGCGCGAAGCGCTGGTGCAGTCCATTCACATCGGCATTCTGGTGGCCGGCGCCGCCGCGCTGATCGGTTTGTGCCTCGCGTGGTTCGTGCCGCCCGTGCGGATCAGCTATCCGGAAACCGAACTCGCACCGGATGGGCAACCGCCCGCCGAGACCCTTCCACCGCACCGCAGCGCGCTTTGAGCGCGCCGCCGGCTGTCCTCGAATCTTCTTCTTGCGTTCTGTATCAGTCGATATATAATCGCGTTCTATATCGACTGATACAGAATCGCCGTTAGCGACGCTGGAAGGACATTCACCATGGCAAGACCCCGCGGATTCGATGAACACGAGGTGCTGGAAGCCGCCAGCGCGGCCTTCTGGACGAAGGGCTACGAGGCGACCTCCACGCGCGATCTGGTCAAATCAACCGGCCTGACGCAGCCAAGCCTCTACAACGCGTTCGGCGATAAGCGCACGCTGTATGTGCGCGCGCTCGAGCATTATCTCGAGCACACGTTGCGGGAACGGATCAGGCGATTGGAACAGTCCGTATCGCCGGCTCTCGGCATCACGATGTTCTTCCACGAGATCCTGGAGCGAACGCTCGCCGATCCTGCCCAGCGCGGCTGCATGTTGGTGAACTCGGCGCTGGAAACCACATCGGAGGACGAAGCATTCCGCGCAATCGTCGCCACGGAATTCTCAGAAATCCGCGCGTTTTTCTACCGCCGCATGGTTGCGGCCGGCGAGAGCGGCGAGATCACCGCCATCGTTTCCGCCGATGACGCCGCTACTCATCTGCTAGCCACGTTGATCGGCGTTCGCGTTCTCGCGCGGGTCAATCCGCAACAGGCGCTGCTCATTGGCGCGATTGCGCCGGTTTTGCTGCTGCTCGGTTTGCCTGCCCTACCGGCGATAGACAACGACGTCTGAGCCACGCGCCTGACAAGGCGCGCCCCTTCGCTTCGCTTTCCCACCGACATCCGGCAGCGCCGCTACCAGCGCGCGCACCGGTAAAGGAACCGTCATGTCCGCTGCACCGATAACGTCCGACAGTCCAGTCTCACTCGATGCCCGCGCGCTCTTCGCAACGCTCGCGGGACTGTGCGGCAGTCTCGTCGCCATCGGCCTCGCCCGTTTCGCATACACGCCGCTGATTCCCTCGCTGATCCAGGCGCACTGGTTCACCTCGTCGCAAGCGGTGACGCTCGGCGCGGCGAACTTCGCCGGCTATCTGGTCGGCGCGTTGATCGGCCGTCCGCTCGCAGCGGCGCTGTCGAACCGCAGCGCGTTGCGCATGCTGATGGCGGTGGTGACGGCCGCCTTCTTCGCCTGCGCGTATCCGCTTTCGGTGAGCTGGTTTTTCACGTGGCGTTTGTTGTCGGGCATTTCCGGTGGCGCGATCATGGTGCTGGTGGCGACGTCGATTCTTCCGCACATTCCGGCGCCGCGCCGTGGCTTCGTGAGCGGCATGATCTTTCTTGGACTCGGCTTGGGTATCGCGGCATCCGGCACATTGATCCCGAAGCTGCTTCACTATGGTTTGCACACTACGTGGATCGGTCTCGGCGTGGTGGCGCTGGTGCTGACCGCGTTGAGCTGGTTCGGCTGGCCTTCAACGAATCCGCCCGCAGCGGTCGTGCCGTCCGGCGCGCATGACGCAGTGCGCCCTCAAGGCTTCACGCTGCGCGTGCTGTACGCGCAATACGCGGCGAACGCCCTCGGCCTCGTACCGGCGATGGTGCTGCTCGTCGACTATATCGCTCGCGGCCTGGGACGCGGCGCCGCAATCGGCGCGGATTACTGGGTGCTGTACGGCCTCGCTGCGATCGCCGGACCGGTGATCTGCGGCAACGTGGCCGATCGCATCGGCTTCGGCAAGGCATACCGCGTCGGACTGCTTCTGCAAGCGGCCGCGGTCGCCATGCTCGCGTTTTCGGGCAACTCGCTCGTACTGGCCGCCTCGACTGTGATTCTCGGCATCTTCACGCCAGGCATCGTGCCGCTCGTGCTCGGCCGGATTCATGAACTCGTGCCGCACGATCACACCGAACAGCGGGCCGCATGGAGTCGCGCGACGACGGCCTTCGCGCTCTTCCAGGCGCTCGGCGGCTATGGGTACTCGTACCTTTTCTCGCATACGCATAACGACTACGCGTTGATTTTCACCTGTGGAGCGGTGGCGCTCGGTATCGCCTTCGCCGCTGATCTGCTTGCGTCGCGTATCGGCGCCGCACGCCACAGCGCGGTGTGAGTGGTTTCCGACGTTGCCCGCTCGACTTTTTCGCTTTGGGCATGCGGCTTGCTCAATCATGACACCGATACTGCCTTCGCAGGAACGCCCACAAGGCGTGCCTTGCGTAGCTGTCGTGAAGGCAGGTCCAATCAACCAGGCGGAGGTCATTCATATGTTGGGAACTATTCTTCTAGTCGTGCTGATTCTTCTGCTCATCGGTGCGCTCCCCACGTGGCCGCACAGTCGTGCGTGGGGTTACGGTCCTACGGGCGGTCTAGGCCTCGTCGTGATCGTGGTGATCGTATTGCTGGTCGTCGGCGTCATATAGCCTCAGCTGCGTAGCGTTTCGTAGTACCCGCATTCTTTGAAATCGGGTCGGCCGCCGGATATCTCCGCAGTTCGCCGCATGGATATCCGGCGGCCTGGCTATGTCGATGGCCGATGACATTGCCACCTTGTCACGCCGGGAGCCGCGATGGAAAAGTTACTCGCGAATCAGGTCGCGCCGGTCACGGGCGCCAGTTCGGGCATTGGTTCTGGCGTCGCCAAAGCGCTCGCGGATGCGGGCGCGGCCGTCGTCGTGAACTATCACTCACATGCCGAAGACGCGGAGCAACTCGCGCGCGAGATCGAGCAAGCAGGCGGCGCCGCACTCGCGGCTCAGGCCGACGTCTCCGATCCCGCTCAGGTCGAGAGGATGTTCGCGGCATGCCGCGCGCGTTTCGGGAGCGTCGATATCGTGATCGCGAACTCGGGCTTGCAGAAAGACAATGCGTTCGCCGATATGACGCTGGACGATTGGCAACAGGTGCTGGCGACCAATCTCACCGGCCAGTTCCTGACTGCACAAGCGGCTGTGAAAGAGTTCCGGCGGCGTGGACCGAAAGCCACGTCCAAAGCGCTCGGGAAGATCATTTGCATGAGCTCGGTGCACGAAGTCATTCCGTGGGGCGGGCACGTCAATTACGCGGCGTCCAAAGGCGGCATTCAGATGTTCATGAAATCGCTCGCCCAGGAGCTCGCGCCCGAACGCATCCGCGTCAACTCCATTGCGCCGGGCGCGATTCGCACGCCGATCAACAAGGACGCGTGGGACACCCAGCCCGCGCTGCAGAAACTATTGAAGTTGATTCCCTACGGCCGCGTGGGCGAAGCGGACGACATCGGCAAGGCCGCCGTCTGGCTCGCCTCGGATGAAAGCGACTACGTGGTCGGCACGACGTTGTTCGTCGATGGCGGCATGACGCTGTATCCGGGGTTCGCCGACAACGGTTAAGCGTTGCCTTCGAGCAGCTGCTCGAACAGATCCGCGTCACCCATTTGCCCGCCTTTGAGCATGATCTCCATGCCGTCGAGTTCCGCGCGATCGGCATGGAGACGGCACACGGTGACGCCCGCCGATAACGGCGCGAGATACGACAGTCCCCATGCGCCGAGCGCGCGCACGGCAAAACTCGACGTGTCGCCTCCCGCAATGCCGATGCGCTGTAATCGCACGGCGCCGAGTACCTGTTGCAAGAGTGACGCACAGGCGTGCGCGAGTTGCGGCAGCGCGCCGCTTCCGCTCGACGCGCGGCGCGTCGTGAAAGCAAGCACATTGCGTCCGTCGCGCAAGGGTCCGGCTATTGCCGCCACGCGCTCCGCCAGATAGCCGGAGGCGGCGTCGCCAGTCATTTTCAGTGGGTCCAGTTCCACACGCAGATAGGACTGCGCCGCGCCGATCTGCACCTCGGTCAATGGCGAGAGACTGCCCGCCAGCACGAATACGGGGCCGCGCGCGCGAGGCAACAGCGGCGTGGTTCGGGTTTCCGCAGCGGCATCTTTAACGCGGTTGTCATGCGCCAACGCATAAGCCTGCGCGACGCTGCTCGCGCCGACCGCGAGCAACGGCGCCGATTCCATGGCGTGACGCGCCATCACGTGGCCAATCGCCTCAAGATGTGAATCCTCAAGCACGTCGAACAGCACGGCGTCGGGTTTCGAATCGAGGCGGCGCTGCACCTGCGCTTGAAGTTCGGCGTCGCCGTGCGCGTAGCAGCGCCAGTCGATCGATTGCACATTCTTCACACCTTGGCGCTGAAGATGCACGCGTAAGTCCGCTTCGTTCATCGGCGTGACGGGATGACGGCTCATCGTCGGATGACGGTCGATGCGGTAGATCGACTGCGCGCTATCGTCCGCGCCGGCTGCCGCGAAGAGTTCGCCGAACACGCAATAGCGCCGCAGATTCGGCTGACCGCCGACCACCGCGACGAGTTCGTTCGCGCAGTACTCGCGCAAAGCGCGGATCGCCACGCCGATGCTGCCGGTTTCCGGCGCGCTATCGAACGTCGAGCACACCTTGTAGTGCATCACCCGCACGCCGAGCGCAGCGAATGCGGCGCCGACACGCTCGAGTTCCTGCCGCTGCGCGGCAGGCGGCATGGTCCGCGCGGCGCCCGCTACGCCGAGCGCATCGAGCCGGCCGAGCATCGAAAGACGCGCGGCATCCGGCGGTGCGAAGAACAGCATGGTGCGCAAACCGGCGCGGGCGAGATGGGCGAGCGTGTCGGTTGCGCCGGTGAAGTCGTCGCCGTAGAAGGCGTAGGCGGGACTGTCGCCGTTCGCTTCCTCGCTCATGTTTTGTTCCGAGTCGCCTGAAACGTTCACGTGCGGCTGCCGAAAAATGCCAACGCGCGCCGCAACTCGGGCATGTGCTCGGCGTATACCGGCAGCGGCGTGCCCGCCTGCACCGCAGCCCACGCCTGGCGCACGCTCGTGACGCCTGCTGCCGGACCATCGGGATGCGCGAGAATGCCGCCGCCCGACATGAACAGCAGGTCGGTGGAGCGCACGGCGTCGAATGTCGCTTGCACGGTGCCGGCCCATTGCCCTGATGAAAACGCCGGCAGTACGGCATCGTCGCAACCGGCGGCGAGCGGCGTCGCGCAATCGCGCGCCGACTCGATCACTTCGGCGTCGCTCTGCGCGAATTTGCCGGCAAGGCCATGCACGTGCATATGATCGACGCCGCTCAAACGCCAGAGCGTCTGATACGCCTGAAACGACATCCCCAAGGCGGGATCGCGCGACATCATGCCGTAGCCGTTGCGATGCGCGTGGAGCACGAGCGGCGTCGCGCGGCGCAGCGTCTGGAGCGCGGAAAAGCCGCACCAGTTGATGCTCGCCATCACGCAACTGCCGCCTTCGCGCTCGACCAGTTCCGCGTGACGACGCATGGCGTCGAGATCGTCGGTGATATTGAACGCGATCATCACAGGACGGCCAGTGCGTTCACGGTAGCGGCGCACTTCGGCCATCACCGCCCGCACACGCTCCGCCAGCGGCGCATGGGCGGGATTCGCGCACACCTCGTCGTCCTTGATGAAATCGACTCCCGCTTCGCACAGTTCGCGCACCAGCGCCGCCGTTTCCGCCGCGCTCAAACCCACGTTCGGCTTGATGATGGTGCCGATCATCGGCCTGTCCTTCACGTCCGTCAGCGCGCGCGTGCCGGCCACGCCATGACGCGGCAATTCGAACCGCGCACGATACGAAGCCGGCAAGCGCAACGACAGCAGCCGCATGCCGGTCACTTCGCCGAGATCGTACAGATTGCCGGCGACGGTCGCGGCCAGCGTGGGCAGATTGGCGTCGATATTGGCCAGCGGAAACGACAGCGTGATGCGCGCACGCCGCCACGGCCCCGGCGTGCCTTGACGCTCGAGCCATGCGTTCGGCAAGCTGGCCCGCGCCGCGGCCTCCAGTTCTTCGATGCGCAGCACGCTCGCGCGGCTGCGCGCGCGCAGCGCATCGGATTCGTTGGCAACGCGCACGAAAGTCCCACTCGATTGCTCGCCGGCCATGACGTCGGCGACGCGCGCGAGATCGAGCGGCGTCTCGATCAGATAGTCCGCCTCGAGCGCATCGTCGTGTACGGCCAGCGGTTGCAGCGTCCCGCTCATAGCGTGCCCAGATCGGGAAAGCGGCGCACCGGCTCGCGGCCGTCCCAATCGCGCGACGCCGCGTAGATCATGTCGAAGAGTTTGCCTTTTGGCCCTGCAATCTCGGACAACTCGATCACGGTACCGGGATGATTTTCCGTATCAAAGTAGACGAAGCGCCCGTTGCGCCCCACTTCGCCGCTCATCGCGACTTTGAAACCCTGCTCCTGCAGGCGCGCGAGATCGGAGTCGAACGAAGTGGTCCAGTACGCGTTGTGTTGCAAGCCGGTATGGCCCGCGGCGAGAAAGTCGCGATACATGGACGGCGCGTCGTTGCGTGTCTGGATCAGTTCGACCTGCAACGGTCCCGAATTCGCCAGAGCCACCGAGTTATGCACCTCGTACGGTTGCCCACGGTAGGTGTAGTTCTCGATCGGCACGCGTTCGTTGTAGAACCACGGACCGACACCGAGCACGCGGCTCCAGTAGTCCATTGCGGCTTCGATGTCTCGCACCACGTAGCCTGCCTGCCGGATTTCGCCAAAGAAACGACTCATGAAACTCTCCCGATGCTGCGGGGTTGAAAGACGAGCGACGCCCCGGCGCGGCGAGGACGCAGCGCCCGAAGGTCGAACCTGTTAATAAACTTGAGAGACCTGCTTAGAGAAACCCGATCGAAATCCAGGGAATCGCCGCGACCAGAATCAGGCCGACGATCAACGCGCCCATGTAACCGACAATCGGACGAATGCCCGCGTCGGGATTGACCTTGCTGATCGCGCACGCCGAGTAGTAGCCGACACCGAACGGCGGCGAGAAGAGGCCCACGCCCATCGACAGAATCACGACGATCGCGTAATGCACTTCATGCACGCCCGCGAGCCGCGCGATGGGAAACAGCAGCGGCCCGAACAGCACGATCGCGGGAATCCCTTCGAGCACGCTGCCGAGCATCACGAACACGACGATCGACACCGCGAGAAAACCGTAGGCGCCGCCGGGCATCGAGCCCATGAGTTGCGCAAGGTCCTGCGAAAAGCCGGATTGCGTGAGCGCCCAGGCCATCGCCGTGGCGCAGCCGATAATGAAGAGGATCGCGCCCGACAACGTCGCTGCATCCACCAGCATGCGGCCGAGCCGCCGCCACTCGAAGCGGCGATAGATCAGCAGGCCGATCAGCATCGAATAAGCGATACCGATGGTCGACACCTCCGTCGCCGTCGCCACGCCTTCGACCACCGCCATGCGAATCACGAACGGCAACGCCAGCGCCGGCAACGACACGATGAACAGACGGCCGATCTGCCGCTTGCTGAATCGCTGCGCGCCGCTCAAGTCTTCCTTGCGATAGCGCCACCACACCACCACGCACAGGATCAGCGCGAGCACCGCGCCCGGCAGCATGCCCGCGGTGAAGAGCGCGGATATCGACAGACCCGTCACCGAACCGATCGTGATCAGCACAATGCTCGGTGGGATGGTTTCGCTTTGTGCGCCGGTCGTGGCGAGCAGCGCGACCAGGTCACCTTCGGAAGCGCCGCGTTTTTTCATCTCCGGGAACAGCACCGGCGCGATGGCCGCCATGTCCGCCACTTTCGAACCGGAGATGCCCGACACCAGGTACATCGCGCCGATCAATACGAACGACAGACCGCCATGCACATGACCGACGAGGCTCGCGAGAAACTCGATCATCGCGCGCGCCATGCCGGTCATTTCGATCAGCAAGCCGAGGAACACGAAGAGCGGCACGGCGAGCAGCACGAGATGCGACATGCCTTCGTCCATGCGGCCGACCACGACTTCGAGCGGGGTAAAGGTCGAGAGGCCCAGATAGCCGAACGTGGCGAGCGCAAACGAAAAACCGATCGGCACGCCCGAGAAAATCCCGATCGCCACCACGCCGACGAAAAAGATCACGAGGTTGGTTTTGCCGAGCGTCTGAAACCACGGCCCGGCGAACACGGCCACCGCGGCCAATACAGCCGTGATTGCGAGCACGATCACGACGTCGCGCACGCGACTCACCTGGGCAAGGCGGTTCAGGCCGACCAGCAGCATGAGCGCCGCGCCGATCGGCAACGCAAGCGCGCGCCACGCGTTGCTGATCTGCAAGGCGGGTGTCACGATCGCTGCCTCGCCGGCGGCATAGTCGTATGCGGGAGCGATCAGCAGCGCGAGCAATGCGATCGACGCGGCGATCGCCAGCGTGTCGACGAACGCGCGCCGCTGCGGCGACAGGCGGCTGACCAGCGCCGTCATCCGCATATGTTCGCCGCGGCGCAACGCGAGCACGGCGCCGAGCATGGCGAGCCACAGGAACAGAATGCCGGCCAGTTCATCCGACCACACGAGCGGCTGATGCAGCAGGTAGCGGCACACCACGCCCGCGAGCATCACGACGATTTCCATGGCGAGCAGCGCCGCCGCGCACACTTCGACGAGCGCGATCAGGCCGCGATCGAAACTCCTTAGCCAGCGGCGCGGCATGCTCGCCGCGCGCAACGGCACGCCCGCGTCCGCCGGATTCAATGCGTGATTCGACATCCTGCTGTCTCCTCGCGGCGCCTCGCCGCGCTTCGTCTCAGGCTCACCTGTATGCAGCACGATCAGGCCAGCTTGCCGACCGATTGTTCGAGCAGGTCCCACGCCTGATTGCCGAACTTGCTCTTCCATTCGGCGTAGAAACCCGCCTGGCGCAGCGCGGTGCGGAACGTGTCCGGCGTAGGACGGTTGATCGAGAGACCCTTGCTTTGCAGATCCGCGACCGCCGCGTCGTTCAGCTTGCGCACGTCTTCACGTTGCTTGAGCGCCGACTGGTTGAACGCGTCGCTGGCAATGCCCTGCAGATCCTTCGGCAAGCGTTGCCACGCACGCGGGTTCAGCACGAACCAGTAGCCGTCCCACATGTGATTGGTGAGCGAACAATACTTCTGCACTTCGTAGAGCTTCGCGACTTGCACGATCGGCAGCGGGTTTTCCTGCGCATCGACGATATGCGTTTGCAGCGACGAATAGACCTCGCTGAATTGCAGGCTGGTCGGCGAAGCGCCGAGTCCCTTGAACATATCGATGCTGAGCGGACTCACCGGCACGCGAATCTTCAGACCGCGCATGTTCTGTGCGCTCGTGATCGCGCCGGTGCTGGTCGTCGTCTGACGAAAACCGTTGTCCCACATCTTTTCGAACGATTCGAGGCCGGCCTTCTGCATTGCGGCCCGCACGTAGGCACCGAGCTTGCCGTCCATCGCGCTCCACACCTGGTTGTAGTCGCTGAACGCAAAGCCCACCGCGTTGATCGCGACCGATGGCGCGAGCGTCGACACCACCAGCGCCGACGGCGTGAACATCTCGATGCCGCCGCTGCGCACCTGCGCGAGCATGTCGGTATCGCCGCCCAACTGGTTGTTAGGGAATATCCGGATCTCCATGCGCCCTTTCGACGCCTCTTTGATCTGATTGGCCGCTTCCTGCGAGCGCACGTTCAGCGGATGCGTGAGCGGCAGGTTATTGCCGTACTTGAACACGAACTCCGGGCCGGACGCCGCGCGCACGATTGCCGGGAAGCCCAACGCGCTGGCTACCGGCACGGCGGCTGCGGCACGCAGCACGGTGCGTCTCGCGAGGTTGATCATTTGAGCGTCTCCTTGCTTATAATTGATGTGACTGTCGAATCCATCAAAAACCATCATCGCCCGCTCGCTACACCTTGATTGCCAGTCGCCGGTGCTGAGTCGTCGCGTGATAGCTGCAAGACTAGGCGTGCGCGGTAAGCGCTGTCAAACCGCGAACTTGATGTTTTTTGATGGACTTCCCTTCTGCGAAGGACCGCTATGTCCGAAACGGTTCACCTCACCGCCGCCGCGCGCGCCCGCATTCCCGACATTGCGCGCGCCGCCGGTGTTTCGACCGCCACGGTGGATCGCGTGCTCAATGGCCGTGAAGGCGTGCGCGCCGTGACGGCGCAACGCGTGCTGCAAGCGGCCGCCCAGCTCGGCTATCTGCTCACGCCAGAGGCGCCCGTCGTGCCCGCCTCGAAGCCGATGCGTATCGCGTTCCTGCTGCCCGCCGGCACCAATCGCTACTTGCATATGCTCGGCGACTACATCGACTTCGCACACGATCAGTGGAACGCGTTGGATATGAAGTGCCGTGTGCACTACGTCGAGAGTTTCAACCCGAAGGAACTGGCCGACCGGCTGTTGCACTACGGACAGCGCGCGGATGGCGTGGTGTTCATGGCGCTCGAACATCCTGTGGTGCGCGACGCGGTGAATGCGTTGGCGGACCAGGGCGTACCGGCTATTACGCTGATTTCGGATTTATCGAACGCGCGGCGGCTGGCTTATGTGGGCATCGACAATCGTTCGGCTGGACGCACGGCAGCGTTGCTGCTAGGGCGGTTCATGGGTCCTCGGCCGAGTGGGAAGATCGCCATGCTCGCGGGCAGCCTCAACTATCGCGGGCATGAGGAACGCGAGATCGGTTTTCTGCATTTGGTCGAATCGACGTTTCCACAAGTGCGCGTGATCGGATTGCGTGAGGGACACGACGACAGCGAACGCAACTATATGCAGACGCGCAAGCTATTGGAGCAGCATCCCGATCTTGCCGGCATCTACAACAGCGGCGGCGGGTCGGATGGCGTGGCGCGTGCGATTGTCGAGGCGCGCTCTGAGCAGAAGATCCTGTTTGTCGGCCATGGTTTGACGCCTGACACGCGAGCGTTGCTGATCGACGGCACCATGGATGCGTTGATCACGCAAACGCCGCAAGCCATGGTGGGAAATTGTCTGCGTATTTTTCGCAACGTGCGCGAGAAGCGTGACGCGATGAGTGACGTGAAGCCGGTGCAATTCAGCATCGTTCTACGGGAGAATTTGCCTTGAAATTGTCGTGGCGGCGTCGATCCAGACTTGCATGGGATGATGTTCGGTGCGGTATGTGCAAGCATCGAGCAGGCTCCGCTGGCTCAAAAATGGCACGTCAGGCACGTCAGGCACGCCGGATGCTGAATTACCTTCGTATTCAAACCTCGATACGAAAGGAGATCACATCATGCCTTACCTTCTCGGCTGGTTGCTTGGCGTCCCGTTGATCGTACTGGTCATCCTGTACCTCATCTTCCATTAATCCGTTGAAATCTGCTCGTTTGCGGAGTTGATCCGAGGTTCGTTTTACTGCGCCGCAGCCCCCACGCGGTTGCAGCGCGAAAGGCGACGCCCGCGTCCGGGCGCCGCCTTTCGCGCGTCCGTTCGATGCTCGCGTGCCGATGCATCGACGGCACCTATCTTTCCGCTTGCGCTGCGAGGAATGGCGCGTAAAACTAACCTTCCCTAGTCCGCGCAAAATGCCATATCCGCACACGTACGTTCAGCATCTCAGAATGCGTGCGAGGCAAGGAGGGACCGATGGCCAGCAACGAGTACACGCTGTCACACCAGGACGTGGTGAAAGCCGTCATTATTCATCAGGATATTCACGAGGGTTTCTGGACACTGAACATCAGTTTCGACGTCGCCGCCAGCCACGGTCCGCAACTGCCCGACCCTTGCCTTGCCGTGACGATCAAGGGCATCGGCATCATGCGCGCGTCGCCTGCCGATCCGTTCGCGATCGACGCCGCACGCGTCAATCCGCCGGCTCAGCATGTCGAGGGAACGGTGCGCATCGCGGCCGCTGTCAACGGCACGCATCAAAGCGGCATGCAATTCTGCCGCGACGTCTATCGCAATGTCGCGGTACAGAGCGCGGTCAAAGCGCCTACCAAACCAAGTTGATCGAGGAGCCACGCGTCGCTTTTAATTCGAGGCGGCGCGTGGTGTGGTGTTCGCCGCACAATGTAGTTGACACGCTCAGCGCACCGCCGCCATCAGCGCACCCATGCCGACCAGCACACTACCCATTAAACGATTCACGACGCGCAGCCGCTTCGGCCGTTGTAAAACGGAGCGCAAGCGGTGCGAGAAAATTGCCGTCGACGCCACGCCCAACGCGAACACGGATGCAAATGTCGCGGCCAGCAAAACATATTGCTGATTCGCGGACCAGTGCGCCTCATCCGAAGGAGCGCTAATGAACTGCGGAAACAAGGACGGAAAAAACAGCAGCGTCTTCGGATAGAGTCCCGAGGTGGCGAAGCCGCGCCAGAACAAGCTTCGTTGCTGAGCGTCGGCGGCCGGCGTCGCGAGATTCCCGCTGCGCCATTGCCTGCAACCGAGATACACCAGGTAGATCGCGCCTGCCCAGCGCAGCGCGGTCAATGCGCGCTCGTCGATCAGCAACAGCGAGTTCAGGCACAACGCGGTAAAGAGCAGTTGCAGAAGCACCGCACAGGTGCCGCTCCACACGCAGGGCAACGCGGCGCGCCAACCGGCGCTGAGCGCCTGACTCATCGTCAGCACATTGACGGGACCGGGGGAATAGACGAGGACTAGAGAAGTGAGAAGAAATGAAACGTACAACTGGATCGACATCGGCGGGCGTGTGGTTGCGGCATGCCAGTCCACGCCGCCGCTATCTGCGCGGGTCGAGGAACCCGTTGGTGCGGACGATCATGCTGGCAAGCATTCGGTTAGGAACATGCGTCCATGCCCGGCGAGCGCGTCTTACGGCGCTGGTGACGCCGCAATTCGCCCGCGTGCTGCCTTCCTGTGAAAGGCAGCAAGACACCGGATGGCAGCTTGTGGCCGCGCAAGGCCGCGGTCGCGAGGACCGCGGCCCGGACGGTTGTCCCGGGCATGAATGCACTCTGAAAATATACCGGGACGCACGCTGGATAGGCTTCTTAAAGCAATAGGCTTCCCGTGCGATGTCGGGACGATCTTCCTTTAGAATGCAATTTTCCAGAACAAGCTTCCCGTGACGCCCATGAGTACACGAAATCGCCCGCTCGACAACCAGGACCGCAAGATCATGCGCGAGTTGCAAAAAAACGCGCGCCTGAGCAATGCCGAACTGGCGGAACTGGTCGGCATGTCGACCACTGCGTGCTGGAATCGCACGCGTCAGTTGGAAACGGAGGGGTATATCCGCGGCTACGTCGCACTGCTCGATCAGCACAAGCTCGGCTTCGCGGACATCGTCCTGCTCGAAGTCACGCTGGACCGCCACGACGACGACGCCCTCGCCCGCTTCGGCGCCGAGTTGGCGACGCTGACCGAAGTGCTGGAGGCGTATCTCGTGTCGGGCGACTACGACTATCTGGTGAAGGTAGCGGTCGATGGCACGGCGGGCTACGAGCGGTTTCTGCGAGAGAAGCTCTACAAGATCGCCGGCATCCGGCATAGCCGCTCGATGTTCGCCTTGCGTTGCATGAAGAGCATTCCGTCCGTGCAGGTGTGAAAAGCGTGAGGCGCACTTGTGTGAATGCGCGGATTCACATTCAGCGCAACGCCTTCTGACACGCCGCCAGCGCCGCGCCCGCCGCGAGCAGCAGCGCGGAATAGACGAGCCCGCGCGCGAGACCTGCGCCGTCCGAGACCCAGCCGATCACCATCGGTCCGACGATTTGCCCGAACGCAAACACGATCGTGAACGCACTGATGCCTTTGGCCCAATGACTCGCGGGCAGATTGTGGCGCACGAAAGCCGTGGTCGACGCCACGGCGGAGAGAAACGTCGCGCCGAACAGCACGCCGGACACGAACGCTACCCACGGTTGCGTGAACAGCGCGGGCAGCAGCGTCGCGACCGCGAGCAACGCGTTCAGCACCGCGAGCGCCTGGCCGCCGCGCATGCGGTCGAGCAAGCCCGACCACACACGCGCCGAGGCCACGGTCGCCACGCCGAGCAGCAGATAAAAGCACGTGACGACAGCGGCGCTCATGCCCGCGTTGCGCAGCAGCGCGACGATGAACGTCATGTAGCCAATATAGCCGACGCCGAACAAGCCGTAGCCCGCCAGCGCGAGACTGAATCGCGGCCAACGGGGTGCATCGGCGGCGGCGTGTGATTGCGTGGCCGACGACGCCGTCGCGTGCAGCCTCTCGATTTTTCGCGCGGCGCCGATGGCCACTGCGGCGAGTACCGCGCACGCGAGCGCGAGGGCAAACCACGCAAACTGCCAGCCGTGCGGGACGTTGAAGATAGTCAGCGGCACCAGCACCGACGACGCCACGATGCCCCATCCCGTGCCGCCGTAATACAAGCCGAGGACGAGCCCGGCGTCGTGCGGCCTCGCCGATGCAAGCCGCGCCGCCAACACGCCGCCGCTGATAAAAACCGCCGCGCTGCTCACGCCGGTGATCACGCGCAAGGCGAGCAGCGGGTCCGTGTCGGAAAGCAGACCGCTGACGGCCATCAGTAGCGCGGTGGCCACGCAACCGCCGCCGAACAATGCACCGGCCGACCAGCGGCGCGCAAGACGCGGAAAAGCCAGCGCGCCGAGCAGATAACCCAGCGCGTTGGCCGTATTCATCGCGCCGGCTTGCGCGAAACTCCAGCCGAGGTCGAGTTTCATCGACGGCAACAGCAGTGCGTACGCGAAGCGGGCAAGCCCGAGCGCGATCGCGCTACCCAGTGACAGGGCCGCGGCAAGCATCAGCGTGGGGAGGCGTTGCGCCGCTTCGGTGGCCTTGGAAGGGGATGCGGCGTCGAGTGTTTTTGTCGGCATGTGGCAAGCGAAAGTGGGCATGGAGGCTGCAAGCCGCTTTTGCCAGAAAGGCTGAATTCGGCACTTCGCCATCATATCCGCGGGCGCCGGGCGCGGTTGACCGTTAGTTGCGTTAATGCATTGCCCTTCGACCGCCCAAGTTGCCCGCGTTTCGCATCGAGGGCCGGGCAGGCGCCTAACCAATTCACAGACTCGTTTTTCTAAATGCGAATGATTTGCATTTACTGGCAAATTAGCTCATTATTCAGCCCATTCCATCCGCCGAACCCGAAATCATGACGACGCTAGACATCAGCCGCCCCGAAACCGAAAACCAGCGCCCGGCGATGGCAAAGCCAGCCACCGGCGCCGGGCCAAATGCTCCGGCGGCGCTCGAAGTCCTGCTGTCGCGTCAATCGCAATGGCCGCTGACCGAGCCCGGTCCGGCCGACCCCGAACTCGACCTGATCTTTTACGCCGCCTTGCGCGCACCCGACCACGGCAATCTGCGTCCGTGGCGCTTTGTGACGATTCGCGGCAACGCGCGCGGGCCGCTCGGCGACGTGCTGGTCGACCTCGCCTGCGCCCGCTCGCCGGACGAACCGCGTTCGGCGCATGCGCATCGTCGGCAGAAGGCATTCGCCGCGCCGCTGGTGATCGCGCTCGGTGCGGCGATCTCAGCGCATCCGAAGGTGCCTGAGATCGAGCAATTGCTGGCCGCCGGCGCGGCGGCGATGAACATGCTCAACGCGATCCATGCGCTCGGCTATGGCGGCTTCTGGTCCACCGGTCCGGACAGTTATGAACCGCGCCTGCACGACGCGTTGGGCTTCGCGCCGAACGAGCGCCTGCTCGGCTTCCTGTTTGTCGGCACGCCGAAAACGCCGGGGCAAGCACCGGCGCGTCCGGCGCGCAGCGCGCACGTGCGCGAGTGGCTGCCGACGCAGCCACCTCAAAGCTGAAGCAAGCGCCGGTAGCGGCACCAAACGTGAGCACCCGGCGCAGGCTCTGCGTCGTCGCCCATCCGTCGCACGCGACAAGCGCTGGCCTGCGACGCGGCACCCGTCCCATCCGGCCGGCGCGATTCATTGGACCGTGTCCATTCAGGAGCAACGATGAACTTTCGCTCTCAACACAGCAGCCGCCCGGAACTGATCGACGATCATCCGACCGATACCGCCGACGCACCCGACCGCACCGTCCTGAGCGCCGTTCGCACGTGGCTGCGCCCCGCTTGCGAAACGGCGCGCGGCGGCGTGCACTGGCGCGACATTCTCAGCGGCGTCGGTCTGCGACAGGACGGCATCGAGCACTTCGATCTGCTGATGCGTTCGCTGATGCACGTGTCGTACCGACCGCTCGACATGCGCTGCCGCTGCGCCAGCGATCTCGGCAAGGACGAAGCGGTGATCCTGCAGACCATCGCGCTGCTGCAAAAAACGCATAGCGGCGCCGCGTTGCGCATGTTGAACGAATGGCTGCCCGCGCCCGCGGTGAGTGGCGTCCTGAAGCTGATTCGCTGGTTCGCCATCGATCTGCTCGACGCCGGTGTGGAACTCGACGTGCAAGCCCGGCGCGTCACGTACATGCATTGAGGAAGCAGGCCTATGCCATTGGAACTGGACCAGGCTTGCCCGGCGATTTCGCGTATGCGCGACGGCGGCGAGTCGCGCGAAGTCGCCGCTGAACGCAGTACTGCCGAACATGCCGTGCAGCCCGCCCGCATCGCACCCCCTATTGCCGCCGCGGCTGCACCCGCATTCCTGTCTCATCCGCTGACACGCAGCTATCCGTACAACGTCGCCGCGCCGCGCGCAGGCGAGTTGCATCTTTGGCGGTTCCGCTGTGAATGGCTGCCGGTGCCCGTGCAGGAAGGCGATAGCTGGCTGTCGAAGAGCGAACGCGAGCGTGCGCGGCTGCATCCGAACGCCGCGTTGCGCAAACGCTTTATCAGTGCGCGCGTGGTGGTGCGCTGGATCGTTGGGAATCTGTTCGACTGCGAGCCGCAAGCCGTCGAGCTGCAGGACGACGGCAACGAGAAACTGCGTGCGCGTCATCCTCGCGACGGCCGCGGCATCACGATCGATATCGCGTACGGTGGCATCTGGATCGTGATCGGCGTGGCGTCGGCGACGCTAGGATTGAGCGTCGTCGTGCCTTCGCCAGGCGCGTCGCCCGACGAGACACCGGAAGCCTCGCGACGCCGCGCTCGCTATGGCAGTCTTTGCAATGCGCTGCGTTACGCGCCCGTCGATATCGATGTCGAACTGCTGTTCAGCCACACCACAACCGGTGCGTTCGATCTCGCGGAACACGGCCGCTGGCATGTGCTGGATGTGCCGATGGCCGGCAAGATTCGCGCTGCGGTCGCGCTTGCGCAGCCGGCCATGCAGCCACTCACGCAAGTGCATGCGTTCGGCTGGCCGAAGGCTTTAGCGTTCGGGCGGGCCAACGCTTAGCGCGCCGTGCTTGTTTGCGATTACCGGAACGCGGTCACCGACCAGGCTACGCATGCAGCGTAGCTGTCCGGTGCCGCAAGCCAGTGCGCGGCGACCGCGCGCATGTCGGCGGGAATCTGCTTGCGCAGCGTCACGCGCTTGCTCTCACGCGGCAGCACCGTCAAATGCTGCAATCCGCGCGTGATGCCGACGCCCGTCGTTTTGACGAGCGCTTCCTTGGCGACCCACGCATCGTAAAACGCAGCGCTCTGCTGGCCTGCGTCGAGCCGTTCGATCCACGCGGCTTCTTCTGGATCGAGCGTCAAGGCCGCGATCGAATGCCAATTGAATTTGTCGCTGTGCTGCTCGACATCCACGCCGACGCGCCGAACCGGCGACATCGCGATCAGTCCGTGCGCGCCCGCATGCGATACATTGAAATCGAAGCGATCCGAATCCGCGAGATGGGGGCGGTGATTGGCGTCGAGCGCGAAACGCACTGCGTGTGCTGCAATGTCGAGCCGCCGCGCGAGTTGTTCACGCAGCGCGGCGCGTACGGTCGCGAAACGCAGCGCGTCTTCATGGCGGCGAAAGTTGCGGGCTCGCGTGCGTTCGTCGTCGCTGAGATATGCGAAGGCCGGCGCGTCGAGCGACGCAGTGAAGTCGATGTCGATCCGCCACAACGCAATGTCGGACGGGCCATCGTGCGGCAGCGGAACAGGGTCGATCGAATACATGCCAGGGGTCGGACGTGATGGGCGCAATCGCGGACGCATAACCGCGACTCTACCCGATCTAACGTCCGAAGCCCTCCATCTTTAGCGACGCTTCAGGCCTTCGGCATGTTACCGATGTGGCACATCAACTGGCAAAGCGTGGGATGACACCCGAGGAACTGCGGCGCGTTCTTCGCACAGGCGGCGAACTGTCGCGACCAGTTCGCATCGGTCGACGCTGCTGCCTGAGCGTCACGGGAGATTTTTTCACGACACGCTGTCAGCGTCGCGGCCAACGCTTTTGCGCTCAAAGGATGCGCGTAATTCACCGTTGGATAGTCGCTGAACAACTGCGCTAATGGCGAATCTTCGACCGACGCTAATTCGCCGACCGCGAGTTGCGTGGCAATTTGCAACACTTCGCACTCGAGTTCGAAAAAAAACGATTCGGGCACTGCCAGGCCAGGCGCGTAATGGTTAATCCAGAGCAACGCCGACTCGGCAAACTGTGCAGGAGAAAGCCACTTCCCGTCGACTTTCATCGACGCCAACTCTTGGACGACAAGGTCGCTTATCAAAAACAATTTCATCTCGTGTCTCTTTCTGGCCGAATGTGGGAAATTTCCCACCGGCAACGCACGAGGACATGGTGCGCCGGTACGAAGCAACCTGGCCCACCGGAACATCACACCCTATGCGATCGGATCATCCTTCGCTCAACAAGCCGGCTAGTATGAGGCAGCGCATGTGCCGCTTTGCTAAGAAGAATCTGATAGTCAGAAAGAACAAATTGAGAGAGATCGTGAATTGTCTCCTGCGAGTTTGAGACGAAGCGCGCGCAACAAATCATTACTATTGACGTCTTCCGAAATCTGCCTTGCGCAAAGTCACTTCGTGGTCGCGCTATGCGCTTAAGCAGCTAGCGAACGCGCTTTACCGTTTCGCGCCGACACGTCGGCCACGCCTTCGCGGGCATGCCGCAACGCTTCGAGCAGCGTGGCGTGATCGCCGATATGGTTGGCGAGCAGCAGGATTAGTTGCGCATTGGCCGACTGGCTCTGCGCATCGTCCAGATCGCGATGCATATCGATCAACGCCTCGTAGAAATCGTCGGGGCGGGCGAGATTCGGTTGCGTGTTCAATGCCATGTCTGTCTCCTGTCGACCAGAGTTGGCGCTTTAGCGCCTTACTCTGGTCCCATGCAAAGCGGTCGACCAGAGTTGGCGCTTTAGCGCCTTACTCTGGTCCCATGCAAGCTGCTTGCTGCTATCTTTTTGCTGATGCCGCACGTTCAAGCCGTGCCTTCGACGCACAGCGCGCGTTTCAACGCACGCCCGACATCATCCGCGTCGGGTTGCCGCCAGCGCGCGCAAACATGCTGGTCCGGCCGAATCAGATAGAACGTTCCCGGCTTTGCGTCGTAGCGTGCGTGGGCCAGCCCCTCGATATCGTGCGCAACTTGCGCTCCCGCCGACACAACAGCCTGCGGATCGTCACGCGTCACCACGACGAGCTTCAACGGAATCGGCCCCGCGCGCAAGGTGTTCAACGCGGCCTGAATCACCTGATCGACACCTTGCTCGCCGCAGAACAGCACGCCGGTGAATTGCTGGCCGAGTTGCTGCAGCAGCCATGCCGGTTGTGCCGCGACCTGAACCGGCGCATCGACACACGATGCGCCCGGCACCATCGCCCCTTCAAACGGGTCACAGTCCGCTGTATTCAACGGAGAATCGCGCAATACCGCCGGCACCGACAGCCGGCCGCTATTGGCCAGTTGCCGCGCAAACGGATGACGACGCGAGAGCTTCAGCACGGCATCGCGGAACACACGACTCACGGGGCTCTTTGGCGTAATGAAATCGGTGGAGCGCGTGGAGTTGCGGATGTTTTCGTCTGCGGCGAATTCGCGTTCGCTTGCATAGGTGTCGAGCAAAGCATCGGAGGCTTTGCCTTCGAGCACCATCGCCAGTTTCCATGCGAGGTTTTCCGCGTCCTGCACGCCGCTATTCGCACCGCGCGCGCCGAACGGCGACACGCCATGCGCGGAGTCGCCGGCGAACAAAACGTTGCCGTGCCGGAAGCGGTCCATGCGCAAACACGAGAACGTGTAGACGCTGACCCATTCCAGCTCGAACTTCGCGTCCGGTCCGAGCAGCGCACGCACGCGCGGGATCACGCGCTCAGGTGTCTTTTCGAGCACCGGGTCGGCGTCCCACCCTAGCTGGAAATCGATCCGCCACACGTTGTCCGGCTGACGATGCAGCAGCACCGATTGATTCGGATGAAACGGCGGATCGAACCAGAACCAGCGTTCGGTCGGAAATTCCGCTTCCATCTTGACGTCGGCGATCAGGAAACGATCCTTGAACGTCACGCCTTTACTGTCGAGTCCCATCAGATTGCGGATCGGACTGCGCGAGCCGTCGGCGGCGACCACATAGCGGCCGCGCAACGCGTACTGACCATCTGGTGTGTCCACTGTCAATGTCACGCTGGCGTCGTGAGTGCCGGACGTACCGCTTTGCTGCACGCCGACCACTTTGCTTTTCCAGCGGATCTCGAGATTCGGCATCGCCTGCGCGCGCTCGAGCAGAAAGCCTTCGACGTAGTACTGCTGGAGGTTGATGAACGCGGGCCGGTTGTGGCCCGCTTCCGGTTGCAGATTGAACGTGTACACCAACTCGTCTTTCAGGAATACCTTGCCGACATTCCAACTGATGCCCTTGTCCACCATTCGCTGCCCGCAGCCCAAGCGATCGAAAATATCGAGCGAGCGCTTCGAAAAGCAGATCGCGCGCGATCCCGTGGACAACGAACAATCGTCGTCGACCAGCACGACCGGCACGCCCTGCTGCGCGAGATCGATCGCGGTGGCGAGACCCACCGGCCCCGCGCCGACCACGATCACGGGATAGGCCGCCTGGTCCGCGCCGCCCTGCGCGCCCTGTTCGCGACACGGCTGGTATTCGAACGACAGCGTCTGGTAGTTGATGCTCATCTTTTGTCTCCGTCCTTCTCCGCTCTGCTTTGTCTCGCTGGGCGTTTATTCTTATCAGGCTTGCAGCGCGTCCCACATTTCCTTGTCGCGCTGCGCGGTCCAGATGCGCGGATGCGTGATGCCGCTCGCTTCGTCGAAAGCACGCGACACGTCGAACGGCAGACAGTGCTCATAGATGAAGACGTGGCCGAACTTCGGATCCATGGCCTTGCGCGTGTGCGCCATTGCGGCTTTCAGATCGAGCTTCTGTTCGACGGCTTCACGGCCTTGCTGCAGCAGCGTGGTGACAAAGTCTTTCGTGTAATCCAGACCCTTGTTGACGTCTTCCGGCGTAGTCAGCGCGGGGCCGCGGCCCGGCACGAGCTTGTCGGCCTTCAGCGCGCGCAATGCCTCGAGCGTGGCCGGCCATTGTTCGAGCTGCGCGTCGCCGCAATAGCAGGCTGCGTCGTACTCGACCAGGTCGCCGGAGAACAACACCTTCTGCGACGGCAGCCATACCACCGTATCGCCCTTCGTGTGACCCGCGCCGAGATGCGCGATGCGCACTTCGAGCTTGCCGAGAAACAGCGTCATTTCCTTTTCGAACACAAGCGTGGGCCAGGTCAAACCCGGCACCGTTTCGACGCCGGCGAACAGGCGCGGGAAGCGTTCGATTTCCGACTTCATGTCCGCTTCGCCGCGCTCGACGATCATCTCGTACGTGCCGCGGCTCGCAATCACTTCCTGCGCGCCTTCCTCGAAATACGCCGATGCGCCGAGCACGCGCACCGCGTGGTAGTGCGACAGCACGACGTATTTGATCGGTTTATCCGTGACGCTGCGAATCTTTTCGATGAGGTCTTGCGCCATGGCCGGCGTGGCGGTGGTGTCGACGATCAGCACGCCGTCGTCGCCGATGATCACGCCCGAGTTGGGATCGCCCTCAGCGGTGTAAGCGTAGGCGTTCTCGGACAGCTTGGTCCACGTGACTTTCTTGACTTCCAGATCGGCCTGGGATGCGAATGCCTTTGCCATGCTTGTCTCCCTCAAAAGTTGGACGTGAGGCGAGACGGCCGGCTGCGCGAATGCGGCGCGAGCTGACGGTATTGGAGGTTTGTCTCGCCCCGTTTTGACTCTGTGACTGCGCCGGTGTGTCGGGGTGAATGCATCTTAGGGCGAGGCCAGTTTATTTGTCAATAGCGAAATGTATCGCTATACACAAACTCCAGGAGGCCTAAGATGAGGCAGGAAGGCATGGGCCTTCGGTTAACATGGACCCTTTTTTTACGGACGAGCGCGGGTGTGAGCAAAGCAGCGAAATCGGCCACGGGCAAAGGCGCTGGCGACAGCGAGACGACGGACGTCGGCAAGACGCAACGCGGCATTCAAAGCGTCGAAGTGGGCGGCCGCGTGTTGCTGGCGCTCGCGCAGGCGCGCACGCCGCTCGCCTTGTCCGACCTCGCCAGCGCCGCGCAGATCGCGCCGGGGCAGGCGCACGCGTATCTGGTGAGCTTGAGCCGGTTGGGTCTGATCAAGCGCGACGAGCTCTCGGGCCGCTACGAACCCGGTCCGCTGTCATTGCGGCTCGGTTTGCTGCATCTGGAAAACCAACCGGCGTTTCGCGCCGCCGTGCCGCGCGTGGCCACGTTGGCCGAAGCGATCGGCTTCAGCGTCGCGATCTGTATTGCCGGGCCGCAAGGGCCGACCATCGTGCGCTATGAACACGCGGGATTTCCGTTGCATGTGAATTTGCATGTGGGCACGGTGATGTCGCTGCCGGCTACGTCGACGGGACGGGTGTTCTGTGCCTATTTGCAGCGCGAGTTGCTGGATGGGATGTGGGCGAATCAGTCGGGCGCTGTGGGTAACGCCATGACGTCACCTGACGAAATCGCCGCCTTCGAGGCCGCATTGGACGCGATCCGCGCGCGCGGCCTGGAATGCAGCGTGGATGCGCCGAGCCCGGGCATCAGCAGTCTGAGCGTGCCCGTACTGGATGGCGAAGGCCGCTTGTCGCTCGCGCTGACGGTGATCGGCTCGACCGGCGCGATCGACGTCGCCGCTGACGGCCCGATCGCGCGTGCGCTGCTTGCCACGGCGCACGACATCGGCGCCGAACTGGCTATCGCCCCTTCCTTGCTAGCTTCTTCCGCATCGTGACCGATTCTCTCGACACCTCTCACGCTCATTCCGCCGCCGATGCGAAACCGCAGCGCGGCATCCAGTCGCTCGATAGCACGGGTGAGTTACTTGCAGCGCTGGTCGCGGCGGCGCGGCCGTTGAGCTTGCGCGATCTTGCGGCCGCCGCTGGCATGCCGCCGGCGAAGGCGTTTCCGCATCTGGTGAGTCTGCTGAAAATCGGCTTGCTCAGTCGCGATGCGGCGGGCTGTTTCGAAGCCGGGCCGCTCGCGCTTGAGCTGGGTTTGATCGGTTTGCAGCGCTTGTCGCCGACGCGTGAAGCGGAGCCTGAAGTGGTCGAACTGGCGGCATCGACGGGCATGAGCGTCGCGATGGCAGTGCTCGGGCCGCTTGGGCCGACCGTCGTGCGTCTGGAGGAATCCGCGCGGCCGCTGCATGTGAGCTTGCGGGTCGGTACGGTGATGTCGCTGGCCAATACGGCGATAGGCCGCGTGTTCGCCGCCTATGTCGCGGATGATGTGCGGGCTGGTTTGCTGGTCCAAGATCATCTGCGGCTGGCGGGGGCCGATGCGGCGGATGTTTTTGCGGGGACGGCAGCTTCGGCGGCCGGTCCGGATGCAGCGTCTGCATTGCCGCCACTGACGAAAGCCTACGCTCAGCGTCTTGCGCAAATCCGCGCGGACGGGATCGATACCGCGCTCAGCCGGCCTGTGCCGGGCATCAATACGCTAGCCGCGCCGGTGCTGGATCATACGGGCAGCATCTGCCTCGTTCTGGCGTTGATGGGGCCGAGCGGCAGCTTCGACAGTGAATTGGCGGGTGGGCCGGCGCAGACTTTGCGCGCCGCGACGTCACGGTTGTCGCGGCGTTTTGGGTGGATGGCCGGGGCTCCCGAGTAACCGTTTTTTTCGAAAACTGGCCGTTCGTAATCGTTTCGAGAGCCGAATAATCAAAACTGCGCGGAAAACGAGCTACTTTCGCGCCATCCCTCAATCCCCCGCCGCCTCCGGCGCATGCGACGCCAACCGCGCCTTCGCATGCCGCATCTTCTCGAGCGTCTTCGGCCCGGCTTTGAGCGCGACGCCAATCGCCAGCGCGTCCATGATGCACAGATGCACGAGCCGCGACACGCCCGGCGTATTCGGATCGATCGGGCTCGGCACGCGCAGCAGCAGCGCAATATCCACCAGCCATGCCAACCGCGAGCCGACATTGGTCAGCGCAATCGTGGTCGCGCCACGTTCCTTGGCAATCTGAATGCTTTCGTTGACTTCGACACTGCGGCCCGAATGTGAAATCGCAAAGGCGACATCGCCCGGTTCCATGAGGCCCGCGTAAAGACGCTGCAAATGTCCATCCGTAAACGCAGTGGATGCAATATCGAGCCGCAAAAACCGCAGCGCCGCATCTTGCGCGACCAACCCCGAGCCCGAACCGACGCCGAAGAAAAACACACGCCGCGCGCTCGACAACGCCGCGATCGCACTCTCCACCACCGCCGGATCCAGCGCGCCGCGCGCATGCGTGATGCCGTCGACCGCCGCCTCGCCCACCTTGTCCATGAGCGTCTGCACGTCGTCGTCGCGCGCCACCGCCGTGGATGCATACGGCAGCCCGCCCGCCACGCTCTGCGCCAATTGCATCTTGAAGTCGCGCAGACCATGCGCACCGATGGCGCGGCAAAAGCGCGTGACGGAAGGCTCGGACACGTCCGCGCGCTGCGCGAGTTCGGTGATGCTCGCACGCATCGCGAAGTCGACGTCGCTCAGCACCATGTCGGCAACTTTGCGCTCGGCGGGCCGCAAACTGGCGAGTGCGCTGCGGATGTGGGGAATCAAGTTCGGTGCGGACACCCGGTGTTCCTTAAAAGCGCCCCAGACCTGTCGCTTCGCGCGAGGCCCCCCGAGGGGGTGAGAAAACTTGGGGCGGCCCGGCGTCTTCTCACGGGTTAAATGAATCCACGTCGCGTCGCAGCTTCAGCGAGCCCGAGGCAAGCTCGTATCGACCTCAAACAGACATGCGGTTCAGACCAGCCTGCGTCCACTCTCCGTATCGAACAGATGAATATGTTCGGCCGGCAAACGCAGCGTCACGCGCTGGCCGGGCTCGATTTTCGAGCGCTGGCGAGTCGTCACGCACCACGTGCTGCCGCCTATTTTCCCGTACAAGTGAGTCTCCGCGCCAGTCGGCTCGACCACTTCGACTTCCATTGTCGCGTCGGGTGTCTGCGTCATGGTTTCGATATGCTCCGGCCGCACGCCGAGCGTGACCTTCGCGCCGACCACGGCCGAAGCGGGCGCGCCCTCCAGCACGATCTCGCCGCCGTCCGTGAGATTCAGCGCGAGTCCCTGACCTTGCGCGCGGCTCGCGATCACACCTTCGGCGAAATTCATCGACGGCGAGCCGAGGAAGCTCGCCACGAACAGATTCGCCGGATGATCGTACAGCTCCAGCGGACGGCCGATCTGCTCGATCCGCCCCGCGTTCATGACGACGATGCGGTCCGCCATCGTCATGGCTTCGATCTGATCGTGCGTGACGTAGATCACCGTATTCTTCAGCCGCTGATGCAGCGCCTTGATTTCGGTGCGCATCTGCACGCGCAGTTTGGCGTCGAGATTGGACAGCGGCTCGTCGAACAGGAACAGCGACGGCTCACGCACCACCGCGCGGCCCATCGCCACGCGTTGCCGTTGACCGCCCGACAGCGCGCGCGGCAAACGGTCCAGATAGCCGCCGAGGTTCAGCATCTTCGCGGCGGCTTCGATCCGCGGCTTGAAACTCGCCGACGACTCCTTGCGAATCCGCGGCCCGAACGCGATGTTTTCGTAGACGGATAGATGCGGATACAGCGCGTAGCTCTGGAACACCATCGAGATATTGCGCTGCTGCGGCGCGAGACTGTTCGCGCGCGTGCCGCCGATCATCAGATCGCCGCCGCTGATTTCCTCGAGCCCCGCCACCATGCGCATCAACGTGCTTTTGCCGCAGCCCGACGGCCCGACCAGCACGACGAACTCGCCGTCGTCGATGTCGAGATCGATGCCGTGCACCACTTGCGTGTCGCCATAGCGTTTGAAGATGCCGCTTAGTTGCACTGCTGCCATGCTGTCCTCATCGTCTTGCTTCGTTGACTCGATCTCGTGCTGCCTGCGGGTTGCTTCGGGCGGTTCAAAGCGATTCGAGCGTCAGTTCTTCCGCCATCAGACGGTTGCCGGCCATCAGGCCGCCGTCGACCGGCAGCGCGACGCCGGTAATCACGCGCGCCATCGGCGAGGCGAGAAACAGGACCGCGTCGGCGATGTCGTCAGGCGTCGCGAAGTCGCGCAACGGGTACCACTTTTTCAGATCCTCGAAGACCTGCGGATTCTTGTCGACGCGCGCCTGCCACGCCTGCGTTTTCACCGTGCCCGGACACACGATGTTGGCGCGAATCCCGTAGCGGCCGAGTTCGAGCGCAAGCGCCTTCGTATAACTGATGAGCCCGGCCTTCGCCGCGCTGTACGCCGGATGACCGAGCGCGGCCATGCCGTTCACCGAACCGATCAGCACCAACGCGCCCCGTTGCCGCTCGATCATCGACGCGCGTACAGCCTCGACCGTGTGATATGTGCCGTTCAGATTCAGATGAATGTCGCGCTGCCAACTCGCGACATCCGTCGTGGCGAGCGTCAGACCTTCTGCGGCGCCCGCGTTGGCCACCAGCACGTCCACCGGACCGCGCACCTTGACCGCGGCGGCCACCGCTTGCTGCACTGCGGCGGCGTCGCCCAGATCGACCGCGATCGGCGTGACGTGCGCCTCGCCGAGTTGCGCGGTCAAAGCCTTCAGCGCGGCGGCGTCGATGTCGAGTGCCAGCACCGTATCGCCCTGCTCCACGAAGCGCTTGCACAACACGCTGCCGATACCGCCGCAAGCACCCGTTACCAACACCGCACGATTCATGTCCGCCTCGCTCTTCAACCGCGCCGCCAACACCGGATTAGCATGTAAATTTCTTACAAACCCAAGGCCGGCGCAGTTGTCTAGTCATCCCGAAGATTGGGTATCCGTCACATCACGCTACGCAAAATACCCCTGCTTTACAGCATCTTATGCACAAAACCGGCTGGGAAAAAATATGGCAGACCCTACGTGACAAGCTATTTTGCGTCATGTAGGATTTTTTCAAACAATTTAACCCAAAGCGGCCGGCGACGGCGGCAAACCACCCCCCATTGCAGGATGGGACCGGAGTAAGCGCTAAAGCGCTAACTCCGTTCGACTGCTCTGCATGGGACCGGAGTAAGCGCTAAAGCGCTAACTCCGTTCGACACAGGAGAGAGAAATGTCGTTGCATGCCCGTGCTTCCCTCGCGCTAGGCAAAGTCGCCGTGGCGCTCGCGTTTGCAGGTATCGCCGTCGCGGCTCACGCCGACACGGTTCGCGTGACCGTCGCGCACTATAGCGACGCAACTGCACCGTACTTCGAAAAGATGGCCCGTAACTTCGAGAAGGCCAATCCCGGCACGACCATCAAGATCGAAGACGTGAACTGGGACACGCTGCAACAGAAACTGCAGACAGACATTTCCGGCAACGCCAACGCCGATCTCGCGATCGTCGGCACACGCTGGCTGCTCGACTTCGTGAAGGACGACGTCGCCGAGCCGCTCGACGGCTATATGGATGCGAGCTTCAAGAGCCGCTTCATCGGCCCGTTCCTCGCGCCGGGTGAAATCAACGGCAAGGTGTACGGCCTGCCGATCGCCGCTTCCGCACGCGGGCTGTACTACAACAAGGACCTGCTCGCTAAAGTCGGCTATCCCGACGGCCCGAAGACCTGGAACGACGTGATCGAAGCGTCGAAGAAACTGAAGGCGCAGGGCATTGCCGGCTTCGGTCTGCAAGGCAAGGAAATCGAAACCGACGTCTACTATTACTACGCGCTGTGGACCAATGGCGGGGACGTGGTCGGCAAGGACGGCAAGGCGGCGTTCAATTCGGCGGCGGGCATCAAGGCGGCCACGCTGTACAAGACGATGATCGACCAGGGCCTGACGCAACCGGGCGTGACCGGCTATAGCCGTGAAGACGTGCAGAATCTGTTCAAGCAGGGCCGCGTCGCGATGATGATCTCCGCACCTTTCCTCGCCAAGCAGATCAAGAAGGAAGCACCGAACCTGAAGTACGGCATCGATCCGATTCCGATGGGCACGGCGCACGCCACCTACGCCGTCACGGACTCGATCGTGATGTTCAAGAACTCGAAGGTGAAGAAGTCGGCGTGGAAGTTCCTCGACTATCTGTTCACGAAGGAACCGCGCGTGGAGTTCACCACGACCGAAGGCTTCCTGCCGACCACCAAGGCTGAGGCGACCGATCCGGCATTCAACGATCCGGACACGAAGGCCTTCGTCGCGCTGCTGCCGACCGCCCACTTCGCGCCGACCGTGACCGGCTGGGAAGACACCGCGAAGGCCGTGACCGATTCAATGCAGTCGATCTATCTCGGCAAGGCAAAACCGGCTGACGCATTGAACGCGGCGGCCACGCAAGCGAACAAGTCGCTTGGTAAGTGATCGCGTAGTCCCGTAGCGATCTGCTGAACACGGAACGCGCGCCGCCACTATGAAGGCGGTGCGCGTTTCGGTCGTACTGCACTATCCGGCCCATCCCGTCGCGCCCGCTCATCAATGCGGACGCGTCTTACGATCGAGCACGCATGAGCCGTTCCGCTTCTTCGCGCCTGCAAGCGCCCTGGTTGCTGATTGCGCCGAGTCTGGTACTGGCGCTTTTCATCATCAGCTACCCGATATTCAACATCGTGTGGCAATCGCTGCACGAGGTCTCGCGCTTCGGCGCAATTCGCGATTTCACCGGTCTGCAGAATTTCTACACGATCTTCAGCGATCCCGCGTTTCTTGCCGCCGCTAAGCGCACCATTGTCTGGACCGTGTGCGTGGTGGGCGGCACGGTGCTGATCTCGGTGCCCGTCGCGCTGGTGCTGAATCAGGATTTCTATGGGCGCGGCGTGGCACGCACGATCGTGATGCTGCCGTGGTCCGTCTCGCTGACCATGACCGCCGTGGTCTGGCGCTGGGCCTTCAACGACGACTACGGCATGGTCAACGTCACGTTGCAGCGGCTCGGCTTGATCAGCGGTCCGATTCATTGGCTGGCAACGCCGGAGCTCGCGTTCCCGGTCGAAATCGCAGTCGGCATTCTGGTGTCGGTTCCGTTTACGGTGACGATTCTGCTAGGTGGTTTGTCCTCGGTGCCCGGCGATATTTACGAAGCCGCGCGCATGGACGGCGCGAGCGCCTGGCAGCAGTTTCGCAAACTCACCATGCCGCTGTTGCGGCCGTTCATCAACATGACGATTCTGTTGAACGTGATCTACGTGTTCAACTCGTTTCCGATCATCTGGGTGATGACGCAGGGCGGCCCCGACAACAGCACGCACATTCTCGTCACGTATCTCTATGAGCTCGGCTTCCGGCTCGGGCGTCCCGGCGAAGCCGCGGCGGTGTCGTTGATCATGCTCGTCATGCTGTTCGTTTTCTCGATCGCCTATCTGCGCCTGCAGCCCGCGAAAGAAGGAGATCCGTCATGAGTCTCAGCGTCAAGATGAAGCGCTCGCTGTGGTGCTGGCTCGCGCTGTCGCCGCTCATCGTGGTGGTGCTGTTTCCGTTTGCCGTCATGCTGTTCACCGCGCTGAAACCGGCTTCCGAGATTTTTGTCTATCCGGCGCGCTGGCTGCCGGTGCATTGGCAGTGGAGCAATTTCTCCGATATGTGGGTGGCAGCCAATTTCGGCGTGGCGCTGCGCAATAGTACGGTGATCAGTTTGCTGTCGACCGCGCTTGCGCTGGCTGTCAGCTTGCCGGCGGCGTATGCGTTGGCCCGATTTCCGTTTCGAGGACGCGGGCTCTACCGTCAGTTTCTGCTCGTCACGCAGATGTTGTCGCCTATTCTGCTCGTGGTCGGCCTGTTCCGGTTGGCAGCGATGATTCCCTACGGCGATGGGAACCTGGTCGATTCCAAGATCGGCGTGATCGTCTCTTACGCGGCCTTCAACATCGCGTTTGCCGTGTGGATGCTGTCTTCGTACTTTCAGACGGTGCCGCGAGATCTGGAAGAGTCGGCATGGCTCGAAGGATGCGGACGGACCAAGGCGGTCTTCAAGGTGTTCCTGCCGCTCGCGGTGCCTGCGATCGTCGTCACCGCGATCTTCACGTTCATCAACGCGTGGAACGAGTTTGCTGTCGTGTATACGTTGATCCGCTCACCGGAGAATAAGACGCTGACCGTGCAGGTGACCGACATGGTCGCGGGGAAATACGTGGTCGAGTGGCATCTGGTGATGGCCGCTACGCTTTGCGCGACATTGCCCGTTTCGGTCGTGTTCGCGTGGTTGCAGAGGTATCTGGTGAAGGGGCTCGCGCTGGGCGCGGTGAAGTAGATTTTGGGGAAGCGCGGCAGGGGTGGCCTGCCGTTGCATTGCATCACGCTGGATTGCCACCTTGGGGCGCGAACCTGCATAAGCAGGTCGCGCTCGCTGCATCTTTTGCGTTACTCCGTGCCGCGCACAATCCGCAGATCGCGCTCGACGCCATCGCCCAATGCCGCCAGCGCTTTCTTGTAGAGTTCGCTTTCGTAGGCCGCGACGGCCGCTTCGTAGGTCGGAAACTCGATCACGACCGTCCGCTCCTTCAAGCCTTGTTCATGAGCCTCCTCCGCCACGCCACGCACGATGAATTTGCCGCCGGCAGCCGCCACGGCGGGCGCGGCAAGCTGCGCATATGCGCCAAGCTTGGCCGCGTCTTTCGTCGCGCGATATGACGTCACCCAATATCCCTTGCTCATTTGAAGCTCCTTTCAACGTTGGAAAAACAGTCGTTGCCGTGCATGACGGCGAAGAGGGATTATGACGCCTGCCGGCATCCCTGTTGCTCGCGTGGTCAATGGCTCCCACTGCGGTTGGTGAATTGTAAGACGCAGGGTCGCGTTCCGTCACGAGCGCGGTCCTGCAAATACTGGCAATTCAGGTTACGCTGTTTGCGGCCGTCGCTCTGGCACCAAGCGGGCCACGCAAAAGATTATCTCCACCAAGACCACCGAAATGACACAAGCGCTCACAATCGATTTTGTCTCCGATATCGCCTGCCCATGGTGCGCGATCGGCCTCTCCTCACTCCAACGCGCGCTCTCGCGCGTCGGCGACGCGGTCGACGCGCAAATCGTCGTGCATCCGTTCGAGTTGAATCCGGACATGGGACCGGACGGCGAGACCATTGTCGACTATCTCGGCAAAAAATATGGGCGCACGCCGGAGCAAATCGCGGAAACGCAAGCGACGATCCGCGAGCGCGGTGCGAGCGTTGGTTTTGCTTTCGGCCCGCGCACGCACGTCTACAACACCTTCGACGCGCATCGCCTGTTGCATTGGGCCGGCATCAAGGGTGCGCAGTTGCCGCTCAACCTGGCGCTGTTGCGGGCCTATCACGCCGAGGGCAAGGACACCAGCGACCACGAAGTGCTGATCGAAGCGGCGCAATCCGTTGGGCTCGACGCCGCCGAGGCACGTGACGTACTGCAAAACGGAACCTATGCCGCCGAGGTTCGTGCGGAAGAACGGAATAACGAGGCAATGGGTATTCAGTCGGTGCCGGCCATTATCTTCAACCGTCGCTATCTGGTGAGCGGCGGACAACCTGTCGAAACTTTCGAGCAAGTCATTCAGCAGATTCTCGCTGAAGCGAAGAACGAAGGTTCGCAGGACACGTCACGCTGAACGTTCCTCATGCACCGGCAACATCATGCGGCCGGAAATCGGCGGCATGCGGCGAAGGCGCCACTTCGCCGTGGAGCCCATGACGTGCGTAGACGCTTGAGCCTCGCGTACTGCCGTGAGCATCGCGTGTTATTGACCTGAGTCCCGCTTACGGCGACACCATCCTGTTGCGTCGCTGCTAATCCTGCTCGTTCAACTGGATACACGCGACAAGCGCCACGATCACAGATAGCGAACGACGCGCAGTCGCTTTCGGTAAGTTCATCGATCCTCCTGGTCAGCCGCGCCGAAGATGGGACGATCGCGCTTCTGAGCCAGATCGTTCCAATCGACTGAAGACCTCGAGCATCACGCTCGCACGATGACGCATGCCCGGCAGAAGCCAGGCATACGTCTTCACACATTACTCATGCGAGCCTGCTTAGAACGCGTGACGCATCCCCACGGTGACCGCCACTTGCGTGTTGGTCGCCGACGGCGACAACGTGTTGATCATGGCATGCGAGAGTACGGAGTCCGCAGGCGCGCCGTGCACGTTCTGATAGACGCCTTCGAGATAGAAGTCCGTACGCTTGCTGATCGAGTAATCGGTCTGCAGCATGGCCGTGTTCCATCCCGGCGACGAACCGTTATAGGCGCCATGCGTGTACGTGTACTCGCCGGATACGCTCAATGCCGACGTAAGCGCATACTTTGCGTTCACCTCGTAGTTGTCGAGACGCAGTGAACCAGCCAGCGATCCGGCAGACGTGTCGCCCGAACCGAGGTAGCTGCCCGTGCCGAACGAGAACACGCCCGACGCGTTGTCGATCTGCGTATGGCTCCAGACCAATCCGACAGTGGCCGGCCCAAACGTGTAGTTGCCACCCAGCGACCAGATACGTTGGCGTTGTGCGAGGAAGTTCGCGCTTGCATCGCCCGAAGTCACTGCGCCGCTGCCGTTGCCCGCGTTGTTCAGTTGCAAGTAGCCGGCAGCCAGATTCACCGGACCTTGTGCATAGGAAACGCCGAATCCGTATGACCGGTTGTTCCCGAAATCGCCGGCCTTGTTGCTGAACGAATACATCGTTTCGAACGTCACGCCGCGGTAAGTCGGGCTCGCGTACTTGACCGAGTTATTGATCACGACGGAATTCGCAGCCAGGTTGTCGTTTTCGAACGGATGCGCGGCCATGCTGCCGCCCCACGTGTTGAACTCCGCCGTGAGCGGTCCGACGAGGTCGTTCATCACGTCGAACTGGCGGCCGAACGTCAAGGTGCCGTAAGGATCGCTTTGCAGGCCGACCCAGGCCTGAGAGCCGAAACCATCACCGGAGAATGCCTGGGCGCCGTTGTTCAGCAGGAAACCTTGCTCGAGTTTGAAGACCGCGTGCAAGCCGCCACCCAAATCCTCCGAGCCCTTGAGACCGAACACCGTGTTCTGGGTCGAACTGCTCACTTCCTGCCAATTGCTGTGCCCAAACTGATTGTTCGTGTAAACCAATCCGGTATCGATGAGGCCATAGAGCGTCACGCTACTTTGCGCATGCGCCGACATCGTAAATGCGCCGAAAAGCGCGGCCGCGAGTAAAGACTTTTTCATACTTTGTTGGCTCCGAGATCAAGCGGTAATTGAGGGTATCAATTGCTCTTTCCACCAGCGCCATGAACGCGCATGCAATACATTTGCAACCGTTGTTGCGCAAACTGCGAGAAGCATAAGTAGTTATTGGATGTTTATTGCGCGACACATCATTTCAATGGCGTTGCCATGGTGCGCGCTTATCTATTGCATGGTTTTCGAATCGGCTCAGTGGACGCGTACTAGCCAGCGCGGCGGAAAAACGAGCCCCCCAATCATAGGGCGATGAAAATAAATGAGGTGTCAAAAAAATAAGCCGCGTGGCGTCAAAGGAACAATGAGGGGGCGAAGCTTAACGCGTTGCGGCAAGCGACGGGAGTCTGTGTAGCGCGATTTTGATGGCAAAGCCCGAGCGAAAGGAATACGTAATTTAGCTAAAACGACCCGTTTGAGTTCATCGGTTCGCCACCCTCCAATGTTTCCTGAAACTGGCGCTTAAGGTTCTCTTAAGGAACCGGCTTACATAGTTCGGCCACTCGCGGTTCGTCTTGCTGAAATAGCGCGACGTCATTCCCGAGGGCGTTTCATGGTGGCGACTTGAATCCAACAGGTCGGCCGCCGCTTCTCCATTGCCACGACGTCCATGAACACTCATAGAATTCTGGAGCGAGCCCGCTTGCGACCCACGTTCCCACGAGTCCTGGTGCTGGAGTTTTTTCATGAGCACTCTCGTGACCACTTGACCGCTGAACAGGTCTATAAGCTTCTCAATGAAGATATGCGCAACATGAGTCTTGCCACGGTCTATCGCGTGCTCGGTCAACTCGTGGATGCGGATTTATTGTCCGGCGTGGCCTTTGGCGACGGCCGCATGGTCTACGAACTGAATGACGGAACCCGGCACGATCACCTCGTCTGCACGGTCTGCGGTCGAATCTATGAGTTCTTCGATGCGGAAATCGAGGCGCGACAGCAGTCTGTGGCGAACAGCCTCGATTTCGCGGTGACGGGACGTCAGTTGGTTCTGTTCGGCATTTGCGCCGAGTGTAGAAAGAGCGGCGCGCAGGCAAGAGCGGTGATCAGGAGATAGACTCTCGCGACGCCGCTCATCGATTCAAACTTGCGCCGCTGCAGCCGCTGCAACCGCAAGAGCGCGTAAGTTCGCGGGCGTGGCAAAGGCGAGATACTGTTTCTGCATCTCTTCCGTCAGCACTTCGATCAGCAGAACGTTTTCGATCCACAACTCGATCACATCGAAAAAGTTGCGGCCGCGCGTGCAGCGCACCGCGCGCCAGCCTTCTCGCTCGCCGATCGCGAATACTTCCTCGGGGGACAGTTTGCTCGCGATGGCAAGGTGAAATGCGCTGTATCGCGGGGCAGTGCTCGACCCTGGCACAAACGAAACTTGTTCGCCGTCGGGACTAAGCACGCGATCGTTGGGATAGATCTCGATGATCGAGCCACGATCGTCGCCGGCAATCGCCATCCACGAATCGGGAAAGGAAGGGAACGGGGCGTGAAATCCGCCCCACAGTTCGGCAATGACACGTGCGACGTTTTCCGGATTGCGAGCCGGGATCGAAGCATGAAACAGCATGAGTGACCTCCGTCGAAAATCTACATTGAAGGTTCGGCCCTTGTATTGCGTTCTAAAGGCGGCCTGAAAGCGGCACGCGCATTCGTCGAGTTCAGCAGTCGCGTTGCCGCGCACGGCGCATTCCGCGAATCAGCAATTCATGCGCATCGGGCGGCGATACTGTCACTTGGCGGATGCACCGTCAAGTGGAGCTATTACCTCCACTTTCGTGTGATGAATTGCACTGCGATTCGCGACCTTTTTTCTTTCTGGCGGGTACGGATCGTCTTACCTAAAACGGAGAAATCGGCATCGACGCAAGGAGGCTGCCATGGGCGTGCGCGTTCGGCCAAAAGCGCGGGAAAGTGCGGCGGACAAGGCGCCGGAGCCGCAAGGCGTGTGGGGCTGGCTCAAGCGAAAGGACAACCGCACGGTGCTGCAATTCGTCGGAGCGGGCATTGTCGCGCTGATCGGCGTGCTCACGACGATGGGCATCCTCCATCAACCGGCCCCGCCCGAAACTCACCCCGTTCCGTCCGCCACTGCGGCGGCGCCCGCGCCACCCCCGCCGCAACCGGTTAGCCAGAACGCGACCGCGAATGGTGGCGCCGCTACCAACGTGGCGGGCTCGAGCAACGTAGTGGTGATCAGAAAATGAACCCGTCGAGCCACCTGTCTGTGCTGATCGGCACGATCGTGCTCGCCGTCGCTGCTGTCGCGGCGGGATCAGTATCGGCACAAACGGCAACGCGCACGTCGAATGAGCGCCAGTCGGCTTCAGCCTCGGGCGGCGGCATCGCGACCAATGTCATCGGCAACGGCAACACGATCAACGTCAGTTCGGCCGACGCCGCGGTGCTGTCGGAGTTGAAGTCGCGAATGCGCGAAGAAGCGCGACTGCTCAACGAATTGAAAAAAGCCGTGGCGTCCATCCAGGCGATGACGCAAGCATCGACCACCGCGCCGGCGGCCAACCAGGCACTGGCAGCCCTGCGAGCAGGCGATTCGGCTCCGTCAGTCGCGCTATTGCATGATCAGGAAGCCAACGTCGCCAGACAGGCAGAGCAGAACGCGAGTTCGGCCGCGGCCGACAAGCATAAGGCGGCGGAACTGGCCCGCCAGCAAGGCGCATTGGCGTTCTTTACCGACACCGAAGGCGCGCTCAAGGCTTACCAGCGCGCGGCCGCATACGAACCGGACGATCCGGACACGCTGATTTTCATCGGCGACCTGCAGGACCGGCTCGGCCAGACGCAACAGGCACTGACAACGTTCGATCAGGCGCGCGCGCTGCTCGAACGAAAGCGGGCGGCGTCGCCCGACAATGCTGCTTTGCTCAGCGACCTTGCGGTAGCGCATGACCGAATGGGTGTCGAAATCCAGAAGCAAGGCAACCTCGATAGCGCGCTTGCGCACTTCAGACAGGCGCTTGCCATATTGCAGAAGCTGGTTCAGCAGGATCCGGGCAAACAGGAGTGGCAACGCGATCTTGCCGTCACGCACGACTCGATCGGCGCCGTCCTTCAATCGGGTGGAAAGATCGCGGACTCCCTGGCGGAGTTTCGGCAAAGCATGGCGATCATCGAATCCCTTGCACGTGACAAGCCCGACGATGTCGATCTGCAGCTCGATCTCGCACTGGCCCGTTCGCGCATCGGCGACAGCCTTCTCGAACAAGGTGACCTGACCGGTGCATTGGCGTCGTATCGCCAGGCGGTGACGGTGGCCGACGCGCTCGATCGACGTGGTCAGGCTGATCCGGCTAAACCGCACAACTCTTCGCCCAGAATCATGACGGTAGCCGAGGCGCGATTTTCCGCTCATCAAAGGCTGGGCATCGCGTTGGAATCGAAGGGAGACTATGAGGGCGCGCTGGCGGAGTATCAGACCGCGCTGAACATCGCCCAAGCGCAGTCGCAGAAAGACCCGAACAATGTCGATGGGCAGAAAGAAATTCTGTCCGCGCATTTGCGTCATGCGGATGCACTCATTGCGCACGGTGACAACGACGCGGCGTTAGCTGAGCTGCGCGAGGCGCTAACGCTCGGCGAGTCGCTCTCCAGCCGTGAACCTGACCACCGCTATTTGCAGGAGAGCGTGGGCGTCGCACACGTGAGCATCGCCATGCTATTACTCGTGCACAAAGACGCAGCACAGGCGGCAAACGAGGCGCGGCGCGGTATTGAAATGCTCAGCGCGCTCGCGCAAAGCGCGCCTGGCAACAAGTCATGGCAGTCCGATCTCGCCACGGGTCACTCGTTTTTGAGCGCGGCGCTCTTAGGCCAGAATGATTTGCCTGGCGCTTTGGCCGAATCGCAGAAGAGCATCGACATTGTCGACGTGCTCGCTCGCGACGATCCGTCGAATGCGAGTTTACGGCAGACTCTCGCGGAGTTTCACATCATCCGTGCAAGCACGCTCATGGCGCAGAACAACGCCGCCGGCGGCGCATCTGAAGCGCGCAAGGCCACGGACGCCATCGAGCCCGTCGCCCAGCGTGATCCAGACAATGCAATGACTCAGTCGACGTTGGCGGAGGCGTATTTTCTGCTGGGTAAATTGAGCGCCACACCGGATGAGCAGCGCAAATTCCGCAACCGGACGATCGAGATTCTCACGAAGCTGAAAGACCAGGGGAAGCTCATGGGCGCTTTTGCCCCCATGCTGCAAACGGTACAAGCCGATGCAAGCGCGGACTCTGCCGCACTTTCGCAATCTTCCAAGTAGAGTGCCTGCCTCGCGGGCATCATGGCTTATGGCTTCTTGAAAGCGCTGCACAGCGTCTTCGCAAGCGAAGTCAACTCACCACCACCCTCGCGAAGCGACGCGATCTCCGCGCCGTTCTCCAACGTCTGCTCCACGCGGCGACTCCGATCTCGCCCGACCGCTTCCAGAATGGCCTGCGGCAATGCCGACAGTTGATCGACCACGTCGAAATCACCCAAGCCCGTGAGCATCGGATTGTCGGAGCCGCTGAGCATGGAGCGTGCGTCAGCCTTGAAGAGAACAAGCGGTTTGCCCGCGTGCCACGCAAGCGACGCCTCGACAACCGTGCCTTCATCGGCAACACGGCCATTGAGATTGGCGACGACTGCATCGCAACGCCTGAGCAACTGAAAGGTATCCAGGCTGAAGATTGCGCGGTCGAGCATATGCGCGGCTTCTTCAACCGACGCGCCGAGCTTTTCGAGCTCCGGCTTGAGCCTCGCGAACTCGAGACCGTCGCGATGCGGAAGAAATGTCGTCAACCCCGCAGCCTCCAGCGTGGCTGCAATTGACTCCATTTCGGTTCGTTCGGCTGCGTTGAAGAGCGGCCCTGCGCAATACACTCTCGGCATCTTTTTTCGTCTCCTGAGGATGGAGGGAATCGTGAAGTACCCTCGCAGCATGTGTCGGCATGCGACTGCGAGGAACGTTTACGATAACCATCGACGAAACAAAGTCAATGCAGAGCGTCGGTCACGTATTGCCCGGCGCAATTAGCGCGCGGGCAAGTACCTGTGCTACGAACTACGTCGCCGTCTCGCTCTCCGCTCAGTCGTAATGCCGATGCTTGTGATGACGCTTGCCCGATCGGTTGCCGCGGGAATAGTCGTCGGCGTAGGAGTTGGAGCGCGAGATATTGCCGCCGAGCGCCGAACCCGCGCCGCCGCCCAACGCCGCGCCGACGAGACCGCCGCCGCGACCGCCCATCGCATTGCCAGCCGCAGTGCCGGCACCGCCGCCAAGCGCGCCGCCGATAATGGCGCCCGTGCGTTCCCTGCGGTTCGACGTGACCGCGCCGCCAGCGCCGCCGCCCACTGCCCCGCCGAGCACGGCGCCCGTGCTGCCGCCGACCGCGCCACCCAGCGCAGCGCCGGCGACACCGCCGAGCGCGCCGCCAAGCGCGTTGTTCATATCGCCGGCCATTGCCGACAACGACGCCGAAGCCGTGAGCGCTGCAACGGCAACAATCTTGAGGATTCTCTTCGACATAACAAGCTCTTTCATTGTTGTTGACGGCGCCGAGTATAACCGCGCTTTTGAAAGGCTTTTGTAACCACGCCGCTTTGCATCGGTAAGACGTGTAACAAAATGATCGAAGGGTCGAGAGCAGAGGCTTTTATAGCCTCATCAAATAGGAAGAGAAGATGGCCGGTTGTTTTTGAATATCCTACGGATAGCTAATCATATTGATGATCGTGCCAACGATACTGGCGGGCCGCCGTAGACCAACAGCCCGCCAACCACTCACATTCGAACCTTATCCGCGACGTTTCTTTTTCAACTCGATGGTCTCGAACAATTCGTAGTTCTGCGTCGGCGTTTGATCCGCGCCGGGCGCGTGATAGTAGTTCATCGTAACAGTGGTCTCGCCGCCCGGATGCCCCGGATCATGATCGAACACCGCAATGCCCTAGCCAGTGCCGGTATCGCGTTGCGCAGACCAGATCGCATCTTCCACAGCGTCCGCGTTCGCGCGCACGAAAGTGCCGGCGGTCGTGCCGGCAACCGGGCGATTGGGGCGCGTAAAAATACGCGCCTGCGGCAGTCCCGTGCCGGCATCCACGCCATAGACATCCAGTGGCGCGCTCGTGCCGCCACCGCCTAGAATCAGGTGAATCGTGCCGTGGCTCGTATCGAATGTGGATGCGCCCGACGACACCGCCGACATCACCGGTTTCGGCTGCAACGTATCCACCGGCCGGCCCGTCGCGATGTCGGTGCCCTTGTTGTGGTTGCAGCCGCGAACGGGATAACTGCGCTCGTAGTCGTGATCGTGGCCGCACAACACCAGGTCCACGCCGTAGCGGTCGAACAGCGGCAACCAGGCTTCGCGGATGCCTTTATCGGAACCGTTGCCGGTCTTGGATGAACTCAGCGCGTCCTGATGCATCTGGACGATGATCCAGTCGACCTCGTCGTCTTCGGAGGCACGGTGCAACGTCCTCTCGAGCCAACGCGTCTGCTCGCCGGCGCTATAGCCGCGCACATAGAGCGACGTGCCGGGCTGAATGGCCGGATTGCCGGTGCTGGCCACCGGCACCACCGGATCCGGGCCGGCAACGAACGCGGCCGCGTCCTGATAGACGACGTCGTCCGCATCGAGCGAAATGAACAGCACGGAGCTCACGCGAAAGCTGTACCAGCGGCCCTGAAAGCGCGTGTGATTGTCCGGCAGCGTATAGCGCGCTAGATACGAGGCGAGGCCTTGTTCGCCGTTATGGAACTCGAGTTCGTGGTTGCCCGGACACGGCATCCACGGCCGGTTCGACGCGGACGTCTGGCAATTGTTGCCAAAGTCGCGCCACACATCAGGCTGGTGCGTCGGATTCAGATTGGCGTAACACAGGTCGCCATTGAGCAGGTGGAACAGCGGCTGAAAGCGTTCGACCGCCTGCACGGCGAAGCGGCTTTGCGGCGACGACAGAACCCAGGCGGTATTCGGCGTCGCGAGATCGCCATAACTCGTCCAGCGAAACGGCGCACGACCGCGCGGCGCAGTACGGAAGCTCGCCGTGAAGGGCTGAGCCGCGTTGCTGTCGTTCTCGGCGGTCACCTCGTATTCGTAGCTCGTATCGGGCTTCAGATCTCGCAGACGCGCGTGATACGTGAACACGACCTCGCCGTTGAGGCCGTCCGTATACGTGCTCTGGACGCCATGCACCGTATGTTTCCCCTCGCGCGCGCCGCTGACGCGCACCTGCGGATTCACTGCCGGCGCGAGCGACGCCCACGACACCGTGACCTCGTGGGTCGGATCGTTGCCCCAAGTCAGGTGGACCTGCTCCGGTGTACCGTCGGGTGCGCTGTTCGCCGCGCGCGCCGCCGATGAAAGCGAACCCGCCGCCGTAGCGAGACTGGACGCGCCGGCAAACTTCAGGAACCCACGACGCGAAACGATGGAAGCGCCTTGATCGGTCGGCGAAGCCTTAGCGATTTTTCTGTTCGACATGTCTGGTGTTGTTGTACGGGGGTGAAAGGACGCCGACGCATAGGACGGGCACACCGCGTTCTTGCGTGAACGGCGAGTGCGCTGAAGACCGGCGCAATGGAGACGACCAGACATGGTAGTCGCCAGGCTATGACACTCGGATGAAACCGCCCGGGGCGGACCGTCTCATGCTCCCACATCCGCACTGCAAATCAGACGATTGACAGCTTGGTAGACCGATATATGTCATTTGAAAAAAGCCAAAATTCACCTCATAAAATCATTCATTGAAAAGTCATTTTTTAGTGGGCATTTCGATATGCGGCGCAGCTAGAAATAATCGCCGAACGGCGTGTACGGCGAGCTACGCGCACGTTCAAATAATTGATTTTGCAGACACGCGCGGACGTCAACTCCGACGGCGCCGTTTGCCATTTCGCATTTGAACATGCGAGTTTCGCGTTGAATAACGCCCCGCACTGAGGCAACAACGAGCGGCGGCAAGCGCGCTGAATGAACTGGCAATTGACGACACTCAGAACAGAGCGCCGAGGCGTTGCCGGCGCATGTATTCCATCGTGGATCATGCGGCCGGCGGCAAACCACCACTCACGTCTGCGGATTCGTGTCGTCCGTGGGCTGGGTGTTGTCGGCGACGTCCTGCTTGTCGTCGTCTTTTTTTTCCATCATTGATTCCAGCTTACCGGCGCCTTCAAAACCGGCGATAGCGGCGATGCCTTTCGTCAGCAAACCCGCTTCCGGATCCACTTTTTCTGCCGCTTCAACGGCGGCGATCGCCCCCGCAATCTTTCCTGCTTCGTCCAAGAGTCCCACGTCGTTCTCCTCGAGAAAAAGTGAGCTTGCATCGTCTCATGAACTCGACGCGTTGTCGCCAAATGTAAAACCGCAATGACGATTAGCTGACGCCGCGCAGAGACGCGACGAACTTTACGTTTAGTAAGCGTGGCCGCTATCGTCTGGGCGGCTGCGGATTATTCGCCGGATTGGTATCGAATCTGGAGACACGTTGTATGCCGTCTTCGCTGACCAACTGCAATAGTTCGTTCTCCAAGATATCGGCGACATCTTTGCCGTAGACCTCGTCGCCACTCATATAGACGGTAAACGATTGCAGGTACTTCGCCTTCTTCTCCGGGTTCTCGATCGTCTCGCGCGTCCATTGATAGAGCGGATAGTTTTCCGTGCCCTGCCGTTCTGCTTCGCTCACGTAGTCGGCGAATGCTTCGAACTGGCATTTCAACGTCGCGTCGTGTCTGCGCAGAACATCACGAAGCGCGCCATGCGAAGCACACGTCGGGTCAGCACGTAACGTGTCGGCCAGTGCGGGCGAGACGGCAATCCGTAGCTGGAATCGCAAGGCAGGTTCCATATTCGCCTCGGTGTGGGCATTCATGAACGCTCATCCCTTATCCGCGGAATGCGCGGCAACCTTTTCTTCGATCCGCGCGATCTCGTGCCCCTGCACTGGCTTGCCCAGCAGAAAGCCTTGAGCATGCGTGCATCCGCATACACGCACGAAATCCAGTTGCTCTTGCGTCTCGATGCCTTCCGCCGTAGTCGGCATGCCGATCTCCCGCGCCAACGCCACGATGCCACGCACCACCGCCGCCGATTCTCGACGATGCACGGACTCCTTGACGAACGAGCTATCGATCTTGAGCTTGTCGAACGAAAAGCGCACCAGCGTCGACATGGTCGAGAAGCCGGTGCCGAAATCGTCGAGCGCGAGACCGATGCCCAACGCACGCAGCCTCCCCACGTTGCGCCGGGTCACGACGTCGTCGTTCAGCAGCACCGTTTCCGTGACTTCGATATTCAGGCGCTGCGGTGGAAGCTTCGTCTTGCGGAGGATCGCCGAAACAATCGACGCAAACGACTCCTCCCGCAATTGCACCGGCGATACATTTACGGCGACGGTGACCCTGTCCCGCCAGGTCACCGCTTCCTTGCACGATTGCAGCAAAGCCCATTCGCCCAACGCCAGAATGAGGCCCGTACGTTCCGCGGTAGGAATGAATGCGGAAGGCGAGAGCTCGCCGCGCGTGGGATGGGTCCAGCGCATCAGCGCTTCGCGGCCGGACACCGCACCGCTGCTGAGATCGACGATGGGCTGGTACTCCATGCGCAAACCGCTGAAGGAATGCAGCGCGCCTTCCAGATCGCTGCGCAGAAGGCTCAGGCTTTCATCCGACGCGTGTTTCGCGGCGTCGAAAATAGCGAATGCGCTTTTGCCGCTGCGCTTCACGGCATACAAGGCGCGATCGGCGCAGATCAGTAGTTGCGGGCCCGTCCTCGCGTGTTCGGGATAGAGCGAGACGCCCACGCTCGCACCGATATGCACCCGCGCCTCGCGCAGCGCGAACGGTCGTGCCAGCGTCTTCACGATGCGATCCGCCAGAATGCGGACGTCGCGAGCCTGTCCCGTACCATCGGAAAGCGCCACGAACTCATCGCCGGCCAGGCGTCCAACGAGGTCGCCGCTCGGCAACACCTCACGCAAGCGAATCGCCGCTTCCTGAAGAATCTGATCTCCGGCGGCATGGCCCAGGCTGTCATTGATGGCCTTGAAACCGTCCAGATCGATTAGTAGAACAGCGAACGATTGATCTTTGCGCAGCGCGCCCATCTCCGTGCGTTCGAGCAGCAGTTCACTGATCCGCGCACGATTGGGCAAACCGGTAAGACTGTCGTGATGCGCGAGCCGGTGGCTGTTTTCCCGCGCCAGAAGCAACGCGACTGTGTCGCGATTGCTGCGCAGCGCAACCGTAAAGAAGCCGGCAGCGCAGAACGGCGCCTGGAAAAGCAGCACAAGTTTGCCGGAGCCGGGAGACAGCGCCGCACCGAGAGCCAACAGCCCGAGAATGAAGGTAATTTGCAGCAGCACGAGCCGCGGCGTGCCCGCATTACGTCCGGCCAATCCGCCGATAACGCCCACTGCACACACGTTGCCAAGCAGGAAAAGTGTTTGGTCTCCACTAATGTTGCACAGCAAGGTGCCGTAGCCGAACAGCGCGCTCCAGAGCAGGCTTGCGAACAGAAACGCGGAGGTAGGGGTCGGCTGGCCGTTGGCGCTGCGCGAGCAGCACAACCCGATTAACGTGAGCCGGGCGATCAGCAATGCGACAACGGCGCTGCCCCAACTCGCGTAAAGAGCCTTTGGATAAAGATAGTAAGCGGTGGCGCAGACGCTGATTTCACAAATCGACGCGAACACGATCGACGCAGTTCGCGTGAACAGATTGGCAAGCAATATCTGCCGGTTGTCCGCGCTCAGATCCTGAGAGGAGGAGACGACCCACTTAAAAAATGGAGACCTTGGTTCGCTGAAAGCCATGACCTACGCATTTTTGATGGTTGATGAATCGAAACCCGCGCGTATTGCGATTATTACGTAAACATAGAGGATCGGGTTAATTCGACTGAGGAAACACGCCGCCCCGTCTGAGGAGGAAAAAATTACGTATTGGCATGGTCCGCTGTGCGCGCGTTTAACGGCACACGTGCCAAGGCCTGGCACTCTTTCGACGAATTCGCGCGGAACGACAATGGCGGCCGAACTGTACGAGATTTACCGTGCGCCACGTGGCTTGCGCCTCGTCCGCGCCTGTTCGCGCTGTGCATCGGCATGTTCGCGAATCATATCGATGAGCGCCCGTAACCCGGCAGGCGCGTGACGACGGCCGGGATAGTACAAACACAGGCCGTCCAGCGGCGGAGTCCAGTCCTCCAGCACGCGCACCAGCGTGCCCGCCTGCAGATCCGCGGCAACATTCCATTCGGTCAGATAGGTCACACCGAGGCCGGCGCGTGCCGCCTCCAGCATCAGACCCGGTTCGTCGAGCGTCAGCGCGCCTTTTCCGTCGATACGCACCGTCTCGCCGCGGCGCTCGAATTCCCAATGGTAGATCGCGCCACTCGGCATGCGTGTGCGGATACAGCGGTGCGCGAGCAGATCGGCGGGCGTGCGCGGCGCTTTGTGCTGCGCGAAATAAGCGGGACTGCCAACGACGGCGAAGCGTTGCTTATCGCCGAACGGCACTGCGATCACGTCCTGCGGCACCGTTTCGGCCAGCCGAATACCCGCATCGAAACCTTCGACAACGATGTCGATCAGCCTGCCCTCGGTCACGAGATCGAGTTTCATGTCGGGATAGCGCTCCAGAAACGCGATGAAGAGCGGCATTGCCTGCTTCGCCGCGCCCACCGACGCATTGATGCGCAGCGTGCCCGACAGCGTGTCGCGAAAGCTGCCGGCCTGTTCGATTGCGACGCGGATCGTCGACAGCGCGGGCGCCACGTTGTCGACGAATTGCGTGCCCGCTTCCGACAACGACACGCTGCGCGTCGTGCGATTGAAGAGCCGTACGCCGATGCGCGCTTCGAGCGCCGCAACCGAGTGACTGAGCGCGGACGTCGACACGCCGAGTTCGGTCGCCGCCGCCCGAAAGCTGCGATGGCGCGCGACGGCCAGAATGGCCTCCAGCTCACCCAATCCCGAAGTTTTCATTGTCCCAAATCGTTCAACGTGACGTGCTTGATTGTACGGCTAGTCAACGCAATGCCGGCGGTCTATCGTGAATCGTTCGGAACCTTCTTTGGAGCAAGCATGCAAATCATCGACAAGATTTATATCGACGGCGAGTTCGTCACGCCGCACGGCAGCGAAATGTTCGATCTCTTCAATCCGGCGACGGAGCAGGTGATCGGCCAGGTACGCCTCGCCGACGCGCAAGACGCACGCGACGCCATCGCCGCCGCGAAACGCGCGTTTCCCGCCCTCTCGCGCACCAGCCCGCGTGAACGCATCGACATGCTAAAGCGGATGCATGAAGCCGTCGTGGCAAAAGAAGACGAACTTTACGAAGCGATCACCGAAGAATATGGTGCGCCCGTGTCGCGTGGCCGCTGGATGGCACAGCATGCGAGCAGCGTCCTGCTCGAAGCGGCGAAGGTCTTGCAGAACTACGCATTCACGCGCCGCGCGGGCAGCGCCGAGGTCGTGATGCAACCGTTGGGCGTAGCGGGTTTGATCACGCCGTGGAATAGCGACGCGGGCTTCATCTGCGGCAAGCTCGCTGCCGCTCTGGCTGCGGGCTGCACGGCCGTAATCAAGCCAAGCGAGATGAGCGCGATCCAGACGCGCATCGTGACCGAGGCGTTGCATGAAGCGGGCCTGCCTGCGGGCGTGTTCAACATCGTGACAGGGCGCGGCGACATCGTGGGCGCGCAAATCAGTGCGCACCCCGATGTCGCGAAGCTGTCGTTCACCGGTTCCACTGCTGTCGGCAAAACGATTCTGCGCGCGGCGTCCGACACGCTCAAGCGCGTGACGCTCGAACTCGGCGGCAAGTCGCCCGTGATCGTGCTCGACGACGCGGACTTCGACGAAGCGGTGCCGCTCGCCATTCAGGCCGGCTTCATGAATAGCGGTCAGGCGTGCATCGCGGGCACTCGCATTCTCGTGCCGCGACAACGGCTCGCGGAGTTCGAAACGCGCGTGCAGGAAGAGGTCGCACGCAGCCAGTCAGGCGATCCGCGCGACCCGCAAACGACGGTCGGCCCGATGGTCAGCCAGAAGCAGTGGCAGCGCGTGCAGCGTTATATCCGCATCGGCATAGACGAAGGCGCGCGCCTGATCGCGGGCGGCCAGGGACGGCCGGATGGCGTCGACGCGGGCTGGTTCGTGCGCCCGACCGTCTTCAGCGATGTCACGAACGACATGACGATTGCGCGTGAGGAGATTTTCGGCCCGGTGCTGTCGATCATCGGCTATCGCGACACCGACGAGGCAATCGCGATCGCTAACGATACGAGCTACGGCTTGCAGGCTTATGTGCTGTCGCGGGACAAGCGACGCGCGCATGAGGTCGCGTCGCGGATCGAAGCGGGACGCGTACTTGTCAACACGCTGGCCCATGAGCCGGCTGCGCCGTTCGGCGGCTTCAAGCAGTCCGGGATTGGGCGTGAATACGGTACGTTCGGGCTCGAAGCGTTTCTGGAGCCGAAGTCGGTGCTGGGTGTTCTCTGATTGGCCATCGTCGCCCCCCAGAGGTCTCGCGAGTCGAGTATCGATGTACGATGCCGTATAGTGGATGCACCGCTGATCTCCAGCGGCCTACCCGCAGATCGGCGCGATGGGGGACTACAAGATGACAGTCGCAAATACATCGATGAACGGCTCTCACGGGCCCGTGCCAGAGTCGCTGCAAACATTGGTGGAGTATCTCGAACTCTCGCTCGACAAGGCGTCGAGCGTGGTCATGACGCGCCACACGAACGACGTTTGCACCGTCTACCTGGGCGACCCGGCCGGTCTGCTCGAGGAAATGAAGAAGCTCGGCACGATTGCCATCCCGCTCGCCAATGAGATGCTGGAACTGACCCGCTCGGGCGTCAACGAGATGGAAATCGGCGGCCAGGCCTATCGCTTTGTGCGCACTTTCACGCAGGTCGAGGACGCCGCAGCGGTCGTTTTTTCGGCGGCCTAGGCGGCGGTGCGAAATGGTTGCACGGCGGGGTTGCACGGCGCGTCGTCGTGACGGGTCCGAGCTCACCGATGCGGCCGTTGTGACGCACTTTCCGGTCCGCCGTTGACGCCCAGGCGATCTGCCGCGTTATACTCTGCTGATGGATACGAAGCCGATTACGCTGAATTGTTGGTGGCGCGCCTGACTTAGGCGGCCCGTTTCCACTCGACCATCGAAACGTGATGCCGCCAGTCCTGGCGGCATTTTCGTTTCTGCGCGCTGACGGCTGGTGGTATCGACAAACGCACAACCCCAGACCATGACAGACGCAAAACCGATCACGAACCAGCCTATTATCCTCACCGGCGACCGCACGACCGGCCCGCTGCACCTCGGCCACTACATCGGCTCGTTGCGCTCGCGTGTGCAGCTCCAGCACGAAGCGCAGCAGTTCCTGCTGCTTGCCGATGCGCAGGCCATGACCGACAACGTCGGCCGGCACCAGAAAGTCACGGAAAACGTCATCGAGGTGGCGCTCGACTATCTCGCGGTCGGCATCGACCCGGCGAAGTCGACCATCTTCATCCAGTCGCAGGTGCCCGAGCTGGCGGAACTGTCCCAGTACCTGCTTAATCTCGTGACGGTCGCGCGCCTCGAGCGCAATCCCACCATCAAGGCGGAAATCGTGCTGCGCGGTTTCGAGCGGGACATCCCCGCCGGCTTTCTGACCTATCCGGTCAGCCAGGCCGCCGACATCACCGCGTTCAAGGCGACGCGCGTACCTGTCGGTGACGACCAGTTGCCGATGATCGAACAAACCAACGAACTGGTGCGCCGTTTCAACAACACGGTCGATCAACAGGTGCTGGTCGAATGCGAAGCGGTGCTCTCGCACGTCGCGCGGCTGCCGGGCATCGACGGCAAAGCCAAGATGAGCAAGTCGCTGGGCAACGCGATCACGCTGGGCGCGACGCCGGACGAAATCACCAAGGCCGTGAACAACATGTACACCGACCCTAACCATCTGCGCGTCAACGACCCGGGTCAGGTGGAAGGCAATGTCGTGTTCGCGTTCCTCGACGCGTTCGAGCCAGACGTCCCGATGGTCGACGAACTCAAAGCGCACTACCGCCGCGGCGGCCTTGGCGACAGCGTGGTCAAGCGCGTGCTCAACGAACGGCTGCAGTCGATGATCGCCCCCATTCGGGAGCGCCGCCGCGAGTTCGAAGCCGACCGTGCGGAGGTGCTGAACGTCCTGCGCCGCGGGACGATGCGCGCGCGGGAAGTGGCGGGTGCGACGGTATCCGAGGTGAAAGGTGCGCTTGGTCTGAATTACTTTCAGAACTGAGCGACGGCCGGCGGCGCGGCGTTTATCTCCGCGCGCCGACCGAACCGCGCTGCAGCGTGAATTTTGACCGGACGGGTTCTATGATAGGACGCAGTTACTGTCGATAGCGGAGCAACGCGTCTGTCCATGTCTGCGTGCTCCTCTATGTCCACGTTGACTGCCGCTGGGAGATTGACATGAGCAACGCGATGAAGGTCGTCAAAGACGCGTACGCCGCTTTTGGCCGAGGCGATATTCACGCGCTGCTGGCGCTGATTCCCGCTGACATCGACTGGCGAGTGGTGGGGCCTGCCAGTCTCCCGTATGCCACCCAATGTCGCACACGCGCGGACGTGCAGCGATATTTCGATGACCTCTTTTTGGCTGAAGAAATTACCCGATTCGAGCCCCGTGAGTTCATCGATGCGGGCGAGCACATTATCGTCCTCGGCTTTGTCGCGTCGACCATCAAGGCGACAGGCAAATCGTTCGAATCAGAATGGGTGCACATCTTCACAGTCAAAGACGGTCTGGTGACCCGCTGGGTGGAGTTCTTCGATACAGCCGCGCGGCCTTAGCCTCGAACGCCCTGGCTCGAATCAATCTTCAGGCTTCGCGCTACCGCACTACGCCCGTTTGATGAGGAGGTTCGCCCCGCTGCTCGGGCCCTTCCTCGACCGGCCTAGGATTTGCCCTTGAGCGTGAATGGAGCCAGCAGGGACTGCACATCGATCTGCCGCCCCTGAAGCAGAAGCAGCCTTGCGTGAAGCACTGTGTTCTCAAGAACCAGCTTGGCGGTGCTCAGGAGATACAGCGCATGGATGTCGGATACCGGCATGTTGCCGGCCTCGACCTGGTGGCGGCGCTCGACAAGAGAGGTCATCACCAGACGCCTGAGCTCCTGCTCTCCGAAAGGAAGGTCGGCGTAGTCAATCGGGTCGTCGGCTTCGACCTCTCGCAGCATGTCAACAAGCGCTTCTGTGCTCACTTCCATGTTTCGGCTCCCACGTTGTCGGTCAGGACAGCATCGCCAGATTGCATCGTGCAATGTTGTCAGACTAACGGGTCTATTTGGAGGAGTCCAGTATGAAGGGTAACTTTATGCGATCTATGCAACGCTGGATGTGAAAGGTGGCCACCGCAGTCACGCCGGCGCAGGCCTGCGCTGTGTTTTTCCACTCCAGGTAACCGACGGCCCTTACCCTCACATCGCTTTACTTTTGTCCACTTTCGCCCGTGTACTCGCGGGCGCTTTGTTCTTCTTCAAATGGGTCTGGTTGTACTCAACAGCGGCGCGGACGAGATTTTTTAGCGCGCGCGCATTGACCTTATCGCCCTCCAAAAAATCGATCGCTCGTCGCGCGTTGCCTTCGAGACCCGCATTGAAGAGCTTGTCAGGATCCGCGATGCCCGCCCCGTGCGCAAAGGTAACCTTCACCTTCCCTTTGTGGGCGTTGGCGACCGCAATCATGCCGTCGCGAGACCACACCGGGCTTCCCATCCACTTCCATTCTTCGATTATCTCCGGGTCGGACTCAAGGATGATCTTGCGGACACTCGCGAACGTTTTGCCACGCCAGTCCGTTAGTCCGGCGATCAGCTCGTCAATACGTTCCGATGCATCTATTGGATCTTTACTCATCGATTCTGGTCCCCTTTATGCGGCCACAATGGGAGGTAGCGACTGCATCGTTTAATGAGCGCTCGGAAAAGCACGCCATGACGGTACGGCTTTGGCATTCGATCACCTACGGCAATCGTCTGGAATATAAGCACTGAGATCATGTGTGAGTCAAGCGGGACCGTCGATCCACCGAAACGAATCGCGAACAACGCGTAGCAAGCCCGCCTCGCCCAAGCGCTTGCGCGTACGTGCAGTACAAGGCGCGTCGAATGGCGGCGGATAACCCGAGCTATGACGCGCGAGCACAGTGGCGATGTCGGCCTTGGGCATGCCGGCTCCTTATGTCGTTTGAAGACTCGCGCAAGGAAAGTCGCAAGTGCGCCAATCCGCAGCGGGATATGCCGACCGATCCTCTACGATTTCCCGCGACATGTCGAACGAGGGAAATCGGCGCGTGCGTATCGCTGACAATTGGTATCCTGTCAGACTGAACCAACGGACCATGCGATGAAAAAACCAACGAAACTGGCGCTTTTTGCGCTGGCATTCACGATGTTCGGTCTGTATAAATTATTTGTCGTTTTCCAGTACGCTCAGACCGGCTGCATCCAGTTTCGAACTCATCGAACATGCAGCTACGAAAACGCGGAGAATTTCCAAAGCCTGTTCGATCTCGAACTCATGTTCGCGTGCGGTTGGGCCGCGGGTGCAGTGGTCTGCTGGATGGTCGCTGCGCAGGCGCAAAAGAAGGAGCGGTGACTCCTTCAGGTTTTATGCCGGCTCCATCCCCTGACTCAGCTTGGCTTTATCGCATCGTGACGAAGCCAGAAAAGAGAGCAACGCCTTCGCGACATCTTTCTTCCCGGATGCCGTACATATGCCGGCTGAAAAGACGGTTACGATCTGAGCTTCCGCGGGCATAGGGCCAATCACATCGATGCCCGGCAAGTGCATTAATTCGCTCAACTGCTGAAAACCCAACTCGACGTCCCTGCGTGCAACAAGCGCCCCGACCGGAACACCGGGTGGGGCCTGCACGACCCGTGGCGCAACCACGTCGGCAATACCCCAGCGCTCGAACAGACGGGTCAGGTGTAAACCGCTGGGTCCCGTCGAATACCCGACACGGTGCGCGGCAAGAACGGCGTCGCGAAGCGCCGCCTCAGTGCCGACATCGGGTCGCGACGCACCGGCCGCCACCGCGATCGCCACGCCCGAACGCGCTACGTCGACCCGACTGCCCGACACGACACGGCCGGCGGCCTCCAGCCGGTCAATCACATTGGCGGCGAGTACGACAAAGTCGAACTCTTCGCCGCTCTCGACGCGACGGGCAGCATCGACACCGCCAACAGACTCGGCGACAACCGGCTGGCCCGATAGCCGCTCATAGTCCTGGATCAACTCGGCGAGCAGCTGGCGCGTCGCCATCGACGAGATGCCGGTGAGTTGCTCACTCATGGTTTCTCTGCCTTTCAATCGATGTAACGCAGCCCAGCCTGTTTCAGCGGCTCGCGCATGCTGTACATGTCAAGGCCGAGCACACCCGAGGCCAGCTTCGCACGCTTCTCGCCTTCGTTGGCTTCGCGCGCCGCCGCCTTGTCGAGTACCTTCTGCGCCGACGCCGCGGGGACCACGACCACACCGTCGTCATCCGCGACGACGACATCGCCGGGATTCACCAGCGCCCCGGCGCACACCACCGGAATATTCACTGAACCGAGCGTCGCCTTGACCGTCCCTTTGGCCGAGATCGCCTTGCTCCAGACCGCGAACTTCATCTCGGTCAGCACGCTCACGTCGCGCACGCCAGCATCGATGATGAGGCCCTGGGCGCCGCGCGCCTTGAAACTCGTCGCCAGCAGGTCGCCGAAATAGCCATCCGTGATGGCACGTCGCAACGCCTGTCCAAGCTTGTAAAAGCGTCGCGCACTCGGCACCGGCAGTTGCAACACGCCCATCTGCAGCGGCACGAGCTTCACCGGCCATTCGGGCTTGTGCGGGCAAAGCATCGACAGCGGCGAAAAGCAGCCGTGATCGAGCGCCTTGTTCTGAAAGAACGACATGTCGAATTCGTCGGTCATGAGCGAGGTGCCGATGTGCGCGGCCAACTCCGGATGGCCTTTGATCGGCGGCAGATCGCGCACGCCGCCCCCTTCATCGGCCACACTCCACTCGGGTCCCACGCCTAGTGTGAACGCGGAATAGTGGTCGAAGAAAAACGAAGTGACATGGTCGTTGTAGATCAGCAGCACGTCAGGGCTCTTGTCGGCGAGCCAGTCGGCCAACGGCGCGAAGTTTTCGAAGACGGGTGCCCACACGGGATCGTCACGCCTGTTCTTATCGAATGCAAAACCGATAGTTGGTGTGTGCGAGGCAGCGATGCCTCCAATGATCCGTGCCATACCTGTACTCCTTCAAGAACTCATTTGGACCGCCGCGCAACGAACTCAGATAGCGGGTGCAAAAGCGCAGTGCAAGCGCTGAGCCTAAGGCGCTTCTTGCCGGCCGATCGAAAGTGCGTGCGTCTTGGGATGCAAAGGTATGAATTGCAGGGTCTCGCAGGAAGCGCGGGTAAACCACGAGTTAGCGGCTTGAAAGTGCCGTTACGCTTCCCGTCGCTTGATCTGACGATATCGGCAGGCCACGCCCCGTCAAGCGTTTTCGGGATTCCCGTGTGCAATCGGCTCTCCGAACCGGTTTTCACGGCCTTTCAGATCGCGATAAACAAAACAGATGGGGCTAAATTGCAATCGCAAACTGCCGAACGCACGGCGCCAGCGCGGAGAGATCGCAGGCACGCTAGTACATGGGGAGCGGGCCCGTGGATGACTTGGTAAAAAGACATATCCAACGCAATGGAATGAGTGAACCACTCCGAGGGAGTATGCTTGCGCCGATTTGCGATATGGAACCGCGCGGCGCCCCCGGGTTTTTCCTGGTCTTAACCTATGTCGATACCGGCGTCGCCAGATCGTCGTAGGAGTATGTCCAACTTCTCTAATGAAAGGAGAACACACCATGGCTACCGGAACCATCCATCTTCACCGCGTCTTGCGCGCTACGCCCGAACGCATCTATCGCGCCTTCCTCGAACCGGATGCGATAGTGAGGTGGCTTCCTCCGTACGGGTTCACCTGTCAGGTCCACCACATGGATGCCAAGGTCGGCGGCACCCACAAGATGTCCTTCCGTAACTTCGGCACCGGCAACAGCCACTCGTTCGGCGGCGAGTATCTCGAACTGGTGCCGTTCGAGAAGATCCGCTACTCGGACCGTTTCGACGACCCGAACCTGCCGGGCGAGATGCAGGCCACCATTTCATTGCGACAGGTGTCGTGCGGGACCGAACTCACCGTTTTGCAGGAGGGCGTGCCCGAGGTCATTCCCGTGGAGATGTGCTACCTCGGTTGGCAGGAGTCGCTTGTTCAGTTGGCGAAGCTGGTCGAGCCCGAGATTCCTGACTGACGACGCGTGCGGACCGTCACTCAAGTTCTATCGGCTGTCCATGCGGCGTGCGGCGCGCTGCCGCGTCCCACGCGCTGCGGCGGCGCAGAAGCGAGTCGTCGGTCACGAGTCCCTTGATCGTGCTGATGCGCTCCAGCGCTGTCAGCCAATGCGAGTAGTAAGTGTCGCCGCGGTCTGCATCGCCAGCGGCCTGCGCGTCGCGGATTGCCTCGTTCAAGCAGGTTGCCCACTCGCCCCAGGTGAACATGCCGCGCTCGTACAACGCGAGCGTCATGGCAAACGCCTGGGCTTCCCACGGCGCGTTGAACAGCGGCCCTGCGTTGTCGCAAGGCAGTGCTGGCAACGCGGCGCGCAGTTCGGGGAGTTTCGTTAAAGCATCAGTCATGGTGCCGGCGGCAGTTCGAGATACGGTTCCCAGCAATCGACACATACCGACGCCGCGGTCGTATCGAGTCCCCAAAGCTCAGCACCGTCGAAGCGCACGGTATAGAGCCATTGCGGTTGCTCGCCCTGGCCGATCGCGTTGGCGTCGGGATAGACATGCGCGCCGTGTACGGCAACAATGCGCCCGCGTTTGCCCCGACAGTAACGCGGCAAACGAGTATGCGAGGAGGGATTGATTTGACGAGCCTGCACCCAATCGCCAACGGCAAACTTTGCTTCCACGGCTGCGGGCCGGTCGACGGGACTGCCCCGGAACAGCGCCGCCGATACGTCTTTGGCCATCAACACGCGCGGCACCGGCGCCGCTTGACTCGTCGACACGCCTGACTCGATTTCGTCGGCCGTAGCCAGACCGGTGCTCACGACGAGCTTCTTCAAACCCTCGAACCAGATCTGGTAGTAACTGCTGGAAAGGTATTGCGCCGGCGGCAAACTCTCCCGCGCCGCGCGCGACATATCGATGTTCCACTTACCGACTGCGCCCATGGCGATCGTGGTCGCGTGCACCCTGCGCTCCCAGTCGGCGTGAAACGGCGAGATGTCGTTATCGGGGCGTATCGGACCGAAAGCCTGCATACCACCGAGATCCTGCGCGCCGTTCATGGTGCCCCTCGTGTCGACTCAGGCGTCTTCGGCAATCCCGTGCCGATCATCGAATCACGTGTTACCAGTTCAGCTAGCGCTTCTTCAGCGAAGTCATCGGTCCCGGGCGGCTGCATGGGCAGCACGAGGTACCGAACTTCCGCAGTGGAATCCCACACGCGAAACTCGACTTCCACGGGTAATTCGAAGCCGAACTCCTTCAATACGCCACGGGGATCGATGACGGCGCGCGACCGATAAGGTGCGGATTTGTACCATACCGGTGGAAGTCCGAGCACGGGCCACGGATAGCACGAGCACAATGTGCAGACCACCATATTGTGTACGGCGGGCGTGTTTTCCAGCACGATCATATGCTCGCCCTGTCGGCCTGTGTAGCCGAGCGACGCGATCGCTGCAGTGGCGTCGTCGAGTAGCCATTGTTTGTACGCCGGATCATGCCACGCCTTTGCGATCACGCGAGCGCCATTGCGCGGCCCGACTTTGTGCTCATAGGTTTCGACGAGTATGTCGAGTGCGTGCGGGTCGACATACCCTTTCTCGACCAGCAGGGATTCCAGCGCACGGACACGCAGATCCATCTCCGACAAAGCACTGCCGTGGTGGTCGTGAGTGTCGGTATGCGGGTGCGCGTGGTGATCGCCATCGGGATCGTTACCGTTCATCGCCGTTCACCGCGAACAATGCTAGAGAGAACAAGTATGGTTCGCGCGGGGAGCAAATGCAAACTTGGTCGAGCGTGATGCGCTGGGCATGGGTCGCTCTCAGATTGATGCTCCCTGCGATAGTGATTGAGGGTTTCGCACCGACCCGGTGCGGGAACCGACTGCGTGCTTCGCGAGATGCCTGATTTCGCCTGTCTAAACGTCAGCGTCGCGTTGGCGCACATAGTGACGGCGGGCTTTTGCACGGTTCCCGCAGTCGCCCATCGAACACCAACGTCTGTTCTGCGCACGACTTTCATCGACGAAAAGCCAACCGCAGCCCCGGTCGTCCTGACACTGCTTCACCTTATGCGAATGGGGACCGGTTAGCAGCGCCAAAGCAGATATGACCACAGGCATGAGCAGAACACACACGCCATTCGCGTGCCCGTCGGCGCTCCATAGGTAGCGCCCTCGCTGGACTGATAGCTGCATGTCTGGCTTGCCTGCATTGAGCAACTGAGACAGAAGCGAAAGGTCGGTTTTCGCCGGGGCCTTGTCCGACGCCGCGCTCTGAAGCGCCCGGTAAATCGTCTCACGCAACGATAGAGCGGTCTGGTATCCGTTTTCGGCGAGGACAGGGTCGCCCTTCCATTCAAGCGATAACGCGCGCAAAAAACCCGCATCGAACAGCCGGGCCGCGGCAAACCACCGAAGCAGAGCCTCGGCGGATGGCAAACGCTCTTCCTGCTCATCGGACCGGCGCCATGCAACGGTATTCACGAACCGAATGGCCAACTCCTCCTCGACATGCGACGCCCTGCGCGGCCGAGCTTCTTCATTCTGGACGGTCATACTCAATGCCCCTTGTAAATCCGCCTTGAAAGTATAACCTGTTAACCGGTTATACAAACCAACGAACGGACCCGTTATGTCGACTCGCCCGCTGCTAGCATTCTCTGCCATTTATCTCGTTTGGGGGTCGACCTATCTTGCCGTTGCGGTCGGCTTGCGCTCATTCCCACCGATGATTCTGATGGGAACCCGCTGCTTGATTGGCGGTTTGATCCTGCTGGGGTGGAGCCTGCTGCACAATCAGCGCCTACCGTCCGCTCAGTTAATGATTCATGGCGTGACATGCGGCCTGCTTTTCTTCGTCGGCTGCCACGGCGTTCTGGCAATTGCGCAGCAGCATGTGCCGTCAGGAATCGCCGCCGTCATTCTGGCGACCATTCCGTTCTGGATCGCCATGCTGCGCTTTTTGCTTCCGGGAGAGCGCCGTCCTGCACCGGCCACCATTTGCGCACTGGGTGTAGGTTTTGCCGGCGTCGCCGTCATCGCGTGGGCAGCACCCTCGTCAGGCTCGCACCGAATGGAGCTGCCCTGGCTTGCCGCGTTGCTCGGTGCAAGCCTTTCGTGGGCACTCGGAACGGTCCTGACCCAGCGACATAAGGGCGAGACGCCCGCGCTTACGCTAGCGGGAGTCGAACTGCTAGCGGGCGGCGTGACGCTCGCTGTGTTGTGCGCGATAACAGGAGAACTACGCGGCTTCCGGGTCCAGGCAGTCTCAGCAGACTCGCTTTTTGCGCTTGCCTACCTGATTCTCGCAGGAACGGTCCTGTCATTTGCCGCGTATGTCTGGCTGCTCGACCGCGTCGATCCGACGCTGGTCGCGACGTACACTTTCGTCAATCCAGTGATTGCCGTGATACTGGGGTGGGCTTTTCTTGAGGAACGTCCCACCGCAGGGATGCTGGTGGGCGCACCGTTGATTGTAGGAGCCGTCGCTACCGCCTGGGTAATCGATCGGAAACAGCAAATCATGAAAAACGCCGCGGGCGTTTCACGGATTTAGGTGATCACTATCGTGCGTCGGAGCGCCTGCATTGTCGGCACCTTCCAGGCGTCGAGCGGCCAGCTCCTGGCTCTGGTCGCCTGAGCGGCGCACGGCAATCCTGAACATGCGGAGCATGCCGGCGTGTCGGCATGCATGGGCCGACAGATCGCAGAGGCGCCGCCCGCTCCAGGCGTTACTGACCCGACGCGTGTGTCCTGAGAAACGCCACATAGCCGTTCTGTGTCTTGAGGATCTTTTCCGCGCACTCGTCATAGTCCGAACCTTTGGCGTTGTCCGGCCCATACATGCCGCGGCACTGTGCAAAGAGTGTCAAGGTCGCGCCCGCGCCTTTTGCAGCGCGGGTCGCCGAAAAGGCGACCTTGCCCGAACCACTCGGCACGTCGGTGTCGATTGCGACCGCGTCCGCGCGCGTCACGGCCGTATCGGAATGCTGCTCGATATAGCGTTTCGTCAGCGCCCAGGCGGCGTCGCAGTTCGCCGAGTCGCAGTCGACCGCCGCATTGCGTTGGGCGGCGACAAGGTTGGTTTCGTTGTGGAGGAACTTCTGCTCTTGCTGCTCCTGCTTTTCGGCAGACGAGCAACCGGTCAATACAAGCGCAACAAGCGCAAAGGCAGCGATCTTTTTCACGAGTAGACTTCCCCTAGCCATGTTCGAGCGCGATTATAGCTGCGCGCCGGACGCGTTCGCAGATTCGCCCGAACGGCTTGCGCCGGCATTGCCACTTCTGACTTCACAAAGGCGACCGTGGCGTGGTGATGATTCGTTCGGCCGTCGCGGTCATTCGCGATTTGTCATTTTCATCATTCAGCGAATGGCCGCTTCCGACTGCAATGCTCCAGAGATCAGCGCTGTATCGGCGGCCCGGCGCCTCAATCGAATAGCGCTAGCAATCCGTCAAGACCTTGCAGTTCCCAGTCGGGTTTCTGGCCCATTTCTTCGAAGACATTGCCGCTACGATTGATCCAGCATGTCGGAAAGCCGAAATAGCGTGCCCCCGTTGCATCCCACGCATTCGACGACACGAACAGTATCGACGTTCGAGGGAGCCCGAATGCCTGCTCCGCAAGCAGGTAGGCGCGGTCGTCCGGTTTGTACACGCGGACCGGGTCGACGCTCAGCAGATGGTCGAATTCCGCGCGAAGTCCCGAGTTTCCCACCACGGCGCCGATCGAATGAGGCGAACCGTTCGACAGCACCGCGAGCTTCAGTCCTCGCCGACGCAATTCGCCCAGCGTACCCGGCACTTCAGGGAACGGCTGCAGGCGCAAGTACGCATCGCAAAGCATCTTGCAGGCTTCATCATCCAGATCGAGCCGAAGGTGCCGACAGGTAAAGCGCAATGCATCTTCCGTCGCGTGCTCGAAGGTGACGTAGCGGTTCATCAGACTCCGCAGCCACGTGTATTCGAGTTGCTTCTGTCGCCACAGCGTGCTGATTTCACGTCCACGCCCCGGAAATTGTTGATCGCACCGCGCCACCACTGAGTGCACATCGTAAAGGGTGCCGTACAAATCGAATGCAATCGCCTTGATGTGATCCATATCACGCCTCCAAAACAACCCTCAGTTCAACGCTGAACCGCTCACCACGTCACGTCACTCGCCTTGCTGCTCCTTGAGCCGCTTCCGGTGAGCGGCAACCTTCGCGCGGTTCCCGCAAATTGCCATGCTGCACCAGCGGCGCGCGTGACCCCGCGTGTGATCGGCAAACATCAATGTGCAGCGCGGACCTTCACATGCCTTCACGTGCGTGAAGTCCTCGTCACACACCAGGTTCGCCAACGCTTCGGCGATGGGCATCAGCAATGACTCCGGCGACTTCCAACGCCGATTCGTCCGGAGTTCAAAAGGCGACGCCTCGCCCGTTGCATTGGCGACGATTTCTCCATATCGGTCATCCCGCTCGAGCAGTTGATTCAGCGGCGCGAGTTCGCGCAAATCTCTCGCGGTCAACGGCCGCCCCTTCCTTTTCTGCGCAAATGCCCTGAACCACTCGCGCAGCGCGCGAGCCTGCGCCGCAACGGCGTCGAGTTCGGCCGGCGTGGACTGCGCTCGCAGCGCCGTGAGCGCGGCGCGCGGGGCCATTCCAGCCTGCTCCAGCCAGGCCAGCAATCCGCCTCCATCGCTAATCCAGTCGACCTGTTCATCCACGGGCGTCGCGACCGAGTTCAGGAAATCGAGGCCCGGCGCGTCAGCAACGAATATCGCGGGAATCTGACGGTAGTCCATTTTCTTGTAATCAATGTGCAATGACGATGTCGGTATCGTAACCACTAAAAACGCACTTGACAAGTTACACCTTGTATTAGTAACCTTTAAAACATCGTCAGACTGGTTACACAGACACGGCGAAGTTGGCCGGTTTCGCAAGCAGCATTCACTATCTTCAAAGGAGCGGGACATGTCTTCTGGCAATGTGAACGCAGTACTGGTGCACGGCGCATGGGCGGACGGATCGAGCTGGAGCAAGGTGATCGAGGGTCTGAAGGAACAGGGGATCAATGCTGTCGCGGCTCCGCTGCCGCTGACATCGCTGGGTGAGGACGTGGCCGCGCTCGACCGGACGCTGGAACGGATCGAAGGTCCGGTGGTGCTGGCCGGCCATGCGTATGCCGGCGCCGTGATCGGGTCGAGCCGGTCCGAAAAAATCAGGGCATTGGTCTACGTCGCCGCGCTGGCGCCCGATGAAGGTGAAACGGTTGGTGACGTGTTCTATCGCGGCGAAACGCATCCGCTGGCGCCAAAACTCGCGCAGGATCGACACGGATTGATATGGCTGCCACAAGAGGCGTTCGCCCAGGCGTTTGCGCAGCACGCGACGCCTGAGGAGTTGGCGGTGCTCGCTGCCGTGCAGCGTCCGATTTCCGTGTCGTGCATTGGCGAAGCGGTCGGGCGTCCGCTGTGGAAAGACCGTCCAAGCTGGTTCCTGGTCGCCGAACAGGACCGGATGATCAACCCTGACACCCAGCATTTCCTGGCAGCGCGCATGAATGCGCACGTGCGGTCGTATCAGGCCGATCACGCGCCGATCGTGACGGCTCCCGACGCTGTGACGCATGTCATCGCCGAAGCGGTCCATTCGGTTTCCGCTCGCTAACGTTATCCGCGAGTTCCGTGCGACCTGCGATATCAACATCGCGCGGCGCCTTTCGTGACCCGTTCAACTTTGTTCCCCTCAGGAGGGAGATCATGACTTCAATCGCCTATCGTCACGCCGACGTCGACGGCTTCAAGGTGTTCTACCGTGAAGCCGGCCGCCCGGGCGCCCCAAAGCTGCTGCTCCTGCACGGCTTTCCGAGCTCGAGCCATATGTTTCGGGACCTGATTCCGAAGCTCGCCGACCGTTTCCATGTCGTCGCGCCGGATCTGCCCGGCTTCGGTCAGTCCGACATGCCCAGCCGCGACGATTTTGCTTACACGTTCGACAACATCGCCAACATCATCGAGCATTTCACCGAGGTGATCGGCTTCGACCGTTTTGCGGTCTACGTATTCGACTACGGCGCGCCGACCGGCCTCCGCCTTGCAATCCGACATCCCGAGCGGATCACCGCGATCATTTCGCAGAACGGCAACGCTTACGAAGAAGGATTGAGCGAAGGCTGGAATCCTATCCGGGCGTATTGGCAAGACGCTTCGCCGTCGAATCGGGACGCGCTTCGCGCACTACTCACGCACGAAACGACCGTCTGGCAGTACACGCACGGTGTGTCCGACACGGCGTCCGTGTCGCCTGATGGCTACTCGCTCGACGACTTCTATCTGAGCCGGCCGGGTGCGCACGAAGTACAGCTCGATCTGTTCCGCGACTATCAAAGCAACGTCGCGCTGTATCCGGCATTCCAGCAATACTTCCGCGCGCATCAGCCGCCCTTGCTCGCCGTGTGGGGGAAAAACGATCCGTTCTTTCTGCCCGCCGGCGCCGACGCATTCAGGCGCGACATCCCGGGCGCCGTGGTGCGCTTCTTCGATACCGGCCACTTCGCGCTGGAGACGCATGCTACGGAAATCGCCGCGGCCATTTTGGACTTCCTCGACCACTGAGATATTCGAAGCACTGAACCGCGCTTCATTTAACCAATCAGGAGAAGCAATATGTCCAGCAAAGTCGCAATCGTGACGGGCGCAAGCCAGGGTATCGGTCGCTCGACCGCCATCAGACTGGCGCGGGATTTTGATTCGATCGTGCTCGTGGCGCGCAACCGCGCGAACCTTGAAGAGACCGCCGTCGAGGTGAAGAAGGCCGGCGCCGAAACGCTTGTTATCGACGCCGATCTCTCCGAACCCGACGCCGCGCGGCAAGTCGTCGACCAGACGCTCGCGACCTTCGGGCGGATCGACGCGTTGCTCAACATTGCTGGCGCAGTCCCGCAGATCGACGTGCTCGAGATGACCGACGAGCAATGGGAGCGCGGTCTCGCGCTCAAGCTGCACGGCGCGCGACGATTGACGATCGCGGCGTGGCCGGCACTGAAGGAAAGTTCAGGATCGGTCGTGCTGATGTCCGGGAATTCGGCACTGTTTCCCAAGGCGCCCTATGCGGCCGTGGGCACGATCAACGCGGCGATCGTGGCGCTCGCGAAAGCATTCTCGGATCGCGGCATCGCCGACGGCGTGCAGGTCAACAGTGTGCTGCCAGGGCCCGTGATGACCGGCCGGCGACGCTCATATCTGGAGCACTGGGCACCGCTGCACAACATGTCCGTCGAAGAAGCGACGGCAAAGTTTCCCGTTGAAGCCGGTATCGCGCGTTACGGCACGCCTGAAGAGATTGCCGCGTTGATGGCGTTCGTCGTGTCGCCTGAGGCGCGCTGGATGACAGGATCGACCTTGCGGATGGACGGTGGAGAAGTGAAGTCGATTTGAGTCGGGGTCCGCGATGCTCGCGTGTCACGGTTTATCGTTTAAGCAGGGCGTAAAACGTTGGGTGTGCGGATTGGATCGCGAATGGGTCGGGAGCGCGTTCGCCTGTTTCGTCACGACTTCTCGCCCGCCCGCCGATGTCCGCTGACATGCGCGCCGGCATCCGGCGACAACGAAAAAACATCGGCTATCGCGATCACGCTCAATGCCGCCATCATCAGAAACGCGATGGTGAAATCGGCCGGCGCCAATGTTTGCCCATCGTGCCCGTGCCACCACGCCGCGATCCGTAACGCAATCGCGCCGGCCGCGACGCCCATCCCCATCGTCATCTGGCCCAAGGTGCTCGATAAGGTGGACGCGCCGCTCATATGCTGCTTCGGCACATCCGCGAAGCCGAGCGTGTTGATCGCAGTGAATTGCAGCGACCGCGCGACGCCGCTGACGAATAGCGCGAAGAGGATCCATCCATACGGCGTGGAGGCGCTCAGCAGACTCATGCTCGCCAGCGTCACTGCGGCGAACGCACCGTTGTACAGGAGCACTGTCCGAAAGCCGAAGCGCCGCAAGATCTGCGTCGTGACGAGTTTCGTCGACAGATTGCCGGCGAATACCCCGAGCGTGAGCAAGCCCGACTGAAACGGATTCATGCCGAAGCCGACCTGAAACATCAACGGCAGCAGAAACGGCACCGAGCCGATCGCGATCCGGAACAGCGACCCGCCACCAATCGCCACCATAAACGTCTTGATCCGGAACGCCGACAGATCGACCATCGGATGCGCGCTGCGTCGCAGATGAAACCACGCCGCCGCGCAAGCCGCGAGACCGATCGCCAGAAACAGCAGCGCCGAGCGCCATGATGAGTCGCGGCCGATCGCCTCCATCGCATACATCACCGAGGTGCCCGCGACGCCGGTCAACACGAAACCCAACATGTCGAACGGACGACGATCCGTGTTGCGTTCCGCGCTGATGAAGCACCACGCCAGCACCACGCCGACGAGTCCGAGCGGCACGTTCAGATAGAAGATCCAGCGCCACGACGAATACGTCGTAATGAAGCCGCCGAGCGGCGGTCCGAGGACCGGCGCGACCAGCCCTGGCCACGTGATGATCGAGATCGCGCGCATCAGGCCTTCTTTGGGCGTGGCGCGCAGCACGGCGAGCCGTCCGACCGGCACCATCATCGCGCCGCCAATGCCTTGCAAAATCCGCGCGCCGGTGAATTCGACGAGGTTGTCAGTCAGTCCGCACAGCACCGATGCGGCGGTGAAGATCGCAAGCGCAGCCGTGAACACCGTGCGCACGCCGACCCGGTCGGCGATCCAGCCGCTGATCGGGATGAATACCGCGAGCGTCAGCAGATATGACGTGATGCCGATGCTCAGTTCGACCGGCGTGATATGAAACGAATGCGCCATCTGCGGTAGCGCGGTTGCGATGATCGAGCCGTCGAGGTTTTCCATGAACAACGCAGCCGCGACCAGCGAGGTGATCAGAGAGGAAGCGCCGGGGCGTGTGGTGGCGGATGACGAAACCGACATCGACTGACACTCCTGAATTGCGGGCGAGGCTGGCGGAAAGGCCCGCTGTTTTTAGTCTTCGTACTCGGAGTACTTGCGTGAGTCGCCGCGCACTTTGTCGGCGGGATATTTTTCCCGATTGAGCGCCATCTTTTCCACCACAGCCTGAAAGAGGTCGACATCCATCTTGTCGGCAAGGCGAACGAGGTACACCAGAACGTCGGCCATCTCATGTCGGATAGCGGTCTGCTTCGCTTCGTCGAGTTCGCTTTTGTCACCCGAAACAAGCCACTGAAAAGGTTCGAGTAGCTCGCTTGCCTCGACACTTAGCGCCGTTGCCAGATTCTTCGGCGTGTGGAATTGGTCCCAGTCGCGCTCGTTGACAAACTCGCGGATGAGTTCGCGCAGTTCCAATAGGTCGTTTCGCAACTCCGTGTTTTTCACGTTGCTCCCGTGCTGCATGCGTGGATCGATCGCCGAGTCCGATAGCATACTGGCAGGAGCCCGTCTCTGCCAGTTTGGCAGGGTTGCTTACGACAGGTTGCGAGCGCAGGCAATCTCACCCGCTCGTCCCACGTCAAATCAGGCGAGGTGTTCAAGGCGTAGCGTCGGAACGCTCGGAATCCTCGCACGCCTGCGTTACCGTGTCATTGGCCATCCCCTCCGCCGCAGCCAGTTGCAGACTGACAGCCCGTAGCGCCGCGCCGAAGCCGTGAGGTGCGCGCGAATCAAGGCGGGCGCTAGTGACCACTCGCGTGGCGGCGCTCCATGCTACGGATGCCTTTGCGGCAATCAGCGCTTCGACGAACGCCACGTCCTCATTTGATGCGAATGGTCTGAACCCGCCTGCCGCCACGTACGCCGCGGCAGACACCCCCAGATTCGCGCCATGAACATGGCGGTGCCCGTCGCGGTCCCGATAAGTCGTGGTGAAGTCCCTGCGAACTGCAGCGCCGTGTCCGGCCCAGTTCTCGATACTGATCACTCCGCACACCGCGTCGGTTCGACAGTTAAGTTGCTGCACGAGCCAGTCTCCCGCGACCGTTGTGTCAGCGTCGCTGAAAGCCAACCACCGGGCGCCCTGTGCCAGCGCTGCCTGTGCACCCGTCGCGCGCGCCACGCCGACGTTGCGCATCTCCACCGATAAGACCTGCGCGCCCAGCGACGCGGCGATCACCCCGGTGTCGTCAGTGCAACTGTCCATCACCACAAAAATGCGGACTTCCTCGCCGTCGAGATCGGAATGACGGGACGCGCGAATAATCGAACGGATGCACAGACCGATTAAATGAGCCTCGTTGTGGGCTGGAATGACGACGGCAAGCATGATTTCTCCCTTTTTTCTTCTTGGACCGTCAAGGTCGCATTGTAAAGATGCTTTCAGCACGCGCTGTGCCCGTTCGCCCGTGCATTGCGTTTGGCTTCGCCAGTTCCGTCGAACGGTTCCGGCAGGAGCTTCGTAACTATCGACGCTGACCCATCGCATCGACCAGACCGCGCGAAGTGGATTCCTCTTTCCAGCGGCATGTGCCCGGCGAAATTCTTCCAGCCGGCACCTATAGCGATCGCCCTTGCACCGAAATTGGCAGCCAACCGAGCTGAAGGATTGCCGGGAACAGCCGTTGCGCGGTTCAGATGTCATGAGCGCAAGCCATCTTGCGATCATTCCTTTTAATCCTTCACGTCTCAGGCTAACTATGAAACTCCTCACTACCCAGAGCGGACTACCCCGTGTTTCGTGGGGCTCTGTGATCGCAGGCGTCATCCTCTCGCTGATTGCCTACCTCATTCTGAGCGTGCTCGGCGCGGCAATCGGCATGTCCGCGCTCTCGCCCCTTTCCCGTCCCAATCCTCTGCAAGGATTCGGCTTTGGTTCAGGCGCCTACCTGATCGTGATGACCGTCATCGCCGTCTTCATCGGTTCCTATTTCGCGGGACGCTGTGCGCCCGTACTCGGTTGGCTTCACGGCCTGCTCGCGTGGGCGGTGATGATTCTCATGGTCGTCTACGGAGCAACGTCCCTGCTCGGAAGCGCGGTGAGCGCCGCCGGAAACGTCGCGGCGACCGGCGCAACGGTCGGTGCGGCAGCCGGTCCGTCAGGAGCCACTGGCACGATGGCGGGCTCATTGACGCAACGCGTTCAAGGGGCGATTGCCTCTGCGACCGCCGAAGCCTCGAGTCCGCAAGCCGAAGCTGATGCACGTCAGGCAGCAGACACCGCAGCACGCGGCGTAGCACGCGCCTCATGGTTTTCGTTTGCGGCACTCGTTGTCGGCGCAATCATCTCCATCGTCTCGGGGCATGCCGGGTTTCGCCATCAACCGCCCTTCGAGGACGCCGGCGGTGTATCGAACGATGACGACGCTCTCCTGCGCCGCAACCCGGCCCGTGCAATGCAAGGCCGCCCGGCTGCCTGATTGATCCCGTCGAGCCTCCTGACCGCGACGCGTAACGAAGCACCAAATTGCCGGATGCGCGCCGCGTTCTTCTCGGAAATGCCCGTTGATCCTCCTCGCCCGACGCATGCAGCCGAAAATACGGGCGCTGGAATGACGGTTGCTGACTGGGTCCATGCCGGCATGTGCCTGCCCCTTCACCTTCACCGAGCCTTTCTCCCATGCACGCGACTACTCTGAACTACTCTCCTCTCTTTCGCCGCGACGCCGATCTTCCAGGCGCCTTCGACTGGATGGCCTGCGCCGTAGCCGGGCTGGAGAAGCTTGTCGAATTGAATCTGCAAACCGTAAAGACGTCTCTCCGCGAACAGGAGGTGTTGGCCGGAGCGGCACTTTCTTCACGATCGTTGAATGAAGTGATCGAACTTCAGTCGCAACAACTGCCCGCCGCGCTAAAAAAGACGTTTGCTTACTGGCGGCACGTCCAGGAAATCGCCGTAGAAACTGGAGGAGGATTCGCTTCTGTTATGCAGGCGAATTTCCAAAGTCTTGTGACGACGCTGCAAGCGCCAGTCGACATCGCGACGTGGACCGCTAATGAGCAGGGCCGTACCTCGCGACTGCTTTCGACGTATCCACCGAGCGCCGCGGCCGGGACGCCAGCTGCGATCGTAGACAGTTCCGGAAGAATGATTTCTGACAGCGAGTCAGACGGCGGTTTTCACTAGGTCGTGTCATTTCGCGCAGCGGCCGCGGCGCGGCCGATGCGCAGGCACCGAGGTATTCAAGCATGTGTGCCGGCAGGAATATTGGTTGCGCGAATACCAGGTCACCGTATGCGTGCAATCGCCCGTGAGCGTTGGCTTACTTGCTGTGGATTTTCAAATTGAGCCGGTGGCCGCCCTATCATGTCGGCAACAGCTTTCGGGGTGGAGGAGTCTCCACCTCGCGCGCGGAAGGCTCGACCAAACGCGTTCATCTCGTCCCGTCCGGCCTTCGCCGATGCTGCGCCGAGCCCGTCTCACTCCATCGTCACGCTAATTTTCATCTTGTCAGCCCCTGGCGTACCCGACACGGCGATCGTCACGCCGCTCCATTTGCCATCGGGCAAATGGAGCGCGGGCTTGGTTGCCTTCCCGATCGAACGTTTGGTGCCGTTCGGATACAAGTCCGTCGAGTCGCCGCGATTGCCCTGCCCGAAGATCTTCGCGAGATCGCGCCGGTTGTCGGCCTGCATCAGTTCGATCGCGAGATGCTCTTCATCGTTCACGTTGTCGATCCGCTCGTCCACTACATAGATCGCCACGCCCTCGTCCGGCGAAAACGCGTCCTGTCCGCGTCGCCGCCGGTACTCGACGATGATGTACTGCTCCTCGACCATTCGCGCAGCGTTGTTGATATAGACGATGCTGCCACCCTCAGCCGCGGGTTCGAGTTCAATGTTTTTCGTCGTCTTCGTGACGAGCCTCGGTTCGATCCAGCTATGAAACATGCGCAGCATGCCGTTCGGAAAAACGGGCGTCAGTCCGTTGTTGCCCCACGAGCCCGCCGCCATCAGGCAGTAGTTGCCGAGCCCGTTCGACTGCATCTGCTGAACGCGGCCCGTATCGTAGTAATCGGCCCAGCGCGCGGCGAGATGTCCCCATTCATGCGCGCATACGCCCATGTTGCAGTCTTCCGGCACCGTCAGATAGGTTTGCACGGCAAGGTTGGGGCCCACCTTCACGCCGTCTGGAATGACCCATTTGTGGCTCCATACATCGTCGCGCGACAACGTCTGTTCCGCTCCGCCGCCCGCATGGATGATGAAGAGCGCCGTGACCAGATGCTCGCCGAGCATGTCGTACGGGGCGAAATTGACGCCGGCCTGCTGCGCCGCCAGCACGGCATCGTGTGCGATGCCCTGGGCGTTGCGCGGAAACGTGCCATCCATGCCCGAACTGCCGTCCGTGTAAAAGCTCAACGGCTGAGGCAGGCGAAACCAGCCGAACACCTTGCCTTGCACGTCGATGCCCTTTCCCGCCGCGCCGTCGAAGTTGCTGACCGTGCGGTAGTAATCGCGCATGCTGCCGGTGGGGAACACATGGTCGGCGCTGAACAGCATCTGCTCGAAGAACGCAGGGCTGCGGTTGGCGTCATGGGCGCGATCGGGAAAATCGACCAGCAATACAAGCGTCTGAATGACACCCTTGAGCATTCGCGGAGGACGTTCGATCAGCTGCTTGCTGGTGCTCGATGAATGCTGGAGCGCGCCGTCGTCCAGGCCCACGAAATTCTCGCCGCGCCTGCTGCTGCGCCAGACAGAATAGTACTGGTCGAACGTCATGCTCCTCGGCAGCCTGCGCTTTTCCTTGAGCTCCATGAAACGCGCATAGAGCTGGGCAATTGCGTCCGGCGACAGTGGCACGCGACAAAACGCGTGAGTGCAAACATGATTGCGGATCGGCTTGACATAGCTGCGCATGGCAATCACCTCCGTTCATCAGGATCGAAGACAGCTATCACTTTCGATTTCAAATCGGTAACCAGCAGGTTCAGTTTGGCGGCCACGGCCCTCTCCTCGTTTCGGATACACGAAGTTGCGTGTGCGCCTTTCAGCCGGTCTGGATCGGTCGTTAGCGCATTATTTCTTTTTGCTTTCACATAGCTTTCATACGCCTGGCGCGCCTGCTTGAATGTTGACTGCCGCACGTTCGAGCAAAATTGATCTCCTGTTTGGCGATCCGGAAAACCCTCATTACAAATTGTCAGGTCAATTTCTATGCTGTTGAGAGAATTCCATCTCGACCGAGTGGGCCATCGAATTCCGTGCTCGTCCGCGCAACTTCGATTGCGCCGGGCAAGTGTTGCCCGTTCGAAACACAAAGAACGAATCATTCTTCCGGACCATCGAAATGATCGTGTCTCTTGTGAATCACGTCGCCGATAACGCCACGACGTTGCGCGTGTGGGCGGGTATTCTCGCGGCTACCAATGGCACTGCGTCGGCACTGGCCTGGACATTAGGCGGCAAACCGGTTGTGCCTTCGCCAGTACGCCCGCTGCAGTGCTGGAAGGTTCAGGGCAAGCTCCCCTTCTGCTCCACGGTTGTCGAATTCAGTGGCCTTGCGTCAGCTTCCGAGCATGAGGTCGGATTGAGCGTCGACGCAGCCGCACCCGTCGTGCGGTCGTTTCGCACCCTGCCTCAAGCGATCCCGCAGGAATTCGGCGAACGATTCAATCTGCTGCTTCTGTCATGTTTTCACGGTGCCCAGGATCGGCATGGAGAAGCGGGCAGATGGATCTCTTCATATAAGCCGCGTCCGGATCTCGTGTTGTTCGCGGGCGATCAGGTTTATTTAGATCTGCCCACGGAACTCAACTTTTCGAATGACCAGGCCTGGCTCGAAGCGAAGTTTCAGGAAGACTACGTGAGCAACTGGTACGCACCCGGTGCGTCGCCCGCGAATGGAAGCGGCATTCCAGAGGGGTTCCCGCAATTGCTATCGCTGGCGCCCGTCGCGTCGATTCCCGACGATCACGAGTACTGGAACAACGCACCCTTCAAGAGCCCGCTCATCCAGAACAGTTGGACGGAAGCGGGCAGGGACCGCTGGCGCACCGCAGCCGAAATCGGCTTCAGCATGTTTCAGCAAGGCTACCCGGGCCCGATGGGCCAGCCGCGCGTGATCGACATAGAGCCTCTCACGATCCTGTTGCTGGATACGCGCAGTCAGCGCGAAAGAGGTGTCGGTAATGCGCCTGATCACGCAACGATGCTCAACCCGCCAGCTGCGCTGCTTGGCAACGCGGGCCGCAATGCGCTCGCTGCATGGGTGAACACGCTCGTTGCCTCCGCGAACACGCCCAAACCCCGCTACGGTTTTCTATTGACGGGACAGTCGCTCTTTGCCGACCCGGCGAGCGCGTTCGATGGCCACGTTGCGGACTACGAGCTGGCGAATTACGAAGCCGACTATCGCTTCATGGTGGAACAGATAGAACGCGTCTCGACTGCGGGATTGCCGCTGACTTGCCTGACCGGCGACGTTCACTGGGGCAGGATATTGCGCGCCGATACGTTGAACCGCGGCCCGGTCTATGAAGTAATTTCATCGCCCACCTCGCTGGTCAAGTCGATCGGGATTGACGAATTCAAGACGGTCAAGTCGGCGATTGCCGGCTGGTTCGGGCCACGCGATCCCTGGCCCACGCACCCTAACCCTGGCGATCCGCCGTCGAGATTCGGCAGCTTGGGCGACTATCAGTCGCTGCTGCTGCCGACGACGCTCAACCCTCGCCCCTCGTCATCGATGAGAGGCAATCTTGCGCTGATGCTCGGCATTCAGCGTGTGGGCGGGTCTCTCGATGTTCAGGTCGACTACGTGCCTCTTCATCGCGATCAGGAAGTGAATGCGAAAACGCGTTGGAGCGCGCATTTCAAACTGACGGCTGCTCACTGAAACGATCAAAGGGAGACCACCATCATGTCAGTCATCGCACGCCGGTCAAGAGCGGCAGCACGCAATAAGAATCTGCTCGCGCTGAGACGGCAGAAGAAGGAAGGCAACATCGTGTGGATCAACCGGGCGCTCAGGAGCGTCCCGTTGAAAGGCATCAAGGAGCACAGTTTCGTCCTGTTGATCGGCGGCGCCGATCCGCTGTCGTTCCGCTTGAGACTCGCGCAGGCACACGTGCGCAGTGACATGTCGCCGAGTTCGTGGTCGCAGGCAATGTTCGTGGGCGTGAAAAGCAAAGCCGCGACGAAGGACACGGAAGTGACCAGTGTGTCGCTTTCACCTGACGCATGGTATCCGCCGGATGGATTTGCGCCCATCTGCAATGCGATCCAGACAGGCACGCTCGCGCATATCGATTCGCCCGAACAGTATCCGAACCTGGCGCTCATCGTGTGGCCCGTCGCGGGCGACGCGATTCAAGCGAGTCTCACGCAACTGCGGCGGGAGCGCATGTCGATTGATCTGTCGAGTCTGCTGCTGCGTTGGATAGGCTATGCGTGGGGTTGCGGCGTGCCGTCGAATCCACTGGGTGAAGGCTTCGGCATGCCTTCGGCTGCGATGCTGGAGACGGCGTATGCGGCCAACGGATTCGATCTCACGCCCGGACTCGAGAGCCGGTCCAGTTGCCCCGAGGCGATCTGGCAGTCGGCAAGCTGGTGGCACGAGTACTACAACAAGGACGTCGAGAACCCGCAATACATCTACGGTGCATTCACCCGCGAGCACTATCTCGTCGACGCATCGTATTTTCCGAGCGGCGGGTGATGCCTTCTTGCGCTCACGCCGCTAGCACTAGCCGTCTCGACCAGACACGATTGACCTGCTAGCACCTCGCGTACAAGGCAACAAAACAGGTCGCTGAAAAACAGCTGGAATGTGTCCGGTGCATTGCTTTTCAGTCTTTTCAATGCACGCTGCGTCGAACAACCCGCGCTCTTCCCCAATCGATTCGCGTGCCCGTCCTCCCCGATTTTTGCCCCTCAGTTACACAAACCCTCGCTCGCCCTGCGCAGCGTCAAGCTAATTCAACGCTAACTGTGCGCGCTCAAGATGGCGTCATCGAATCAGGGGACGAACATCATGAAACTCTTAAGAACCACTCGTATTGTCTTGCCCGCATGCTTGATCGCCGTCGCGCTCACCGGCTGCGCCGTCATGCCGCCGACTGGCCCGTCAGTCGTTGCATTGCCGCCAAGCGGCAAGCCGATTAGCGTGTTCCAGCAGGAAGACTATGCATGCCGGGACTACGCATTCCGCTCGGACAATGCCGCCGGACAAACACACGGCGCAATACCAGCCGGCCTCGGCAGCAGTGCAATCGGAACCGTGGGCGGAGCCGCCGCTGGTGCGTTGCTCGGCGCCGCGGCAGGCGACGCCGGCGTCGGCGCAGCGATCGGTGCGGGCGCTGGCCTGCTGCTCGGCGGTGCTGTAGGTGCAAACGGCGCGCAAGCCACGTCGGCCAGCCTGCAGGCGCGATACAACGCCGCCTACGCGCAATGCATGGCCTCTAAGGGCAACAGTATTTCTCAACCAGCTGTCTATACCACGACCCCCGTCTACGCGCCGCCTCCTGTCGCGTACGCGCCGGCTCCTGTCGTGTACGGCTACCCGCAACGCTTCGGCTACTGGTCTTATTGATTGCTTCAGCTAACTCTCCGCTCACTCTGCCGAGTGATGATGCAGTCATGGATCACGAACAGATCAATTCTGTTGGCGTGTCTTACTTAACCGCTACATGAGGGCATTTAACATGTTCACGAAGATTCTCGTCGCAGTCAGTGCAAGTCCCGCCGATACGGTCCTGGCGGCGGCCATTGAAACCGCGCGAAAGTACGATGCACAAATTGTCGCGCTGCATGTGGTCGACCCGACGCCCTCCTATTTGGGAGCCGCTGACGACAACTTCGGCTTGATCATCGAGGCAATGAGCGCGCACGGACGCAAAGTCGTCGCGCATGTCAGGAATGTGCTGGACGATCAAGCGCCTGAAGCGGAAGTCCGTATGGTGACGCTGCCGATGTCCGGCATGACGGTCGGCCGCGCGATCGCCGCTGTTGCCGACGAGATGGGTACTGACCTGATTCTTCTCGGCGAACGGAGTTCATCCCGGTTTCGCTGGTTGAGTGAAGACGTTGCATCGGAGGTAGTGCGCCGCTCCGGCAGGCCAGTCCAGATCGCGTCCGATGTAATCGCATTGAGGTCGGCGCGTCGTGCCGGCACACGTTGGGCTGGTCTATCTACTGCCCGCACCTGAAATTCCCTGTGCCTTCGAAAGGTCCAGAGTATATCGACGATGTGCTTTGCTGAGACACCGGTTCTTGCACTACCCTCCTTTAGATCGCGCCGCTCACGCAGATCGCATACAGGTTCAAGTTTGGTCCCGATGGCGACACGAATCGTGAGGGCGCTGTCCATCATATTGCCCGTCGGACGGCGCGCCGTCGAGTAGATCCGACGTCAGGAGTCCGTGGCGCGATACAGCCACTGGAACTCCGAACGTCGGGCACATCGGCGGCGCCCCATAAGAGCGCACGCATCGGCAGTCAAGCTCACTGAGCCTGTCGGATCGTCGTCAGATCGTTCTTGACGCTGGCGACGCCGGTCACTGCGCTCGCGACTTTCGTGGCCTGATCGATCTGGCCGGTATCCGGCATCGACCCCTGCAGCGTCACGACACCTTGCTTTGCGCGAACAGTCACGTTGACGATATTCAAACTCTTCGTCCGCGCGAGCGCCTGCCGTACATTCTTCGCGAGTTGGCGATTCGCAGCACGCTGCGCTTTCGCGTTCACCGGTGAAGCGCTCACGACCGGCGCTGACGCGATCGTTGTCGCGGACGCGTTCCCGACAGATTGCGCCTGTGCCAGCGTCGCCGTTGCGAGCAAGCAGACGACAATCCATCTATTCCCGCCGATTATTTTCATTCGTGTCTCCTATGTGAATAAAACCAAACGCCTTATGCCGCCAGCGCATGAAGTGATCGAGCAGCGACTTTGCTTCGGCACCAAAACATCTTAGGGATCCCATACATTCATGTCAATCACGTCATCTATATGTGTCGATCTAGTCGATAAAAAAACTTAGCTCATCTATATGTTTCATATGAGACATATACCGTAAAATCGTTCGGCAAAGACCTTCAGCGGCTGACGATAACGGGGAGCGCGGCGGAGATGACGATAGACAACCTCGGCATCGGGGGAAAACGCTACAAGGAAGCCAAGCACGCCCTGCTTGCAGCGCTGGCTGCGCAGGAATGGAAAGGCGGCGAGGCCATTCCATCGGAGCGGCGCCTTGCGGAGCGATTCGGCATCTCGATAGGCACCGTGCGTAAGGCGATCGACGAACTGGTAGCCGAAAACATCCTCGTGCGGCATCAAGGCCTCGGCACCTTCGTGGCTCATCATCAGCGTGACCGGCATTTTTTCCGCTTCTTTCGGGTTGTCGGAGTGGGCGGTGACAAACGCTATCCCACCGTCGAGTTGTTGTCGTTCGAACAGGCGAAGGCGTCAGCCAGCGTCGCGCGCCTTCTTGGCATTGAAGCCAATGCAACCGTCTATCAGTTTTCGAACAGCCTCGCGCTGGAGGGCGAAGTCGTGATGATCGATCGCATCATCGTGGCCGAACCCCGCTTTCGCGGCTTGACCGAAGATGCGCTGCGCGAGCGGCCAAGCACGCTCTACAACTTCTATCAGGACGTCTTCCACGTCTACGTCACCGGCATCGAAGAACGCCTGCGCGCAACTATCGCCGATCACACCCTGGCTGCGTTGCTGGACGTCTCTGCTGGCGCGCCGCTGCTCGAGATCCAGCGAGTCGCTTATTCCTACCAGCAAGTCCCAGTCGAAGTCCGCATCTCCAGTGTCAATACGGCGAAGCATGAATACCTTGGGGCGTCCACGTTGACGACGCCGTCATACGACCGAGGTGTTCCCTGAAGCAATGCGCCCGGAGAGCGCTAACGCGAGCCCCGGGCGTGATAACTTTCGGCTTTCGACGCAGCACGCGTCGATAACCGCCCGATTAGCTGCGCTCCTCCTTCTCGGCCAACGCGAGCTCCGCAGCACACAATGCTGCTTTGACGCGCGCGGCGACCAGCGAACTGACGCGCTCGTTTGATTGCATGGTCAAGCCCGCGATATGCGGCGTAAGAATCAGATTGGGCGCGCCCGCCAGCGGTGATCCTGCGGCAAGCGGCTCATCGGCGAACACGTCGAGTGCGGCACCCGCCACGTGCCCGGCGCGCAACGCCGCAGCCAGCGCAACCTCGTCGACAATGCCGCCACGAGCCGTATTGATCACGACCGCCCCCTTCTTGAGCATGGCGAACCGCGCAGCGTCGAGCAAATTGCGCGTCGCCGGCAACAACGGTACGTGTAGCGTGACGACATCGGCACAACGCAGCGCGTCGTCCAGGGAGACCGCACACGCGCCCGTTTCCCGCCAGCAGGGCGCATCTGGCGAGAGTTGCGGATCATGGCCGACGACCTGCATGCCCAACCCACCCGCAAGCCGCGCTACAAGTTGTCCAATGCCGCCGAACCCGATCACGGCAAGCGTGGCACCCGCCAGTTCGCGACCGTTCGACAGCGCGGTGCGAGGCCAGTGTCCGTGCGCCACGTCCGCGCTCGCGAAAAAGACGCCGCGTAGCAGCATCAATGCAGACGCGATCACGTACTCGGCCACGGCCTGTGCGTTGGCGCCCGTAGCGGGATGAACCGTCACGCCGCGGCCGGCGCAGGCGTCGAGATCGATATTGTCGAGCCCGACGCCGAGCCGCCCAACCGCAAGCAAGTTTGGGGCGCTATCCAGCAAAGAGGTGCTGACCTGAGTGCGATTGCGCACGATCAACGCATGCGCGTCCGCCAGCGCTTCGCGGAGGGCTTCGGGCGCATCGACCAGCGAGGGGTCGTATTGGACTTCGAAGTCGGCTCGCAACCTGTCCACTGCGGACACGTCCATGAATTCGCTAACCACCACTCTTTTCATATGGAATCCTTATTTAATAGGTCAAGGCACCGACCAGAAAAACCAACCGAAGCTAACTTAGAACGACGTCCGCAGACCGGCGGTGAAAGCCCAGGGCTTGAAGCCCGGCGTAATCGTCGTGAAATTCGAATTCAACAACCCGAAGCCTTGCGTCGATTTCGAATTGTTCTGGATGTAAGCGGCGTACGCGTACAGTTGCGTCCGTTTGGTGAAGTAGTACACATAGCCGAGGTCGTAGGCCAGTGCCCTCGCGTCCTTGTTTTCGATGCGCCGCGCCACGCCAAGGTTCACGTCGCCAGGGCCGACGGGAATCTTCGCGTTGATCATTTCTGCCGAGGCGAAGAAGTTGGTGCCGTCGGTGGTTTTCGTGTAAATGTAGTTGCCGCCGAGAATCACCGGTCCGAAGTTATATGTCGCACTCAGCACGTGCGTTATCTGCGCGGAGGCAGTCAGCGTCGTCGCGTTGGCGTAGTACTGGTCATGATTGAAACCATACGCCAGCCAGAGGCTGTTGCGCGAATAGATGACGTTGAAGCCGAGGTTGCGGCCGGCGGCGGTTTGCCCGCTCGCGTTCTGCGCGCCGAACGAGTAACCGAGTTCCGACGACAGACCGTAGTAATTGGGCGTCCGGTATCGCACCGAGTTCGGATAGAAGCCCCCGGTGCCGGATTTGCCGAGTGTGTAGGTGTGCTCCAGCGTGATGATCGCCGAATAAGTGGCCAGTCCATAAGTGCCGACGTCGGAGCCGAGGAACGTCCAGTAGATCGGCAGGTACATATAGCCGAAATCGAGGTTGCCGTACTGCTTGCTTCCCAAGCCGACCGAAGCGCCGCGGGCCCACAGCGTCGCGCCGCCGCCTGCACCCGTATAGGTGTTGAAATTGGTTTCCATCATGAAGTTGGCGCTGTATCCGCCACCGAGGTCCTCGGTGCCGCGAAAGCCCCAGCGCGACGCCTGCAGGTTGCCCGTGGCCGCCTGGGCAGTTGGACTGACGCTATGATCGTATTTCACGTATTGGACTGCTGCGTCGACAATGCCGTAGATCGTTACCGAGGACTGCGCATGGCTTGCCCCGGCAAGCACCATCAAGCCCATCCCCAACGCGGCACGCCCCAGCGGGTGTTGTTTCATTCGATGTCTCCTGTCATGCATTGTTTTAAGGTAGCGCTACCGGTCGGGAGAAAAAGTGCAGCCTTTTTCGCCACGGCCGTTTGTCCACCCGCCTTGGTTCGCCTGCGCTGCTGCACAGGTCGATACCGGTCTTACCGGCCCTCTTTTCTTTCGTGATATTGCCCAGATCCCGAAGCGCTCCGTCGCCCTATTACCTGGGTATCCGTATCAACCCACCACCGATGTCTGGGCGAGACCCGCGTCGACGAGCAGGTTCTGTCCCGTGATCGCGGCGGACTCCTCGCTCGCCAGAAACAGCACCATGCTGGCCACGTGATGCGGCTCGACACGGAATTTCAGGCATTGGGATTCGATATAGCGCTGGTCCGCACCGGCGTCGCGCCACAGCCGTTGTTGCCGCTCCGTCACGACCGCACCGGGCAAAACCGCGTTGACCCGAATGTTGAGTTCCCCGAGCTCCCGCGCCAGCGTGCGGGTGATTCCGCTGATGGCGGCCTTCGAGGCCGTGTAGCCGATCAGGTTGGGCCGTCCGCGTAGCCAGGAGATGGACCCCAGATTGATGATCGCGCCGCCTCCCGCGGCAGCCATGCCCGAGACGACCCGTTGCGTGGCGAACACGTGGTGCGTGAGATTCACCGCCAGCAGTTCATTCCAGCGCGCCTCGCTGAGATCGGCGAGCGCATGACGATCGTCGCGCGCCGCGTTATTGACCAGCACGCGGATGGGGCCCGTCGCGGCGGCCGCGCGGTCCAATACCCGATGCAACGCCGCGACGTCGCGCACGTCGCAGCGCGCAAAAAAGGGGCGCCGCTCCGGAGGATAGGTATCGCACAGGGCCACGCCGGCAGTTTCGTCGATATCGCAGAAGGCCACTCGCGCGCCCTGCTGAACGAAAGCGTCCACCAGCGCCGCGCCGATCCCGGATGCGCCACCCGAGACGAATACGGCCTTCCGGTGCAGGCTCGGATAGAGCGTGTATTGCCGCGTCGCGCTCATCCTTTCAGCCCTCCGGCAGTGAGGCCGCCGATTACCCGCTCCTGGAAGATCGCCATCAGCGCCGCGATCGGCACGATGGCCACCACGAGCGCCGCCGAGATCAGCGGCCACGGAAATCTGAACTCGCCCTGGTAGAGCGTGATGCCGACCGGCAGCGTGCGGAATGCCGGCGCCGAGTTGAGCGAAAGCGCCAGCAAGAACTCGTCCCACGAATTGACGAACGCGAGGATCGCCGCCGTGAACACGCCGGGCGCCGACAACGGCAGCACGATGCGAAACAGCGCACCGATGCGCGTGCAACCATCGAGCAACGCGGCGCTTTCCAGATCCTCAGGAATCGCCTGGAAGAAGCTCACCAGTACGAGCGTGCAGACGGGCAAACTCAGCACGCTATACGGGATGATCAACGCAAGGTACGTGTTGAGCAGCCCCAGCGTGCGCATGATCTCGAACAGCGGCACGAGCAGTGTGACGAGCGGGAACATCGACGACGCGATGATCAGCGAGAGGATCAAGCCGCGGTACTTCAACTTCAGGCGCGCGATCGCGTAGGCCGCGCACGCCGCCACCAGCACCGCGATCGCTGTCGAGCAGAAGGCCACGACGAAGCTGTTGGCGAGGAACACCAGCAGCGGCTGGTCTGTGAAGGCATGCACGTAATTGGCGAGCGTGGCCTGATGCGGCAGATAGGTGATGGGCGTGCGCGCCAGTTCCGCCTCGCTCTTGAACGAGGTCAGCAGAATCCATACGGCCGGGAAAAATCCGTTGAACACCACGACCGCGGCCGCGATCCAGCGCAGCCGCGCGCCGCCAAAGAGTCCTTGTAGCTGATTCATTTTCTGCCCTCTCCTCGCACGAACTTGAGATACAACACGCTGATCGCCAGCGAAATCGCGAACATGAATACCGCCAGCGCCGCGCCGTAGCCGACGTCGAGATAGTCGATCATGGTCGAGTTGATCAGCATCGCCAGCGTCGTCGTACTGTTCCCCGGACCGCCGTGCACCATCGTGTAGGGGATGTCGAACGTTTGCAGCGCGCTGATGGTGCGAAAGATCATCGCTACGACGATCGAAGGCACCAGCATCGGCAACGTGATGTGAAAGAATTTCTGCAGCCGGGTTGCCCCGTCGACCTCCGCGGCTTCGTAAAGCGAACGCGGGATCGTTTGCAGCCCGGCCAGCAGAATCAGCGCGACGAAGGACGAGGTTTTCCAGATCGTCGTCAGGCACACGGCCGCGAATGCCCAGGCCGGACTCAGCAGGAACATCACCGGCGCGAAGCCGAGCCTCACCAGCACGTCGTTGACGACGCCGTGGTCCGTATTGAAGAACCACGCGAAGATGAGACCGGAGAATGCCAGCGGCAACGCCCATGGCAACAGCAGCGCGAGACGGATCGGCCAACGCACCCGGTACGGCAGATTTGCGAGAAGCGCGAGCGGCAGTCCGACGAGGAAAGCGCCGGGCACAGTAATCACCGTGACGAGCAACGTATTCTTCGTCGCGTTCCAGAAGTCCGGATCGTGCAATGCGTCCGCGTAGTTGCGCAGACCGATAAAGCTCGGCGCAAGACCGCCTGAGAGCCGGATGTCGAAGAAGCTGTTGTACAGCAGCTTGCCGATCGGATAGACAACGATCAGCCCCAGCAGCAACGCGGCAGGTGCGAGCAGGATGAAGGCGAGCTGCTTTTCCGAAGGGTCGAGCCAGCGTGAACGCCGCTGTTCCGTCGGCGCGTGTTTCTCGGTGACGCTGACACTGTTCATCGCGGCCTCGCTTGCTGAAGGGACGCACCGGTCTGCGTATCGAACCAGTGGGTCTTCTCATGCTTCACGGAGAGCCACGCTTCGGCGCCCGGCGGCAAGCGGATATCCGCGGGAAGTCGCGCCACCAGCGGCTGGCCGCCGAGATCCAGCGTGCACAACGTCTCGGCGCCGAGCGGCTCGTTCACCACCACTCGCGAGCGGATCGGGCACGCGCCGCCCTGTGCGGCTGCCTCGGCGTCCGTCGCATACTTCAGGCATTCGGGCCGAACGCCGAGCGTGAGGCGGCGCTCACCAGACTTCAGCTTGGCCAGTACGCCAGCGGGTATTTCGATGTCGATACCCTGGCCGCGCGCGCGCGTCCGCTCGATGTCCAGTTCCAGCAGGTTCATCGCGGGGGAGCCGGTGAAGCCCGCCACAAAGGTGGTGCGCGGCGCGTTGTAGATTTCGTCGGGCGTGCCGTATTGCACGACCCGGCCGGCCGACAGAACGGCGATACGGTCCGCAAGCGTCATGGCCTCGACCTGATCATGCGTGACATAGATCATCGTCGCGCCCAGCCGCCGGTGCAGCTTCTTGATCTCGACGCGCATTTCGTTGCGCAGCTTCGCATCGAGATTCGACAGCGGCTCGTCGAACAGGAAGACCTTCGCATTGCGCACGATCGCGCGACCCATCGCCACACGCTGCCGCTGACCGCCCGACAGATTGCGCGGCTTGCGCTCGAGTAGATGATCGAGCTGCAGCAGTTTCGCCGCCGATCTCACGCGTGAGTCGATTTCGGGTTTGGGCGTTTTACGCAGACGCAAGCCGAACGCCATGTTCTCGTAGACTGACTTGTGCGGATAGAGCGCATAGTCCTGGAACACCATGGCGATTTCGCGCTCGCGCGGCGCCAGACCGTCCACGCGCTTGCCGTCGATCATGATCTCGCCCTGCGTGACTGTTTCCAGCCCCGCGAGCATACGCATCAGCGTCGACTTCCCGCAGCCCGACGGTCCGACGAACACGACGAACTCGCCGTTTTTCACATCGAGATTGATGTCGTGCAACACCGCGGCGTTGCCGTCATACGCCTTGACCACACGGTTGAAGGTCACTGTCGCCATTATGTGTCTCCTGTTCGCCTCTCATGGACGCGAATCGATGTTGTGCTGCCTGCGATGCTTGCCCTGCGTCATTCCTCCGCAACACCTGCGGCGCTCAATACGGTCCCGCGCTTTCGGTGCTCGCCGTACGGCCCTTGATCATCGCGAGCCACGCCGCCGCCTGCCGCATCATCATGCCCATATCCGACGCGATGGCGACATAGCCGTAGCCCGCATGCACGAACGAATCGACCATCTCGGGCGTCGGCCCTACTATGCCGATCGGCATGCCGATACGGCGCGCGCGCTGCGCGGCGTCGAGAATCATCGCCTGCACCGCCTCGTCTTTCAGGTTGCCGATCTTGCCCATGGCGGCGGACAGGTCGCCAGGGCCGACGAACAACGCATCGACACCCGGCACCGCCGCAATCTGTTCGAGCCGTTCGATGGCCGCAGGCGTTTCCAGTTGCACGATGCAGGCTGTCGTTTCGTTGGCCTGCGTGCTGTACGAAGCCTGCGTGCCGTAGCCGCTCGCGCGATGCATCGCGGCATAGCCCCGTGTGCCCAGCGGCGGGTATTTCGTCGACGCTACCGCGCGCCGCGCGTCGTCCGCGGTCTCGACGAAGGGAAACATCAAGGTCTGCGCGCCCATGTCGAGCGCGCGCTTGGCCAGCACGGCATCGTTCGCCGCCAGCCGCACGATGGCCGTGGCCGGCGTGCAGCCGACCGCTTGCAGCAGTTGCCACGTGTCGCGGAATTCGATCGGCACATGCTCCATGTCGATCAACAGCCAGTCGAAGCCCGCGCGGCCGAGCGCCTCGGCGGTGCTGGCGGTCCCCGACATCAGCCAGGTGCCGACCGGCACGCCGTCTGCCGCGAGGGCACGCCTGAAGCCATTCAGGTCTGTGTGGGTGCTGGTTTTGTCCATCGCGTTGGGTTCCTTAAAAAATCGTGGGTTCGACCGGGGCTTCGCGCCCCATCAGGAAGTCGAAGTCGCATCCTTCGTGTGCCTGAGTGACATGGTCGAGGAAAATCCGCGTATAGCCGCGCTTGGCGCGCTGTACGCCGGGTTGCCATTCCGCGCGCCGGCGAGCCAGTTCGGCCTCGCTGACGCGCATGTCGAGGCGGCCCGCGGCCACGTCGAGTTCGACGATGTCGCCGGTTCTGATGAGCGCGAGCGGACCGCCCGCCGCCGCCTCGGGCGCGATGTGCAGGACGCAGGTTCCGTAGTGCGTGCCGCTCATGCGCGCATCCGAAAGCCGGACCATGTCGCGCACACCCGCGGCCAGCAGCTTGCGTGGGATCGGAAGATTGCCCCACTCGGGCATGCCGGGCGCACCGAGCGGCCCGCCGTTGCGCAGCACCAGCACGGTGTCCTCGGTGACGTCGAGCGCCTCGTCATGGATGCGCGTGTTCATCTCCGCCATCGAATCGAATACCAGTGCGGGTCCCGCGTGCTTGAGGAATTTCTCGCTCGCGGCACTGGGCTTGATGACGGCGCCGGACGGCGCAAGGTTGCCGTGCAGCACTGCGAGTGCGCCGCCTTGCGCGGCCGGATTGTCGCGTGAACGCACCGTTTCAGCGTCCATGCAACGCGCGTGCTGCAGGTTCTCGCCGAGCGTCAGGCCGTTGACCGTCCCGCAATCCAGATGCAGCAGGTCGCGAACCTGCAGCAGCAGAGCCGGCAGGCCGCCAGCGTAATAGAAGTCTTCCATCAACCGGTCGCCTGATGGAAACAGGTTGGCCAGCACCGGAATGCCGTCGCCTTTGCGCGCGAGGTCATCCAGCGTGAGCGAGACGCCACCCCGTCCGGCGATGGCGATCAGGTGGATCGCCGCGTTGGTCGATCCGCCCAGCGCCATGTAGGCGACAATGCCGTTATCGACCGCATGCGCGTCGAAGAACGTCGAGGGCCGCAGATCCTCCCAGACCATCTCGACGATGCGCGCCCCACTTGCCGACGCCATGCGGGTATGCGCGGAATCCATCGCCGGAATGCTGCTCGCACCCGGCAAAACAAATCCCATCGCCTCCGCGATCGAGGTCATCGTGCTAGCCGTGCCCATCGTGTTGCACGTGCCGGGCGTGCGCGTCATCCGCGCTTCGAGCGCGATCCATTCGGTCTGCGGGAGATTGCCGGCCTGGTATTCGTCCCAGAACAACTTCGTGTGCGTTCCCGCGCCGACGGGCACGCCACGGTAGCGGTCGTTCAGCATCGGTCCCGCCGGCACGAAAATGCACGGCAGGTCTGCGCTCAACGCGCCCATCAGCAGGCCCGGCGTGGTCTTGTCACATCCACCGAGCAGCACCGCGCCGTCGATCGGAAGCGAGCGCAGCAGTTCCTCGACTTCCATCGCGAGAAAGTTGCGATACAGCATGGTGGTCGGCTTCACCATCACTTCGCCGAGCGACATCGCCGGCAACTCGAACGGCAAGCCGCCGGCCTGCAGAATCCCGCGCTTCACGGCTTCAGCCCTTTCGCGCAGATGGCTATGACACGGCGACAGATCGCTCCACGTATTGACGATGGCGATCCCCGGCCGCGCCATGAATTCCTCGCGCCGTAAACCCATTTGCTGAAGACGCTGCCGGTGCGCGAACGAACGCATATCGTCCGGGGCGAGCCAGCGTTGACTGCGCAACGATTCGAGTTGTCTGAGTTTCTTGTCCAAGCGGCTACCTCTAGATTGTGTTGCCGTTTATTCGCATCCAATTACCGTGAAAATTCTCCGAATTAACCTCACAGACACAAAAAAAGTTAAAGTCTTATCATTCACATCAGTTAATGCAGCCAAATCTAACTCACTGATTAAGCTCAAGAATCGCAATAGTCTTTTACTTCCCCTACTACCCCCGCCCCTTGCCTTAACACGACGAAAATTGCTACCCTAATTAATAAGTCGACACGAGTCCGACGAGCCGCTCCGCTCCAATCGGCGTTTTCCAGAAGGAGTCCCACAAAATGACTACGAGACAACGTCTCATTCCCTCCTGCGTGCTATTGGCATCGCTGGGTCTCGCCGCTTCCGCGGCTTTAGCCGACAGCAACACGCCACTGCCGGCTGCGGCGAACGGCGCCTCTGCCGTGCGGACCGCGAACAGCGAAGACGCAGCCCGGGAGGCACGCAAGGCCGAGCGTCGGCGACTCGCTCGACTGCCACGTCCAACCAATCCGGCGTCGGCGGCGGATTACGGTTCATAAGCGGCGGCGCCTCCTGTTCACGCGATCACAACGCCTCACGCATCCACGGTTCCCGCCCCGCACGGCATCGGTACGGCCCGGTTGTGCGGCCGGCCGGTTTCGGGGCGCAGCAATGGTTCCGCGGTGTACTGGCAAACCAGCGCGCGGCGCGGATGCGCGGTGCGATTCGCGCCCGTGCGGTGCATCATGACGCTCGAGAACGCCACCGCCGCGCCGGCCGGCACTTCGATCACCTCACCCTCATCAGCGCCGCGAAAGCCCACCAGATTGGCGCCGTTCGAGTCCCACTCGTGTTTCGTCACGGAGAGGTCGTGCGAGATATCGCGCGGAATCACGAACAGCGTGCCGTTGTCGCGTGTCGATTGGTCGAGCGCGCACCAGACCGTGAGGTACGGCTTGTGTGCAAACGGCACATAGCCCGAGTCCTGGTGCCAGGCGAAACTGTCGCCGTGCTGCGGCGCCTTCACCACGATCTGTTCATTGAACAGATAAACCTTCGGCCCTAGCAGATCAGCGGCGAGTTCCGCCATCATCTGGCCTTTGATAAAGCGATCGAGCGCGGGAAAGATCTCGCAACGGTTCGAGAAGAAGTGCCGGTTTCCCTTGCTGATGGCGCTGTACGCCTGCCCTTCCCGCAGGAACGACGGCGGATACGGCCGGCCCTTCACTGCTGCTTCCACGAGGGCGTCGGCCGCCTCGCGGGCCCCCTCCAGTTCCTGCTCCGACATCGCATTCTCGATCACGCAATAACCCTTCTTCCTGAAACTGTCGATCTGGTCCTGGCTGAGCATCGTCTCGCTCCTGTCGTCAAAGAGCCTTCAGATTAGGCTCAACGTTCGCAGCGATCTCTGCCGATCAAACCGACGTTTCTGCATTTCGTGCTAGGTGCGGGTGTACCCGTATCGCCATGGCAATGGCAGGGTTCCCGCGCGCGGCTATCCGCGTACTCCCCTTCTTGACAGAAAACCAGGAGCCCCCGAACAATGGCGGCTCGCAGGCAAACGCCGCGCCGGGCCGCAAGATCAGCCCGCATGCCATGATTCGTGCATAGCGTATCTGGCTATTGTGAGGACACAATGAGGACACGGTAAATGGCTCAGAAGACCGACATCATCCCTTCCACGCTATCCGGAATGTGCTGGTTGAGCCCCGCGGCCCGGCCGCGCTACAAACGCCTCACCAGTCCGCACAGCCACGTCGAGATCGAGGCGAATCTGGTCGAGTCGGGCACCTGCCGCTATCTGGTGGACGACCGCATCCAGAACCTGACGCGCGGTGATTTGCTGTGGCTCTTTCCTGAGCAGCCGCACATGCTGATCGATGCGAGCGACGACATGTCGCTGTGGGTGATCCTCGGTCGACCCGGGTTTCTCGCGTCGCGCACGCAACGCGTGCCGGCTTCCGCGCACGAGCGCGAGCAGTTTGCCCGTCCGCATCGGCTGCGCGAAAAAGAGCGCACCCACCTGACCTCAGTGCTGCAATCGCTGATCGAGTGCGAAGACGACCCGGCTCATCATGCCAATGGGCTCGCCTGGTGGTTCGACGCTGCGGCCCGCATCACGGAAACGCAGAATGGCCGCGTCGGACGTCCGATGCATCCCGCCATCATCAAGGCGCTTGCATTGCTCGACGCGGATCCGTCGACCCCGCTGCCCAAACTCGCGCAAGTGGTTCACCTGAGCCCGAGCCGCCTGAGCCACCTGTTCGCCGAGCAGGTCGAGCAATCCGTCTCCGCCCACCGCAACCACGTCCGGTTGCGGCGCTTTCAGGAACAGCTGCAACTCGGCGGCTGTCGCAACCTGACACAAGCTGCGTTCGATGCGGGCTTTGGCAGCTATGCGCAATTTGCCCGCGTGCTCTATGACGCCACCGGCGTGACGCCGCGCGAATTGTTGGGCGACAACGCGGTTTAGCGGCAAGTGACGACACCTCAGCACGATCCGCACAGCGCGCGATCGGCCGAGCGGCGATCATGCATTCATGACAAACGCCGCGACTCTTCTCATCGGCATCACGGGCAACAGCGTGGTGCACACCGACGTCGATACATTCGACCTCGAGACCCGCTTTCGCATGGTCAGCGAGGCAGGCGTCTTCGACTACTACGAACGCACGCCACCACCGCACGAGATCGACCTTCATCTGCGGATGAGCGAGCGCTACAAGCTGCCGATCCGCGCAGGCGGATTTATCTACATGCTCGAACGCGACGAGCCGTTGCTGGACTGGCATATGCGCATCGGCGGCGAACTGGGCGCGAAGGTACAGAACGTCCAGTTGCGGCATCTCGATGCGAACGGCGTGCCGGTATCGAATGCGCGCGTCGCGGCTGCATACCTGCATGCCTTTGAGGTCGGTGCGAAAGTCGGTGTGACGCCGTGCTTCGAGGTGCATGTGGATACCTGGTCCGAGCACTTCGGACGGGTCGAGGAAGTGGCGCGGCTCGTGGAACGGGAAGGCGTGCCGTTCAACATCACGCTCGATCCGTCGCACGTCATCTACAAGATCGGAAATACCGGCGAGCAGCAAGCGCAAGGCATGCTCGCCGACGTGCAGGCGGGCCGCGTACGGCTCGATCCCTTTGATGAACACGGCGTGATCCAGCGCTGGATCAGCGGCAATCTTGTCGGACACGCGCACGCGCGTCCCGCCGTGCCGAACAATCCCGTCAACGTGTGGAGCAGCGGCCCCGACGGCCGGCCGGGACGCGGCATCCAGTATCCGTTTCGCAACCCGCCCGCCGGCACCTGGCATAGCGCATGGAGCGAAGCGGCACTCGAACCATGGAAGCATGTCATGCGCACGCTGCTTGCGCATCATGCGCACGCGCCGTCGAGCCGGCTCGGGCACGTCAGTACGGAAATCCTGCCGTTTCACGACTACGGCGCGGGTTCTCGCTATTCGCTGTTCGAAGACAGCGTGGCATGTGCGCGCTGGCTACGCGAGACCTGGACTAGCGTTTCCAACAGCCCCGCGCATGCCCTCATCCCAGACACGCACCATAACTTGCCAAATGGGCCAGGCCTCGCCGGCCAGCCCGCTACGACGGGAGCGCAGCAATGACACTGGAGTTCGAACACGGCACCTTGACTCTAAAGTCGGGAGGCCGCGTATTACTCAGTCATCATGAGACACGGCCTTGTTGCTTCGTCGGCACAGGTACCGGAATCGTGAAGACGCGCAAGGGCCACGCCGACTTGCGCGACGATCTCGAGGAGAAGATCGCCCTGCGTGCCGCGCGGCTGCAGCGGCGTCATGGTTGCGAGTGCATCGATTTCTCGATGAGTGCGGACGGCCCGGTTGTTCTGAGCGTCGAGATATCGCCGGCCGAGACAGGCGTACAACTGCGCTTTCAGTCACATGATGCGCGTATCAACCGTCTCTGGTGGCGCGTACCCGCAGAGGCCGATGAGTATGTGTGGGGCTGCGGTGAGCAGTTCTCCTACTTCAATCTGCGTGGACGGCATTTTCCGCTCTGGACCTCGGAGCCAGGCGTCGGTCGGGACAAGTCGACCCACATTACATGGCAGGCCGAGATCGCGGGCGGCGGCGGAGGTGACTACTACAAGACCTACTATCCGCAACCCACATTCGTGTCCTCGCGCCGCTATGCATTGCATGCGCAGACGACGGCCTACGCCGACTTCGATTTTCGTCGCGCGGAGCATCACGAGTTACATTTCTGGGCCGTACCCGAACAACTGGAGTTCACGCTCGCTGATGACTTCACGACGCTGGTCGAGCACTTGTCGACGCGCTTTGGCCGCCAGCCGCGCCTGCCGGAATGGCTGCATCAGGGCGCGGTACTCGGCCTGAAAAACGGGCGCCGGCATGCCGATCACGTACTGGCGCTCGCCCTCGAACACGGCGTGCAGGTGAGCGCGTTGTGGTGCGAGGACTGGGCGGGGGTGCGCAAGACATCGTTCGGCACGCGGCTCTTCTGGGACTGGCGTTGGAACGAAGAACGCTATCCGGATCACGCACGCTGGGTGCAGGCGTTGCGCGGCGCGGGTATCCGTTTCATGGGCTATGCGAACCCTTATCTGTGTGAAGACGGACAACTGTTCAAGGAAGCACGGGAGCTCGGCTATCTCGTGCGCGATAAGAGCGGCGCCGCGCAACTCGTCGACTTCGGCGAGTTCATGTGCGCCAGCGTGGACTTCACGAATCCCGCCGCCGCGCGTTGGTTCAGCGAACGGATTCTCGTGCGCGAGATGCTCGATCAAGGCCACGACGGCTGGATGGCCGATTTCGGCGAGTATCTGCCTGTCGATGCGCGACTCGCGAGCGGCGCGGACCCGATGCTGGCCCACAATGCGTTCCCTCCGCAGTGGGCCGAGGTGAATGCGCAGGCGGTCGCGTCAACGGGTAAAACCGGAGAGGTCGTGTTCTTCATGCGTTCGGGTTACACCGGCGTGCAGGCACACTGCCCCATGCTGTGGGCAGGCGATCAGTCAGTCGATTTCAGCCGTCACGACGGCTTGCAAACGGTGATATGCGCCGCGCTCTCCGCGGGGCTCGTCGGCAACGCGTATCATCACAGCGATATCGGCGGCTATACGAGTCTCTTCGGCAACACGCGCACACCCGAGGTATTTCAGCGCTGGGCCGAAATGGCCGCGTTCACCCCGATGATGCGCACGCATGAAGGCAACCGGCCCGAGCAGAACTTCCAGTTCTACCAGGACGTCGACGTGTTGCGGCATCTCGCGCGCATGACGCGTCTGCACGTCGCCCTGTCGCCCTATGTGCGCGAGCTGGTCGAAGAAGCTGCGCAACGCGGCTTGCCGCTGCAGCGCCCCTTGTTTCTGCACTATGCGGACGACCGCAGCACTTACGACATCCAGGACCAGTACCTGTATGGCGAGTCGCTGCTGGTGGCGCCCGTGCATACCGTCGATGTCCGCACATGGCATCCGTATCTGCCCGCCGGCGCCAACTGGGTCCATTTGTGGTCGGGAGAAGTATTTGCGGGCGGCATGCGAGTCGAAGTCCGAGCCGAACTCGGCGAACCACCGGTGTTCGTTTTGCAGGGGAGCCGCTGGCAGGACTATCTTCTCTCGCTGCCGGCGAGCATGGATCGATAAAAGACGAAAAGGAGACGAGGTGAACACAAGATATTGCAAGGCGCTATGCAGCGCGGTCGCGGCACTTTTCGCACACGGCGCGATGGCTGATACCACGCTTCACGTCTACGTAGGCGGCGCCAACCGACCGGACCTGATGCGCAAGATGTTCGATCAGTTCGAGCAGAAGACGCCCGGCGTGAAGGTCGTGATCGAGTCCGGCGGCAGCACCTCGGAACTCCAGCGCGCGTACTTGTCCACTGTGCTATCCGCGCACGATTCCAGTCTCGACGTGATGATGATCGACATAGTGAATCCCGCGCAGTACATGCGCGCGCAGTGGATCGAACCGCTGGACAAGTACCTGGGCGGCGATGCCACGAACATCATGAAATCCTATATGCCGGCCTATGCGAAAGCGAGCGTCGTCGACGGCAAGATTACGTCGCTGCCCGCGTATGCGGACGCGCAGTTCATGTACTACCGCAAAGACCTGCTCGCCAAGTATCATCTGCCCGAACCGAAGACCTGGGATCAACTCGCGTCTGAAGCGAAGGTTGTGCTCGCGGGCGAGCGCGACGCTTCGCTACAGGGGCTGTCGATCCAGGGCGCGCCGATCGAAGGCGCCGTGTGTACATTCCTGACGCCATACTGGAGCCAGGGCAAGGAGTTGATCGATGCCAGCGGCCGCCTCGCGCTCGACAAGCCGGCCGCCGAAAAAGGCATGAACATGTGGCTGAATCTCGTTGACCAGGGTGTCATCAAGAAGAACGTCGCGGAGGTGAAGACTCAGGACACCACGACGGATTTCCGAAGCGGCAAGGCGGTATTCGCCGTCAGCTGGGGCATGGTATGGAGCCACTTCCAGGAGCCCGATTCCACGGTGAAGGGTAAGGTCGGCATCATGCCGATCCCCGCGATGGCGGGCGGCAGCACCGATACGTGCGCCGGCGGCTGGCAATGGGCCGTGTCCGCGTACTCGACGCAAAAGAAGGATGCCGTGGCGCTGGTGCGATGGATGGCGACGCCCGAAGTCTCGAAGTTTCTCGCCATCAAAGCGGCGATGATGCCCGCTAACCCAGCCGTCTTTCAGGACGCGGCCGTGCTGCAGTCGGCGCCCTGGTTCGCGTCCGCAAAGCCCGTCCTCGAATCGGCGCGAGCACGCCCCGTATCGGACCGCTATGGGGAGATATCCGACACGGTGCGCACGGCAACTTCCGCGATGCTCGGACGCGCAGTGACGGTGCCCGATGGGGTCGACGGAATGGCTGCACGACTCAGGCGTGTGATGAGATGAAACGGGCACGCGGGCAGAGCATTTAATTCTCGGGGCTCAATCGCCCCTTGACGGTTCGCCCGCTCAACCTCTCGTTTCGTCGATCGGGAGACCGCATTCAGACGTCCGTCAAAAAATTCGGATGCCTCGTGCGGATCTCATCGACCTGGTTCAGCGTACCCGAGAGATGCTTGCGCAGCGCCGCCTGCGCGGCCTCGGCATCGCCCCTTTCGATTGCATCGACGATCTCGGTGTGATCGCGCACCACCGCCATCGTCTTGCCCTTCACCGGCAGGTGCAGGCGACGCAGCCGGTCGATGTGGCCGCTCAGCCTGCGCACCAGATCCCAGAGTTGCGGCACGCCCGCCGCCTCGTACATCTGACGATGAAAGGCCTGGTCCAGCAGCGAGAACTGCTCGTAGTTCTTCAGGTCGCGCACTTCCATCTGCCCGGCAATCGTGGCGCGCAACTGACCGATCAATGCGGCATCGCGCTGCTCCGCAACCGTGCGCACGATTTCCAGTTCGATCGAGCGGCGCAGGAAGTGCGCCTGCAGCGCGGAAGTCACGTTGATCTGGCTGACGACTGTGGCGTGCTGCGGAAAAATGTCGACGAGGCCTTCCTCGCCGAGCTTCATCAACGCGTCGCGCACGGGCGTCTGACTCAAACCGTACTGAGTCGCCAGATCGGCGCGCGAGAGCACCGTGCCCGGCGCCAGTTCGAGGGACAGGATCATTTCGCGCAGGCGTTCGAATACTTGCGGCGCGGCATGGCGGGACCGGTCGAGCCGGGTCGCCCTCGTCGGGGAAGCGTTGATTTTCATGGCAGGACCAGAAACGTGGGCGCAGGCGGGCACTGCTGTTTCCACCCGCTGAAATATTAATACTATAGCCGACGCTCCCCCGCTCCCTGCAAGCGTGTAGCCGCTTTCAGCATGCTGAGGCTATGGGTTTTCCCCACTGACGCACTAATACATTAGTGCTTTACCATGCGTCCATCCACTTCCAACCCTTCCATCTCCGGACCGCCGCCATGACTCGCGACATCACCGTCACTCAGGTGCGAATTACGCCGATCGCCTTCCGCGACGGCCCTCTGCTCAACGCTGCCGGCATCCACGAACCGTGGGCATTGCGCGCCATCGTCGAACTGGAGACGAGCGATGGCCGCGTGGGCATCTCGGAGACATATGGTGACGAGCCGACGCTGCGCGTGCTCGAGCAGGCCAAGGCGCTGGTGATCGGCCTGTCGCCGTTCGACCTGAACCGGATGGAAGAACGTGTGCGTGCGGCGATCAAGCCGAGCTCGGGCGCGATCGAATTCGAACTCGCCCCCGGCTCGCACTCGGCCAAGAACGCGCCGAAAGTCATCAGCACGCTCGAAGTCGCGATGCTCGACTTGCAGGGGCAAATCGTCGGCGCGCCGATCGTCGATCTGCTCGGCGGCAAGGTTCGCGACGCAGTGCCCTACAGCGCCTACCTCTTCTTCAAGTACGCGGAGCACATCGACAAGCCCTATGCGCCCGATGCCTGGGGCGAAGGCCTTAGCACGGAGCAGATCGTCGCGCAGGCGCGTCGCATGATCGACCTGTACGGCTTCCAGAGCATCAAGCTCAAGGGCGGCGTGTTCGAACCGGCGCACGAGATCGCATGCATGCGTGCGCTGCACGAGGCTTTCCCCGGCGTGCCGCTGCGCCTCGATCCGAACGCCAACTGGACGCTCGAAACGAGCATCGGGGCCGCCCCCGAACTCGACGAGCTGCTCGAGTATTACGAAGACCCGTGTCCGGGGCTCGCAGGCATGGCCGAGCTGGCGAAGCATACTCGCCTGCCCCTCGCGACCAACATGGTGATCACGACCATGGAAGATTTCCGTCGTGGCGCCGAGATGGGTTCGGTCAAGGTGTTGCTGTCGGATCATCACTACTGGGGTGGTCTGCGCGCGACCCAGACACTCGCGCGCATGTGCAAGCTGTGGGATCTGGGCATGTCGATGCACTCCAACTCGCATCTCGGCATCAGCCTGATGGCGATGACGCACGTCGCGGCGAGCATCCCCAACCTGACCTACGCGTGCGACACCCATTACCCGTGGCAGGAAGAAGAAGTCATCAAGGGCGGCCGCGTGAACTTCGACAACGGCGCGCTATGCGTGCCCACCACGCCGGGTCTCGGCGTCGAGCTCGACCGCGACCGTCTGGCTGAACTGCATGCCCAGTATCTGTCGTGCGGCGTGCGCAATCGTGACGACCTGAAGCAGATGCAGAAGTACGACCCGAGTTTCAGCGGCAAGAACCCGCGCTTCTGACCCGACCGGACGTGCCGCGCGCGCGATGCGCATTGCCATTTGCGCAACTGTGTTGCATGGGACCGCTTTGCATGGGACCAGAGTAAGCGCTAAAGCGCTAACTCTGGTCGACAAAGGAGACAAGCCGATGAGCAGATCCATCCCGGCCGCGGCCGGCCCGGACCGAGCGGACGCGCTGGCAAGCGCCGTGCGCAAGATCAAGTGGCATGTACTGCCCCTCTTCGTCGTGATGTTCGTCGTCAACTACATCGACCGGGTGAACATCGGCTTCGTCCGCCAGCATCTGAGCGCCGATCTCGGCATCGGCGCCGCGGCCTATGGACTCGGCGCGGGGCTCTTCTTCGTCAGCTACGCGGTCTTCGAAGTGCCGTCGAACATGCTGCTGCAGCGATTCGGCGCGAAGGCGTGGCTCACGCGCATCATGTTCACGTGGGGTCTGGCCGCGGTCGGCATGGCTTTCGTTCGGGGCGAGACGTCGTTCTATGCGATGCGGTTGCTGCTCGGCGCGGCCGAGGCCGGCTTCTTTCCGGGCGTCATTTTCTATTTCACCCAATGGCTGCCGCGCGACGAGCGAGGCAAGGCGATGGCGATCTTTCTCAGCGGCTCGGCGCTCGCCTCGATACTTTCCGGGCCGATCTCCGGCGCGCTGATGCTGATCAGCGGCTGGGGCCTGCACGGCTGGCAGTGGATGTTCGTGATCGAAGGCATGGCCTCGGTGGTGCTGGCCGGCTTCATCTGGTTCTGGCTCGACTCGAAGCCGCGCGACGCCACATGGCTGAGCGGCGCCGAGCAGGACGCGGTCGTCGCCGAGATAGAGGAAGAGCAGCGCCAGCGTGATGCGGCGCATGCGGTCAAGCCGTCCGTCTGGACTCTGCTGCGCGACCCGCAGATCCTGATCTTCTGCGTGATCTATTTCTCGGTTTCGCTGACGATCTACGGCGCGACGTTCTGGCTGCCCAGCATCATTCGCAAGATGGGCCATTTCAACGATTTCCAGGTCGGGCTCTTCAATTCGATCCCGTGGCTGATCTCGATCGTGGCGATGTATTTCTTCGCGATGCTCGCGGCGCGCTTCAAGTTTCAGCAGGCATGGGTTGCGTGCGTGCTGCTGATCGCCGCGCTCGGCATGTATGCCGCCGGCCAGGGCAGTCCGATGTTCTCGTTCGTCGCGATCTGCTTTGCGGCGATCGGTTTTAAAGCCGCGTCGGCATTGTTCTGGCCGATTCCGCAGGGCTATCTGGATGCGCGGATTTCCGCGGCGGTGCTGGCGCTGATCAATTCGATCGGCAATCTCGGCGGCTTCGTTGCGCCGGCGGCCTTCGGCTTGCTCGAGCAGAAAACCGGGTCGATCGAAGGTGGGCTCACCGGCCTGGCCTTGATGTCGGTGGTGGCAGCGGGGGTCGCGTTCTTTTCCCGGATGAAGCCTCGCGAGGGGCGGTCCGCCCTCGCGCTGTAGACGGTGCGCGAGCCAGTTTGCCTGATTACAAACTTCCCGGAGACACGATGAAAATGTTAGAAGTCCGTGCCGTCGCCGATCAAACGGCCGCCGGACGATACAGATGGACCATCTGCGCGCTCATCTTTTTCGCAACGACGATCAACTACATGGATCGCCAGATGCTTGGGCTGCTCGCGCCGCTGCTGCAAAAAGACATTGGCTGGAATCAGGTCCAGTACGCGCAGACCGTGATGGTGTTCACGGTCGCCTATGCCGTGGGTCTCGCGACGTTTGGCCGAATCGCGGATCGGATCAGCACCAAAGTGGTCTACGGCAGTGCGATGGCGATGTGGAGCCTGGCCGCGATGCTGCACGCGATGGCGGCGACCGTCCCCGGCTTCGCGGCCGTGCGCGGTTTGCTCGGGTTCGGCGAGGCGGCCAATTTCCCTGTCGCCATCCGCACCACGGCCCTATGGTTTCCGAAGAAGGAGCGTGCGTTGGCCACGGGCCTGTGGAACATGGGTGCAACCGTCGGCGGGATCGTTGCGCCCGCATTCGTACCGATCGCCGCTGTCATGTGGGGCTGGCGCGCGACGTTTATTGCGGGAGGGGCGGCCGGCTTCGTGTGGCTGGCGGTGTGGCTGCTCGTGTACCGTCCTCCGGCGGAGCATTCGTCGGTATCGAAGCGCGAACTGGATTACATCAATTCGGATCGCGACGAAAGCGTTGAGCAACCCGTGAGCTGGCTTTCAGTGCTGAAGTACCGCGAAACGTGGGCGTTCATTTTTGGCAAACTGCTGACCGATCCGGTGTGGTGGTTTTATTTGTTCTGGCTGCCCAAATGGCTCAATGAGTCGAGGCACATCGACATCGCCAATCTTGGGCTGCCGTTGATTGTCATTTACACGATGGCATCCGTCGGCAGCGTGGCTGGAGGATGGCTGTCGTCCCGGCTGATGCAGCGTTCCCATCAACCTAACGTCGCACGCAAGATCGCGATGGGTGTCTGCGCGCTGTGCGTACTTCCGATTGCGACACTTTCGCTTTTTCAGAGCCTCTGGTACGCAGTCTTCGCTGTCGGCCTTGCCGCAGCGGCTCACCAAGGGTGGTCGGCAAATCTTGTCACGACCGTCGGCGACGTGTTTCCGCGCCGGATGGTTGGCACGGTGGTCGGTATCGGCGGCGTGGCAGGGATGATCGGCTCGTTCTTCTACTCGGGAGTCATCGGCGAGACGTTGCAGCGCACCGGTCAGTATTGGGTGCTCTTCGCTGTCGGTGCATCGGCTTATCTGGTCGCGCTCGGCATCATTCATCTGCTCATGCCACGCATGACGCCTGTGAATCTGGAGCGCTAGACTGCTCTCGGCTGAAGATCTTCGGCAACGGCGATTTCCGAAACGGGATCACATTTTTTCGACACCTTCTCGTCTGAGCGCCGGACCGCTGCAAGATATCGCGTAACGCTCAAGAAGCGCTGGTTTGTCTGCGGTACGTGCTGATTGGTTTACTCAGGAGACCGCTTCAAGCTGTCGCATCCGCCTCGGCGATATGCTGCACGATCATCGCGTTGACGTTGTCGGCGTGCGTGAGCGGCCCCATGTGTCCCGCACCCTCGACGATCGCAAGACGCGCTGTGGGCAGCAGCATCGGCAGCCGCTCGGCGATCGCGCGCGTCGGCACGGGCGCGTGCTGGCCGCGCATGATCAGCGCAGGGACACGCAGGCCCGTGTACGCGCTCGCGGGCGTGCGTTCGTCGAGCAGCGCGCGGAAGTCGAGCGGCGCCTTCGGCGCCCAGCGTGTGAGCGCCGCCTGCACCGAGGGCCGCAGCGCTTCCCATGCGCCCCGGCCGCCCCAGTAATCGACGAACGAAGCCGCTGCGCCCCGATAGTCGCCACAGGTCACGCCATCTGCGGTGCGCTTCGAGATCGCGATGATTTCCGCCAGCGCGTGCGCTCCGTGCGCGCCCATCATCTTCAGCAGATGAAAGGCCGAGGGCTCGTAGAGCGTGATGCTCGCGATGCGCTCTGGCCGTTCGACGGCCGCGCGCAACGCCACGCCGCCGCCATACGAGTGGCCGACGAGATGCACCTTGCCACGCGAGGCGTCGATGATGCCGATGGTCCGCGCGGCCTCGTCGGCGAGCGTGAACGCGCGCTCGCCGCTCCACGGGCCCGTGCTATCGCAGCCGTAGTGCTCAGGCGCGACGAACGCGTGGCGCGCGCCGAGCGCCTCGCCGAGTTTGCGCCATTGCGCCGCTCCCGAGCCGGAGCAATGCAGTGCGATCACCGACGTTGCGGATGAGAAGGCTTGCGAAGCGATAGTGCTGTTCATGTCGTTCATGGAACTCAGGAGTTGGACGCACGGATGCCGGATCGCGGAAGTCTCCACTATCGGCGCTGCGCGGTCGGCTGGCTATGATCGAGACGCCGGCGCGCATGTCCAGGCGTCCAAACTGATTGCGAGAGGGCGCGTTGGCTTGTCGCCTCAGCGGTCAATTTCCGTCAAATGCATGCGGCGTTCGAGCTCGCCCATGTCGGCGGCGGACGCGAGGTACGCGTCGCGACGACTGTGTTCAGCACGGTCAAGCGCCTTTCTCAGCAACGGGTAAAGATAGAAGAGCAAGATGAACAAAACGTCCTCCGGTTGGCGACCTGGTCGATGGCGTATCGCGCACGAACGGGGCGCGATACTTGGGTTCCAGGCGTGCATCCGGTGCGGGGCATCCGAGTTCGATGGATGGGCGGGTCGTGCTACGGCTGGACATTGCGTAACGCAGAGTCCGTGCCACCTTGTAGCGAGCCTTGTCTGGCGGACGTTTCAGTTGTCTTTGAGCGATGCGGATGGGGCGAAGTGTCGTCATGTAGCCGACGGATATTCGAGTGGAAGTCGGGCCGCGACAAACACGTATTCAGTACATGTCACGCTGTACCGGGCGCCACGTTTCAGAAAGGGGCGAGAACACGGCGAGGCGAGAACTCGGTCACGAGTTCCAGTGTGAATGCCCGACTACAGCGCAGTGACATCGAGCATTCACTATTCATTTAGAACTGGTGGCGAACACCCACGGACACTGGCGTTAATGGAAGAATTGGTACTTCCGGGTCTTGAAGAGCCTGACAACGCATTGTCGAAGCCTCAGGCCAAGGGCACGCGGCGTTCGCCGCGCAGCCGCTGATGTTTCTAATCGTCTTCACATGCTGAGACTCTCCGTTCGCCGGCGTTGGTGGACCATGATTTCGCCCTGGTCGTGCGGTGCCCGAATGTGCTCGATATAGTCGTTCGCGCTACGGCTCAATTGATCCGCCGGAATAACGTGATTCGCACCTTGTAGCGCGAAAAGAGGCAAATAACGCGCGCCGACAAAGCGCGCCGTTTGTTCGAGCGGACGAAGCAGCTCGAACAGCGTGTGTCCCACACGGCCATCTGTCTGATATGCGGCTTCAGGGCTGCCGGTCGATACGACCAGCCCTATTTCTTTGTGTGCCAGCCGGTTGCCACCCGGACCGTATGCCCAGCCATAAGCGAGGACGTCGTCGAGCCATTTCTTCAGCAGCGGCGGAGTGCTGTACCAGTACAGCGGAAACTGCAGAAAGATCCTCTCATGGCTTTCAAGGAGCGCCTGCTCCGCGGCGACGTCGATATTCCAGTCCGGATATAGCTCATAAATATTCCGAATCGTGACCGGACCCGCAGCTTCCTCGAGCCTGGATCGCCACGCCGCATTGATCTGCGACTCGGCAAGGTTCGGATGAGCGAGTATGACGAGTGTTTTCTTGCTCATGATGTCCTCGCTCAATGACGGAAATCGATGCGGTCGCGCTCGATACGCGCAGCCGTGCCGGATGCGATCATGATGCGTTTCATGTCAGGCTCCTTGACGGATAAGAAGGGACCCAACGACCCGGTGTCTGCGCAAGGTCTGCCTTCGCGCTCCGGTGCGTTGATCCGTTGCAGCCATTCTTGCCCACCTGAGCGGCCCCGCCAATTCCCCAAACATGCGGGCCGCGGGTGCAGCAATGCACAAGTCCGCGCACAGCTGCAGCCTTGCATCTAAAGTCAATCGTGGGCACAAAAATATTTGATTGAGATCGGTCCAGTCCGCTTCTAATATCTTTGTCCAGCTGCGTCACCTCGAGATTCGGACGATCAAGAGAGAAAAGGAGAGCACCCATGTTCGACTGGGAGGATTTACGCTATTTCGTTGCGTTCAGTCAGGAAGAATCCCTCGCAAAAGCGGCGCGGCAATTGAAGGTCGACCACGCGACCGTCGCGCGGAGAATTGCTTCACTCGAACAGGCCCTTGAACTCAAGCTAGTCGACCGCCGCCCACGTGCCTATGTTCTGACCACAGACGGCGAGCGCATCGCCGAACGCGGCAAGCGCATGCAGGCAGAGTCGTTTGCTGTCGAGCGGATGTCGATCGCCGGGCAGGAAGTCGTTTCCGGCGAAGTGGTGATCAGCGCGCCGCCTTCGATGGCAAGCAGCGTGATCGCGCCGCATCTCGGCAAATTGCGTGCGCAGCATCCGGCGGTGCACGTACGGCTTATCGCGGATACGCGCAACGTGTCGTTAATACGGCGGGAAGCCGATATCGCCGTGCGCTTGAGCCGGCCGGCCGAGGCTGACCTTGTCGCGCGCAAGATCGCTGTCATTCCATTTGCACTCTATGCGTCGCCGGACTATCTGGCGTCCCACGTCGCCACTGACTATGAGTTCATTGGATACGACGACAGCATGGACGGAACCGTGCAACAGATGTGGCTGGACGCCCAGGCCAATTCGCGTCCGGTTGTGTTCCGCAGTAACAGTCTCGACGTGCAGGTCTCGGCGGCGCGGGCCGGCGTGGGCGTGGCGGCCCTGCCTTATTTCCTTGGCGATTGGGACGAGAGCCTGAGCCTCGTCGAAAGTACAGGTGAGCCATTGACGCGTGAAGTATGGCTCTCCATCCACAACGATCTGCGGCACGCGCCGGCCATCCGTAGCGTCATGCAGTTCATTGCCAACTGCTTCCCCGGCGACGGGTGACGCCAGCAGCACATCACCAAAGATTGTGCATTTCTTCACGGACCATCCGCACATTTCGGGAATTGGCAGATAGAAGACCGGTAGCAATAATGAGTTCACCGATCGACGAACAATACAAGACGGATCGTAGATTTTCCGCCTCGTCGTTGAACGTCTTCTCTTCGATCTCCCAAGGAGCATGAAATGAAACGCGTACTGATCCCGGCTGTTGTTATTGCCAGTGTAATCGCATCCTCCACAGTGTTCGCCGAACCTGCCGACTACGGCAAGACCCGCGCACAAGTGCGGGCGGAACTGACCCAGGCTCGCGAAGCGGGTGTACTCGACGCGCCCGATACCACGTACCCCACCGCTCAGTTGCGCGCAGCAGCCGCACTGCAGGCCGCCAACACGGCCGCCACGAACGCCAGCGCATCGGCTGTGGGAGGCACCGTCACGGGCCACTCTCAAAGCGGACGCCGCACCGTGACCGCGCCCGAAGCACGGGACAGCATCTATTTCGGTCAATGAGCGTCGCGTAAAGGAAGCATGCGCATCTCCAGAACCCGATGCGCATTTCTTCACATGCGGCGTGCAGTAATGGGGAGTTCCGCGACGCCGGTCAGGCAACTACGATGAACTCACCGTAACCAGTCAAGGAGTAACGTGATGGAACAGTTCAAGATGCGCATCGGCAGCGAGTGGCGCGGTGCGAGCGATGGTCGGACGTTCGAAAGCCTCAACCCCTACAACGGGGAGATCTGGGCCGAGGTGCCGCGCGGCACCGCCGAAGATGTCGACGCCGCGGTGCGGGCCGCTCATGCAGCGTTCAAGCGCGGCCCCTGGGCGACGATGACAGCGAGCCAGCGCGGCATGGTCCTGCACAAGATCGGCGATGCGATCGCCGCGCATGCGGAGGAGCTGGCCGACATGGAAGTGAAGGATAACGGCAAGCTGAAAGCCGAAATGCTCAAGCAGATGGAGTATCTGCCGCAATGGTTCTACTACTACGGCGGCCTCGCCGACAAGGTTCAGGGCGACGTCACACCGTTCGACAAACCCGGCATTTTCCACTACAGCACGTTCGAGCCGCTCGGCGTAGTGGCAACGATCGCGCCGTGGAATTCGCCGCTGCTGCTCGCGGTATGGAAAATAGCGCCGGCGCTTGCAGCAGGCAACACGGTCGTCATCAAGCCATCCGAGTTCTCGTCGGCATCGTCCATTCTGTTCGCGAAACTGTGTGAAGAGGCCGGTGTGCCGGACGGCGTCGTCAATATCGTGACCGGCTTCGGAAAAGAAGTGGGTGAGCCGCTGGTCGCTCATCCATTGGTCGCACGCGTCGCCTTCACCGGCAGTGAGGGCGGTGGCCGCCATGTGTATGAAAACGCGGCACGTTCCTTCAAGCGCGTTTCATTGGAACTGGGCGGCAAGTCGGCCAATATCGTCTTCGAGGATGCGAACCTCGACGATGCCGTGAAGGGCGCCGTAACCGGCATCTTCTCGGCAACGGGCCAGAGCTGCATGGCCGGATCACGCCTGCTCGTGCATTCGAGCATCCATGACGAGTTCGTCGAGCGGCTGGTGAAGTTCATGCAGGACGTGCGACTGGGCGATCCGATGTCGCCGGAGACGAACATGGGCCCTGTCTCGACCCAGCCGCAACTCGAAAAGACGCTGTATTACATCGACGTGGCGAAGCAGGAAGGCGCACGCCTCGTTCTGGGTGGCGGACGTTCCACGCGGCCGGGCACCGAGAACGGCCTCTTTGTCGAGCCGACCATTTTCGTCGATGTTCGCAACGACATGCGCATCGCTCAGGAAGAGGTATTCGGACCGGTCGTAGCGGTCATCAAGTTCGACACGGAAGAGGAAGCGATCGCGATTGCCAACGACAGCAACTATGGTCTGGCGGCCGGCGTCTGGACGCGTGACCTGCGCCGCGCCATGACGGTGCCGAAGCAGCTCGAAGCCGGCAGCGTGTGGGTCAATGCGTATCGCCTCGTCAGCTATCTCGCACCGTTTGGCGGCGTGAAAGCGTCGGGAATCGGCCGCGAGAATGGCATTCGTGCGATTTACGAATACCTCGAAGCCAAGAGTGTCTTCATCAATCCCACGCCGGGTGTCGAAAACCCGTTCGTGCTGAGCTGAGCACGCTGAGCAGCCAGGACGGTCGCCGACGTAATCGCACGCCGACGATCGTCCCTATGCAAGGACACCGACTGAAGGGCTGGCAAGGCAATGCGTTCGAAATGGATACCCTCTTATAGCCTCGTGATGTTCGCAGGCCGTGCGGCACTGGCCGCGACGCTCGCGCTACTCTGTTCGCTGCTCCTTGGCCTGCACGAGCCGCATTGGGCCGCATGGACCGCGGTTTCCGTAGGGCTTCCAGCACGCGGGGACGGTCTGCTGAAATCGCTCAACCGGGCGATCGGAACGGCAATTGGCGCGCCAACCGGCGTTCTGCTAGCTTTCGCGGCGCACGGCAACGAGCCGCTGCTCATCGGGTTTCTGGCGGCATGGCTCGCTGTGTCTGTGTATGCAGGTCTCTCGTTGCGTCATTACCGCGCCTACGCGGCGGTACTGGCCGGCTACAGCGCCGTCATCATTGCCATGTCGCTCACGGGCGAAACCGGCCAACTGTTCGAGGTGGGACGAGATCGTTGCGCCGGTATTTTCATCGGCATCGCCAGCGCCTTGCTCGTGCTTCTCTTGTCGCGCGACGTACAAAGCGGGCATGCAAGCCGACGTATTCGTCGCGCGATTGCGACGGCATGCACCTGGGCCGCAGACCGGCTCGTCGGCTTGCCGCGCGCCTGGGCCGCTGACGGCAGCGGCCCGCAACGGCTGCGGAACCAGTTGAGCGATATCCTGACGCTTGACGGCGCCGTTCACAGTGCAGTCGCCGAGTCGCCGTCGCTATGGGCTCGTGCTGGCCGTTTGCACAAAGTCGTGCCAGCATTGCTCGATCTGCTCCTGGTGTCGAGAAGCGTCGAGCGGAACTTCGAAGAGGCTGCCGCCAGAAATAACCCGATAAGCGAAGAGGTCGATGTCGCCGTCACCACGGCATCCGTCTTGCTCAGGTCCATTGCTGGCGCACTGCACGACGATCCGGCACGCGACATCGAAAAGCTGCCGGACTTTCGGCGTCAGATGCAGGCATTGCGTGACATGCTCGTATCCATTCAGGCACGAAATGCGATTGAACGCCGGCGCATCGATCTCGTATCGGCACTCCTCGACGCAACGGAAATCGCACTGAGAACCTCTGCCGCCTTAACAGGGGAACGAGGCGGCGTCGATACAGAAAGCTATCCAGCCCCGCTCTACGCACTTGATCACAGCTACGCGATCGCTGCGGCGTTGCGCGCCGGGTTCGCGTTAATGTTAGCCGGAGCTATCTGGATTGCCACCGGTTGGCAAGGCGGACCGCTGTTCGTTGCGTTCACGGCGATCGCAATCGCCCTCTTCGCCATCCGTCCCGACCCGCGCGATACGGGCCGTCATTTTCTCGCGTCGGGCGCGGTCGGGGCCGGCGCAGCGTTCCTGTTCTACGTGATGGTCTCGCCGCATCTTCCTCACGCGATGGGCGTTTCGCTCGCAGAGGGCGGCATTGTGTTTCTTGGGATTATTGTCGCGTCCGTGCTTTCGAACACGTTCTGGGCGTCGGGTTTTTGCCTGGTGTTCCTCGTCGTGTCGGATCCAGAGTCCATCGCTCATACGACCACGGTCGCCATAAGCGCGCATGCGCTGGGTGTGCTGGCCGGCTCCGCACTGGCCGCGCTAGCCTTCCATCTTGTCCCGTCGCGCAGGCTTGAACAACACTGGCGCAAACAGCGCCTCAAACGGATAGCTGAAGCGATCAGGGCCTTGATCGCTTCGCCCGTCGCGCAGCAAACGGTCGAAATGCGCCATGCGTGGCAATGCCGCAGTATCGATACGCTGGTGCGACTCGCGTTGCCCGCCGCCTCCGTCAAGGAGGTGGACGAATGCATGGCGTGGATAGAGATTGGAGTTGAACTTCTCAAACTGAAGGAAGCTTCGCGCGTCGAGCTGCTTCCGTTGAACGCCAGAAAGTCGATCGGCGACTTGCTGACGGACCTCCAGAGTCTCGAACTACAATCGTGGCATGCGCGGTTGATCGTAGTCGAGGCCGAACTTCGCGACGAGAAACTTCCCGGCAATCAGCACCTACTGGGGACTCGCGCGGTGGCTCTTGAACTTGCCTCACTTATACAGCGCATTGCGGTGGCGGAGGGTTGCGCCAACGGCGCGGAGTATCAACTGAAATCCAGGAGCAATACTGTATGGCAATGAATACCGATACCGGCTTCTTCCAGCTTATCGCCGGGTCTTATGAGCGACTCCTTGGGAAACCGCTTGTTCCCAACGGACTAAGCCTCGCTCAGGGCGTTGAATGGCTTTATGCCGAGGCCCCGTTTGGCATTCTGGCGCACAACACCGCTGCTGATCCCGTGTTCGTCTACGGCAACAAGCGCGCGCAGTTCCTCTTCGAATACGACTGGGATGAGCTTACCTCGCTGCATTCGCGACTGTCGGCTGAAGCACCGGAGCGCAGCGAACGCCAGGCGTTCCTCGATCAGGTAGGACGCGACGGATTCGTTACCGGATATCGCGGCATTCGGGTGGCAAAATCCGGCAGGCGTTTCTGGATTGAACGAGCCACCGTGTGGCAACTCTTCGACGAAGACGGGACATATCGAGGTCAGGCAGCGATGATCCCTGAGACGACCGATATCTGACGCATCGTTCAAATTCTTGAGGCCAGTTGTGACGCCCATGCGTCTGCGCTGGCCTCGGGCACTGCTTGCAACCGCGCTGGTTTTATCGACCCTTGAACTGCGGCTTGCGCTTTTCCGCGAAAGCCTGGCGCCCTTCGATGCGATCTTCCGATTCCCGCATTGCGCCCCACGCCAACTCCGTGAATTCAAGAGCCTGTGTCAGTGGCACATTGCTGCTGGTTTCGGCGACCTTCTTGATCATCTGGACGGCCAGCGGCCCGTTACCCGCGATGATCCTTGCCAGCTCCAAGGCTTTATTCATCAGGGATTCGGGCTCAACCACGTCCGACACCAGCCCAACACGTTCTGCGTATCCTGCGTCGACCTTGCCACCTGTCAGCAGCATTTTCATTGCGACGGCGGAGGGAACCGCTTTCTGAAGCGCCTGAATGCCGCAGACGGCTGGAATGCTGCCCACGACAGCTTCAGGCAGGCCGAGCACAGCGTTAGTGGCGGCAATGCGCAGGTCGCACTGAAGGGCCAGCTCAAGGCCTCCGCCCAGACAATAGCCGTTGATGGCGGCAATCATCGGCTTGAAGATTCGAAGTGAACTGAGTTCGATCAGACGGACGTAGACACCTTCAGCAGCGGCGCGATCGATGGATTTCACGAACGACGAACTGAAGCTGGTCGAAGGCGGCAGCGTGTTTTTCAAGTCCGCACCCACGCAGAACGACTTGCGCCCGGCGCCAGTCAGCACAATGACGCGAACCTCCTCGTCATCCCGAGCCTCAGCCAGAACGGCGCGGAGTTCCTTCAGGCTCTCCAGATCGAGTGCGTTCAGCGCTTCCGGACGATCCAAGGTAACCGTTGCGATTTGATCCGAAACTGAGTAATGGATGGTCATTGCCTTGCTCCTCAAACGCTCGGCGAGGACAGCGATCGCCCACCGCAGACATATAGCGTCTGTCCCGTGATATAGGACGACTCCCTTTGCGCGAAAAACAGAACCGCCTGGGCGATATCGTCGGGTGTTCCAATGCGCTGGACCGGAACCGATTTCTTCAGACGTCCCTGCAGTTCAACGTCAAATTTGCGAAACAGTGGCGTGTCCACGATTCCCGGAGCAACGGCATTCACCGTAATGCCAGCACTCGCCCATTCAAGCGCCAGACTTCGCGTGAGGCTTACTACGCCACCCTTGGCCGCCGAGTAGTTCGATTGCCCCACGCCACCCAGCCATGCCCGCGATGAGATATTGACGATGCGACCATAATTGGCCGGAACCATATGTTTCAAAGCCGCCCGGCAACACAGAAACTGCGATTTCAAATTGACGTTGATGACCGAGTCCCACTCATCGTCGCTCATCCTGGTGATGCGTTTGTCTTTCACGATGCCGGCGTTGTTCACCAGAACATCCAGCCGGCCCAGTCGTTCGGCGACCGCATCCACTGCCTGGTTCACGGATTCGCTGCTCGTTACGTCCACTGGCATGCCCAGGACGTCGGCCCCAGCGCGTGAAAGGGTAGTCGTGGCTTCCTCGAGGCTGTCGCGGTCCAGGTCAAACAGGACGATCCGTCGACCTTTCCGCGCCAAAGCCGACGCAATACCGAAGCCAATGCCTTTGGCACCGCCGGTGATAATTGCGACTTCGGCGTCGCGACCAGTTTCAGATGAGTTCATGATGTTTACGCACGCGAAGAGATGAAGGAACACGGCCGCCATGAATGCCGGCGAGCGCTCGGGCCACCCCCGTTGAAGCGTGGACCGATTGAGATAGATGCTATTGCCCCGCTGTTTGGTGGGCAATTCACTTTTTCGTCGAGTTCGATTGACTTTCACTGTAGCTAGTCCACGCGCGTTGCCATCACTCTTCATTCAGTTCATCAAAAGTCAATTCAAACGGCAGGAAATGTCGGTTGTACCGCCCAGTTGGTTGCCATATCGTTGAATCAGGGTGCGGCGTGTGTTGCTACCACGCGATCAATCCTGTCATCGGTCAATGGATAGACACCGGACGTTTAGGAGACTGGAATGCTGGACAGAATGCGAATTCTCGCGTGGGGCTCACGCAGTGCAGTTGAATTGAGCGCGAGTCTGCTTGGACACGCGGGTGCGCAAGTGCATGTTGCAGACCCTGACTCGTTACCCTCGTTCTTAGGGTACGACGTGGTGATCGTCTCGTCTGATACAGCCGGTTTTGAAGCGTGGGCGGAGATATCGAGTTTGAAGGCGTCTGGCAAGCTCATCGTCTGCGACATATCCGCTATGGGCCCGCAGAGTGCGAGATTGGGAGGCCGCTGGACGGATGGCCAGATTCAGGCAATCACGGGCCTGATGGACACGACGGGCTTTGGAAGCGGAGAACCGGTGAACATCGGTATCCCGTTCACCGAGATCTCCGCAGCGTTATACGCTGCGGCGGCCATAGCGGCAGCATCGCGAGTCCTTCGTACGCAAGGATTTGCACAGAACATCGACGTTTCCCTATTCGCCTGCGCAAGCAGCGCACTGACCACCTTTCTGCCGAAAGCGTTCGCCCGCAGCAGCGTTGAACGTGTCGGGAACCGGCACCCGGCGTGCGCCCCGTGGAACGCATATCGGACACTCGATGGTTGGGTTCTGATTTGTACCAGTACCGAAGACCAGTGGCGAAAACTGAAGATCGCGATCAATCAACCGGCACTCGACGACAATCGCTTCGCGACCTTGAATGAAAGGGTCCGCAACGTAGATTCACTTGATCCGTTTATCGAGGCCTGGTCTTCCGGGTTGACTACCGATCAGTGCTGCGCCCTGTGCGAGGAAATCGGCGTGGCAGCGGGGCCCATCGTACCCATATCGTCGCTCCATGAAGAACCGAATTTCAAGCTGCGGCATCCAGTGGCCGCCACACAGATTTTGGCAGGTGAAATCGGGAAGCACACGTATACAGCAGTTACGCCGTTCCGGACATTCCCTCTGATGAACGACGGCGAGTTTCACGGTAATGCAGCCGGAACTCCGCGACGGTTGACTGCGAAATCCGCTGGTTACGCCGCAGGATTCGAGGCGCGACAAGGCCCGAGTCCAACCGGAGCGTTGGCGGGCGTCCGGGTGATCGAGATTGGGCAATACACCACCGCACCTCTCGTCGGAAAACATCTTGCGGCGCTCGGTGCCGAAGTGATCAAGGTTGAGCCGCCGGAGGGGGAAGTTGCGAGAAACTGGTCTCCAGGACAAGACGGGCTGAGCTATTTCTTTGCCCTCAACAACACTGACAAGAAGAGCATTTCGCTGGATCTGAAGCAGGCATCTCACCTGCGTTACCTCGAAGCGTTGCTCGCCACGAGTGATGTTCTCGTCGAAAACCTTCGTCCGGGAGCCCTAGCCAAACTTGGCCTGGACCGTCCCTCTTTGAAAGAGATTAATCCGGCGCTGATCTACTGCTCGATCTCGGGATTTGGAATCGAGTCCGCCTATCCGACGCGACCTGCGTTTGATACGGTCATCCAGGCAATGAGTGGTCTCATGGATCTCACGTGCGATGGTGAGGGCTCTCCCGTAAAAGCAGGCGCATCGGCAGCCGACATTCTCGGCGGCCAGGCAGCCTTGTTTGCGATAGTCGCCGAACTCGTCGAACCGTCCGAAGAAAGCGGGAGGTTCATCGAGATATCCATGCAGGACGTGGCGGCATGGAGCTGTCTCTTTGCTGCCGGCAATCCTGTTTCGAAAGGCATGACGATTGCCTGTTCGGACGGATACGTCTCGGCCGAGGCAAAGAATTCCGCGGAAATTGAAGTGGTTCGTAGCCAGACATCAGGCGCTCAATGTGAAGCGATGACTCGTGACCTCCTGATAGCAAAGCTTGAGTCACTGGACATTGCATCCGTGCCTGTAGTTCGTATGGACGAGATCATGGACGACGCGGATTTTCTGGCCGATATATTGAGTGTCGGTCGGGACAATGATGGGGCATTCTGGCCGCTCATAAAAATGCCCTATAGGCTGTCCCGCACGCCAGCAAAAGTTCGTACAGTTCCTGGACGCCCTGAACCCGTGATGGTGCAGTCCACTGAAAAGCATGAATCGACAAACGAAATTTCTATCACCAATACGCAGGAGAGTTGAAAGTGGCAAAGCGAGATTCAGTTCAGATCGCCGAGAAATTCTGGCGTGAAGTATGGCAGTTGCGGAATCCGAACGCTGCGGACCATCTGGTTTCAGAAGACTTCACCGTGACGTCCGGCGGTGTGGATATCAGATCGCGCGAAGCGTTCAAAAAGTGGGTGGCGGCATTCCTGTCGAGCATTGACGACTTCGAATTCAATGTCATCGAGACATTCCAGAACGAGACGGGCGACCGAGTGGTGACTCGCTGGCGTGTCACGGGAAAAAACAAGGGCTTTATGGGTTCTGAATCATGCGGGTCGCCGATTGACATGACAGGGACGGCAGTCTTGCATGTTGGTGACGACGGCCTGCTGAGACACAACTGGGTGGAGCGCAGCGCGTTGGAAGTGTTTCGGAGCCTGGCCGCGAAAAAGTCGATCGCTTGAGGTTGGATCCGCGTCGAACTGTCGACGTTCTGGGGTCCTCGGATTCAGCGACCTGATCAAGGTGAAGCAGCCGCTTCGTTCACTCCTGGCGCCGCGCCGGCGAATGAAGTTCACAACTGGTGGCCCCCCACAAATCCCCGCGACCCAGTCGGAATTCGCGCTGCCTATCACAGCTTTTTTCTGCGCTCACGCAGCGAAGTCCGACGCGCTTCTCACACCTCCTTCCATACGTCCGCCTCCTGCGTCACGTAGGCGTTTTTCGCCGCGATAGCGGCCAGCGTGTCGATGCCACGCGGCCGTCGCAACGGAGATTTCGACGAATCGACCCACGTGGGTACGTGGTAACATTTCGTCATGCGAACGCTTCCGTCTCTCAACGCTCTGCGAGCTTTCGAAGCTGCGGGTCGACTCCTCAGCGTCCAACTGGCCGCCGAGGAATTGCATGTCACGCCCGCCGCCGTAAGCCGCCACATCAAGCTGCTCGAGGATCAACTCGAGGTGACGTTGTTTGACCGGGGACATCGGTCGATAACGCTAACGCCGATGGGCGAGCGCTATCTCGTGGACATCGCTCGCGCCTTCGAGTCGATGCGCACCGCGACCGTCAATCTGACCGAGAGTCGACGCAGGCGGCACCTCAAAATCCGCGCCTACACGACATTTTCGAGGAATTGGCTCATCCCTCGCCTTTCGTCATTTCATCTTCAACACCCGGATATTGAAGTGATTCTGACAACGTCGCTTCACGCGGTCGACTTCAATACCGACGATGTGGACGCCGCGATTCGGCTGTCCCACGCGCCGTCATCCGACATTGGCTTTGATCGGCTCGTGCCGAACGAGCTTGTCCCTGTATGCAGCCCGGAATTCCTGCACGCTCATCCGGACCTGACGGACGCGACGCCGGAGTCTCTGCGCACAGTACCTTTGCTTCATTCGCTTGCTCGCCGGGAAGATTGGGCAAAGTGGCTCGATGCTGCGGGCGTAAAAGGCGTCAATCCGCTCGGTGGTCTGAGTTATGAGAGTTCGATCCTCGCGTACTTCGCGGCCACGCAAGGGCATGGCGTCGCAATAGCGCAGCGTGTTCTGATAACAGAAGATCTGGATTCCGGTCGTCTCGTGATGCCGTTCTCTTTTGTTCTCGATGAAGGCGCGTTCACGTACTATCTTGTCTATCCCAAGAGCCGCATCTCGTCGCCCGAATTTACGGCTTTCCGCGAATGGCTTCTCTCGGTGGGTGGCGGGCAGACCTGATCCGCGCGCCACTCTGACTGCCCGCACTGCCGTCCTATCGGCGACATGGCGTGCGGTGCAGCCCGTCTCGGTTTCAAGTCGAGAGGATGGTTACGAGAGCGACGGCCGAATCACCCGCCAGTTGACCACCATTGTTCTCGGCGAGTGCCACTTTGGCACCCGGACGCTGGCGAGCGCCCGCCGTTCCCCGAAGTTGCTGGGTCAATTCAACAATTTGCGCGACCCCTGTCGCCCCGACCGGATGACCACGGGAAAGAAGGCCGCCGCTCGGGTTGACTGAGATGCGGCCGCCGACGTCGGTGTCACCCGAACGGATGAGTTTGGCAGAATCGCCCGGAGGACAGAGGCCCAGATTTTCGTAATGGATCAGTTCGGCCGGCGCCGATGCGTCGTGAAGTTCGACCACGTGAACATCGGACGGGCCAATTCCCGCTTCTTCGTATGCTGCTCTCGCCGCTCGCACTGCAACGAGATCACCTGACCCATCGGCTTTCGCGGATACGATCGAACTTGCGCGAATGTAGACAGGGCGAATATCGTGCTTCTTCGCGTAATCTTCCGAACAAATGAAGAGCGCGGCTGCTCCGTCGCCAATCGAGGAGCACATGAACAGCGTGAGCGGATTGCTGACCATCCGACTCTCCAGGACTTCCTCGATTGTCGTTTCCTTGCGGAATTGCGCGACCGGGTTAAGGGAACCGGCGCGACGGCTCTTCACCACGACCCGCGCGAAGTCGCTCGCCTCTGCACCGGTCCTTTCCATCCATTTGCGAGCCTTGGCGGCATAAAGATCCATGAAGAGCGAGCCCGTACCGGCTGTCACGCCTTCGGGCAGCGGTTCCTCGAGATCGACGGCCTTCGCGAATGCACCGAACGAGACGGCCTTGTCTTCGTGAGTGAGTTTCTCCGTACCGACCACCAGCGCCGTTTCGGATTGTCCGGAAGCGACTGAGAGCCACGCCAGATTGAGGGCTGAGCTGCCAGAGGCACAGGCATTCTCGACGTTATACATCGGCTTGCCGTCGAGCCCGGTATTGCGAAGCGAAGATTGCGCGCGAATCATCTCCTGACCGGTAACAACGCCTGCTGCCGCGTTGCCGAAAAAAATCCGGTCTACGTCGTTGACCGTAACGCGAGCGTCTTTGAGCGCGAGGCCGACTGCTTCCTCGGACAGTGACTTCAGATTCCGCTCGATAAATTTACCAAAGTGCGTCATACCAATACCGCCAATAACGACCTTACGCATTTCTCTCTCCATCAATTCCAAGAATGTTCCACGAGGCACTCACTCAGAGGCACCCGCATTGCCCATGCATCAATCCAGCACCCTTCCTTTCGTTTCGGGCATCACTGCGTAGACGCAGAATCCGCCTGCGCAAACGACCGCGATGTAGACCCATATGTAATCCGAGAAACCCGCATTCGACATGGCTGTCACGATGTACGGAAGCGTTCCGCCAAAAAGCGTCGCTGAAATCGCGTAAGGCAGGGCGACGCCGGTCGCGCGGATCTCCGCCGGAAACTGCTCGGCCATCACCGCTGCGCAGGTGGCGGTAAAGCCCGACGAGAGCAACATGCCGATCGTCACAATGACCGTGTCCGTCAAGAAGTCATTCGCGAGGTAATGAAGACTCGGCCACGCGAACACTGCGGAACCGCCAGCAAACACGAGCAGAACAGGCCTGCGGCCAATTCGGTCAGAGAGCTTTCCAAAAAAGGGAATTGCGAAGAGCGAGACCACGATTGAAATGACGCTGGCGCTGAAGCCGTCGCGCAGCGGCAGACCAGTTCGCATGTGGGCAAACGTTGGAAACAGCACGAGCCAAAGATAAACAGACAGGTTCCCTGCCATGGCGATACCAATCACGCGCAACGCGGCCCGACGATGCTCGCCCAGCAGGACGAAAAACGGATGACGTCGATTTTGTTGGCTGACAGCTGTTTTCTTGAAGGCTTCGGTTTCTGAAACGGATAGACGCACCCACAGAGCCACGAATCCCATCAGACCGGCAATCGCGAACGCAAGTCGCCAGCCCCAACTTGCCATGCTTTGTTCGCTGATACAGGATGTCAGGATGTAGCCAATCAGCGCCGCGACAAGGACGCCAGCGTTCACCGCAAAGTGTTGCCAGGAGCCGGTAAATCCACGTCGTGAGGGAGCGGAGGACTCTATGAGAAAGGTGGACGCGGAGCCGAATTCCCCGCCGGCTGCAAATCCCTGCACCAGCCGTGCGACAACGAGAATAATCGGCGCCACCATTCCGATCGTCGCGTAACCCGGACAGACTGCGATCACCAGGGAACTCCCGGCCATCAATGCAACTGAGAGAGCAAGACCATTCTTTCGTCCGTGACGATCTGCATAAGCGCCCAGAACAGCACCACCGATTGGCCGCATGACAAATCCGACTGCAAATACCGCGAAGGCAGAGAGCAGCGAGATCTTTTCGTTGTGGGCTGGAAAGAAATGCCGTGAAAACAGCGAGGCGAATGTTGCATAGATGATCCAGTCGGCAAACTCGACGATAGTGCCCAGAGTCGCGGCAGCAATCGCTTTTTTCTGTTCACGCGTGAACGGGATCGGGGCTTCCACGATAGCGTCGGACAAGGCGGTATTCATATCTGTCTCCATCAATCCTTATTGGCAAAGCCCATTGCTAGTCGCGGTGGCATGCAAGCGCTTGCCACACTCTCCACGCCTGCGTGCGTGGAGAGTGTGTTCAGCAGCTCAAGCCATCATTGCCGGAGTTCTTGCCGGTGCCGCCCTGTCGACTTAGCTTATGTAGGCATCGTAGGTTTGCCTGCGATTTCGACGCAAACTACTTTTTTTGCTGGTTGGATTGATTTTTTCTGGTGCAGCGAGGGCCGCAGAAATCGAGCGGCACCATGTCGGACAAGGCGCTCGGTAACGGACATTCTGGCCTGTCGCACCGATTTGATGCGTCGTTGGCATGGGAGCGTCGACGCTCCGATGGACAGACTTTGAGGGTCGCCGAAGATGGGCCGGTAGTCGCTGGGAGCAAGACGGCGCGATTCGTCGCAAGCGAGGTCGGTCTGTTGGAGTCGACTGACATCGATCCTGGCATTGACCGCCTTTAAAGCGTTAGAAAGTCGGCGCCCAATGCAGAACTCGACTAGCTGGCACATTGATACAGCACGCTGCTCTGCTCGCAGCCCGCCGCCATCACGAACGCTCGCGTTGTTTCTATTACCGAATCGCGCGTCGTCTTCATCAAGGATGGGTCGATCTTCTTTCGCTTACATCAAACGCGTCCATAAACTCTGCTGCCAACCACGCGAGTCCCGGATCCTGATCCCTCGAAGCAGCCCACATCAGCGCGACTTCGTAGCCCGGCACATCGAATGGCAATGGACTCATCGCCAGGTCCAATGTGTCGCGCCAGACGCGGCCAATGAAATCGGGCACCGTGGCGATCGCCGGCGTGTGCCGCACGATAAACGGGCTAGTCGCGAAATTCGAGCTGGAGAACACCACGTCGCGCTTGAGACCTTGCATGGCTAGTTGCTCGTCTATAAAGCCCTGCAGGCCAGCGCTGAACGAGGTGAGTACGTGCCGGTGCCGCAGGAACTCATCCATTGACAGGCGCTTGCGGCGCGTCTTGACGATGCGCGGATTGTAGACGCTCACGAAGCGCCACTGAAACAGCGGCCGGCGCCGCTGCCACTGCACGCATTCCGGGAACACGCCGACCGCCAGTTCGATCGCGCCCTCGTCGAGCATCGCCGCCGCGCGCGTCGAGTCTGTAGCGCGGGCGATCAGTTTCACGCCGGGCGCCTTGGTGGCGAGGCGGCCCATGATCTCCGGCATCAGCAGGACCTCGAGCGAATCGCTCAAGCCAATGCGAAACACGCGCTGAGCCTGTGCCGGATCGAACGCCGGCGGTTGCGTGAGCGCCTGGTGCAGTGATTGGAGGAAGGGCTCGACCTGCCGCGCCAGTTCGAGCGCGCGGGGCGTCGGCGTAATGCCGTGCGGAGTACGCACGAACAATTCGTCGCCGAACGCCTCCCGAAGCCGCTTAAGCGCCCCACTCATCGCCGGCTGGCCAAGGAAGAGTCGCTGCGCGGCACGCGTGACGCTGCGTTCCTCCAACAGCGCGCGAAAGGCCAGCAGCAAGTTCAGGTCGAACCGCCTGAAATCATTCTCAATGATGTCGGTCATCGCCACAAACGATTTGAATGATATGAGCCTGACACGCATTCTATCCCCAAGGAGGTGCGCTGCAAGCCAATGTGACGGCACATCGGCAGGTGCCTCCCTTCATCGACAGGAGCAGCGACATGGATTGGCAGAATCAGAAAGTCGTCGTGTTGGGCGGTTCGTCCGGTATTGGACTAGCGACGGTGTCGCGGCTGAAGGAAGCCGGTGCACACGTCGTGGCAGTCGGCCGCGACCAGGCCAAACTGGATAAGGCGCTCGCCGGCCTCGAAGGACGTGGGAGCGTCGCCGGCAAAGCACTCGATTGCGCCGACCGCGCTGCGCTCGACCGTTTCTTCGGCGGCCTGGGTGGCATCGATCATCTGGTGCTGACGCTCTCCGGCGGCGACGGCGCCGGACTGTTCAAGGACCTCGATTTGACTTCCTTGCGCCGTGGCTTCGAGGCCAAGTTCTGGCCGCAGCTCGAAGCGGCACAAGCGGGTCTCGCGGCCCTGCGCCGCGACGGCAGTTTGACGTTCGTGACCGCGATTTCCGCGCGCATTGCCAATCCCGGCACCGCGGGATTGGGCGCGATCAACGGCGCGCTCGAAAGCATGATCGGGACGCTCGCGCGCGAACTGGCGCCGCTGCGCGTCAATGCAGTTTCGCCCGGCGTGGTCGATACCGCCTGGTGGGACAGATTTCCCGGCGGCGTCAAAGAGGACCTTTTCCGTCAGCAGACCGAAACCCTGCCGGTGCAACGTGTCGGTCATGCGCAAGACATCGCGCATGCGCTTCAGTTTCTGATGGAGAACACCTTCATGACGGGCGCGGTAATCGAGTGCGACGGCGGCTTGCGGCTGCTATGACGGTGCCTCCATCGATCGCCCGAATTGCCGCTCCGATGCGGAGGCACCCCAGCGCTCATGACTGTCTCGCCGGGCCACGTGTGACACTGGCGCCCACTTGTCTGCGCCGATAGTGGGTGTCCCGCGACGCGAGCCAGTAATACAGCGGCGACGTCAGAAGCAGCCCGATAACCCACGAGAGATCCGCGCCGTCGAGATACTGCGGTACGGGCCCCGCATACATTGGCGTGTTCATGAACGGAATCTGCACGACGATGCCGATGCCATAGGCAATCAGCGCCTGTGGATTGAAGCGGCCGTAGATGCCGCCGTCCACCTGGAAGATCGACTGGATGTCGTATTTGCCCTTGTGGATCACATAGAAGTCGATCAGATTGATCGCGGTCCACGGCACCAGCACGACCAGCAGCGCGAGCACGAGATCAACCAGATTGCCGACGAAATTCGTCGACGCGCCGATCGCTCCATAGCAGCATGCGACGAGAATCGCGATCGACAGCACGGCCCGCGCTTTTGCCGTGGGAATCCAGCGATAGGCGAAGGTCTGCAGCGACGTGATGGCCGCGAGCACCGCGCCGTACAGGTTCAGCGCGTTATGGCTGATCACGCTCAGCAGGAAGAGGACGAGCATCGGCAGCCCGAGCGGTCCGGTGGCCTGTTTGACGGCGTCCATCGCGTCGGTGCCGGGCGGCACCGCGAGCACGGCTACCGCGCCGAAGACGAACGCGAGCGTCGAGCCGATCGTGCAGCCAAGATACGTCGCCCAGAAGGTCGATGCGACGCGCACGTTCTCCGGCAGATAGCGCGAATAGTCGGAAACGTAGGGGGCGAAAGCGATTTGCCAGAGCGCCGACAGCGAAACGGTCGCGAGCCAGCCGGCGATGTTGAATCCGCCACGCGTCAGAAAATCGTCCGTGGCGATATGCGTGAGGATATAGCCGAATCCGATGAAAATGCCGATCCCGAGCACCCAGGTTCCGATGCGGTTCAGGATATGGATGATCCGGTACCCGATGATCCCGATCAGCCCTGATCCCAACGCGCCGATCACAATACCGACAGGAACCGGGACGCCGTTTTCGATGCCATGAAGAGACTTTCCGGCGAGCACGATATTGGACGCGAAGAAGCCCACGTACATCACGCCTGCGATCACGGTAACCAGCAGCGCGCCCCATGAACCGAACTGCGCGCGGCTCTGAATCATCTGCGGGATGCCCATTTGCGGGCCCTGTGCCGAATGCAGCGCCATCAGCACGCCGCCGACGGCCTGACCGACGACGATTGCCACGATGCCCCACAGCAAGTTCAAGTGGAAGATCTGCACGCCGAGCGCGCCCGTGACGATGGGCAATGGCGCGATGTTGCCGCCGAACCATAGCGTGAAAAGATCGCGCACCTTGCCATGGCGATCCTCGGGCGGCACATAGCCGATGGTGTGTTTCTCGATCAACGCCGAGGCATTGCGTTCCGAAGTATTCAAGTTCGTCTCCTGTGTCGACGGGAGTTAGCGCTTTAGCGCTTACTCCCGTCCCATGCTTTGCGGTCGACGGGAGTTAGCGCTTTAGCGCTTACTCCCGTCCCATGCTTTGCGGTCGACGGGAGTTAGCGCTTTAGCGCCTACTCCTGTCCCATGCTTTGCGGTCGACGGGAGTTAGCGCTTTAGCGCCTACTCCCGTCCCATGCGTAGTTAGGCGTGTTCGGTCTACTGAATCGCCATGCCTGGCATTCGAAAGTATTTGAGTTGAGTGGTCTTGCGGATCGTCTCGCTTATACGTCTCAGGACGTAGCCGAAACATAGTCCGCCAGGCGAGCCAGCATCGCATCGCAATTGCGCAATTGCTCGACGGTGACGAATTCGTCCGGCTTATGCCCTTGGTCCATGCTGCCGGGTCCGCAGACCACTGTTGGAATGCCTGCCTGATCGAAAAGGCCGCCCTCGGTGCCGAATGCGACCGTGCCGAACTCAACGGAGCCGCTGAGCAGCGCCAAAACACGCGCCGCTTCGCTGTCGGGAGATGTGGCCAATCCCGGATAGGTGGAGAGCGGCTGAAAGCGGATGTCGGTGTCGGACTTCACGGCGCGCATCTTCGGCAATAGCTCGGCCTCGGCGTAGGTCTGCAACTCGTCGGCTACCTGGTTTGCGTCGAAGCCAGGCAGCGCGCGCACTTCGAAGTCGAATTCGCATTCGGCCGGCACGATGTTTAGCGCACGGCCGCCTTTGATCACGCCCGTCTGCACGGTCGAGAACGGCGGATCGAATCGCTCGTCGTGATGCTCGGGCTGTGCCAGTTGCTCGCCGATCTCTTCCAGACGGCCGATCATCCGCGCCGCGTATTGAATGGCGTTGACTCCATATGGCGCATAAGCCGAATGGCAAGGCGCGCCTTTCACCTGACAGCGCATCGCCAGCTTGCCCTTGTGGCCCAGCACTGGCTTAAGCTCGGTCGGCTCGCCGATCAGGCACAGGGCCGGCTTGTGCGCACGCCGCTCCAATTCCGCCAGCATCGGCCGCACCCCGAGGCATCCGACTTCCTCGTCGTACGAAAAAGCGAGGTGCACCGGCAGCTTCAACTCTCGCTCGAGAAATCCGGGCACCGCCGCCAGCACCGAAGCAATGAAACCCTTCATATCGGCCGTGCCGCGGCCATACAGCCGGCCGTCGCGCTCGGTGAGACGGAATGGATCGACGGTCCACGCCTGGCCATCGACGGGCACCACGTCGGTATGGCCGGACAGCACGATGCCGCCGCGCTCGCGCGGACCGATGGTCGCGAACAGATTCGCCTTGGTGCGCTCGGCGTTGTAGAACAGCTCGCTCTCGACATCGAGTTCCTGCAGGTAAAGCCGAATGAACTCGATCATGGCCAGATTGGAGTCCCGGCTGACCGTGGCGAAGCCGATCAGCCGTTCGAGCAGCGCACGGCTGGATCTGTCATTCATTGCCGGGCACTCCGTAGCTGGGCGCGGCGGTCGGATTCAACGCCCGGGTCAAGTAGTCCTGCATCTGCGGCCGATACGCCTGCCACAGACCGTCGAGCTGGCCGATGGGGTCGTCATCCGCCCAATCGACCCGCAAATCGACGATCGGCCAACTCACGTCGCCCACGATCTTGAGCGCCGCCGAATGCACGGGCCCCGCTTCTCCGCCGGCAGCTATCGCAGCATGCATGGCCGCGAGCAGGCGATCGGCCAGCGTGCCGGATGCCTGCTCGAACGCCGGAAGCATGGCCTCGATCACTTCGACACCAGCGAGCATGTTGCCTGCGGCTACGCACTGCTTGCCGGCGACAGCGTGATACGTGCCGAGCGCTTCCTTGCCGCTGAAGAACGCCGTTCGACCCTGGCCATCGATCACCGTCACCTGGCGGTACTCGCTCCACTCGCTCGCGCCGAGCACGCGGTCCAATGCTGCGGCGGGATCGAGTTGCCTGTTCTCCAGAAGATCGAGAATCTGCGGCCCTAGCGCGGGCAGCGTGACGTTTTGCGACGCCACCGCGCCCACGCCTGCGCGCACCCATGGGCATCGAGCGCCCACTGCGATGCTGGACGAACTGATCGCGATTCCAAGCTGCCCGGATTCCGGACAACGTCCGACGATAGAGAATGTCATGTCCCGCTCCTTAGGCTTTCAGCGGCGTCCATCCATCTGGAATGACCGCGATAACGTCGATCTCCATCAACCACTGCGGCTGACCCAGCGCGACCACCACCAAGCCCGTCGAAATAGGAAACACGCCCTTCAACCACTTTCCGACTTCCTGATAGACCGGCTCGCGGTAGCGGATGTCGGTCAGGAACGTCGTCGTCTTGACGATGTGCGACAGGTCGCTGCCCGCTTCTTCCAGTAACTGCTTGACGTTCTTCATCGCTTGCTCGGCCTGGGCGCGCGGATCGCCGATGCCGACCATGCGGCCTGCGAAATCCGTGCCCACCTGACCGCGCACATAGACCGTGTTGCCGGCGCGCACGGCCTGACAAAGATCGTTGTCGAGCGTCTGGTTCGGATACGTATCCTTCGTATTGAACATACGGATACGGGTATGCGTGGGTTGGCTCATCAATGCACCTTAATGTTAGGAAGAAATGGATCGCGGATTAGAGAGGCGTACGCATCAATTCACGCCCATCTCGCTGACTTTGTGGACGCGTGAATGGGGGGATGTGTTTTCAACGCCCTGAACGCTTTCAACGCTTTCGTCGCCGTGGCTCTGTGCCTGGCGTTGCGCATCATCGTAATAAGCCAGGTATTTACGCTGCGTGACGATGTGATCGGCGATGTGCTTCGCGTCGTGCCACACGCCCCAGATGAATGCGGAGCCACGGCGCGATAGCCAGGGCAGACCGAGGAAATAGATGCCTGGCTCCTTCGATACGCCGCGCTGATGTTTCGGCTTACCCTTTTCATCGAAGGCGTTGACGTTCAACCAGCTGAAATCGACGGCATACCCGGTCGCCCAGACAATCGACGTCACGCCCGCCTTCGCCAGATCGAGATCGTGCAACGGGTGCGTCACGCATTCCGGATCCGCGGGAATGACGCGGGCTTCGGACTCTTCGGGAAGATCGAGACCATTGCGCTCGGCGTAGGCGTCGGCCGCGTCCAGCAGCGACAGATAGTTCTCGTCGCCGCGCGCGATGTTCGCCGCGAGATCCGCTTCGAAGGTCACCACGCCGTCATCGAACGATTTCGTCAGACCCACGAGCGTGATGCCCTGATTCGCGAGACGCCGGAAGTCCACCGTATGGCCGCCACGCGAACCGCTCACCGCAATCGTGACGTGCTCCCTGCCGGGCTTCATGACCTCGGCATCCCATTCGCCCAGCACGCCGAGCCACCAGCAGAAGTCGCGACCGCGATAGGCGCGCGGCGGACGATCGTGCGCTCCGACCGACAGGTAGACACGTTTGCCCGCACGTTGCAACTCGTCCGCGATTTGCACGCCCGACGATCCCGCGCCCACCACCAGCACGCCCCCTTCGGGCAATTGAGCGGGATTGCGATAGTCGGCGGAGTGAATCTGCGTAAGACCCGAATCTTGCGGCGCGATTGGCGGAATGACGGGGCGCTGGAACGGCCCGGTTGCGACCACCACGCGATTGGCCTCGATCGTGCCCTCCGATGTTTCGATGGTGAAGCCCTGCCGCCCCGCATTGCGCACGACCTTCTTCACTTCCACGCCGGTGCGGATCGGCGCTTCAAACTTATTCGCATACGCGACGAAATAGTCCGCGACTTGCTCCTTCGAAGCGAAAGCGTCGGGGTCGAAGTCCGCGAACTCGAGATTGGGGAAACGATCGTGCCACGCGGGGCCATTGGCAACCAGCGAATCCCAGCGTCCCGTGCGCCAGCGCTCGGCGATACGGGCGCGTTCCAGCACGAGATGCGGCACGCCAAGCTTGCTCAGATGTTCGCTCATGGCGACGCCGGCCTGACCGGCGCCGACTACGAGCGTGTCGATTGACGTTGTATCCACTGTCATGGCTGTGTCCTTCTGAAAAGGCGGAATGTTTCGATTCGATCGCGGCGTCGCGGCCTTTAAGCGCTCGCGATCGTTGCGGACCCGGTAGCGTTTTCCGACAGCGCGTCGCCGTCTGGTCCGTTTGTCTCTCGTGAAAATCTACGCCCCCCTTCAGAATTTGAAAAATATATTTAAAAAATGCATCGCATCGGATTTGCCTATGCAAGGCTTTTTGACCGCTTCACAATGCCGCGCATTACAGACCTGAAAACACGGAGCGTCGTCGATGGAGAGTCAACCGTTGCGCTACTCGCTGCGCCAGTTGCGCTATTTCGTGGTCACCGCGGAAGTACTGTCTTTCACCGCCGCCGCGAAACGCCTGCACATTTCACAGCCATCGATCTCGACAGCGCTCGCGGATCTCGAAGTGTCGTTTGGCGTGCAACTCTTCATCCGGCATCACGCGAGCGGTCTCTCACTCACGCAAGCCGGTCGCGATCTGCTCGGGCAAGCGCGCAATCTTCTGAAGTTCGCGGAGGAATTGCAGACCACCGCGAAGGAAATGGACGGCGGAATGACCGGCGCCATCACGCTCGGCTGCCTGGTCTCACTCGCGCCGCCGCTCATGCCGCGGCTGATTAGCCGATTCATCGACGAGCACGCGGGCATCTCGTTCCGCACGGTCGAGGCGCATCAGGATGGTCTCTTGCGCGGCCTGCATGACGGCTCGCTCGACATTGCCCTCACCTACAGCCTCGACTTGACTGAAGAAATCGCCTTCACGCCGCTGCTCTCGCTACCCCCTTATGCGATCCTGCCGAGGACGCATCGTCTGGCACGCGCGCGCAAGATATCGCTCGCCGACCTCCTGCCCGAGCCGTATGTGATGCTTGACCTGCCGCACAGCCGCGAGTATTTCGCCGCACTCTTCGATGCGGTGGGCAGTCGTCCCGTGCCCGCGTTCCGTTCGTCGCAGCCGGAGGTCGTGCGCGGCATGGTGGCCAACGGTCTCGGCTATAGCCTCCTGAACTTTCCGCTCAAATCGAATCGCACCGTGGATGGCGAAGAGTTCGTCATTAAGCGTTTCAAAGACAACGTCAACGCAACGATGCTCGGCATCGCGCAATCGCGCACAATGAAGCCGCGCCAGGTGGTGCATCGCTTCGCGTCGTTCTGCGAGACCTATATCCAGAGGCTGCATTTCGACGCATGATGGGGAATGCGTGATTGTCTGCTTCAAGCCCGCGCACGGTGCATAGGCAAAAGCTTTGCTTTGTATCTGAAAACAATATTTTGGCTTGCAATTTGGCTTGATAGATTGGTGTCCATGTTGAGCGCTACGCCGTAAAGCCTCGCGTTGACGCGCTCTCACCGTGACGAATCAAGGGGGACACCATGGCCAACCCGGCGAGGACGATCGCAGTGCAAGCACTTGTCGACGAACTGCAGACGGGTTGCGAACGGCCATTCGGCGATGCGCATGCGATGCCACCCGGTGTCTATACGTCGCCCGAATTCCTCACGCTGGAAGAGCGCGCTATCTTCGAGCGTGAATGGCAATGCGTCGGCCGCGCCAGTACGCTCAAAGTGTCCGGCGATTACATGACGGCGCGGATTGGAGCGCAACCGATCGTCGTATTGCGCGACGAACAGATGCAGCTCAGGGCGATGTCGAACGTGTGCCTGCATCGCATGTCGGTGCTGCTCGAAGGACGCGGCAACGTGCGTCGCATCGTCTGCCCCTATCACGCGTGGAACTATTCGCTGGATGGCGCGCTGCAAGGCGCGCCGCTCATGGATCGGCAAGAGGGCTTCTGCAAGGAAAGCTACAAGCTGCCCGCCGTGCGCTGCGAAGAATGGCAAGGCTGGATCTACGTGACACTCGACGAAAGCGCGCCGCCCGTTCACGCGCAGCTCGCCGAACTGAGCGAGCTCGTCGGCGCATACGGCATGTCGGACTACATCGAAACTTTCTATGAAGAGCACGTGTGGGACACGAACTGGAAGATCCTCGCGGAAAACTTCATGGAAAGCTACCACCTGCCCATGCTGCATCGCGCGACAGTAGGACCGCATTCACGGCTCGAGGAAATGGAATGCCCGCCCGGCTATCCAGCCTTCAACTATCACTGGATCACGAAGGAAGCGTCCTTGCCCATCGGCAACGCGCATCCGGACAACACGCGCCTCACGGGACATTGGCGCAAGACCACGGCGCTGCTCGCGATCTACCCGACGCATCTCGTCACGCTTACGCCGGGTTACTTCTGGTATCTCGTGCTGCAGCCTCAAGGCGTGGAGCGCGTGCATATCCGCTTCGGTGGCGGGCTTGCGCCGGAGTTCATCGCCGATCCCGAGGCCAACGCGCATATGACGACGTTGAAGAAGCTGCTCGACGAAGTCAACGCGGAAGACAAACGCGGCGTGGAAGCCGTCTTTCGCGGCGTGCACGCGCCGCTCGCGAAGCCCGGTCACTTGAGCCCTCTCGAACGCCCCAATTATGACTTCGCGCGCTATGTCGCTAGCAAGATCGCCGCGACGCAGCTCGGCGCGCATTGATTACGACGCACCATCGACAGGACGCGATCACGATGTCAAACCCTTCCTTCATTTCGTTCTCGGGCGTGAGCAAATCGTACGACGGCGCCCAATACGTCGTCGATGACTTGAACCTCGACGTGCGCAAGGGAGAATTCCTGTCGCTGCTGGGTCCGTCCGGTTCGGGCAAGACGACGACGCTCATGATGCTCGCGGGATTCGAATCGCCCACGCGCGGCGAGATACGTCTCGACGGACGGCGGCTCGACGACAAGCCGCCGCATCAGCGCGACATCGGCATGGTGTTTCAGAACTACGCGCTCTTTCCGCATCTGACGGTTGCGGAGAACGTCGCGTTTCCGCTCTCCGTGCGGCGCGTGAGCCGCGCTGAGCAGAAAACGCGCGTGAAGCGTGCGCTCGAGATGATCGAACTGCCGCATCTGGCGAACCGGCGTCCCGCGCAGCTCTCCGGCGGACAGCAGCAGCGCGTGGCGCTCGCGCGCGCGCTCGTGTTCGAGCCGAGCGTCGTGCTGATGGACGAGCCGCTCGGCGCGCTCGACAAGCGCCTGCGCGAAACCATGCAATACGAAATCATGCGCCTGCATCGCGAGTTGTCGCTCACGATCGTCTACGTGACGCACGATCAGGCCGAAGCGCTGACCATGTCGGACCGCGTCGCCGTGTTCTCCGACGGCCGGATTCAGCAAGCCGCCACGCCCAGCGAACTCTACGAGAACGCGCAGAACGCGTTCGTCGCGAACTTCGTCGGCGAGAACAACGGGCTGACCGGGCGCGTCGTCACTGCGGACGAGGACTGGGCGACGCTCGCGCTATCGGATGGCAGCGTCATTCGTGGCCGTTGCGAACCCGGCCTGCGCGTGGGCGACGAAGCAATGCTCGCGCTGCGCCCCGAACGCGCGCATATCCCGAGCGCCGAAGGCGCGCAGGTGGACGAACACAGTAACGTGGTGCGCGCACACGTCCAGGAACTGGTGTATTGCGGCGATCATCATCGCGTGCACCTTGCGCTCGGTTCGCGCGATTCCTTCGTCGTGAAAGTGCCCAATACGCAGCGCCATGCGCTGCCTTCGCCCGGCAGCGCGATCGAGATCGCATGGCGCCACGACGACTGCAAGATTCTCGCGATGAGCGCGCCGCGCAGCGCGCCCGTGATCCCCGCATCCACCCCGCTCTCACCCTCCATCATCACGACCGCACCTGCAGGAGCCAACTAAAATGCGCACTCTCATCAAAACACAAAACGTCGCACTCGCAGTACTCGCCGCAGCCGCTTTTACCACCGTGACCACCCAGGCAGCGGAGACGCTTTCCGTCGTGACCTTCGGCGGGGCATACGAAGCGGCGGCCAAGAAGGCCTATTTCGAACCGTTCACCCAGGCCACCGGCATCGGCTTCTCGACCGAATCGTATGACGGCGGCCTCGCGAAGCTCTCCGCGATGGAGCAGGCGAAGAACACCACGTGGGACCTGATCGACCTCGAAACGAACGATGCAATCACCGCCTGCGACGAAGGCCTGCTGCAGAAGTTCGACAAGAAGACGCTCGGCAAGACGAGCGACTTCATCCCCGGCACGATCAGCGATTGTGCGGTTGCGAGCATGGTCTGGTCCACGGTTTACGCGTACGACACGAGCAAGCTGAAGACCGCTCCGACCACCGTCAACGACTTCTTCGATCTGCAGAAATTCCCCGGTAAGCGCGGCCTGCGCAAGTCGCCGAAGGTCACGATGGAATGGGCGTTGATTGCGGACGGCGTCGATCCGAAAGATGTCTACAAGGTGCTCGCAACGCCCGCCGGCGTGGATCGCGCGTTCAAAAAGCTCGACACGATCAAGCAGAACATCGTGTGGTGGGAGTCAGGTGCCCAGGCGCCGCAGTTGCTCGCGGACGGCGCGGTCGTAATGACGCAGGCCTACAACGGCCGCATTTCCGACGCCGCCAAGAAGGACAACAAGCCATTCAAGACCGTCTGGGACGCGCAAGTTTACGACTTTGACTGGTGGGCCGTTCCGACGGGCGCGAAGCACGCCGACGCCGCCGCGAAATTCATCGTCTCCGCTTCGCAGCCGAAGGCGTATGCGGATTTGTCGAAGTACATCGCCTACGCGCCGCCGCGCAAGGACGCAATCGCGCTTATCGACAAGCAACGCCTCGCCGATCTGCCGACCGCACCCGAGAACTTCAAGCGCGCCTTGCAGATCAACGCGAACTTCTGGGCCGACAACGCGGACCAGATCAACAAGCGCTTCCAGGTGTGGCTGACGCAGTAACACAACCGTCCGACGAGAGCCCGACTTGACTACCCACATGCCCGCTTCGGCCCGCGCCACGGCCCCGGGCTCTCCGACGAGAGCCGACGGCCGCGCGTCGTTTCAAAAGGCGCGCCGCCGCGCATCGGTGCAGGCGCTTTTGCTCGCGCTGCCGCTGATCGTGTTTCTGCTTTCGACGTTCATCGCGCCGATCGCGCTCCTGCTCGCGCGCAGCGTGGAGAACCACGAAGTGCCGGACAGCATGCCCGCGCTCACGCGCGCGCTCGATGCATGGGACGGGCGCGGCGTGCCGGACGAGCGCATGTTCGCCCTGCTCGCCGCTGGGCTCAGGGAGGCGCAACAAAGCGGGCAGCTCGGCACCGTCGCGCGGCGGCTGAACTTCGACCAGGCCGAGTTCCGTAGCCTGTTGATGCGCACCGCGCGCCAGTTGCCCGCCGATGCGCCGCCCGCGTGGAAACCGGCGCTCGTTGAACTCGACGAACGCTGGAATTCGCCCGAGACCTGGCGCTTGCTCAAGCGCGCCGCCATGTCGCCGACGCCGGACTATCTGCTCGCGGCCGTCGATGCGCACGTGACACCGCAAGGCTCGGTCGCGTTCGTGCCGGACAACGCTTCGGTCTACCGGCAGGCGTTCGTGCGCACGATCTCGATCAGCGCCACGGTCACGCTGCTGTGCCTTGTGCTCGGCTATCCGGTCGCATGGCTGCTTGCGAACCTGCCCGCGAAAAGCAGCAACCGCCTGATGCTCTTTGTGATCGTACCGTTCTGGACCTCGGTGCTCGTGCGCACGACCGCGTGGTACGTTTTGCTGCAACCGGGCGGTGTCATCAACAGCCTGCTGATGGGGCTCGGTCTCACCGCCCATCCACTGCCGCTCATCTTCAACCGCGCGGGCGTGCTCATCGGCATGACGCATGTGCTCCTGCCCTACATGATTCTCGCGATCTACTCGGTGATGAAGAGCGTATCGCCCGTGTACGTGCGGGCCGCGCAATCGCTTGGGGCACACCCGTTCACCGCGTTCGTGCGGATCTACATGCCGCAGACGCTGCCGGGCGTGGGGGCGGGCTGCTTCCTCGTGTTCGTGCTCGCGCTCGGCTACTACATCACGCCCGCGTTGCTCGGCGGCGCAGGCGACGAGATGATCAGCCAGCTCATCGCGATACAGACCAACACGCAACTCAACTGGGGCCTCGCCGGTGCCCTCTCAGCCTATCTCGTGATCTTCACGGCGATCTTCTATTTCCTGTTCAACCGCATCGTCGGCATCGACCGCTTGCGCTTCGGTTGAAACTCGGTTGAAACACGCGGACACGACGAAGGAACGACATGCAAGATCAACGCAACAAGGTGCTGACGGAACGCATCGCCTCGCGATGGGTGCGGCTGCATACAGCGCTTGTGCTGTTCTTCCTGATTGCGCCGATTCTCGCGATCATCCCGCTCTCGTTCAATTCGGGCTCGTACTTCTCCTACCCGTTGCAGGGCTTTTCGCTACGCTGGTATGAGCAGGCGCTCACGAGCGCGAACTGGCAGCGCTCGCTCCTGAACAGCATCGGCATCGGCGCGGCGTCGACACTGATCGCCACGTGCCTCGGCACGCTCGCCGCGCTGGGCATTTCGCGCGCGCAGTTTCCGCTGCGCTCGCTGATCATGCCGATCATCATCTCGCCGATGATCGTGCCGATCGTCGTCGTCGCCGCGGGCTTCTATCTGATCTTCGCGCCGCTCGGCCTTGTGAATTCGTATCCCGGCGTGGTGCTGGCGCATGCGGCGCTCGGCACGCCATTCGTCGTGATCACCGTGACGGCATCACTGCTTTCGTTCGATCAGAGTCTGTTGCGTGCCGCTTCCGGGCTCGGCGCGACGCCTTGGGTCACATTCAGGCGCGTGACCTTGCCGCTCATCACGCCGGCGGTCGCGACCGGCAGCGTCTTCGCTTTCGCGACCTCGTTCGACGAGGTAATCGTCATTCTGTTCATCGGCGGCCCGGATCAAACTACCGTGCCCCGGCAGATGTGGAGCGGGATTCGCGACTCGATCGACCCGTCGATCCTTGCCGTGGCGACGATGCTGATCGTGTTCGCCGTGCTGCTCTTCGCGAGCATCAACTGGCTGCGTGGCCGCACGGCCGCCGCCAGCAAAGCTCTCGTCTGATGCATCGGGGCCGCCCGGGGGCCGAGCTGATCGCCGCAGGCCACCGCCGACGTGCTGGACCCGGACAGGCGGCTCGCGCCACCGGCGACATCGGCACGGTCGATGCTGACGGCGCGCTGTCTATCGTCGGACGCTCGAAGAATCTGATCATCCGTTCGGGTTCAACGTCTACCCGGCGGAAGTGGAAACGGTGACCAATCCCTACGACGGGGTCAAGCAATCCGCCGTGGTCGGCAGACGAATGGGCGCTTGTCTTCCGGCCGCGCCCGACCCGACTTCAAAGCTATCTGGGACCCGAAGAACCGGATGAATTCACGGAAAGCTCAGACCCAACTGGCCTTGTCGGCCAACACGTCCTCAGACAAGCGGCCTACTTCCTTGCTTTGGTATCAGCGTTCGCATGGGCCGCATACTCAATACTCGGGAAGCGTTACAGCACCGTCTCTAGCCTTTCGGTTGGTGCATTTTCACTACCCGCGGGATTGGCGTGTCTCGCATTGCATTTTGCGACGAGTGAAATGCCGAGCTTGACGGCAGGATTGGCTGGTTCTGGTCTACATGGGCGTAGGCCCCATGGGCCTTGCGTTTTACCTTTGGTGCTTTGGAATGAAGAAAGGAAACACGAGCACGACGACTGCGTCGAGCCGTCAGCCAACGGTCCCGGGCTCGGCTTGGATTGAGGGCGCACGAGCCATCGCAGGAACGTCGCTTGCTTGGGTGTCCGTCACAGCGCACTTGCTGGCAATAACCGCTAGAGCGGTTGAACCCAAGGAGTATTGAATATGGACCCGGTTTCGCACGGCATTATTTTTTGGCTGATTATTGGCGGTATCGCCGGTGCTCTGGCAGGCCGGATTGTCGACGGTGGCGGCTTCGGCATTCTTGTCGATATCATCGTGGGGATTGTCGGCGCATTTATCGGAGGATGGCTTGGTGGCGTTCTCGGGCTGCACTTGGGAAGCGGCATCATAGGCTCACTGATTACCGCCCTGATTGGAGCTGTCATCCTGCTTGCCATCCTGCGGCTGTTCAGCGGAGGTCGCGCGCGCTCACTTTGATTCGACAGTCGGTTGGTTCTGGCGGCTGGTCCGCCAAAACCAACTTCCAAAGCTAAGGTGGTGACAAGTCAGTTATCCTCGAAACGCGGTCGAACAGTGCTCATTCATCCCCCGACGGCGGAGGCGCTTTTCACTTTGGAATCACAGTCGGAGGCTGTAGAGCCGTACTAGTGTTCTCCGAACGCTCTCTCGCCAAGAACGATTTTATGCACATTCGAGGGATAGACCCACTGAAGCGCTTGGCATTCGATAAGCTTCATGAACGAAGGCGGTCCGCTGCAGATTACATGAGAGTTCGCGTGGGTGGGACTCACGGCGTGAGCCGCGGCGCTCGCAATCTGCTCCTCGCTTAGACCGATTCGGTGATTGACGTGAGCATGGTCGCGAAGTTCGTCCAAATCCGTCCGAAAGACAGCTCGCTCGGGTGTTCGAGCGAAATTGTGAATTTCCAGGCAGCATCCCGCCACCGATGCGATATGCCTTGCGACACCTGCGATAGCTTTGACTCCAACGCCAGCTGAGAACAGGACATAGCGCGCGCTTCGGTCTACGACAACAGCAGTGTCTCGCGGAACTCCTACGTAAATTTCGTCTCCCCTGTTCCACGCAAATCCTGAATCTGCTCGTGCTGTGTCCCTATCGTCCTCTTGCCGGATTCCCAGTAAAAACGCGTCACGTCGTGAAGGAGCGTGCCATAGCGGGTGCGACCGCACGGCGCGACTTCCATTGCCTCGAACCAGGTCTACTATCGCTCCATCTTCGAACGGCGGTAGTTCCAGCCGGTGCTTTGTCTGCAACTCGACTGCGTGATAACCCTGGGCGAGTGGCCATTTCCGCATCACGGTTGCTGCAATCATCTTCTCGTCCATGTTTTCTCCACTACGGGCCTGCAAAAAGGATGGGAAGTCGCTCGGCGTGACAACGCAGAATCGCGGCCGACACGAAGCGCTATGTTCGATAGCCGGATTCAGAGTAGGACGCGTCAATGTTGACCGCAAGATGCGATAGCCGAATGCCGTTCATATGGCATCCTCGATAATCATACGTGTGCTGGCTGCCGTGCAAGGAGAGGGTACGTAGTGTCCTTCGGATAAGTCGACTAGGCTTTTCAAGTCGCTTTTCTCTACGTCGCAGTTATCCGTATGCAGCAGCACTTGAGCATCAGGCTGGGCGCTCGATGCGTCCCGCGCGCTCAGTACGATGTTGAGCACTGCCATTTCCAATTGCCCAACGTCCACCAGGCAATCCCGCAGGTCGTTCGCGAACGCGGTTCGGACTGAAACTGTGGCTCCGAGCGTCTGCCGCGCAAGTTCGAGCAAGTCCTCGCAAACCCCGTTTAGGTTCACTGTGCGACCAACGAGCACCTGCTTGTGCGCGAAAAGCAGCAACTGTCACAGACTTCGACAGACTCCGCAGATTCTCACCATCCCGGCAATCTGGCCGAAACCGGGCTGATTTCTTATTGGAAACACCGCTGTGAAGGGATGGTTCCGATCTGCGTCGCGTAACGGACTTTATTCTCGCGTGACGGACGTTATTCTTCCCGATCATCAGCGCGCAGCCGCGGCCAGCCGCCCTCTCGAAGTTACTTGACATCTAAACTATCTACGCCTAAATTATCTCCATCAGCAGCGTTCACATATGGGGAACAAGCATGCGCATCGTTTGCATTGGTGGCGGCCCGGCCGGTCTGTACTTCGGCCTTTTGATGAAGAGCCGGAACCCGGCCTACGATGTCACGGTCGTCGAGCGCAACCGCCCGTACGACACCTTCGGCTGGGGCGTCGTCTTCTCCGACCAGACGCTCGGCAATCTGCGTGCCGCCGACGCCCCCAGCGCCGACGCGATTCTCGACGCCTTCAATCACTGGGACGACATCGAAATCAATTTCCGCGGCCGGCAAATCCGTTCGTCGGGTCACGGTTTCTGCGGCATAGGTCGCAAACGTCTCCTGAATATCCTGCAAGCGCGCTGCGAAGAACTCGGCGTCAAGCTGGTTTTCGAAACCCAGGTCACTGACGACAGCATCTACGAAGCCGATCTGATCATCGCCTGCGACGGCGCCAACAGCGCGGTCCGCCAAAAGTACGCGGCCACCTATCGGCCCACCGTCGACATGCGCGATTGCCGCTTCGTCTGGCTAGGCACCAAAAAACTCTTCGACGCCTTCACCTTCGCTTTCGAAGAAACCGAGTTCGGCTGGTTCCAGGCGCACGCCTATCGTTTCGACGACCAAACCTCCACGTTCATCGTCGAAACGCCGGAGCGCGTGTGGCGCGCCGCCGGCCTCGACGAAATGAGCAAGGAAGACAGCATCGCCTTCTGCGAAAAGCTGTTCGCGAAGTATCTGGACGGCAACACGTTGTTGTCGAACGCGGCGCATTTGCGCGGCTCGTCGCAATGGATTCGCTTCCCGCGTGTCGTCAACGATGAATGGGTGCATTGGCGCAGCAACGCGGACGGCACGCAAACGCCGGTCGTCCTCATGGGCGACGCCGCGCATACCGCTCACTTCTCGATCGGTTCCGGCACCAAGCTCGCGCTCGAAGATTCGATCGAACTCGCCAACAGCATGGGCGCGCATCCGGGCGATCTGGCGGCCGCGCTGAAGCATTACACCGACGTGCGCAGCATCGACGTACTGCGCATTCAAAACGCCGCACGCAATTCGACGGAATGGTTCGAGCATGTCGACCGCTACACGTCGTTCGAGCCGGAGCAGTTCGCTTATTCGTTGCTCACGCGCTCGCAGCGCATTTCTCATGAAAATTTGCGTGAACGTGACGCGCAGTATCTGTCCGGCTTCGAAGACTGGCTTGCCCAGCGCTCCGGTGTGAATCGCGCGGCGGAGAAGCACTCCGTCCCGCCGATGTTCACGCCCTTCACGTTGCGCGGCGTCACGCTGAAAAACCGCGTGGTGGTGTCGCCAATGGCGCAATACTCGGCCATCGACGGCATTGCGGGCGACTATCACCTGATGCATCTCGGCGCCCGCGCCATGGGCGGCGCAGGGCTGGTCATGACGGAAATGACCTGCGTCTCGCCCGAAGCGCGCATTACGCCTGCGTGTCCGGGCATGTATGCGCCCGAGCATGTCACGGCATGGAAACGCATCGTCGACCTCGTGCATCGTCAGTCGGACGCGAAGATTGGCATCCAGCTCGGCCATTCCGGCGCGAAAGGTTCGACACGTGTCTCGTGGGAAGGCATCGATCAGCCGCTCGCGGAAGGCAACTGGCCGCTCATCTCGGCATCGCCGCAACAATATCTGCGTGGCGTCAGCCAGCATTCGCGCGAAGCCACGCAAGACGAGTTGCGAGAAATCGAGGCGCAGTTCGTCCGCGCCGCGCAAATGTCGAACGAAGCGGGTTTCGACTGGCTCGAATTGCATTGCGCGCACGGCTATTTCCTGTCGAGTTTTCTGTCGCCGCTGACCAATCAGCGCACTGACGAATACGGCGGCTCGCTGGAAAATCGTCTGCGCTATCCGTTGCAGGTTTTCAAGGCGATCCGCGCGGTGTGGCCGCAAGACAAGCCTATTTCTGTGCGCATTTCCGCGAACGATTGGGTCGAAGGCGGCACGACACCTGATGACGCCGTCAAGATCGCCCAAGCGTTTAAAGCGGCCGGCGCCGACATGATCGACGTGTCATCGGGCCAGGTCAGCAAGGAAGAAAAACCTGTATTCGGCCGCATGTTCCAGACGCCGTTCGCCGACCGCGTGCGCAACGAAGCGGGCATCGCGACCATCGCAGTCGGTGCGATCTCCGAAGCGGACCACGTGAACAGCATCATCGCGGCGGGCCGTGCGGATCTGTGCGCGATTGCGCGGCCGCACCTGGCGAATCCTTCGTGGACGTTGAACGAAGCGGCCAAGATCGGCTATTTCGATGTGATGTGGCCGAAGCCCTACACGGCGGCGAAGTCTCAACTCGAACGCAACCTCGAACGCGAGCGCGCTCAAGCCGCCGCGAACGCCGGTCTGTCGCCGCAAGAACGCGCGCAACGCGCCGAAGGAACCGTGTGAACACGCTCAATTCCACACTCGCGGGACAACACGCAGTGGTCACCGGCGGCGGCAGCGGCATCGGCGCTGCGGTAGCAGAAAGCTTGCTACGCGCCGGCGCGCGCGTCACCATGATGGGCCGCAACGCGGAACGCCTCGACATGCAGCGCGAGAAATGCCGGACGCTGGGCGACGTGACGTGCATCAGTGTCGACGTCACGCAGGAAGACTCGGTCACGAACGCGTTTCATGAGGCCGGTGCAGTCGACATCCTCGTCAACAACGCGGGCCAGGCGCAAGCCGCGCCGTTCACGCACACCGATATGGCGCTCTGGCAGCGCATGCTGGACGTGAATCTCACCGGCGTCTTTCTCGGCACGCGCGCGGTATTGCCCGGCATGCTCGAGCGCGGTCATGGACGCATCGTCAATGTGGCCAGCACAGCAGGACAAATCGGCTACGCATACGTCGCCGCCTATTGCGCCGCGAAACATGGCGTGATCGGTCTCACGCGTTCGCTCGCGTTGGAAGTGGCGACGAAAGGCGTCACCGTCAATGCCGTTTGTCCCGGTTATACGGAAACGGAACTGCTGCACGCATCGCTTGAACAGATCACCAGCAAGACCTCGCGCACCGAACAACAGGCGCGCGAAACCTTGCTTCGCTCGAATCCACAACATCGCTTCGTGAGTCCGGAACAGGTTGCCAATGCCGTCCTCTGGCTCTGCCAACCCGGCTCGGACGCCGTCACGGGGCAATCCATTTCCATCTCCGGTGGAGAAGTGATGTGACCAAGTCACCGAACATCAAGAAGCCCGCGACGGCGGCTGATACGAAACCACCGCGCAAGGGCGTGCCCAAACCTGCGGAGAACGTCGTGGACCTCGAAATGAGCACCGGCGCGGATAGTCACATGGGCTTGCGTCTGTGGCTGCGCATGCTGACCACGACCAACCTCGTGCAAGCGGAATTGCGTAAGCGTCTGCGCAACGAATTCGACACCACGTTGCCGCGTTTCGATCTGATGGCGCAACTCGAGCGTCATCCCGAAGGCCTGAAGATGACCGAGCTGTCGCGTCGTTTGATGGTGACGGGTGGCAACATCACCGGCATTACGGATCAGCTTGAAAAAGAAGGGCTGGTCACGCGTGACAACGATCCGAACGATCGCCGCTCGATCAGCGTGTGCCTGACGCCGGCGGGTCGCAAGGCTTTTGACAAGATGGCAGTCGCGCACGAGCAATGGGTGGTCGAACTCTTCGGCGGTTTGAGCCTCGATGAAAAATCGCGCACCCATCAGCGCCTCGGCAAACTCAAGCAACATCTGCTCGACAGTCTGAAAGACTGATCGGCATCGAACCGCGGAGAGAGACTCATGACACGATCCAACGCCGACGCCCTGCTGGCCGGCAACCGCCTCACGCTAGCCGGCTACGAAGCGCGGCACTTCGGCTGGTCGGTCGCCGACAAGGTCGCGACGATCACGCTGAACCGCCCGGAGCGAAAGAATCCGCTGACCTTCGAGTCGTATGCGGAGTTGCGCGATCTGTTCCGGCAATTGACCTATGCAACCGACGTCAAGGCGGTGGTGATTCATGGCGCAGGTGAAAACTTCTGCTCCGGCGGCGACGTGCACGACATCATCGCGCCGCTGATCGATCTGCCGATGCCGGAACTGCTGCTCTTCACACGCATGACCGGCGATCTCGTCAAAGCCATGCGTCACTGCCCGCAACCGGTGATCGCGGCCGTCGACGGCGTCTGCGCCGGTGCCGGTGCGATTCTCGCAATGGCATCCGACATGCGGCTCGGCACCGCACGCAGCAAGCTCGCTTTTCTATTCTCGCGCGTCGGTCTCGCGGGCTGCGATATGGGCGCTTGCGCGATTCTGCCGCGCATCATCGGCCAGGGACGCGCCGCCGAACTGCTCTTCACCGGACGCTCCGCAAGCGGCGACGAAGGCCACGCATGGGGCTTCTACAACCGCCTGTGCGAACCGGCGACGCTACTTGAAGAAGCGCACAAGCTCGCCGCCGATCTCGTCGCCGGTCCGACTTTCGCGCACGGCATCACCAAGAAGATGCTGCATCAGGAATGGAGCATGAGCATCGACGAAGCGATCGAATCGGAAGCGCAAGCCCAGGCGATCTGCATGAGCACACGCGATTTCGAGCGCGCCTACAGCGCGTTTGCCGCGAAGTCGCGCCCGGTGTTCGAGGGAGATTGAGTTGAGCGCAAACACCGAACTGGATCTGCATAGCGCGCTGGCGTGGCCGTTCTTCGAACCACGTCATCGCGAACTGGCCGCGGGCATCGAAGCGTGGTGCCGCGAGAAGCTGAAGCACGAAGACCACAAAGACGTCGATGCAACCTGTCGTCATCTGGTGCGTGAACTCGGCGAGGCTGGTTGGTTGAAATATGGCGTGGGCGGCGTCGCCTACGGCGGCCACGGCGACACGATCGACACGCGCGCCGTCTGCCTGCTGCGCGAAACGCTGGCCAAACACTCGGGACTCGCGGACTTCGCATTGGCGATGCAGGGACTCGGTTCGGGCGCCATCTCGCTCGGCGGCACGCACGAACAGAAGACGCGTTATCTGCCGCGCGTTGCCAACGGCACGGCCATCGCGGCATTTGCGCTGTCCGAGCCTGAGGCCGGCTCAGACGTCGCTGCCATGGCGCTCTCCGCCCGCGAGGACGGCGACGCCTACGTGCTCGACGGCGACAAGACGTGGATCTCCAACGGCGGCATCGCCGATTTCTACGTGGTGTTCGCGAGAACCGGCGAAGCACCGGGAGCGCGCGGCATCAGCGCATTCATTGTCGATGCGGGTACGCCGGGCCTGGAGATCGCCGAACGCATTGACGTGATCGCGCCGCATCCGCTCGCGCGTCTGCACTTTGCTGGCGCGCGCGTGCCGCGCAGCCAGATGCTCGGCGCGCCCGGCGAAGGTTTCAAGCTCGCCATGCGCACGCTGGATATTTTCCGCACGTCGGTCGCGGCTGCGTCGCTCGGCTTCGCGCGTCACGCGATGGCCGAAGGGCTCACGCGTGCCGCGTCGCGCAAGATGTTCGGGCAGACGCTCGGCGATTTCCAACTGACGCAAGCCAAACTCGCGCAAATGGCCTTGACCATCGACAGCAGCGCGTTGCTGGTCTATCGCGCCGCGTGGCTGCGCGATCAAGGCGAAAGCGTCACGCGTGAAGCTGCAATGGCCAAGTGGCACGCGAGCGAAGGCGCGCAACAGGTGATCGACGCCGCGGTGCAACTCTACGGCGGCATGGGCGTGCAAAGCGGTACGGCCGTCGAGATGCTGTATCGCGAGATCCGCGCGCTGCGCATTTACGAAGGCGCGACCGAAGTGCAGCAACTGATTGTCGGACGCGATCTGTTGAAAGCGCATGCTGCCGCTGTCGGAGACAACGCGAAATGAGCGCGCCTTTCGAACGGCCCGTGCGCATCCGCTTCTCGCACTGCGATCCGGCGGGCATCGTGTTCTTCCCGCAATATCTGGTGATGACCAACGCGCTGGTCGAAGACTGGTTCAACGAAGGCCTGCATATCGACTACGCCCACATGATCGCGCAACGCCGCCTCGGCTTGCCGATCGTCAAACTCGACTGCGAGTTTTCGCGGCCGAGCCAGATGGGCGAAACGATCACGCTGACACTTAATGTTGTGGCGATCGGGCGGCGCTCGATCAGCATCGAAATCGTCGGCCATTGCAACGGCGAAACCCGTTTCTGCGCGAAACAGGTGCTCGTCACGACGTCGCTTGAACGCGGCACATCCATCGACATTCCCGCCGACATCGCGAGCGCGCTCGCGACGTTCGCCCCACAGTCCGACTCCACCGAGGCGCATCGCTCATGAAAAAAGCTCTTCTTCCTGCCGGCTGGGTCAAGCCGCGTGGCTACGCGAACGGTGTCGCGGCAACCGGCACGCAAGTGTTCATTGCCGGTCAGATCGGCTGGGACGAACAGGCGCGTTTCCAAACGACCGATTTCGCCGCGCAAGCCATTCAGGCGCTCAAGAATGTGCTCGCCGTTTTGCACGAAGCGGGCGGCAAGCCCGAGCACCTGGTGCGTTTGACATGGTACGTCACCGATAAACGCGAATACCTCGCTGCGTTGAAAGACATCGGCCGCGCGTTTCGCGAGCTGATCGGCGACTACGACATCGCGATGAGCGCGGTACAAGTGGTCGCGTTGATCGAAGACGAAGCAAAAGTCGAAATCGAGGCGACCGCCGTGGTCCCTCAGTAACAGAACAACGAAGCACACGAAAAGAACCCACCAAGCCAACCGAAGCGCATTTAGCCGGCTCAACGCCCGGGAGACCATGATGGAAACGTCAGCACACGTCGATACCTTCGCGCGCGACAATCTTCCGCCGCAAGATCAATGGCCCGTCTTTCTGCTCGACAACCCGGACGTCGCCTATCCGGCGCGCCTGAACTGCGCGACGGAGTTGCTCGACAGAACCATCGATGCGGGCCACCGCGATCATCCCGCGATCTGGTCCGATGTGGACGGCACGCCACTCGCCACCACTTACGGTGAACTGCTGGCGCTCGTGAATCGCAGCGCGCATGTGCTGGTCGACGAAATGGGACTGCAACCCGGCAACCGCGTTTTACTGCGCGGCCCGAACACGCTGCATATGGCCGTGACCGCACTCGCGGCGCTGAAGGTGGGGCTCGTCGTGGTGCCGACCATGCCGCTGCTGCGAGCCAAGGAACTGAAGCAGATCATCGAGAAAGCGCAGGTCGGCGCGGCATTGTGCGACGCTCGCTTGACTGCCGAGTTGGCGCGCTGTACCGATCCGGAAGACGAGTTCTACTGCGCGGGCTTGAAGCAAACGCGCCTCTTCCACGACGACGCCGCTGATTCCCTCGACACGCTCGCCATCAACAAGCCCGACCACTTCACCGCTTGCGACACCGCCGCCGACGACGTCTGCCTGATCGCCTTCACGAGCGGCACGACCGGCGCGCCGAAAGGCTGCATGCACTTTCATCGCGATGTCGTGGCCATGTGCGATCTGTTTCCGCGTCACGTGCTCAAGCCCACGTCGAACGACATTTTTTGCGGCACGCCGCCGCTCGCGTTCACGTTCGGACTCGGCGGCTTGTTGTGTTTTCCGTTGCGCGTGGGCGCGTCTACGGTGCTGATCGAGAAGCTCACGCCCGAGACTTTACTGCAGACGGTCGAGCGTTTTCATGCGACCGTCATGTTCACCGCGCCGACTTTCTATCGGCAGATGGCGCCGCTCGTTGCGCACCACGACATCTCTTCGTTGAAGAAAACCGTGTCGGCGGGTGAGGCGTTGCCGGATTCGACGCGGCGTCTGTGGCGCGAGGCGACCGGCATCGAGATGATCGACGGCATTGGCGGCACCGAGCTGATCCACATTTTCATTTCGGCGCAAGGCGACGAGATTCGTCCGAACGCGATCGGCCGCGCGGTGCCGGGTTACGTCGTGCAGGCCGTGGATGACGACATGCAACCGGTCGCGCCCGGCACCATCGGCAAACTCGCGGTGCGCGGCCCGACCGGCTGCCGCTATCTCGCCGACGAACGGCAGAAGAAGTTCGTGCGCGACGGCTGGAATCTGCCCGGCGATTCCGTCTATCTCGACGAAGATGGCTACGTGTTCTACCAGGCACGCGCCGACGACATGATCGTCTCCGCCGGCTACAACATCTCCGGCCCCGAAGTGGAGAGCGTCCTGCTGCAACACGACGCGGTATCCGAATGCGGCGTAATCGGCGTGCCGGACGAAACCCGCGGGCAGATCGTCAAGGCGTTCGTCGTGGTCAATCCCGGTTTCGAACAGGATGACAAACTGGTCGCGCAATTGCAGGATTTCGTGAAAAATAGCGTGGCGCCCTATAAATATCCACGTGTCATCGTGTTCGTCGATTCACTGCCGCGCACCGAAACCGGCAAGCTCAAACGCTTCGAGTTGCGTACGATGGCCTAGCCCACCTTCCCTGAGCAACCAGGTTGCATGGAGACACACCGCATGGCCGCCTCTTTCATCGAAGTCGTCGCCCACGATGGCGGCCGTTTCAATGCGTACGTCGCGCGTCCGGCGCAAGGGTCGGGTCCGGGACTCGTACTGCTGCAGGAGATTTTCGGCATCAACGACACCATGAAGGCGATGGCCGACCGCTTCGCTGAAGAAGGTTATGTGGTGCTGGTGCCCGATCTGTTCTGGCGCATCAAACCGGGCATCGTGCTCGGTTATGGCGAAACCGACATGAAACAGGCGCTCGACTATCTCGGCCAGTTCGACACGGACCTCGCAATCGACGATATCGCGGCCACAGTCGCCGCATTGCGCGCCCTGCCCGAACAGGCCGGCAAAGTCGGCACGGTGGGTTACTGCCTCGGCGGCAAGCTCGCGTTTCTGAGCGCCGCGCGAACCGATGTCGATTGCGCGGTCAGCTACTACGGCGTGGGCCTCGAAGCGTATCTGGATGAAGTGCCGGCGATCCGCTGCCCGATGGTGTTTCACTTCCCCGAAAATGACTCGCACTGTCCGCCGGAAACGCGCGAACGGATCAGCGCCGCGTTGCGCACGCGGCCGCAAATCGAGCAATACGTGTATCCGGGTTGCGATCACGCGTTTGCGGCGCCGTCGCGCCCGCAATACGACAAGCCCGCCGCGATGATGGCGTATTCGCGCACGCTCGCGCTGCTGCGCAAAGTGCTGGGTCCGGTCTACGATCTCAACGCACTGTGGGAAGCGCATTGCTATTACGAGTTCGCCACGCGTGACGTGGACGCCGTCATGCCGACCATGGTCGCTCAGCCTTACGTCAATCACGTTCCGACGATGACCGGCGGGGTCGGTCATGACAACCTAAAACGTTTCTATACGCATCACTTCGTCAACTCGAATCCGGTCGATACCAAGTTGATTCCGATTTCGCGTACTATCGGCGCGGATCGCATCGTCGATGAATTCATTTTTAGCTGTACGCATAGCTGCGAGATCGACTGGCTGCTGCCCGGCGTCGCGCCGACCGGTAAGTATTTCGAGGTGCCGATGCTGGCTGTCGTTTGTTTTCGGGGCGACAAGCTCTATAACGAGCACATCTATTGGGATCAGGCTTCCGTGCTGGTGCAGGTGGGCTTGCTGAACCCCGAGGGACTGCCGGTCGCAGGCATTGAAAGTGCGCGCAAACTGCTCGACGAAACGCTGCCGTCGAATCAGTTGATGGGCAGCAAATCGCGCGTGTGAGATGCGACTAGAGGCCTGCCTCTGCACAACATCCTTATGATGTGACACTCCACTGGCCACCGTCCCTCGACTCATGCTGATCGTCCATCATCTGAACAACTCCCGCTCGCAACGTGTGCTGTGGCTGCTCGAAGAACTCGGCGTTCCGTACGAGATCAAGCGTTACCAGCGCGACCCGAAAACGATGCTGGCGCCGCCCGAGCTGCGCGCGGTGCATCCGCTCGGCAAGTCGCCGGTGATTACCGACGATGGCCAGACCATCGCCGAGTCGGGCGCGATCATCGAGTATCTGATCGGCAAATACGGGCAAGGACGTTTTGCGCCCGCGACGGGCACGCCGGAGCGGCTGCGTTACACGTACTGGCTCCACTACGCGGAAGGTTCGGCGATGCCGCCGCTGCTACTCAAGCTCGTGGCGCTGCGCATTGCCAGTGCGCCAATGCCGTTCTTCGCGAAGCCGATCGCGCGCAAGATCGCCGCCACGCTGCAATCGAGTTTCATCGATCCGCAGTTGAAGCTGCACCTCGGTTATATCAATCAGGAGCTGAGCAAGACCGGTTGGTTCGTCGGTGACGATTTCACGGCAGCGGATGTGCAGATGAGTTTCCCGCTCGAAGCCGCCACGGCGCGCGGCGGCATGGAAGGCCAGATTCCGGCGGTGGTCGATTTCCTCAAGCGCATTCATGCGAGACCGGCGTATCAGCGGGCGCTGGAGCGTGGCGGCAAGTACGAATTGCTTGGCGGCGATTGAGGTCCGCGCCGACCTGGAACTCGTAGTTGTGGGTCGAAATTCGCGGGTGCTAGACTGACAAATTCCATTGTCGTCAACGAGTTGCCAACCGGTTGATCGGTATTGCGCCGGGTTGTGGTTCTTTCGGTGCGGTACCTGGTTCAGCGGCGGCGCGTCCGGCATTCAATCGACCATGCCTAAGGAGCCGCCAGCATGACCCATTCCATCCACGGCGACAAACGCTGGCTCGCGCTGATCGTGCTGTGCCTCGGCGTGCTCATGATCGTGCTCGATACGACGATCGTGAACGTTGCGCTGCCGTCCATTGCGGCGGATCTCGGCTTTACCGAGACGTCGCTCGTGTGGGTAGTCAATGCGTACATGCTGACGTTCGGCGGTTGTCTGCTGCTGGGTGGACGGCTCGGCGATCTGTATGGGCATCGCAAGCTGTTTCTTATCGGCATCACGTTGTTTACGCTGGCGTCGCTTGCTTGTGGGATTTCGAATTCGCAAGTGCTGCTGGTGTGTGCGCGCGCCGTTCAGGGCGTGGCGGGCGCCATCGTCTCCGCTGTCTCGCTGTCGCTCATCATGAATCTGTTCACCGAACCCGGCGAGCGTGCGAAAGCCATGGGCGTGTATGGTTTCGTGTGCGCGGGCGGTGGCAGCATCGGTGTGTTGCTTGGTGGGCTGCTGACCAATCTGCTGAGCTGGCATTGGATTTTTCTCGTCAATCTGCCGATCGGTATTGCTGTGTACGCGCTCTGTGTTGCGTTGTTGCCGTCCGCACGCGGTCATGCGCATGGAGAGCGCCTCGATGTGGCCGGCGCGGTGTCCGTCACCGTTTCGCTGATGCTGGCTGTCTATGCTGTTGTGAATGGCAATGAAGCTGGCTGGACTTCGGCGCAGACGCTCGGTTTGCTGTTTGCCTCGGTGGCTCTGCTCATTGTGTTTCTCGTGATTGAATCGCGTGTGCAGCATCCGTTGATGCCGCTCGGTCTGTTTCGCTTGCGCAATGTAGCGACGGCGAATGTAGTCGGCGTGTTGTGGGCTGCTGCGATGTTCGCGTGGTTCTTCATCTCCGCGCTGTATTTGCAGCGCGTGCTGGGGTATCGGCCGTTGCAGGTTGGGCTCGCGTTTCTGCCGGCTAATCTGATCATGGGATTCTTTTCGCTCGGGCTGTCGGCGAAGGTGGTGATGCGGTTTGGGCTGCGTTTGCCGCTCGCTGTGGGGCTGCTGGTCGCGGCGGCTGGGCTTGCGTTGTTTGCTCGTGCGCCGGTTGGTGGGAGCTTTGTGGTCGATGTCATGCCGGGAATGATTCTGCTCGGCTTCGGCGCGGGTATTGCATTTAATCCGATGCTGCTCGCCGCTATGAGCGATGTCGATCCGAGTGATTCGGGACTCGCGTCGGGTATCGTCAATACGTCGTTCATGATGGGTGGGGCGCTTGGGCTCGCGGTGTTGGCTAGTCTTGCTGCTGCGCGTAGTGAGGCGATGCAGGCGTCTGGCGATGCGGTCGCTGCGCTGAACAGTGGGTATCACGTGGCGTTTTTGTTTGGGGCGATTTTTGCGGCGGTGGCGGGGGTTTTGGGTGGGTTACTGTTGCGGCCGGGGCAAGCAGGCGGTGCCGGGGCGCAGGAAGGAGGTGACGATCAGCACGTACCGGCCGAGGATGAGCGGACAGGGGCCGCCGGGAATACGTTCTGATCGTACAGCGCTAAGTCCTCAGTGCCATGACCGGCGGCGGATCGGTCACGGCACCCAACATCAGGTTTGTTACTCTTCTGGGGGTTTGTCGATTGGATGCTGTGTAACGGATAGGTATTGCTTCAAACTAGGTCGTCCCGCTGCAATCACATTGAGCACCACGACTCCAAGCTGTCTCGCCAGTTCGTCGTCAAACCTGAATTCGTCGTTGTCTAAAAAAAATGGCACTTCCATTACATCGGCCACGAGTGGAGCCAGCTTCGCTGAGTCTACAGCCTGCATGATCAACTGCTGAGACTCTTCGCTGTAGGTCAAAACCACGGAATACGGCGGATGATTAGTCATCAATATCCCCTGCATTGTTGATATCTGTCAAACGCATTCGCGAGACAGATCTTGTAGTTTGCCATGCCCCTTGGTTTGGCCATTAGTCTGCATGCATCCATATCGTTTTCATACTTCGCGTAGCAATCGGCGTCGTGGTGATCTCCGCCGCCGCACTTAACCATTCCCCCGTCCCCGCTTCCGGCTCCAAAGAGCACGCCGTAAAGCGTCGACCTCTTCGCGGAGCTGGTCAGATCCGGCACGAGAGCGGGATAAGGAACCTGTGACTGATCAGTCAGCATCAGTTCCGTCGCCTCACGCCATTTCGGAAGCTCTTCACTCAGTTCACTACCAAATAACTTCCCCGTCAACTTGGCTTTCCACACCATGTAGCATTCGACGCAAAGTTTTGGAACGAATGTATCGGTGCCAGACTGGATGCCTGTGAGGTTAGCGGGTGGCGACACTGGGTCATTACCCAACACCCAGTTGGTGAGTCATACATCTAGTTCAGCGTCGCTGACCGGCTGCCACCATGCGCCGTTAGTTGAGACTTTCGCTGACCGTGACGCTACCGTTCCATTTGCGGCGTACCCGTAGTCGACTGCCAGTACCCGGGATAGTCCGCCGTTTGCCGAACTAGCCGGCTCCGCTGTATTGGAAGGACTTCACGCGCCCGCGCACGTCGTAGGTAATGCTCGCCTGACCGCTATTGCCCGCTATTTGTGTTGCACGATTGGCGGCGTTTCGAGCGAGCGTTCGCATCGACCAGCCCGAAACGGCATCCTGGGCCGTCTCGATGTTGCCTCTCATGCCGTACGTGTAAGTCCAGTCTTCAAACTTCGAGCCATTCCGCACAATGGTGGCAGACAGAAGGCGGTTGGCCGAATCGTAGCGTGCGCCGACCGTCCATTGGTTTCCCGTGCCGACCGCTTGCATCCCCTGCTCGCCTGTCAGGTCTGTCGTTTCCCGCTCCGCATAACCTGTGACATTGCCGGCCGCGTCGTAGACGAACGCGCGGATCTTGCCCGGTGTGGCGACCAGATGCGGACGCAACGAGCTGGCATCGTTGTACTCGATTGTCGTTACCGTCTTCTTCCCAGCGACAGTCGCAATTGCTTTTGTCGGCCGATTAGCGCTGTCCCACGTGTATTGCGTGTTTCCGTCGGGAGTCTGTTTCTGCTGCAGGTTCCCTGCTGCATCCCATGTGCGCGATACAGTGCCAGCAAGCGTGGTGATCGACCGTGGACGCAGCGTGTCCAGGACATCAAACGAGTACGCGCTCTTGCCAGACACGTCACTGAGCGTCGTCGTGCCGCGACCATAGCTCAATGATGTATTGCGACGTGTGTCGGGATGCGTAACCGAAACTGCGCGTCCACCGACATCGTAAGCCCACGTTGCAGTCCGGGACCCGGATTCGTCCTTTACCCCGGTCAATGCGTTTGGAAAGCGGAGGTCTTCGTACAGATACTGACGAACGTAACCATCCGGCTCGGTTAGCGAAACAAGATTGCCTTTCGAATCGTACGCATAGTGCACGGAATCGCCCGAAGGGGTTACCACGCTCAAAACGCGACCGTTGTTGTCGTATGTGAGGCTGATCGACATTCGTGACGCCGTCTGCCCTTTGCGGTCGATCGGCCACTGGCCGATCGCCACAACCCGATGCCCGTCGTACACCACCTCGCGATACATGCCCGTACGGGTTGTCTCGGAAGAGAACAGACCGGTGGTATCCGAATACGCTTCAGTCGTACCGAGCAGTTCGTCCTTCAGATAAAAGTATCCGTCGCCGGCTTTGGTTAGAGAGAGCCAGCGGTTTCCGGGAACGATCCACGCTGTACCGCTCAAGCTAAACATCAAAGGTTGCTGATCGCCCCGATAGGCAACAATGTGCGGCACGCTTGAGTTAGCGCCGGATAGATCAATCCTGCGCTGCCAGTTGTTGACCCAATTGCGGCCCATCACCGTTTGCGCGGTGTCATAGGGCTTCGAGAGATATGTGCGCTTAAAGACAAGCGGAGAAACGTCGCCGCTCGCAAAATCAGCCTCTGAAAGCATGACGATGCCCTTCGCCGGCAATATCGGGTCCGCTACCGGACAGGAGTCGTCAGGCTGAGGCGGAACCGGTACGCCGCCGCAATAGTCGCGTATCCAGTTCGACGCATGGGGACAGTTGTAGTAATTCACCGAGTTGTACGGATCGTCGTTACCCGTCGTCATGGGTGAAGTCCCTGCGACCTGGATAGCACAGGTGGGAGTGCCCGGAATCCCGAGGGACTTCTGATAGGTCTGCATGCATTGCATGTAGGTGGCAGCATCGGCGCAAACGCCAGACATCACCAAACCGGACGCGACGATGAGGCGGGCAAATCTGCTCGCCCACCTGCTGTTTGACTTCCACACTTTCATGCTTCTCCTTTAATTATTTGGTATTCGAAATAGGCTCGCGACCCATTCCATGGAAAAATGAAAGGCGTGAAAATCCGACAAATCCTAAAAAATTACGGAATCCTTTTGTTCTGACACGCGAGGCCAGTCAATACAGATGTGGACCGTAGGAAAACGACCATGCAGATGTAGGACAATGCCGCATTGCGACGATGAAAACTGGAATGACAAAACCGTGGATCGCCGAAAATGGCCGGGCGGAAAACGACCTCTTAGGTCATATATGATGTGTAGTTGCATGCGGTCTCGCCATGTCGCGCGGATATCGAGCTGTTGCAGCCGCCTCCGCAAAACCGCAATCCCGATCAAACACCCCGGATTGGCGCTCGCTATGCTGGTTCCATGCTGACATGAGAGCCCATATGAACCCGGTTGGAAAAGCGCTCTGGTTTATCGAAAGCCACTATGCCGGCGAGTTGGCGCTCGACGACATCGCCAGCTGCGGATGCGTGTCGCGCTTTCACCTGGCGCGCGCCTTCGAAGCGGCCACGGGGTTTTCGGTGATGCGCTATGTGCGCGGGCGTCGCTTGAGCGAAGCGGCGCGGCGGCTCGCTAGCGGCGCACCGGACATCCTCGCGGTCGCCATCGACGCCGGCTACGGTTCTCACGAGGCATTCACGCGCGCGTTTCGCGAGCAATTCGGGCTCACGCCCGACGCGCTTCGCACGCGTGGCCATCTCGACAACCTCGCCCTCGTGGAGCCGATCAAAATGGACGAAACCCTTCTGACCCATCTCGAACCGCCGCGCTTTGAAGACGGCAAAGCGTTCCTCGTCGCGGGCCTGAGCGAGCGCTACACCTGCGAAACCTCCGCTGCGATTCCTTCGCAGTGGCAGCGCTTTGGCGACTACTTCGGCAAAGTGCCTGGCCAGGTCGGCAACGTGGCGTATGGCGTTTGCTATAACGCTGACGACAGCGGCAACATCGACTATCTGTGCGCCGTCGAAGTCAGCGACTTCTCGGCTTTGCCTGCCGAACTGAGCCGCTTGCGCATTTCGCCGCAGCGGTATGCGGTGTTTAGTCATCGCGAGCATATTTCGACGATCCGGCGCACCTGGAACACGATCTGGAATCAGTGGCTGCCGGCATCGGGACACGTTCCCGCGGATGCGCCGAACTTCGAGCGGTACGACGAGAAGTTCGATCCCGTCAGTGGCATGGGCGGCCTTGAGATCTGGTTGCCGTTGAAGACCTGAAGAACCCGCACGCCGGTCGCGGCGATGCACGCGCCCGGTGCGTTGCCGGTGACATCGCGTAATCACTTGCACCAGCGCGTGAAGCGCCAAACGTTTGCTGCGTGCAGGCTGGCGCGAGAGTGCCCCGTAGATCAACCCGGCCCGATGTTTGCTCTTATGTAGTCACAACATTGCAATCAACCGGGACCAGGTCATGTCGAATCCGCTTGAAATTGTCGAGCTGACGCATCACGTCAAGAAGCTCGCGACGGGGAAAATTTCCGATATCAACGACATCAATCGCGAGACCACCTTTCTCGCGCTGAACGCCTTGATCGAAGCGGCGCGCGCCGGCAATGCGGGCCGCGGCTTCGCGGTGGTGGCGAATCAGGTCAAGCAGGTGTCGGCGCGCATCGGCGAAATCACGACCGTGCTCAATCGGGAGCTCGCGGGTTCGCTGAACAAACTGACCGATCTCGGCGACAACATGATCGAACGCTTGCGCTCGCACGAAGGCCAGCGCTGCGCCGACCTCGCGCTGAACATGATCGACGTGATCGACCGCAATCTGTACGAGCGCACGTGCGATGTACGCTGGTGGGCGACCGACTCCGCCGTGGTCGACTGTCTGGCCAACGCGAACGACGACACGCGGGCGCATGCGTCGCGCCGTCTTTCGGTGATTCTCGACAGCTATACGGTGTACCTCGATTTGTGGATCGTCGATGCGTCCGGCAAGGTGGTCGCGAATGGCCGGCCCGATCGCTATGCGGTGCAGGAGCGCAATGTCGGTGATGCGAGCTGGTTTCGCAACGCGATGAAGACGCCATCGGGCGCGGACTTCGTTGCAGGGGATATCGAGGCGCTGCCGCTTTTGAGGCACGCGCAGGTCGCGACTTATGCGACGGCGATCCGCGAGAACGGCGCGGTGGACGGCAAGCCGATTGGTGCGCTGGCGATCTTTTTCGATTGGGCGCCGCAGGCGTCGGCGGTTGTTAAAGGTGTGCGGCTTAGTGATGAGGAGTGGACTCGGACGCGGTGCTTGATTGTTAATGCGGCGCATCGGGTGATTGCGAGTTCGGATGATAAAGGCGTGCTTGAGGAACAGTTTCGGCTTAAGACCGATGGTGAGGCTGCTGGGTTTTATCGGTTGACGGATGGGCGCACGGTGTCGTTTGCTGCTACGCCGGGGTATGAGAGTTATCGGGGGTTGGGGTGGTATGGGGTGGTTGTGCAGGGGGTGGCGGGTTGAGCGTCTTTTGATGTGAAGGGTGGCGTACGGTTGCGCCACCTTCTTTTAATCGTTCAGTCTATCGCCCATGCCGATTGCTGAAGTTTTGCGATCGCTTAGTGTGGTGCGGTGGTTGGTTGCTGGGTCGCGTCGGGCCTTAACGTCGCTGCACTTTTGGATGATGCGCTTTTGTGCTGTGGCGCGTCGGCGGTGGCGTCGGATGCTTTCGCTCTCTGCGATGCCTCGGCCAGCTGCCTGCATGGCGTGCGGTGATGCGGCTATGCGGGAAGCCCTTTGCCTGCGGCTTCCTGCTGTGGATCCTGCTTGCTCGCTGTGATCGATAGCTGCTATGAAAGATCGAGCCCAGCATCATTTTTCACGTCGGTTATCTGCGACTCGCAGGTGCGAGTGTCCGCCAGAGGAGATACTCAGGACCTCGCTGGTAAATATTCCCTATCCGTTTGGCAGCGAGTCGGCGTGTCGTGCGATATGGCATTGGGCTTGCAAACGCGTGCTCGCCAGATCAATCGCGTTGGTGTTGCCGGAGGTAAGCGCGAAACAGACGCGTCGCGGCCTTTCTCCAAACTGAATCAGGTCGTCCGCTGCCGCCACCCCTTCCCTCTCGCAGTTGCGTGACCCGAATGACCAGAGAACCAATCGAATATCGATAGGCGGCGTCAATTGGGTGTCGCTGTCACTCCGACATCACACATTGGCCACTCAAACTGACGAAACACGACGGTGTCAGTTTCGTCCTGATCGACGGTGGTCCCGACGCCGATGATGACTTTCATCACTCACCTCGGCAGGAAGGAAACGCTTCAATACTAGACGCGCATCGGCTTTTTAACACTCATCCGCTCCGATCAGGAATCTGGATTCTCGAATGGTGTGAAACGCCAGCGCGAGCGCCCAAATTCACAACGTGCTGGAACTCGTCAGAACTTCACACGCAAGCCGCCTAGCACGGCGACCTGCCGATTGGTCGACGATGGGGTTCCCACATCGGCAATCGCGGCGATTTTCTGGTAGCCGGAACCGACACGCGTCGATGCATCGCCCGCGGCGAGTTGATAGACGCCGGAAAGATAAAGATCGGTGCGCGCGCTCAACGCATAGTCCAGCCCCAGCGTGAACTGATGCCAGCGCGGTTTCAGCTGTTTCCCGCTCAGTCCGGTCAAGCCATCCGCGCGGCCGTCGGTGAACGTATACACGCCGATCAGCGTCACTGCAGGTTTGAGCAGATACTGAAGATTCGCATCGTAGTTGTTAAATTTGCGCGACGAGCCATCGTTATAGTCAAGTCGTGTTTGGCTGAACGCAAAGCCTACCGTTGTGGGTCCGAATACGTAATTGCCGCCCGCCGCTGCAATCTGCTGACGCTCGACACCGCCGTCCAGGCCATAGAAGAGCACGCCACCGTAGTCGTCGCTGGCGATCGTGCCACCCACGGCGCCACTCGTGTTCGACTTCGCGTCCGGACGATCGAGCACGACATAGCCGCCGCCAATCGAGAATGGACCGTTTACGTAGTTCGCCGCCGTTCCCCATGCTCGATTGTTGCCGAACCCTTGACCGTTTCCACTATTTGCCTGGTTGCTGAATCCGTAGAGCGCGTCGACTGTAAAACCTCCAATCGCGTCACTGCGAAACTTGGCCGCGTTGTTGATCCGGAACGTTTGATTCAGGTTGTCGTTGTCGCCAATGTGCGTTGCCGGCGACCAGAGTCCCGGACCCGCAAAACGCGCCACAAGATCGGCAATCGGTTCATATTGATGCCCGAGCGTCAACCTGCCAATTCCGGTCTTTGCGATTCCAACAAACGCTTGCCGACCAAATTCGCGGGACGCCTGACCAAACGTGCCGTCGTTCGGACGGAATCCGTTTTCCAGCGTGAATACCGCCTTCAACCCGTCGCCCAGTTCTTCGATACCGCGCAGACCCCAGCGACTGCCGCCCACTCTGCTGCCCGTCTGTTGCACGTTACTCGAGCCCTTCTGATTGTTGGTGTATGTGATGCTTTCGTCGACGACTCCATACAACCTGACGGAACTCTGTGCTTGTGCAACTACAGTCGCGACGACAAGAACGCCAGCGGCACAGGCGAGAGTGGCTCGTTTCACGGCTTCCTCTTTTCGGTTGGTGAGCACAGCTCTGTCATATTGGATTGCTCGTGGTGCAAGAGCGCACACGAGGCGAGTTTGCCTACAAAGAGGGGGGTTTTAGGACTAGCCGGGTAAAGCAGGCCACGCAGCAAAGCGTTCGCCGGGTGGTCGCGATCGGGCGAAGCGCGCAGGAAATGTCGCGTAAGCGCGAAGTGCTGCCGGAAGAGGCCAAAGCTTGACAGAAAAGCCTGCGAGCGAGTGATGCGGCGCCTGCATTCACGAGTAGTTCGATGGCTGTTTTCGGCCCGCTTGTTCATCCGGGCACAGGTCTTGACGAAGACGTGTTCGACGGGGGCGACTTCCGGTATTTCGGCCTTCGCCGCCGGGTAGCTGAACAACTGGTTGGTCACGATCCTCATTAGCGCTTCGGAATACGACCCCAGTATGCATCTATGAAAACCCTTGGCCGCAGGCTTGTCGCGATGCTTCTGCAGCAGAACGTCGAGTTCGGCGCAGCGCTGATCGTTGGCGCCCAACAGTAGATACGGTTCGCCAACCTCGCACCAGCACCGTATCGTCTGCGACAGAGACTTCCATCGCAGTTGACAGTCATGCTGCGCTCAAACGGTATTCCTCCAATGTAGCCCAGACTTAACTGGAACCTGGAAAATACCAGCGCCCCGCACAACCAGTGACCGCGCCCGAAACCCGATGCCAGTGACAGAGCGCCGGCGATTTCCTTTTCGACACGCCCTACCAGCAAATCCGGTTACCGTAAGAATGCCTTAAACGGGCATCGTTCTGGTGATATTCGACAAACAAACAGTTTCCATTTCAGATCAGCTCATCATGATCTTTCTGATCATCAATGAAGCAACATTGGCGAGATTCGAAACTGACGAACCGGAATACGCCATGCTGTTTCGATTGTCCCAAACGCCGCTCTGGCCCGCGACGGCTCGTTAGCCGCCGCCCTGGTAAAGGTCACGCAACTTCGCTGCCTGACCACTGTTCTGAAAATCCTCCAGCTCGCGCATCACCTGCTCGCGTGTTTTGCCAGGGGAAACAGAAGGCGCAGGCGTGATAGTCGGAGCCCCGACCGCTGGATCCTGAGGGGCGTTCCGCTCCACTATGGAATCCTTCTGGTTGGTCGCTGATTGCGCGAAGCATCCGTCTGCTGAGATTCCAGTCATCAGGGCAGGACAGACGGTGACCGATTTGTAAAGTTTCATGAGAAATCTCCTGCGGAGTTTAAGAGATCGGCGTGTGCCTCTTTCGTCGCCCGACAGCAGTCCTCGCTTGAACCGGGCAAGTCAGGCTCATTGCAACGATCAACCAATCTGGAGGCATTCGACGAATGCCTTCTCAGCGTTGCTGTCGTCCTCATTCTTGGTCAGACGAAACGCCGTCACAACGCACATGAGTAGGCGGTGGACAAGCAACACCGTCGAAAGATGTATGCATTCCCGTTGTCCGATTCGGGTGAAGTATCGGACAGCCGGCCTCCATGACGGCGCTTCTTGCTGAACCCATGCAGGTGTGGAGAATGCGGCACGACGCCGTTGATACATTTGTGGCTGATGGTAGTGATGGCGACCTGTTATTCTGTTTTTATCGTATGGTGGCTACGCACGAAAGTGCTGTGCACCCGTGACCACCGTCGCCGCTTTCGCTGGAATGTGCCGTCTTACTCCGTTAGCCACGTTCGGTGGGGACCTGTCTAACCTGTGGTGCGCCGATAAAGCCTCGTTGATATTGCGCACTATCCGCTCACGGTGGCTTTTCCGATCAAGCAACCTATGAGATCGTCACGCTTCCTGGTGCGCAAGTTTGGCTCGGCGACTCTGGAGCGTGCGTTCCGTTTGGACTATGCGCGTCGCTACGCGGGGCAACGCAGACTGGCTAGCACCCTCTTCACGCTCACATGGATAGGGTTTTCCGTCCGTGATTATCTGTGGAGGATGGACGTTCTTGATCCGAGCCGCATCCATCACATCGGCTACGTGCGACTCGCGGGTGCCTTGGGTATGGGTGTGGCGGTATGTTTGATGTGGGGAGCGCGCGCCTTTGACGAACGCTGGGCCGTCGGATTACTAAGTTTATGGACGCTGAGCTGCTGGTTCGCCCTATTGAGGATGTTGGTCATTTATCCAAGGGCCTTGGCCGTCCCGGAAATTTTCCCCGTCCTATATCTCACCGTTTTCATGATATTCACGGCGTTCCGGCTTCGCGCAATTACGGCGGCGTGGTTAGTCGGAATATGCTTTGTTACGTTCCACCTGACGCTTTACCTCCAGCCACTGGATAACGCCGAACCGCAGTGGTTTTTCTGGCTTACGCGCGGGTCGATCGTGCTCATGATGTCTATCGTTGGCATCATCGTAAGCATTCAAATTGAACGCTCGGCCCGGCGCGAATTCGTATTCCGGCGCACGTTGCGTGCAGCCAAGGCGCGCGTTGAAACGACGTCCCGCGTGGTCAAGCAACAAAATGAACGTATGAAAGAACTCATCAAAGAGAAGGAGCGGTTCTTTTCATCTGCATACCACGACATCCAGCAGCCTCTCGCCGCGATCAACCTCTTTATCCGTAGCGCCCGGATAAAACTCGAAGATGAACACGCCGCAAGCCATGATCTCGACGTCATCGAGGAAACGGCACGCGACATCCTCGACATGTTCAAGGATATTCAGGACTATAGCGAATTAGGCTCATACATCCCGCATCTGGTGCCAGTCGATACGCAGGCCGTGCTGACGGAAGTCTTCGAGCAATACCTTGAACCGGCAAGATCGCGAGGCATCGAATTCAGAATCAGCGTGCGTCGGCGCCGCCCGCCGCCCATTGAAAGTGACCGCTCCCTGTTCAAGCGGGCATTGTCTAATCTTGTATCGAACGCGATCAAGAACACCTCCGTGGGTGGTGTCGTCGTCGGCTGCGTGGAGATCGGGGAACGGCTTCGCATCGACGTATGGGATACGGGCGTCGGTATCTCTGCCGTGCATCGGGACGCGATTTTTGCCGAGTACTATCAGGTCGACAACCCGGGCCGCGACCGCTCGAAAGGCCTGGGGCTTGGACTGTCTATCGTCCACCGGGTGATCGGGATTCTGCCGAAGCACAGCATGAGTTTCTGTTCCGTCGAAGGACGTGGGTCGCGCTTTTCCCTGTACGCTCCGATTTCTAAAATGGTACCCGTCATCGGCACGGACGATCAAAAAAGCGACGAATCCACCTCCGTCCTCAAGGGCAGATACGTCCTGCTGTGCGACGACGAGCCGATCGTTCTCGAAGGGCTGCGGCGTTTGTTCTCGAGTGCTGGCGCACTGGTGGATACCGCCGGGTCGATGGCGGGATTCGAAGCGATTCTGGCCGATGACGGCCGCGCACCCGACATCATTGTCACCGACATCCGGCTGCGCGACGGACCGACCGGCATCGAGGTTGCCGAACAGATCAGGCAGCATTTCGCCTGGGCGGGCGTGCTTCCCGTCGCGTTCATCACGGGTGAGCTGATCTCGCCTCGCGCGCTTCGCGATTTTGCCCAGCCGTTCGTGTTGCTGAGGAAGTCTTCCGCACCGGAAAGCACGCTAGCTGACGTCAGTCGGTTCGTTGCCACCCAACAGACGACAGGCGGCGGTCATGAGAGGGATCTGTGACTGGAGGGACGCCGAGTTTGATGCCTCGATCGGCCAGCATGACGATGAGTTCTGTGCGGCGCCGCAGGTTGAAATGCGCGAGCAGATGACTGATGTATTTCCTCACCGTAATGTCCTCGAGCCCCATTTTAAAGGCAATCGCCTTCGAGGGAAGTCCGCGAACCAGCCACGCCAGTGTTTCAAATTCTCTCGGAGTCAGTCCCAGGTCGGACGCGGCGCTCACTCCAGAAATCGCAGTGGACGGCGCGTCCCCGGGTCCATCTGATAGGGCCTCCGCCGTGCCCATGTCACGCCGGAGCATCGCGATGCTGGCGGCGGGCAGGAACACGCCCCCGGCCAGCACCGCACCTATAGCTGCGTTAAGCGCTGCAGGAGATGAAGATTTGGGCACGTATCCCATGGCTCGAAGTTCGATACATCGGCCGATGGTTTCCACGCGCTCGTCGGCCGATATCACAATCACGGGCAGGGACGGTCGCGATTCCTTCAATTCGGCGAGCGCGTTGCAGCCGTCACCATCGGGAAGGTCGAGATCGAGAAAAACGATGTTCAGGAGTTCGCACGACGCATGATTGACGCCTTGTGACAAGGTACTTGCGTGGAGCAAGTCGATACCCGGAAAGAGTTCTCTCAGCAGAAGCGCCAATCCGGCTCTGAAGAGCTCATGATCGTCGACGATCAGTGCGCGCATTCCGTCGTCTCCCAAAACAGCTCTCGGAGCGAACTGCAATGACTTTGCCGATGATGCTACGTCTGTAGCAATCACCTGCTTTTTTGTTGTTCCGATCAAATAATACGCGCAATGCACTTACGCCACGGACATTGGCGGCTGCTCCATATCGCTTTGTCTCAAGAGTGGCGGGATTCGCCTGTGGCTCGACAGTTCGAGCGCAGGGGAATGACCGCCGCGCCGGGAAAATGGCGATGACTGTGGCGACTTGATCTGGCGAGTGGATCACGGCCTGGTAAAGTGATCGGCACCAGCAATTTGCGGGCCATTTCTGACTGTTGGTGGAAGAATCTGGCGGACAAGATCCCGGAAAAATCAACACCTGTCTGTCAGGAATGCAAAAAATTCCAACCTTTACCACAGTTGAAGAGGCAATATCGGCGCGCGCCACAGATTCGACGGGCCCCGACAGGTCCCACCGAACGTGACTTGCGCTCGCCGCGCACCTGGACAGTTCAGGAAGGAGCGCGGTCGGGAGGCGAGTATCCGACATGTCACCGGAATCGGACGACGACAGTGCATACATCTTTCGCCCACGATTGCTGTCCGCCACCTACACATGTGCGTTGCGACGGCGTTTCGCCTGACCAAGAATGAATATGACAGCAACGCTGAGGGGCATTTGTCGAGTGTACCCGGAGCGGTCGGTCGTCGTGATGAGCTGAACCGGCATTGGCTCGTGCGAAGACTGCTGTAGGTCGGCATGAAGTGAACAGGCCCATTGCTTTAACTCCAAACGAGCTCTCTCACGAAACCTTATCAATCGATCACCATCTGTATTGCGGCTCGTGCGCGACACGCTCGATGCGCGTGGATTTCGAGCTCAGGGCTCGCGAATAACGAATCGCATGAATGGAAAACGCAACGTAGATAAAGGAACCAACATGAAATCACCATTGATAGTCGCATCCGCTGTCGTGCTGTTTGTCATGGCCGGTGTTGCGCATTCGCAAGGCACACCGCAAGCCTCTCAAGCCGCCCCGCAAGAAAACGCCGCAACACAAGCCTCTGACCCGAGTGCGGGGATGGAAGCATACGGCGGCACGCCCGACACACGGGTACAAAGCGGTGCAAAACATGCCAGACCGTGCCGGATAGATCCACAATGCAACGTTTTTTTTGGAGGGAGCTAACAAAGATCTGACGGCGCGCGAGCCATGACTGGAAAGTACCCGATGCCAGTATCGCGAAGGGGACGAAATCCTTGTCCGGCTTACCGAGTTCGCTGTCACTTTTTCAGGTGGCGCCTCCTGATAGGGGAGGTGCCTCGACACGCGAGAGGCGCGACGGCTTCGAGAGCAAGCGGAATGGGCGTCACAACGAGTATTTGGGCGGTCGCGAAGCTTGAGTTCGAAATGTTCGAAATAACTGCGCCAGTTGCAACTGGCAGGACGTCAACGTTGGTGCGGGCCAAGGCCAACTCTTCGTCGCGTCAATTACAGTAAGCCTTCGCGGGACCGCTCACTTAAAACGACGTCTCGGCCGCGCGTTGTGCGAATTCTTTCCCCGGCCGCAAGTTCGGCGTCGCTAACGCAACCCGTTGATGACGAAAAGGTGAAGAAATGAAAGTGCAGCCCTCAGCTGTAACCATCGTGCTATTCCTGCTCACCGCGGCCGGCGCTGCCGACTCTCAGGAAATGCAACCGTCAGACGTCGCTGGCCACTCATCCAGTCAGCAGCCGATAAATTCATCGCAGCGGATGATGCCGATGGACGGCGACAGTATGTGGGACTACGGAGCCCAACCGGGCGGACGAAATGGTTACGGCAAAACCCGAGACGGCCAACCGTGCGTGGTGGGCCTGTCGTGCGATATCTATCAGGGTAGTTAACCTGGGTGGCTGTGTCGCGATAAGCCAACTCGCTATCTGAAACGACCGATACGATCGATAAAACAGATGCTGAATGGGGTCGAGAGTGTGAGGGCACTGATCGAGGAAGCTGCCGTCCGACTGCTCGACACCGCCATTGGCAGCAATATCTTTCGCATAGCTGACGTAGAACCGAGCCCGCTCCAACGTCAGCTATGGCCGATCCAGCAACGTTCACCATCTTGAATTGAATGGCCGCTTCCTGGGTGGAAACGACGTCTGAATGTCCCAGTGACGGTGCGGGCGAATGACGCTTCATGGCCGACTGCTGTCCCCACGCGGAACAACCTGAAAACCGACGTTCTTCGCGATCACCGTTAAACGAGGAAAGACCGGTTTGGCCGGATAGTACGCATAGCCTCTCCGCTAGGTTTTGGGTTCCTCCCCGAGCCGTTCACGATGACGAGCAACACGTACATCTTCCGCAAAAATAAAACCCACCCTAAAGAATACTGTCGACCGCCTTCTCAAACCTCCCCACCGCCCCCTCAACATCATGCAGCTTGTCCAACCCAAACAACCCAATCCGAAAGGTCTTAAAATCCTCCGGCTCATCACACTGAAGCGGAACCCCAGCCGCAATCTGCAACCCCGCATCAGCGAACTTCTTGCCGGACCGAATCCCATCATCGTCCGTATAACTAACAACAACACCCGGCGCCTCAAACCCCTCAGCCGCCACGCTTCTAAACCCCTTATCCGCAAGAACTGACCGAACCCGCTTCCCAAGCTCAAGCTGCTCCGCTTTCACCTTATCGAAGCCGTAAGCCTCAGTCTCCTTCATAACGTCACGCAACGTCTTGAGACCATCGGTAGGCATCGTTGCGTGGTAGGCAAATCCACCGTTCTCGTAGGCTTCCATGATCTGCAGCCATTTCCGAAGATCACAAGCGAAGCTAGTGCTGGTCGTCCCTTCGATTCTTTCACGAGCAAGCTCGCTAAGCATAACCAGCCCGCAGCAAGGCGACGCGCTCCATCCCTTTTGCGGCGCGCTGAGCAGGACGTCAACGCCGCTCGCCTTCATATCGACCCACACCGTGCCGGAGGCAATGCAATCCAGTACAAACATGCCGTCGACGGCATGCACAGCGTCGGCCACCGCGCGCAAATAAGCGTCCGGCAGCATGATCCCGGATGCGGTTTCGACATGCGGCGCAAAGACCAGATCCGGCTTGTTTTCCCTGATCGCAGCGACCACCTCTTCGATCGGTGGCGGTGCATAGGCAGCCTGTCTCCCTTGTTCGACCGGGCGCGCCTTCAGCACGATCGATTTAGACGGAATGCCGCCCATGTCGAAAATCTGCGTCCAGCGATAACTGAACCAGCCATTGCGGATGACAAGACACTTCCTGTTCGTTGCGAACTGCCGGGCAACGGCTTCCATGCCGAAAGTCCCGCTGCCCGGGACGACAACGGCCGACTTCGCGTTGTAGACCTTCTTCAGAGAATCGGAAATATCGCGCATGACTCCTTGAAAGAGCTGCGACATATGATTGAGTGATCGGTCGGTGTAAACGACTGAATATTCGAGGAGCCCCTCGCGGTCGACATCGGGAAGTAAGCCTGGCACGTTTGTCTCCGGTTATGGACGAATATAAGTTTCAACAGCAGATTCTAACGAAAGCCGCCTGTGGCTGAGGCAAAAAGCGTGTGATGTCGGCCCTTCGCGCCGGTCGCCACTAAACCAGCGGAAAATCCGCCTGACGTGATGGAAAGAGCCAAGCCGTCGGTTTGAACCATCGCCATGCCCTCCGCAAACCAACCTCCAACTTGGAACTATACTGGGACACCTGGAGGATCCAATGGCCGATCACGAAAAACTGCATCCACTACGCCCGCTCCTGAAAAACTGGGTTTGGGAGCATGGACGAATCGGCACTCGTTATCTGGACTGCGTCGATGGCGAGATCAAGTTTGACGAAGGCAAGAAATCGTATTTCGCAGCCGAGAAATACACCTACGTGCCCCTTGGTAAGAACGCTCAAGACGATGCATCCAAGGATGGTCCTGCGATCCAGGAAGCGGGACTCGCCAGATTTCTGCGAGCCGCGCAGTTGGGAACGCCAGCGGAAGCCGGTTCCGTAGCGGAGGTTCAACGCGCCGTGCAGGACTGCATCGAACTCGGCCTGTTCAGCGCCTATCAACATGCGGCTCGGGAAGCATTGGCCCGCTACGCGGAAGAACCCATGTTCGAGGACGAGATCCGCGCGGCCGTTGTCGACGATATCCGGCGCATCTACGCCGGCATGCCGGAACAACTGGCGCTGTACGATTTCAGCGTGCTTTACGGCTTGCCCACACCGCTGCTAATAAGCGAGTCCCCCTTCATCGACTGGCGCGTGCGAATCAGTCCTGCACTCCCGTTTGTATCGCTTCCGCTGGGGCCTTACTGCCTGCTCGTAGGCGCGCCGTCGGGCAGGCAGAGCCGCGTCGGCTCGGTGGTCTGGAAGGCCGCCTCCGCGATGGGCCCGTTGAAGGACCACAACCGCCAGATCGCGGAGCACGCACGTCTGTGGCTGGTGGCGACTACTGATGATCAACTCGTCGCTGCACACAGCCGCATTGCTGCGGCCACGGGCTCCAAGCAAGAGGATGCGAAGCGCTAAGCGCCGCGCAAAAGAACGTCGGCGGCGAGTGACTACCGGTCATAAATATCGCGGGATCGCTGACGTCCGTGTTTGGCCGTAAATCGATACGGCAATGTCTCCGCAGCCACGTCCGGCCGTTCGGTGCGAGCAGCCAATTTGCTGACAAGCAACGCATTTTTGATTGGGATGCGCGCCGAGGTGATGGCGTGGCGAACGCAACCTGCTGCGCGCGCGACGGTCGCCTCTAAGGGTTTGTACTTATTTCCACAACATTGTTTTGTTTTGCAGATACTTAATTGCGAGCAGACCCCGGCCTAGACTGCAATCACTGAAACGCAAACGGGCGTTTGCGGACAAACGAAGTCTAGAGGTAAGCATCATGAAACTCGTTCAATCGCTCATCGTCGCAGCTGCTCTTGCAATTCCCGCTGTCTCAGCTTTTGCTCAATCGAACGAAGCGGTCGCTCCGACCAATGTTCAGGCCGCACAAACTAGCGTGAATCCAGGAAGTGGCGCTGCGACCGATCTTGGCGGCGTCGCTGACGGTACTTCAGCGTCAGGCAGCCATCATGAACTGCGTTCGTTCGGCACCGCTGTCTCCCACCTGGGACATAAAATTCAAGGCTCTATTCGCCCGGACCCGAATGATGGAATGAAGCCCGTATTTTTCGGCGGGGCGTAAATTGACCGGATTGATTGCACAGCCTTGCGTCGCCGATTGAGTGGTGTGCAGACGTCCTTGGTCTGTTGAGGGAATAACGTTATGACGCGCAGATTTATCTGCGCGTTTTCGCTTTCAGGAATCTGCCGCTGGAGTTGTTTGGCCGAGTGACGGGTTTCGAGCGGATCGATTGACAGCAACGGGTCGATCCACGCCCGGCGATTATCGGTGCGGATCGAGTTTCCTTCCTTGCCTTTTTGATTAGCCCACGTGTGCGACAACGCCTGTCGAGCGAACCTTGGGTGGCCGCTCACGCAGCAGCAGGGGCATCAAACGCCGGTTAGCCGTCTGCGCCGCCCACTCGCAATACTCGGCGCTGCCGAGCACCCAGCCCTCGAGCGTCGACTGCATCAGATCGTTGACCTCGCGTTCGTCAAGGGGCTGTGCGCTCAAATCGCGGTAAGCCTGGTGGCGCTCGTACGGTGTATTGCCGAGCGCCCGGTAGAGTGAATGGTCCTTGATGAAGCTATCGACACGCAGCCCGATATGGTGCGTGTAACTCGACCACCGGTAGTTTCCCGGCTCGGCTACAAGGCGGTTGCGCACCGGCGCATGATCGATGACCTGGCTCGCGAGCAGGAAATAGCGGTCGGGCTCGATGACTGTTGCCCGGTAGTCGCCACGCCACACCGTACCGCGGCGTCCATGACGCCGGTTGAAGGTCTCGACATAGCGACGGCCGATCGCCTGCATCGCCATGGCCACGCTCGACTCGTATGAAGGCGTCACGAGAAACTGCACCGCGTCCGGCATGAGTACCCACGCATGGACTGCCAGATCGGCGACGCGGGCTGCGTCTGCCAGACAGGCGAGGAAATACAGGTAGTCTCCTTCGTCCAGGAAAGCGGGCCCTGTGAGCCCCTGCAAGATAACGTGCTGCGGTTGGTCTGGGACGTAGTGCCGTGCAAGCCGTGTCATGCTGAATTAACCGGGAATCCGATGTGAGAAAACGATCCGACAGGTATCGCGCCATGACGGCGCGTAACCTGCGTATTGGACGAAATTCTATCGGTCATGCGTCGGAGTCTGAGTCACGAACAGGCCTTTTTTGTGGCCTCTTTTCGTTGATTTGCCAATCGCAACACATCTTTCTTATGCCGCCGCTGAATAGCAGCGCCGCGCTATACACCTCCAGACGCTGTGCCTGCGCGCCATCTGACACCAATACATCAGACAACACGACGGTACGGCGATCGAAGGGCCCAGGTCTCCCATTCGCATCCCACCTGCACGGGCAAAGCTCAGCATATGGAGTTGGTGAACTTGATCAGTAGGTATCCGAACAATAACGATAGCCTCCAATCCGAGGCCTTGGGCGGTGGCCAGCGTGACCGGTTCTCTCGGCATTGGCCGCCCGCAGATCCAGTCTTCGGGCGACTCTCAGACAGAGTCGATCCCTTGGAGAAACTGCCAACCAGTTGGTGGTGATTCGATGATCGCAGAGGCGTGAACGATCGCTGGTGGCGAAGTACGAGCCATTGCAACCGGTCTTTCGGGAGGCCGCTTCCGCGGCCTCCTGAAGATCGTTAGTTAACCCGAACGAACTTAACGTTTTCAGCGCGGGCGCAGCCCGATCCGCTCGAAGTCATGCTCACAGTCGTGCCGGTGCCGGCCGGTACGGCGATCGGCGCAGCGGTCACCTTGACCCAGCCCGTCGTGCCGGTGGTGCCATTGACCATGGTGGTCTGTCCCGCGACAGCGAGCGCCATGTTGGAATCGCTGTTGGCGTTCACGATGTTGTAGTAGTAGACGTCGTAGTTGCCGGCGTTCTGGATCTTCGGGGTCCAGGTGGCGACGTTGCCGCCTACGTTACAGGTTGCGTAGCGCGTCTTGTAGTCCTTCGTCCAGCCCGCGAGGCTGGAGGTGTACCACGTGCCAACGGGTTCCGCATAACCCGAGCCGGCGTCGTTGTAGTCGACGTAGTAGTCCTTCTGCCAGTAGCGAACATAGTCGAAGTAGATCTGGTCGGCCGACGCCGTGGGCAAGGTCGAGCCGGATGCAACGTCGGTCAGCCAGATCGAGACCGGATCATGCGTGTCGGCGCTTGGCGGATAAGCGATCGGGGCCGGAGACTTCGTCACTGCCACGCCGTCGATGTAGAAGGTAATCGAGTTTTCTTCCCAGTCGACGCCGTACGTATGGTAGGCAGTTGAGAAGTTTTGGCCGGTAGCGAAGCCTGAATAGACGTAGGGATTGGTGGTCAGTTCTCCGGCACCGCTCCCCGTAAACGGGGGATACCACTTGAAAAGGTTGTGCTGGATTTTTGTCAGGCTGGCGGAGTTGATCTCGAAGACGTCGATCTCGGTTCGCCTATCGGTCGTGAACGTATTCGACCCATCGCCCTCTTGCAGCCAGAAGGAACTGTGCCAGCCCGGAGTGGAATTGATCTTGATGGACGTCTCGTAGTAGCCATAGCGGAACCGCTGCTTGCTGATAAGCCCGCCACCGGTGTAATGCTGGGTGATGATCGTGCCATTGGGCCCCACGACGTTGGGCGTGTCCTGCTTCAGGAGGCTCACGATCATGTTGCCATTGGCCACGCTCACGTTCGCGGGCGTCTGCACACTGTTCAACTGCGACTTATATTGATCCGTGCGGTAGTTCCACTTCGTGGTGTCAACGCCCGTGCCGTCCGGTTGCGTACCGTTGAAGTCGTCGTTGAACGCGGGATTGGCGATCACGTCCGCAGTCCACCCATTGCCGCTGACTACGGGCGGGTTCGCATGAGCGGCCGGAGCAAGCAGGCTCAGAAGGCCAGCGGTCGCAACGAATGCGCCGGCGGCGTGAATAGACCGAATCGCGATCAATGGTGCGCGCGGGCGCGAGACCGATGGTTTCATAACTCCCCTCAATGTTGGAAATCAATGGTAAGTTCCAGTGAACGGAACAAACAGAGACTACTTGGCAATGAGCGGTGCGAAAATAAGGGTAAGCGCCAGGAATTTATCCCATACAACGGAACGTAAACCTGCTATGTTCCATTCATTGGGTTTATTGGGTGGGCTCACGAATCGCGTCCGTGCCGTCGCGGCGACCGGGCATGTATGGACGGTTGGAAAAGAGGTGAAGCGCGATGCCGCCCGTGAACTCGCTCACGCAATGCTCGGCGAACGAGATGTGCCAGAGTCGGCGAAGTGTGAAGTCGTGTTTGTTGTTGGCTCCGCAGACGGCAAATCGAGCCTGCGGGTTCCAACCGGGCGTAGGACAGCTCCTGCCGAGCACACGTGCAGTGTCGGCTGCCTTCTTAGCCGAAAGAGAATGGATGAAAAACGGCTTCGCAACATGGCGCGCCGCCGGCCGCGCAGTTTGCCCTCGGGTTAGGGCTGCTTCAATCGTCTCTTCTTTCTACGCGTCTTTCAGCCAAGGCATTTCCACAGGCGACACCACCAGTTGTCGACCCTCACGCTTGAGTTCAAAGATGAATCCGACCAGGATCATAGAGTCGGCATAGGGGATCGGAAACACGTGAGGATTTTCCGCCGCGCGCAGCGGGTGCGCGGGCGTGTCCGCCGTTGCCGCGGCGTTCGCGCGGACGCTTTCCAGTTCGTCAGCCATAGCCTGCCCACTGACTTTCACGACGCGGCTGCGCAGGTCGCTGAACGGTTCGATACGCGCCCCGTCTTCGTTGTATTCGGGCACTTCATAGATGAACCAAGACATTTGCAGCTCCCAGGAAAAGGGCAGCCATTCTAACAGTGGCGTAATCGGTCGCGGATTCAACCGGTCGATCCAATCGCTTGATGAAATCGCGCAACCGCAGGCTCAAGGCTATGCTTTCCTGCCTACTTTCTCCAACTCAAACGGCGTATCGCGCAACCTCTTCCCGGTCAGCTTAAACACCGCATTAGCCACCGCCGGCGCCACCGAGGGACTGGACAATTCGCCAACACCACCAGGCTTCGACGTATCCCCCTGCACAATCAAAACATCAACCTCCGGCATATCACTCATCCGCATAACCCGATAAGTATCGAAGTTCTTCTGCTCCACCTGCCCATGCCGAATATCAATGCGATCAGCGGTTGCATGCCCTAAGCCCCACATCAACCCACCATAAAGCTGTTCCTCGACCCCACCAGGCGAAACAGCCAACCCACAATCCGCGACACAAGTCAGCTTCTCAATCACAACCCGATCACCTTTGCGAGCCACCCGCGCAACCACAGCAACATAACTGCTATAAGCCTGATTAGTCGCCACGCCCAAAGCAGTCCCAGCAGGCAACGCCTTCCCCCACCCAGCCCGCTCCGCAGCCTCTCGCAAAACAGCCTGATGCCGCGGATCCTTCATATGCGCAAGCCGAAACTCAACCGGATCCCGATGCCCCGCATGCGCCGCCTCATCCATAAACGACTCAACCGCGAACACATTCGGTATATAACTCACCGCCCGATACCACCCAGTCGGCACCCCGGTCTCATGCCGCACCCAACCAATATCCACATGCGGCGCCCCGTAAGCGAACTCATACTTGCTGATCGCTTCAGTAGTGCTGTAATCCATCCGATCCGGCCGATCGAAGTACCCAGGCTCCCACTGTTCCGGCGAAGCAGGCATCACCGCCCGCAATTGCAGCGTCGCCAAATTCCCGCGCTTATCGAGCACAGCCTTCGCCCGGTGATAACTCGCCGAATGATAGTAAAGCGCACGCATTTCATCTTCCCGGCTATTCATCAACTTAACCGGCTTGCCAACCTTCAACGCAAGCCACGTCACTTCAAAAAGCCAGTACTTCGACTCACGCGATCCAAAGCTCCCACCTGACACAAGCTCATGCAGCACCACACGATTCGCCGGAACACCGCCGATCACGTCAGCCGCCTCCTGCACCGTCGAAGGCACTTGCAATCCACCCCAATACTCGATTCCACCGTCCTTCTTGGCCCAAGCAGTAACGTTAATCGGCTCAAGCGGGTTCGCTGCCTTATAAGGCATCGAATAAGAAGCCTCGATCACCCGAGCCCCACGCGGCCAGGCAGTCTTCACATCTCCACTCTGAACAGTCGGCACCACGCGCGCCGTCGGATCATCGAGCCACGCCGCCTGACGCGCAGCAAGCGTGCTGCTATCGAAAGTCTCAAGCGGACTATCTTCCCACTCCACATGCAACGCAGCCTGTCCCTTATGCGCCGACCAGTAGTCATCGGCCAACACAGCCACACCTGCCTGATTGCCACCGAGAATATCGGGCCGCCCAGGAATCTGCAAAACCTGCCGCACACCGGGCACGGCCAACGCGGCTTTGGCATCCACGCTGCGCACGCGTGCGTCGATTACCGGCGCGCGCGTGACGACCGCGACGAGCATGCCCGGCAACGACACGTCGATGCTGTACGGAAACGCGCCCCTCGCCTTCTCCGCAGCGCCGCGTTTCTTCTGCAATTTGCCGATGTATTTGAACTGCGACGGGTCTTTCAACGCGACGTCTTTCGGCGCGGGCAATCGCGCCGCGACCTGCGCAAGCGAGCCATAGTTCGCACGCTTGCCACTAGCCTTGTCGATCACGAAACCGTTCTCCGTCGAGCACGCCGACGGCGCCACATTCCATTGTTTCGCCGCAGCGGTGATCAACATCGCGCGCGCCGTCGCGCCTGCACGTCGCAAGCGATCGTATTCCAGCGACACGCTCGTACTGCCGCCCGTCGAAAACACCTTCCACAACGGATGAATGTAGTCGCCGTAAAACGGATTCTCCGGCGTGATCACATCGACGCGAAACAGATCGACGTCCAGTTCATCCGCGACCATCGCAGCGAGAGCGGTACGCGTGCCCGTGCCGGAGTCGTGTTTATGGACGACGAGCTTGATCGTATCGTCGGGTAGCACGCGCACCCACGCATTCGGTTCGAATTCACCGGCCTGCGGTTTGGGGTCGCCGCTTTTGTTGTCGCCCTTGGCGAACGCTTCGGGCAACTGGAAGCCGATCGCGAGACCCGAGGCCAACAGTGCCGAACTCTGTTTGATGAAGCGACGGCGCGCAGCGCCGCGAGCGCTGGTCAGCGCTTCTTTGTCGTTGCGCATTCAAGCCTCCTCGTTCGTGACGTGAGACGAGCAGGCGGACGCGCAAGCAGGCATCTCTACAGCCGCCAGCGCCGGATCACCCGACGCCGCCCGCTTGATCGCCTTACGAATCCGCGAGTACGTGCCGCATCGACAGATGTTGCCGGACATCGCCCTCGTGATCGTTTCATCGTTGACGGTCGGCTTGTCCTTGAGAAACGCGGCCGCCTGCATCAACTGACCGGACTGGCAGTAGCCGCATTGCGGCACATCCTCGGCGACCCACGCGAGTTGCAGCGGATGCCGGCCGTCCTTCGACAATCCTTCGATCGTCGTGATACGTTTGCCGGCCACGGCGACAGCGGGCAGCAAACAGGAGCGCACCGCCTCGCCTTCCAGATGCACAGTGCACGCGCCGCAAAACCCCCCGCCGCAGCCGAATTTCGTGCCGGTCAATTTGAGCCGGTCGCGCAACACCCACAACAGGGGCATGTCTTCCGGTACATTGTCGAGCGAGTGCCGCGTGTCGTTGACCACGATCTCGATCATGCGCTGTCTCCTGAATGTCGTTGTGCAGCGCGGCGCATTGCGTGAGTGGATGCGTGACAAGGGCCGCGTGCTTGCGGCCATTATTGAAAGCCGTTAAGCGCAACGCCAGCGACCATTTCTTCCATCACCCGTAAGTCCGGCTAACACCATGTTGAAGCGCTATCCGTCCATTCAATCGATGCAAGCCTTCCTGCAGGCCGCGCGCGTCGGCAGCTTTTCGAGCGCCGCGCGGCAGTTGTCGCTCACGCATAGCGCGATCAGCCAGCAGATCCGCACGCTCGAAGAGTTCGTCGGCCAGCCACTCTTCGTGCGCGAAAGCGGCCGCGTGGTGCTGACGGATGCCGGCGTGCTGTTCGCGAATCAGTTGGCGGATGGCTTCGAACAGATCGATCGCGCGTTGTCGTCGGTGAAAGAGCGCACGGTTAAGCAATCGATCACGCTCGACGTCGATCCCGAACTCGCGCAGAGCTGGCTGGTGGCGCGTCTGCCGGCGTTGCTCGGCGCGTTGAGCGGCACGTCGCTTACCGTGCTGTCCACGCCACGTCATGACCGCAGCGCGTTCGAGCGCGTGGATATTGCGTTGCGGTATGGGTATGGAGAATGGGACGGCTTCGAAAACGCGCTGATTTGTGGCGATCGTTTGACGGCGGTGGGTTCGCCTTCGTTATTGCAAGCGCGCGGACTCAGCGTGCCGCTCACACCTGAGCAGCTACTGGATTTGCCGTTGCTCGGTTATACAAAGCGTTCGTGGATTCCCTGGCTCGCCGCTGCGGGCCTGCCTGAGGTCGAGCCTGACGCGGTAGCGGTTTTCGACAACGCCGCGGGTTTGATCGCCGCGGCCAGCGCAGGCGTGGGCGCGGGCTTGGCGCGTGGCCTCCTCGCCGCCGACGCCCAACGCAACGGCACGCTAGTCGAACTCACGCAAGTGGAGATTCCCACGCACTACAACCTCTACGCCGTGTGGCCGCGCGAGAAAGCGGAGCGCGTGGCGCCATTAATCGCCGTGATCCGCGAGTTGGTCGCACGAACTAACAGCGCGGGTTAGGTCGCGCTGGCAGCCACTTCCCGCACGGTATCGAGAAACAGCGACAATACCGGCGAAGGCGCCTCAGCACGATAACGCGCGTGCAGCGACACTTCGGGACGCGGCGCAGCCACCGGCACAAACGCGACACCGCCCGTCGACAATTGCCGTGCAGAAGAAGGCAGCAACGCCACGCCCAACCCTTCGCGCACGAGACACAGCAGCGTATGCACCTCGACCACTTCCTGTTCGATCCGCGGTGTAAACCCTGCCTCTACGCAACAGTCCTGTAGAAAGCGCGCCAGTTGCGACTGCCGCAAACCGAACGACACGAAGCGCTCGGCCTCCAACTCACGCAACGCAATCTCATCACGCGACGCCAGCGCATGCCCCAACGGCAACGCGACCACCGCCGACTCACGCATCACCACTTCGCTGCGAATCTCCGGGTCTTCATGCGAGACCCGGAAAAAACACACATCGAGTCGCCGCTCTTTCAACGCGAGAATCTGCGCGGCCGGCGTCATCTCATGCAGCGTCCACCGCACTTGCGGATGCTTCTCCGCGAATACCCGTAGCGCGCGAGGAATCGGCTCGACCATCGCCGAACTGATGATGCCGATCTCAAGACTCCCCACTTCGCCACGTCCTGCGCAACGCGTCAGATCGATCGCGCGTTCGAACTGCGCGAAGATCAACGGCACCTGTTCTTTAAGTGTTTTCCCTGCATCGGTGAGTTCGACACGATGCTGCGAGCGCATGAACAACGCGGTGCCCATCTCCTCTTCGAGGATGCGAATCTGCTGACTCAGCGGCGGCTGGGAAATGTGCAGGCGCGCGGCTGCCCGGCCGAAATGCAGTTCGTCGGCAAGCACCGCGAAGTAACGCAACAGCCGGATGTCCATATCGCAAACGTATCAAGATCGTGGTTAAAAAATATTGTACAGAGCGTTTTTATCTTGTGAGACTGCATCGCAAGCAGCAGTGCACATCAGTGTGACACTCGATGCCGGCGAGGGGAAGGCGCACAAACACTGCGTCTTGCAAAGGGCCGCATGGGCAAGCCCAACGGGCTGAGTTCCATCGATGCGCCTGCCCGCGATCCGGCAACTGGATACACCAGTTCCTCTCAAGGAGATCGAGTACATGATCATCGACACTAGCTGTTATCCGACCAACCTGGTCGACCTCGCGTGGCGCCATGACGGCGAGCCATTTTCCGGCGAGCGTCTGATCGAGGTGATGGACGGCCCTTACATCATCAACGGCAAGCCTCGCCGTATCGACAAGGCCTTCATTCAGCCGCCGCAAGGCAACACCATCTATACGTGGACCGACGGCGAACGCTCGGGCCGCGAGTCGATCGACGACTACATGGCGTACACCGTGGAATGCGTTCAGAAGTACCCGGACCGTCTGCTCGGCTGTTTCGTCTACAACCCGCGTTGCGGTCCGGAGAACGGCGCTGAAGCGATCGAGTTCTATGCGAAGGAACACGGCTTCAAGATGGTTCAGTTGCAGGCCAACATGCATGCATACCGTCCCGACCGCGCACTCGACTGGCTGCGCCCCGCGTTGCGCAAATGCGCGGACCTCGGCCTGCTCGTGAAGTTGCATACCGGCGACGGTCCGTACAGCATTCCGAGCGAGTGGTATCCACTAATCCGCGAATTCCCGTCGGTGAATTTCATCATGGCGCACTTCGGTGTGCAGACGGGTGGCGTGTATTGCTTCGAGCCGTATCAAATGGCGCTCGATACACCGAACGTGTATTGCGAATCGAGCTGGTGCCTGCAATCGCGGATCGTGGAATTCGCGAAGGTGCTGCCCACGCACAAGATTCTCTACGGTTCCGATACGCCGCCGAACGAGCCGGGCATGTGGCTGCGTTTGCTCGAAGTGTTGTGTCACGAACCGCCGCAAGGCCTGAATCTCGACGAAGACACGCTCGAGGATTATCTCGGCAACAACCTCGCCCGCATGATCGGCATCGAGCCGAGCGCGCCGCCGAGGAGCGTGGAAGAAGCGCAAGCCTATCTGAAACACCATGCCGGCGCCGCGAAGAAACACGCGGGCCAGGCTGACTACGCAGGAGCCCGCTGATGATCATCGATACCCATCTGCACCCCACGAATCTCGTCGACGAAGCGTGGCGCCATACCGGCGAGCCGTTTACCGGCGAACGTCTGCTGAAGATGATGGACGGTCCGTACATCATCAACGGCAAGCCGCGCCGAATCGACATGGGCTTCATTCAGCCGCCGCCGGGCAACACGGGCTATCGCGACGGCAATCGACGCGGACGTGAAGGCATTCGCGATTACATGTCGTATATCGCCGAATTGACGCAGAAGTACCCGGATCGATTTATCGGCAACTTCACGTACAACCCGCGCTGGGGTCCGGAAAACGGCGCGGCCGAACTCGAATTCCACGTGAAGGAGTACGGCTTCAAGATGCTCAAGCTGCACGCGAATATGCACGGCTACCGGCCAGATCGCGCGCTCGACTGGTTGCGTCCCGCGATGAAGAAGTGCGCTGAGCTAGGTGTGGTCGTGCTGATTCACACCGGTGACGGACCGTACACGATTCCGACGCAGTTCTATCCGATCATCCGCGAATTCCCGATGGTGAATTTCATCATCGGTCACTTCGGAATTCAGACGGGCGGCAACTACTCGTTCGAAGCGTTCTGGATGGCGATGGACACGCCGAACGTGTACTGCGAGTCGGGCTGGTGCTATCAGTCGCGCATCGTCGAGTTCGCTCGCGAACTGCCGCGCAACAAAATCGTGTTCGGCACGGATTCGCCGCCGAACGAGCCGGGCATGTGGCTGCGCGAACTGGAAATGCTGTGCGGTCCCGCGCCACAAGGCATGAATCTCGATGAGGATGGTCTCGAAGACTATATGGGCAACAACATTGCCCGTCTCGTCGGGATCGAGCCGACCAAGCCGCCGAAGGATCTCGCTGAGGCGGAGAAACGGTTGAAGGCGACTTATGTGAATGACGTCACGCAGCCCGCTTAACGCTGACTGACTGATGTTTTAAAGCAGGCGCGGTCAGCGCCGCGCCTGCCTCGGTTGCTTCACCCAGCGGCCCACTTCAGTTGTCGCTTTCGACGGAGTTCACTATGGCGGATAACCTCTTCCGCGCCACACAGGATTTTCATCGCTTCGCGCAAGCATATCGCGAGCACTATCCCGACGATGTATTGACGCTTTCCCAACCACTGTCCGCCGATCAGGACGTCACGGCGGTCGTTGCAGAACTCGCCGCGCGCGGACAGCATCCCATGCTGATTTGCGAAAAGGTCGATGGGATCGCAACGCCTCTCGTCACCAATTTCTTCGCTTCACGTTCACGCATTGGGCGCTTATTCGACGTCGACGCGTCCGGCTTGTTCGAAGCGTATCAACAACGCGCCAATGCACCCATCGCGCCGGTGTTCGTGGCGAACGGTCCCGTGCTGGACCAGGTGATCGAAGGCGACGCCGTCGATCTCGCGCAACTGCCGATGATTCGCCACTTCGATACCGATCGCGGCCCGTACATCACCAATGCGGTGATCGTCGCCGAAGATCCGGTCACGGGCGTGGCAAACCTCAGCTATCACCGCTCCATGCGGCACGCGAAAAACGCTTTGGCCACCAGCCTGCATTCTCGCGGCCACCTCTGGCGCATGCTGCAAACCGCACAGGCACGCGGCGACACGTTGAAAGTCGCGATGGTGATCGGCGCGCATCCGCTATTCATGTTGGCAGCCGCCGCGCGCGTACCGTTCGGCACCGACGAACGCGCAATTGCGGGCGGCCTGTTCGGCGCGCCGCTGGAACTGGTGCGCACGCCGCGCTACGGCATCGGCGTGCCCGCTTCCGCCGAGTTCGTGCTGGAAGGCACGATCAATCCTTCAGCGCACGCCGAGGAAGGCCCGTTCGGCGAGTTCACCGGTTATTCATCGGACCGCTCGACTAACAACGTGCTGCGCGTCGACACGATGATGCGCCGTAACGATGCGTGGCTCGTCGATGTGGTCGGCGGTCCTTACGCAGAACATTTGACTTTAGCCCGCTTGCCGCGTGAAGCGGAGATGAGTGAGAAGCTGAAGGCGCGCTTCCCGTCCGTCACCGCGTTGCACTACCCCAACTCCGGCACGCATTTTCACTGCTACGTCGCGCTGAATCAAACGCGCGACGGTGAGGCCCGTCAGATCATGCTCGCGCTGCTCGGCTGGGATCCGTATCTGAAGAACGTTGTGGCGGTGGATAGCGACATCGACATCACCAACGACTCGCAAGTGCTGTGGGCCATCGCCACGCATTTTCAGCCGCACCGGGACGTGTTTATCGTCGATGGTTTGCCGGGCAGTCCGCTCGACCCTTCGTCGTCCGCGGCGGGCACCACGTCGCGTATGGGCATCGACGCAACACGCGGCTCGCATTTCGACGGCATCCGCGCTCGCATCAGCGAACGCGCCTCGCAACAGGCCATCGACATTCTGGCCCGTGCCGCCGGAGCACAGCGATGAGCGCGCGGCGACTCGTAGTCGGCATCAGCGGCGCGTCCGGTTTTACGTATGGCGTGCGCCTGCTGCAACTGCTGCGTCAGCTCGATATCGAAACGCATCTGACGGTTTCGCGCAGCGCGCTGCTCACGATGACGCACGAGACCGACTACAAGTTCGCCGACGTCAGCGCGCTCGCCAGCGCCACCTACCGTTGCGACGACATGGCCGCGGCAATTTCCAGCGGCTCGTTCCGCTCGCTGGGCATGATCGTCGCGCCCTGTTCGATGAAGACGCTTGCCGAAATTGCCAGCGGCATGTCGTCGGGCCTGATTTCGCGCGCCGCCGATGTGACGTTGAAAGAGCGCCGCCCGCTGGTGCTGCTGGCGCGCGAAACCCCGTACACGTTGGCGCATCTGCGCAACATGATTGCCGTGACCGAAATGGGCGCGATCGTCGCGCCACCGGTACCGGCGTTTTACGCGCGCCCGGCTTCACTCGACCAGATGATCGATCACACGCTAGGCCGCGTGCTCGATCTGTTCGGTCTCGAAGCGGGCACCGTCAAACGCTGGCGAGAAGTTGAAGCACCCGCACCGCATATCGCCTGATAGCCGAACCGCAGTACGAACGAAGAAACGGAGACGAGCCATGAATCACATTCACACCACCCACAACGAAATCGAGAAAATTCCCGTCACGGTGCTGACCGGATTTCTCGGCGCCGGCAAAACGACGCTGCTCAACTACATCCTGCGCGAGAAGCACGGGCGCAAGATCGCGGTGATCGAAAACGAGTTCGGCGAAATCGGCATCGACGGTGGCCTCGTGCTCGAATCGACCGAAGAGATTTACGAAATGACGAATGGATGCGTGTGCTGCGTCGGCGCGGTGCGCGAGGATCTGGTGCGGATCGTGCGCATGCTCGTCGAGCGGCCGGACCGGCTCGATCACATCATTGTCGAAACCAGCGGGCTTGCCGATCCGTATCCGGTCGCGCAGACTTTCTTTCTCGACGATCCGATCGCCAAACAGGTCACGCTCGACGCCGTCGTCACGATGGTCGACGCGAAGCACATCGCGGCGCATCTGGACGACCTGGTGCTCGACGGTAGCGACAACCAGGCCGTCGATCAGATCGTGTGTGCGGACCGTATCGTTATCAACAAGGTCGATCTGGTAGGACCGGACGATATCGCTTCGCTTACTCAGCGCATTCGCGGACTCAACGCGACAGCGGAAATCGTCGAGTCGAGCTATGCGCAGATCGACCTCGCCAAAATTCTCGGCGTAGGCGCCAACGAGTTCTCGCAAATTCTCGTCGAGACCGATGGCTTGCAGGAAAAAGGACACGCGCATGGCCACGAAGAACATGAGCATGAGCACGAACATGGGCATGCCCATCTCGACGAGGACCACATCGATCACCAGCACGACGAAAGCGTTTCCTCAGTCGGAATTGAAGTCGATGCCGACATCGACCTCGACGCGCTGCAAGCCTGGCTCGCCGAGTTGCGCAACTCGGACGCCGCCAACCTGTTCCGTATGAAAGGCATTCTCGCCGTGCAAGGCCAGTCGCATCGCTATGTGCTGCAAGGCGTGCACAACGTCATCGAACTGCGCGCGGCGCAAGTGTGGGGCAGTGAGCCGCGCTCGTGCCGCATCGTATTCATCGGACGTGATCTCGATCGCGCCGCACTGACCGACCGCTTCCATGCCTGTCTTGCCTTGCCGGTTACGGCCTGACGGGAGACCCGGTCGGCGCGCGAAGTGATGCCGCGCGGCTAGGTCCGCGCGGCGCGCTCCGATCGAAAACAATAGTCTGGAGACACGTCATGAACACCGCCATACACCCCGTTGATCGGATTCTGCCGAAGCGTCAGATGGTCACGCTCGGTTTGCAGCACATGCTAGTGGCTTACATCGGCGCGATTGCTGTTCCGCTGATCGTCGCGTCGGCGTTGAAGATGTCGCCGGCCGACACCACCGTGCTCATCAGCACGGCGCTGTTTTGCTCGGGCATCTCGACGATTCTGCAAACCGTCGGCATCTGGAAGTTCGGAGTGCGTCTGCCGATTCTGCAAGGCGTCGCATTCAGCAGCGTCGGGCCCGTCATCGCGATTGGCACGAGTCCCGGTGTCGGCTTTGCCGGCGTGTGTGGCGCGGTGATTGGCGCGGGTTTGTTCACGATGTTCGCGGCACCACTCGTCGGGCGCTTACGAAGGTTCTTTCCACCTGTGGTGACGGGTTGCATCGTCACCGTGATCGGCTTGCAGTTGTTTCCCGTCGCGTATCAATGGGCCGGTGGCGGCGAGGCCGCGCAACAGCAGTTCGGCGCGCTGCCGTTCCTGAGCGTCACGCTGTTCGTCGCGTTGGTGATTCTCGCGATCAACCGCTTTGCCAATGCGTTCCTGCGCAATCTGTCGGTGCTGATCGGTTTGATTGCGGGCGGCATTCTGGCCTGTTCGCTCGGCATGGGCAACTTCGCGAGCGTGGCGCAGGCGCCGTGGTTCACCGTGCCGTTGCCGTTTCATTTCGGCACGCCTGTGTTTTCGCTGGTGCCGGTGCTGACGATGATCGTCGTCATGGTGGTGCAGATGGTCGAATCCATGGGCCTGTTCGTCGCAATCGGCGACATCGTCGGTAAGGAAGTGAGCGAGGAAGACGTGGTGCGTGGCATGCGCGCCAACGGTCTGGCGAGTGCGATTGCCGGCATGTTCGCGGCCTTTCCGTTCATCGCCTTCATGGAGAACGTGGGGCTCGTCATTCTGACCGGAGTGCGCAGCCGCTGGGTGGTGGCAATCAGCGGCGTGCTGATGTGCGTCGTGGCGCTGGTGCCGAAGATCGGCGCGGTGGTCGCTTCGACGCCCGCTGCGGCACTCGGCGGCGCAGGTATCGCCATGTTCGGCGTGGTGGTTGCTGCCGGTGTGCAGACGCTAGCAAAGGTGGACTTCGAGCGCAATCGCTACAACGTGCTGATCGTCGGCTTTACGATCGCCACCGCGCTGATTCCGGTGATGGCGCCGCAGGTCTTCAAGCACATGCCCGACTGGACGCAACCATTCCTGCATAGCGGCGTGGTGCTGGCGTGCCTCGTTTCCGTCGTGCTGAACGCGGTGCTCAACGGCGCGCATGAAGAGGACGTGGTGCCCGCGCACAACATGGTCCGCGAATAACGGACGCAGCAAGACGAGCGCGGCCGTCGTGCCTCTTCGCACAGGCGGCCGCTCCGCAGTAACTGAAAGGACATCGAATCGTGAGCATGCAAACTGAAGCGTTGCTGATCAAGAACCCTATTGCGGTGATGAGCGGAATGAGCGGCGAGTGCGCGAGGCTCGGCCAGGTCGATCTGCGGATTCGTCACGGACGTATCGAAGCCATCGCGCCGAATCTCGAACCGCGCGCCAATGAGCGCGTGATCGACGCGCGTTCCTGCGTCGTTTATCCGGGCTGGGTGAATACCCACCATCATCTGTTCCAGAATCTGCTGAAGGCCGTGCCGTCCGGTATCAATGCGGATTTGCAGGAGTGGCTGGCCGCCGTGCCATATCCGCGTCTTGCGCGCTTTACGCCGGATCTGGCGCGCGTTGCTGCCCGCCTGGGTCTTGCAGAGTTGCTGCTGTCCGGCGTGACGACCTGCGCCGATCATCACTATCTCTATCACGCGGACGGCACCACCGAAACCGGCGATCTGCTGTTCGACGAAGCGGCTTCGTTCGGCATGCGCTTCGTGCTGTGCCGCGGCGGTGCATTGCAGGCGGCAGGCGACCATCCGGGTTTTTCCAAAGTCGCGCTCAAGCCCGAGACGCTTGATCAGATGCTTGCCGACATCGAGCGATTGAAGTCGCGCTATCACGATAGCGGCGATGCTTCGATGCGCCGCGTCGTCGTCGCACCGACTACGCCGACGTTTTCCTTGCCGCCCGAACTGCTGCCGGAAGTCGCGCGCGCCGCTCGACGGATGGGCTTGCGAATGCATACGCATCTGTCCGAGACGACCCGTTACGTCGATTTCTGCAAGGAGCGCTTCAACAAACTGCCGGTCGAATTCGTTGCCGATCACGAGTGGCTCGGACCGGATGTGTGGTTCGCGCATCTGGTGCATTTGCAAGCGAGCGAGATCGCGATGCTCGCTGAAACCGGCAGTGGATGCTCGCATTGCCCTGTCAGTAATGCGCGGTTAGGCAGCGGCATCGCACCCGCACCGCAAATGGCGGCCGCGGGCGTGCCGATGTCGCTAGCCGTGGACGGCGTGGCGTCGAACGAATCCGGCAGCATGACCAACGAAGCGCATTTCGCGTGGCTCGTGCATCGCGCGGCGCGGGGCGCGTCGGCGACCACCGTCGAAGAGACGATCCATTGGGGCAGCGCGGGCGGCGCAGGCGTGCTCGGTCTCGACGCGGTCGGCACGCTCGAAGTCGGCAAGGCGGCGGACTTCGTGCTGTATGACGTCAGCGATCTGCGCTTCAACGGCTTTCACGATGTCGCGGTGGCGCCGGTGACAGCGGGCGAACCGGCGCGCGTTCGCTATAACGTGGTGAACGGCCGTGTGGTGGTGGATAACGGCGTGATTCCGGGTCTCGATCTCGACGCACTTCGTTATGAAGCCGCCGAGGGCGTGAAGCTGTTGCTTGCGGATTAAAGGACAGGGGACGCCTCAAGATGCAAAGCAAACGAATCCGGCTCGGTATTCTGACGCCGTCGTCGAACACGGCGCTCGAGCCGATCACTTCTGCGATGCTCAGCGAACTCCCGCACGTCAGCGCGCATTTTGCCCGTTTCACGGTCACGGAAATAGCGTTGTCCGAGCAAGCGCTCGGCCAATTCGACGCGAGCCGGATTCTGACGGCCGCGCGACAATTGGCCGATGCGCGGGTGGACGTGATCGGCTGGAGCGGCACGTCGGCGGGCTGGCTGGGGTTCGAACGCGATCAGGCGTTGTGCCGCCAGATCACGGAGGCAACGGGGATTCCTACGACGACCTCAGTGCTTGCGCTCAACGAGATCTTCGAGAAAACCGGCGTGCGTCGATTCGGTCTCGTGTCGCCTTATACGGATGATGTTCAGCAGCGCATCGTGCGTAACTACGAGAAGCTCGGCATCGAATGCGTGGCGGAACGGCATTTGGGGCTACAGGACAATTTCAGCTTTGCTGAAGTGCCCGACACCCAACTCGCGATCATGATGCGCGAGGCCGCGTTCGCGAGACCAGATGCGGTGACGACGTTCTGCACGAATCTCCACGCGGCGCATCTCGTGCGTGCGTTTGAGATGGCGACGGATATTCCGGCTTATGACACGGTGGCGACGGTGGTGTGGAAGGCGCTGAGATTGCTGAACGTGGACACGGAGCCATTGCTGAGTTGGGGGCGGTTGTTCGCAGAGGTGCGGTAGGTTCTTACCTTCGAGCGATGACCCTGCGCCACCCGCCGTTTAATTGACAGCCCGGAGGGCGCAGCTCGAAACGCCCTCCAGCAACCGTCACGTCAAACCCCCGCAGCCACCGCAGGCGGCCGCGCCGCCAGCCTTAAATGCTCGACACCGTCATCAAACGACAACGTCGCTTGCTGCCCATCCCGCAAGCGAATACTGATCGTCCGATCGCGCTCATCACGCGGTCCCACCACGACAAGAAATGGCACCTGCTTCTCCCGCGCATCGACGATCTTCTTCTCCAGCCGCTCAGGCCGACCGTCGAGCACCGCCCTGACGCTCGCATCGTCCAGCGCCTGCATAACCTCCTGCGCGTAGCCGATGTTGGCGTCGCTGATCGACGCAACTACGACTTGCTCAGGTGCCAGCCACACCGGCAACCATCCCTCGTGATGCTCGAGCAGCATCGCGATGAACCGCTCCATGCTGCCAAGCACCGCGTGATGAATCATCACAGGCCGCTCACGCTCATTTCGCTCGTTGACGAACTCCGCGTCGAGCCGCTCAGGCAGCACGAAGTCGAGTTGAATCGTGCCGCATTGCCAACTCCGTGCGCGGCTGTCCGTCAAATGAAACTCGAGTTTCGGCCCGTAAAAAGCACCCTCTCCTTCGAGCACGTCGAACTCCAGCCCAGCGGCACGCGCAGCCTTCGCCAGTGCATCTTCCGCGCGGTCCCACGTTTCATCGCTGCCAGCGCGCATGGCTGGCCGCGTCGCGAGCGCGACCTTGAACTCGGGAAAACCGAGGTCCGCATAGACCGCACGCAACAGCGCGCAGAAGCGGCCGACTTCTGCTTCGATATGCGCTTGCATACAGAACACATGCGCATCGTCCTGCACGAAAGCACGCGTACGTTTCAGTCCTTCGAGCGAACCCGACGGTTCATCGCGATGACACGCGCCGAACTCGCTATAGCGGACCGGCAATTCGCGATACGAACGCACGCGTTGATTGAACACCTGCACATGACATGGGCAACTCATCGGCTTCAGACACAGTGCGCGGCCTTCTTCCGCATCGGCCCACGAATACATCGCCGCGCCGAATTTCTCCCAATGCCCGCTCTTTTCCCACAGCGAACGCGCCAGCAGTTGCGGCGTGCGAATCTCGCGAAAGCCCGCGCGACGCATGCGCGCACGCACATAATCTTCGAGCACGCGATACAGTTCCCAGCCGCGCGGGTGCCAGAAAACCATGCCGGCGCCTTCTTCCTGTTGATGGAAGAGGTCGAGTTTATTGCCTAATACACGATGGTCGATGTCGTTCACAGTCTTGCTCCATTTGATCGGTTACCGCGAATGGATGCCGCAAACGGAGGTCCAGAAACACCAAAGGCCCCGTCCGTTTCCGGCGGGGCCTTTGGGGGGTTTGCCACAGCTTCGTGCTTCTAGCGCGCGCAACCTCCAGACGACCCGCCTGAAAAGGTGGTCGTCGTGGTGGTGACGGCAGCGAAGGGAATCGAGTGGAAGTCCATGGATCGACAGTAAACGATCTGGTGACGAGACGTCAACCGCAATCTCGACACGCTCTGGTCAGAACAGCACGTTAAACGCTAGGATGTATGCCTGATCCGAACCTAGCGCGTCTGCGCGACACTTCGGTCTGCAACTCAACCGATCGATCGAGCATTTAACCTTGACTATCCATATCCGTCCCGCTCACGCAGCCGACGCAACGTTGATTCTTCGCTTCATCACCGAACTCGCGGTGTACGAAAAGGCGGAGCACGAAGTCGTCGCGACCGTCGGCGACATCGAAGCGAGCCTGTTTTCCGCCGGTTCCAGCGCGAAGGCGCTGATCTGCGAGATGAACGGCGAGCCCATCGGCTTTTGCGTCTACTTTTTTTCGTATTCCACCTGGCTCGGCAAACAAGGCCTTTATCTGGAAGACCTGTACGTATCGCCGGCATCGCGCGGCAGCGGCGCGGGCAAACAGATGCTGCGCCACCTCGCGCGCATTGCCTGCGACACCGGTTGCGGCCGCTTCGAATGGAGCGTGCTCGACTGGAACGAGCCCGCCATCGGCTTCTATGAATCGATCGGCGCGAGCGCGCAGAGCGAATGGGTGCGGTATCGGTTGGCGGGGGACGCGCTGAAGAAGTTTGCCGAGGGCGACGTGTAAATAGAGCGCGTATTCGCCCGCCCGGACTTACGCATTCATGCAGCCGGAACTCGTTGCGTTACCGGAAATGAAGGCGGGCAAATTCCTTCGAAGCTAGTAGCGGCGCGCGCTGAGCCTCACTCACGCGCCGCGCCATTCGCCACGGCGTCCACCTCGAACGCATCGCCCGTGGCAAAGAACGTCCCGCCGGCCACGTAGTGGCATGTACGCAGATCGGGATCATCGCCGAAATGCCAGCGGTTGTTAGAGTACACGCGGCTATCCGCATACGCCGCAACAACCTCGCCGATGATCAGATCATGACGCTGGCTGTCGTCCGGAATGACCTTGCACTCCATCCACGTGATGCAACCCGCGAGCATGGGCACGTCGATCTGTTGCGCGGGGAACGTCTCCAGGTCAAAGGCGGAGAACTTGTCGAGTTCGGTGCCCGCGTTCGAGCCCACCGCCAGCGTTTGCGCAGCGAATCCACGGCTCGGCAGTTGCAGTCCGAACACGCCGCTCGCCTCGATCAGTTGCCGCGTGAGCGTGCGGCTGTCCACCACCACGACCACCTTCGGCGGATTGAAGTCGAGCGGCATCGCCCAGGAGGCCGCCATCACATTCGAGCGGCCACCGTGCGCGCTGGTGATGATCGTGACCGGTCCATGATTCAGTAGCTGCGTAGCCCGCGGTAAGGCCACGGGTTCTCGGGTGACTTTCATACGTAGGTTCCGCGTCAAATGAATGAGAGCGATTGTAGCGTCGAGGCTTGAAGTGCGCTGCGCGTGCCATTCCTGGGCGATTCAGGCGAGAATGCAGGTCCATCCAACTCTTTGACGAGAGACCGTGCGCGCCACCTGCCTGCGTACCGCTGACAGCCACGCCGCCGCGCTCGCGAACTGAAAGCTCAAATGTTCACCGAGTACATCGTCAAGTGGAATCTGCAGCAGGACGGCGCGCCGATTCGCACGCACAGCAGCCGGCTTCTGCCCGTCCGTCGACACGGCATTCCCGCGATGCTAAAAGTCGCGCAGGAACCCGAAGAGAAATTCGGCGCGCGGTTGATGGTGTGGTGGGGCGGCGAAGGCGCGGCCCGCGTACTCGCGCACGATGCCGATGCCCTGCTGCTAGAGCGCGCGCGAAGCGGCCACACGCTGGCGGACCTTGCGCGCACCGGCAACAGCGATGCCGACGACCGCGCCATCGACATTCTCTGCGCCACCGCCGCGCGGCTCCACGCGCCGCGAAATAAACCGCCGCCCGAATTGATCGATTTGCCGCGCTGGTTCGCGAGCCTATGGTCCGCGGCGCAAAAGTACAGCGGCTGGTTGAAGCACAGCGCGGCCGTCGCGCAAGCCTTGCTCGCCGCGCCGCAAGACCCGGTGGTGTTGCACGGCGACATCCATCACGGCAACGTGCTCGATTTCGGCCCGCGCGGCTGGCTGGCCATCGACCCGAAAGGCCTCTACGGCGAACGCGGCTTCGACTACGCCAATATTTTCTGCAATCCGGACGAGGAGTCGGCGTTGCGACCAGGCTGGTTCGAGCGTCGTGTCGAAAGAGTCGCGCGGAATGCCGGGCTCGACAGACACCGCTTGCTGCAATGGATACTGGCGTGGTCCGGTTTGTCCGCGGCGTGGATTCTCGAGGCGGGCGAGACGCCCGACATCGATACGGAGGTCGGCAAGCTGGCTGCCGGGGCGCTCAAGCGCGAGTAAGGTCAGGCAAATCAGGGCGGCAACTCGCAAGCTGCCGCCCAGGCGTGCATCAGTGCGGCGCTTTACCGTTAGGCACGGCGTCCAGTGGTTTGTGCTGTTCCTCTCCAAGTCCGGGGAAGAACGCGTTCCACGCGGCGCGCACGCCTTGGGCCGCCGTGGCCTCGGCGGCGATCGATTCGGTCTCGCCTTCGCCGGCTTTCGATGGATCGGCGGACAAGCCGCGCCAGTGTGTAAATACCAGCAACGGTTTCTCGGTCCATATGCCGTCGCCAAACTTCGCAAATGCCGTGTCCCCGCTCGTCAACTGCACCTCATACCAGCCTTCACGGACGGGCGTGTGGGCCTCAAGCTCAAACCACGGGGTCGGTTCGATTTCCTTCATGTCGTCTCCGGTCGGATAGATCGTCATAGATAACCACAACAAAGGCATTCTTCATGCCCGAGCCAACAGCGACCCGGCAAGCGCGCTTGCGGCACCGCATATCACGCGATGTTGCAGTGCGGCGCCTGCGGCATGAGCTGCGGGCGATCCGTCGATGACGCACACTTCGAAATCGCCGCGCATAAGCGACACGATAGCGCGACATGGGCCGCGCGGACAAACGCAAAAAGTTACACGCGCATCTTCGTGGCCGACGCCTTGGCCGGCTGGCGCCTCGGCTTGCCGTCCAACTCGGCCGCGAGCCCGGCCAGCACACGGATTGCGGGCGCCAGCCGTTCGGCCGGCGTACTGCCGTAACCAATCACCAGCCCATTCGTCTCGACGCGCGGCTGCAACGCGAAACCGGACAGCGCGCGAGGATTGAGCCCGTGGGCGAGCGCGCGTTCGGCGAGGGTCCGATCGTCGATGCGCGGCGGCAAGCGTAGCGTCAGATGCATGCCGCAATTGCCGCCAAGGATTTGCGACGGCGCGAAATGCGCGTTTAGCGCATCGCGCAACGCCTGCTGGCGCTCGCGGTACAGACGCCGCATGCGCCCGAGATGCCGCCCGAACTCGCCGCTCTCGATGAACTGCGCGAGCGCCAGTTGCTCCAGCCGGTGCCCGCCGCGCAGCATCTCCTGCACCGCGACGGCGGTGTGCGCGGCGATCGGACGCGGCAGCACCACGAAGCCGATGCGCAGCGCGGGAAACATCGTTTTGCTGAACGAGCCGACGTATAACACCGGCGCGTCCTCGACGAGCCCCTGCATGCTGGCGATCGGCTCGCCGGTGTGGCGGAACTCGCCGTCGTAATCGTCCTCGATCAGCCACGCGCCGCTGTGGCGCGCCTGGGCGATCAGATCCAGACGGCGCGCCACCGACAGCACCGAACCCGTCGGGTACTGATGCGCGGGCGACGTATAGATCAGCTTCGGCGGCTGCGTGCGCCACGCGTCGGACGGCACCGCCATGCCTTCCGTGTCGACGGGTATCGGCAGCGTGGTCAGGTCGCCCAGGTTGAACGCGGCCTTCGCGCCGCGATAGCCGGGGTCCTCGACCCACGCGATGTCGCCCGGATTGGTGAAGAGGCGCACGCACAGGTTCAGCGCCTCCTGCGCGCCCTCGGTGATCACCACCTGCGAGCCTTCGCAGCGCACGCCGCGCGCCATGCGCAGGTGCGCGGCGATGGCGTCGCGCAACGCCGGCTCACCGGCCGGCGTGCCGTAGCCGAGCGCGAGGGGCAGCGCGCGCTCCATCGAGCGTTCGAGCGCGCGCCGCCACGCGGTCACCGGGAAGCGTTCCAGGGCGGGCGTGCCGGGCGTCAGGGGCAAGGTGTTGTCGGCGTGGGTGCGCGTGGCTGCGAACTGCCCGACGCGGGCCGCATAGGCCACATCCGGCGTCGCCAGTAGCACTCGCGGCTCGCCGCGTGCGGACGGGCTGGAGAGCGGGCTCACGCGCGTGCCCTTCTTGTCGGCGACCACATAACCGACCGCGGCCAGATGCTCGTACGCGATCACCACCGTGTTGCGCGACACGCCCATTTCCGCAGCCAGCAGGCGCGACGACGGCAGCAGCGAGCCCGCCGGCAAACGCCCCGCGAGAATCGCCTGCTGCAAGCGCTCGATCAGTTGTTTTTGCAGCGGCTCGGGCTTTGCGCCGCTGCCAGCGGCCGTCGAGGCAGCCGGGCTGGCAAGCGGGCCAATGATCTCGATCATCGCGGCTGGACCTATCAAATGACGTTGGTGTGGATCTTTTTAACATACCACGTTTGCCGTATCGTTCCCCGTCATCGACGATCATTCGTAACCGCCAGGAGAACAGACATGGAACCCAGACATAACGCGTTCGAGCAGCCGATCGGCGCCCCCGTCCCGGGCTGGAACGGCGCTCAGGCACCTGGCCGCGAGCCGCTGGTGGGCCGCTATTGCCGGATCGAACCGGTGGACTTGGAGCGTCATGCCGAGGATCTGTACGACGCGTACAGCTCGGCCGCCGATGGCCGCGACTGGACCTACCTGGCAGTCGGTCCGTTCGAGAGTCTCGCCGCCTATCGCGAGCATCTGACGCGCGTCGCTGCGTCCACCGATCCGCTGCACTACGCAGTAATCGATCTGACGACCGGCAAGGCGGTCGGCACGCTGGCTCTGATGCGGATCGACCGCGCGAACGGTGTGATCGAAGTCGGCCACGTCACCTATTCGCCGCGGCTGAAGCGCACGCGCATCGCCACCGAAGCGATGTTCCTGCTGATGACGCAGGTGTTCGACAAGCTCGGCTATCGGCGCTTCGAATGGAAGTGCGATTCGTTGAACGGACCGTCGCGCACGGCGGCGTTGCGCTATGGCTTCACGTTCGAGGGGATCTTCCGTCAGGCGATCGTGTATCGCGAACGCAATCGTGATACCGCGTGGTTTTCGATCATCGATAGCGAATGGCCTGCGCTGCGTCCGAGCTATGCGCGTTGGCTCGATGCCGGCAACTTCGATGCGCAAGGGCAGCAGGTTGAACGGCTGGTGGACCTGATCGCACAGCAGCGGGCAGCGGCGAACAGCGACGCGCGGTGAGGTGATTGTCGAGCCGGCCGGCGCACACGGCCCGCTCGACGTAACGGGCAATAACGGCGCGCGCCGCGCGCCGGCTCAAACCGCGTGTGCCTGCCGACTCAGCACGATGGTCGGCTTGCCTTTGTACGTGGTGCGAAGTTGCTCGCGATAGCCGCACTTGTGAGCGACGCGCAGCGACGGCAGATTTTCCGGCGCGACGATGCAGACCGTTTCGCCGCCCGGCCACTGCTGGTCGGCCCACTCCAGCGCGGCACGCACGGCCTCGGTCGCATAGCCGCGGCCATGCACGGCCGGGTCCAGCGCCCAGCCGACTTCAGGTGCCAACAAGGACGGCTCGATCTCGCGATGGTAGTCGGCAAAGCCGACTTCGCCGAGAAACCGGCCGCTCTCCTTTTCCCTCACGACCCAATAGCCATAGCCCAGCATCGCCCAATGTCCGGCGTAACGCAGCAGACGCGCCCAGACCTCTTCGCGCGTGAAGGGCTTGCCGCCGATATAGCGGATCACCTCGGGATCGGACCACATCGCGTAACTCTCGAGGAAATCGTCGCGGGTGTGGGGACGGAGGGTCAGGCGGGGAGTGGTGAGGAAGGTGGGAGCAATCGACATTGCGTAGGAGCAGATAGTGGATGAAGTGGCCCGGCAATCAGTGCGCTCGATCATCGCAGATTTTTTGCGCGCCATGTGCGTTGCCAAAATCCTGGCCGCGCGCGCAGCAAGCTATGGCATGCGAAGAGACTTCGCCCTACACTCGCCGGGTACGTCCGCGCATCGTTGCCACGCTCACCACCGCTCCGTCGATGAAACCTCGCCTGCGCTACCTCACCGCGCTGATCGTGAACGTCGCCTTGCCCTGGCTCGCCTACCGGCTCGCGTTCCCTCACTGGGGCCAGCTCGGCGCGCTGGCCGCGTCGGCGCTGCCGCTGATTGCGTGGATGAGCTGGGATCTGCTGCGCTATCGCCATTTCGACGCGCTCAGCGCGCTCGTACTGGCCGGCGTTGTACTCTCGTTGCTGGCACTCAGCATCGGCTTCGGCGGCAACACTCGGATGCGCGAGATCGAAGACCCGATGGTGTCCGGCATGATCGGCGCATCGTTCCTGGCGTCGCTCGCGCTGCCAAAGCCGCTGGTCTTCTATCTCGCCCGTTCGACCATGTCGCGCGAGGATCACCGCAGCGTCGCGAGCTTCGAAAAGCATTGGCGCGAACGTCCCTCGCTCGTTGCGTATATCCGCTTGATGACGCTCGTGTGGGGCATCGGCATGACGGGTGAGAACATCTTGCGCAGTCTGATCATCTGGCAATGGCCCGACGATCCGCACTCGGTCATCGCCTCCAACGTGCTGAGGTACGGCGTCTACGCCGGCTTGACGGCCTGGACCTTCTGGTGCCGCCGGCTCATCAAGCGGGATGCGCTGCGCTATCCAGACGACACCGCGGACCAGACAAACCACGTCTCCAGTTCATAAGCCCTGCCCTCACGCCAGCTCGAGGAAGCGCGCCAGACACGGATTGCGATTCGCCGGCGACCACGCCAACACCTGTTCGATCAGCGGCGCATCGACCAGCGGCCGGAACACCACGCCTGCAAGTTGCGCGCGGCGCATGGAGGCGGGCACCAGCGCCACGCCCACCCCTTCGTCGACGAGACTCAGCACCGTTTGTTGCAACTGGACCTCGAAGCGTATGTCGGGCTCGAAGCCGCCCGAGCGACAATGCTCGACGATCGCCGCGCGCAACATCGGCGCCACCTCCTCGGAGGCGAGCACGAACGGCTCGCCGGCCAGTTGCGCGATCTTCAGACGCCGCGCGCGGGCCCGCGGATGGCTGCGCGACAGCGCAACGCATAAAGGCTCGCTGAGAATCGTGCGTGTAGCTAGCCCCTTGTCCGGCACGTTCGGGAACATGATGGCCGCGTCGATCTGGCCGGCAAGCACCTGCGCGGTGAGATCGTTCGAGACGACCTCGCGCAGGTTCAACGCGACTTCGGGATAGGCCGCGCCGAAAGCCCGCGCATAGCCGGGCACGACGTTGTACGCCGCGCACATCGTGAAGCCGATGGCGAGCTTGCCGGCGTCGCCATGCGCGGCGGCTTGCGCGTTGCTGACCGCTTGCTCCACGGAGGCGAGAATCGCTTTCGCATCGGCGTAGAAGCGCTCGCCCGCGGCGGTCAAGGTCACGCTGCGCGGGCTGCGCTCGACCAGCGTCACGCCGACGCTCGCCTCCAGCGCCGCCAGTTGCCGACTCAACGGCGGCTGCGACAGATTCAGACGCGCCGCCGCCCGGCCAAAATGGCGCGTCTCGGCAAGCGTCACGAAGTAGCGCAGCGGCTTGATATCGATCACGACGGCCCCATGGGAATGGACAATGCAAAAAAGGTATTGTCGAGCACAAAAAACAGTATTGGATTGTATCGCCGCTAGCCACTACGCTGGCGGATCGCCATTTCTCCCCACATTTTTGCGCCGATGTTAGCCACTCTCGAAATCCTGCTCCCCGTCTTCGGTCTGATTTTCGCGGGTTTCGCCTGCCGCCGGCGCAATGTGCTCGGGCCGAACTCGGCATCGGAACTGAACCGTTTCGTGGTCTGGCTGGCGCTGCCGGCGTTGCTGTTCGACATCATGGCGCACGCCACCTGGCAGCAGCTCTATCAGCCGGCGTTCGTCGCCACGTTTTCGATTGCGTGCGTCAGCGTGTTCGTCCTGATTCTGGCGATGCGGTTGATGAGCGGCCGGCATCTCGCCGATGCGAGCGTCGATGCGATTGCGGCCTCGTATCCGAACACCGGCTATATCGGTTTCCCGCTGGGCATGATCGCGTTCGGCTCGGCCAGTCTGACGCCGACCACGATCGCCACGATCCTCGTCGCCTGCGTGCTGTTCGCGGTTGCGATCGTGCTGATCGAGGTGGGTCTGCAGACCGAGCGCACGCCGCATAAGCTGGGTTTGAAAGTGCTGCGCTCGCTGGCGCGCAATCCACTCATCGTGTCGCCGATCGTGGGCGTACTGTTCGCCAGCCTCCATGTCGCGTTGCCGGCCAGCGCAGAGACCTTTCTGAAACTGCTGGGCGGCGCGGCGAGTCCGTGCGCGCTGGTGAGCCTCGGCTTGTTCCTCGCTGAGAAGCGCCCGTCCGAGGCCGGCGCGCGAGGCATCTCCTGGTTGCTGACCGGCGTCAAGCTGCTGGTGCAGCCGGCGCTGACCTGGTGGCTTGCGGCGCGCGTGTTTGGGCTCTCATCCACGCTGGTCGAAATGGCGGTCATCCTCGCCGCGTTGCCCACGGGCACGGGTCCATTCATGCTTGCCGAGTTCTACGAACGTGAAGCGCACATCACCTCACGAACGATCCTGCTGTCGACCGTCGGCTCGATCGTGACCCTCTCGTTGCTGCTGCTGTTGATGGGCCATCGGACTTAAGCGCACGTAAGCGCATGCGAACGCGTCGGTTGGCGCGCAACATGCACGGGCCCGCGCCTCGCGCTATGCTTCGCAAACGGATCGATACGGTCCGCGATCTTCATCCGCAATGCGCGAAGCCTGAACCAAGCCGCCGTGCCCAAAGCCCGCCCACCCGAACTCCACGACGACGCCGATGCCCGTTCGCTCGCCCGGCACTATCCGCGCGGGCTGCGTATCGACCCGCACTCGCACACGTGGGCGCAGGTGCTCTATGCGGTGTCGGGCGTGATGTGGGTCGAGGTCGGCCGCGAAGCACTGGTCGTGCCGCCGCAACGCGCGGTCTGGTTGCCGGCCGGCACGCTGCACTCCATCCACATGATGAGCGAGGTGGAGATGCGCAATCTCTATCTCCACGAGCGCAATGTCGGTCACCTGAGCCGGCGCAGCGACGTGTTCGAGGTGAACGGCCTGCTGCGCGAACTGATCACCTCGATAGCGGAGCATGAAAACAGCGACTCGCGCGATCAAGCCTATCTCGACGCCGCGTACCGTCTCGCCATGCTGGAACTCGGACACGCGCCACGCTCGTCGCTGCGCATTGCGCTGCCCGATGCCTCGGACCGGCGGCTCGAGGCGTTGTGCCGCGCGGTGATCGACAATCCGTCGATTGCGATCAGCTTCGAGCAGCATGCGGCGTCGGTCGGGGCGAGCGTGCGGACGCTGGCGCGGCTCTTCACGCGCGAGCTGGGCGTCGGCTTTGCCGAATGGCGCCGCCAGGTGCAACTGGCGGTTGCCGTCTCCTGGCTCGCCGAAGGACGCCCGGTGAGCAGCATCGCGCGCTCGCTCGGTTTTCAGCCGAGCAGCTTCAGCGACATGTTCCGGCGCGAACTGGGCGCGCCGCCGACCGGCTTCGATCCAAGCGGCACGTTGAGCGAGGCCGTTTCCGCCGTTTCGCCCGAACCTGCAAAGAGCCGCCAAAGTTGATCAGCTTCGCAGCGCCACGGGAGCGCGGGTCTCAAACGCTTTGTCCGAATTTCGAAAGTCTTTGTCTCAACACCTTCGCGCCGGTCACCTAGACTAACGTTCATCTACTACGCAACGCAGCCCGGAATCCAATTGGAGCGACATACGATGAAAGCCATCCAGTTCAAATCTTTTGGCAGCCCTGAGGTGCTCGACTACACCGATCTGCCGACGCCGCAAGCCGATGCGGACAACGTCGTCGTGCAGGTCAAGGCGGCCTCGGTGAATCCGAGCGACGTCAAGAACGTCTCCGGGCATTTCGGACACACCGTGTTGCCGCGCACGCCGGGGCGCGACTTCAGCGGCGTGGTGGTGGACGGCCCGCAAGCCTGGCTCGGCGCCGAAGTGTGGGGCACCGGCGGCGACATCGGCTTCACGCGCGACGGCACGCACGCCGAGTTCATCAAGGTGCCGCTCGCGGCACTGTCGCGCAAACCCACGACGCTGAGCCACGCGGAAGCGTCCGCCATCGGCGTGAACTTCGTGGTCGCCTGGCTCGGCACGGTCGAATACGCGCATCTGCAAGCGGGCGAAACGATCGCCGTGATCGGCGCGGGCGGCGGCGTAGGCGGTGCGGTGGTGCAGATCGCCAAGGCGCGCGGCGCCCGTGTGATCGCTGTGGACCGTCATCCGCTCGACGCGGATACGCCGGCGGGCCGCCTGATCGACGCGTACGTGCCGTTCGATGAAAACACCACGGACCGCTTGAGGGCGCTGACCGACGGCGCGGGTGCGGACGTGGTCTACGATACCGTCGGCGGCGTGGCGTTCGAGACGGCATTGAGCCTCGTCAAACGCCGTGGCCGCGTGCTGGAAATCAGCGGCACGGGCAAGCGCCGCGTCGAATTCGATCTGATCGACTTCTATCACAACGAGACGCAGTTGCTCGGGGTGGATAGCGCGAAGCTCGGCGTCACGGAATCGGCGCCGTTGATGACGGCGCTGGTCGAGGGCTTCGAAACCGGCAAGCTGACCGGGCCGGTCATCGCTCAGGCATTCCCGCTCGAACGCGCTCGCGAAGCCTACGAGGCCGTGGCCGCCGGCACGCGCGGCCGGGTCGTCATCACGATGTAATCTCCCTTGCGACCGGCGGGCGTGGCAGCCCGCCTCTCATCTGGATACAACAGTCATGAAAGCGTATTTGATCTCGCTGGCCGCCGGCGTCGTGGTCGGCCTCCTCTACAGCGTGATGGAAGTGAAGTCGCCCGCGCCGCCGACCGTCGCGCTGGTCGGGCTGCTCGGCATGCTCGGCGGCGAACATATGATTCCGTTGGTGCGGACCTGGCTGGCGTCAGGCATTCATTGACTCGCATCTTGCCGCGCGCTTCGCTCGCGTTGAGTTGCGCGTATTCGTCGAATAAAACGCCGACGCGGCCGCATCTCTCAGAGGCACCTTTTCCGTCACCCTGCGTCACACGCTAAGATTGAGCCCGACGGGCTCGTGCGTCGCCCGCAGACGACAAGAAAAGCTTTGCCTCGGAGAATCAGATGCCTGAAGAATATGAAGTGCATGGTCCGCACGACCATGCCGTGGAACACGCCGGCCATCACGACGCGGATCCGTTTGCGAGCCGCATGGCCGTGATCACGGCCATCCTCGCGACGATCGGCGCACTGTGCGCGTACCAGAGCGGCAACAGCGAAAATCTCGCGCTGTACTACAAGAACGAAGCCGCCATCAAAAAGACCGAAGCGTCGAACCAGTGGAACTACTACCAGGCGAAGGGCGAAAAAGAGAATCTCGCCGAACTCGGCGCGGCGCTGTCCACCGGCAACACGGACGCGCATGCGAAATTCCTCGCCGACGTCGACAAATACAAGCAGCAGAAAGAGCCGATCCGCGCGAAGGCTGAAGCGATCGAAAAGGAAGTCGTCGATAACGACGCTCGCAGCGAAGCGTTGCTGCATGGCCATCATCGCTGGGCGCAGGCCACCACGCTGATTCAGGTGGCGATCGCCCTGTGCGCGATCACGTTGCTGACCCGCAAGAAGTGGTTGCGTAATCTCTCGTTCGTGGTGGCGGGGGCGGGCGTGATCACCGGCGCGTTGGCGTTTTTCTCGGCTTGATATGTGAAGCGCCGCGCAGCCTTAGTGCGCCGCGCGGCGCGAATAAAGGAGTGCAGCGTGATTGACGGGTCCGCGGTTCTGGGCGTTTTCTCTGTGTATGTGGCCGGCGTGGTAATTCCCGGTCCGAACTTCGTCGCGGTCGCGCACAAGGCCGCCTCGGCGACGCGCGTCGAAGCGCTCGCAATGGTCGGCGGCATCGTGCTGGTCAATCTGTTCTGGGCAAGCTGCGCGATTCTCGGCGTCGGCATCGTATTCACGGCTTTTCCGTGGCTCGCGTTGGCGGTTAAGCTGGCCGGCGCCGGCTACCTGATCTGGTTCGGCGGACGTCTGATCGTCAACGCGTCGGCGGGCAAACCGACCGCCGGTGTCGCTGCCGCGGCTGGAGGTTTCCGGCAAGCGTTCGCGCAAGGCTTCGCGACCAACATCGCGAATCCGAAGTCGATGGCGTTCTTCGCCGCCGTATTTTCTTCCGCAGCGCCCGCGCATGTCAGCGTGGGCACTTTCGCCGCGATGCTCGGCATGGTGTGCGTGGTTGCGAGCAGCTGGTACGGGTTCGTCGCGCTCACCTTGTCGCATGAGCGGATCGCGACCGCTTACCGGCGTTGCAAGGCGTGGATCGACCGCGTATGCGGCGGGCTGATCGTCGCGTTGGGCGTGCGTCAGTTGATCCGGTAGTTCTGCGCTCCTACGCACGAGGCGCGCGTTCAAACTGTTTTGCACTTCACCTCGCCTCGAAGAAGGTGGGTATTAAAGAGATACCCACGGCGTGGCTTCATGACATAAATTGAGGAGGACGTACCATACGCGCGTCTGCAGCGAACACTGCAACCGGCGCGATCTGTCATGGAGGACCCGCTGTGAGAGAAACAACTGATCCGTCAGGCGAGGTGGCCGCCGACCTCGAGGAAAGCATTCTTCTTCCGCAACTCGGCTGTCCTGCAGGCAGGATCGGCATAGCAGTCGGCGATATGTTGGAGCGATCGAATCACGCGGTCATCGTTACTTCATTCGATCTGCTCGACCTGCATGCGAACGAACGGGTGCTCGAAGTCGGCCTCGGCAACGGCGGCCACATCGCGTTCGTGCTCGATCAGGCCGAGAGGTTGCGCTTCACCGGCATCGATATATCCCCGACCATGATCGCCGCCGCTCGCAGCCGCAACGCGGCTTTTGTGCGCGACGGCCGGGTCTGGCTCGAAACCGCTGACGTCGTTGCCACGCCGTTCGCCACTGCCTCGTTTGACAAAGCGGTGACGAGCAACAGCACGTATTTCTGGCCGGACCTGACGGCCGGACTGAAGGAAATTCGCCGCGTGTTACGTGTGGACGGCACGCTGGTCATCGCGGCCATCACACCCGAAGCGGCAATCGAAATGCCTTTTGCCGAGTACGGTTTCACCGTGCATGACGCGGTGGCACTCGAAGCCGCCTGCCTGGCGGCGGGATTCGATCGGATCGGCATCACCCGCTACCTCGAACCGCTCAGCGATCCGCCGCAAGAGCATGGCCCGCGCGAGTTTTATCTGCTGCGGGCGTGCGCCGTCTGACACGGTGGCGTACGTAACGGCGATACGCGGCAAGGCTCAATGCGCGATGCCGTGCGCGCGCTCGAGCAACATCTCGCGCTCGCGTGCATTGCGCGTCATCCCGGCGGCACGTTCGAACTCAGCGCGCGCTTCTTCCACGCGTCCGAGTTTCGCCAGCAGATCGCCACGCACGCTCGGCAACCAGTGATAGTTCGCCAGCGCGGCATCGCTTGCCAGCGCATCGACGATCTCCAGGCCAGCCGCCGGACCGAACGCCATGCCTACCGCCACCGCGCGGTTCAACTCGACCACCGGCGACGGCGCCACTTGCGACAGCGCGTCATACAACGCGACGATCTGCGCCCAATCGGTATCGTCCGCGCGACGCGCACGAGCGTGACAGGCGGCGAGCGCTGCCTGCAACGCATACGGGCCGCTCGCGCCGCCCAGCGCATGCGCGCTGTTGAGCGCGGCCAGTCCGCGACGGATCAGAAGCGGATCCCAGCGGCTGCGATCCTGATCGAGCAGCAACACCGGACGTCCCTGCCCATCCGTGCGCGCATGTGTGCGCGAGGCCTGAATCTCCATCAACGCGACAAGACCGTGCACTTCGCTTTCGTCGGGCACAAGACCGCTCAGCACGCGGCCGAGCCGCAGCGCTTCCTCGCAGAGCGCCGGACGCATCCAGTCGTCGCCGGCCGTGGCCGAATAGCCTTCGTTGAAAATCAGATAGATGACCTGCAGCACCGACGCGAGCCGTGGCGCGCGCGCGTCCGCTTGCGGTACCTCGAACGGCACCTTGGCCGCCGAGAGCGTGCGCTTGGCCCGCACGATACGCTGTGCGACGGTCGGCTCCGGCACGAGAAACGCGCGCGCGATTTCGTCCGTGGTGAGGCCGCCCAGCAGACGCAGCGTGAGCGCGACGCGCGCATCGGTCGACAACACCGGGTGGCACGCGGTGAACACCAGCCGCAGCAGGTCGTCGCCGATATCGTCGGCGCGGGCGGCATCGAGGGCATCGACGAAATCGGGCACGAGATGGGCCTCCATCGCGTCGAGATCGTGACCCAGCTCCTGGCGTTTGCGGGCGTGCAGCGCTTCCTGCCGCAAGCGGTCGAGGGCACGGTTCTTTGCGGTCGCCATCAGCCATGCTCCCGGGTTGTCGGGCACGCCCGCGTCGGGCCAATGTTCGAGCGCGGACACCAGCGCGTCTTGCGCCAGTTCTTCGGCGAGCCCGACGTCGCGCACGATTCGCGCGACGTGGGCGATGACCTTGGCGGATTCGATCCGCCAGACTGCCTCGATGGCACGGTGGGTGGCTGCCGTGGTCACAGCTTCAGCCCGCCGCCTTGCCGTTCGGGTCCATGTAGATGAGCTCCCAGATGTGGCCGTCGATATCCTCGAAGCCGTGCCCATACATGAAACCATAATCCTGCGGCGCACGCGGTACGGTGCCGCCGGCGGCGAGCGCTTTGGCGACCAGCGCATCGACCTCCGCCCGGCTTTCGCACGACAGGCCCACCAGCGCTTCCGTGCTCTCCTTCGGATCGCACAGTGACTTGCGGGTGAACGACTTGAACAGGTCCTTGACCAGCAGCATCGCGTAGATGTTCTCGCCGAGGATCAGACAGGCCGCCTGTTCGTTCGTGAATTGCGGTTCGAAGCTCAAACCGATCGCGCTGAAGAAGGCTTTCGATCGTTCGAGGTTGTCGACCGCGAGATTGACGTAGATCTGCTTATGCATGATGGAGTCCGTTATCGGTTGTGGGCAGGGCGCGGCTTGGGCCTGTGCGCGGTATTCAACGCGCCTCGGCGAGCGTTTTCAGATTGTTCAGGCCGTCTTCGAAATCCTTGCCGACCATTTTGTCCATGTTGAAGAACACCTGGATCAGCTTCGACATGAACGGCGTGGGTCCGTGCATAGCCCAGGTCACTTCAGTCGTGCCCGCTTCGGGCTTCAACGTGAATTCGGCCATGTTGTGCGCTTCGAACGGCTTCAGAAAATCGAGGTTCAACGTCACGCTCGAGGGCACGGCCGTATCGACGATCTCCATTTGCCCGACGCCGACCTTTTCGCTTTGCCACGCATAGCGCGCGCCCTTGCCGTTCGGCGTGCCGCTATAGGTGCCTTGGGCCGCGGGGTCTTTGCGCAGAAACGGATTCCACAAGTTGAATTGGTGAAGATTGTCGATCAGTGCATAAATCCGCTCGGGCGGCGCCTGGATGCGCACGCTGCGTTCGATGCGAAATGTGTCGGGCCGGGTCGCGGCGTAGACCAACAGCAGGCCCACGGCCGCGATCACGGCTATCAGTATGGTCTTGAGCATGATGAATCCTTCGATAAAGCCGGACCGGCGCGGGCCTCGCGTTGCGGCTTCAGCGCTTGCCCGCTTCCAGTTCACGGAACCGGTCCAACTCCGGGCCGGGTTCGAAGTCGTCGAGTTCGAACAGTTGACGCACTTCGATTTCGCCGTCCGCTTGCTCGCCGAACGGCGCCGGAAATCGCCGCGCCCATTCCATCGCTTCTTCACGCGAGCGCACCTGGATCAGGGTGTAGCCCGCAATCAATTCCTTGGTTTCCGGAAACGGACCGTCGACCACCGCGCGCTTGCCGCCGCTGTAGCGAACGCGCCAGCCTTTCGAACTCGGTTGCAGGCCGGTCGCGTCGAGCAGCACGCCGGCCTTGGCGAGCTCTTCGTGGTACGCGCCCATCGCGGCGATCAGGGACGCTTCCGGCATCTCGCCAGCTTCACTGGCAGCGGTCGCTTTTACGAGGATCATGAATCGCATCGCCGTTACTCCTTTGTCGTTCTGAGAGGGAGAGCCGCGCCCGTGGGCTGGCTTCTTACTCACACGACGAGCAACGCACAGCCGGATCGACACACTCGCCGACCCGCCAGGGAAAACCCCGAGAACACATGCTGTCGATGCGCGAATCGGCTAGAGGAAACAAGGTCCGAGCTTGCGGACTTCGACCGTGCACCAGGTTGCCGCCGGGCAGGCTTGCGCGATGGCCACGGCTTCTTCGCGCGTTTCGCAATTGAGGAGAAAGAACCCGCCGACCATTTCCTTGGCTTCGGCGAACGGGCCATCGAGCAGTTTCGGCTGGCCGTCGCGCACCTGAACGCGCACGGCGTCATTCAGCGAAGTGAGCGATTCGACAGCGACCAGTTTGCCGCGCTCTTTCAGATCGGCGGCAAAACGGACCATCTGGTCGTAGACTTCGCGGCCCGCAGCTTCACCGCGTTCAATGCGTTGGTCCGGGGGTTCGACGATGAGCAGCATATAAGACATGGCGTCTCCGATTTGATCGCGCCGCAGACGTGAACGCCCTGGAGGCGTATGAAGGCAAAAACGCGTTTGCGGTGAGTTGGCGAGAGGCAGTCTAACAAGCATGAAAGCCTCCGGCAAACCCGATCCGGCGCTGGCGCGACGGCCAATCGGGCGTCTTACGGAGACTCGTAATATCCGCACGGCATGGGGGGTTTTTTTACCGTGCGACACGATGATGCCGCATTGAAGTATTCCTCTCCAATGCGCTAAAGACCGTTCGCAGTACAACGAATAGCGCTACGAAGTGGAACGTCAACGCGGCTGAATAAAAAAACGCCCACATGGGGCGTTTCACTTGCGTTTATGCAAGAGGAGAAACCCGTGCGTGCGCTCAGACCGTGGCTTCCGCAATCGCCTGCACCTGCGCGGACCTCATCAATCCTTCGATCATTCTCGCTTCCGCGCTCGCAATCTCGCTCAACGATGCCACGGAGAGTTGACCATCTAGAATCGCCAGCGCCGTGCACAGGCGGGCGTATTCACCGTCTTCCAGTGCCCACGCGCCTTCGTCGTGTTCACGCGTGTCGAGCTGCACCATCGCCGCATGCGCGCTTTCGATGTCGGACAACACGTCCTCGCCGAGGCCGAGGCGCGCAAGTTCTTGCGACACCAGCAAATGCCGGCTCAAGGTCATATGCAGATTCCGCGAGCCGTGGCCGTGCCGGAATGCATCGAGGGCGGTGTAGCACTGCAAAAGCATCGCCGACGTGACCGGCTCATGGGCGGTGCGGCTATAAGTCAACGCGCGCAGCAACGGGGACATGGCCGACGGGTTGTGCTTGCGGACTCGCGATTTACTGGACATATCGGTTCAACCTCCTTCTCTAACTCTCGGCTTCGCCACCGAATTCTTCTGCTCTCCGGTGGCAAACGCCGCCGATACGCCGGCGGCTTGACAGGCCCTGATGTGAGTCTGTACAGCCATCATCGCAAGCAACTATTAAGACAGACTTAAACAACTTCAAGTCCGGTTTGTATGAAGCATCTCATACTACGCGGCCGGCCGGTTGTTCGACGCCGCCTAAAAGCACACCGCGCAGTGCAACGCTGGCATATCGGTTCGAACTTGCCAATTGCAAGTCGCGTTGCGCGTCACGACGAAAAAAACCCTGTTCCCGCACGGGAACAGGGCCAGACAGGATGGAACAGTCGTACTCGCGCGTGGATGCTTGCCGACCTATAACCACCACAAACTAACAAAGCTGTTGTTACTTGAACTGCACCTGCTAAAGCTGTTGCTGCTTGAACTGCCACTGCAAACAAAACTGTGCTGCCTATATTGCTGCTGCAAAAAAGCTTTCGTTTCGGAACTGCTCACTGCAATCACAGCCGGGTCCTTTGCCTTCAACATCGCCTGGCTGCAACCCCCTGCTGATTCACGCGCTAATTGCATGGATCGCGCGCCGTTTGCATTGCTTCGACTACCTACTGCTTTACTGCCCTGCCGCGTCCGACAACCGCGGCAAACTGCCATCAACGGTACGGTTCAAAACAACGCGGGGGAAGACCGCGTCGATGGGGCTCGGTGATTTGTCGCTCCATGGAAAACAGTGTATTCGGGCACTTGCGAATGCAATTGGGCGAAGCGAAGGGATTTGGCGGGCCAGTTTGGCGAATCGGTGTAACAGACCGATTTCCTCAGATGTGAGCGGCGCACAGAAGCGCCGCCACGGCGAGACACACGATTATTTTACCGGGCCAATTCGTCGTCGGCGACCTTGGCCGCGCGGCCGAAAAGCGCCGATCGGATCGGCAACGAAACGAGCGACGGCACCGTCACCGTCGCTCGTTGAACTTTGAACATGTGCGCTTGCAAGACGAGCGGCGTAGTCTCATCAACCCCGGGCGGCGAAATCGCTGATCGTCAGCAGGACTTTTTCGCCGGGACGCGCCAGCATTTTTCTTTCGGCCACAGCGGTAATGCGTTTGCGCCCGTCCGCGAACGTCTTCAATACACGTTCCTCGCCGGCGTCGCGTTGCAACCAGAAATGCTGTTCCAAGGCCTCACGCGTGACGGCGCACTCGAGGTCCCGTCCTCGCGTCGAAAGCTGGAAAATCACCGCGCGTCCGTCTGCCGAGACGCTTGGTTCAAGCTCGATAATCTCCATGGCCCACCTCGCAAAGTTCGTTAAGCCGCTCGCCGTCCTGAACGAACGACACCGAAAAAAACTGAATACCAACGCGAAACCACGCGTCGAGTTCTTTTGACTGACCAATGCACGCTATCGCGCCACGGCCACGCTCACCGTGCGCTAGACCACCGTCGAGTGGGTCGTGGCATGCGCGCTCAACCAGCGCGGACGTTTCGCGCGGAACTCATGCAGCCGCGCATTCAATCCTTCCGTCATGGCTTGCGTGCCGCGCCGCACGCCTCGCGACGCGGACAAAATCCCGAACCAGGAATGCGGCGGCCGAAGCTCGTGGCACGTGCCGCGCGCATCGACAAAGCGCAGCAACCGGTATAAAAGACGAGCGTCATCGCGTCGCCGTCGACCCCGTGTGTGACCGTATGTGGTTTCGTATTCAGCATTTTTCGTCGTTATGCCGGGTTGGCGTCGTTCCTCGGCGGTTCGACGTTCGAACCCGCACGCGCCAGCAATTCGCGGATAAGGCAAAAGCAAAGCGCATGCCAATGAGCACAAAACACGTCGCGCGAACCGCGGCGAGCGCAACGCAAACAGACGGCACAACGCCTCGGGCACGCCGGAAACGCCGAGCGCGCCTGAGGCGGCGCACGCGACGCGCGCGAATCCATCGTAGCGCGGACCATCGGCCGACGGCACCGGCACGACCGGCGAACAGCAAAGTCGAGAGGCACAAACATAACCGCGTGGTAAAAAAGCGCTGCTGGCGCGACAATTCACAGCCATTCTTACTAGCCGCCGGCACGCCGGAAACGTTACCAACATGTCCGTTCAAGAACCTGCCTTCACCCTGCGTCCGGCATTGGACACGGACGAGGCCTTTCTATTCGAGCTGCGCAAGGCGACCATGATGGAGCACCTCGCGCGCGTCGGCGAACCGTCGGACGATACCGAGCATCGCGCGCGTCTGCTGCATCGTTATGACACGGCGCGCGTGATTTGCATCGACGGCGCGCCCGCCGGTTTGCTCAAAGCGCATCGCACCGACGCCGAGTGGGTCGTCGTGCAGGTGCAGATCACGCCGGCGCTGCAAGGGCGCGGCATCGGCGAACGCGCGCTGCGTACGGTGTTGCGCGCCGCGCAGGCCGACGCATTGCCGGTGACCCTCAAGGTGCTCAAAGGCAATCCCGCGCAGCGCCTGTACAAGCGCCTCGGCTTCGAGATCGTCGGCGAAGATGAGAGACAGTTTCACATGAGGCGCACGCCGCGCGCGTCGACGGAAATTGAAGCAGAATGAATGTCGGATAAAGACTGATACGCAACGGACTTGATATGACCTTTCGCGACACCTCCGCCATCGCAAGCTGGCACGCCCACGTGTATTTCGATGCAAGCAGCCGCGACGCCGCGTGGACTTTCCGCGAGCAGATCGACGCGCACTGGGGCGACAAACTTCAACTGGGCCGCTTTCACGAGCGCCCGGTGGGACCGCATCCCATGTGGTCGTATCAACTCGCGTTCACGCAGGCGCAATTTGCCGAACTGGTCGGCTGGCTCACGCTGAATCACGGCGCACTGGATATCTTCGTGCACCCGAATACCGGCGACGCGCTACGCGATCACCGCGACGCAGCCGTGTGGATCGGCCATTCGCATGAACTGGTGCTGAGCGCGTTGAACTAGTCGCCGCTCGAAGCTTGAGCGGCGACTCTCGCGGTTCACATATTCGAGTACGAACTGCACCAGCCAGGCGCCGCGACCTGCTTGTCGCCGAACAGCGTGCACCCGCCGTATGCGTCGTTGGCTTTGCCCTGGAACAGCGAGCAGTTGGCGCAGGTCTGTCCGGCGGCGTAGCCGGGGAATTTCGCCTTGTCGACCTTGGTCGCATCCGCCTTATAGCCAACGGCTTGCGCCTTCGGATCGGCTTCGTTGAGTGCGTTCGCCGTATCGGCGAAGGCGGCATGGGTGAGCATGAGCGCCGAGCCCGCGCTCATGCCCAGTAGCAGAAAATGACGACGCGATGTTTTCATATGGGTCCGATGGAGAGTGGGGGACTTGCCTCGATCGCGATCAATCGCCGTCAATCGAGAAATCGCGTGAACCGTTCGACTGGTTCGCGCTCGGTGCGTAACGTGTTGACCAAAGCGTTTTCGTCGGCGAATCCGAGCGACATGCCGCACACCAGTTGCTCTTCAGGCGGCAAGCGGAGTTGCTCCGCAATCACCCGATGAAACGGCGTAAACGCGGCCTGCGGACAGGTATCGAGACCCCGCCCGCGCGCGGCCGTCATGATCGCCTGCAGGAACATGCCGTAGTCGAGCCAGCTGCCGCGCTCCATCACCCGGTCGATGGTGAAGAACAAGCCCACCGGTGCGCCGAAGAAGCGGTAGTTCTGCGCATGCTGTTCGTGCATACGCGCCTTGTCGCCCTTCTCGATGCCGAGCAGGCCATACAGATCCCAGCCGATTTTGCGGCGCCGATCGATATACGGCGACACCCATTGATGCGGGTAGTACGGATATTCTTCCTGATACAGCGCGTCGCGTTGCGGGTCGTCGTAAGCGTCGAGCAAGGCCTGCGAAAGACGCGCGAGCGACCCGCCCGTCACCACGTAGACTTTCCACGGCTGTGTATTGGTGCCCGACGGCGCGCGGCTGGCGGCTTCAAGAATGGCTTCGATGTCGGCGCGCGACACCGGCGTGGGCAGAAAGGCACGAATCGAACGCCGCGTGACGAGCGCGGCGTCGACTTCGTTGGCGGGTGTGGTCATCGGCGAATTCCGGCGGAGCCAGCAGTCGTGGCGGTCTGCGGGAATTCTAGCGCGAGCGCCCACTTTCCCGCTGGCGGGCCGGCAACGCCGGCCGCGCGCAGCGGGCTTAGCGCAGCGGCGTTTTCAGCGCATCGATGAGATCGAGCGGATCGTAGGGCTTGCGCAGCAGGATCGCGTGCGGCAAAACCCTGCGCTGCTCCGGCGTGAGCACGAGGTCGTAGCCGGTCAGGAAGATCACGCGCAGATCGGGCCGCTCGCGGCACACCTCCAGCGCCAGCTCGATGCCCGACTTGCCCGCCAGCCCCACGTCGGTCAGCATCACGCTGATCGCGTGTTCGCTGAGAATCCGCTTGGCGTCATGCTCGCCTTCGGCTTCCAGAATGTCGAAGTCGAACGTGCGCAACAATTCGGCGGTGCTCACGCGAATCAGCTCGTCGTCTTCCACCAGCAGAATCCGCGGCCGCGTCTGAGCGACGAAACTATCGGCGCCATCCGGCACCACGGGCGGATCGATCTCGAGGAGATGCTGCTCGGCCTCGGCGATTTCGGCGGCCTGCGGATTCTGCGCTTGCAGTACGTAGCGAACTTTGCGCGCCAACGCTTCGTGCGTGTACGGCTTGCTGAGCAATTCGATGCCTTCATCGAGCCGCCCCGAATGCACGATCGCGTTATCCGTATAGCCCGACGTGAACAGCACCGCGATGGCCGGCAATCGCTCGCGCGCCTTGCGGGCGAGTTCGGTGCTGCGCAGCGGACCGGGCATCACCACATCGGTAAACAGCATGTCGATCGGCACGCCGCTTTCGACGATCGCCAGCGCGCTTTGCGCGTCTTTTGCCTTCAATACCCGGTAGCCGAGATCGGAGAGCATTTCAACCACGGTCGTGCGTACTTCCTCGTCGTCCTCGACCGCCAGAATGGTTTCCGTGCCGCCCTTGGCAGGACCGGCGTCGATATTTGTTTCAAGGTCTTCTTCCTGGCGCACCCGCGGCAGATAAATGCGGATCGTCGTGCCGTGGCCTTCTTCGCTGTAGATTTTCACATGGCCGCCGGACTGCTTGACGAAGCCATACACCATGCTCAAGCCGAGCCCCGTGCCCTGACCTTCGGGCTTGGTCGTGAAGAACGGCTCGAACACGCGTTCGCGTACTTCCGGCGACATCCCAGCGCCCGTGTCGGTGACCGCCAGCATCACGTACTGGCCCGGCGTGACCTCTGCGTTGCGTTTGGCGTAGGCGTCGTCGAGCGCCGCGTTGCCGGCTTCGATCGTGAGCTTGCCGTGTCCGTTCATGGCGTCCCGCGCGTTGATCGCCAGATTCAGCAGCGCGTTCTCGACCTGAAACGGATCGACCAGCGTATTCCACAAGCCGCCGGACACGATCGTTTCGATTTCGACGCCGTCGCCGAGCGCGCGCCTCAGCATGTCGTCGAGTCCGCGCACGAAGCGGCCGAGATTGACGACCTTCGGCGCCAACGGCTGACGCCGCCCGAACGCGAGCAGTTGCGAAGCGAGGTTCGCGCCGCGCGCCACGCCGGCCAGCGCATTGCGCACGCGCTGCTCGGGCTTCTCCGAACCGGCGACGTCTTTCGCCAGCAATTGCAGATTGCCGCCGATCACTTGCAGCAGGTTGTTGAAGTCATGCGCGACGCCGCCCGTGAGCTTGCCGATCGCTTCCATCTTCTGCGCCATGCGCAGCGCTTCTTCGGCGTGCCGCAGCGCTTCGGTGGTTTCCTTGTCGGCGGTGACGTCGCGGCCCACGCCGTGAATGCGCGCCGTGTCGGGATCGAGCGCGAGCGTCCACGCGACCCAGCGCCATGTGCCGTCGATCCGCTTGAAGCGGTTTTCATAACGCACCGGTACGCCCGTGCGGCGCAGTTCGGTCAGATGCGTGCGGACAGTCTCGACATCATCTGGATGAACCAGATCGACGTAGGAACGCGACATCAGCCAGTGCGCGTTATGACCGAGCGCCGTGCTCCACGATGGGCTCACGCGCTGCAAGCGGCCTTCGATATCGGCCACCACCAGCAGATCCTCGCTCAACTCCCACAGACGGTCGCGGTCCGCCACCGTCTCGATCACGCGGCGCTCCAGCGTTTCGTTCAGATCGCGCAACGCGCTCTGCGCCTTGGCACGCTCGGCGATTTCGCTTTGCGCCGCCTGATACAAGCGCGCGTTGTCGATGGCAATCGCCGCCTGCGCGGCGATGCCGGCCACGATCCGCTCGGCGCGCTCGGTGAACACGCCGGGCTCCGGGTGGCCGAAGAACAAGCCGCCGACCACTTCGCCGCTGCGCGACTGCACCGGCGCGGCCAGATAGCTGCGCACCTTCAGATGGCCCTCCGGCATGCCGCGATGCGGCGCGTTGTGGCCATAGCGCGGATCCTGCGTGATGTCGTCGACGCGGACGATGCCTTCGCCCTGGAACGTGGGCGCGAACACTGCCGTGTTGCGCGGCATCGGAAACCGCTCGAACGCTTCTTTCGGCACGCCGGACAGCGTGTACAGCATGTAGCTGCCGCCCTTTTGGTCGAGCACGTTGTAGAAGAACGAACCGAATGCGGCGCCGGTCAGTTCGGTGGCCGCGTCGGTCACGATCTGCACCGCACGGTTCAGATCGAGTTCGGCCGCCACCGTCGAGCCGACGCGATTGAGAATCTCCAGCGTGCGCGATTCCTCGCGCAGCTTCATCTCGGTCTCGCGGCGCAAACGCGCGAGTTGCAGGTTGCCCGATACGCGGGCCAGCAGTTCGCGCGCAGAGAAGGGCTTGGTCAGATAGTCGTCGGCGCCGTGCTCGATGCCGTCCACACGCGCTTCCTCTCCCGCACGCGCGGACAGGATCAGCACCGGCGTGTCGCGCAAGTCCGGATCGGCGCGCAGTGCGCGCAGCAGGCCGAAGCCGTCGAGGCGCGGCATCATCACGTCGGAGAGCACCAGATCGGGCGGTTCCGCGCGCGCGGCTTCCAGCGCGGCCTGGCCGTCGGTGGCGAGCCGCACGTCGTGCCCCGCCGCCCGCAATATGCGGCTCATGTACTCACGCAAGTCCGCATTGTCGTCGACGACCAGCAGCCGCGCGGCGGCGACCGGCGCAGCCTCGGGCGACGCCTCGCCCGCGGGCGTTGCGCCGATCGACGCATCGGCGAGAATTTCGTTCTCCGGACTCCAGCGCAACGCGGCATCGACATAGGTGCGCGCGTGCTTGCTCATGGCGGCATGCACGGCTGCGTCCTCGGGCTGGGACAGCACGGCGCCGCGCGGCAGCGAAACGGTAAAGCACGCGCCTTCGCCGAGCACACTGTCGACCCGCACCGTGCCGCCGTGCAGCTTGACCAATTCCTGCACCATCGCAAGCCCGATGCCGCTGCCTTCCACGGAGCGACCCGGTGCGCCCGCTACGCGATGAAAGCGCTCGAAGAGGCGCGGCACTTCTTCTTCCGCAATGCCGATGCCGCTATCCGCCACGCTGATCTCGACGCCGCCGCCTTCGTCAGCGCGAACCGCGACCCGGATCGTGCCGAAAAACGTGAACTTGTACGCGTTCGACAGCAGGTTCATCACGACCTTTTCCCACATCTCGCGGTCGAGCTGCACGACCACGGGCGTGGCCGGAATCTCAACTTCGAGACGCAAGCCGGCCGCCTCGATCGCGGACTGGAACAGCGACGCAAGCTCGGCCGTGAAGGAGGCGATGTCGGTGGGCTCCGTGTGAATCTGGATGCGTCCCGCCTCGATCCGCGAGAAATCCAGCAACGCGTTGACGAGCTTCAGCAGGCGCAAGCCATTGCGATGCGTGATCTCGATCAGCGCGCGGTCGTCGATATCGCTGCCCGTTTGCGCGCTGTCGACGCTCGCGGTCTGCTGCGGCTTGGCGAGCAGTTCTTCGAGCGGGCCGAGCATCAGCGTCAACGGTGTGCGGAATTCGTGGCTGATGTTAGAGAAGAACGTGGTTTTCGCGCGGTCGATCTCGGCCAACGCTTCCGCGCGCCGCCGCTCTTCCTGATACGCCTGCGCGTAGCCGATCGCCGCGCCGATCTGGCCGGCGGCCAGGTTCAGGAAGCTGCGATAAGCGTCGTCGAAAAGGCGGCAAGGATTCAGGCCAGCGATCAGCAGCACCGTCTGCGTCGACTCGCTGCCGGGCGACACCGGCAGGATGACCGCCTGCTCCGGCGCAAGATGCCACGCGCCGCTCGGCAACGCGATGCCGAAACGCTGCGTCAAGTCGCGCACCATCTGCGGCGCCTGGATCTTGAGCACGTCGGCGACCGGCCAGAGAGAATCGTCGACGCGCATCGTTTGCGGCGCCGCCGGATGGCCCGGCTCGATGCCGCACGCGCCGACCAGCGTGACCGTGTCGCTGCCGGGTTCGGCTGCGTACAGCAAGGCGAATGGCAGGTCTTGCGGATTCGACTGCAACGCGCGCGCGCTGAGTTCGCACGCCTCGCGCCAGTCGCGGCCGTCCGGACTGACCGCCGCCAGTTCCTTCAGCAGCGCCAATTGCCGTTCGCCGACCACCTGCACGGTGTCGTCGCTGTTGGCGCAGATGATGCCGCCGGGTTCGCCGTCTTCGCCGGGAATGGGGCTGTACGAGAAGGTGTAATACGTCTCCTCGGGAAAGCCGTTGCGCTCCATGATCAGCAGTTTCTGTTCGACGAAGATGCCCTCGTCGCCCGCCAGCGCGGTAGCCAGAAGCGGCTCGATGTCGGTCCAGATTTCCCGCCACACGACGTGGGTAGGTTGACCGAGCGCGAGCGGGTGCTTGCCGCCGATGATCGATTTGTAGGGGTCGTTGTAGAAATAGAGCAGCTCGTCTCCCCAACCGATCCAGATCGGCTGACGCGACGTGAGCATGATGCGGATCGCGATCTTCAGGCCTTGCGGCCAGGTGTCGGGCGCGCCGAGCGCCGTCTGCGTCCAGTCGTAGGCGCGGATCCGCGCGCCCAGCTCGCCGCCGCCGGCAAGAAAGGACGGGGCGGCGAAGCCGGCGGGCGGTGCATCCGACATGAAGCGGTCCGGCTGTGTCAACGCGATCTCCTCGACGCGGCGGGTCATATTCGTGCGGACCGCTATTGCAAAAGCGGTGCCTGATACGACGGATGGCTGGCGATCACCACGCAATTGATGTAGCGCGATTCTCGCACGTAGCGGTGTGCCGGAGGAAGATGAGACGACGCGCCGAAACCCCAAGCAGCGGGCTTTTCGCGGCGCGGAAGTGAGCGTTATGCAGAGGATTGGGCGGCGTCGGCAAGACACCGCGAAATGAAACGGAAGTGCAGGTAAAACGTACCTTGATGCAGCGCGTTGGAAAAGGCAATTTTCCCGATCGCAGCGCCTTTGGCGTGCGACCGGTTTTTGTCCATCACGCCATGCTTGCAGTGTCTTTACAGCAGGCCCATACACACCGCGGCGACGATCGATCCCAGCACCAACGCCGCGCCGATGGTCTTGCGTTTGTTCAACTCCGTCCACAGCAGAACGCCGGTGAGCGACAGCAAAATGATGCTGCCTGCTAGCGTATCGATCAGCAGCACCCAACCGACGCTCAGACCGACGCCCTTATGCAGGTTCGTCATCATCGCGAGAAAGGTGTTCTCGCTGCGCTTGACCGTCACATAGCCGTTGCCCACCCAGTACTCGGCGGAGGTGTTCTCGTGCGGCGACGCGAAGTTGAGCTGCCAGTGTTCCGGCTGGACGACGCTACGCTCGCCCCATGCGACCGGATGCGCCGGCTCTTTCTGAACGCGTCCGGGCGTGCCAGCCAGCTTCAGTTCGTGCTTGAGCCACTTGCCCAGATCGCGCGGCGTCTCCGGCGCCGGTTGCGGCAGCGGCACCTGCAACACCGCGACTTGCGGCTCGCCGGTCGACACTTTGAGCGGCCCGCCGCGATGGTTCAGCAGGAACCCCGTGGTACCGAACAACAAACCCAGCGCCGCTCCCCACAAGCCGATCCAGCCATGCACTTTGCGCAGCCATTTGACGAAGGTGGCGCGGCGCGAGCGCTGCTGCCGCGCTTTCAATTCGTCGTTATCCAGCCGCCGCGACTCAAGCGTCTCACGGTCGATGCCCACGGGCGATTGAATGTCGATTGCCTCGGGTACGCTCACGTTTCGCTCCAGGTCCGCAACAGGTTGTGATAAATGCCGACGAGGCTGCGGCGCGCGGCATCGTCGGCGTTGGTGGCGTTCAGCCGTTGAATCGCCGTGTCCATGTCGAACAGCATCGCGCGCTGCGTGTCGCTGCGCACGAGGCTTTGCACCCAGAAGAAACTCGCGATCCGCGCGCCGCGCGTGACCGGCGTGACCTGATGCAAACTCGTCGCCGGATAGACGATCATGTCGCCGGCCGGCAGTTTGACCTGTTGCACGCCGTATGTGTCTTCGATCACGAGCTCACCGCCGTCGTAGTCCGCGGGGTCGGAAATGAACAGCGTCACCGATACATCGGTGCGCAGCTTCACGCCGTTGGGCAGCACGCGCACGGCTCCGTCGACGTGACTGCCGAACTGCATGCCGCCTTCGTAACGATTGAAAAGCGGCGGGTACACCTGGTTCGGCAACACCGCGCTGATGAACAGCGGGTTGCGCTCGATCGACGCGAGAATCACGTCGCCGAGCTCGCGTGCAATCGGCGTGTGCTCGGCGATCTGCTGATTACGCTTGACCGGCGCGCCCTGATAGCCGGCGGTCGCGCGGCCGTCGACCCAGGCGTCGCCCGCCTGGTCGAGCCGCTCGCGCACGAGCCGCAACTGCTCGGCGTTCAGTACGTTCGGTATGTGCAACAACATGGTGTTTCCTTTTTGCGTCGGCTTGCCGTCTTCGAAAACGGCAAGCCTAACGCATCCGTTCAACGCGTTTCAAAAGCGGTAGTCGAACGTCGCCAGCAAAGTGCGTCCGATGCCCGGCACGGAGCGGCCGCCGTCCGACGGAATCAGCGCGTCGTAGTAGTACTTGTTGGTCAGGTTCAGCAGGTTCAGGCGCACGTCGTATTTCTTCGCGTGATACGCAGCGGTCGCATCCCAGCGCGTGTAGCCCGGCACCTGCACGTAGTTCGTATTCGATGCGTAGCGCGGCGACATATACGTCGGACCGCCGCCGATTTCCCAGTGCGGCGTGATCGCGTAGGTGGTCCAGAACATCAGCGTGTTGCGCGGCGTGTTGGCCGGCACGTGCCCTTGCGTACCGTCGCGCGCCTTCAGGATGATGGCGTCCATGTAGGTGTAACCGCCGAACACTTGCCACTTGTCGGTAATGTGGCCCGTCACGCCGGCCTGGAAACCGTCGACGCGGATGTCGCCGTCGAGTTCGTATTCGGTCGGCGAGACCTGCGTGCGCGCGTTGGTCTTTTCTTCGCGGAAGAATGACGACGTCACCGAGAGATTGCCGCCGAGCAGATCCCATTTGCCGCCGACTTCGTATGATTTGGTCGACTCAGGCGCAAGGTTCTGCGTGAGGTTGGTCACCGTCAGCGCTTCGAGCGACGGGTTGAACGACGTGCCGTACGACACGTAGTACGACTGCCAGTCGGTCGGCTGATAGATCACGCCGGCGCGCACGCTGGTGAAGAAGTTGGTCTGCGTTGCATAGCTCGGCAGGCTGATCGAGTTGTGGATCTGCGCCTGGAAGCGATCCCAACGCAAACCGCCGATCACCTTCCACTGCTGGCCGATCGACACGGTGTCGTTCACGTACGCGCCAATTTCGTTCGCGCCGGAATCGGCGTAGTTGCCGACCGTGGTGGTCACCCCGGCCGGGTTGGACAGATACGCCGGGTTCAGCATCGTCACGACCGGCAAGTTGTTACGGGTGGTCGCCTGGTTCGAATAGCTGTCGTGGCCGAGGTCGACACCGGCGATCAGGTCATGCTTGATCGGGCCGGTGACGAACTTGTATTGGAGCATCGTGTCGTTGTACAGCGAGTGGTTCTCGATCACACGGTCGTGGCTTTGCAACTTGATGAAAAGTTGCGACGGCGACAGCGTCGTGAAATTGCCGTTGCTCAACGCGGGACTGGTAGCGAGCGGCCCCGTCAACACCGCTTGCGGCGCGGTTTCGCGCGCGTCGGTCATCGAGTGCGAGAACTGCGTCTGGTTGGTCAGGATCAGGTTGTCCGAGAACTTGTGCTTGACCGCGGCGGTGACCGTCTGCACGTCCTGAATCGTGCGGTCGGTGGTCAAGCCGTAGAACGTGTTCTTCGGCACCGGCGACGGGCGGCCGTTCAACGCCTGCACGCCGTAGTCCGGCATGTCGTAATTGTGCTGGATCAGCGCGGAGATCGTCACTTCGGTCGGCGTGCCGATCCCGAAGCGCACTTCCGGCGCGATGCCGTAGTCCTTGTTCTTCATCTCGTCGCGCGTCGAACCGAGGCTTTGGCCGAATGCGTTCAGGCGAATCGCCGACGTATCCGTCAGCTTATGGTTCACGTCGACGGTGCTGCGATATTTGTCGTCGGTGCCGATCATGCCCGTGACTTCCGCCGAGTCGTGCAGGTTCGCCTTCTTGCTGACCTGGTTGATCACGCCGCCCGTCGAGCCGCGGCCGAACAACATCGACGACGGACCGTACAGCACTTCGATTTCGTCGAGGTCGAACGTGTCGCGATAGTACTGGTTACGATCGCGGAAGCCGTCCAGATAGATGTCGTTCTGTGCGGTGAAGCCGCGCAGGTTGATGTTGTTGCCGATCTGGCCGCCTTCAGCCGCGCCGATCGTCACGCCCGGCGCATTGCGCAGCGCGTCCTGGAACGAAGTGGCGCCTTGCGATTGCAGCACGGCCTTGTTGATGACGGTGACGGTCTGCGGAATATCGCGCAACGCCGTGGGCGTCTTTGCACCCACCGTCGAACGCTCCGCCTGGAAGTCCTGTTGTTCAGCCTGCGCCGCGACGCCGATGGTCGGCAAGGTGCCGCTGTCGCTTGCGGTGGTCGTCGTCGCATTTGCATTCGCGGCCGGCGGCTGCGAAGTGGTTTGCGGAGCAGTCTGCGCGACCGCCGGAGTCGCAAAGGGAACGGCAAAAGCTAACGCAGTCGCAAGCGGCGTGTGGTTGAACATGGGAATTCCCGTCGGAGATGCGCTTGCCGGATTCGCATACCTGAGATGGAATCGATGACGAAGTCGCAATTGGCTGGCTGCCGGTCTCGTGCGCAGTGCGCAGACGACGGGATGGCTGGCTATTGGTTAAATGAGAATCGCTATCATTCCACACGCATAAAAGCGCATCAATCGCGGCAAGCCTTACCCCTAGTAACGGAATTGTTTCTATTTTTTACGGATGTATGGATTTTGTAATTTTAAGTGCCGTTATCACGTCAGTTTATTACTCGTTTGTAATGTGTAGTTTGTTGAAACGTAAGCCATTTGAGGCCGAAGCAAAAAATCCATCGCCGAAAAGCTTTCAAATTCATAACATTCGACAGCGTCTGCTGCCGGCACTAAATCCCGACTCCGTTTATCCTTTTTGCAACACTGCCTATCGAACTGTTCCGTTCATCTCCGGAGTTGACCATGCAATACCGCAAATTCGGCCGCACCGGCCTGACCGTTTCGCGCCTGTGTCTCGGCACGATGACCTTTGGCCTGCAGACTGAAGAAGATGTCTCGCATCGCATTCTCGACACGGCGGCGGATGCCGGCGTGAACTTCATCGATACCGCCGACGTTTATCCGCTCGGCGGCACCGAGAACATTGCCGGCCGCACGGAGGAGATCGTCGGGCGCTGGCTGAAGGGCAAGCGCGAGCGCTTCATTCTGGCGACGAAAGCAGTGGGCAAGATGGGACCGTCGGAGTGGGATCAAGGCGCGTCGCGCAAACATCTGCTGAATGCTATCGACGCCTCGTTGCAACGCCTCGGCACGGATTACGTGGACCTCTACCAGCTCCACTCCGACGACGCGAATACGCCGCTCGACGAAACGCTCGAGGCGCTGGACGTGATCGTGCGATCAGGCAGGGCGCGCTATATCGGCGTGTCGAACTTTCTCGCATATCGGCTGGCGCGCGCCTTGGGCCGCGCCGATGTCTTGCGCGTGGCGCGCTTTGTCTCCGTGCAACCCCGCTATAACTTGTTGTTCCGCCAGATCGAGCGCGAATTGTTGCCGCTCGCAGCCGAAGAGCAATTGGCCGTGATGCCGTACAACCCGCTCGCGGGTGGCCTGCTCACCGGCAAGCATCAACTGGATGCTGCGCCGACGTCCGGCCGTTTCACCGAAACCGTCGGCGAGGCGGGCGCGATGTATCAGCAACGGTACTGGCACAAACGCGAGTTCGAGACGATCGAGCAATTGAAAGCGATCGCGGCGTCGACCGGCGAATCGTTGACGCGGGTTTCGCTCGCCTGGGTGCTGGCGAATCCGCTCGTCACGTCGGCGATTATCGGCGCGAGCCGCGCCGAGCAATTGAGCGACACGCTCGCGGCGTCCGAGCTCCTGCTCGATGAGCAGATCAAGACGCAGCTCGATGAAGCCAGCATGGAATACCGTTGGGGTGACGCAGCGCGATGAGCGTAGTCGCCTGTCGCTAAGCCGCCGCGTTCATCGCCCGTAACGCAGCACGGTACTCGTCGCCGCAATCACGTGGTCCTTGATTGCGGCGAACAACGCGTCCCGTGTCAAACCGGGCGGCAGCGCATCCGGCGGCAGATCGAGCGCATAGACTTGCGCGACGTAGTGATGCGGGTTGTCCCCCACCGGCGGGCATGGTCCGCGATACCCGGTGGCACCTGTCTGATTCGCGCCGGCGACGCTGCCAGGCGGCTGGCTGGCGCCCGCGCCGAGCGAGGTCGTCGAGGGCGCGACGCCATATAGCACCCAGTGCACGATCCCCAGCCCCTTCCCGCCGTCGGGATCGAAGAGAGTGACCGCATAACTCTTCGTGCCGGCGGGCGCATTTCGCCATTGCAGAGCCGGTGACACATTGCCGCCACCGCAATTGTTCGCGCTCGCCGCGTGGCTCGAATCGAGCGTGCCGCCGTCGGCCAAACCCGGCGACGAGACCATGAAGACTTCTGCCGCTCGGACATGCGTCGCGCCCAGCGCCAGCGCGGCAGACACGCCGACCGATAACAGGCGTCGTGCGACGCCGAAGCGACTGCTGCGAATCATCGTTTCTTACTCCGTCCAAGGTTCAGCGGCGGTCCAACATCACTTGAAGCGGCCCGTCCGCTCATTCGCTTCCGGCAGTTGCCGCGTCTCACGCACGGACCTCGGATGCCATAAACGCGCGCCGCCTTCGATACCCGCGTCGTTCGACACGGTGGCTACGTTCGCCGGCAAATCGATGGTGAGGCGCGCCGCATTGCCGCCGCCGATCCACAGCTTGTCGTAGTTCACGAGCGTACTCAGAATCCCAATCACCTTCTCAACGCGCCGGTTCCATCTTTTATTCCCGGCTTTTTCGCGTGCCGCGTCGCCGATGTATTCGTCGTACGCCACGCCCTTCTTGCTGACCGGATGATGCGCGAGCTCCAGATGGGGCATCAGCTCGCCGTCGCGAAACATCGCCGTGCCCGCGCCCGTGCCGAGCGTCAGCACGAATTCGAGGCCCTGGCCTTCGATCGCGGCGAAGCCCTGCATCTCGGCGTCGTTGATCATCCGCACCGGCAAGCCGCCCAGGCGCTGCGCCAGCGAATCGGCGAGCGGAATGTCGTGCCAGCCTTCAACGCCGAAGTGCGGCGCGGTCAGGATGCGATTGTTGCGTACCACGCCAGGGAAGCCGATCGACATCAGCGTAGGCGGTTCCTGTTCGACGAGCGGCGCAACCAGCTTCGCCAGCGCGTCCACGAGTTGATCCGGCGTGCACGGATGCGGCGTCGCGACCCGCAGGCGCTCAGTTTTCATCTTGCCCTCGGCGTCGATGATCGCGGCTTTCAAACCGGTGCCGCCGACGTCGATTGCCAGAATCCGCTCGGTGCTGGCGGTTACTTTAGTCTTACTTTTCGCGTTGCTCGTCGTCTTGCCTGTCGTCTTGCGTGTTGTCACGGTGTCCCCCCGTTGTGTTGGTTCGGCTCGTTGACTTACTTCTTCTGCACAGCATCCTTTTTCAACGGCCGCCATGCGTGACCGTCGCGCGCCAATAGCGCGTCTGCTTCCGCGGGGCCTTCGCTGCCGGCCGCATAACCGTGCACTGGCATCGCGCCGCCGGATTTCGGATGCAGCACGTCGTCCACCGCACACCAGCTCGTTTCGATGCTGTCAGCGCGCTGGAACAGCGTCTCGTCGCCGAGCATGCAGTCGTAAAGCAAGGTCTCATAGCCGACATTGGCGCGTTCCGCGAAGAAATCGCCATAGTCGAACGACGACTGCACCGCGCCGATCTGCATGACGGGCCCCGGCGTTTTCACATTGAAGTCGAAGCTCGTGCCGTGAGCCGGATCGATGCGCAAGGTCAGCACGTTCGGCGTGAGCGCGTCGACGGGTGTGTCGCGGAACAGGCGGAACGGCACCGGCTTCAGTTGCACCGAAATTTCCGTGCGACGCGCGGCCAACCGTTTGCCGGTGCGCAGATAGAACGGTACGCCGGCCCAGCGCCAGTTCTCGACGAACACGCGCGCCGCGGCGTAGGTTTCGGTCGTGCTGTCCGGCGCGACGTCCGGTTCTTCGCGATAGCCGACGCCGGCCGGGCCTTTTTCGTATTGGCCGAACACGACATCGTCCGGCGTCAGCGGCTTGATCGCGTCGAAGATTTCGGCCTTCTTGTCGCGCACGGCTTCGGCGTCGAACGAATTGGGCGGCTCCATGGCGACCATGCCGAGCAACTGGAACAGATGGTTCGGCAGCATGTCGCGGAACGCGCCGGTCTGTTCGTAGAACTTGCCGCGCCCTTCCACGCCGATGGTTTCCGCCGCCGTGATCTGCACGCAGTCGATATATTCGCGCCGCCACACCGGTTCGAACAGCGCGTTGGCGAAGCGCACCGCGAGAATGCTCTGCACGGTGTCCTTACCGAGAAAGTGATCGATGCGATACACCTGATCTTCTTTTGCATACGACAGGATGTGCGCGTTCAGATCTTTTGCCGAAGCGAGATCGGTGCCGAACGGTTTCTCGATCACGATGCGGCGGAAGCCGCCGCCGCTGTCGTCCTCTTTCAGCAGACCCGCTTTGCCGAGATGCTCGACGATCGGTTTGAAAAAGCGCGCGCTAACGGCAAGGTAGAAGATCACGTTGCCGCCCTGCGTCTGCTCGAGCTTTTGCTTGAGCTTCGTGAAGATATCGTCGGTTTCGAATTCGCCGGCCATGTATTCGAGACGTTGCGCGACCCAGTCCCACGCCTTGTCGTCGAGCTTGCCGGCGTGGAAGGTGCTGGCTTTGTCGGCGGCGAACTGCTCGAGCGACTTGTGCAGGTCTTCGCGCCACACGCTCGTCTCGCGCTCGCCATGATTCACGCCGATGATTTTCATCCCGCCGTCGAGCAGGCCATCCACCGCGAGGTTGTACAGCGCCGGCATCAGAAGCCGCTTGGTCAAGTCGCCGCCGGCGCCGAAGATCACCAGCGTGCACGGCGGCGCGGGCCGCTTGCCCGGCGGCGAGGCCGGCGCTTCCTGCGGGCTCGCGCTGACTTTGCAGCTCGGTGGTTGACTGGCGGCGGGGCGATCGGCTGCTGGGGTATTCGGTGTAGTCGACATGGGATTCACTTTTGGAAACCAATGGAACGGACGTGGTGGTACATGAAAGACCACGCTTGAACCCACACAGTTCAAAAACGGCCACGCAACCTGTTCACCAGGCGACGTTGTATGGCTTGTGTAACCTCGTGCCCGCTGGCGCCGCCGCTGCGCCCTACTTCGCCGATGCGTGCGCGGGCTCGGGCGACGATGCCGGCGCCACCGGCGCAGTGGCTTGCGCCGAAGGTGAAGTCGGAATCGGCGCCTGATCTGTTTCGCCCGCCAGCGGCACATTGCCCGACGCGCTCATCGCGCGCGGCTGCAACAGCAACGCAACCAGGCCGGTCCAGCCGGTCTGATGCGAAGCGCCCACGCCGCGCCCGTTATCGCCATGGAAATACTCATGGAACAGGATCAGATCGCGCGAACGCGGGTCGGCCTGCAACAGCGGATAGGCGCCCATCACCGGACGCTCGCCGTCCCTGTTCTTGAGAAACAGCGTAGTGCAGCGGCGCGCCAGTTCGTCGGCGATCTGGCTCAGCGAGAACTTCTCGCCCGAGCCGGTCGGATACTCGACCTTGAAATTCTCACCGTAATAGCGATGAAATTCGTATAGCGACTCGATCAGCAGATAGTTCACCGGCATCCACACCGGACCACGCCAGTTCGAATTGCCGCCGAATACGCGCGTATCGGATTCGGCCGGCAAATACTTCACGGTGAAACTGTCGCCGTTGTGATTGAACACGAACGGATGATCGCGGTGGTACCGCGACAGCGCCCGCACGCCATGATCGGAAAGGAATTCGCTTTCGTCGAGCGCGCGGCGCAACAACGCTTTCATGCGATGCCCGCGCAATAGCGAGAGCAGCAACGCATTGCCCTTGCCCGGCTCGTTCCAGCGCGAGACCAGCCTCGCCAGATCAGGGCGATGTTCGAGGAACCAGACAAGCCGTTCGCGCAGACCCGGCAAGCCGCCGTGCAGACGCTCTTCGAGCACGTGCACCGCGAATAGTGGAATCAGACCGACGATCGAGCGCAGCCGCATCGGAACGCTACTGCCGTCCGGCAGGTGCAGCTTGTCGTAGAAGAACTCGTCCTCGTTATCCCACAGGCCCGTTTCGCAGCCGTCGTCGCAACTCACGGCCTCGGCGATATACAGGAAATGCTCGAAGAACTTCACGCCGATGTCGACGAATACATGATTGGCGTACGCGAGTTCCAGCGCGATACGCATCAGGTCGAGCGCGTACGCGGCCATCCACGCCGTACCGTCGGACTGATCGATATGGCCGCCGGTCGGCAGCGGCGACGAGCGGTCGAAGATCCCGACGTTATCCAGGCCAAGAAAGCCGCCCTGAAAAATATTGTGGCCGTCGGCATCCTTGCGGTTCACCCACCACGAGAAATTCAGCAACAGCTTATGGAACACGAGTTCCAGAAAATCGCGATCCGCCTTGCCGGTCAGCGCGCGGTCGATTTCATACACGCGCCACGCGGCCCACGCATGCACGGGCGGATTGGCGTCGCCCAGCGCCCACTCATAGGCGGGGATCTGACCGTTCGGATGCTGATAGCGGTCCTTCACCAGCAGTAGCAACTGCCGTTTCGCGAACGCTGGGTCGATCAGCGCGAATGCGGCCGCATGAAACGCCAGGTCCCAGGATGCGTACCACGGGTATTCCCACTTATCGGGCATCGACACGATGTCCGCATTGCACAGATGCCGCCAGTCCATATTGCGGCCGCGTTTGCGGCTGGCGGGCGGGGTCGGCTGAAGCGGATCGCCGTCGAGCCAGCGCTGCACGTCGTACTGGTAGTACTGCTTCGACCACAGCATGCCGGCGAGTGCCTGGCGCTGCACAAGGCGCGCATCGGGGTCGGTGATCTCGTGTTGCAGCGCGCCATAGAATTCGTCGGCCTCGGCGATGCGATGCGCGAAGATCGCGTCGGCATCGAGTTGCACGTCGTCGGGACTCGACTGCGGACGCCAGCGCAGGTACACCACGGCGCGTCCATACGGTTCGAGTTCGAGCGCGGCATGTGCGCCGGCCTTGGTGCCGGTGTCGCGGCGAATCGCCTGTTCATCGCCGTGCACGAGGTAATCGTTGAAGCCGTCTTTGAACGGGCCCGCGCCGTCCATGTTGAAAAGGCGCTTGACGTTGGTGTCGTTCTCGCAAAAAAGCCACGTCATCTGCGGAGCGTCTTTCGACCAGGCGGTGACGACAATCGGCTCATGGCCATGCTGATGCCCGACCACATGGGCCTCGCCGGTGTGGTCCGTGCCGGCGGTGAGCGAGGGCTTGTCCTTGTTGTCCTTCCACGACCATGAATTGCGTGCCCAGATTTGCGGCAGCACATCCAGCGAGGCCGCCTGGTCCCCGCGATTCTCGATGGTCACGCGCATGAGAATGTCGTCCGGCGCGTGTTTGGCGTATTCCACCTGCACGTCGAAGTAGCGCAAATCGTCGAACACACCGGTGTCGAGAACTTCGTACTCCGGCATGTCGCCGCCACGGCGCACATTTTCCTGAACGAGGTCGTCATACGGAAAGGCGGCTTGCGGATACTTGTAGAGCATGCGCATGTATGAATGCGTCGGCGTGCCGTCGACGTAGAAGTACAGTTCCTTCACGTCCTCGCCATGATTGCCCTGCGCATTCGTGACGCCGAACAGGCGCTCCTTCAGGATCGCGTCTTTGCGGTTCCATAACGCGAGCGAAACGCACCAGCTCAGCTTGTCGTCGCCGAAGCCGGCAATGCCGTCCTCACCCCAGCGATACGCGCGGCTGCGCGCATGGTCATGCGGAAAATAATCCCAGGCGGTGCCGTCCGGGCTGTAATCCTCGCGCACAGTGCCCCATTGACGCTCGCTGAGATACGGCCCCCAGCGCTGCCAATGCGCACAGTCAGCAGAATGCAGCCGTGAACCTTCAATGGTGGCGAGCAGATTGGCAGCGCGCAGCGGTGGCATGACGACATCCTTGCATCGGGCTTGCGGTGGGACACACATCGTAACGCGGTTTAGACGCCGGCGGTCGCCAACCCGGCAAGCAGGTGTTCAATGCGCAGCAACTCTCCCAGCGACCACGCCTGAAACGGCGTGCCGGCGGGTGCGTGCGGCGCATCGCCGTCGGCGATTTCGGAGAGATGGTCGAGACCGGCGTGGTCGAGATGCGCGTAAAGCGGGTCGAGAAAACGCGTTTTCGCCTGCATACGGGCATCCGCCGCGCCACCGTGGACTCGCAGCCACGCTTCGACGAACGGACCGAGCAGCCACGGCCACACGGTTCCTTGATGATAGGCGCCATCGCGCTCGAGTGGAGACCCGCCGTAGTGTCCGCGATACGCGGAGTCGGATGGCGCAAGCGTCCTCAGTCCCAGCGGCGTGAGCAACTGTGCTTCGACCTGATCGAGCACCGCGCGCGCCGCCGCGCCCTCGAGCAATGGAAACGGCAGGCCGCCTATGGCAAAAATCTGATTCGGCCGGATCGCGCGATCTATCGCGCCTTTAACGTGGTCGACGTCCACGTTATCGAAAAGCGCTTGCGTGGACGGATCGACGAAGCGTTCATGAAACGCTTGCAACGCTCGCTCAGCGGCCGGCTGCCATTGCGGATTCCACGTTGCTGCAATGCGCAATGCGTTGATCCAGAGTGCTTGCACCTCGACCGGCTTGCCGATGCGCGGCGTGACCACCCAGTCGCCGACTTTCGCATCCATCCACGTGAGTTGCGCGCCGGCTACGCCGGCGCTCAACAGGCCATCGTCCGCTGACGCCTGGATGTTGAAGCGCGTGCCGTTCGTGTAGCCCGTGAGGATGGATTCGCTGGCCTGCTGCAGGCGTTGCCGCGTTTCAGCGCTCGCGTGATGCGTCGCCAGATAGTCGCGCACGGCGACGATAAACCACAACGATGCGTCGACGGAGTTGTATTCCGGTGTGTCGCCATCGTCGGGAAAGCGATTCGGCAGCATGCCTTCTGACAACGTACTCGACCATTCGAGCAGGATCGCTTCGGCGTCGTCGAGCCGGCCCGATGCGATCAGCAAGCCCCGCATCGCGATGAAGGTGTCGCGGCCCCAGTCGGTGAACCAAGGAAAGCCGGCGAGGATCGTGCGGCCTTCGTTACGCGTTACGACGTAGGCATCGGCGGAGCGCTGCAAACGCGGGCCGAGCGCATCGCGGCGTTGCTGTTCGATGCGCGCGAGTTCTGTTGCGTGGATTGCTGCCGCCTTTGCATTCGCCGGTTGCGTTCCGCTCGTGGCGCCTGAAGCGCTGAGAATCATCACCGCTTCACCATCGGCGAGATTGAAGCTGAACATGCCGGGCGTCGCGAGATCCTCGCTGAAATCGAGGCCGCGTTCCCGCTCGCGAACGTAGCAGAAGTTGCGATACCAATCGGGCGCGTGCGTGTAGACGCCGTTCGTCGCGGCGTGGACCACCGGCAGGTCGCCGTAGGGTTGCCAATTTACGCTGGCCTGGTCGTCGCTCGTCTGCGCGTTGAAGTTGAACGCGGCGTTTTCATGGTGCAGCGCATGATAGTCGCGGCCCGACAGTAGCGGCCTGACTTTCAACGTGAGCGCGTCCGTTTCAGAACCGGCTCCGGCACCATCTTCCAGACGCCACCGCAAAACCGTTTCGCGGGTCGCCTTGCTGACGAACACGTCAGCGGTCATCACTAGTTGCGCATCGAGTTGAAGACGCCACGTTGGCCACGGCTTCGTATCGAACGAGACAAGACTCGCTGTCAGATCCGGATAGATCGCGTCCGGCACGTATCGCTGCATGCTCAATGGATAACGCTCGCCGTTCGCTTCGAGCCACGCCTCCACGCCGTTGACCAGCACCACACGGCCGCCCGGCGCGCGCGTCGCGGTGAGCAACAACGCGTGATAGCGGCGCGTGCGCAGCATGCCCACGGCGCCCGACGCGAAACCGCCGAAGCCGTCCGCTTCCAGCCATTCGTCTTCGAGACGCGTGATGTCGAAAGGTCGTTCGATGTGTGTCATGAACTTACCGGTTGAGCAAAGCCGTCCATCTTTGAGTGCGCCTGAATGTCAGGAATAAGGCGCTGCGGTGACCATTCTCCTACTTATCACTTTCCACTTCCTTTCGAAAAACCGACTTGTGGACGCAAGTTTTACCACTCGCAAACGTTTCACAATTATTTCTTGAAAGGGATGGAGACTGCACCCGCTTTCACGAAACCGGATGCAGACATGAGAAGAGACATACGCCTCGCGAGTGCCGTTTTGGTTGCACTTGCAACTTTAGCGTTGAGCGGTTGCGGCGCGGATGATTCCGCGCCGTCGGCGGCATCTTCAACGCCGGCCGTTGCGAATAACGACGCCGCGCCGAATGCGGCGGCATTGCCCGCGACGCCAATCCTCAACGCGTCCTCAACGCTCGCAGCAGACCCGGCAGCGGCCTCCGATCCGATTATCCAGAACATGCAAGCCAGTCTCGCCGCGGACAACCAGCAAGTCGCTCCTGTCATGCATTACGCGCCCGGCGACAGCGCCAGCGGCAACTGACCCGATTCCACCGGCGCGCATGGCGCGCTATTCTTTCCCCCGCAGAAGGTGATATTCAATGACATCAACTAGCCGTCGCCGTTTCCTGCAGACCGTGGCTTCATCCGCCGGCGCTGCTGCCGCGCTGACCGCGCTGCCCGAGTCGATTCGCAATGCGCTTGCCGTTCCCGCGTTTTCGCGCACCGGCACGATCCGCGATGTCGAGCACATCGTCGTGTTCATGCAGGAGAACCGCTCGTTCGACCACTACTTCGGCCATATGCGTGGCGTGCGTGGCTACAACGACCGCTTCCCGATTCCGTTGCCGAACGGCAAGCCGGTGTGGTACCAACCGTCGAAGGAAGATCCGACCCAGCCGGTCCTGCCGTTCCATCTGAACACGGCGACCACCAGCGCGCAATGCGTCGGCGATCTGGATCACTCCTGGTACAAGACCCATGCCGCGATCGACGGCGGCCGCTACGACCAGTGGCCCGCCAATAAGACCGACATGACGATGGGCTATCACCTGCGCAGCGATATTCCGTTCCACTATGCGCTGGCCGACGCGTTCACCATCTGCGACGCCTACTTCTGCTCGCTGCCGGGACCGACGCACCCGAACCGCTCGTATCTGATGAGCGGCATGGTCGATCCGAGCGGCACGCTGGGTGGCCCGCTGCTCGACAACAACGATTTCGTCGACGGCGACGGTCCGCCGAATTATCAGTTGCTCTCTTGGACCACCTACCCCGAGCGTCTGCAATCCGCGGGGATTTCGTGGCAGGTTTACCAGCAGGGCTTGACTGGCGCCGATCCGTTGAACGGCAACTACGGCACCAACATCCTGCAGAACTTCACGAACTTCATCAACGCGCAGCCGGGTTCGCCGCTGTATGAGCGTGCGCAAACCGTGCGCACCATCGACGACCTGAAGGCCGATGTGCTGGCCAACAAGCTGCCGCAAGTGTCGTGGTTGTGCCCGCCGGCCGCGTACTCGGAACATCCGAGCTATACGCCCGCATACGGCGCGGAGTACACCTCGCAGATTCTGGATGCATTGACGTCGAATCCCGAGGTGTGGAGCAAGACCGTGTTGTTCATCATGTACGACGAGAACGACGGCTTCTTCGATCATCTCGTGCCGCCGCAACCGGCGACGACCGGCGCACAGGGCAAATCGACGGTCAGCACCGAAGGCGAAATTCACAACGTTGTGAATCCGGCGCGCGGCGGCAGCTACACCGCCGACGGCCTGCCGTACGGCCTCGGCCCGCGCGTGCCGATGACGATCGTGTCGCCGTGGAGCAAGGGCGGCTTTGTCTGCTCGCAGGTGTTCGATCACACGTCAGTGATTCGCTTCATCGAAGCGCGCTTTGGTGTGTATGAGCCGAACATCACGGCATGGCGCCGCGCGGTGTGCGGCGACCTGACCACGGCCTTCGACTTCCGCACGCCGGACTCGAAAGTGCCGCCGCTGCCAGACACGAGCAACTACAAAAGCATCGCCGACAACCAGTGCGCAACGCAGCCGAAGCCGACCGTCCCCGCGACGCCGGGCGCAATCGATCCGCAGGAAAGCGGCATTCGTTTCGCACGTGCGCTGCCGTACGAGTTGCATGTGAATGGCCAGGCCAACGAGAAGAAGAATACGTTCGAGATTTCGATCGGCAACACCGGCGATCAAGGCGCGCACTTCTATATGTACGCGACGAATCGCACGGACGGTCCGTGGCGTTATACCGTCGAAGCGGGCAAGTCAATCAACGAGACTTTCGATCTGACGATGACCAACGGCGTGTACACCTTCGAAGTGTTCGGGCCGAACGGTTTCGTGCGCAAATTCGCGGGCAACACGCAGCAGGCAACGGTGCAGAACGCGCAGATTGCCGGGCGCCATGGCGACAACAAGCCGGCTGAACCGGAAGTGAAGGTGCAATACGACGCCGCGAACGGTAACGTGTTCCTGAAGTTCAGCAACAAGGGCAGCGGGATTGCGCGTTTGACGGTGACGGACAACGCGTACGGCGCGCGCCCGCGTCCGGTGCTGGTGCCGGCCGGCGCGCATATCGAAGAAGCGTGGGTGCTGGCGTCGAGCCATCACTGGTACGACTTGACGGTGACGAGCAATGACGATGCAAGCTTCTCGCGCCGTCTGGCGGGTCACGTCGAGAATGGGCGGCCGAGCATTAGCGATCCGGCTGCGATTGCACCCGTGTTGGTGGTGAATTAAGGGCGCTCGAAGGTGAAAGGGCTTCGGTCAGGCGGCATGCTTGATCGAAGCCCAGCGCCGCTATGTGGTCGCTCAAGACGTCCTGCACGAAACGGCGGATAGCGTTACAGTCATTCTTCGCCACTTCCTGCTGATGGGCACATCATGGACCGTAACGCATTCACTGAAAGCCTGACGAAAGAGGGCTTCCCCGAAGCCGTGGTTATCACGCGCGAGGCCAACGTCGAGATGAAAATTCACGAGCATCCATTCGAAGCCAAGGCGCTGATCCTGGACGGCGAACTGAGCATCCGCGTGGACGATGAAGAACGGGCGTATCGCGCCGGCGACGTCTTCCACTTGCCGGCGAACAAGCCGCATTCGGAGCGCTACGGTCCGAACGGCGTGACGTATCTGGTGGGAAGGAAGCAGTAAGGCGCGGCCTGAATGACAGTACGCGCCCTTAGAAAAAAGCGTCAGGCGCCCAACAAAACGCCCGTCCTGAAAGGCCGCGTGCCCGTCACTCGCCCGAGCGGCGCGCCGGCCGTCACGAAGCGAATCGCGCGCCGCATGTAAAGCACACCTTCGGTTTTGCTGGCGATCGTCGTCGTCTCGTCGGTCAGCGGATCGACGATATCGAACAGCGCTTGTCCGACGCGAATCGTATCGCCGATCTTCGCGCGATGAATCAGAATGCCGCTTACTGGCGCATAGAACTGCTCACTGCCGGCAAGCGGCGTGGCCGGCGACAGTAGCTCCGGCAAAGGCTTGGCATCGAGTTTGATCGCCTTGCGCCACACCAGATAATCGACCAGCGCGTCGGCATCTTCCTGCGCGACTTCATAGGACACGTCGCGCTGGCCGCGGCATTCCACGGTCACCGCAATCGCACCGTTGGACACCGGCTTATCGGCCGGCAACTCCTGCTGCAATTTCCACCACAACAGGCTATGCGTTTCGTCGAACGATTCGCCGCCTGAATTGGTGGCGAGCAACGACGCCTGCGCCCCGAGATAGCGCGACAACGGCTCGAATTCCGGCCACGCGGCTTCGCTGGTGTAGAGATGCATGGCCGCTTCGAGCGAACAGTGCAGATCGATAATCACATCCGCATCGAACGAGAGCTTCAGCAACGCCAGTTGCAGCGATTCGAACTCGGTCAACGGTTTCTGATCGGCCAATTCCTCGGCAATCAACTTTCGCACTAGCCGCACATTCTCGGTTGCATCGGAAACCAACGTTTCTTTAGCGCGCGCCACCAACTTCGAGAACTGCAGGAAGTGCCGATTGAAGTTCTTCCCGCTACCCAGATCGAAACGGCCAAGAAACTGGCCGAGCACGTATTGCCCGAGCCCGACCGGATTCGCCACCGGCACCAGCACGATTTCCGCGTTCAGCGCACCTTGCTTTTCCAGTTCGAGCAAGCGACGCTTCAGCAACACCGTCGTCAACATCGCCGGCGTTTCGTCGGCATGCAGCGACGACTGGATATAAATCTTCTGCCCGCTATTTGCCGGGCCGAAGTGAAACGACACCAGTTCGCGGTGCGTGCCGATAGCCGGCGAGAGAAGCGGGATCGATTGCCTGTTCATGAGCGGGAGTCTGTAGAAGAGAAGTCGGAAGTCGAAGAATCAATTGCCGTACGGATCGAAGTCGAAGTACTTCTTCGCGATCTGCGCATACGTGCCGTCCTTGAGCATCGAGGCGATCGCCTCGTTGATGGAGGCCTGCACCGCGGTCTCATCCTTGCGCAAGCCGATGCCCACCCCGCGATCACCCATCGAAAGCGGTTCGCCGACAAACGCAAAGCCCTTGCCCGCCGGCGTGCGCAAGAAACCGATGTCCGCTTCCACCGAACCGAGCAACGCGCCGTCGAGACGCCCGTTCTGCAAGTCGGCGAACACTTCGTCCTGACTCTTGTACGCCACCACATGCGCGCCAAGCGGCGCCCAGTTCTTCAGCGCATAGCCCTCGAACTGCGTGCCCGACTGCACACCGATCTGCTTGCCGGCCAGCGCATTTGTGCCGCCCGCGAGCGCCGAACCTTGCCGCGCGATCAGCCGCGATTTGAACTGAAAGAGTTTCGACGAAAACAGAATCTGTTGCTCGCGCTTCTCCGTGATCGCCATCGACGAAAGGATCGCGTCGATCTTGCGCGCCTGCAACGCCGGAATCATCCCGGAGAATTCGAGTTCCACCCACTGGCAGCGCGCGTGGATGCGCTTGCAGATTTCGTTGCCGAGATCGACGTCGAAACCTTTGAAGCTGCCGTCGGGGGCCTTGGCGTCCATCGGCGGATAGCTCGGGTCGATACCGAGGCGCAGCGTGGCAGGCTCAGCGGCAAATGCGCCACTGCTGAAAGCCAGCGCGGCGCTCAAGATCATCAGCGGAATTTTCATGGGAGCACAGAGTGTGGGTGGGCGGATGACGACGGAGCTATCCTATGCCGCGTCCGTGCCTCAAAGAAGTCCCATTCGGACTATCATGATCACTTTAGCCGATCACCGAACGGGCGATTCCCTCATGGCGTTGACGATTTCCCAGCTTCGCGCGTTCACCGCCGTGGCCGAGCATGGCAGCATCCGCGCGGCCTCGCGGGCGCTCGGCATCGCGCAGAGCGGCATCACGCAGCAGTTGCAGAATCTCGAATCGATGCTCGGCGCGACCTTGTTCACCCGCACGAATCGTGGCATTGCGCTGACTGCCCTTGGCCAACGGCTGTTGCAGCGTGCCGGCGCGATCATCGGCGAATGCGAACGCGCCGAGCAGGAAGTGCAGCAACTGCGCGGCGACTACGTCGGCGAGGTCACCTTCGGCATGACCACCGAACCGCTGATCGACGCGTTCGCGCCGGTGCTGATGGAATTTCGCACGCGCTTCGAGCGGGTCGCGGTGCATCTGCGCACCGGCACCTCGCGCATGATGATTTCGTGGATTCGCGAAGGCACGCTGGATTTCGCGGTCGCGCTGGTGTCGAAGCACACGGATACCGCCGATCTCTCGGTGATGCCGCTGTATCCGTCCGATCCGGTGATTGTCTGCCGCCAGGGGCATCCGAAGGCCGGCGCCACCTCGCTGGCCGAACTGGTCGATTGCACGTGGGTGGCCACGCGCTCGCCGAATCTCACGGACGATCCGCAAATCAACCGCCTGAACCATCTGTTCGAAAGTCACACCTTGCCGCCGCCGAAAATCGTCGCGACGGTGGAAGGCCTGTACGAAACGCTGCATCTGGTGAGCGCGACGGATTGCCTGTCGCTGGAAGCGTCGATCGTGGTGAAGCGCGGGCCGTTTGCGAGCACGCTCACGTCAATTCCGGTGCGCGAGCGCGCGGTTGAACAGAACGTTTGCCTGCTGCAGCGCGCGGCCATTCCGCTCACGCCCGCCGCGCAGGAACTCGCGACGATGATCGCTTCGTACACGCGCACGGTGCGGGCGCGTTGACGCGGCGCTGCAGCGGCGCTGAAATCAGGCGGACGCTTCCAACGCGAGCAACTCGTCGACAGTTTGGCGGCGGCGGATCAGTCGCGGCTTGCCATGTTCGAGCAACACCTCGGGCGCAAGCGGCCGGCTGTTGTAGTTCGAGGACATCGACGCGCCATACGCACCCGCATCGTGAAACACGATGAAGTCACCCACTTCGGGCTTGTGCATTGAACGGCTCAAAACGACGCCGCCTTCAGCTTGTGTGAATACATCGCCGGCTTCGCACAGCGGCCCGGCCACAGCGAACGAATCGCCCGGCGCTTCGCTCGGCGAGCCATCGCCTTTCAACACCGTCATCTCATGATGACTGCCGTAAAACGATGGCCGTACGAGATCGTTGAATCCGGCATCGACCAATGCAAACTGCTGCGCGGGCCGTCGATTCAACGCGTGAACTTCCGCGACGAGCACGCCCGATTGCGCGACCAGAAAGCGCCCCGGTTCGATTTCCAGCCTCACGCGATGCCCGACATGCGCTTCGATCTGCCGGCGCGCCGCATCCCACAGCCGAAAGTAATGTGCGACGTCGATATCGGGCTCGCCTTCGCGATACGGCACCGACAAACCACCGCCCGCGGAAATCGCTTCGATATCGTGGCCTAGGCCCTTCACGGCTTCGACCATCGCATCGCAGACGTGCGACAGGTGCCCATAGTCGACGCCCGAGCCGATATGCATGTGCAGTCCGACCAGCTTCAGGCGAGAACGCCGGATCAGCTCGACCGCTTGCGGCACATCGTCGAGCCAGATGCCGTGCTTGCTATGCTCGCCGCCCGTATTGGTCTTGTTGCTGTGCCCGTGGCCAAAACCCGGATTGATCCGCAGCCACACGCGATGACCTTCGGGCGCATGCCGTCCTATCCGCTCGAGCATATCGAGCGAGCCCGCATTGACCGTGATGCGATGCTCGATCACGGTGGCGAGCGTCGCATGATCGATCAGATCGGCGGTGAAAACGACGCCCTCGGGATCGCCATCAGGCGTAAAGCCTGCCGCGAGACTGCGTTTGATTTCGCCCAACGAGACCGCGTCGACCATCGCTCCTTCTTCGCGCATCAGTTTGAGGATATGCAGATTCGAACACGCCTTCTGCGCATAGCGGATCACGTCAAAGCTGCGCAATTCGGCAATGCGCCTGCGAATTGCGTCTGCGTCGTAGACCCACAGCGGCGTTCCATGCTCATGGGCGAGTTCGACGAGTTGTCGCGGATTGAATGGCGTCACAGTTCCCGTCTCCCGATGTCGAAGCGTTAATCTTAACGACATGATGCTGAGAACGTGCCATTCAGTAAAATACCAATTATTGGCATGCCCATTCACTCCTGATATACCCATCATGGCGCTTACGCATCGGCATATCGAAGTCTTCCGCGCGCTGATGACCGCAGGCAGCGTCACCAAAGCGGCCGAGATGTTGTTCACCTCGCAGCCCACGGTGAGCCGCGAACTCGCGCGCATGGAACAGAGCATCGGCTTTGCCCTGTTCGAACGCACGAATGGCCGGTTGCGTCCCACCTTGTCCGCGCTCACCTTGTTCGACGAGATCAAGCGCGCGTATGTCGGGCTCGAACGCGTGGCATCCACCGCCGCGAGCCTGCGCGAATTCCAGGGCGGCCAGCTTTCCGTCATCGCGTTGCCCGCGTTTTCGCATTCGATCTTGCCGGGCGCGGCGAAGCGCTTTCACGACGCGCAACCGGGCGCAAGTTTGTCGATCGCGACCCAGGAGTCGCCATTTCTCGAGGAATGGCTGACCGCGCAGCGCTACGACCTCGGCCTGACCGAACACGGCGCACCGCCGGCGGGCACGCGTCTGACACCGTTGCTTGAAGTGGATGAAGTGTGCGTGCTGCCCGACGAGCATCCGTTGCTTAGCAAGCGCGTGCTTGCGTTGAAGGATTTCGCCAATCAGCCTTTCATCAGCCTGTCGTCGAACGATCCGTATCGGATTCAGATCGACGAGGCCTTCGCGCAAGCGGGAATCGCGCGCCGCCTGATCGTCGAAACGCCTACCGCGGTCTCCGTGTGCAGTTTCGTGCGGCAAGGGCTTGGCCTCGCGATCGTCAATCCGCTGACCGCCCTCGATTTCGCGGGCCGGCATCTGCATATCCGGCCGCTCGCCGTGTCGTTGCCGTTTCGCGTGAGTGTGATTCAGCCGGAGCATCGTCCGAGCCATCCGCTCGCCGCCGCGTTCGTCGGAGCGCTGCAAAGCGAAGCCGCGGCACTGCGGCTACAATTGAAAGTCCACACCGGACGCAAGCAGCAATAACGGCTTCGGTTCGCAAATCAACGCGCGCGAACAACAGCCGACATCCACCGAAAAAGTCCGGGCACGCTTCGAGCTAAACACAGCAACACACCGATTGCGGACGCGAACGGCACACAACGTCTTCGCGCCGCATGACTTTTCACATGTCGTAGACCATCAACAGGAGTTTCACAAATGATGAATCGAGACAATCCCGTCTGGCTGATTACAGGGTGTTCCACCGGCTTCGGCCGCGAGTTGGCGAAGCTGGTGCTGGAGCGCGGCTGGCGCGCGGTGGTGACCGCACGCGACGCATCGAAAGTGAAAGATATCGCTGAAGCCCACGGCGATCGCGCACTGGTTCTGCCACTCGATGTGACGAACCCCAAGCAGATCGACGAGGTGGTAACGCAAGCGAAGCAGCGTTTCGGCCGCATCGACGCGCTCGTCAACAACGCGGGTTATGGTTATCTGGCGGCGATCGAGGAAGGCGAGGACGACGAAGTCCGCGCCATGTTCGAGACCAACGTGTTCGGCCTCGTCGACATCACGAAGGCGGTCTTGCCGATCATGCGTGAGCAGCACAGCGGCTTGATCGTCAATGTGTCGTCGATCGGCGGTATCACGAGTTTCGCGGCAACCGGCTATTACCATGCCACCAAATACGCGGTGGAGGGTCTATCCGAATCGCTGGCGACGGAGGTGAAGCCGCTCGGCATCGACGTGTTGATCGTCGAACCGGGCCCGTTCCGCACGAACTGGGCGGGTCCGTCGATCAAACAATCGGCCACGGTAATCGACGCCTACGCGGCCACGGCCGGTGAGCGCCGCAAGCAGACCGAGGCGCGCAGCGGCAAGCAGGCGGGCGACCCGGTGCGCGCCGCGCAGGCCATTATCGACGCCGCGCTGTCGGACACACCGCCGCTGCGGTTGCTGCTCGGCAAGACCGCGCTCGAACTGGCGCGCAAGAAGCTGGACTTCATGCGCGGCGATTTCTATGCGTGGGAAGCCACCACCCTAGGCGCGGATTTTCCGGAAGGAGCGGGTTGAACTTTCGCTGCGCGTCGTCGGTTGGCCGGGCTTAAAACTCGACCAACGCGAAATCTTCCTTGCCCACGTCGCAAAGCGGGCAGCGCCAGTCGGCCGGGACGTCCGCCCAGCGCGTGCCGGGCGCGATGCCCTCTTCCGGCAACCCTGCGGCTTCGTCGTAGACCCAGCCGCAGATCACGCAGACCCACTGCTTGAAGTCGTCCGCCGACGCGGCAGGCTCCTCCGCCGCATGCGGCGTATCAGCCGCGTGCGACGCCGGCGTTTCATCGAGGCTCACCACCAACGGCGCGGCTGTGCCCACGCCGGTTTCCGCGAGACGCGCCTGCAGGCTCTTCAGCAACCGCTGTGCTTCGGCCAGCGTCAGATCGATCCAGTAGGGATCGCCCGCGCCGTCGTTGAGCCGCTCAGGGGAGAACTGGATTTCTACGGCTACGCCCTTCTTGTACATGGCAAATCGGAATATCGATGAAGCCGGCAGCGCGTCTCCCCGAAGAACTTCCTTCGGGGGCGTGCCGGCAGGGGTCGGAAGCGTCGCGCAGAGGCTTCGCGCGGAGATCAGACGAACTGGTTCAGGACGATCGCGGCGATCAGGCCGGCGGCGCCGATGAGGCCCAGCAATTGCAGCAGAGTGAGGGATTTACGGGATGCGGTAGGGATTTGTTGCGTAGTCACGGGCTATTCTTGAAGATCGGAAAAAGCGAAATGGTACACGGGTCCGCGGCCGGCGCATGTCGATTAGCGCAAACCGCCGTGCATGAGTTGCCATTATCGCTGCTCGATCGCCCTGTATTCCCTACCGTCGGGAGATGGATTAATTCCCTTCGAAGGGGAAAGTTTTCGTGCGGATTTTTGGTGCGGACATGCCGGGCAGGTCGTCACTCGCATCACGCGCCCGGCGTCAAAAGGACTGGGCTATCAGCTCTTCGCCAGCGGGTTGCCGTGACGCGAATCCCAGAAGCGAATCACAGCCGTGTCGCCCGTGCCGGCGCCCACTACCTGATCCGGCGCGCCGTTCTCGCGCAGCAACGCGCGCAGGTCGTTGATGACCGGAAACACCTCGTGATTCCAGTCCGCGCCTTGCGAATCGTGGGCGCGCTGTTCGGCTTCGACGATCGCGCGGTCTTCCTTGAAAATGCGCTCGGTGAACCACACCAGCAGCGGCCATGCGAGATTCAGCACGCCGGGAACGCCGGGTTTGCGAATCGACAGCAGCCCGAACGTGCGGTTGGTGCGCTGCTCGCGATCGAGCGGCACGTAGACGATCCACAGATCCATCACCAGCGTCTGCTCGGACGTGCGGATCTGCAGCGTCTGATACGGATACTCGGTGCGGATCGTCATCACGTCTTTGTCATTATCGCCGCCGGTTTTACGGCTCTGGCCGAACACGATCGCTTCGCCGATCGGCTGCTGGCCGGCCATGCGCGCAAACGTGTAATCGACTTCGACCCAGCCCTCGCCGCGCCGCCGGCCGAGCGAGCGCGCCCGCATCTGCCCCATCTGCTTGCGGTGCAGAAACTGATGGTTCATGTCCATCAGGTTCTCGTGCATGAACGAGTAGTGGCAATTCACCGGACGGCCGAAGCGGCGCGTCTTGTACTTCTTGTCCGAGACCGAGCCGAACGCCGGCAGCGGCCGTTGCTCGGCCAGCGTGGCATTGCCGGGAAAAACGAAAATCAGGCCTTCGATTTCGCGGCACGGATAAGAGCGCACGCCATTCGGCAGACGTTCGCGGCCCAGGTACGGCACGTCGATACATTTGCCCGAGCAGTCGTAAGTCCAGCCGTGATAGCCGCAGCGGATCGATTCGCCATCCACCACGCCCTGATGCAACGGCACCTGCCGATGCGCGCAGCGGTCCTCCAGCGCGAACACCTTGCCGGACTCCGTGCGCGCCAGCACGATCGGGTCGCCCGCGAACGTCACACCGTGTGTCTTGCCCCGCTTCACCTCATGCGACCACGCCAGCGGATACCAGTAGTCAGGGTGAATACCGACGCGGCGCAGATCGCGCACCGGTGCGTCGTTGGCGGCCTGGCCCGGCGTGTGAGCGGGTTTCTGCGATGCGGCCTGGGCAGGCGACGCATCGACGGTTACATCGACGGTGTCTTGTTCTAGCGGGGGAACAGCATGCATAGGTGGGTCTCCGTGCACGGGCGGATAGAAGGTTGCGCCCTGCAAATTGCGGGCGGTATCGTCGCCAGTCTACTAGAACCCGACGCCGTATGGGTTCGGGGACCGTGCAACCACCTACTGCGGCGCCTGCCCGACCAATGCCTGCTTGAAGCGACGAGGCGCCGCGTCAGCTCTCGTCGTGCGCCACCAACCCCGAACGGCGCTGCACGCCCCACGACCGTCCGCCGCGCAGGAAATGCAGCCAGCCGAGCGCGGCGCCCACGTGCCGCACCAGCTGAAACGTAAACGGCTCGGCGACCGCCGCGAGCATCGCCATCCACAAACTGGAGCCGGTGCGCTCGCCGGTCCAGCGCCGGTACAAATGGATGCTCCACAGATAGAACGCGAGGTCGATCGCCGTTTTGATCCCGATCACACTGAAGATCGACACGACGATCGCGCCATGTCCGCCGACCAGAAAGGCGAGCAGCAGCGCGAACGCGGTCAGGCCGTAGATCGGCTGCATGGTGTCGATCGCCTTGACCGGCAGCATCAGCATGCCGAGCGTGCCGTAACGCGGATTGCCGGTCATGTCGCGGTTCCAGTACTGCGTCTGCAGGAAGCCCGCGAACCAGCGGCGCCGTTGACGCAGAAAACTCGCGAGGTTGTCTGGCGCGTCGGTGTGGGCATGCGCGTCGCCAACCACGCGCACGTCCCAGTCGAGGCCGTGGTCAACCGAATAGCGGCGCAGTCGGTGAATCAGCTCGTAGTCTTCGACCAGGCATTGCGGATCGAAACCGCCCACGTCGACCAGCGCGTCGCGCTTGAAGGACGCGAAGGCGCCCGAAATCAGCAGCAGACTGTCCGCACGCATCCACGCGAAACGGGCGATGAAGTTGCGCATGTACTCGTAGGTCTGGAACCACTCGAACACGCGCCCCGACACCGACTTGCCACACACCGGCACCAGAATGCCGGCTGCGGCGACCAGCTTCGGCTCGCTCGCGAAAGCGGCGCGCATGGCGTAGGTGGCGTCGTCGTCGAGCAGGGTGTCGGCGTCGACCGTCATGACGGTTTCCGTGGTCATCACGGTGATCGCCGCATTCAGCGCGCGGGCCTTGCCGCCGTGCGGCACACGCAGCCAGAACAGATTCGGATACAGCGCGCTCGGTGCACTCAGCACGCCGTCAGTCGCCGCAGTGAGGCCGAAGCGCTCGGTGAGCAACTCGCGGGTCGAGTCGGTGGAACCGTCGTCGGCAATCACGATTTGCGCCGGCCCATGCGTTTGCCGCAGCAGCGCGGCGATCGTTACCGGCAGCACCGTCGCTTCGTTATGCGATGCGACGATCACGCCCATGCTCGGCAAGCTGCGCCGTTCGAACTCAGGCTCGAGCGGCGGCGCACGCCGCATCAACGGCAGCGTTTTCCACGTGACGAACGCAAGCAGCAACGTGTCGTACACCACGTAGGCGATACCCGTCGACCACGCCAGCGCGCCCTGCAGAAAGAAGGCGCGCGCGAACAGCAGCAGCCACAAGACGACCACACTCAGATGAATCAGCGTGCTCAACGGTGTCGTGCGACGCGGCACAATGCGCGGCGAAGCGAGAGCGAGAGCCTGTTCCAGGGTTTTCTTCAAGATGACTGCCGCGTTTGTCGATACTGCGGTTGATAAGGGGAGGCGGCGCTTACGGCACCATGCGCTTCAGAACCGACTTGCGATCGATCCACTGATGCTTCAACGCGCCGCCGATATGCATCGCCAGCAGCGCATAGAGCGCATAGCCAAGCCAGGTGTGCAAAGCGCCGAAGCGGTCGTGCAAGGTTTCCTTCAGCGCCGGATCGAGATTCATCACATAGCCAATACGCGGCCACGGAAACAGGTTGAACAGGTGCATGGGATGCGTCGCCGCGTCCTTCCATGCGGAATCGTGCAGCCAGCCGGACAGCGGCAGCGCAATCATCAGCAGATACAGCAGGAAATGCGCGACGTGCGCGGCGATCTTTTCCCACGATGGAAACTCGCGCGGCAACGGCGGCGGCTTGTGCGACATACGCCACAATATGCGCATGAGCGCGAGACCGAGCACGGTGATGCCGATCGACTTGTGGGTGTCGACCACCGGGCGCACCCAATCGTCCGGCAACGAATCCGCGCTCAGGCCGAGCACCACGTTGCCGATCATCAGCAGCGCGATTAGCCAGTGCAGGACCATGGCCGTACGCGTGTAGCGCGTTGGCACTGGCGTGCCGGTCGAATCGGTCAAAGAGTCGGCGTGTGTGTTCATGATTGTTCCGTCCGCAGCGGCATGGCTGCGAAAGCTGTTTGAAAATCCGGCGATGCCGTAGCACATCCAGGCGCGCCGATGTATAGGCAAACGCCCGAGTGTGCCGCTTTATTCCGCCGGACGCTTAATTCTATGTTTTCGGATTATTTCGCGCGCGCCGGCTCAGGCAGGCCGTTGTTGCACCTCAACCGTGCGCCGCCTCGCGCCGCGCGATCAGTGCGGTCGACTCGATCCGTTCGTCGAGCCAGCCGTTGGTTGCATGCGCATCCAGTAGTTGCCGGACGCGCGCCAGCAGTTCGTCCAGCCGCTCGCCGAGCCGTTCGCGCGACAGACTCGACATCGACAGCGGCCGCGTCACCAGCGATTCGACCGAGACCCGCCGCGTCTCGACGATCGACACGCGTTCGAGCATCGGAAATGGCGACTTCGCCAGCACCGCGTCGTGGCTTTCCCAGCCATCCGCCTTGCGCTGCATGCGCGCCGGGTCGCCCTCCGAGTACGCCTCGAGCAGCGCACGGTATGGCGCGAGCCAGGCCATCGGCGAGTCGGTGGCGAACGCTGTCGAGAACAGGGCCGCCGCGCCTTCCGGTTCGATCAGCGCATCCAGACGCGCGAGCGTGTCGGCCCGGTCCATCCAGTGAAACGCCCGCCCGATGACGGCCAGCCGAAAGCGCCCCAAAGCCGGCGACAGATCATAGGAACTCCCCTTGCGATACTCGATGTTCGGCGCAAGCCCCGCGCCCAGGCTCGCGGCGACGCGCAGCATTTCCGGTTCGGGGTCGAGCGCGAGACCCGAGCCGACCCACGACGAAAACGCCAGCGACAGTTGCCCCGGCCCGCAGCCGAGGTCGAGCAGCCGGTGCGAGCCGCCGAGCTCGCAGGACTGCGCGACGCGGCGGATCAATCGCGGCGAATACGGTGGGCGGCCCGCCAGGTAATGCGCGGCGGTGGTCCTGAAGCGGTCGGGGACGAAGGGGATCGGGGTGGTCATCGGCAATTCCAGGCGGGTCGGTTGCAGCAATGGCAAACGACGCACGGAGCGCCATTGTCGTTGCTGCGGCTCATTGCCGCCGCTGTTGCGAGGCAATTCGATCAGACAGGGTTTCCCTGCCTCGGGGTGCACCCAAGGTTTGATGCCCAGATCACTGTGCAGTTTCCTGCCGATTCGATAAGTCGCGGGGCGGCACTCGCAAGACGGTCGCTCAGCAGGAAGCCGGGTGTGAAAACACAATGAAAGCCAGCCGGCGCATCGCGTCGCGCCTCGCACCTAAGCGGATCGGCCGACCGCCGTTCAACGCTTCACGAACCGATAGTGCCCGATGCCCCACTCGTTTCCATTCGCGTAGCCGAACAGTTCAGCCACCGCCATATAGAACATGCGCCACCGTAGCAGCCACACTGCCGCATCGCGCGCGCCGTAGGTGTCGACTAGCATCGGCATCACCCGGTCACGCGCCGCATCGAGCGCGGCCAGCCAATGATTCGCCGTGCGCTCGTAATGCGTGCCGCTCACCCACCACTGCCGCTCCATGCGCAGGTCGTCCTGGAAATTGAGCAGCAGCGCCTCCGACGGCATCGTGCCACCGGTGAAAAAGTACTTCGACATCCAGTCGCTGCCGTCCTGCACCTGGAAGTGATAGGCCAGCGTCCGATGCGCGAAGAGATGCACGAACAGCTTCGCGTCGTCGCGCATCCAGCGGGCGATTTTCGCGAGCAGCAAGCCGTAGTTCTTCATATGCTCGAACATCTCGATCGACACCACGCGATCGAAACCGCGGCCAAGCTGCGCGTCGTCGAATTCGAAATCGACGATGTTGCCCGTCACCACCGAGAGGTTGTGCAAACCCGCCTCGGCCGCGCGTGCTTCGATGAACGCGCGCTGCCCATGTGAGTTCGATAACGCGACGACGCGCGAATTCGGATACCGCGCCGCCAGCCATAACGACAGCGAACCCCAGCCGCAGCCGAGATCGAGAATCCGCTGACCGTCGGCGAGTTCCGCACGCTCGGCATAGCGTTCGAGCATGGCCGCTTCGGCTTGCGCGAGCGTCTCGCCACCGGTCGGATACAGGCAGCACGAATACTTCAGATGCGACCCCAGATGCGCATGGAAGAACGACGCCGGCACCTCGTAATGCTGCGTGTTGGCGGCTTGCGTTTCGATGGCGATCGGACTCGCGCGCAGATCGTCGAGCAACCGGTTGAGCCGTTGCGCGCGCAACTCGCCGTTATCGACCGCTTCATCGCGCAGGCGCTGACGCATCAACTGACGCATGCCGAAACGGATCACGCCGTCCGGCAGCCAACCGCGTTCGCAGCTTTGAATGAGCCACCCGTCGCTGGGTTCGGCGGGCGACGGCGGCGGCATCGTGTGGTCAGAGGTGGAAAGGCTCATGAGGCTGACTCCGTGTCGTTTTCTGTGCTTGTTCGAAGGCGCGCTTTGTAGCGTCGCTGCATGCTCAATGCCGCGGCGGCCACGGAATCAGCGCGCTGGTGGTGCGCATGTAGTCGGCGTAACCGGGGCGCCGCTTTGCCATGCTTTCTTCGAGCAGCGGAATGCCGGAGAGCTTCAGCAACAGAAACGCCATCAGCACCGGCGGCAACAGCGTGAACCAACCCCACGGCGTCCCTATCGACAATGCGATATACGCGAGCCAATGCACGCATTCGAAGAAGTAATTCGGATGCCGCGAGTAACGCCACAAGCCGACACGGCACACGGCGTCGCGATTGGCCGGATCGGCCTTGAAGCTTTGCAACTGACGGTCGGCCATCGCTTCGCCGGCCACGGAGACGATCCACACCACGACGGCCAGCACGATCCATCCGGCGGCCGGCGCAGCGGCCCGGTACGACGGCGCAAGAAACGCGATGGACAGCAGCATCGAAATCACGACTTGCAACTGGAAAAACCAGAACATCCTGCTTGCTGCCTTGTCGCCCCATTCTTCGCGGAAGCGGTGATAGCGCGCGTCTTCCGGTTTGCCAGCATTGCGTCTCCATAGATGCGTGCCGAGCCGCACGCCCCAGATCAAACCGCCCAGCGCGGTCAGTGCCCGCGCGACGGGGTCGCCGGTGCCGAGCACCGCGTAGAGCACCGCTACGAGGCCGAGCGAATACGCCCAGATGGGATCGACCATGCCGGCGTTTTGGCTCTTCAACTGCCATGCCCAGATCGCGCTGAAAATCGCGACGAGTCCGATCAAGGCAATCACGGCGGCGGCAAGTGGCGGCATGGTTTCCTCATTCGACGGCGATGCGGGTTATACGCTGCGACGGCTGCATCGGATGCGTGCGAAGCGACCGTTAATCCTTGTCGCCCGGCGACGCAAAGCCCGGCTTGCCCAACTGATCCGGCCGCTGCGGTACGCGCCTGAAACGCGACGTGTCGTAGCCCATCGCATCGAGCCGCGCAAGCAAGACCCGATAGGTGTCGTCGCTCATGTCCGGCTCACGCGAAAAAATCCAGCCGAGGTTTTTGCCCGGATAGCCGAGGATCGTGTAGCGATAGTCTGGGTCGACGTATAGCGTCAGTTGCGTCACGCGGATGGGCCAGAACAGCTGCACGCTCCACTCGCCGCCGTCCTTGCCGGGCACGGGCGTGTCGAGAAACTGATAGTGCTTTTCCTCGGCGTCGAAGCGCTTCTTGCGGGCGTAGTACGAATCGTCGATCTTGCCGTCCGGGCGCAGTTTCCACTCGGCGCGGCTCGCCACCATGTCGCGCTCGGCGAAATACGGAATGTTCGCGATGATGTACCAGCGGCCCATATAGCGCGGCAAGTCGACGGGCACCGTGGCGAGCGGTTCGCTCGCGCGCGGATTGGGATTGGGCGGATCGTTGGAGCAAGCCGTGAGCGTTAGCAACAGAACGGCTGCAGCAACAGCAGCGGTGGCGGTGGCAGTGACGTAGACAACTCGGCGCATGGCAGCGGCCTCGAACGTGGCGGCAATACACGTATTACGTTCGACGAGGCCGTCTGGATGCGCGCGCCACTCGTGAAGCGGCGCGGCTGCTTCCCGCAAGGAGGCGCAACCCGATAACAGAATAAAAACGGCAAATAATGCTAAATTTACAAGACTACGGACTTCAATTCCTGAATCGACCCGAATGGAAAACCTGAGTGGGATCGTCGCATTCGTGCAAACAGCCGAAGCGTCCAGCTTCGTCGGCGCGTCGCAGCGGCTGGGCCTGTCGCCCTCCGCCGTCGGCAAAAGCGTCGCGCGGCTCGAACAGCACCTCGGCGTGCGGCTGTTACAGCGGAGCACGCGGCGCGTCAGCCTGACCGACGATGGCGAGCGTTTCTACGAGCGCTGCCGGCAGATTCTCGACGCGCTGAGCGAAGCCGAATCGATGATGCTGCAAGCCAACGCCGCGCCACGCGGGCGCTTGCGCGTGACTCTGCCGACCATCGGCTATCGTTTCCTGCTGCCGATCCTGCCGGAATTCGCCGGGCGCTATCCCGAGATCGACCTCGAACTGGATTTCAACGACCGCATCGTCGACGTGATCGAAGGCGGCTTCGACGCCGCGATCCGCAGCGGCGATCTGCCCGATTCGCAGTTGATGGCCAAGCGGCTCGGCCCGTTCCGCTTCGTGCTGTGCGCATCGCCGGGTTATCTGCAACGGAACGGCGTGCCGCTCGCGCCCGCCGATCTCGCGCACCACGCTTGCTTGCGCTTCCGCTTTCCGACCTCGGGCAAATTGCAGCACTGGGCGTTTCGCGGACTCCCCGAAGACGCAGCCGCGCGCTTTCCGACCGCGCTGACCTGCAACAACATGGAAGCGCTGCGGGCGGCGGCGGAACTCGGTCTGGGCGTGGCCTACATGCCGGACTTTCTGGCTCGCGACGCGATCCGCGCGGGAACGCTGCAAAGCGTGCTCGACGACCATCTGGCGCACGCGGGGCAGTTTTCGGTGCTCTGGCCATCCAGCCGGCAACTGTCGCCGAAGCTGCGTGCGTTCGTGGATTTTCTATCGGAGCGCTTGTTCAGCGAAGCTTAGCGGCGATACAAGCGGGGCGATCCGGTTAGCGTTATCGTGTCCGGAACGCCCGCTCCCACGCGAATTCCCTCATGCCCACCCGCTTCAACGCCGCATTCACCGCCTTGCTCGCCGCCGCCCTGTTCGGCGCGACGACGCCGCTCGCCAAAGCGCTGCTCGGCTCGCTCTCGCCGTTCCTGCTGGCCGGGCTGTTCTATCTCGGCAGCGGCTGCGGCCTTGCCGCGGTGATTCTGGCGCGCCGGCTGAAAGGCGGCCGCGCCGGGCAGCCGGCCGGCCACAGCCACTTCCCATCACGCGAAGTCCCTTGGCTGGCGGGCGCGATCGCAGCCGGCGGCATCGCAGGGCCCGCTTTACTGATGCTGGGCCTGCAAACGACGCCGGCCGCCACCGCTTCACTACTGCTGAATCTGGAAGGCGTATTCACCGCGTTGATCGCGTGGATCGTGTTTCGCGAGAACGTCGACGTGCAAGTGTTCCTCGGCATGGCCGCGATCGTCGCGGGTGGCGTGGCGCTGTCGTGGCAGCCGGGCGCAACGGCGCTGCCGCCGGGCACGCTGCTGCTGGTCGGCGCCTGTGCGTGTTGGGCCGTGGACAACAATCTCACGCGCAAGGTGTCGGCGCACGACGCGATGTTCATCGCCTGCATAAAAGGACTCGTGGCCGGTTCGGTCAACGTGGCGCTCGCGCTCACCCTCGGCGCCGCATGGCCGAAGGTCTCGACCGTCGCGCTCGCCATGCTCACCGGCTTTGCGGGCTACGGCGTGAGTCTGGTGCTGTTCGTCGTCGCGCTGCGCAATCTCGGCACCGCGCGAACCGGCGCATATTTTTCGGTCGCACCGCTATTCGGCGTAACCTTGTCGTGGCTGCTATGGCCGGAACTACCGCCGCCGCTTTTCTGGGTCGCCGCCGCGCTGATGACGCTCGGCGTGTGGCTGCACATTCGCGAACGTCATGAGCATCCGCACACGCACGATCCGCTCGAGCACTCGCATCGTCACCGGCACGACGCGCATCACCAGCACGCGCACGATTTCGCGTGGGACGGCGACGAGCCGCATACCCATCCGCACCGCCATGCACCCATGACGCACGCGCATGCGCATTTCCCCGACATCCATCACCGGCATACGCATTGATTTTTCGGCCGGCCGCGCCGCGCGGACGCTTGCTGCATCGCAAGACAAAAATCTCTCTGAAAAAAAATCATACGATAGACCGATTCAATTGGCATCGTCGCGCATCGCATCCTGTAATGAAACTCCTGTTGTCCGCGTGTCGTCCGTCCAACCTGTCTGCATATTTGGAGAGATCTATGTCACAACCCGAGCCTAATGTAGATGAATTAGTGAAAAGCATCGCTGAAGAAACCGATACACCGGCGGAAACGGTCTCGAAGATGTACGCAGACACCTTGGCCAACTACCGGCACGACGCGCGTGTGTTCGATTACGTACCGCTCTTCGCCGCGAAAAAAGTACGCAACCAGCTTCGCGACAGCTCGAATCGCAAACACTGACACGGCGGCGCGCGGAGACCACCGCCTGCTGAATCGCATTTTCGCCTCGACCGACTCGCGCAAAAATTCACATAACGCGCACCGATTTTTTTCCCGCTGATAGACTCTCGCCCAGAACCATCGACTCGGGGGAGTTGGCATGCGGGTAACGATCGTAGGCGCGGGCATCGCCGGCTTGAGCACGGCGTGGTCGCTCTCGAAACAGGGACATGACATCACGCTGATCGAGCAAGGCTCGATTCCAAATCCACTCGCCGCGTCGGGCGACCGGCATCGCATGATTCGTCGCGCATATGGCGATGCAGACGGTTATGCGCGAAACATCGAAGAGGCGTTCGATAGCTGGGACTTGCTGTGGAACGATCTCGGCGTGTCGCACTATGCAAATTGCGGCGTGCTCGGCATTTCGCAATTCGCGGGCGATGGCGCCGAACAGTTCCGCAACGGCCTCGACCGCATGGCGTTCGAGTATGAAAAGCTCGAACCACTCGAAGCAGCGGCGCGCTACCCGTTTCTCGACCCAGCCACGTTTCGTTACGCTTACCTCGACCACGACGGCGGCGCCCTTTTCAGCGAACGCATTGCACGCGACATGAAGGCGTGGCTCAAGATGCGTGGCGCCGACATTCGCATGCACACCAAGGTGCTCGCAGTCGACCCGCAGACCGCTTCCGTGCGCCTCGAGAACGACGTGACCGTGCGTGCGGACCGGCTCGTGGTCACCGCGGGCGCATGGACGCTGCAACTGTTTCCCACGCTCGCCGAAAACCTGATGACGTATCGCAACATCGTCGCCTATCTGGAGCCGCCCGCGGATCTGGAAGACGCGTGGTCGGCGGCGCCCGCGATCGTCGATACCGGTGGCGCGAGCGATGGCTATGTGCTGCCGCCGCTCGACGGCATTGGTCTGAAGTTTGGCGCCGGCATCAACAAGGCACGCGCACCGGACCCCGACGCGAATCGCGTTGCGGCGCCCGGTGAAGGCGACCGTTTGCGGCGGCTGTTTGCGCCGCCGTTCAGCCGCATCGATGAATATACGGTATCCGAAGTAAAAACCTGTGCGTACACGTTCACGGCGGATAACCGTTTCTTTTCGAAGCGCATCGGCAACACGCTGGTAGTGTCGGCTTGCTCCGGGCACGGCTACAAATTCGGCGCAGCGGTGGGGCGGCGAATCGCGGAGGCACTGGAGACGGACGACGACGCCACGCTCGCGCGATGGCTCAGAGCCGAGACGGCCTGAACGTTTTCCTCGATTCACATGCAACGATGGCTGACGCCAACGCATTGTTCATCCCGCAGCAGGACGACATCGACGAAACCGCGATGGCGCTTGCCGCGCGCGCCTGTATCGACGGCTTCACCGCCTGCTTCAACGCGCGCGATCTCGACGGCATGGACGCGCATTTGCATTTCCCGCACGTCATTCTTTCGGGCGAACAACTGGTGATCTGGGAACGGCCTGGCCAACTGCCCGCCGCTTTCTTCGACAACCTGGCGCGCGATACCGGGTGGCATCACACTGCGTATCAGGAAAAGGAAGTGGTACTGGTGAGCCCGCGTAAAGTGCACCTGCGTGTGGTGTATTCGCGCAATCGCGCGGACGGTTCGATCATTACGCAGCATCGCAATGTCTGGATCGTGACGTGGCAGGACGGGCGTTGGGGCATCAAGCAGCGTTCGTACTGAGTGCGGTTTGCGGTGTATCGGCGCGCTGACTGTACGAGCGGAAATTCATCGAGCGCGGCGCGCCCGGACGAAACGGCGTAGTCTCGTCGGGACTCGCACGCTCACGCGACAAACCGGTGACGCAGCGCGACAAGCCATTTGCAGGCGCACGCACTCTGCTGCTAGCCGACGCCACCACCGCACTCGCGCCGCTCACCATCCTGACGATGGAACCGTGCCGACTCGCGGTGACGAAACCCTTCTCCGCTGACCCGCTCGTCCGCGTACAAAACCGAATGACGGGCAACGCCCAGTTGCTCGGCGAGCGCGCGACTCGCGAGCATACGGCTGCCGTAACGAATGTCGCCGTCGCGAATCGCAAGACGCAGGCTGTCGTCGTGCAAGTCCTACTGCGCGAGTTTGCTCCCACCCAACGCGCGTTCGACATTCGGTACCAACAGCCCGTAGTCCAATTCGTGGCTCCACATTCTGAACGTACTGTGGATCTAACAATGGCACCGCAAATTTTCTATGCTGACGGTTTGGCGTCTTCACTCAACAAGGAACCGCACATGTCCGATTCGATTCAAATCCGCCCCGTCGTCCGCGGCGACTTCGACGCCTGGCTGCCGCTATGGGACGCCTACAACGCGTTCTATGGCCGCTCGGGCGAAACCGCGTTGCCGCGCGAGATCACGCAGATCACGTGGGAACGTTTCTTCGACGGCTACGAGCCGATGCATGCAATGGTGGCTGAACGCAACGGCCAGTTGCTCGGTCTCGTGCATTTCCTGTATCACCGTCACACGACGATGAAAGGACCGATCTGCTATCTGCAAGACCTGTACACGCTCGACACCGAGCGCGGCAACGGCGTCGGCCGCGCGTTGATCGAGGCTGTGTATGAGCGCGCCAAAGCCGATGGTTCACAACGCGTTTACTGGCAAACGCACGAAACGAATCAGACGGCGATGAAGCTTTACGACAAGGTTGCGGACCGCTCGGGCTTCGTGGTCTATCGCAAAGCGTTGTGATGCCGGGCGGCGGGCTCGCCTAGCACGCTTCCCGCTCGTCTCGCCGTGCCGCGCACTCTGTGCGGCACACTACAATTTTATGTCCGACCGATCTTGCGGCCGCCATGCGCCGCGCATTGTCCGGTCCGATTTCCGCCGGCTTCGTTTCCCGCGCCGCTCAAGTTTGCGTGCGGTCTGCCGTTATCGCCATTGGACGGAGCTACACCCGGCTCCACGCGGTTCATCAGCGAAAACTTGGGCGATCTCCTCATGGAGGGGCGCAAACGAATCGGAAACTGTACATGCCTTCGATCATCGGCATCGATCTTGGAACCACGCATAGTCTTGCGGCAATCTGGCGCGACGACCGCGCCGTGCTCATCCCCAACGCGTTGGGCGAGACGCTCACGCCCTCGTGCGTCTCCATCGACGGCGATGGCTCGATCCTCGTCGGCCGCCCCGCTCATGACCGCTTGCATACGCATCCCGAGCGCACGGCCGCCAACTTCAAACGCTATATGGGCACGAGCCGTACCGTGTCGCTCGGCATGCAAACGCTGCGTCCCGAGGAGTTGTCGTCGCTGGTGCTCAAGTCGTTGAAGGCCGACGCCGAAGCGTTTCTCGGCGAAACGGTCTGCGACGCCGTGATCGCCGTACCGGCCTATTTCAGCGACGCACAACGTAAAGCCACGCGCATCGCCGGCGAACTCGCCGGTCTGAATGTGCTGCGCCTCGTCAATGAACCGACCGCGGCCTCGCTTGCGTATGGCGTGCATCAACGCGACAGCGAGCGCAAGTTCCTGATCTTCGATCTGGGCGGCGGCACCTTCGACGTCTCGGTGCTCGACTTCTTCGAAGGCGTGATGGAAGTGCGCGCCAGCACCGGCGACAATTTTCTGGGCGGTGAAGACTTCACCGATGCATTGGTCGAGTTGTTCTGCCAGCGCAACGGCCTCAAGGTCCAATCGCTCACGCCGGTTGCCGCGCAACGTCTGCATCAACAGGCCGAACGCGCGAAACGTCAGCTTACGCAGAACGGCGTCGAAAGCGTCACGCTCGAACTCACGATCGGTGACGACCAGCATGCGCTCGAACTCGACACGGCCGCCGCGGAGCGTACCTGCGAGCACTTGCTGCAACGACTGCGCAAACCGGTGGAACGTGCATTGCGCGATTCGAAGATCGCCGTCGCCGCGCTCGACGAGATCATCCTGGTCGGCGGCGCCTCGCGCATGCCGATGGTCCGCAAGCTGGTCTCGAAGATGTTCGGCCGCCTGCCCGCCGGACATTTGAATCCGGACGAAGTGGTCGCGCTCGGCGCGGCGGTGCAGGCCGGCCTCGTCGGACGCGATGCCGGGCTCGACGAAATGGTGCTGACCGACGTCGCGCCCTATAGCCTCGGCATTGATACGGCCATGCAGGTCGGGCCCGCCCAGTTCGTGCCGGGTCACTTTCTGCCGATCATCGAACGCAATACGATCGTGCCGGTGAGCCGCACGCAGCGCATTTTCACGGTGCGCGACCGTCAGCAGATGTTGAGCATCAAGGTGTTTCAGGGCGAAGCGCGTCTGACCACGGACAACGTCGCGCTCGGTGAATTCACGCTGGAAGTGCCGCTCAAAGCAGCGGGCGAAGCGGGCGCGGATGTGCGCTTCACTTACGACATCAACGGCGTGCTGGAAGTGGAAGCCACCGCGTTTCCGGGCGGCGTAAAACGCGCGATGGTGATCGAAGAAAATCCCGGCGTGTTGACGCCGGAAGAAATTCGCGAGCGTCTCGCGGCGTTGAGCGCGCTGAAGATCCACCCTCGCGATCAACTCGAGAACCGGACGCTGTTGACGCGCGCCGATCGTGTCTATGAAGAAACGCTCGGCGATCATCGGCAATATCTGGCCGCGCATATCGCTCGCTTCCAGGCACTGATCGAGCGCCAGAATACCGATGAAATCGCGCAGGCGCGCCGCGAACTGAGCGCGCTGCTGGATCGCTTCGACGTGCATGTGACTTACTGACCGGCCATGAATACGATCTCCAACAATCCTTGGCCGTGGGACGTGCTCGGCATCGAGTCGAATGCCGATGAGCGGGCGGTGCGTCGCGCTTATGCGCGGCTGTTGAAACAGCAACGTCCCGATGAAGATGCCGAGGCGTTTCAGCGTCTGCGGTACGCGTATGAGTCGGCGTTGCAGATGGCGAGCGCCGCGGTCGCGAAGGGAGTAGCTGCGGCACCGACAGCGAACGACACGGGCGCTGAACCCGCGGTGTTGATCGGAACCACGCGGGAGCCTGCAACCGCGCCGGCGATGTCCCGCGTAACGATCAACACTTCGGAAGTCGAGGCCGCCGTTCGCGAACCCGACGCGTTCGAAACCGCCGTCCAGCTCTGGCAAAACTTCATCGCGCAAGCCGACGACCTCGAGTCGCGCCGTTCGTTGCAGGACCTATTCGCGGCGGTCGTCAACATTGCGACACGCGATGAACTCGAATGGCAGGCGCTGTGTCACTGTCTGAACGAGGACACACCGGCCGCGCTGCGCATGAATTTGAGCGCGGTTCTCGGCTGGCGGGACAACTCGGCGCATCTGCGACGGCGCAACGCGGCCATTGCCACGCTCGCGCTGAACCGCGTGTTCGCCGACGAGGATTACAACACGCTGCGTCTGCGCTACACGAGCGCGATGGCATTGCTCGAAGGTCCGTTGCCGCAAATGGCGGCCGGCGCGCGAGCGCTGCTTCGTGCCGGCGTGCGCGCCGAGATGGAGCAGCTATTGACCGCGCTTGGCCGCTACCATCCGAATGTCGTGCGGCTGCGGCTCGACGCCGAGAAAGTCGATTTCTGGGGACGTTGCCTCAAATTCCGCATCGGCGCGGGCCGCCTGTTCGGACCGGCGCTCGCGTTGAACGCGTGGTGCGGTTTGCTGTTTGCCGACGCCTCGCTGAACCCCGATAGCAGCCGATGGCTCGATCAATGGTCGCCCGCTCAGTTGGGCATTCTTCTGTCGACGCTGATGCTCGCGCTGGTGACAGTCGCCGCCACGGCCGTGCTGCTGCCCGAGCCGCGGCAACAGCGGCTGCGGGCGTTGCGCTCGATCGGTTGGCTGCGTTATGGCTGGATCCCTGTGTGGCTCGGCGCAACCACCGTTGCGCTGTGCGAGGACGGCAGCGGCCGTTCGACGTCGATTGCGATGGCCACGCTGGGCGTCTGCACGATCTGGGCCGCGTTGATTCACGGGTGGCCGCCCATCAAGCAGCTCGCGATACTCGCCGCATTCAGCGCGACGGCGTTGGGCTTTGCGGGCCACTGGATCGCCACTGATTCACATGCGTGGCTGATGCCTTATGCGCACGGTGTGCTGTTCGCGTTCTTCTTTTCGTTTTCGCAAGCGGAATGGCGCGGATGGATCGCGCGCCGGTCGCGGTTGTTTTGGGTTTGCGCGCCTTTGTGGTTCGCTGGATTCGCTGCGTTGATCGTGTTGCTGTTGCAGCGTGAAGTGCGTGCGACGCAGTTCGCGTGGGCGCTGTTTACGGTGATGTCGGCGGCCGGCGGCGTGCTGGCGACGACGCGTTGGAATGATCTGCGCGCCGCGATACCGGCGTTTTTTCGCGGGTATGCGAACCTTGTGTGGATGGCGCTGGCGATTTATAAGCCGGACATCATCGCCTGTGTGAGTGCGGGGTTGATGAGCATCTGGGTTATTGAGGGGTTTAGGCAGCGGCGGGTGGGGTAGAGCGCAATCGATGTTCAGGGGCGCGTAAGAGGGTGATGTAACGCCGCCAACGAAGTGCGGCGCGTGCGTATCACCGTCGAACACCAGCGGCTCATCATTACGCCGCTTTAAATGCAGAAGGGCCGCGAGCGGCCCTTCTGTTATCTAAACCCATGACAGACAACAAATATAACGATTTGCCATTCAATATTTGTCTTGCACTGCTAGATACGATGCGGCAACGGCAGCAATAGATCAGTCATCTAATGACTCACAAAGCCAAGTCCCGTCGCCTTTAAGCGTTCGCACCTTCTTCGCCTCATAGTCGTAGAGTAGCCACTGCTCCTCATATCGATCTCCCTCGTCCAGATATGGCCATGTTGCAAGCTCTCCGCCAAGATCAAACCGAAAGACCGTCTTTACATCTTTCGGCAAGACCTCGACCGACAGCAATATTTGCCCATCGAGATATTGCAATGCTTCATTGATGGCGTCGCTCGACGCCTCGTTGTCCGCGAGCCGCATACCATTCGAGCTTATCGTCCAGTTGCACATATAGATCCAAAGGTGCCACCGACCAGACATGATTACTCGACGACGATCTGCGGACTTGCGCACTTCAGGCAACTCCGATTGCGACAAACGCGGTTCCTGAATCCGCAGATGCGGGTCACCGTACTCCAGGGTAAGGAACGATCCGACGCCTTTCCGGACCTGCCAAGTGGGCAAGCCGCAGACCTCCGAAAAAGCGTCTCTTATGTCATCACGCAATATACTTTCGCCTAGTTATTGGTCGGGCAAAACATCTCTATCGTTATCCCTTTGATCTCATGGTAGCCGTAGTCTTGACCAGTTATCGCGTCATGCAATTTACGACGCTGATCTTTTGTCAAGCCGAGCTCCCTAACGATATCGCGAACTTGTTTGTTTTGAGCTTGATTGTTGCCCGGCGTACCTGTTGACCCGAGACCAAATGGGTCAGTCTTTGACACCGGGTTGCCGTTGACGTAAGCATACGCATTCGTCTGCCCACTCGCCCACCCGATCGGATCCTCGCTGATGAACCTTCCAGTCTGCGGACTGTAATACCGGTTCCGGTAGTAAACAAACGTCCCGACGCGAATCCGCCCTCACATGGGCCGCTTCCCCTTAGCCGGCAAGGCTTTGCCGCGTATCGACTTCGCCGGCCAGAGAATTTTTTCCAGACGCGATTCTCGATTGATTCGTATCTCGAAACAAGTGTGACTTCAGGGCCGTTAAGCGGTAACAGGCGCATGGCCCGCGTTACCGCGTAACGCCTCAGATATCCAGATTCAGCCGGCCAGCGTAGTAATCAGCCTGCCCTTTGGGTAGCTTCCCCGCCCGCCTGAGCGCCGCCTCTTCGGCCTGCACCAGCAGCCGCTCCAGCATCGCCTGTTGCGTGACGCCGTAACACGCAGCGACCCGTTCCAGTGCCCGCTTCGCATGCAGGTCAATCACCAGGCTCAGCCGCTCACCTTTGCCGTTTTCATCCTTCAGATGCCGCTCACGATACGCCGCCTGCCGTTGCGCACTACTCATTGCCATGAAGCCCCCTTATTGATCGTTACGCAGTAACTCCAGCATGCCAGGTGTTACCGCGTAACGACACCTGGCCGGATGGATAACGTTTGTCATCGCCCGCCGGGTTTGACGGCTCCGAAGGGAGACGGCAAACCCGGCGGAACAGGGTCCCACTGCGCCAGAATCGCGCAAGCCTTCGTTACGCGGTAACGACGCCTCGCTGACCTCACGCGCTTACTCCGTCAGGGCCGCGCAACGCGCGCCCGCAGGGCCTGGCCTTGACGGCCACCAGGGTTCTACGCTCAGCAATGCGGTGCAAGACGACATGGCGGCTCGCACCCAGCCAAGAAGACAGCCGCACGGCGCGGCTCCGGCGCAAGCCGGTAGAAGCAGGAAGGAGAAGTTACGCAGTAAAAGCGCGGGCCGCATGGGCGGCAACCCATACGATCCGCTGACCACCACCAGCTCACACAAGGAGTTGATCATGGCTGATGCCAATCATAAAGCACGTCCACCCGTTACCGAACGGTCCATCACCATCCAGGAATCCTGGCGCTATCAGAAACCGGCACGCCTGCCCTTCCATATGCGCAAGGAGCCGCCCACCTTTCCGTGGATGAAGCTCCCCGGACGATGGATCGAGACCGCCGGCTTTGAGCCTGGATCCCGCGTGCGTATCACCGTCGAGTACCAGCGGCTCATCATTACGCCGCTTTAAATACAGAAGGGCCGCGAACGCAGCCCTTCTGTCATGCATCGGCAATTTCAAGGATTCGAGCCGTCAGACGATGGCACAAAGTAATTCCATCTCTCTGGCAGTTTCCTTATGGTTCCGGGAGCGTCCTTATATATTTCGATCTCCTGGCATATCCCATCGACCACATGCAGCAGAACATGCACGTCGAAACCATCCATATCCGGCGCATATAGTTCAACCGGCACCCTAGCAATAACCGACGCCGTTACAGCGTTTTTTATCTGCAAGCCAAGGCTACCTTCATCATCGATCTCGCGCACATTGCACGACCCTAGCTGCTCCCGGATCTCCTCTACCCCCGGGAAATCGGGAGCAACGAGTAAATCCATCAGTTCTCGCTCGTGCGCTGCAGGCTCTCGATAGCCAGGAGTCACCATGGGAAATATGTTCCTATATGTACGCCGCCGTTGATAGGCATCCCTCGATACTGGATTCTCGTACCGTCAACAACTACCGTTCCCCAAAAGCCAGCGCCGATACTGGTTTGCGACAGCAGTGGCTGTACCTGCGCAGATATCGCACCTTCAACACACTGAGCCGAAAGCCCCGTGTCCGCAAGGTGCCGCGCCCCATGCCCGAAGGTAATGCCAGCTTCACCGGTAGGGTCGGTGAACTGCCCCGGGTTCCCGCCCACATAAGCATACGCGTTCGTCTGCCCACTGGCGTAGCCGATCGGATCCTCACTGATGAACCGTCCGGTTTGCGGACTGTAATACCGGTTCCGATAGTAGACAAACGGTACTGCGCCAGCGCCCCATAGTTTGCAATTTGGCAAGTACGTCGTAGTTCAGTTCAATCTGCCAACGACTCACAGAGCCAAGTCCCATCACCTTTCAGCGTCCTTGTCATTTTTGCCCCATGATCGTAGAGAATCCATTGCGCGTCAGATCGAACATCTTCGTCCGCATACGGCCAAGTTGCAAGTTTTCCTCCAAGGTCAAACTGGAAGACCGTCTTCATATCTTTCCGCATGACCTCAACGGATTCCAACTTCTGGCCGTCGAGGTATCGAATCGCCCTGTCGATTGCGGCGTTCGAGGCTTCATTATCCGTGAGCCGCAAACCATTGGCATCTATCGTCCAGTTACACATGTAGATCCAAAGGTGCCACTGTCCAGACACTGTCACTTGACGACGAGCGGCAAGCCTTCGAGTAGTCGGCGACTCCGATCGAGACAAATACGGTTCCCGAATTCGCAGATGCGGCGCCCCAAATTCCAAGGTAAGAAATGAGCCAACGCCTTTTCGGACCTGCCACGTGGGCAGACCGTACATTTCAGAAAAAGCGTCTCTCACCTCATTATTATCCATAGCTTTGCTTAATTTCGATCAGGACAGAACATATCAATCGCTACGCTCTTTATTCCATGGTAATCAAGGCCTTCACCGGATATCGCATAGTGCAATTTCTGTTGTTGATCTTGACTCAACCCAAGCTGCACAGCGATGTCACGAACCTGCTTATTCTCACGTCCATTGTTGCCCATCTGGCCCGAGCCCGCCTTACCGAAGCCCAGCGGATCGTTAAACTGAACCGGGTTCCCACCCACATAAGCATACGCATTCGTCTGCCCACTCGCCCAGCCGATCGGGTCCTCACTAATGAACCTTCCAGTCTGCGGACTGTAATACCGGTTCCGATAGTAATACAACCCCATCCCATCATTCTCCCGCGCGGTGTACTGCTGCGTGTTGGGATCCGCAACACCCGTCTGCATCGTCGCGCCGTACGGCTCGTAGCCATACTGCGTTTGACTCTGCTGACCGGCATCCGTCAACGCAATCACATTGTTATTCGCATCACGCAGCACATACCTGTCCTGGCTCGCGTCATCGCCAATGCGCCGGAACATCAGCTCATCCGGCCCGCCTGCCTGATACGGGGAAAACACCCGAATCCGCTGTGACCAGTCACCATCCGGCACCATGAAGTTCAGTTCATCGCCGATCCAGGTCGTCTGCATCCGGTGGCCGTTGACCGTGCGATCGGTACGCCGGTTGAATGCGTCGTAGCTGAAGATCGCCGTCGTGCCGCCGCTGATCTGACTGAGCAGGTTCTGCTCATTCCAGCCGTACTGGTTCACACCATCGCTGGCGAGATTGCCGTTCAGATCATACGACTGCGTCTTGCCGGCCCAGCGCGTCAACTGATTCGCTGCGTTGTATTGCGCGTCGCTCACCGCCTGCGGCAGGTTGACCTTTGCGAGGCTGCCGCCCGCTTTCGTGCGCCGGCCCGCCAGGTCGTAGCCATACGTCAGATCGCCGAAGACGCTGCCGTCGGCGCGCTTGTATGTGATGCCCGTCAACTGGCTCGCCGCATCCCACGCGTAAGTCGCCGTGATTCCGTTGGCAAACGTCGCCTGACTCCGTCGGCCGAGTGCGTCGTACGCGTAACCAAACGTACGCGGCGCTTCATCGTTCACCACGTACCGGATCTGGGTCACCCGATGTTCCGCATCACGACTGTAGTCCACCGTCGCGCGATCCATATCGATACCAGCCAGTTCACGGGTATCGGGTGCGTAGCGATAATTCCAGAGTCCCTGGATTCCCCGAATATCGAATGTGCGGATCAGCTTGCCGGTAAGACTGTCGAAGTAAAAAAGCGTATCGGCTTCCTTCTGGTTGCGACCGTCTGTAGTGGGAAAGAGATCCCGTATGCTGTCCAGCTTGTCGAGTGCGTTATTCCATCCATACATCCAGCTTCGGGCCGGCAACGCTCCTGCCGCCGACCGGAAATCTGCTTGCAAAACACGTCCTGCGGCATCGTAGGTGTAAGTCGTCACCTGGCCTTTGCGGTCAGTCTCCGACCCGATCTTCCCGGCGCTGTTCCACGTATACGTCTCGCTGTGGCCCAGCGGATCGGTCTTGCTCACCGGGCGGCCAATTGCGTTGTACGTGTAAAGCGTGGCTACGCCCTTCGGATCCGTCTCACCAAGCAGATGGCCGTTGCGGTCCCACGTGAAGCGCGTCACACCGCCCAGCGCATCGGTGACACTGGTCGTGCGGTCCAGCGCGTCGAGCGTTCGTGCCGTGCTGTTGCCCAGCGGGTCCTGCACCGCCGTCACCCGACCTGCGGCGTCGGTCGTGAACTGCGCGGTGCGATTTAGCGCATCGGTGATCGCCGTGAGGTCCGCGCCGGTATAGGTGAACTTCGTCACCCCTTTAAGGGCGTCCGTAACCGTAAGCGGGCGGCCCTGGCTGTCGTTCGTCTGCGTGGTGCGGTTGCCCAGCCGGTCGGTCACCGTAAGCAGATTGCCCTTCGCGTCATACGTGTAGACAGTGCTGACGCCGCGCTGCGGGTCGCCGGCCTGCGCTTGCGTCAGCAGCTGGCTGTAGCTGTCGAAAGTACGCGTCACCGACGCACCGTATTGATCGGCCTCGCTGATGCGGTTGCCATTCGCGTCATAGGTGTACGTGTACTGGCGATCGGTCGAGGTGAGATTCGTCACGCGTCCGTTTGCATCGCGCGTGAAGGTCTGCACCTGTGCGACCGGTTGACCCGCCGGGTATGTATTACTCACCACCCGCCCGTTCGCGTCAAACAGCACGCGCCGGATGCTGCCGCGCCTGTCCGTCACGTCGGTCTGCGTGGTCTTGCCGCCCGTCACCGTGTAGGCGAAGCCGAACGTGCTGCCGTCAGCGATCTTCTGGGCGATCACACGGTCGCCGTCGTCGTAGGTGTTGACGATCTGCTGGTTGCCTTCGGGATCGGTCACGCTCACCAGACGGCTCTTCGTGTCCCAGCCGTACTTCCACACGCCGCCGCCCGCATCCGTCACCTGCGCGAGGCGGTCCTGGCTGTCGTACTGGTAATTCACCTGGCGGTTCAGTGGGTCGATGATGCGCGAGATCAGCGGCGTGCCGCGCGCACCCACGATTGACGTGAACGTCAGCGTGCGTCCATTGGGACCGGTGATGCCGGTGATCGCGCCGGTACTGCTGTTCCGGTTGATCGCGACCGTGTTGCCATTGCGGTCCTGCACGCGGGTCAGGCGATAAAGGCCGGCGATCATCGTGAACTGCCGCACGCGACCGTCGCGCAGCGTGAGCACTTTGTTCGACCCGCTAGTCGTGATGCTGGCGCGATAGTAGTCGCCCGGACTCGTGAGGTCGTCCCAGGTCGTGCTGATTCCAGCACGTGCGGTGAACGGCACGCGCACTCCGCTGGGCAGATACAGTTGCACCAGTTGCCGTACACCGCTCGCGTCCGCGGCGCCGATGGTGAGATAGCTGTCGTAATTGAGTGTCGTGCCGATGCCGAAGGCGCCTGCCATCGGACGGCCCGACGTGTCGTAGGCGCTGCTGCGGTAGACCCGCGCGAGGTCCAGCGCGATCGTGTCAGCGACATGCAGGTCATGGGCGACGAGATGGAACTGGCCGGTGAACAGCCGGACAGGGTCGCCGCCCGATGTGCTGCTGCCGCAGCCGGCCGTGGCATCGCCACCGCTGCAACCTGTACCGCCGGGCTGACCGTCCGTGTCGTCGCCATCAAGGTTTACGGTGTCGTCCGGTGAAACCGGTTCAGTCGTGGTGCCAGCTGACGGCCCGGAGCAATAGGCGTTTATTTCTCCCGGGTCGCCGCACACATAGCCGCCCATTCCACCGAAGTCAGCCGACGCCGCCTGCAAAGGGCACCGCGGATCCGCAGGATATGCTCCCGCTTTGGCATAAAGGGTGCTGCACTCCGTGGCACGCGCATGCGGCACCACAAACCATGACAGCAGTACAAATAAAAACAGGACGAACGGACGCAGCGGCGCACGACGCGCCGCACAGGCATCGGTGACTTGCATGGAGTTCCTGGATGGAAAGAAGGGGCGCGGTCGACTATCGCGAACTGGCTGGTGTAGACGCGAGCACAGAGTCAGGTCCTTGGGCGCTGGCCGAAAGCGCAGAGGCCGCGCCGTGAGTCGAAGCCGGGGAGGACACCGCCGACTGCCTGCGTATCGCCGTGATATTGCCCGCTGCGTCGTAGTCGTAAAACGCGGTCGCGCCTCCAACGGAAACGGACGTGAGCCTGCCCAGCGGGTCGTAACCGTAAGTGATCTCGTCGGCGTATGCAGACGAAGCTGCAGCCAACAGGCTAGCCACCGCACCGGTACACGCAACCCGCCACATATTCTGTAAAGCGCGTCGGCTTCGAAATAGACTGATCATCGATATCCCCATTACAACAACCGGTAGTTTTGCTAACTACCTGGACGATATCGAAAGCCGGACCAGATTTATAGCGGACCGATCCTCAATTGGAATGGGAAACTTCCTGCATCCCCCAAAAAACGCAAGGGCGCACCACCCAGTGCGCCCTCCGTCTTTCTGCCATCGCGGTACTACAACATCAACCGCCCACCAACTCAAACAGTAAAAACCTCAAGCCTCCAACTGCTCCAGCACCTTACCCTTGGTCTCAATCCCAAGAAAATGCACCGCCACCGCCGCAAGAAACGGCACAGCCGCGAGAATATAAAACGCGACCTGCAAATTCCCACCAATCATCGTCTTCGACACGATCGCCGGCGCGAAGATCGCCGCCACTTTCAGCCACGCGCCGCCGACGCCACAACCCATCGCACGGATACTCGTCGGATACAGCTCCGGCGTATAAACGTAAGCCGTGATGAATCCGCACGCGAGGAACCCCAGCGAAAACGCGCAGCACGTCGCCACAACATACACCGATGAGTCGTGGAACACACCCGCCAGCAGCAGCGAAATCGCGCAAGCGACGAACGACAGGTTAATGATCGGCTTACGCCCCACCTTGTCGACCAGCAACGCGCAAGTCAGCGAACCCACCACGCCGAGTACCGAAGCCGCCACTGCCAGATTCAGCGCGAGTTGCAGCGGCGCGTGATAAATCGTGCGATAGATCGTCGGCAGCCACGTCGAAAGACCGTATTGAATAAAGCCGCACGTGATCCACAACATCGCCACCGCGAGCGTCCGCTTCAGATACGCCGGACCGAACAGGTCGCCCATGCGGCGTTTCGGATGACGATTGGCCATCGCTTCAAATTCAGCCGAGTGAGTGACCGCCGGCAGCGGACCTTTGACCGCACGTTCAAACACATGCACCGCCGCATCCGCGTCGGCCATCCGTTCACGTTCGGCGAGCCAGCGCGGCGATTCCGGCACGAGCTTGCGCAGCACGAAGAACAGAATCAACGGCATGCCGCCGATAAAGTACATGGCTTGCCAGCCGAAACGCGGCACGATCCACGCGCCCAACGCATTCGATGCAAGCAGACCGACCGGGAAAACGATTTCATACAGAAGCACGAAACGGCCACGGCCATGCGCACGGCTGATCTCGTTGATGTAAGTCGCGGCCACCGGCAATTCGCCACCGAGCCCAAGCCCTTGAATCACACGCAACACGACGAACGCCGCGAACGTCGGCGCAAAACCGCACGCAATGCTGGTGATGCCGATGATCCCCGAACTCAACGCAATCGCTTGCACGCGCCCCTTGCGCTCCGCATACCACGGAAAAACGAATGCGCCGATCAGTTGCCCAACCGAACCGGAGCCGATCAGAAAGCCGATCTCCCACGGCGTCAGATGCCACTTCGCGATCAGGATCGGCAACGTGGCCGCGATGGCGATCACGTCGAAGCCGTCGAAGAACGTCGCGAGACCGATCAGTATGCGCGCGCGCACCTGCATCGCATTCTTGGGCAAGCGCTCGAGTCGCGCGATGATCGAGCCCCGGGTCACAGGGCCTGAGACACCGGCGCTGCTGCGGTCCCCCATGGTGTTGTCGATGGTTCTCATGCCGTTGTGCCGTCCGTAGATGTGGTTAGGCAAGCGCCGTTGAGGCGTCGGTCAGGGTGGCAAGGTCGATGGTCCGGCCTTGATTCATCCATTTGCGCGACAGTTTCAGTTCGCGCGGCGTATTGATGGCGATCACGCCGCGAATCGCGCTGTCTTCCAGATGGAACAGCGTGGCGCGTTTGCCGGGCAAATCGCCGCGCACGGCCAGTTGTGCATCGCCTGGAATGTCGCCGAGAATCTGCAGATTCACGTCGTACTGATCGGACCAGAACCACGGAATGTCCGCATACGGTTCGAACGTGCCGAGCAACGCTTTCGCGGCGGCAATCGCCTGGTTCTGTGCATTGGCCCACGATTCGAGCCGCACGCGGCGCTTGAGCCACGCGCTCGGATGATTGGCGACGTCGCCGCACGCGAAAATGCGCGGGTCGTCGGTGGCGCCGAAATGATCGACCACAATGCCGTCTTCCACCTTCACGCCCGCCGCTTCCGCCAACGCCGTGTGCGGTGTGAGACCGATGCCGGCCACCGCGAAATCGGCGTCGAGCGTGGAGCCGTCTGCAAACGTGGCGCGAATGCGATTCGCGTCGTGCGGACGATCTTCGAGCCTCGCGAGCGAGGCGTTCAAACGCACGTCCACGCCGTTCGCGCGATGCAGGTCGAGCAGGAAGCCGGACACCATCGGCGGCAGCGAACGCGCGCACAAACGCGGTGCGCCTTCCACCACCGTCGCCTCGACGCCGAGCTTGCGCGCCGTGGCCGCGACTTCGAGACCGATCCAACCGCCGCCCACCACCAGCACGCGCTTGCTGGCGCGCAGCCGTTCGCCGAGCGCGACGGCTTCGTCGAGCGTACGAAGGTAGGCAATGTGCGAGGTCTTCACAAGCGACTCCGGCAACTTGCGCGCCGCGCCGCCGGTGGCGATCACCAGACGGTCGTATTGCACTTCGCGGCCCGACTGCGTGCGCACGATGCGCTGCTCGCGGTCGATCGAAGTCGCGCAATCCGGTTGCCATGCTTCGACGTTCAGCGCATCGAAGTCGTCCGGTTTCACGAGCCGCACGGTGTCGATATCCGCTTCACCCGCCAGCACCGCTTTCGACAGCGGCGGGCGTTCGTACGGCAGATGCACTTCATCGGCGATCATCACGAGGCGGCCGTCGAAGCCTTCCTTGCGCAAGGTCTTCACGACCCAGCCGGCCGCCTGGCCGCCGCCGATCACGACGATCGTGCGCGGCGCTTCGAGTCCGGCATGGGCGGCTTGCGCCTTTGCAGCAGCAGCGTCAGTCATTTTTGCGCTCCGTCATGAACTTGCCTTCCGGCGCCTTCGCGTTTTTCTGGCGCCGCGTGTTTCCGTCGATGCCGCCGTCGATCGCCCATTCGGCGAACACGGTAGGACCCGGTTCGAAATCGCGCGGCTGCCATTCGGGCGTGAGCTGGTCTTCGTCGGCGTAGTACTCGATCAGGCCGCCCGCCGGATTCTGGAAGTACCAGAAGTAAGCCGACGACACCGGATGACGCCCCGGCCCGAGTTGCGTGTCCCATCCGCAGCGGCTGATATGCATGCCGCCGCCGAACACTTCGTGGATATCGCGCACGGTGAACGCGACGTGGTTCAGACCGCGCTTACCGTTGGGCAAGGCCAGCAGGAAAATGTCATGATGGCCGCCGTGCGGCGCGCAGCGCATGAACGCGCCACGGCCCGGATAACGGTCCGACATTTCGAAGCCGAGTAGCTCTTGATAGAACTTCTCCTGTTCGGCGAGTCGGTTCGTAAAGAACACCACGTGGCCCACTTCGACCGGTTCGGCGCGCTCGTAAATCGGCGAAGGCTGATCGACGCGCAACGTCTGGCCCCACACATTCGACGGCGAGCCGTGAATGTCGAGCGCGCGCTTGCGGGTCACTTCCACGCGAATCGCCATGCCGTTCGGGTCGATGCAGCCGACGGCGTCGTCGGTTTCGAAATGGCCAGGCTGACCGGCGAAGCGGCCGCGCAGTTCGTCGAGTTCGGCTTTGGTGGCCACGCCCCACGTCACTTCGCGCAGCGTCGGGCCTTCTTCGAATGCGGGCGGCAACGAGGGATCGTCCGAATTCACAGCGAGAATAGTGCAGCCGTTCAGCGTTTCGAAGCGCGCCTGGGTTTCATCGTGCGCGACTTCCCTCAAGCCCCAGTCCGCGAAAAACTGCCGACAGGTAGCGAGATCCGTCACGCCGTAAATAATCTGTTCAATGCCGAGAATCGTCATAACGTGCCTCTTGCGTATCTTGCGTATTAGTTCGCCCACGCCAGCGGCGCGTCGTTCAAGCCCCAGTAGAGGCTCTTCTGTTGCATGTATTCGCGGATGCCGAGCCGGCCTTTCTCGCGTCCCATGCCGCTCTCTTTCCAGCCGCTGAACGGCGTCGAGATGGAAAACAGCTTGTACGTGTTGATCCAGATGGTGCCGGCTTCGAGCGCGCGGGCAATCCGGTAGGCGCGCTTGTAGTCGCGCGTCCAGATGCCGGCGGCGAGACCGAACACGCTGTTGTTCGCTTCTTTGAGCAGCGAGGCTTCGTCGTCGAACGGCATCGCCACCAACACCGGGCCGAAGATTTCTTCCTGGCAGATGCGTGCGTCGTTGGTCAGGCCTTCGAGAATCGTCGGCTGGAAATAGGTGCCCGCTTCGCGGCCATCGCCGACCGGGCGCTCGCCGCCGCACAGCAGGCGGCCGCCTTCTTCGAGGCCCAGCGCGACATAACGCTCGACGGTTTCGCGATGCGCCGCCGTAATCAGCGGACCCATCTGCGTTTGCTCACGCGATGGATCGCCAACGCGCAACTTGCGCGCGCCTTCCGCGAGACGCTTCATGAACGCGTCGTAGATCGAGTGCTGCACGAACAGGCGCGAACCCGCAATGCACGCTTCGCCCGACGAACTGAAAATGCCGTACAGCACGCCATTGACCGCGTGATCGAGGTCGGCGTCGTCGAACACGATGGTGGGCGACTTGCCGCCGAGTTCGAGCGACACCGGCATCAACTTGTCCGCAGCGATGCGCGCGATACCGCGGCCCACTTCGGTGCCACCCGTGAACGACACCTTCTTCACCAGCGGATGACGCACCAACACGTCGCCGATCACTGAGCCTTTCCCAGGTAAGACACTTAGAACGCCCTTCGGCACACCGGCTTCTTCGCAGATGCGCGCCAATGCCAGCGACACCAAAGGCGTCACTTCAGCCGGCTTCAACACGACCGCGTTGCCGCCTGCAAGCGCCGGTGCAAGCTTCTGCGCGTCGGAAGCAATTGGCGAATTCCACGGCGTAATCGCCGCGATCACGCCGATCGGCTCGTAGATGCTCATCGTCAGATAGTCGCCTCGTGAGGGCGTGACTTCCTCGTCGAGCGTTTCGAGGCACGCCGCGAAATAGCGGAACGTGTTCGCGGCGCTCGCCACCAGCACGCGTGTTTCGCCAATCGGCTTGCCGTTGTCGCGGCGCTGCAATTGCGCGAGCGCTTCATGCCGTGCCATGATCAGATCGGCAATGCGATACAGAATCAGCGCGCGTTGATGCGGCTTCAAACCCGACCAGTCCGCACGGCGCCATGCGATATCCGCGGCTTCCACGGCGTCGCGTGCGTCGTCGGCATTGGCCGTCGAGATTTCCATGTTGACCGACTGATCCGCCGGATACAGGCTTGTGTACGGATTGCCACGCCCTTGCCGCCATTCGCCGCCGATGAAAATATCGCCGTTGGGCACGAGGCTGGTATCGAAGTGAGTCATGTCGGTCATTCCAGTTTGCTTCAGCTATTCAACTGATGGCTTAAATCACGCAGCGCGCCGCGCGATTGCGTAGCGCACGCATCGCGCTATAGGCGGTCAGTGCGGACGTCTTGGGGTTATCCGGCAGCGGCTTGCCGCACATTTCCAGCGACATCTCGCCGAATGCGCCGCGCGCCACGATGCGGTGCACATTGCGCGTCACGTTCGGATCGGCGATCAGTCGAACCGTGGTGTGGTCCAGACCGAGCCCGGCCAGTGCGATCGTCGCGGCCACGTTGGCGTTCTTCGGATAGAGCCGCGCCGCTTCGCGCGCGCTGCCTTCGAAGATCACCGTCTCTTCGTTCAGCGTGTTCAGATCGCAGAGTTGCTCAGCCGGCGTGCCGAGCCAACCCGTGGGCGGCTTGCGGCCGGTGTACAGCACTTCGTCGAGACCGCCGAGCTTGGCCGCGGCCAGCGCATCCACGCCGCCGATCGCGCCGGAGAGCAGCGTCAACGTGGCGTCGCCTTCATCGGCGGCGGCGGACAGCGCGTCCAGCAGCAGCATGTCGGAGAGCGCGCCGATCGAGGCGACCGCGCAGTCCGTGCCGGCTTTCAGCAACGGCACCACGTGATCGACCAGCGCGCTATGTCCCGCGCACTCCAGCGCGAAATGCGGCTGGCTGCTCAAGGCGGACACGGAGGCCACGACATCCACCGAGTCGCCCACTACTTCACGCACCGAAGCCATATGACGCTCCGGCACGATCACGTGCGACACGCGCACCGTCGGATCGGCGGCGACCGAGCGATACACCGCCTGGCCGATCGCGCCGAAGCCGATCATCGCGACGTCGACGGGTGCGTGATGCCCCGCGTAGCCCGCGTCACGCATGTTCCGGCTCCTGTTCCTTGACCGGCGGGCCCGCGAACGCAGTAGCGAACGAGCCGACCGACAACATGTCCACTTCGACCAGCACGGGACCAGTCTTCGCCATGCCTTCGCGAATGATCGCGTCGGCCTGATCGAGCGATTTGATGCGGTAGTGCGTGAGCTTGAGGCTCTCGCAGAACTGCGCGAAATCCGGCTGGTGCAGATCGACGTAGCAGCGGCGGCCACCGTATTGCGCGTCCTGAATGTTGCGGATCACGCCGTAGCACTGGTCGTTCATCAGCACGATCATCACGTTGGCGTTTTCCTGCACGGCCGTCGCGAGTTCACCGACGTTGACCATCAAACCGCCGTCGCCGACGAGGCACACGGTCTTCGCCGCGCTACCCGCGAGCGCCGCGCCGATGCCCATCTGCATGCCTTGGCCGATGCCGCCGCCGAGCGCATGAACGCCCGCACGCGGCGAGAAAATCTTCAGCATGCGGTTGCCCCACGTGCTGTTCGAGATCGTGACGTCGCGCACCCAGTTGTAGTCGCGGCCCACTGCTGCTTGCAGCGCGTCGACGAGACGCTTGTATGGACCGAGGCCCTTGCCCACATCGGCGACGGCGCTTTCGCGTGCGGCAGCGAGATCCTGTGCGAATGTCGGATCGACCTTGATGCGGCCTTCGAGCAGCGTCGCGAGCTCTTCCAGTACCGCCGATGCATCACCGTGAATGAACATCTCGTTGCGATAGCCGCGGTTGTCGGCGAGCGCGTCGGCGTCGACGCGATAGAGCGGTTGCGGCAGCGCGAGCTTGTACTTCAGCGTTTCATTGCCACGCAGACGCGAGCCGACCACCACCAGCGCGTCACATGTCTTGTAGAAACTCTCGACCGACGAATGGACATTGAACGCACCGAGCGTCGCCGGATGATCTTCCGGTAACACGCCACGGCCTTGCACGCTGGTCACGACGCCGAAGCCCAGCTTCACCAGACGCTCGACCGCCTTGGTCGCATGACGCGTGCCGCCGCCCAGCCACAGCAGCGGGCGCTTGGCCGTGGCCAGCGAATCGGCGAGTTGCGCGACGCGCTGCTTGCAATGTGTGAGCGTCGTGATGTGCGGCGCGGCCAGATCGGCGGGCCATTCCACTTCGGCGGCCTGAATATCGATCGGAATCTCGACGCTCACCGGACCGCTCGGCGCGGTTTGCGCGACGCGCACGGCTTCGCGGATCGTCGGCAGCGCGGTTTCGACCGAACGCACGCGGAACGCGGCTTTCGAAATCGACGACAGCATCGACAATTGGTCCGGTGCTTCGTGGATATACGCGAGGTCCTGATCGAGGTATTCGGTTTCGATCTGGCCAGTGACGTGCAGTAGTGCGGTGCCGGCTGTCAACGCTTCGACCATCGCGCCCGCCGCATTGCCGGCTGCGGTGCCCGTGCTGGTGAAGGCGACGCCGAGGCCGCCGGAGACACGCGCGAGGCCATCGGCCATGTTCACCGCGCCGGCTTCGCCGCGCGCGCCGACGTAGCGGATCTTGCCGCGGTTATGGATCGCGTCGAGGATCGGCATGTTGTGGATCGAGATCACGCCGAATGCGGTTTGAACGCCGCATTGCTCGAGAAAGGCGGCGATCAGTTCGCCAACGGTGGTTTTGTTAGACATGTCGTGCAACGCCTCCAGAAACATCGATATGACTGCCCGTCGTATAGGACGACAGCGTCGTAGCCAGATAAAAGAGCGCTTGAGCGGCTTCTTCGGGGCGACCGAAGCGGCCTAGCGGAATGTTTTTCTTACGCGCGAGCTCGGCGGTCCAGTCTTCCCAGCTCTGGCCCGGCTGCGCTTCTTTCGCACAACGGCGGCGCCATTGCCCCGATTCGACGATGCCGATCAGAATCGAATTGACGCGGATGCGCTGCGGCGCGAGCTCCACAGCGAGCGACTTGAGCAGGTTCTGCACGCCGGCGCGCGCTGATGAAGTTGCCACCATGTGCGGCTCGGGTTGCAGCGCCAGCAGCGAGTTGACGCAGACCACAGCAGGATTGGCCGCGTCGCGCAGCATCGGCAGAAACGCGCGGGTCGGGCGGATCACACTGAAGTACTTCAGGTCGAGTTCTTCGCGCCAGGCGTCGTCGGTGGTGTCGGCGAAAGTCGACACGCGGCCTTGGCCTGCGTTGTTAATCAGCATGTCGGTGCAACCGAAGCGAGTCTGCACGGCTTCCGCGAAAGCTTTTACGTCGTCGGCATCGAGCACGTCGCAGCGGCGCGCGAGCAGTTGCGCTTGGGGGAACTGCGCTTTCAGCGCGGCTTCCGCTTGTGCGAGACGTTCGGTGTCGCGGCCGCAGATCGCGACCGAGGCGCCCGCCCGCAGAAACAGTTCGGCAGTCGCGAGGCCGATGCCGGACGAACCGCCCGTCACCACCGCTACCTGCCCGGTCAAGTCGATTTGGATCATCAGAGCCCCAATGCCTCCATGTAATTGCTGCCCGACTTCGCGCCACCCTTCGGCCGATAGTTGAGCCGCTGCGAAAGTTCGTCGGCGGCGCGGCGGACCTTGTCGATCAGGCCGCTGTCGAGCAGTGACGCCTCGATCTCGTGGCGCGGAATCGTCGTCGTGATTACGGCGACAATGCGCCCCGTGTCGTTGCGCACCGGTGCGCTCACCACCGAAATGCCGCGCTCGAACGACGACTCGCTGATCGCGAAACCGCGCTTCGCGTCATCGCGAATCCGTTCGTACAGGTCGTCGATGGTGACTGGCGTCTGCTTCGTGTAGCGCTCGAGTTCCGGCTCGGGGTAGAGCTTCTTCAGCTCGTCGAGCGTCATGTCGCCCATCAGCACCTGGCCGTGCGTCGTGGCATAAGCCGGCAGACGCGTGCCCACGTTGACCTTCACCGAGCTGAAAATCGGCGCGTGGCTTTGTGCCTTGGCGACGAACACGACGTCGCGTCCATCGCGAATCACGATATGGCTGGTAAGGCCGGTTTCCGTACGCAACGCCTCGATGATCGGCAAACCGAGATCGGTCAATTCGAGCGAGCTCAGATATTCGAAACCGAGCCGCAGCACCGCGACGCCGAGGCGATAATTGCGGTCCTTGTCAGCACGCTCGAGAAAGCCGAGCGATTCGAGGGTTTGCAGCAGACGGAACACCGTCGTGCGAGGAATCTTCAGGCGCCTGGATAATTCCGGTGCGCCGAGAACCGGCTCGCGTGGCGAGAACTCCGTGAGAATCTTCAGACCGCGTTCGAGACCCGGCACCCGGTAGGCGGTGTCGCCGTTGGTGTCGTTGCGGTCTTCGTCCGCGTCGCGCTCGGCGCTAATCGTGTCGGGCGTCACTCATTGGCTCCGTCGTCCGTCGCTCGTGCGACAGAACGTGTCGATGATCGCGGTGTACGCGGCGGGTGCTTCGATGTAGCCGGCGTGACCCGCGCGAGGCACGACCTGCAATTTGGTGCCCGCGGCCAGTGCGAGTCGCTCGCAGGCTTCGGGTGTCGTAATGGTGTCGTCGGCGCCGACGGCCACGTTGATGCGGCCTTTAAAGCGCGCGAGGTCGCTGGCGAGATCGGCGTTGGCGAGCAGATGCGTGGCTTGCGCATAACCGTGCGGAATCACGCGCGACATGTTCCAGCGCACCCATGCGCGCGCTTCGTCGCTCGCGTGAGCGGACAGCATGTTGGTGCTGCGTTTTTCGGCGAGGCCTTGCGGGCCGAGTTCGTTCAGCATCGCGAGGCGCTGATCGCGCTTCGTGTTGCGTACTTCTGCCGACGCCGCGCCATATCCACCAGCCGGCGACAACAACAGCAAACCGCCCACGCGCTGTGAATACTCAGCGGCAAACGCACCCGCGATAATCGCGCCGAGCGAATGGCCAAGCAGCACGCAACGTTCGATACCAAGCGCGTCGAGCCACTCTTTCAACACGCTCGCGTATTCCTGCGCGGCGGGCGATTCAGCCGCGACCGGCGTGGATGCGCCATATCCCGGCGCGTCCCACGCCAGCACGCGGCGCGTCGGGCCGAGTCCTTCGAACTGCTGCACCCACGACGCCGCGCCCGAACCGATACCGTGCAGCAGCACGAGCGGCAACGCGCTGCTGTCGCCGCTATCCACCTCGCGATAGCTCACCGCGCGTTGCGAGCCCAGCCAGATCTGCTGCGCCGGAAAGCGCGCAAGGCGTGCTTCTAGCGTGGCGGGCTGCTCATCGGTAACAGACGGGACTGCGGACATGATTTCCTTCGCGGGTGTTTTAAAACTGCGGAAGCGTTTGAAGGCTTAGCGCTTGAGCTTGGCCAGCGGCGAATCCGGCGGATACGTCGGCGTGATCGGCTTCGGCGAACCGAGCATCACGCACATCAACGCGTCTTCTTCACCGACGTTGATTTCCGTGCGATAAACGCCCGGCGGCACCGAGATCAGATCGCGTTCGCCCAACACGGCTTCCCACGTTTCGCCGTCTTTCTCGCAGATCACTTTCATCTTGCCGCGCAGCACGAAGAAAATTTCTTCGACATCCCTATGAATATGGCTCGGGCCGATGTTGCCCGCCGGGATCACCATCGTCGAAAACGTGAAGCCGCCGGCGGGCACCGTGTTCATGTCTTTCGCGACGCCCGTGCCGCCGGTGCCGACATAACGCATTTGCGCGCGACGATACTTCGGGTCGTAGTCGGCCTGGAACTTCAGCGCATCCCAGTCATAGCGACGCGTTTCCAGACGCGCGACGCGGGTGTCCAGCCATTGGGCAAAGCTCGCGTCCGCGGGTTGTTCCCACGAGTTGCGTTCGATATCGGCGTCCGCCATCTCTTTCTCCTTTCGATTCGACAAGATCAATTCATCACGAAGCCGCCGTTGACCGGCAGCAGTTGGCCGGTCACGAAGCGAGCGGCATCGGATAACAGGAACAGCACCGGCCCGGTGACGTCGTCGGGCACTTGTGCGCGCGTCAGCGCGCGGCCTTGCAGGTAGTACTCGTGACGCTCGGCGGGCACGTAGGCGGTCGCCTCGACTTCGGTCAATCCAGGCGCGATCGCGTTGACCGTCACCTGATGCGCGCCGAATTCACGCGCCAGCGAGCGGGTCATCGAAATCACCGCGCCTTTGCTGGCGACATAAGCGAGCAGCTTCGGCGCACCCCACATCGCCGTGTCCGAAGCAATGTTGACGATGCTGCCGCGGCCCGAGTCGCGCAGATACGGCAGCGCGGCGGTGCTCATCAGCCAGGTGCCGCGCACGTTGACGTTCATCACGGCGTCCCACGTATCGACAGACAACTCGTCGGCGAACTTGCCGCCGGAGTTGGTGATGGCCGCGTTGTTGATCAGTGCGTCGAGACCGCCGAGTTGCGCCGCGCTCTGCTCTGCGAATTGCTTGATGCTTGCGGGGTCGGCGAGATCGAGCGGCAAGTAAGTGGCCGCGTGACCTTGCTCGACGAGCGACGCTGCGAGCGCCTTGCCTTCTTCGTGCAGCACGTCGCCGAACACGACGCGCGCACCGGCCTGCACCAGCGAGCGGACGAATGCCGCGCCGAGACCACGCGCGCCGCCCGTCACGAGGACGCGCCGGCCGTTCAGCGCTGCGGACGCGTCGTTATGCATGGCTGTGACCTGCTTCCGCCGATTGCGCGGCGGCTGCTTTTGCCGCTTCGGCGCGATGCGCTTCCAGTGCCGCAAAGTCCTGCTGCGCTCGCTGGCGCAACATGCGGCGCACACGCGTCATGCCGACGTCGTGCTGATACAGGAACTCGTGATTGCGCGCATTCGGCGCCATGCTTTCCAGCACGTAGCGGTCTTGCTCCAACACGGCCCAATGCAACCCTTCCAGGCGATTGCGATACAGGAAGCGCCATGCGTCGCGTTGCCAGCCCGACACCTTGCGAGTGCGCCAGAAGTAAACCTGGCAGTTGTCCCCGTCGACCGGCGTGGCGAAGCCGATGATTCCGAAGTTGCCGCCCGGGCCGAACTTCTTCTTGTACGGAATCGCGAGGCGCATCCACAGCGTGCCGGTTTCGCCGAGTTCCACCCAGTCGAAGTTCACGTCGCGCTGGCCGACCTTTTCGAACATCAGCCCAGTTTCGGTCTTGCGCACGCGCATGTCGGCCTGCTTGTCGCCTTCGGCCATCGAGTGCGAGGTGGCGTGCAGATAGGCACCGTGCATCGGGTCCATCACGTTGTCGATCGCGTACTGGTAATTGCACTTCCAGTTCGACATGCACAGAAAGCTCGCGTATTCCTCGCCGACCAGTTCCTCCGGCAGCACGAGCGGCGTGGGTTCCTTATGCGCTTCGTCGCCGAACCACAGGAAGATCGCGCCGGCATGCTCTTCGACCGGATACGACTTCACGCACTTCTGGCCTTCCAGCGGACAGTTCGACACGGCCGGCACTTTGGTGACTTCGCCGCTGCCGTCGATTTCAATGCCGTGATACCAGCACGCGACGCTGCCGCCGAGGTTCCAGCCGAGCGACAGTCGCGCGCCGCGGTGCGGGCAGCGGTCTTCGAGCGCGCGGACTTTGCCTTCCTTGTCGCGCCACAGCACGATCTGGTCGCCGAGACGCGTGATGCCGACCGGCGCGTCGCCGACTTGCCAGCTCGGTGCAACGGGATACCAGTAGTTACGCAGGCCCTTGTCCAGATAGGACTGGATCGGGTCGGCCGCGGCTTGAGTTGTATTGGGGGACGTCATGAAGAGACTCCGGATACGGATGCGATGAACGTGTTCGGGAAAGCGCGCTTATTCGGCGAGCAGGCGGAATTCGGCGGCGAGGCGGTCGGCGTTCCACGTACTGCCTTCCGGGGTGCGGAAGCCAACGCGGTTCAGACCGTCGACCACTTCCTGCAACTCCACCGCGCCCGCTTCGAAGACTTTTTCGAGCGCATCGCCGAAGTCGTTTTCGTATTGGGTCGGCTCGGCCTTGCGCGTCTGCCAGATGAAGTTCTCGGTCTCGCCCGGCTTTTCGATCACGCCCTTGCCGGCGACGTTGTTCGGCTGCGGCGCGAGCCACGGCTTCAGGAAGGGATTGAAGTTCACGATTTGCTCTCGCATGTCATTCCACCTTGATCTGGATTTCTTCGCCGGCGAGACGCACCGAGTACATCTTCAGGTCGCGGCCACCGGGCTCTTTCAAGCATTTGCCGGTCGGGATATGGAACACGGCTTCGTGCAGCGGGCACTCGACGGTGTCGCCGTCGACAAAGCCCTGCGTCAGCAACGCGTACGCATGGGGGCAGACGTTTTCCAGCGCGTATAGCGCATCGCCCACCTTGTAGATGCCGATTTCGGTGCCGTCGAGCTTGAACTCGAGCGGCGCGTCATCGGACAGGTCGCCGGCATGGCCGGCGCAGCGCCATTGTTCAGTCATTTCTCGCCTTCTCCTGAAGCTCTATGTTCCATATAAGGAACATCAGTTCGTGTATGGATAATTATAGGAGTGGCTTCGACCAGAGAAAATAAAAATCTGGACTGGTAGGGGAAAACACCGAGTGTGGCGCTCGCAACACAAGATTGCGGGAAGCGGCGCGAATGGCCGCGATGCTTGCTGAGCCATACAGGACTTGGGTCTGGGCCATATTTACCGATACATCAGGCCACCCTTATGCGGGTTTGTACGGGGTCCGAAAATTTATTTTGAACACTTCCAGACTCACTATAATTTTCCATAGGCGATACAGACGCCCATAGGTGGAACATAAAGCGTAGCAGTTTTGGCGCATAAACCCCAGAGCTGCATTCAACCCAAAGCAAGGATCAGGGACGACGAATCTGGCGAGAGCTACCCGTCGTGTGATCAGGAGAACCAACGGTGAAGCACATCATTGCAGCCGGCTTGACGGCAATCTGCGCAACGACAGGCGCATGGGCGCAGAGCAGTGTGACGCTATACGGCAGCCTGGATGCCGGTGTCGCGTATATCAGCAATGTCGGCGGCCATTCGAAGTGGATGGAAGAACAGGGCAACATGCAGCCTGACCGCTGGGGCCTGAAGGGCGTGGAAGATCTGGGCGGCGGCCTGAAGACAGTCTTCCAGTTGGAAAACGGCTTCTATACGAACACCGGCGCGTTTGCTAAACCCGGCGTGCTGTTCAATCGGCAAGCTTTTGTCGGATTGAGTTCAGACGCGATAGGAACGGTGACGTTGGGTCATCAGACGCCGTTCAGCTTCGACGTGTTGGGTCCGCTGAGCACGGCTTATCTGGCCGCCAGTTGGTATGCGTTCCACCCGGGCAATATCGACGAACTTGCCGACACGGGCGTGGTGCCGTTCGACAATTCGGTGAAATTCCGCTCGGCGAGTTTCAGCGGCTTCCAGGTCGGCGCAATGATGGGTCTCGGCAACACGACCAACTTCTCGACCGGCAAGACCCTGAGCTTTGCGCTTAGCTATGCGAACGGTCCGTTCAAGGCCGGCGCGACGTATGCGAACGAGCACAATCGCACGCCGTCGATCGTCACGACGGGCATCACCAACTTCCAGGGCGTGGCCGCCGCCAATTACACCGCGGACAAGGTCGAAAACATGGGCGCGGGCGCGTCATACCAGTTCGGCAAGCTGCTGGTGCACGGTTTGTACACGCGCGTGAAGCTGGAGTCGGGTGGACACTCGGACACGTATCAGAGCTACGACGTCGGCGCGAATTATCAGTTCACGCCGTTCAACAGCGTAGCCGGCGGCGCTGCCACGACGACGCTGGCGGGGCATCGCTGGACGCAGTTCGAAATCGGCGATATCTACGCGCTGTCGAAGTCGACGCAGTTGTACGTGAACGCGCTGTATGAGCGCGCCGGTTCGAACACGGATGCGGCGTTCTTTACGGCGGGCGTGTCGAGTGGACGGAACCAGACGATCATTCTGACCGGCATCCATCACTCGTTCTGATGCGCTGATGAGACTGTGATCTGAAGCGGCTAGTCCGGCGGCGAACGCAACCGGACTAGCGCTGAAGTGAATGCTGAAATAGAAGCGGAATCAGCCCGCCGCCACCGACTTGCGGCGCGCCTGAACCGCTGTCGGATCATCCGGAAGCGGCCGGTAGCTGAGTCGTTCGGACAGTTCGAGCGCCGCCTGGCAAACCGCGATGATGAGCGGCTCGCGCTCTTCGGCTTCGCCGATATCCGAACGCGGAATCGTCACGGTCAACGCCGCCGCGATCTTGCCGCTCTGGTCACGCACCGGCGCGCTCACCACCGAAATACCTCGTTCGAACGACGCTTCGCTCAGCGCATAACCGAGCGCCGCGCTTTCGCGCACTCTTCCGTACAGTTCTTCGACGGTGGCCGGCGTGCGTTCCGTGAAACGTTCGAGTTGCGGCTCCGGATACAACTGACGCAATTCCTCGAAAGTCAGATCGCCCATCAACACCTGGCCGTGCACCGTCGCATGCGCCGGCAAACGCGTGCCGACATGCACCTTCACCGAGCTGAACATCGGCGCATGGGTTTGCGCCTTGGCGACGAACACCACGTCGCGCTGATCGCGGATCAGTAGATGCGTGCTCAGACCCGTGGCGTCGCGCAGGCGTTCGAGAATCGGCGTGCCGACATCGGTCAATTCGAGCGAACTCAGATATTCAAAGCCGAGCCTCAACACCGCGACGCTCAGGCGGAAATAGCGGTCGCCATTGACGCGCTCGAGAAAGCCGAGCGCTTCGAGCGTCTGCAATAAACGGAACGTAGTAGTGCGCGGAATGCCGATGCGCTTGGACAATTCGGGCGCGCCGAGCACCGGCTCACGCGCGCTGAATTCCGCGAGGATGCGCAGGCCGCGCTCGAGGCCCGGCACGAGATAAGTCGATCCGCCGGCGCTCTCTTCTTCGGTGGAATCGGGGGACTCGGCGTCGTGCGCCTGGGCCGCCGGCAACACGTCGTCATGCGAAATCGAGGTTGCCGCACCGCGTGGCTTCACGTGCTTGCGTCCCGCTCCTGTCTGCTCTTCTTTTGCCATCGTGGCTGCCGTTTCTGCTGTTCATCAAGGTCAGATCAGCATGATAGCGCGTGGCGCGCGCCGCCTTCACCGCCTTCGCGATTTCTTGCGCGACGCCGTGGCCGCGAGCCGTGCGATCGTCGACCATCGCGAAGCGCATGCCGTGCGCGGAATCGTGGTTAACCATGTCAATTGCTGCACCGCCACCGTTTAACGCGGTGCTATGCTTTGAAGCGGTCCATTGCGCGAGGTCTCGCTGCCGCGCATTCGCTCCGCCCAGGCGTCCGGAGGCCACGCTCATGTCCGATTCCATTCAGATTCAGGTTGCCGACTCGCACCTTTATCCGGGCTGCGCGGTGCGCATCGCGCACTTGCCCGAGCCGGCCCGGGCGGCAGCCGCTGTCGTCGAATTCGCGGATGGTTCCGGCGCCAATGCCACCTGCCACCGCCGAACGCTGGACGAACTCGAATTGATGGTCGACCGCTATGCCACGCAAAAGCGTCACCCAGTCGACACGCGGCATTGGCTTCTGCTTGCCGTCGACGCCACGCATAACAGTTGGCGCGTGAAGCGCCGGCTGCCTTAGTCTGCATCTTTAGCCGCTTCGAATCCGCAACCGGTGCCGCGCGCACGCCGCTCCGAGCGGCGCTCTAGTGCCCGGCACAGCCACTTCGGAACCTACCGATGACCGATCACGACTCCACCCTGCCGCCGAACGCCGACAACGCCGATAACGCCCCCGACGACCCCGAACGCCGCCGAGTCCTTACCGGCCTGGCAGCGGTCGGTATCGGACTGGCGCTGACGGGCTGCAAAACCGACCAGAGCATGTCGAGCACCGGCGCGCCGCGCAGCGCCGCCGACCTGCGCCTCGACGCCGCGCTCCACGATCAGGTGAAGCACATCGTGGTGATCTACGCGGAGAACCGCAGCTTCGCGAACCTGTATGGCAATTTCCCCGGCGTCCAGCATCCGCTCGATGCCGTGAGCGCCGAGCGCTACCTGCAACTCGATCGCGACGGCAAGACGCCGCTGCCGCGCTTGCCTGCTATCTGGGGCGGCCTCGTGCCGCAAGCCCAGGAAGTGGACGGCAAGCGCTACATGATCGGCCAGAAGGATATCGTCAACCTGCACAACCGCCCGTTCCATATCGCCGACGCGCAGGGCGCGCCGCTGCCGACCGGCGTGATCACTCGCGATCTGGTGCATCGCTTCTATCAGAACCAGATGCAGATCAATGCCGGCCGCAACAACCAGTTCGCGGCGTGGGGCGATTCCGGCGGCCTGGTGATGGGGCACTACCGTAATTCCGCCGACACCCTGCGTCTGTGGAATCTCGCGCAGCAGTACACGCTGTGCGACAACTTCTTCATGGCGGCCTTCGGCGGCTCGTGGCTGAACCACATCTTTCTGATCTCGGCGCAGGCGCCGTTCTATCCCGACATCCAGAACAGCCCGGCGAAGAAGATGGTGTCCGTGGTCGACGGCGCCGATCCGACCGGCACGCGGTTGAAGCAGTCGGAAGAGTCGCCCGCGTCCGCGCTCGACGGCCCGCCGAAATTCGTCAACGACGGCGCGTTCACCGCCGACGGCTACGCCGTCAACACCATGGCGCCGCCGTATCAGCCGAGCAACGTGCGGCCGGCCGAGGGCGGCAATCCGGCCTTCGCGGACCTGTCGAATCCGCGCGTGCTGCCGCCGCAGAATTACGCGACGATCGGCGACCGTCTGACGGACAAGGGTGTCGACTGGGCGTGGTACAGCGGCGCGTGGCAGTACGCGTTGGAGCATCAGGATACGGGTGCGGTGCCCGACTTCCAGTATCACCACCAGCCGTTCAACTACTTCGCCAATTACGCGCCGGGCACGGCGGCACGGCGCAAGTATCTGCGCGATGGCGGCCTCGGCAACGACGCGTCGACCAACCGTCTGATCGCGGATATCGATGCAGGACGTTTACCGGCAGTCGCGTTCTACAAGCCGCAAGGCGATCTGAACATGCACGCGGGTTACGCGGACGTCGAATCCGGCGACCGTCACATTGCGACGGTGATCGAGCATATTCAACGCGGGCCGCAGTGGGCGAACACGGTCGTGATCGTCACCGTCGATGAGAACGGCGGCTGGTGGGACCACGTGTCGCCGCCGAAGGGCGACCGCTGGGGTCCGGGCTCGCGGATTCCCGCGTTGGTGATATCGCCGCTGGCGAAGAAGGGTTACGTCGACCACACGGTGTACGACACCAATTCGATTCTTCGACTGATCAGCCGTGTGCATGGCCTCGCGCCGCTCGACGGCGTAGTGGCGCGCGATCGGGCATTCGCGAGCAACGGGCTCGCGCCGCTGGGGGATTTGACAGCTCCGTTGGATCTGGCTTGAACGCTTGAAGGTTCGAGAGCTCGTGAGAGTTGAAACGCCCGCGGCCACGCCGCAGGCGTTTCAACGCGAACTACTGCGCGGCGCCATGCAGCTTGGCGATCACCGCATCTGAAATCTGCTGCGCCGTCTTCTTGATCGTCTTCTTCTCGTCGCCGCTCGCCATCACGAACTTGGCGGCGATCACGTACGGATTCAGTTTGATGGCCGCGCCCGGCATGCCCTTGCTGTCGGCTTCGTCGACGGCCTGATACAGCGGCGGCAAATCAGGCGCCCCGAGGCGGTCGCACGACACGGCCACCTGGATGTCGTTCTGACCCGCGCCGAATCCCACCATGGCGCGCCTGAGGCGATTGCCGTCGTCGACGTTCAGAAACACGCCGCGCACTTGCCAACCGACAGTCGGCAACGGCTGACCCGGCGCACTGCGGCGCGCGTCGACGCCAGCCTTTTTCAGATCGTCCGTCAGTGCGTCCGCCATTTCGTCCACGATGTGTTTGGCGTGCTCCTGCGGATTCTTGTCCTGTCCCATCGGTCCTGGTCCGCTCGGGAGCAAACCGCGAAGGCGGCGCACGCGTTGTCCCGCTCCGCTGTCAGGCGTCACGTTCGCGACGTCCAGATCGAAGTCGGTTACATAGACGATCGGCACCGGCGCGGCGAACGGTGCGCTGTCCGCTGCGGCGCTGACGGCGGCCACCGCGCTCAGGCATCCTGCCATCACCGCACATTGCAGACATCGATGCAGCATGGCATGCCTCCGCGAACGTCAACAGGACGCGGCTATCGTACAACCGTACGCATCGGGCGTCCGTTTTTTCGTGCCTGATCGTCATATGTTTTGCCTTGCATAACACGCTTTGCGGCGTAGACTGGTAAAGCACAACTTCGCAATTTGTACGGAACCCGCCATGCGACTGACCATCCTCATCAACGGTTCCGATCCCACCGTCAGCCATGACTACGCTGTGCTATGGCTCGATACCGACGAACACCGGTGGTCGAGAGAAGCACACCAAGGGATCGACCTGCCCCCCTGGGGCGAGCTACGCGACGATAACGGCGTGACGACGCTCTGTGCGCCCAGCACGGATGCGCCGCTGTGCACGCTGCGCGGCTTGCACGTGGACCGCAAGCAGCGCGTGAGCGCCGCTCAAGGCGCCGCGGCATGGACCGCCCTGCCGACGCGCGCGCAGACCAGCGGCTTCTGGCGTCTGCAAGCAGTGGATCGTCAACAGGTCCGTGCCGAACACAGCGTGTTCGGCAATTAGGTTTCAGCACTCATCTTGTATCGGTCGAATTTTCCGTGCGCGAGCGGCGCTTCGCTCGCGCAGGGATAAATTCGTACGTGCGTTCGTGCGCCCTCTCTTCGCTTGCCACTTTCGTCTCTTGCGCATTTAAGGCCGCCTTAAGTTTGCGCGCGTAGAGTTGGAAATCCACGCATTAGGGTCGCTGCAAGGCGGCCCGTTTTTTTTGGTGCAGTGCGATGTGCACGTCTCCGTGCGCGCCACGCGCCGGCATCGTTTTCATGACCGCGCTCAACGCGCGCATCCGCTTTCTTTTCCGGTGTTTTCCCTGCATTTCACGTCGCGCGAGATGGGCTCGCGACGCTATACTTGCGCCCCCATCCCTCGACTGACTGACACATGAAGAAGTGGTTTGCCTGTCTGTTGTTCGCCGTTGCCGCTCACGCCAGTGCAGCGCCTTCCTGCACCCAATTCACACCGAATGCGCAATGGCCGGTTCTGAGCAATCAGAAGATGGCCCCGAAAACGCGCATGCTTTGCTATAGCGATTTCGCGGTCTTGCATTCGGGCATCACGCACGGTCCGTTGTGGTCCACCGAGCATCTGACGCGCGACCATATCGAAGCCGCAAAAGACATGGTGCGCACCAACAAGTTCTTCGAAGACGCGCGCTTGCCGGATGGCGAAGGTGCCACGCTCGCGGACTACAAGCGCAGCGGGTTCGATCGCGGTCATATGAGCCCGGCGGGTAATCGCTGGAATCAGGAGGCGATGGCACAATCGTTCTCGCTCGCCAACGTCGTGCCGCAAAACCGCGAGAACAACCAACGCCTGTGGGCACGCATCGAGACGTCGGTGCGCAAGATCGCCGTGTCGTACGACGATACCTACGTGATCACCGGCCCGATCTTCAACGGCCAGCAGTTGCAGACCATCGGACCGACGCGCGTCTTCGTGCCGACCCAGTTGTTCAAGGTGGTCTATGTGCCGTCGCGGAAGATGGCGTTCGCCGTGGTGGTGGACAATGTCTCGACCAACCGTTACGACATCAAGACGATTCACGAACTCGAAGCAACATCGGGCATCCGTTTTCCGGGCATTCCGGAGAGCCTCAAAGATCAGCGACCGGGAGGACTGAAAGGTGTTTAAACCCTATTCGAACGACGACGACGTGCTCAACATTCAGGGCGATGCGTTGACCGTGAGTAACGGCACCACGCGCATCGTGCTGAATGGCACGCTGGAAGTGACGCAGGATCAGCGCGGGTTGAAGGCTGCGATGGCACTCAAGGAAGCGGTGGATGCGATTGTGGCCAGCTTGCAAGCGCAGAGCAATTTGCCCGCGAAGGTGAAAGATGAACCGGATGCCAAGCCGGGCGTCGTCCAGAACCCGTTTCAATGACGCGCTAACGTAGCGCAGTCGTGCGGAGGCGCGAAAAAATTTTCGCCGCCTTCGCCTTTCGCACGCGGTCTCACGTTTTGGAATCACCACCGGTAGCGCATTCGTCATATCCGGCACCGTTCACACCGCCATGGGCTGCGCAGCACGTAATTGCTTCGGGATCCCCAATATGTTTCAGCGGTTACGTTTTGTCACCACAACGTCGTCAACTCCTGTCTTCCCGCCAACGTTAAACCGGCAGCGCTGAAACATTTCAGCCGCGACACAAGAATCAACCGGTTAAACCAGGAGTTAAACCATGAAGACGCTTTTCGCCGCTCTCGCTTCCGCTCTGCTCGTGTCGACCGCTTTCGCTCAAACGGCCGCACCGTCCACCGCGCAGCCCGCGCAAACGCAGCCCGCTGGCCAGGCGAACCTGAAAGCGAGCACCGCCGTGCAAACGGGCGCCACGGACGAAGGCACCGCGGCAACGAAAGCGCCGGCCAAAGCCGCCACCAAAGCGCAAATGAAGAAGACGTCCGCCCATCACACGGCAAAAGCCCACAAGACCACCAAGAAGGCCGCGGCAGAAACGAGCGCCGCCAAGACTAAAACGGAGAGCGCGAAAGAGGCCAGCAATGCCCCGGTAAAAGCCGACGGCGCAAAGGCCGACACGACGAAAACGCAATAACACGTGATCGGTATCGGCACGCAGCGGCCAGGCATGTGTAGGTAATCGAAGCCGAACTGTGCCGTTCAGGGAGGGCGAGTCATATGACTCGCCTTTTTTCATGCGCGTTTCGGATCGCGTCGATCTCTTGCGCGTTAAGGGAGCCGTATGATTTTTCCAACGAACACCCCAATTTTTGCACCGCGTTTACCCGCGGACGTCTAATCTGAAACTGTCTTGATCAACCATGGCGTCGACGAACGCCGCATCACATGGCTCTCACACAATCAATCGACAGTTTCACCACTCAGCCGCTCAACGAGCCGCACGTTCAACGCAACAACGTCATTCCCTTTCCTGCCACACGCGTCCGCTTGCAGGTGACCCTGCCTCACCGATCGTACGAACTTCCTGGCACCCAACTTCGCGTCCTGCTTCATTCTCCTCTCGGTGTGTATGTCGTCGCCACGGAAGCGGTCCGCCAGGAAATCCGCGTGCAACTCGACATTGCCCCCGACGACCTCGACTTCACGCTGCACACGCTGATCTCGACACTTCCCGCCGCGATGATCGGGCCATTGAAGCGCCGCAGCGCGGCCGCAAAGGCGCGCTAATCATGTTCTCAGGTATCTGGTTGCCCATCGTTACGCCGCTGCGTAACGGCGAAGTCGATATCGACTCATTGCAGCGTCTCGCGGAATACTACTTACGCACGGAGATCAGTGGCATTGTCGCGTTGAGCACGACGGGCGAAGCCGCCTTGTTACAGGAAGCCGAGCGCCTCACCGTCTTGCAGGCGCTGACCGAAGTGACCGGCTCCCGTCTGCCGATGCTGATCGGCGTCGGCGGATCGAATACACGCGACGTCCTGCGCGATATTCAGCGCTATGAGCGTTGGGAGTGCGCGGGCTATCTGGTCTCCGCGCCGTCATACGTGTGTCCGGATCAGGCCGGCGTGCAGTGGCATTTCGAGCAGGCCGCGCTCGCGACCGAGCGTCCCATCGTCCTGTATGACGTGCCGCACCGAACCGGCGTGACGATCGCGCCGGATACGGTCGCGCGACTCATCGAGTGCGGCAACATCGTCGCGATCAAGGAATGCGTGAAGGAGCATTTCGACAAGTTGAGCGCCCTGCCGATCAACGTCCTGTGCGGCACTGACGAAGCCCTGGACGATTGTCTGCATCACGGCGGAACAGGCGGCATTCTGGCCAGCGCGCATGTCTGCGCGGATCTGCTGGTTGCGTACCAGGACCTGCTCGGGGCTGAACGCGAGGTGGACGCGCGCAATCTGTTCGCCAGCTTGCTGCCGGTGTTGCGGCTACTGTTCGCCGCGCCGAATCCGTCCGCTATCAAAGCGATGTTGGCCTTCGATCATTCGCTCAGCGACGAAACACGCATGCCTATTTCGCGTGCTTCGGCGCAACTCGTCGAGCGTCTGAGCACCGCGCGCGACAGGCTGCAGGATTTGCGTGCCGAGTTTGCCGGCGTGATGAACTAGCGCATTCCTGTTCGATCTCTCCTCACGGCGCCGCGAATGAGTATTTCATTCGCGGCGCAAACTTGCGTCGAAACGCTGCATATTCAGCGCGACGCGGTGCGCATAGCCGCGCCCGCCGCCGCTGTAGCGAAGCAACGCGGCATCGAGATCGCCTCCGCTCTCGTCGAGGTAGCGGCGCAGAATGGTCGAGCCGATCCGCACATTGATTGCCGGATCGGACAGATCGGTTGCGCCCACGATCAATTGCGGATGTGCGGCGGGCAGGATTTGCATGAGCCCTTGCGCGCCCGCGACGCTAACCGCATGGCGATCGAAACTCGATTCAACCGCCATCACCGCAAGCAGCAAGACGGGCGAGATCGCATGGCGATCGGATTCGATCAGCACTGCGCGCGCGATCTTCAGCGACTCCATACGCGCCACGCGAAATTGCGCGCGCAATACGGCCGTGATATCGCTGAGAGCCGGAAAGCTGTTTTCTGAGGTCGCCTCGCTCGCGACAATCGGTGCTGGCACAACCGTCTGAGCATCAGCGGCATGCGCAGCAGTGGCGCACGAGACGAAGATCGCCGCAAGCATGATCGTCAAGCCGGATGCCGGATAGCGGCCGGCTTTTCGTTGTACTGGCACACCATCCAGAACGCTATTTCCATGCATATTTTCGCTTCCTGACCGGGGTCTCTCGACCTTACCGGGCTGGATGTAGCGAATCGCAAAAGAAACAGGGGCGCGCCGTAAAATGCTTATAAAGATTTCAGCGCTGCGTAGTAGATCGCGGCGGCCGTATACATCTCTTTTGCGCCTGGCGACATGTTATTGAGCCGTTCGATATGGCAGGAATGTCAGACTCCAATGATCGATCATCGGAAAGTCATCATGTCCAGTCTGAACACCCGCCAGCACGCCGCCGTATCGCTAGATCACACCAGCGACACGCCGCACCGCGCTTCGCTTGTCGGGCGGAAAACGGCTCGTCAGCTCACGCTTGCGCTGGCCGTTGCGAGCAGCGCCGTCGCCGCCATCGCTATCGCGTTGGGCTTGCCGTCGATGGGCATTGCGGTCTATCTGGCCGCCACGCTGCCGTTCGCCTTCTTCTCGTGAGCAAGGCAATCAATCCGCAGCCGGATTCAACTCCGCCAACGCGCCAAGTTTCTGCACATCGGTGATTTCGATTTCCGCATAGCCGAGCTTCAGCGCGCCTTGTGTTTCGAACTGCTTCAGCACCTGATTGATCGTTTGCCGGGAGAGCGCGAGCATCATCGCGAGATCCTCTTGCGGGACTTTGAGGACGCGCCGCAATGCGCCGGGCTCGCCGTAGCCGCCCGCCATCAATAACAAGCGGCGCGCCACGCGCTGCGCGGCGGGCAGCAACGCGGCCTCTTCGATCGCGTCGAAAGCAAGACGCAGCTTTTGCGTCAACAGCAAACCGAACAAATGCCAATAAGCGGGCGTGCGTTCGAGCAGCGCGGCGAGTGCGGCGCGCGGCACATGAAACAGCTCGGAATCTCGTTCGGCATACGCGTCGTGGGTTCGCGGCCGGTTGTCGAACAGCGCGATCTCGCCGAACCAGTTCACCGGCTCGATGACGGCAAGCAAGGCCTCCTTGCCCGCCGAACTGGCCGCGCCGATTCTCACCAGGCCGTCGAGCACGCAATAGAGGCCGTCGTCGGAATCGCCGCGCGTGAAAAGCCGCTGACCGGCGGCGAGCCGTTCGACACGCCCCGCGTCGAGCAACTGCGCCTGCATGGCGGCCGGCGCCGAGCGAAACCACGCGCTGCGCCCAAGCAACGCGGCAAGCTCATTCGATGGAAAACTCGCAGTCATAGAACGGCACTCGTGCCCGATTGTCGGCTACCCGATGGTTTCAAATTCCGCTGCCCGCGATTATGCTGACTTTGAAGGAGGACGGGCATCCATGAGAACGCTGACGCAACAGCTTACGCAATACGCGGCCTACCATCGGGACCGGCGCAATATCGCCACGCACTTCATCGGCATTCCGATGATCGTGCTGGCGTTGGCGGTTTTGTTGAGCCGGCCTGCTTTCGCTGTCGGCGCGTGGCCGCTGACGTTATCGCCGGCGTGGGTGTTATTCGTCGCGGCAACGCTGTATTACCTCGTGCTCGACGTGCCGCTCGGTGTGATGATGGCGGTCGTGTCCGCACTCTGCGTCGCGTTCGGCCAATGGACAGCCACGCAATCCACGTTGATATGGCTCGTGATCGGCTTCGGGCTCTTTCTGGTCGGCTGGGTGTTTCAGTTCATCGGACACGTTGCCTACGAACATCGCAAGCCAGCCTTTGTCGATGATGTGATCGGCCTGCTGATCGGACCGCTGTTCGTGCTGGCCGAAGGGTTGTTCGGCTTCGGCTGGCGGCCCGCGCTGCGCGAAGCGATCGAAGCGCAAGTCGGTGCCACGCGTATCAATGCGCACCGTGCAGCGGCACATCGCTGAGGCGCGCCGCCCGAATCATCGACTGCATGCTCGATGCGCATCAACCCAACTCAGTTCGGCGCGAAGCGAACGAGGCGCACGCTATGCAATGCCGTCAACGCGACCGCGATCCAGATTGGAACGTACGTGGCCAACTGCGCGGCGCTCAGCGTTTCGCCGAGCAACGTGATCGAAATCAGCACCAGCAACACCGGCTCGACATAGCCGAGAATGCCGAACAACGCGACCGGCAACAACCGGCTCGCCTTGAGATACGACGCCAGCGCAATGGTGCTCAGTGCGCCGAGGCCAGGCAACAATAGACACCACATGTCCAGACGGCCGGCGATCATCGCCAGCGAGCCTCCGCTGATCACGAACACGATTGCCGGCGGCAGCAACAGCGCCATCTCCACGGTGAACATGGCGAGCGAGTCGTGATTGATTTTGCGGCGCAACACAAAATACGGCGGATAACCGAGCGCGACCAACAAGGTCGGCCACGAAAACGCGCCCGTGATCCATAGTTCATGTGCGACGCCCGCGGCCGCGCACGCAACGGCCAACCACTGCAAACCGTCGAGACGCTCGTGGTAGTAGAAGCGCCCGACGAGTACCATCGCCAGCGGCAGCAGGAAATAGCCGAGCGAAACGTCGAGCATCCGGCCATGCAGCGGCGCCCACAGAAACACCCACAGTTGCGCACCGAGCAAGGCCGCGCTCACGATCATCGCCGCACCGAGCTTCGGCTCAGTCGCCATGCGGTAAAGAAGTTGCCGGAGAATCGGCAGGCGCTTTCGCAACGCCACCAGCAATAGCGCACCCGGCACCGTCCAGACGATGCGCCACGCGAAAATATCGAGGCCGCTCAGCGGCGCGAGCAGTGTGGCGTAAGCGGACAGTAAAGCAAACATCGCCGATGCGCAGAGCGACAACGCGATCCCGCGCTTTGGGTCATACTGGTTCATCGAGCGCTCCGTTGGGCAACCGCTTCCGCGTGCAATACAGGCGCGTGTGCAGGCGGATATGTTTGTAGCGCAGCATTCAATCGCGCGGCGTTCGTTGTTGTCATTAGGAGTGAGGTCTCACAAGCGGGCAGTGCGTATCCGGCACTGCGTTTTTTTGTGTTCGATGAGCGACGCGAAGGCGGCATTCTAGACGGGTTATCCATTCGCGGCTTCGCGTAGGTTCCGCGCGCTTTCGTCGGCAGGCTGAAATTATTCCGTGCGCATCGCGCGTCGATGGACTAGAACATAACTTCACGTGCGGCCAACAGCGCCGGGCTTTTCATCGGCAAACGTCGCACATCATCTCGCGCCAGGCGGCTCAAGCGCGAATCTTGCTACTTAGTCTTGCGACGCTGCTTGCATCACCGTTTGCAACGCCCTGTAGGAAGCCCCCTTCGGGGACAGCATGTGCAGCATCCGTGAGCCGGGCCGGCGATGGCAGTCCTACGGACCGAGCCCGCCCTTCTTCTCCGCGGCACGCCTCAACTGCGTTTCATCGCGCGTGCCGCCGCCCGGCAACAATCCCGCTCATCGAATGTGACTACTGGAGCCAGCATGACCCAGCCAGCCCTATCTCACGACGCATCGCCCGACCTACGCTCCGCCTTTGCCGCCGACGTTCGCGCAGGCCTCACCCATACGCCGCAGAAAGAGCTGCCGTCGAAGTATCTGTATGACGAAGTGGGCTCCGCGCTGTTCGAAGTGATTACCGTGTTGCCGGAATACGGCGTGACACGCGCCGAGGAACGTCTGCTTACCAGGCACGCCGCGGATATCGTCGCGCATCTGCCGCACGACGTGACGGTCGCCGAGCTCGGCAGCGGCAGCGGCCGTAAAACACGGCGCATTCTGGAAGCGCTGTGTAAAAAGCGCCCCACTTCTTACTGCCCAATTGAAATTTCGCGCAGTGCATTGCAGTTGTGCAGGCGCGAACTCGGCGACATCGAGCGCATCTCGATTGTCGGTTACGAACGCGATTACCTGGCCGGCCTCGCTGAAGTAAGCAAGCAGCGCGCGGCAGACGAGCGGTTACTCGTACTGTTCCTTGGCAGTACGATCGGTAATTTCGGCAGGCTCGCGGCGACCCGTTTCCTGCGCGATATCCGCAACATGCTCGCTCCCGGCGACGCATTGCTGCTCGGCACGGACCTGATCAAGCCGACGCCCGTCCTGGTGGCCGCCTACGACGACTCGATCGGCGTGACCGCGTCGTTCAATCTGAACCTGCTCGCGCGCATCAATCGCGAGCTCGACGGCGACTTTCCGCTCGAGGCGTTCGAACACGTCGCGCGCTTCAACCCGGACGCGCGCAGCATCGAAATGCATCTGCGGGCGAAGCGCGATATCACGGCGCGCGTGGGCGCGGCGCAATTGACGGTGTCGCTGAAGGCGGGCGAAACGATCTGGACCGAGAGCAGCCACAAATATCGCGCGGAAGAAATGCCCGCGATTGCGGACGACGCCGGCTTCGTGTGCAGCCATCAATGGATCGAAGACGAATGGGGCTTTGCGGAGAGTCTGCTGCTGGCGCGATGAACGCGCCTGGCCGCTGACTGGGTCGCTGACTGAAGCACGGCCACGCAAACACAGCGAGGCGACGCGCCATCAAGCATGATGGCGCGTCGCCTTTTGCTTTGCGTGATTTGCATGTTCTACGTGCAGCCGCTCAGTGCTGTTCGAAACGTTCGTAGCGCTTTTCGGTGGCGCGCTCTTCGCCGGTCACCTCGGTCACGCGCGCCGCCGGCGGCCCGTGACGCAGCCACGACAGCATCCGGTCGACCTGGTTGGCCGAGCCCTGCAACATGGCTTCGACGGAACCGTCGTCGAGATTCGCCACCCATCCCTTGATGCCGAGCGCGTGCGCCTGCCGCACGGTCGCGTGGCGAAAGCCGACGCCCTGCACGGTGCCGCGCACGCGCACGTAATACGTTTCGATCCGCAGATCCAGATCCGGGGCCATGCCGTCCTCTCCTCTGTCGACCGGAGTTAGCGCTTGAGCGCCTACTCTGGTCCCATGCGACGCAAAAAACTTTCAAGCCGGCATTCTAGTCGCGTCGCGGCGAGCTTGCTCGGCAAAGCGTGCGTTCAACCGCGTCTCGTTGAAACCACCCACACGACACACGGCGCGCGCGCCACGTACAATCCGTCGACTGTCATGCAGGGAATGGAAACAGAATGACCGAACAGAATCGCGATCTCGTGCTCGTGACCGGCGCTTCCGGCTTCGTCGGCTCGTCGGTGGCGCGCATCGCGCAACAGAAGGGTTTCAAGGTGCGCGTGCTGGTGCGCGCCACCAGTCCGCGTCAGAACCTCGAGTCGCTGGACGCGGAAATTGTGATCGGCGATATGCGCGACGAGGCGTCGATGCGCAACGCGCTGCGCGGCGTGCGCTATCTGCTGCACGTGGCCGCCGACTACCGGCTGTGGGCGCCGGACCCGAGCGAGATCGAGCGGTCGAACCTCGAAGGCACCGAGGCAACCATGCGCGCGGCGCTGAAGGAACGCGTCGAGCGCATCGTCTACACGAGCAGCGTGGCGACGCTGAAGGTGACCAGCTCCGGCCAGTCCGCCGACGAAACCTCGCCGCTCAAAGCCGATCAGGCGATCGGCGTGTACAAGCGCAGCAAGGTGCTGGCCGAACGCGCGGTGGAGCGGATGATCGCCGAAGACGGCCTGCCGGCGGTGATCGTCAACCCGTCCACGCCGATCGGACCGCGCGACGTCAAGCCAACGCCGACGGGGCGCATCATCGTGGAAGCGGCGCTCGGCAAGATTCCTGCGTTCGTCGACACGGGCCTGAATCTCGTGCACGTGGACGACGTCGCGGCCGGCCATTTCCTCGCGCTCGAACGCGGCAAGATCGGCGAGCGCTATATTCTCGGCGGCGAAAATCTGCCGCTTCAGCAGATGCTCGCGGACATCGCGGCGCTGACCGGCCGCAAGGCGCCGACGCTGAGCTTGCCGCGCTGGCCGCTTTATCCGCTGGCCATGGGCGCCGAAGCAGTCGCCAAGATCACGAAGCGCGAACCGTTCGTCACCGTCGACGGCTTGAAAATGTCGAAGAACAAGATGTATTTCACGTCGGCGAAAGCGGAACGCGAACTCGGCTATCGCGCGCGGCCCTATCGCGAGGGCTTGAGCGACGCGCTCGACTGGTTCCGGCAAGCGGGCTATCTGAATCCGAAGCGCTGAGGCAACGCTAATCACGCGGCCCGCGCCACGCGATCCGGCGCAGCCGCAAGCATTTTGTTACAACGTCACTGTGTTAGCGAAAGGTAAAAGCCTACGCGCAGCAGGTAAAATCGCGGGTCTTACCAGAGAAACCTCGCATGAATCTTCACGAACAGCTCGGCGCACTGGAAATGGGCGTCGATCAGCTCATTCAGGCTGTCGTGGCCCCGCAGGCCGAAAACATCCCCGAGACACCCGCAGAGAACGCCGCGTCGCAAGCGCCGGCGTCGGCGGATCAGGTCGCGTCCGAATCCCATGCGGGCGCTGCCGCGACTGAGACCGAGGCGGCCGTCGTCGAAGACAAGGCGCCGGCACCGCAGCTTCAGCCCACGCTCGAAATCAATCGTCCCGCGCAGAACGAGATCACGATGACGATCGGCGGCCAGACCGTCGCGCTGCGCGCGGAGCAGATCGGCCAGCTGATCGAGGAGCTGTCGAACGCCCGCGCGTCGATGACGCCGGAACCGCCGCCGGGCATTCCGCCGGGCTGGCGCTTCGTGTCCACGAAGAATCCGGTCATGGCCGTGCAGAAACAGTCGAACGGCGACCGTTTGCTGGTCATGCGCCACACGGGCCACGGCTGGGTACCGTTCACGTTCTCGCCCGACATGGTGATCCAGCTATACATGATGCTCACCAAGTAAAAAGCGGCGCCCGAGAGCGCCGCTTGTCTATTCCACTGCGATTCCTGAGCGCTGCTTCAGCGTTCCTGCACCGGCGCCTGAACCCGCGCCTTCCACTGTCCGCCCTTGCCGCGCCAGTAGCGCACCGCCGACGCGAACGTCGCGCCGACATAGAACAACGCGATCAACGGCAGAAACGGCGCCCACAACGGCGAGCGGCGGTAATAGCTCAGCATCGGTGCATAAGCACAACACATGGCCGCCCACGCGAGCCACGCGGGCCAGCCCGTCGGACCGAGCACCAGTGCGGCCACCGGCGGCATCAGGTAAATGATCGCCATGCCGGCCAGCGTGCCCGCCAGCAGCAGCGGCGAGTAATGGAGTTGCGTGAATGCCGTGCGCGCGATCATGTTCCAGATCTCACGCCAGCTATCGTACGGACGCAGCGACACGCTGCGCGCCGCCACATCCAGCCGGATCGGATGACGCCCCGTGCCGCGGTGCTTGATGCGCGCGGCAAGGCTGCAGTCGTCGATCAGCTCGGCGCGGATCGACTCGATGCCACCCGCGTCTTCCAGCGCGCTACGGCGTACCAGCATGCAGCCGCCCGCCGCCGCCGCCGTGCGATTGCGCGGGTTGTTGACCCACGAGAACGGGTACAGCTTGGCAAAGAAGAACACGAAGGCCGGAATCAGCGCCTTTTCCCAGAACGAATCGCAGCGCAGACGCACCATCAGCGAGACGAGATCGCGCTGTTCCGCGTCCGCACGCGCGACGAGTTGCGCGACCGCGTCGGCGGGATGGCCGATGTCGGCGTCGGTCAGCAAAAGGAAATCCGCGGACAAGCCGAGCGTGCGCACGGCCTCGATACCTTGCGATTGCGCCCACACCTTGCCGGACCAGCCCGGCGGCAGCGGCTTCGCGCTTAGCACGGTCAGACGGTCCGGGCATTGCAACTGCAACGCGGCCGCGCGAGCAGCGTCGGCGGTGCCGTCGGTGCTGTGGTCGTCGACGACGATCACGTGGAATTCGCCTTCGTAGTCCTGCTGAAGCAGCGTGGTGACCGCCTCGGCGATTACATCGACTTCATTGCGGGCCGGCACCACGGCGGCCACGGCCGGCCACATTGCGCGTGGCTCGATGGTCAGCGGCGCGGCGGGACGCGCGCGCCAGAAACCGCCGCGAGCGAACAGCAACACACACCAGATCAGCAAGGAGAGACACGAAAGAAGAAACAGAACCACCGCCATTAAGCATTACCCTCGATTGAATGCGCTTCCACGCCGACGCGCCGCGACAGCCACATCACCGCGGTGCGGGCCGCGACGACGCACCAGTCAAACGTATTGAGCACCGGCCGCTCGTGAAACACGTCGTAGCCCGCGTTCTCGATCCGTTCGAGGAAGCGCAGGCCGCCGTGAACGGCGCCGCACAACTCGAGGCCCAGCCGCCCCGGAATCCGCAACGCGAGCGGCGCGCCACGCACCAGCGTCTCGCGGACGAAGGACACTTCGTGCGCCATGAGCGCCCGCCAGTCTTGATCGGCGACACCGTTGGCGATGTGTGCCTCGGTCACCTTGAAACGCCGCAAATCGGCGAGCGGCAGGTACACGCGGTCCTTTTTCCAGTCGGCGGAGACGTCCAGCCAGAAGCTGATCAACTGCGACGCCGTGCAGATCGCGTCGGCGTCGGCGAGATTCTCCGGCGTGGCCGCGCCGATCAGATGCAGCATCAGATGCCCGAGCGGGTTGGCCGAGTGGCGGCAATAGTCGAGCAGCGCGGCGCGGTCAGCGTAACGGCTCGTGTCGATGTCCTGGCCGCACGCGTGGAGCAGATCGTAGAACGGCGCGAGCGGCAGTTTATACTGTGCGACCACGCCGGCGAGCTTGCCGAACAAAAGCGGATGGACCGGCGCCGCGCGCCGCTCCGCTACCGCGTCGAGGCCGGCGCGGAAGTCGGCGAGACGGGCGTGCCGCTCGGTTGCGTTCCAGTCGCCTTCGTCGGCAATGTCACCGGCCGTGCGGACAACCTGGTAGATAATGCCGATCGGCGCGCGCAGCGCCTTTGGCAGCAACACGCTCGCGACCGGAAAATTTTCGTATTGATCGACGTCCATCCAGCGAGCCTCGAAACCCTTTTGTAATGCGGGCGCCCACGCGCCGCAGGACTACGTAGTTTAAGGGTTCCGTCAAACCGCTGCAGCGTGCAATCATTGCCACATCCGCATTGCCGCACCCGCTACTTAGGGCGCCGGGCATCGATCCGCTGCTGCGGCGTCCGCCCAACACCCGCTGGGCGCCGCCGAAGCAAAGCCGGCCTGATAGCGTTAGAATGCGCGTTTGGTTTTGCTGTACCGGCACGTCGCCGGGGCTCAAGACGTCAACTAATTAGATGATCGCGGCGATAAAGTCATATTTACCGACTTCTTCGAAACCCGCGTCAGTCGGAGTTCGCCAACTTATGCGAGTCATCCTTGCTCAACCCCGCGGCTTTTGTGCGGGTGTTGTTCGCGCAATCGAGATCGTCGATCGCGCGTTACAGCAACACGGCGCACCCGTGTATGTCCGCCACGAGATTGTTCACAATCGGCACGTGGTCGACAATCTACGCCAGAAAGGCGCGCGCTTCGTCGAGGAACTCGATGAAGTGCCGCAAGGCGCCGTGGCGATTTTCAGTGCTCATGGTGTCGCTCAGACCGTCGAGCGCGACGCGGAAGCGCGGGGTCTCGACGTGCTCGACGCGACCTGCCCGCTGGTCACCAAAGTGCACGTGCAGGGCCGCCAGTATGTCGGCGCCGGGCGCACGCTGATTCTGATCGGCCACGCCGGCCATCCGGAAGTGGAAGGCACGATCGGCCAGATTCCAGGCAAGGTGCTGCTGGTGCAGAGCGAGGCCGAGGTCGCGCATCTGGACCTGCCGCTCGACACGCCGCTCGCTTATGTCACGCAGACCACGCTGTCGGTGGACGACACGCGCGGCATTATCGACGCCCTGCTGCGCCGCTTCACCGACATCGTCGGTCCGGATACGCGCGACATCTGCTACGCCACGCAAAACCGCCAGGCGGCCGTGCGCGAGTTGAGCAAACAGGTCGACGTGCTGCTGGTGGTGGGCGCAACCAATAGTTCGAACTCGAACCGGCTGCGCGAGATCGGCAGCGAAAGCGGCGTGGCGAGTTATCTCGTCGCCGACGGTTCGGAAGTGAAGCCGGAATGGTTTGCAAACGTGCACACTGTCGGCATCACAGCCGGCGCTTCGGCGCCGGAAGAGATGGTCAGGAACGTAATCGATGCGCTGAGCGCATTGGGGCCTGTCGATGTCACGACGATGGCGGGCCGTGAAGAAAAAGTCGAATTCAAGTTGCCATCGAAGCTGATGCAACCACTCGCTGCACGCGAAGTTTAAGGAGGACGTCTTGTCTATTCCGCTGCTACAGAAAGTCCGGGTCGGCGCATACATCATGCGTCAGCATCTGTCCGGGAACAAACGCTACCCGCTCGCCCTGATGCTGGAGCCGCTGTTCCGCTGCAATCTCGCCTGCAATGGCTGCGGCAAGATCGACTATCCGGATCCCATCCTGAATCAGCGTCTGTCGCTGGAAGAATGCCTCGGCGCCGTCGACGAATGCGGCGCGCCGGTGGTGTCGATCGCCGGCGGCGAACCGTTGCTGCACAAGGAAATGCCGCAGATCGTGAAGGGCATCATCGCGCGCAAGAAGTTCGTCTACCTGTGCACGAACGCGCTGCTGATGGAAAAGAAGATGGACGACTACGAGCCGAATCCTTACTTCGTCTGGTCGGTTCACCTGGACGGCGATCAGCAGGCGCACGATCACTCGGTGTCGCAGGAAGGCGTGTACGACAAGGCCGTCGCCGCCATCAAGGAAGCGAAGCGCCGCGGTTTCCGCGTGAACATCAATTGCACGCTGTTCAACGATGCCGTGCCGGAACGCGTCGCCGCGTTCTTCGACACGCTAGGCCCGATGGGCGTGGACGGCATCACCGTCTCGCCAGGTTATGCGTATGAGCGCGCGCCGGATCAGCAGCACTTCCTGAACCGCGACAAGACCAAGCAACTGTTCCGCGAGATTTTCAAGCGCGGCAACAATGGCAAGAACTGGTCGTTCAGCCAGTCGGGCATGTTCCTCGACTTCCTGGCCGGCAATCAGACGTACGAGTGCACGCCGTGGGGCAACCCCGCGCGTACCGTGTTCGGCTGGCAAAAGCCGTGCTATCTGGTCGGCGAAGGTTACGTGAAGACCTTCAAGGAACTGATGGAAACCACGCAGTGGGAAAAATACGGCACGGGTAACTACGAGAAGTGTGCCGACTGCATGGTGCACTGCGGCTTCGAAGCGACCGCCGTGATGGATACGGTGGCGCATCCGCTGAAGGCGCTGAAGGTCAGCCTGCGCGGTCCGAAGACGTCGGGTGCGTTCACCAAGGACATTCCTTTGGATAAGCAACGTCCCGCCGAGTATGTCTTCTCCCGCCACGTCGAGATCAAGCTGGAAGAGATCAAGGTGTCCGGCAAGGGCAAGAAAGTGCAGACGGCCACGGCAGCACACTAAGCGGTCGGGGGTGGTTTCGCGCCGCCCCTGGTCGTGAATACAAAAAAGCGGGGGGGGGGGGGGGCCCCCCCCCGGGTTTTTTAGCGGG
>NZ_JAQQEG010000029.1:0-115581 GCF_046027395.1 Paraburkholderia dipogonis | reverse complement strand
TCTAACAAACCACGCTTTCGGCCACCCGACACCGACTCACCAGCCCGGCAACCTCAAAACCGCGTCTCACGCGCCACACGCAGGAACGTATCGAGCAACGGCGTGCAGTCGAGCAACTCCGGACCACCCGCGCGATGAAACTCCGGATGCCATTGCACGCCCATCACGAACGGCGCGCGCCGGTAGCGCACGGCTTCAATAATGCCATCCGACGCCGACACCGCTTCGATATTGAGATCGCGGCCGAGCGTCTTGACCGCCTGATGGTGAATCGAGTTGACGATCGCATCGCGCCGGCCCGGGAACATATTGGCGAGCGTCGAACCGTCCGGGAAATGAATCCCGTGCCGATGCTGATCGTAGTTCTCGTTGACGTGCGTGGCCGCGGTCGGCACATCGGTAGCGATGTCCTGATACAAGGTCCCGCCGAACGCCACGTTGATCAGTTGACAGCCACGGCACACGCCGAGCACCGGCTTGCCCGACTCGACGAACTCATGCAGCAGTTCGAGTTCGTACATGTCGCGCACGCGGTCGCCGGGCCACTCGTGGCTGGTTGCCTGTTCCGCGTAAGACTGCGGCGAGACGTCGGCGCCGCCTTGCAGCAGCAGGCCGTCGAGATGCTTCGCGTAATCGCGCAAACGGATATTGCTCGGATGCAGCATGCCCTGATGACCGACCGTCGGGATCATGAACACCAGTACGTCACGCGACATCACCCAGTGCGCGATCGATTCCTCGAGATACTGCAAGGTCTTGCCGCGCAGCCCCTTCGCACCCGGCTCGGGATGGAAGATGCGCGCCGACACGCCGATGCGCAGCGTACGCTGCGTGATCCGCTGGCCCGCGCGATCGAACAACTGACGCGCGCGCGCCGCGACGATGCGGCCGAACACCGTCCATGCCGAATCGTTGTGCTTCAGATAGCGCGGCGGCGACGGCGGCAATGCGTTGGGCGGCGGCGGGTTGGACGCGGTGAAGTCGGGCGCCGCGCCGAAACCGGGCGGCGGCGAACCCGCGCGACGTTCGGTGGAAGCCTGGACCTCTTCGACCACAGTAGCGTCTTCAACGGAGCTGACCAGCTCGCCGTCGATGGGTTCGCTGCTCCCGACGGTCGGCGGCGGCCTCATCGCATGGACGCCGGCACGCCGCGCTTCCTGTTCGTGTACCGCCGCTTCCTGCTTCGCGGTGGACGCCGCAGCCGCGCTGCGTGCTTCCGCCGCATCGCGTTGCCGCGCCGTTTGCGGATCGGTCGGTGTGACGGCCGACGCGCTGTCGGGATCGTCGGTCGACGATCGCACCGCAGCCGCCTCGGCGACCGGCGTCGCGGTGGATGCAGCGTGCGTGGAAGTCGATGAAACATCCGGCGGCGTCACCGCGTCTTTGATCGGCGACTGGATGGCATCTTCGTGCGAGAGGGGTAGCGAGGCCGCCGGGTCGGCTGGCGCGGAGCCAGATGCCGACACGCCGGGCGTGCCGGACGGCGCGGGCGACGGCGAAGGCGGCGTTGGATTGCCGGGCTTGCCGGCATTTTCAGGTTTGTTTTCGCTCATGACAGTCAGACAGGCGCCTTCCACGCGAACGAATGAATATGCCCTGATTATCCGCTAGCGAGGCAAGCGCCGCAAACCCGCACACAATTGCTCACATTGTTGCGGCCGCCTATGGCGCCTATGAGGAACTCAACCTGGAGAACCGCGCGGCAAGTCTGACTTAAGGATCCGGCTGCTCCTCGAAGGTCTCGCGCAAGGCGATCTGCATCGCCGCATGGATTTTCACGCACCAGCGCCACACCAGCGCCAGCAGCAACGCGGCGCAGACCAGCACCGCGGCAAGCAGGCCGGTCGGCGGCAGAATGCCGCCGGAAAGCGCCGCGACCAGCAGAAACACGCCAACCATCGAGACCACCGGCACCAGATCGGAAATCGCGTAGCGGATCGCACTCGTGAAGCGCCCCGCCGTCGCCGGTTGCACGCTGACCTCGGCGAGCAGCAAGGCAAGCGACTTGAGCTTGCGATACACGGCCACCAGAAACGGCATCGACACCACCAGTGCGAAGCTCCATAGCACCACGCGCTGCATCGGCTCGGAACTCACCCAATGTGCGAGCCACGCGCTGGTATAAGGCGCGCTATACGACACGATCAGAAAAATCGCGGCGACGAGCGCCAGATTGACCGCAATCTGCAGGATGATCCGCCGCGTCATGCTGAACAGCGTGGGTTCACCGCTTCCCGTACTCAGGCTGCGCAACCATTGCCCGTACATGCCGAACACATTCGCGAGCGTACGCGGCATGGCTTGACCGAGGCGCTGCGTCAGCGGGTCGGCCGCGCGGATCAGATACGGCGTGAACAGCGTGGTCAACGCGGACACCGCCACCGCAATCGGATAGAGGAACGCGCTCGTCACCTTCAGCGTCAAACCGAGCGACGCGATGATGAATGAGAACTCGCCGATCTGCGAGACGGTCATGCCGACGCGCATCGCGGTGCGGCCGTCCTTGCCGGCGAGAAAGGTGCCGAGCCCGCACGACACGATCTTGCCGACGATCACCGCCACCGTGATCACCGCGATCGGCCACGCGTAGTCGACTAGCACGGCCGGGTTCAGCATCAAACCGATCGTCACGAAGAAGATCGCGGAAAACGCGTCGCGCAGCGGCGCGATCAGATGCTCGATCCGATGCAGATGGCGCGATTCGGCCATGATCGCGCCGATCAGGAACGCGCCGAGCGCGATGCTGTAGTCGAGCTTCACGACCAGCAAACAGAAGCCGAAGCAGAACCCAAGCACCGAAACGAGCAGCATCTCGTCGCTCTTCGCGCGCGCCACGTAGTTCAAGGCGCGCGGCACGACCAGAATGCCGACCACCAGCGACACCGTCATGAACAGCAGCAGCTTGCCGAGCGTGACCATGGCGACGCCCGCGCTCAATTGCCCCGTCTGCGCAATGCCCGACAGCAGCACCAGCATCGCGATGGCGAGAATGTCCTCGACGATCAGAATGCCGAACACCAGTTGCGCGAAGCTCTCGCGCTTCAGGCCGAGTTCTGAGAGCGCCTTGACGATGATGGTAGTCGACGAGATGGCGAGGATCGCGCCGAGGAACAGCGAATCCATCGAACTCCAGCCGAACGCGCTGCCGATCTCGTAACCGATCCACAGCATCAGCACGATCTCGGAGAGCGCCGCGACGATCGCCGTCGCGCCGACCTTGAAGAGTTTGCGCAGACTGAATTCGAGGCCGAGCGAAAACATCAGGAACACCACGCCGAGTTCGCCGAGCGTCTGAATGGTCTGCTCGTCGTGGATCAACTGGAACGGCGGCGTGTATGGCCCGATGATCACGCCGGCGGCGATGTAACCGAGTACCACCGGCTGTTTCAGGCGATGGAACAGCACGGTGACGACGCCGGCGAGCGCCATCACGACCGCCAGGTCCTGAATGAAGCCGATGCCATGGTGCATGAATGCGTCCCTTACAAAAAGTAATGTTGGAAAACGCAGTTTAACAAACGAATGCGACAAGCCGCCGCGCGCCGGCGTTCGTACGGCGTTGGACTATCGCCGGGCCGCAGATCTCATCCGGCGCTCAAAAGAATGTTTTTGACACGCTGGACTCATGTGAAATATCACAATAATATTTGAAGCATATTTTCTGGGGAGTCGAGCAAATGCAGCAGTTGTCCTTCAACGTTGTAGACCGTTCCGGCGGCAGTCGCGCCGAGATCACCGACGTGAATCGTCTGACCATTGCCGGTTGGGCCGGCCGCGACCAGGCCGCAATCGAGCATCACATTGCCGAACTGGCTGAACTCGGCGTGAAGCGGCCGTCCACCACGCCCTGCTTCTACCGCCTCGGCGCGGAACTGCTGACGCAGGCCGAGCAGATCGACGTGGTCGGCGTGAAGTCGAGCGGCGAAGCCGAATGCGTGCTGGTGCAGTCGAAAGCAGGCTTGCTCGTCACCGTCGGTTCGGATCACACCGACCGCGAGGTCGAGGCCTACGGCGTCACCGTCTCCAAGCAGGTCTGCCCGAAACCGGTCGCGCGTGACGCGTGGCGCTTCGACGATGTCTCCGGTCACTGGGACCAGCTGGAATTGCTCGCTTACGCCGTGACAAACGGCGAGCGGCGCGTCTATCAGCAAGGCAGCGTGGCATCGCTGCTGCCAGCCGCCGAGTTGCTCACGCGCGCGCCGCTCGCGCAAGGCGCGGCCATGTTCTGCGGCACGCTGGCGGTACAGGGCGGCATCGTCGGCATGGCTGACGGCGAGGCGCTCGAACTCGAATTGCACGACCCGATCCTGAACCGCACGCTGCGCCACGCCTATCGCGTGTGCGCGCTACCTATCGTCGAATGAGGCACCCATGAGCTCCCCTTCGCTATCCGCCGCCGACGCGTCTTCCGACGCGTGGCTCGAAGCCGCAGCCCTGCGCAAGATCACCTGGCGCATCATGCCGTTCCTGTTCCTCGTCTATGTGCTGTCGTATCTGGACCGCGTCAACATCGGTTACGCGAAGCTGCAGTTCACCGGCGACCTCGGCCTGTCGAACGCGGCGTACGGACTCGGCGCGGGGATTTTTTTCTTTGGCTACTTCGTGTTCGAAGTGCCGAGCAATCTGCTGCTCAAGAAGTTCGGCGCGCGCGCCACGATCGCCCGCATCACGATGCTGTGGGGCCTGCTGTCGTGTCTGATGATGTTCGTGCGCTCGGAAACGATGTTCTACGTGCTGCGCTTTTGCCTCGGCGTCGCCGAAGCCGGCCTGGTGCCGGGCGTGGTGCTCTATCTGACCTTCTGGTTTCCGTCCGACCGGCGCGCGCGCATGGTCGCGGTGTTCATGGCGGCGATTCCGGTGGCCGGCATCATCGGTGCGCCGTTGTCGGGCTTTCTGATGTCGGCATTGCATGAAGCGCACGGTTTGCGCGGCTGGCAGTGGATGTTTCTGATCGAAGGCATTCCGTCCATTCTCGCCGGCTTCTGGGCGCTCGCCGTGCTGCGCAACACGCCCGCCGAAGCCGCCTGGCTCAGCGACGACGAAAAGCGGGTGATTCTCGGCCGTCTCGCGCGGGAAAACAGCGCGGCCGCGGCGGCCGGCGCGGAGCATAGCCTCGCGGTGGCGTTGCGCTCCGGCCGCTTCTGGCTGCTCACGCTGATCTATTTCTGCCTCGTCACGGGCAATGCGGGCTTCTCGTTCTGGCTGCCGCAGATCGTCAAGGATCTAGGCGTCACGAACCTCGTCACCAATGGCTTCGTCACCGCGATTCCGTATCTCGCTGCGGGCATCGGCATGATCCTGATCGGGCGTTCGTCGGACATCACCGGCGAGCGGCGCTGGCACTACGCCGTGTGCTGCTTCATCGGCGCGGCGGGTTTGCTCGGCAGCGCCTCGGTGACGAACTCCATTCCGCTTGCCGTCACCGGTTTGTCGATCGCGTATATCGGCATCCTCGCGGGCTTCGGCATCTTCTGGTCGATGTCGACGACCTTCCTGCAAGGCACGGCCGCGGTTGCCGGGATTGCGGTGATCAACTCGATCGCGAACCTCGCGGGCTATGTGAGCCCGTATGTGCTCGGCATCGTCAAGGACGCGACGCATAGCGTGACGTTCGGGCTCGTGTTGATCGCGGGGGCGCTGATCGTCGGCGGGCTGGTTACGCTGATGATGCCGCGCGTCAAGGTTCAGCATGCGGCGGCGGTTTCGCCGAGCCGCGCCTGACAGGCTGTGGTGGACGCGTACGCGGACGGCGCGGGCACGGGGCTGCGATTCAGGCGCCCCGCGTCTGGCGAGCGCCGGCCGATCACCCACAACCCGCGTCGCACGCCCGACCCGAATCGTTCACGCAAAACCTTGCTCTACAATGCGGACGACATGGCCCGCTTCCACTTCACATGACGCTTTTGCAGACTGCCCGCCCTTCCCTGCCCGCCCGCGCGACCGCTGCCGCGAGTCTCGCCGAGCAGGCCTATGCGTTCGTCAAGCGCGAGATCATCACCATGCGCCTGCGGCCGAGCGAGGTGCTCAACGAAGCGGAACTGATGGCGCTGACCGGCATCGGCAGGACGCCGGTTCATCAGGCGCTGCATCGGCTGGTGCACGAAGGCATGCTGACCATCATGCCGCGCAAGGGCATCATGGTCCGTCCGGTTTCGCTCGACGACGTGCTGGCGATCATCGACGTGCGCCTCGTGAACGAAAGCTACTGCGTGGAACTGGCCGCGCGCCACGCGCAACAGCACGACTACGACGCGATGCAAGCGCTGCTGGACCGCTCGGCCGTGTGCGTCGCCGCGCACGATATCGAAGGCATGATGGATATCGACCGCGAGTTTCATCTGGCGATCTCGGCCGCCTCGCGCAACCCGGTGCTGGCCGACATCCTGCGCGGGCTGCACGAGCGCTCGCTGCGCTTCTGGTTCATTTCGCTGTCCGAGCCGCATCATCTGGAAGACGTGCACGAGGAACATCTCGAACTGTTTCGCCTGCTGCGCGAACGCGATGCCGAAGGCGCGCGTCAATCGGTGCAAAAGCATATCGAAGCGTTTCGCGCGACGCTCTTCACTCGCATTTAGCCGAACGCATTTAAGCCATCGCATTTAGCCCAATGACCGGCTTTGGCCGGTTCAACCGGATTCCTACCGACATCATGGCCACTGAATTCACGCCCTTTCCGCCGCTAGCCCAACTTGCCGCCGACCTCGCCGCCGGACGCACCACGAGCCGCGCGCTCGTCGAGACTGCGCTCGAACGGATCGCCGATCCGGCCGGCCAGGGCGCCGCCGTCTTCATGCACGTCGACGCCGACAGCGCGCGCGCCGCCGCCGACGCGCACGACCGTCTGCGCGCCGCCGGCACCGTGCTTTCGCCGCTCGCCGGGATTCCGGTGTCCGTCAAAGACCTGTTCGATATCGAAGGCCAGCCGACCCGCGCCGGTTCCGCCGTGCTCGCCGACGCCCCCGCCGCAAAGTCGGATGCCGTCGCGGTCGCGCGTTTGAAGCGCGCGGGCGCCGTGATCGTCGGCCGAACCAATATGAGCGAGTTCGCGTTTTCCGGACTCGGCCTGAACCCGCACTACGGCAATCCGCTGTCGCCGTACCAGCGCGGCGTGAAAGGCGATGAGCGGATTTCGGGCGGCTCGTCGTCGGGCGCGGCGGCTTCCGTCGCGGACGGCATGGCGGCCATCGCGCTCGGCACCGATACCGGCGGCTCGATCCGCATTCCGGCGGCGCTGTGCGGCCTGACCGGCTTCAAACCGACCGCCGATCGCATCCCCAAACAGGGCGGCGTGCCGCTTTCGTCGACCCTCGATTCGTTCGGGCCGATCGGCGTCTCCGTGGCGTGCTGCGCGCTGGTCGACCGCATGCTGGCCGGGCTCGAGCCGCGCATTCCGGCCGCCCGTCCGCTCGAAGGCGTGCGCCTCGGCGTGCTGACCAATTTCGTCACCGACGGCGTCGAGCCGGCGGTCGCCGCGGCGATCGACACCGCGCTCAAGCATCTGGAAGCGGCCGGCGCGATTGTCAGCGAAGTGCGTTTCGCGCCGCTCGACCGTTTGCCCGAGATCAACCGCTTCGGGTTCTCGCCGATCGAAGCGTATGCGTGGCATCGTCCGTTGCTGGAAAAGCATCGCGACCAATACGATCCGCGCGTGCTGGTGCGCATTCTGAAGGGCCAGCCGGCCAGCGCCGCCGACTATCTGGATCTGCTCGCCGAACGCGAGGCGATGCTCGCCGAGGCCGCCCGCACGCTGTGGCAGCGTTTCGATGCGGTCGTGGCGCCCACAGTGCCGGTGGTGCCGCCGCGCGTCGCCGACCTGGTCGACGACGATGACGCCTTTGGCCGCACCAACGCGTTGATCCTGCGCAACCCGAGCGTGTTCAACTTCCTCGACACCTGCACGCTGTCGCTGCCGTGCCACCTGCGCGGCGACGCGCCCGTCGGCCTGATGCTGGCCGGCGCGCCGCACGCCGACGACGCCCTGCTGGCCATCGGCCGCGGCGCCGAAGCGGTGCTCAAGGCGATTCGCTGATCAGGAAATACGTCGTAAAAGCAGGATAAGCTGGGGGGCGGGGTTCGCGCTAGAATCGCGGGCACCCGCCCTTTTCGTTTCGAGACAGCTACACGATCCATGAATAACGACACTGCAATGCTGCGCCGCGAGCGCTCCCTGCTGGTTCTGCTTGGCCTGATCTGCGTTGCCCTCGTGGGCGGCGCGCTGTATCTGCAGTATTTTCTGCACGAAGACCCTTGTCCGTTGTGCATCATCCAGCGGTATTTCTTCCTGCTGATTGCGATTTTCGCATTCCTCGGCGCGCGCTTTAATAGCTGGCGCGGCGTGCGTCTGCTAGAAGTGATGGCGGCCTTGTCGGCGCTGGCCGGTATCGTTACGGCCGCGCGCCATGTGTATGTTCAGGCGAATCCGGGCTTTAGCTGTGGCTTCGACGCGCTGCAGCCGTTGGTCGACAGTTTGCCGCCCGCGCATTGGCTGCCAGGCGTATTCAAGGTCGCTGGTCTATGCGAAACGGCCTATCCGCCGATTCTCGGCCTCACGCTGCCGCAATGGTCGCTGGTGGCATTCGTGATCGCTTTCATCCCGTTGGCGCTGACGCTGGTCCGCAATCGTCGCCGGATTGCCTGATCGGGATTTGGCCCGCCGGTTTTGCCTCGCCGTTTTGCCAAACTGAATAGCGCCGGTTTTCGCGCTGCCATGAGCAGCCGCCGAAATCCGGCGTTTTTTGTCAGCGATTTACCGCGCTTTCGTCCCCTATTGCGCCGGATTGACCCGCCGCTTTACGCCCCGAGCGGCCGGCAAGCCCCCGTCAATTCCTCGCCGCGCCGCGCTCCGCCTTCTTTTCCGCCCTCCGCCCCGTTTCACGCAACTTCCCGCCTTAGCGTGAATCGTACATATCTCATGACCGCGTCCGAATAAGCTTCATGCGACATGGGAAATATTTTTGGGACAAGGTAATGCTATCTTCGGAGATGGATGGCGATCTACGTGCGCGAGGCCGGCTTTGGCGCGACCCCATGCGTAACGCGCGCCCGGTCCGCACTGTCTTTCGGATTCGCCATGACAACGCAAACCATCCGCTTTTATCACCAGGGGTCCGTCCGTGAGGTTGCGGGCGTCCCTGCGTCGCGCACCGTGCTCCAGCACCTGCGCGAGGATTTGCATTGCACCGGCACCAAGGAAGGCTGCGCGGAAGGCGACTGCGGCGCCTGCACGGTCGTCATCGGCGAACTGGACGCGCACGGCGGCCTGGCGCTGAAAGCGGTCAACGCCTGCATCCAGTTCCTGCCGACGCTGGACGGCAAGGCGCTTTTCACCGTCGAAGACCTGCGCGCCGCCGACGGCGCCCTGCACCCGGTGCAACAGGCCATGGTCGACTGTCACGGCTCGCAATGCGGCTTCTGCACGCCCGGCTTCGTGATGTCGATGTGGGCGCTGTACGAAAACCAGCCGGCCACCGCCGGCCTGCCCACCCGCGATGAAATCAACGCCGCGCTCTCCGGCAATCTGTGCCGCTGCACCGGCTACCGGCCGATCGTCGACGCCTCGCAAAAGATGTTCGACTATCCGCAATACCCGCGCGTGACGCTGGACCGCAAAGCCGTCGCGGATAAGCTGCGCGAACTGCAACGACGCGACACATTCGAATACCACGCCCCCGACACGCGCGGCGCCACCTTCGGCTCGCCCGCCTTTTATGCGCCGATCTCGCTCGATGCGTTCGCGAAACTCCGCGCCGAGCATCCGCAAGCGCGTCTGCTTGCGGGCAGCACCGACGTCGGCCTGTGGGTCACCAAGCAATTCCGCGATCTCGGCGACATTCTGTACATCGGCAACGTCGCCGAATTGAAGACAATCGAACGCGATGCGCAGACGCTGACGATCGGCGCCGCCGCCACGTTGGAAGACGCGTACGCCGCGCTCGCCGTCGATTACCCCGAACTCGCCGAACTGTGGACGCGTTTTGCGTCTCTGCCGATCCGCAATGCCGGCACGCTCGGCGGCAACGTCGCGAACGGCTCGCCGATCGGCGACTCGATGCCGGCGCTGCTCGCGCTCGGCGCCGAAGTCGTGCTGCGCCACGGTCCGAAAACGCGGACGCTGCCGCTCGACGCGTTCTACCTCGGCTATCAGAAGACCGCGCTCGCCGCCGGCGAATTCGTCGCGGCGCTGCGCGTGCCGCGGCCGGCCGGCAATCTGCGCTTTCGCACCTACAAAGTGTCGAAGCGTTACGATCAGGACATCTCGGCCGTGTGCGCGGCGTTCGCGCTGCACCTCGGCGAAAACGGCGTCATTCAGCAAGCCCGCGTCGCGTTCGGCGGCATGGCGGCCACGCCGAAGCGGGCCGCGCAAACCGAAGCCGTCCTGAATGGCGCAACATGGGACGAAAGCACCGCGCGGCAAGCCATGACCGCGCTCGTCGCCGATTACCAGCCGCTCACCGACATGCGCGCTTCGAGCGCGTATCGACTGAAGGTGGCGCGCAACGTGCTGTGGCGCTTTCACCTCGAAACGCGCGATGACGCGCCGCTCGCCCTCTTCGACGTGAATGCGTTCGCGTTCGAAGCCGGTGCGCCGGACGCCGCCGTTGCGAAGGAGCCGTCGTGATGAACCGGACCGATGCTTTCCTTGAACATGCTGTCAGGCACGTCGCTCACGAAAGCGACGCGTCGATCGGCGTGTCGTTGCCGCATGAATCGGCCGCGCTGCATGTGAGCGGCGAAGCCACCTACACGGACGACGTCCCTGAACTGCAAGGCACGCTGCACGCGGCGCTCGGCCTGTCGCGTCATGCGCATGCGCGGATCGTGTCGATGGATCTGGACGCGGTGAGGAAGGCGCCGGGCGTCATCGCTGTGCTGACCGCTGAAGACATCCCCGGTGAAAACAATTGCGGTCCAGTACTGCACGACGATCCGATTCTCGCGGTAAATGAGGTGCTGTACCTCGGCCAGCCGGTGTTCGCCGTGATCGCCGAAAGCCACGAACTCGCCCGCCGCGCCGCCGCGCTGGCAAAGAGCGACGACGTGATCCGCTACGAACCGCTCGAAGCCATCCTCACGCCCGCCGAAGCAAAGGCTGCCAGGCAGTTCGTGCTGCCGCCGCTGCATCTGAAACGCGGCGAGCCGGATGCGAAGATCGCCGCGGCGCCGAACCGGATCAGCGGCACATTCGAAGTGGGCGGCCAGGAACAGTTCTATCTGGAAGGCCAGATCGCGTACGCGGTGCCGAAGGAACTGGACGGCATGCTGGTCTACAGTTCGACGCAGCACCCGAGCGAGATGCAGCAAGTGGTCGCGCATATGCTCGACTGGCCGCAGCACAATGTGGTGTGCGAATGCCGGCGCATGGGCGGCGGCTTCGGCGGCAAGGAATCGCAATCGGCAGTGTTCGCCTGCGTGGCCGCACTCGCCGCGAAACTGCTGCGCCGCCCGGTCAAACTGCGCGCCGACCGCGACGACGATTTCATGATCACCGGCAAGCGCCACGACGCGGCCTACGCGTACGAAGCGGGCTTCGACGACAGCGGCCGTATTCTCGGCGCGCGCGTCGAAATCGCGTTGCGTGCGGGCTATTCCGCTGATCTCTCCGGCGCCGTCGCCACGCGCGCCGTCTGCCACTTCGACAACGCGTATTACCTGTCCGACGTCGACATCGTCGCGCTGTGCTGCAAGACCAACACGCAATCGAACACCGCATTTCGCGGCTTCGGCGGACCGCAAGGCGCGCTCGTGATGGAAGTGATGCTCGACAGCATCGCGCGTCAGTTGAACTGCGATCCGCTCGACGTACGCCTGGCCAACTACTACGGCATCGGCGAGCGCGACACGACGCCATACGGACAGCGTGTCGAAGACAATATCATCGCGCCGCTGACCGATGAGTTGCTCGGCACCAGCGACTATCGCGCGCGCCGCCGGGCGATCGCGGCCTTCAACGCGAGCAGTCCGGTGCTCAAGCGCGGCATCGCGTTTTCGCCGGTAAAGTTCGGCATTTCGTTCAACGTGCCGTTTCTGAATCAGGCCGGCGCGCTGGTGCATGTGTACAAAGACGGCTCGGTGCTCGTCAATCACGGCGGCACGGAGATGGGCCAGGGGCTCAACACCAAGGTCGCGCAAGTGGTCGCCAACGAGTTCGGCTTGCCGCTTTCGCGCGTGCGGGTCACGGCAACCGACACCTCCAAGATCGCGAACACGTCGGCAACCGCGGCTTCCACCGGCAGCGATCTGAACGGCAAAGCGGCCGAAGCCGCGGCACAAACGATTCGCGCGCGGCTCGCCGAACTCGTGGCCAAACAACTCGGCGGCACGGCGAAGGACGTGCAATTTGCCAACGGCGAAGTGTCGGTGAACGGCGGCGCGATGCCGTTCGAACAACTGGTCGGCGCTGCGTATCTGGCGCGCGTGCAATTGTGGTCGGACGGTTTCTACACCACGCCGAAAGTGCATTGGGACGCGAAAACGCTGACCGGTCACCCGTTTTATTACTTCGCGTACGGCGCGGCGGTCTCGGAAGTCGTGATCGACACGCTGACGGGCGAATGGAAACTGGTGCGCGCGGACGTGCTGCACGATGCCGGTCAGTCGATCAACCCGGCCATCGACATCGGCCAGGTGGAAGGCGGCTTCATTCAGGGCATGGGCTGGCTCACCACCGAGGAACTGTGGTGGAACCGCGATGGCCGTCTAATGACGCACGCGCCGTCCACCTACAAGATTCCGGCAGTGAGCGACACGCCCACGGCGTTCCACGTGCAGCTCTATCAGAACCGCAACGCCGAGCCGACCGTGTTCCGCTCGAAGGCCGTCGGCGAGCCGCCGTTGCTGTTGCCGTTCTCGGTGTTCCTCGCGATTCGCGACGCGATCGCGGCCGCCGTGCCGGACGCGCGACAGGCGCCGGCGTTGCGCGCACCGGCCACGCCCGAAGCGATTCTCGACGCACTCGACGCATTGCAAGCACCGGCCGCGCCGCAACCGGCACCGGAGCCCGCAACAACCGTCACGACAGTTTGAACAAACAGCCCCACGGCCTGACGCGACACGAACGCGCGAGGCCACACTCAACCGGCCGCACGGACACCCCGCGCGGCCATGTATGGAGAACGCCGGATGCAAGCCTGGCTACCTGACCTGCAACAACTGCTCGCGCACGGCGACGCCGCCGTGCTGGTGACGGTCGCGCGCGTCGAAGGTTCGGCGCCCCGCGAGGCCGGCACCAAGATGATCGTCACGCGCGACTCGGCGAAACACACCATCGGCGGTGGCCACCTCGAATGGAAAGCCATCGAGACCGCGCGCCAGGTATTGCGCGACGGCATGCGCTCGCCGCATATGCGCCGTCTCGAGCGTTTCGCGCTCGGCCCGAGTCTCGGCCAATGCTGCGGCGGCGCCGTGATTCTCGCGTTCGAGCGGCTCGACGTGGGCGATCTCGGCTGGATCACGACGCTCGCGAAACGCGTGGCCGCGGGCCAGTCGACGGTGCGTAGCGTATCATTCGGCCCCGCACCGGATGCGGTGATGCTGTCCGACCCCGAGCCGGGCGTCGACGCCGCGGACTGCCTGCTATGGGACGGAGCCGGTTTCGACGACAGCGGCGCGCTGCTCACCGAAACCATCGCGCCAGGCGACTTCTCGGTCGTGCTGTTCGGCGCCGGTCATGTGGGCGCCGCGCTGGTTCGCGTGCTGGCCACGCTGCCTTGCGCGGTCCGCTGGGTGGACGAACGCGACGCGCAATTTCCGCCGGCGGATACGCTGCATGCGCCGAACGTGAAGATCGACCCGAACGACGCTCCTGACGAAGCCATCGACCAGGCCGTGCCGAACACGTACTTCATCGTGATGACGCATAACCATGCGCTCGATCTCGAGTTGGCCGAGCGCATTCTGCGGCGTGGCGACTTCGCGTTCTTCGGCATGATCGGCTCGCACAGCAAGCGCAAGCAGTTCGAACACCGGCTGGCCGCGCGCGGTCTCGATCCGTCGCTGATCGCGCGGATGAAGTGCCCGCTCGGCGTGGACGGCATTGTCGACAAGTCGCCGGAGATCATCGCGATCTCGGCGGCAGCGCAGGTGCTTCAGGCCGTCGAGGCGAACGCGGGCGTGCATCACGCCACGCAGACGGTTTGATGCGCGGCACGTCGACACATCGCTTACGCATCCGGCGCGAACCGACTCCAACGAAAAACTGACCGACCATGACTACAACGACCATTATTCCCACGCCGCTGGCCGAGAAAACCGCGCTGGCACCGAAGGCCGAGCTGCATATTCATATCGAAGGCTCGCTCGAACCCGAACTGATCTTCTCGCTCGCCGAACGCAACGGCGTGAAGCTCGCCTACGACTCGATCGACGCCTTGCGCGCCGCGTATGCGTTCACCGACCTGCAATCGTTCCTCGACATCTACTATGCGGGCGCGAGCGTGCTGCTGCACGAGCAGGACTTCTACGACATGACGATGGCCTACGTCGAACGCTGTCTCGCCGACAACGTGATTCACAGCGAAATCTTCTTCGATCCGCAGACGCACACCGAACGCGGCGTGCCGATCGCGACCGTCGTCGCCGGCATCGAACGCGCGCTCGCGGACGCGGAAAAGCGCGGCATGACGAGCAAGCTGATTCTGTGCTTCCTACGCCATCTGTCCGAAGAAGACGCGCTCGCCACTTTCGAAGAAGCGCGGCCTTTGTTCGAGCAGTACAAGCATCGCCTGATCGGTGTCGGTCTCGATTCGTCGGAACGCGGCCATCCGCCTTCGAAGTTCGAACGCGTATTCGCCAAAGCGCGCGCGCTCGGCCTGAAACTCGTCGCGCATGCCGGCGAAGAAGGCCCGCCCTCGTATATCTATGAAGCGCTCGATCTGCTGAAAGTGGACCGCGTCGATCACGGCGTGCGCAGCATCGAAGATCCGGCACTCGTCGCGCGTCTGGCCGATTCGCGCGTGGCGTTGACCGTGTGTCCGCTGTCGAACCTGAAACTGTGCGTGTTCGACGACCTGACCAAGCACACGTTGAAGGACCTGCTCGATCGCGGCGTGGCCGTGACGGTGAATTCCGACGATCCGGCTTACTTCGGCGGCTACGTGAATGCCAATTATTTCGCCACCATCGACGCGTTGAAGCTCAACGATGCCGAGGTCTACACGATCATCCGCAACAGCTTCGAAGCGTCGTTCGTCACGCCCGAGCAACGCAGCGAACTGATCGCGAAGCTCGACGCGCACTGGCACCCAAGCGGTCCGCACTGACGGGCCGAGATATCGCAGCCGGCGGCGGCACGGGCTCACTTGAGAGCCAATGATTGAACCGTCGTCCGGACTGTGCAGCTTCCCACAATCGGAGACGGTTTTTCCATGACTCAATCGGCTAAAGCAGCCCAATCAGCATTCCGCGCGCAACTGCTGACCTTCAACGGCGATCCCGCGCAATCGCCCAACGCGGCGGTCTTCAACGAGGACGGCCTGCTGATCGTCGAAGACGGCCATGTCGTCGCGGCGGGCGCCTATGCGGCGCTCGCGCCGCAACTCGCGCCTGGCACCCAGGTGCAGGAAATGCGCGACAAGCTGATCGTGCCGGGCTTCATCGACACGCACATTCACTATCCGCAGACGGACATGATCGCGTCGCCGGCGCCGGGCTTGTTGCCGTGGCTCGAGACGTACACGTTCCCGACCGAGCGCCGCTTCACGGATCCGGCTTATGCGCGCGACACGGCGAGCTTTTTCGTCGACGAATTGCTGGCGTGCGGCACGACCACCGCGCTGGTGTATTGCACGGTCCACAAGGAATCGGCTGACGCGCTCTTCACCGAGAGCGAAGCGCGCAATCTGCGCATGGTGGCCGGCAAGGTGCTGATGGACCGCAACTGCCCCGAGTTCCTGCGCGACACCGCGCAATCGGGCTATGACGACAGCGCCGAGCTGATCGGCCGCTGGCACAATCGCGGCCGCCAGATGTATGCGCTCACGCCGCGTTTCGCGCCGACTTCAACCGAGGCGCAACTGGAAGCGTGCGGTGTGCTGGCGGGCAAGCATCCGGACATCTTCATCCAGAGCCACGTCGCGGAAAACACCGACGAGGTGAAATGGGTCGCCGATCTGTTCCCCGGTCACCGCAGCTATCTGGACATTTACGATCACTACGGTCTGCTGCGCCGCCGCGCCGTGTACGGCCACTGCATCCACCTCGACGAGGAAGACCGCAAACGCATGGCGCAAACCGGCACGGTCGCCTCGCATTGCCCGACCTCGAACCTGTTCCTCGGCAGCGGCCTGTTCGACTTCGACAAGGCCGATGAAGCCGGCATGCCGATCGCGCTGGCGACGGACGTCGGCGGCGGCACCTCGTTCTCGATGCTGCAAACCATGAACGAAGCGCACAAGGTGGCGCGTCTGACGGGCCATCATCTGACGGCCACGCGCATGTTCTATCTGGCGACCGCCGGCGCGGCCGAAGCGCTCGATCTGGCGGACAAGGTCGGCACGTTGAAGCCGAAGTCGGAAGCGGACTTCGTCGTGCTCGATCCGCGCGCGACGCCGCTGCTCGCGCGCCGCACCGCGCGAACTGAAACGCTCGAGGAACTGTTGTTTGCGTTCGCGCTGCTCGGTGACGATCGCGCGATCTATGAGACGTATGCGGCCGGCAAGCGCGTGCATCGTCGCGACGACGCGCGGCAGCATGCGTCGGGAGCGGCCAGGATCGCGGCTTGAGCTGACTGATTGATTTACGCGGCTGAATGAAGAAACGGCGCTTCGGTAACGAAGCGCCGTTTTCATTGGTAGTTGACATGTAGGTCAGTTTGCTCACAGACCACTTATCGGACGAATGGGAAGCGCTTCGCAAGCCAAAGCAAGGCTGCGCAGTTAACCGTGGCCCACGCGCTCATCACCCAAAACAACGGCTATTCGTAACCGCTGAGGTCGTCGACCTTGATGACTTTCCACTGCCCGTCAGCCTCTTTCCTCATAAACGCCAAAACCGTCTGACGAGTGGCCTTGGTGTCGCGTCCAAGAACGACGGGAACAACAGCGGTATCGCCGAATATCAGTGCTGGACGCGCTTCAATGTGTGCGGCCCAATCCTTCTCGTCGTAATCCTGAACTCTCGTAAAAGGGTCGCTGTCTCCGGCGAACGTGTTTGCCTTGTACTCCGCGCGCAGAAAATCGACCGTTGGCTTTGCAACGTATCGATAAATTTCTTTATCCAGCAAGGGAAACCCTCGATTTTCCGAATCGCGCTTAATGTACCAGGCGTAAAAAAGCTTCGCGCTTGCCTCAGGCGTGGCGGGCTCCCCGTGCGCCATAGCTAGCGGGTGTAAAAGCACACCTAATACCATGCTTAACACGGCGGCTAAAACTGCCAGATATGTTTTCACGATTCCGTTCAGTTGTGGCGGTAGATCTTGTACGGCGGTTGTACGGCCCGGTATTGCTGACTCGGGTAGAACCCGTGATATTGCCTGAAGTCCGATACCCAGATTTGCCCGTCAAACATCGCCATATGCCCGGCAGGGTGGTTCGCAATGGGTTGAATCACAACGACGTCGCCCTTTTGAGGTGAAGCGGAATTGACTTCATAGAACCCGGCGCTGATCAATGATTGTCCATAGTCTTTTGCGTCCCGTGTCCGATCAATCATGATCCCGCCTCGCTCGATCCCCCGCCGTACAAACTTTGCGCAATTCCCCGTGCTCGTCGCCGAAGCATGGGAGCTGACATAGTTGGCAGCACCAAATCGATCGTACGCAGGCATTCGTGTGTCCCCTGGTTTTGATTGAAATGCAATCCTAACGACAAGGGCTCATCTTGAAATCAATCGTTGACAGTTCTTAACGTTACGTACAATCGCCGCCAGAGCGGATGCACGCGGCCCAATAAAAAACGGCGCTTCAATTTCGAAACGCCGTTTTCATTCGCCCACAGCCTGCAGCAGCACGCTCACCGCTGCATGCACACCTCATGCAACGCATTCAATCGACGCACCGGATCCGCGACATACGGGTTCGACTCATCCCACGCATAGCCCGCCAGCACCGAGCTGATCATGCGGCGAATCGACGGCGTCTGCTCCGGATAGAAAATGATGTCCTGCAAAGCGCCCGAATACCAACGCTCGACGAACGCGCGAAACGTATCGATCCCCTTGCGCAACGGCACGTCGTAAGCGGCCGACCAGTCGACCTGTTCGCCGTCCAGTTGCCGGTTCAAGGTTTCCACCGCGAGATGCGCCGAGCGCAGCGCGATCGTCAGGCCGGACGAAAACACTGGATCGAGAAACTCGCCCGCGTTGCCGAGCAATGCGTAGCCCGGTCCATGCAGACGCTCCACGTTCGCCGCATATCCGCCGATGTGGCGCACCGGCATCAGGAACGGCGCGTTGCCGATCAGGCGGTTCAGCGTCGGCTCCTGCTGGATCAGCGCGCGCAGCTTCGCGTCGCGCTCCGCATCGGAAACGTCGAGGAAACTCGCCTCGGCGACACAGCCCATCGACGAGCGGCCGCCCGCCAGCGGAATCATCCAGAACCACACGTCGCGGTGTTCCGGATGCGTCGCCACGCAAATCTTGTTGCGGTCGGTCATGCCGGCCGGAATGCCGTCCTGCACGTGCGTGAAGATCGCGGCGCGGGTCGGCATCCGCGTCGGCGCTTCGAGGTTCAGCAGGCGCGGCAACACGCGGCCGAAGCCGCTCGCGTCGAAGACGAACCGCGCTTCGATCTGATAGGCGTGATCCGCTTCGTCGATCACATCGACCAAAGGCGTAACGCCGGTGTGAACCGCCCGCACGGTATGCCCGAAGCGCACGTCGGCGCCCTGCTCCGCCGCGCAGCGAATCAGAATATCGTCGAACACCGCGCGCTCGACCTGATAGGTGGTGCCCCAACCGGGCGAATGCTTGTCGCGGAAGTCGAATGCCGACGACTGGCCGCGGTAGATGAAATGCGCGCCGTTCTTGTACTGGAAGCCCGCTTCGACCACGGCCCGCAGCATGCCGGCCTCTTCGAGGTAGGCCATGCTTTGCGGCAGCAGGCTCTCGCCGATGGAAAAGCGCGGAAAGTGCTGCCGCTCCAGCACCAGCACGGAGCGCCCGGCCTTGCGCAGCAATGCCGCCGCAACCGCCCCTGCCGGTCCGGCACCGATGATCACGACATCGACGGTCGTGCGCTTTGACGAATGTGTACTCAAATTTGCCTCAATCGTTTGGCTTGCCCGGAACAGCGTTTCGCTGCATCCTTACGTCTCGTTACAATTGCGTTTCGACGCCCCGGAGGAAAACCCTTGGGCGTAGTCACAACGCCATTCCGCCGGGGAGCCCAGCGTGTCGCCATCCGAAACATCCAGTGTGCCTTTCGTGCCGGAAACGGCTTTCGGGATCTGGTTCCTGCGTACCTACACCTGGGAACATCATGTGCTACGGGTCGCGATCAACGACCTCAAACGCCTGATCGATACGCCGTTGCCCGAGGCGCCGGTGATCGTCGACGTCGGCTGCGGCCAGGGCATTTCCTTCCGTCTGCTCGCCGAGGCGTTCAAGCCGCGCCGCCTTGTCGGCATCGACTTCCACGAGCCGTCGTTGACACTCGCCGCTCAGGCAGCGAGCGCCTGTCGCGACAAGCTAGCAGATATCGAACTGCTGCACGGCGACTGCGCGAGCTTGCCGCTTCCCGACGCGAGCGCCGATATCGTGTTCTGCCATCAAACCTTCCATCACCTCGTCGAGCAGGACCGCGCGCTCGCCGAGTTCCGCCGCGTGCTCAAACCGGGCGGCGTGCTGCTGTTCGCCGAATCCACCGACGCGTACATCAAATCGTGGGTGATCCGGTTGCTGTTCCGTCATCCGATGCACGTGCAAAAAAGCGCCGACGGCTACCTCGACATGATCCGCCGCGGCGGCTTCAGCTTCAGCGAGCGCAACGTCTCTCTGCCCTACCTCTGGTGGAGCCGGGCGAAAGACTTCGGTCTTCTCGAACGGCTCGGCCTGACCCATCCGCAACCCGGCAAGCGTCGTGAGACGCTGGTCAATGTCGCGGCAGTCAAAGCCGGTTAATGCGCAGCAAGGCGCGAGCCTGATGCGGTAAAACAGCGCGAGGCGGCGGCGCACGCCGCCTTCCCGCTTTCCTCGCGCGCACACGCGCTTCTCCGCGCTGACTTGCGCCGACTACCTCTTACTTGCGCAGCGTCACCACTTCACCCGTCAACGCGACGCCGGCGATCACCGCGCCTGCACCACAGGTATATTCAGTCGCGCTCTCACGCACTTCGTTCTTGTAGTTGCTCTTGATGTTGATCACCGCGTTGCCGCCTTCCTTGCGCGCGCGTTCCTGCAACTCGATCACCGCCGACAGGAACACGTGCTGGCAGGCTTGCAAATCGCTCTTGCCGAACGCGTTGGTCTTCTTGTTGGTGGCGAATTCGCCCATCGTTTTCACGACGGCCGGATGGCGCTGACCCGCGAAATACAGCGCGACGTCGTCGCTCACTTTGCCCGGTTCGCTTTGCAAGGCCTGATCGACCGGATAGTTGTTGACCGTATCGCGGGCAAAAGCCGGCGTGGCGCTCAGCGTGGCAAACGACGCAAACAATGCGGCAAACAGCAGATGGCGTTTCATTGAGACTCCTTGGTGGTTGTTGTTGCTCTGTGAGTTCTATTTCAATCGACCCGGTGAGGCTCAGTTCGATTCCAGCACGACGAGCTGACCGCTTACGGCGATCGCGGCGGCGCTCGGACTAACGCCGCAGGTGAATTCGGTCGACGAGTTGCTCTCGGTGCTATGAAAACGCGTCGATACATCGATCACCGCATTGGCGTGGCGTTCGCTGGCCGCCCCGCGCAGCTTCTGCACGGCTTCGGCGAGCGCTTCGTGGCAGGCGTCGTCGGGACCGGCGACCTTGCGCGCGATCCGCACGGAGTACGACACGTCGCCCAACCGGCTCTTGACTGCCGGGTGGTCCTGCTGACCGAAATACACCGGCACGTTGCCGCGCGATTGGCCGCCCGCCGCCGCGAGCGGCAGCGACTTCACCTGCGTGGCGCAACCCGCCAGCGTCAGCGCCATGACTGCCAGCGCACCCAGTACACCTGCTCTTTTCATTTTTTTTCGCCCTCGTTTTTTATAAAGTCGCGACCGTTTCAGCCGCCCTGCCATGCTTCGAACATCAGGCTCGCGCAACTGCCGCCGAACCCGTACGACACCGACATCGCCGTGCCGATGCGCGCCGCGCGCGTCGTGCGCACGAGTGGCATGCCATCCAGAGCCGACTCCGGCGTGTCGATATCCGCCGTGCCCGCGATGAAGCCGTCGCGCATCATCAGCAGCGTGTAGATCGCCTCGTGTGCGCCACACGCGCCGAGCGGATGCCCCGTCATGCCCTTGGTCGACGAAAACGCCGGCACGCGATGATCGAACGCCGCGCCGAACACCTCATTCAACGCGTGCAGTTCTTCGAGGTCGCCGAGCGGCGTCGACGGTGCGTGCGTGTTGACGTAGTCAGGCCGCTTGCCCGCTTCGTTGAGCGCGCCGCGCATGGCCCGCGCGATCCCCGCCGCACGCGGCGTGACCATGCCGCCGCTGTCCGTGCAGTCGCCGAAGCCGGTGAGCTCCGCATAGATCCGCGCGCCGCGCGCGAGCGCGTGATCGAGCGCTTCGAGCACCAGCACGCCGCCGCCCGACGCGATCACGAAACCGTCGCGCTCCGTGTCGTACGGCCGCGATGCCTTCTGCGGTGTGTCGTTGAAGCGGCGCGACAACGCGCCCATCGCGTCGAACATCAACGTCATGTTGTCATGCAGCGACTCGCTGCCGCCGGCCAGCACGATCTGCTGGCGGCCGGTCTGAATCAGTTGCATCGCCTGGCCGATCGCGAGCGCCGAAGTCGTACACGCCGACGACGGCGAGTAGCTGACGCCTTCGAGCCCGAACACCTGCGCGACATTGGCCGACGCGGTGCTGCTCATCGCATGGGGCACCGTGTACGGCGGCACCTTGTCGACGCCGCGGGCATGCGCGATCGCCATGGCCGCGTCGTAGGTGGACATCGTGCCGACGCCCGAACCGATCACCGTGCCGGCGTGTGGCGAGCGCAACTCCGCAGCGTCGAGCCCTGCGTCGCTGATCGCCTTGCGCGCGGCATGACAGGCAAACCGCGCGGTGTCGCCCATGAAGCGTTCGAGCTTGCGCTCGAACGGCGGCTCGTGCGCGACCGACGCAACGGCCGCCACCTGCGAGCCGAAACCGCGCTCACGCCACGCGTCGATCCGCTCGATCCGCGAGCGGCCCGTGCGCAAGGCAGCGGAGACTTCGTCGAGCGTATTGCCGAGACACGACACGATGCCCATGCCGGTCACGACCACGCGTTGCAGCGCAACGCTCATCGAACGCGCCTGAAAATGAGCGAAGTATTGATGCCGCCGAACGCGAAGTTGTTGCTCATCACGTATTCGGCGTCGATTTCGCGGCCCGTGCCGACGATGTAATCGAGCGGCGCGCAGGCCGGATCGACGTTCTCCAGGTTCAAGGTCGGCGCGTACCAGTTGCGCTTCATCATCTCGATGGTCCACCATGCTTCGAGCGCGCCGCATGCGCCGAGCGTGTGGCCGACATAGCTCTTGAGCGAGCTGATCGGCATGCGCGCGCCAAAGGTCTGCGCGGTCGCATGGCTCTCGGCAATGTCGCCGCGATCCGTCGAGGTGCCGTGCGCGTTCACGTACTCGATCGCTTCAGGCGGCAGTTGGGCGTCGTTGAGCGCGAGTTGCATCGCGAGTGCCATGGTTTCGGCGGTCGGCTGGGTCATATGCGCGCCGTCCGAGTTGCAGCCGAAGCCTATGATCTCCGCGTGAATCCGCGCACCGCGCGCCACCGCGTGCTCGTATTCCTCGAGCACCAGCGTGGCCGCGCCTTCGCCGACCACGAGGCCGTCGCGCGCGGCGTCGAACGGGCGCGGCGTCAGATGCGGCTCGTCGTTGCGCGTGCTGGTGGCGTATAGCGTGTCGAACACGGCGACGGCAGGGCCCGACAGTTCCTCCGCGCCGCCGGCCAGCATCAGCGTCTGCTTGCCGGTCTGGATCGCTTCATACGCGTAGCCAATCGCCTGGCTGCCCGACGCGCACGCGCACGAGGTCGGAATGATGCGCCCTTTCAGATCCCAGAACAGGCTGACGTTGACCGCAGTGGTATGCGGCATCATCTGCACGTAGCTGTTCGATGTGACGTCGCTCATCGAGCCGGTTTCGAGCATCGTGCCGAACGCGCGGATCGGCTGCACCGAGCCCGACGACGAACCATAGGCGACGCCCATGCGGCCGTCCTTGATGGTGGCGTCGTCAGCGAGGCCCGCGTCGGCGAGTGCCAGTTCGCTGGCGCGCACCGAGTACATCGACACCGGCCCCATCGAACGGGTCTTCTTGCGCGGATAGTGCGCGGGCATCGTGAACCCCGGCAGCGGGCATGCGAGCCGCGTATGCAGCGATTCGAAGTAATCCCACTCGGGCATGCGGCGCACGGCGTTCACGCCGCTCTTCAAGCGCGTTTCGATCACGTCCCAGCTATCGCCCAACGCCGTGACGCCGCCCATGCCGGTAATGACGACGCGCTTCATCAGATCATCCCGCCGTTGACGCCGATCACCTGACGCGTGACATACGAGGCCGCATCCGACATCAGGAAGCTGACCACGGACGCCACCTCGGCAGGCTGGCCGACGCGGTTCATCGGCACCGTCTTCAGCGCCTGCTCGAGCGGCATCTCGTCGAGCATGCCGGTCTCGATCAGACCCGGCGCCACGCAATTGACGGTGATGTTACGGGAAGCCAGTTCGACGGCGAGCGCCTTGCTCGCGCCAATCAGGCCGGCCTTCGCCGCGCTGTAATTGACCTGGCCGCGGTTGCCCATCACGCCGGACACCGAAGCGATCGTGACGATGCGGCCGCCCTTGCGGGCGCGCACCATCGGCATGGTCAACGGATGGACGACGTTATAGAACGAGTCGAGACCGGTTTCGATCACGATGTCCCAATCCTCTTCGGTGAGCGCGGGGAACGCGGCGTCGCGGGTCACGCCAGCGCTGCATACGATGCCGTAGTACGGGCCGTGCGCCGCGACGTCCGCTTCGAGCACTTCGCGGCATACGGCACGCTCGCGCACGTCGAATTGCAGCACGCGCGCCGTGCCGCCCTGCGCGGCGATGCCCGTCGCTACTGCGTCCGCTTCGCTGCGTCCCGTGCGGCAATGCACGGACACCGCGAAGCCGTCGGCGGCCAACTTGTACGCAATCGCGCGGCCGATGCCGCGGCTTGCGCCCGTAACGAGAACACGCCGGCTCATGAACTGAAACTCCCTTCGATGAATGACTGAAAATCGCGCGGTTGAAACACCTTGATGACGGCTTCGGCACAACCCGCGTCGCCGTGCCGGATCGTGCATTCGTAGGCGCCGTGGCCTTCTTCGCTGCGCAGCAGTTCCATGACGTGGATCGACAACTGCGCGCCGCCCGCGAACGACGGCTGCAATGCCTTGTAGCTGCGCGAGCCGAGCAGCACGCCGGGCCGCGCGCGGCCGCCGCTGCGCATGGCCAGCAACGCGACGTGCGCGGCGATCGCCTGCGCCATCAGTTCGATGCCGATCCACGCGGGCATGGCGCCGTCGGCGTCGGCATACCAGGCGTCGGCGCGCACCGTGGCGCGCGCGCTTAGCGTTTCTTCGCTGAACGTGTCCACGGCGTCGATCAGCAGCATGGTGCCGCGATGCGGGATGATCGCTTCGATCGGCTGCTGGACCAGTTCGTCAACGGTGGGCGTCGGGTTCATCGCGTGGCTCATCGGGCGAGGATCAGGCTGACATTGCTGCCGCCGAAAGCAAATGAGTTGCTCATCGCGTATTGCGCGCCGCTTTGCGGCATGAAGCGTTCGCTAACGACCAGGTCCAGCGCCGGCAACGCGGGGTCGGCTTCGCCGTCCCACAGATGACGCGGCAACGGCACGTTGTCATGCGCCAGCGAAAGCCACGTGAAGCCGAGTTCGGTGGCGCCCGCCGCGCCGAGCTGGTGGCCGGTCAACGGCTTGGTGCCGCTCGTCGCCACGCCTTGCGGAAACACTCGCGACATCAAACCCGCTTCCATTTCATCGTTCTTGCGCGTGGCGGTGGCGTGCAGATTCACATAGCCGATCGCCGACGACTCGATGCCCGCATCGGTAAGCGCCGCGCGCAAAGCGAGTTCACCGCCCACGCCTTGCGGGTCCGGCGACGAAATGTGATGCGCGTCGCTCGATTCGCCGACGCCCGCGAGCCGCACCGCCGCTTCGTCGCGGCTCATGAGGAACACGGCTGCGCCTTCACCGACGTTGATCCCGCACCGGTTGCGGCTCATCGGATTGCTGCGCACATTGCTGGTCGATTCGAGCGATGCGAAACCCTGCACCGTCAGCTCGCACAACGAATCGACGCCGCCCACCACGACGGCGTCGCACAGTTGCAATTGCAGCAGCCGGCGCGCGGACGCGAACGCCTTCGCACTCGACGTGCACGCGGTCGAGATGGTGAACGCCGGACCATGCAAGCCGAGCACGGCGGCGGCGAACGGCGCGGCCGTGCCGATTTCCATTTGCCGGTAGTTGAAGTTCGCGGGCAGATCGCCCGCTTGCGCCTGATAGACGAACGCCGCTTCGGCGGCCTCGATGCCCGACGTGCTGGTGCCGAGCACCACGCCGATGCGATGCGCGCCGTAGCGCTCCCGTGCCGCGTCCACAGCGGGCGCGATCTGCGTCAGCGCGGCGAGCAACAGGCGGTTATTGCGGCAGTCGTAACGGGAGAGTTCGGTGGGCGGCGCAAGGTCCAGCGGCGTGAGCACGCTGCCGACGAACGCTTCACCGATCCCCGTATGCGCGTTCGCCATACCGGGCGAACGACCAGCGGCGAGCGCCGGGACAATGCTCTCGAGGTCGCCGCCGAGCGCGTTGATCATGCCGGGCGCGTGCAAATAAACTGATGGCGCTTTCATTCGGCCCTCCTTGATTCCGATGGCATGCCGATCGGCGCGAGCAATACCGATACAGCGATACCGAGCGCGAGCGTCGCGCCGAAACTCTTCAGCGCGGGCATTGCGCTCATGCCGAGCATGCCGAACGACAACAACGTGGTGGCCGCGGACAACAACACGCCCGTCCACACCGCGCCGAGATCCGCGTCCGCGCGCAGGCAGCCTTCGCGCAGGAACACGGCATAGTTTGCGCCCACGCCGAGCACGAGCATCAGCGCGAGCCAGTTGAACAGATTGAGCGGCACGTGCGCATAGCCGAATACGGCGAGCGTGACGCCCACGGCGAGCAGCACCGGCAAGGTCACGGCGATACCGCCGCGCACCTTGTACCGCAACATTAGCAGGACGAGTACAAGGGCGAGCGCGCCGCCGAGCCACCATCCGCTATCCACGCGATACGCGCCGAACAGCTTCGACACGCTGGCGGCCTTGTCGACGAACACGACGCCGGGCAAGCCCTGCGCGGTCGCGATCAGCGCGGGTTCATTCTGCGGCGTGACGCCCTGCGGAATGACGACCGCTGCGTAGGCTTTCGTCGACGAATCGACTTCGCCGAGCCAGAGATGTTTGTACGGTTGCGACCACGGCGCCGCGAGCCACGTATCGATCGTGAGCGGCGCTTGCGGTTTGGCGTACGCGGCGAGCCAGGCGTCGGCGACTTCGTCCTTGAAGCCGGCTTGCAGGAGCGTGGCGCGCAACGCCGCGCGGTCGTTGAACACGTGTTGCGCGAGCAACGCGCGATCTTCATCCTGTTGTTTCGCGGACGGCACGAACTGCGCGACCGATTGATAGCTGCCGACCTTGTTCGCGGTGCCGTTCAACGCATCCAGATTCGTGCCCAATGCTTCCGCGCGTTGCAGCACGAGTTCCGGCGTCTCGCCGCGCACGACGAAAAACTGCGCGCTGTTATCCACGCCGACCGCCGCGCGCACCTTGTCTTCCTGCGCGACGAGCGCCGGATCGCGCTGGATCAGCAGATGGATATCGTCGTCGCTGGTCAGACGCAGCCAGCCGGGAATCGCTAACAGCAGCAACAGCGCCGCGACGAACCATGTCCGCCTGCCGCCGATCGTGCGACGCCACACCGTCAGCAGGCGCGCCGCGCCTGCAAACACACGCTTGGGGCTGCGTTTGGGCGCGCGCGTGAGCAGCGCGGGCAGCAGCCACAGCACGGAGGCGAACGCCGTCGTAATACCGGCAATCGCGAAGCAGGCGATCTGCTTGAGCGCGGGAAACGGCACCCACGTGAGAATCGCATAGCCGAGCAGGCTCGTGGCGAGCGCCACGCTCAACGCGGGACGCACCGCGCGCGCGCCGCGCCGCGCGTCCCAGTCGCGCTGCGCGCCGAGATACACCACGAAGTACTGAATCGAATAGTCCACGGCCTCGCCGATCAGACTGGCGCCGAACACGAGCGTCAGCAAATGCAGCTTGCCGAACACCAGCATCGTCACCGCAAGTGCGCAGACAATGCCAAGCGCAGTCGATACGAAGCCGAGCAGTAGCAGACGCGGTGAGCGGAACACCCACATCATCAGAAGCGCGATGCCGCACAGCGACGCGACGCCGATCAGATGCACTTCATGTTCCGATGCGCTGCGCGCCGATTCCGCGTAAAACACGGCGCCGGTTCGCGCGACCGATACATCGGGAAACGACTGCCTCAGTGTGCTTTCGCCTTGAGCGAGCGCTGCAAGTACCGCGTGCTGCGTCTTCGTTTCGTACGCGGAGCCCGGCAGCGTCGCGACAATCAGCACGCTGGTGGCCGCACCTTGATGCGCAACCAGCATGTTGTCTTCGACTTCGAGATTCGACGTCGCAAGCGGCAGGCCGCCGAGCCAGTGTTCGAGCCAGCCGAACGGATCGTCGACGAGCGGCGTGGTGAGTCCGCCGCGTAATGGGCTGTAGATGCGCTGGGCGAGCGCGTCATGTAACGTGGTGCCAGCAGCACCGCCCGCGAGCGCGACGCGATCCGCAGGCGCCAGCAAGCCGAAGCGATACGGCATGTACAGCGATGCGATCTGCGACAGATCGAACGGCGGCAATTCCGCCGTCACCGAACCAAACGCGCCGCTCTTTTGCAACGACGCGCCGAGTTGTTTCGCCGCGGCTTTCGCGTGCGCGTCGTCATTGCTGGTGACCAAGAAAACCGTGCGATCGCCGAGCGCGCTCGCCAACGTATCGACTGCCTTTTCGGCGACAGGGTCGGCCTCGGTCGCCGGCAACAGCGCGAGCAGATTGGTTTGCAGGGGCGACGGTCCCGCGAACCGCCAGCCGCAATAGAGCGCAGCAACGAGCGCGAGCAGCAGCCACGCGGCGCGCATGCCCCACGTCTGTTTCGCGGATCGCTGTTGCAGCATCTCCATCACGGCGCCCCGAGCAGACCGCGTTCAGCCGCGCTGAGTTCGGTGACGGCCGCGCTCTTCGTGAAGTCGAGTTGGGTGACGTCGCCGTTCGCGAGCGTGATGCGTAAGCGCTGCAGATAGTCGCCGCCGTTCATCTCCAGACCTTTGATCGACTGCGCGATCTGCGGCTGGTTCGGCGTGAGTTGCATGCGCCATTGCGCGGCGCTGCCTTCGGCCTGCACGTCGAATTGCGAGTACAGCGCCGACAGATCGCCGCCGAGCATCGCGCGCATCATCTTCGAGACCTGCGCGACGCCGCGCGCGCCCTGCGCACTGTGAGCCGTGACGCGCTGGCCGTTGGCGTTGACTTCGGCGACGCCGGCATCGGTGATCACATAGGTGGCTTTGTAGGGCGTGTCGATCCGCCAGATCACGCCGCGTTCGCGGAAGAACAGCAGCGAGCCGGTGCTCACCAACGGCTGCTTCATCGCGGCGAGTGTTTGCGTCTGCGCGAATTGCGCGCGCACGCCCTTGGCTTGCGCGAGATGCGCGGCGATCTGCGAGACGAGCGCGGGATTGCCGGGCGTGACTTCTTTCGTCGATGCGGCCGATGCGGGTTCCGTCGATACGACTGTCGCGGCAAACACGCTCAATGCGCTCAGCGTGCCCACGACAACGGCACGGAAATTCATCGCCCCCATACGCGCTCCAGCTTGTCGAACACGACCGGCGGCGAGACGAACTGCAACTCCTGAGTGGCGGCATCGACCGCGACCTGGATCGTATAACCCTTGGTCAGCCGCGCGCCGGTCGCGCAATCGACGATTTCATAGCCTATTTTCAGGCGGTTTTCGTGTTCGAGCAGTTGCGTGCGCACTTCGATCTGCTGACCGTAGGTGGCCGGCTTCACGTACTTGAGATGCGCTTCCACGATCGGCCACAGATAACCCGAAGCCTGCATCTCGCGATAGTCGTAGTCGAAAGCGCGCAACAGCGCCGCGCGGCCGATCTCGAAGTACTTCAGATAATGGCCGTGCCAGCACACGTTCATCGCGTCGACATCGTGGAACGGCACTTCCACCGTCGCGCTCGCGCTCAGCACTTTGCGGGAACCGGTCATGCGCTCGATCCTCCGCGATAGTCGCTCGCCAGATCGCACGCGGCAATGCGCGCGGTCAGTGCACGCAGTTCGTGTTCGAGCGCGCGGTCTTCGTCGACGAACGGCGACTGCGCGCTCACGCTGTCGATGAACGCCTGCAGCGGCGCCGGCACCGGCGTGGCGCTGTCGATCTTCAAGCGCAGACGCGCGGCTTGCACCGTCGCGAGCGTATGCGCGGCGGCGACCTGCTCGGTCAGTTCCAGCACGCGCAGGCAGTCGCGCGCGGCGATCGTGCCCATGCTGACCTTGTCCTGATTGTGCGCCTCGGTGGAACGCGAAAAGACGCTGGCGGGCATCGTGTTCTTCAACGCTTCAGCGGTCCATGCGGACGACGAAATCTGCACCGCCTTGAAACCGTGATTGATCGCAGCGCGCGCGGGCGCCGCGCCCGACAGATTACGCGGCAAGCCATTGTTGAAGTTCACGTCGACCAACAGCGCGAGTTGCCGGTCCATCAGATCGGCCAGATTGGCGACCGCGACCTTCAGCGAGTCCATCGCGAAGGCGATATGCCCGCCGTAGAAGTTGCCGCCGTGCAGCACGCGTTCGTTGTCCGGATCAATCAGCGGGTTGTCGTTCGCGCTGTTCAGTTCGTTCTCGACATCGCGACGCACCCACGAAAGCGCATCGCGCGCCACACCGATCACGTGTGGCGCGCAGCGAATCGAATAACGGTCCTGTAGACGGTGGCCCGGCGTGTCGTCGCGGCCGGACAGATCATCGCGAATCCATGCCGCGGCTTGCGCCTGACCGGCGTGCGGCTTCACTTCGAACAGCATCGCGTCGAAGTGCGCGGCGCGGCCGTCGAGCGCGACCGTGCATAGCGCCGTCAGGCGCGCGGTGAGCCGCGTCAGATGATCGGCGCGCGCAAACGCGAGACAGGCGAGACCCGTCATCACCGCCGTGCCGTTCATCAGCGCGAGCCCTTCTTTCGGCGCGAGCGTGAGCGGCACGTGACCGAGTTCGGTCCACACTTCGCGCACGTCACGCAGATGTCCTTCGAACATCACCTCGCGTTCGCCCGCGAGCGCGGCGGCCACATACGAGAGCGGCGTGAGATCGCCGCTCGCGCCGACCGAGCCTTCCGACGGAATACGCGGCAACACGCGATGATTGACCAGATCGGCCAGACGTTCGAGCAACACGGGACGCACGCCGGAAAAACCGTAAGCAAGCGAGTTGAGTCGCGCGGCGATCACCGCGAGCGTTTGCGCGTCGTCGAGATATTGGCCCATGCCGCAGCCGTGATAGCGCGTGAGTTGCAGCGGCAAGGCTTCGACGAGTTCCATCGGCACGTCGACCACGCAGGCGTCGCCGTAACCGGTGTTGACGCCGTACACAGTCGCGCCCGCGGCCAGGTGGCGGCGCAGAAAATCCGCGCCGCGCTGGATACGCGCGCGCCACGCCGGGTCGGCGCTCAAGGCGACCGGCGCGCCATGCTGCGCAATCGCGACGACCTCTTCGATCGTCAGCTTGCGGCCGCCGATCACGACTGCCGCTGTGTTTGCGTTCGCGCCGGCATTCGGCACATCGATCAGATCATGTTCGGCCATTCGCGCCTCGCTTGGGGCTGGCCCAGAAATCGAAGAAGTTGAACCATTGGTAAGGTGCCTTGCGGCAATAATGTTCGAGACGCGCGGCATAGCGCTGCGCCCACGCGGCGAGATGCTGCGCGCGTTCGCGGCGCGGCAGTTCGATGCGCTCGGCGAACGGTTCGAAATACAGACGGTAGCCGTCGCGCTCTTTCAGACAGAAGAACAGGTAGACGGGACAGCCCAGCGCATGCGCGAGCACATACGGACCTTGCGCGAACGGCGCGGTCGAGCCGAGGAATTGCGCCTCGGTCGTGCGGCCCGCTTCATGCGCGGGCACGCGGTCACCGACAATCACCAGCAGCTCGCCGCCATCGACGCGCTCCTGCATCATCATCGCGGTCTCGGGGCCGAAGTCGCTGACTTCGAGCAGATGCTTCGCGAACTCGCTATTCGCCGAGGCCAGCACGCTATTGAAACGGCGCGCGTGCTCCGTATAGACGACCGCCGTGACCTTCGCATAAGCGCCCTGCGCGGCGAGCGCGCGGGTCATTTCCAGATTGCCGAGATGCGCGCCGATCACGAGCGCGCCCTTGCCGCTCGCCACCAACGCCTCGAATGCCGAAGGATCTTCGAATTTGACGTCGGCGTTGTTCACGCGGCCCGACCATGCCGCGAGCTTGTCGAACCCCGACTGTGCAAACGCCAGCATATGACGATACGCGGACAGCCAGCCTGGACGCGGCGTGTCGCCGTGCGGCGCAGCCGCGCCGAGATGCTTGAAGTAGTTGCTGGAGGCCTCGCGTGCGGCACGGCCCGTCAGCAGAAAATACGCGACGATCGGATGCAGCCACAGCGCGGTGAAGCGTCGGCCGAACAGCTTGCAACTGAGCGCAAGCAGCGACATGCCGAGGTGGCTGCCTCGTTCGGCGATACGCCACCAGTCCTGTTCGCTTTCTTTGGCCGGCGCATCTGCAAGTGCGGAGCGACGCGGCATTACCTTGTGCGCGAGTAGCATCGGCAGACGCCACAGCATGCCGAACACGAGCCGCGTATGACTGCGGCTGATGCGCACGTTGTCCCACAGCACGTCGAAATGCGAGACGCCGTCGCTCGCATAGGTGACACGCGTTGGAATCGAGCGGAACGCCGCGCGCCACCAATACAGACGCACGAGGATCTCAATGTCGAAGTCCATGCGCGTGGGCAGTTGCACGCTGTCGATCAGATTGCAGGCCAGCGCCAGCGGATAGAGGCGAAAGCCGCACATCGAGTCGCGGATCGTCAGCGAAAGCGTTTCGACCCACACCCACACGTGCGTCAAATAACGGCCGTAGAGACGCGCTTTCGGCACGCTCTCGTCGTAGACCGGGCGGCCGAGAATCACCGCGCCCGGTTCGGCGTGGGACGCTTCGATGAAACGCGGCACGTCGGCGGCGTCGTGCTGGCCGTCGGCGTCGATCTGCAACGCGTGCGTGTAGCCCGCCTTGCGCGCGGCGCGCAGCCCCGCCATCACCGCCGCGCCTTTGCCGCCGTTGACCGGCAGGCGCAGCAGCGTGAGCTGTCCCGCGTACTGCTGCGCGAGCGCGGCGAGCACCTGCTGGGTGGCCTCGTCGCTGCCGTCGTCGACGACGAAAAACGGCAGGCCGTGAACCGCCAGATGCGCCACGGTCGCGCCGATCGCGGCCTTATGGTTGTAGATCGGAATGACGATGCACGGGGAGAAGCTCATCACGCTGCCTCCCCGTAGACGATCACGCCGGACGCGCATTCACGGCCGTTCACGCGGTACGCGAACTGCACGCGCCGACGCGCCGCATCGTGCGCGAGCGTGAGCTTGAGCACCGCGCCCGGCGATACCGGCGCCATGAACTTCAGACGATCGATCGACGCCACCGCGCGCACGGCCGGCACGTGCTCAGCGGCCAGACGCATCGCCCAGTCGATTTGGATGACGCCCGGCAGAATCGGCAGCCCGGGAAAGTGGCCGGCGAAATGCACGAGCGTCGGCGGCACGCGCAACTCGTAGTGCAGCGTGTCGCCGCTGCGCGCTTCGGCCAGCACTTCCATGCCTTCGACGCGCGGTTCGAACGCGGCCGCCACCGCGGCCACCGGCAGTTTGCCGCGCGCGTCGAACGGCAGCGTGACGCGAAAACGCCAGTGGCGCGGCAGCACCACGACGTCGAAATATTCGGCGAGATGCCGGCGCAGGACTTTCGCGAGCGTCACGCGGCCTTCGTCGCGCAAGGCCGCGCCGCCCGCTTCGGTCAGCGCCACGACGGCGCCGACGCGCTCGCGCGAGGCGCCTTCCAGCGGCACGAGCGCCGCTTGCGCAACATACGGATGCAGCGCGAGGCGCGCTTCCAGTTCCGGCAGCGAGACGCGTTTGCCGTCGAGCTTGAGCACGCGGTCGAGCCGGCCTTGCAGACGGAAACGGCCCTCGGTGTCGAAGGCGATTTTGTCGTCGGTGCGATGCCAGCCGGCGTGATCGAGATGCGGCGAGCGGACGTTCAACGCGCCGTCTTCGTCGCAGCGCACTTCGATGCCCGACACCGGTTGCCAGGCATCGGTCCGATCCTGGCGCCGCCACGCGATGCCGCCGGTTTCCGTGCTCCCGTAGATTTCGAGCGGCGCGGCGCCGTAGGCCGCGGCGTATTCCTGCGCGGCTTCGAGCGCGAGCGGGCCGCCCGATGAAAAGAACGCGCGCGGCGCCGGCGTCAGATCGGCGAAGCCGGGCAACGCGGGCCAGCGCGACAGTTGTGCGGGTGTTGAAACGATCACCGCTGCGCCGCATCGTTCGATCTGAGCTTGCAGATGCAAAGGCTCGATGCTGACCGCGCGGTCGAACGCGCGGCCGGCTGCGAGCGGCCACAGCACGCGGAACAGCAAACCGTAGATGTGGTGATGCGGGACACTCGCGAGCATCGTCGCGTCGCCGACTAGCGCGCCCCACTGCTTTTCCAGCGTGTGCACTTCGGCGTTGAATTGCGCGAGCGTCTTACGGATCGGCTTGGGGCGGCCACTGCTGCCAGAAGTGTAGAGCGTGAGCGGGGCTTGGGGGTCGATTAGGTAAGCGGCGCGGGACGTGTGCGCGGAAGCGGCCTCGGCGTTGGCGGCGTTGGTGTGGGCTCCGGCGTTGTCTGCCGCCGCTGTGTTGTCTGCCGCTCCTGCGTTAACGTCGGCTCCCGTGTTGAGGTCGGCGTCGGCATTGGTTACGGCGTTGACTTCAGCTTCGGCGTTGACTTCAGCTTCGGCGTTGACTTCAGCTTCGGCGTTGACTTCAGCTTCGGCGTTGACACCGACGTTGGCTCCGGCGGCGAACGCGAACGGCGGCAAATCCGCATCAGTCAGCACGACTTCATACGCGTCGGCGAGATCGGCGAGATAACCCGGCGTCGAGTTGGCCGGAATCACCGGCTCCTTGCCGCACGCGAATAGCGCAAAGAGCGCGCAGGCGAAATCGAACGGATCGTCGATGCACAACGCGTAACGTTGCGCATCCTGGGTTTGCACGAGCGCGATCAGCGCGGCGACGCGCGCGCGAAACGCCGCGCGATCGAGCACCGTGGCGCCGTCACGGCATACCGGTACGGACACCGCAGAAGCCTCACCGGCCACCGACAACAGATCATGCAACGCGATCATGCCGCCTCCGAACGCGCGGCGCGCGGCAGCACGACCAGATAACGCCAGATGATCTCGGCCACCAGCAGCACGCCGATCAGCACATAGGCGATCGCGCCGTTGTAGAGCGACCAGCTCGCGCGGCTCCAGTACAACGCCGTATAAGCGGAAAACACGCCGTTCAGCGCGAAGAACGCGCACCACACCTGGGTCACGCGCAGCGTATGACGCACCGCGCCCGGCGGCAAATTCGGATTGCCGAGGCGCGCGAATTTTTCGATCATCGACGGGCCGTGCACGAGCGTCGCCCCGAACGCGATCAACAACCCCACATTGACGAGCGACGGGTAAAGACGCAGCAGCAGCTCGCTATTGGTCAACACGATCGCCGCCGACGCGCAGCTCAGCAAACCCACCACGGTCCAGTCGATCGTGGAGAGCCGCCGGAGCGAGGTCGCGACCGGGCCGCTGCCGGCCCAGCGCTGCAGCCACAGGATCGCAAACAGCATGCAGCCGACGTAGCGCGGCGTGTCCCATTTCCACGCGCACAGAATCAGCGCGGGGTACGCGAGCTTCAACAGCACCTGCACGGCGGTTTTGCCCAGGTGGCGCTCAGTGCCGGGCGAGGCATCGGCGGCCCGATCCGCCGCCGCTTGCGTTCGCGAGCGCACGGCGGGCATCAGCCTTGAGCCGCCAGCAGCGATTCGACCGCACCGATCACGTCGCCGACGGTGCGCACCGACTTGAACTCTTCCGGCTTGATGCGGCGCCCGGTCATTTCCTGCAGTTTGATCGCGAGGTCGACGGCGTCGATGCTGTCGAGATCGAGGTCTTCGAACAGATGCGCCTCCGGCGTGACTCGCTCGGGCTCGATTGCGAAGTTCTCTTTGAAGATGGCGCGAATGCGCTCCAGAATCTCTGCCTCGGACACGATTTACTCCCCCTTTCTGGTTGTTTCGTTCACAGCGTGCACCGCTTCGCGCTGGCTCGCCACCAGCGCCGCCAGCGTGCTGATCGAGCGGAAGTGTTCGCGCGTGCGCTCGTCGTTCGCCGCTATGGTGAGTTGGTATTGTTTGCGCAGCACGATGCCGATTTCGAGCGCATCGATCGAATCGAGACCGATGCCGTCGGTATCGAACAACGGGGCATCGTCGTCGATATCGGCCGGGCTCAGGTCTTCCAGATCGAGAGCTTCGATCAGGAGCTGTTTAATTTCCAGTTTTAAAGAATCCATAATCGAACAGGTGCTGAGTAATGTGTGCTTCGACGGCGCTCGTCACGCTGCGCGCCGCGAGAGCCGGTGGAGTGTCATGGGCCGTGAGCTGGTCGACGCCGAGCGGCTCGAGTACGTTCACGCGTATTCTGAACGCGCGCGCCGGCACGTCGTACCAGCGCATCTGCTTGGTGAATGCGGGCGGGTCGCAATCCATCAGCACTGGGACGATCGGCGCGCCGACCTTCAGCGCCATGTGCGCGAAACCGCGCGAAAACGCATGCAGCCGGTTCGGCGCGGGGCTGCGCGTGCCTTCCGGAAAAATGATCATGGTATAGCCTGCGGCCAGTTGCTTCGCGCCGGCCTCGACGAGTTCCGCGGGATCGGCATTGCTGACGTACTCCGCCGAGCGCACGATGCCCCAGAAACACGGGTTGCTCCAGTGCGCGTTTTTCACCACGCAGCAGGCATGTGGCGTGAGCGACAGTAGCACCATCACGTCGAGATAGGTCGGGTGATTCGCGACCACGATCGCCGGGCCGCCCGCGCGCAACGCCTGCACGCCCGAGACTTCCAGTTCCATCACGCCGATTCGTTGCAATACCGCGACCAGCGCGCGGAAAAACCAGTGAATCACGCTCGTCACCGCGAATTGGCGCGAGGCGCGGTGCGGCCACACCCAGGCGAGCGGAAATACCACCACCGAGAACAGCACGCCGCACACGCCGAAGACCACGAAAGCCATGCCGGTGGCGCAAAATCGCCAGAAGTAATCAAGCCGCGCGGCCATGCCAACTCCAATGCCAGGTGGCGCCGGCGTTTTGCCAGGCGGCGGGCAGGCCGGTTTCCAGGCAGTGCTGCAGGGCCTGGCTCTGGGTCGCGAAGAGGGTTTCCGAGGCGGCGGCGCTCGCGCTCGTTTCGTTCGCCGGCTCGGATTCTGACTGGTCCGCGCGAGACACCGTGCACACCAACTCGCCCGTCGCCGTTTCGCTATCGAGCAGGATCGCGATCGCGCCACCCTGTACTTCGTCTTCGATCATGCCGTACGCCGGGTCGGCTGCTTCGTCGGCGTACACCAGCAGCATCGGCGAATCCGGCTGCGTGGCGTATTGCGCGTGCGCTTCCAGCAGCGCGTAACCCAGCGTTTCCGCGCCGGCCGAGATCGCGCTCGCCGCGGAGCGGTCGCCGCGCGCAATGCCGAACACGCCGGTCATGGCATTGAGCACCGAGAGGCTGAAGGCGGTCGGCGACACCGGCTCGCCCGCGCTGATGGCGCGCAGAATATCCGTCGTGCGCCGCAACTCCCCGTGGCGCGAGGCGAACACGACCCGCACCGCGTCTTTGGCGACACAATCGTGCGCAACCTTCAGCGCCACTCTGGACAGAGTGCTCAGACGACGCCGCACGATCGGCTCGATGAAGCCGATATCGGGTGCGGCAGATGCGGCAGCAGGCCAGCTAGACCAGCGAGCGACCGGAATGGTCCAGTGCAGATCGGGCATATCGGTGTTCGCGCGTAGAAGCGAGGAGAGGCTGAAGCGCCTGACGGAATACGGCACCGTCACAGCGTGTACGCGCCGCGCGGACCGGCAATTCTTCAGCCGGGGTCAATCCAATCTTCTTATATAGGGTTCAGCGAATTAACGGCACTTGGCCCCGATTATTTAGGCGCCTCTGCGAATTAGTCTGAAGGATTGTCTCAGGCTCCCTATGGTCGCCGGAATCATACTGAATATTCTGGGATAAATCAGCCACAAAAGACGTATCCATCTGTATCCGTATCTCTCATGCGACGCCCGGCTGAACTGCGATGGCACGGGCCACAGGCACCATTTTGCGCGCTGCGGACGGACCCCCCGCCCATCAGCAGCGCCGCTTACCGGCGGTCCGCCCACGGAAATATTCCGCCGAAATGCACTAATGCTTTCAATTTACTTTCTTAAAAAGTGTTTCACATTGGAAGGCGCTCGCGTTGTTAGCCGGCCTCATCCCGAAATGCGCGATGCATGGCCGGGTCGAGTCCGCCATTTATGGATCCAATTGCGGTAGCGCGGATGCCGGGATCCGCTATCAGACGCGGAGCTCCGCACTTTTCTGGCGCTGAAAAACAGAACGGCCCGGCAGGATGACCTGTGGGGCCGTTTGCTTGCCGCCGACGTCGCGGTTTCCACGCGCCGCCAGCCAGGTACTATCTACTGAACGACTTTCGCACCGGACGCCGGCATCGGCGCGGCGGCGGGCGCCGTACCGGTCGCCACCATTTCGTTCGATGGCCCGCCACTCTTATCGACCGGAATCTTCACCGTATGAACCACGCCGTTGCCAAGCGGGAAATCGGCCAGCGCGCTACGCGCCAGGTACGGCATGGCCCGAACCAGCGACGACTCGCCGCCCGTATTGCGCGCCGTCACGTTGTAGACCTCCTTGCCGCTTGCCCGCTCCGTAATCCGCACACCCAGCAGGTGCGTGAAGATCGGATAGCTCTGGTTCACGTAAGTGGTTGGGAATGCGCCCCACGGGCCCCACGGATCGAACGGCCGGCCATAGCCCCAGTACGGCGCCGGCCACGGGTTGTAATAAACGGGCTCTGAGACCGTCACCATGTCCGAACGGATTCCATACGAGAGCCCGACCAGATAGCGCGCCTGTGCGGCGTCGACCTGGCGGAACGAATGCGTGGCGAGTTCGTTCGCGACAAAGCGCTCGTAGGTGCTGAGTTCGAGATTATTCTGCTGGTCCGCCGCTCGCGTGAACGCATAGGTTCGCGTGGCGTCGTTACCGCTCCAGTCAGAGAAGGCCGTGACCTGGGTGGTGACGTAGGTCGTGCAGCCGGAAAGCAGCACCGTCAGCGCGGCTATCAGCAGCGCGGCGCGGCGGGTCCATCGATCGATTTTCATGGTCTACCTCGTGAAGCTTCTGAGTTGCCTCTGTATTGTCCGTCAAACCCGGCCTCGTCGACGCACAGGCTTTCCCGCACGCGGGCGCCCGATAATACGCTGACCAGGCAACTCGGTAAAAAGTTCGCTCCGCACAATTCGCCGAGGCTTTGTACAATGGCTCGACATGCCCGGCCCGCACGCCAGAAGCGCGCTCGCCGACTCGAGTTCCAACACTACAGAACGCCATGGCCGATACCGCAACGCCCAATGTGATTCGCCGCGCCGACTACGCGCCGCCCGCCTTCCTGATCGACACCGTCGCACTGGAGTTCGATCTGGTCCCCGAACGCACGGTTGTGCGGAACACGATGCGCGTGCGCCGCAATCCGGAGGCGTCACGCGCCGCGCACCTGGAACTGATGGGCGAACAACTGGAGTTCGTCAGCGCTGAGATCGACGGCCAGCCGTTCGCCAACGCCCACGCGCACGAACACGGCCTGCGGCTCGACAACGTGCCGGATCAGTTCGAACTGACGCTCACGAGCCTCTGTAATCCGGCTGCGAACACCACGCTGTCGGGCCTCTATGTGTCGGGCGGCAACTTCTTCACGCAGTGCGAGGCCGAGGGCTTTCGCCGCATCACTTACTTCCTCGACCGTCCGGACGTGATGGCGACCTTCACGGTCACGTTGCGCGCCAGTAAGGCCGATTATCCGGTGCTGTTGTCGAACGGCAACCTGCTCGAAGAAGGCGATTTGCCGGACGGCCGCCACTTCGCGCGCTGGGAGGATCCGTTCAGAAAGCCGAGCTATCTGTTCGCGCTGGTCGCCGGCAAGCTGGTCGCGCTGGAAGAGCGCGTGAAGAGCGGCTCGGGCAAGGAAAAGCTGCTGCAGGTTTGGGTCGAACCGCACGACCTCGACAAGACCCGTCATGCGATGGATTCGTTGATTCATTCGATCCGCTGGGACGAGGAACGCTTCGGACTCGAACTCGATCTGGACCGCTTCATGATCGTCGCGGTGAGCGACTTCAACATGGGCGCGATGGAGAACAAGGGGCTCAACATCTTCAACACGAAGTACGTGCTGGCGAACCCCGAAACGGCAACCGACACCGACTTCGCGAACATCGAGGCCGTGGTCGGCCACGAATATTTCCACAACTGGACCGGCAACCGCGTGACGTGCCGCGACTGGTTCCAGTTGAGCCTGAAGGAAGGGCTGACCGTGTTCCGCGATCAGGAGTTCTCGGCCGACATGGCAGGCGGTGCAACCGACGAAGCCGCGCGCGCCACCAAGCGTATCGAAGACGTTCGCGTGCTGCGCCAGATGCAGTTCGCCGAAGACGCGGGTCCGATGGCGCATCCGGTGCGCCCGGAAAGCTACGTCGAGATCAACAACTTCTACACGATGACCGTCTACGAGAAAGGCTCGGAAGTCGTGCGGATGTATCAGACGCTGTTCGGCCGCGACGGTTTCCGCAAGGGCATGGACCTGTACTTCAAGCGTCACGACGGCCAGGCCGTGACCTGCGACGATTTCCGTCACGCGCTTGCTGATGCGAACGGCCGCGATCTCACGCAGTTCGAGCGCTGGTATAGCCAGGCGGGTACGCCGCGCGTGTCCGTGCGCACGCACTACGACGCCGCGCAGCAACGCTACAGCGTGACGCTCACGCAAGGCTACGGCGAAGGCGCGCCGGCCGCGCGCGAAACGCAAAAGGGTCCGCTGCTGATTCCGTTCGCGATCGGTTTGATCGGCAAGGACGGCCGCGACCTGCCGCTGCAATTGCAAGGCGAAAACACGGCCTCGGCCTTCACCACGCGCGTGCTCGAATTCACGCAGACCGAACAGACCTTTACGTTCGTCAACGTGGCGCAGGAACCGCTGCCTTCGCTGCTGCGCAATTTCTCGGCGCCGGTGATCGTCGAATACGACTACTCGGCGGAACAGTTGGCGTTCCTGCTCGCCCACGACAGCGATCCGTTCAACCGCTGGGAAGCCGGCCAGCGGCTCGCCACGCGCGAACTGCTGACGCTCGCCGGACGCGCCGCCACCGGCGTGCCGCTGCAAGTCGACGACTCCGTGGTCGCCGCGTTCGCCCGCGTGCTGACCGACGAAACGCTCTCGCCTTCGTTCCGCGAACTCGCGTTGATGCTGCCTTCGGAAGCCTACCTGGCCGAGCAGATGGCCGAATCGAATCCGGCCGCCGTGCACGCCGCGCGGCAGTTCGTGCGCAAGCGTCTCGCTAACGCGCTCAAGAGCGACTGGCTCAAGGTATACGAGCAGCATCGCACGCCGGGCGAGTACGAAGCCACGCCCGAAGCGTCGGGTCATCGCGCGCTGAAGAATCTCGCGCTGTCGTATCTCGCCGAGCTCGACGATCCGGCTGAAGCGGTACGTCTCGCGTCCGCGCAATACGATGCGGCGAACAACATGACCGACCGCTCGGCGGCACTCTCCGCGTTGCTCAATGCGTCGGCGGCCAAGGGCGGCAGCGCCGAGGCGCAGCAGGCGCTGGACGACTTCTATCGGCGCTTCGAAAAGGAGCCGCTCGTGATCGACAAGTGGTTCGCCTTGCAGGCCACGCAGCGAGGCAGCGCGCAACGTCCGGTGATCGACATCGTGCGCAAGCTGATGGCGCATCCGGCTTTCAACCTGAAGAACCCGAACCGCGCGCGCTCGCTGATTTTCAGCTTCTGCGCGGCGAATCCGGCGCAGTTCCATGCGGAAGACGGCTCGGGCTACGCGTTCTGGGCTGATCAGGTGATCGCGCTCGACGCCATCAATCCGCAAGTGGCCGCTCGCCTCGCCCGCTCGCTGGAACTGTGGCGCCGCTTCACGCCGACGCTGCGCGACGGCATGCGCGCGGCGCTGGAAAAAGTGGCGTCCCAGGTGAAATCGCGCGATGTGCGCGAGATCGTGGAGAAAGCATTGGCGTGATGCCCGTCTGAGCAGCCCTGTCGCATCGAAAAGCCGGCACATGTTGCCGGCTTTTTTTTGCCCTGCGTTCGCCGGCGCGACTGCGCGCGGCAATCACATTAGCCATCTGGACGACTGTTCGACTCGCGTCGGCGGGGTGAAAGTAAACGCATTCACTTAACGGTTTACGTTTAACGCGATGCGTTATATCATCCCATGATCACGACATTCGGCGACAAAGCTACGGCGAGAATCTTTCAGGGCAAGTTCGTGTACTCATTGCCGCTTCACATGCAGGCGCTCGCGCGCCGCAAGCTGTTCATGATCGACGCCGCGGAATCGATCCGCGACCTGCATGCGCCGCCGGGCAACCGGCTAGAAGCGCTGCAAGGCCAGCGCAGCGGGCAATGGAGTATTCGGATCAATGCGCAATGGCGCATCTGTTTTCATTTCGTCGACGGGGAGGCGCTGAATGTCGAAATTGTCGACTATCACTGATTATTGGGAGACCGGCATGGTCATCAAACGCTCCGATCTGGGCAGCATCGATTTCTCGGACATCGACACCGGCGAGAGCATCCCGGAAATCCATCCGGGCGAGATTCTGCGCAGCGAGTTCCTCGAACCGCTCGGCATGTCCGTCAACGCGCTCGCGCTCGCGCTGCGCGTACCGGCGCCGCGCATCAACGACGTCGTGCGCGGCAAGCGCGCCGTCTCGGCCGATACCGCGCTGCGGCTCGAGCGCTACTTCGGCGCGAGCGCGCAGTTCTGGCTCAACCTGCAAATCGCCTACGACCTGCGTGTCGCCACCGCGGCCGCGGGCGAACAGATCGAACGGGAGATCGAACCCATGCCGAAGGCGGATCGCCCGAAAATGCCGAAGGTTTCGACCGAACACGCCCGTGCCGCAGCGCTTGCGGCGAGCGTGAGCGGCAAGCTCACGGCCGGCAAGGCGCGCCGCAAAGCCTGAATTTCAGCCGCACCGGCGTGCCCGGCGGCGTCGCCCTGCACGGTTCTCGCGTAAAAGCACGGAAGCGGCACAACGAACGGTTAAAATCGGAATATTCCTCAAGCCTTCCCGGAGTACAGCATGGCTTTGCAACGTCGTACCACTCTCACGAAGTACCTGATCGAGCAGCAGCGCGAAACCAACAACCTGCCGGCCGATCTGCGCCTTTTGATCGAAGTCGTCGCGCGCGCGTGCAAAGCGATCAGCTACCACGTCAGCAAGGGCGCGCTGGGCGATGCGCTCGGCACGGCGGGCAGCGAGAACGTTCAAGGCGAAGTGCAGAAGAAGCTCGACATCCTGTCGAATGAAATCCTGCTCGAAGCGAATGAATGGGGCGGCAATCTCGCCGGCATGGCGTCCGAGGAAATGGAACAGTTCTTCCCGATCCCGGCGAACTATCCGAAGGGCGAATACCTGCTCGTGTTCGATCCGCTCGACGGCTCGTCGAATATCGACGTCAATGTGTCGATCGGCACCATCTTCTCCGTGCTGCGATGCCCGGACGGCCAGCAGCCCACCGAGCAGTCGTTCCTGCAACCGGGCACGCAACAGGTCGCCGCGGGCTATGCGGTCTACGGTCCGCAAACCGTGCTGGTGCTGACTACGGGCAACGGCGTGAACTGCTTCACGCTCGACCGCGAACTCGGCTCGTGGGTGCTCACGCAAAGCGACATGCGCATTCCGGTCGAAACGCGCGAATACGCGATCAACGCTTCGAACGAGCGTCACTGGTATCCGCCGGTCGAGCAGTACATTGGCGAGTTGAAGGCTGGCAAGGACGGTTCGCGCCAAAGCGACTTCAACATGCGCTGGATCGCGTCGATGGTGGCGGACGTGCACCGTATCCTGAATCGCGGCGGCATCTTCATGTATCCGGCCGACAAGCGCACGCCGGACAAACCGGGCAAGCTGCGTCTGATGTACGAAGCGAATCCGATGGCGTTCATCGTCGAGCAGGCGGGCGGCGCCGCGACCAACGGCGAGAAGCGCATTCTGGACATCCAGCCGAAAAGCCTGCACGAGCGCGTGGCGGTGTTCCTCGGCTCGAAGAACGAGGTGGACCGGGTTACCCGCTACCATCTCGAAACAAAAAAGTGAGTTCAGGGGCTTGCCAAGCTGATAAAGAAGTCCCTATAATCTCGTTTCTCCTGATGCCGGAATAGCTCAGACGGTAGAGCAGCGCATTCGTAATGCGAAGGTCGGGGGTTCGATTCCTCTTTCCGGCACCACAAGATTCAAGCAAAAAGCCCAGTCCTTGCGACTGGGCTTTTTGTTTTTCTGCGTGTGCTTTCCCGAGTCCGCGCAACGCCACGGCGCAAGCAAACCGCGCTACCGCTCAACCACGAAAACCCGGCCGATCGAATTGCGCCGTCATGCCGAGGTTGCGTGCCACAACGGAATCTTCCACACACGCCGGCTCTGGCTGCTGAGTGCCATAGGCCACGACCGCTTCCTGCGGCGCCGAAGAGAACCACAAAATCCGGCCGTCACACTCGATTCCGACCTGACGACCTTTCCAGTACACAGCGTTTTCCATGGCGAACTCTTTGAAGGGCGAAGACTGCCATCTTCCGCGCCAGTCGTGGCGCGTCCGTTATCCACCGCACTCTGGGCGCGGATAGTCGCTTCAATGATAGGCGGTGATTGCTGGGTTGACGGGGTGTGCGCGCCTCGCCTTCACTGGCATCATCGCCACTTCATCGTCGGGCATGTTCCGTGCAGCCTCACAATCGTGCGCCCGATCCGCCGGGCCACGCTTATCCGCTATTCATCGATATGGACGCCATCCGCAACAAATCTCGCTCGACACCGCCCTCCGACGCCCCCGCATTCGCCGGCTTCGTGCGCGTGCGCGGCGCTCGCGAACACAATCTGAAAAACGTCGACGTGCAGATTCCGCGTGATGCGCTGGTCGTCTTTACCGGCGTGTCCGGCTCGGGCAAATCGTCGCTGGCATTCGGCACGTTGTACGCCGAGGCGCAGCGGCGCTATTTCGAATCGGTCGCGCCGTATGCCAGGCGCCTGATCGAGCAGGTCGGCGTGCCCGAAGTCGACGCCATCGAGGGCCTGCCGCCCGCGGTCGCCTTGCAGCAGCAACGCGGCACGCCGAGCGCGCGCTCGTCGGTGGGCAGCGTGACCACGTTGTCGAGTCTCGTACGCATGCTGTATTCGCGCACCGGCGACTATCCGCCGAAGCAAGCCATGCTGTTCGCCGAAGATTTCTCGCCGAACACCGTGCAAGGCGCCTGCCCGACTTGCCACGGACTTGGCCGCGTGTACGAGGTCACCGAAAAATCGATGGTGCCCGACGACTCGCTGACCATTCGCGAGCGCGCGATCGCCGCATGGCCGCCCGCCTGGCACGGACAAAATCTGCGCGACATTCTGGTGACGCTCGGCTACGACGTCGATAAGCCGTGGCGCGACTTGCCGAAGAAAGACCGCGACTGGATTCTCTTCACCGACGAACAGCCGACCGCGCCCGTCTACGCCGGCCTCACGCCGAAGGAAACCCGCGCCGCGCTCAAGCGAAAGGACGAGCCGAGCTATCAGGGCACCTTCACCGGCGCGCGCCGCTACGTGTTGCACACGTTCGCGAACACCCAAAGCGCGCTGATGAAAAAACGCGTGTCGCAGTTCATGGTCGGCAGCGTCTGCCCGACGTGTCATGGCAAGCGGCTCAAGAAAGAAGCGCTGTCGGTGAGGTTCGCGGGACTCGATATCGGCGAGTTCGCCCAGTTGCCGCTGGCCAGACTTGCCGAGATGCTCGAACCGATTGCGCGCGGCGAATGGCCGCAGGCCGATGCAACACACTCGGGCCAAACCGCCGCCGCCAAAGGCAGCGTGCTCAGCAAGAGCGCCATGCGCGATGCCGTCGATAGAAGGATCGCCGCCGGCGGCTCGGCGCACAAAGCCTCGCCCGATGTGCGGCGCACGCCCAACCTGTCCGAGGAAAAACGCGTCGCCGCGCAACGCATATCAGCCGAACTGCTCGAACGCCTGACGACATTGGTCGATCTGGGTCTGGGCTATCTCGCACTCGAGCGCAGTACGCCCACGCTGTCATCCGGCGAATTGCAGCGCTTGCGGCTCGCCACCCAGTTGTCGTCGCAGTTATTCGGCGTCGTGTACGTGCTCGACGAGCCATCGGCCGGCCTGCATCCCGCCGATGGCGAAGCGCTCTTCAGCGCGTTGCAGGGATTGAAGGCGGCGGGCAATTCGCTGTTCGTCGTCGAACACGATTTGCAGATGATGCGGCGCGCCGACTGGCTCGTCGACGTCGGTCCCGCGGCCGGCGAAGCAGGCGGCCACGTCGTCTATAGCGGGCCGCCCGCCGGACTCGCGAAGGTCGAAGCGTCGCAAACGCGCCGGCACCTGTTCGCGCCGCCAGCGCCCGTCGAGCGCGCGTCGCGCGAACCCGCCGGCTGGCTGCGGCTCGCCGGCATCACGCGCAATAATCTGCACGGGCTGGACGCCGCATTTCCCCTCGGCTGCCTGACCGCCGTCACCGGCGTGTCGGGCTCCGGCAAATCGAGCCTCGTGAGCCAGGCGCTGCCGGAACTGGTCGCGAGCCACCTCGGCCGCGTTTTCGAAAACCCGGACGACGACGAGCAAGACCCGTTGCTCGCCACCGCAACCGCGCCGACTGGCGGCCACATCGTCGAAGGCATGGACGCGCTTCGGCGGCTCGTGCGCGTCGATCAGAGACCGATCGGCCGCACGCCGCGCTCCAACCTCGCCACCTACACGGGCCTCTTCGACCACGTGCGCAAGCTGTTCGCCGACACGCCCCTCGCCCGCAAGCGCCGCTACGGCGCGGGCCGCTTCTCGTTCAACGTGGCGCAAGGCCGTTGCCCGACGTGCGAAGGCGAAGGTTTCGTCAGCGTCGAACTGCTGTTTCTGCCGAGCGTCTATGCGCCCTGCTCGACGTGCCACGGCACGCGCTACAACACGCAGACGCTGGAAGTCACGTGGCGCGATAAAAATGTCGCCGAGGTGCTCGGCCTGACCGTCGACGCCGCCTGCGATTTCTTCGCCGACGAAACCAGCGTGATGCGCGCGCTGAAAGTGCTGCGCGACATCGGCCTCGGCTATCTGCGGCTCGGTCAGCCGGCCACCGAATTGTCCGGCGGCGAAGCGCAGCGCATCAAACTCGCCACCGAACTGCAACGCGCGCAACGCGGCGACACACTGTATATCCTCGACGAGCCGACCACCGGCCTGCATCCCGCCGATGTCGACCGGCTGATGGTGCAACTCCAGGGACTCGTCGATGCCGGCAATACGGTGGTAGTGGTCGAACACGACATGCGGGTGGCCGCGCAGAGCGACTGGGTCATCGATGTCGGCCCGGGCGCCGGCGACGCAGGCGGCAAGATCGTGGCGAGCGGCACACCAGCCGAGATCGTGCGCGTGAAGGAAAGCCGCACCGCCGAGTATCTGCGGCAGCAACTTGCAGCCTGAAGGCGAAGGGAGCGTGTGCGCTAGCGAGCGCCGCGCTTCTCTTTCAGGAAATCGATCAGCGCGCGCAGTTTGAGCGGCATCTGCGCGCGGCTCGCCGTGTAGAGATAGAAACCGGGAAAGCTCGGACACCATGCGTCGAGCACGCGCACGAGGCGGCCGTCGTTGAGTGGCTCGCGCACGTAGTCCTCGATGACGTGCAGCAAACCGACGCGCTGCTCCGCCGCTTGCACCATCGTGCGCAGGTCGTTGGTCACGAGCGCGCCGCGCGTCTCGACTTCGAACACGCGCGCCGGATCATCGGGTGGCGCGAACTCCCATCGATAGATCCCGCCGCTCGATGCAAACCGGTAGCGCAGGCAGTCATGCACGGCGAGATCGGCTGGCGTCGCGGGCGGCGCATAGCGCTCGAAATAGGCCGGCGAGCCTGCCACCGCGATGCGAATCTCGCCGCCCAATGGCACCGCCACCATGTCCTGCGCGACCCGTTCGCCGAGCCGGATACCGGCATCGAAGCCTTCGCCGACGACATCGGCCAGACCATCGTCGAGCGTCACGTCGAGACGGATCTGCGGATAGCGTCGCGTGAATTCCGCGAGATGCGGCAGCACCAATAGTTCGCTCGCGACCCGCGGCAAGTTGATACGCAAATTGCCGGCGGGCTGGTCGCGGGTTTCGTCCAGCGCTTCGAAGGCGGCCTCGAGTTCGCCCAGCGCTGGTCGCACGCGAGCGAGAAACTGCGCGCCGGCTTCGGTCAGCGCCACGCGCCGCGTCGTCCGGTTGAACAGACGCACACTCAATTGCGTTTCGAGCGAGCGGATGCTTTGCGATAGCGCCGAAGCCGTCACGCCCGTCTCGGCCGCCGCATGCGTGAAGCTGCCGTGACGCGCCACGCTCGCGAACGCCATCAAAGCCGGCAACTGGGCAGGATCCATCGCCATCTCCATTATTTAGCCAAACTTCACAATCCTTGCAGACAAGCGGCATTTTTCCACGAAAAGAATCGGCGCAGGATAACGCCATCGATTCAATTTTTTCCACGACACCGCCCAAGGAGACTGACATGACGATGAACCGCTATACCCTGCTCGGCCGCTCAGGCTTGCGCGTCAGCCCGATCGCGCTCGGCACGATGACCTTCGGCACCGAATGGGGCTGGGGCGCCGAGGAAAAATCCGCGCAACGGCTGTTCGATCTGTATGTGGACGCCGGCGGCAATTTCATCGACACCGCGGATCTGTACACGGAAGGCACCAGCGAAAAATGGCTGGGCAAGTTCGTCGCGGCACGCGGCCTGCGCGAACGGCTCGTGATCGCGACCAAGTACGGCTACAACGCCGAGTCCGGCAACCCGAACGCTGGCGGCAATCATCGCAAGAATCTGCTGCGCGCGCTCGACGGCTCGCTCAAGCGGCTCGGCACCGACTACATCGACCTGTACTACCTGCACACGTGGGATCGCGTCACGCCGGTGGACGAAGTCATGCGCGCGATGGACGACGCCGTCCGCGCCGGCAAGATCCGCTATGTCGGTTTGTCGGATACGCCCGCCTGGTTCGCCGGACGCGCGCAGACGCTCGCCGACTGGCGCGGCTTCGAACCGGTCGCGGCCATGCAGCTCGAATACTCGATGATCGAACGCAACGCGGAAAATGAATTTGCCGATCTCGCCACCAATCTGGGCATGGGGCTCGTACCGTGGAGTCCGCTCGGCATGGGCGTGTTGTCCGGCAAGTACCGGCCTTCGCAAAGCGGCGCGGCAGGCGGTTTTTCCGGCGATGGGCGTCTCGCGAGCATGGCCAGCGCGCCGCCGCCGGGATTCGACAAGCTGACCGAGCGCAACTTTCGCATCGTGGCGGAACTGGAGTCCGTCGCCAATCTCGCCGGCCGCTCGATGGCGCAAGTCGCGCTGAACTGGCTGCATCAGAAGCGCGGCGTGTCGAGCATCATCGTCGGCGCGACAAGGCCGGAGCAGTTGCAGGAGTCGCTCGGCTCGCTTGACTTCACGCTGGCGCCGGAACTGGTCGCGCGGCTCGACGCCGTCTCGGAACCGGCCCGCCCGTTCCCGTACTACATGTTTGCGGACGGTCATCAGGCGCGGATTCACGGACAGGTCGAAGTGACTGATAAACCGGCCGCATACTCCGCGTCGGTGAAAATCCCCGCGCCGACAGCGTAGAAATAGCGTCTGACGAATGCCCAGCGTTCGCTGCCGAACGTTGGGTTTTCTTATTCAGGCAAAAAATCTTAAAAAGTGTTTTTAGTCGTCAACGAAACTTGAGAATCGTTCGTTTACAAAAGATTAGGGGGCCGAATGGCTCGTACTGAAGGAATGGTAATTAACGAACGTTCGGCCTCTTAAGAAGAAAATCCTCGCGATGCGGCAGTGCACAAAAATCCGCGACGATCGGTTTGATATCGCCACAATATGAATGTGGAGTGCGCAAAAACGAGGGCTATTTGCTGAACAGCCCGAGAGACAAGGCGAGGAAGGGAATGGCGGGGAGTATCGGACTGACTGGACCGATGGCGGCGAAATCAGTGCATTAGCAGTCAACCGATAAATTCTATTCAAACATTCCGTTCCATTGTTGGCCTGTGCCGTTAAAGCAACAAACAACATGTGACCCGCATCGGGCGCTGGTGCAAAACGGGGACCGAGGCCGATAATCGGTTTGTAAAGGAGAAAGATCATGGATGCCAAACCACCGAAAGTTCCGACCCCGGATAAAGTCTTTTGCCCGGATCCGGAACCCGCTGGCGTCGAGTTTCTGGGTGCTGAACTGCCGGAGCACGTTCGCGCCTTTTTCGACGAACAACGCAAGTCGTGCGACTCGAAGTAACGGTGCAGTGGCGCGATGCAGCATCGATGTCCGCGCGTCCGGCGCGTGGCGGGTGCGTGCACACGTTTAACCGCTCGTTTTCTGCTCGATTCGTAACGCGGGGTAAGTCCGTCTGATTCGGACGACGCCTGGCCGTGCGGCCCGGCGTCCGGTTTTGCTCGCCTGTTCAGGTGTACGTCCGCGGTTTCCGGCCGGAACACAGACGCACGTTCGGCGCATCGTCTATTCTTCTGGTTTTTCTTCGTTGGCCGCTCGGCCACTGCCATCTCCCATGAACCGTTCGTACCGCTTCGGGGCGTCATGCGCGCTCGCGCTCCTGACTGCTCTTGCATTCGCGCCCGCTCCCGCCATCGCGGATGGTGACGATACCGCGCTCACCAATCTGATCGCGCTGGCCTCGCAGCGCCTCGCGCTCGCGGAACCCGTGGCGCGCTGGAAGTGGGCCAATCACCAGGACATCACCGACACGCCGCGCGAGAACGCCCTCCTCGCCGATGTCGAAAAGCGCGCCGCCGCGGCGAACGTCGACCCGGCGTTCGCCCGTGCTTTCTTTCAGGATCAGATCGACGCCAGCAAGGATGTGCAAAACGCGCTGTTCGCCACATGGCGTAGCAACCAGGCGCCGCAAGGACCCGCGCCCGATCTGGCGACCAGCACGAGACCGCAGTTGGACCGATTGACGCAATCACTCGTGGCCGGCCTTGCACGCGTGCAGCCGCTGCGTGCAGCGCCGGATTGTCCGTCGCGCGTCGCGCAATCGCTGGCTAACTGGAAATCACTGACTCGCTACGATTCGGCTCATTCGAGCGCGTTGACTCGCGCGCTTGGGCACGTGTGCGAAACGGGTGGCGTGGGCGCGACAGGTTAGTTCTGGACGAGACGAAGCGCGCGGTTTGACGCTGGTTGTTGGCTGCGGTGACGGCGCGCGCGATTGAACCCGCTTTGAACGGCGGGCTATCGGTTGAAAATCAAGCCGCTGAAAACGAAACCGCTAAAAACTGAGTTGCCGAACGCCTTCACGCAAGACTCGCCACCGCCGTTCCACTCGACACACTCAAGGGCATCACACGCAAACCGCGGGCAAGATGGCTCTGCAAGATGCGATACGTCGACAGCTCGAACGGCCCCGCCGCGCTCGACGCATGCAATTCCGCCGCCTGCGCAAGCGACGCCGCATGGCCCACGTAACACCAACGGTCGACGACATGAAACGCGCGCGCCTGCGACGCCTCCTCGCGCTCCTCGAACACGATCGGCCCCTCGAACGGCCAGGGCGCGTCCGCTGGATCGCTCTTCGCGACACGCGGCACCCGGTTATGGCCGGGGCGCAGCGTCGCGATCCACTGCGCCTCCGCGAGCATGGCGCCCAACTCGCCGCCGGTCGCGCGCCACTCGACACGCCGCACCTGCTGCGCAAGCCGGATATCTTTGGACGAGCGCCGCTCGCCGGTCAAATGTGAACGCAGCCGCTGGCGCACGCGCACGCTTCGCCCGACATACAGCGGCAAATCCTCTTCCCCATAGAACGCGTAGACGCCGCAACCCGCCGGCGCAGTGTCGAGCAGATCTTCCGTGATGTCGCCCGCAAGCCGGTAGCGCCGCGTGGTGCGCTCGATCTGCGTGCGCAATACGTCGAGCGGCACGAGGCCGTGCAGACGCTGCCAGAACTGCCAGATCAGATCGGCGTCGGCGAGCGCGCGGTGGCGATCGGACGGCACGAGCGCATGACGCTCGACCAGAGCGTCGAGACCGTGACGCTTTTCCGCTGGAAACAGCGCGCGCGACAGGCGCACGGTGCACAGTACGTCCGGATCGAACGCCAGCCCCACCCGGCGAAACTCGCCGCGCAGAAAACCGCGATCGAAACTGGCGTTATGCGCGACGAACAGTTTGCCGTTCAGACGCTCGAACAGAGCCGGCGCGATCGCGTCGAACGTCGGCGCGCCCCGCACCATCGCATTCGTGATGCCGGTGAGCTGCTGGATGAACGAGGGAATCGGCTGCTGCGGGTCGACCAGACTGCTCCAGCGCGATACGCCGGCAGGCCCTATTTCGACCACACCGACCTCGGTGATGCGATGCTCGGCAGTCGAGCCGCCAGTGGTTTCAAGGTCGACGAAGACGATCGGACCATCCAGGGCCGGTTGCGGCAAAAACTGTTCAGACATGGAAAAGGAGACTTTGGACGCGTGGCTTTGCGGCAAGTATGCACCAGTTGGCGGCCGAGTACCCGGATCGCATCGCATTACGTCAACTGACTTGGAGGCGCAATGTTCCTGTTTTGGCGTGAGCAGCAAGCCTCTCGCAAAACCAGAAAATCATTATGTTTTCACGGCAGACACCGGGAAATGACAGAGAAGCCATTCGGGAGATTTTGGCCGCCCGTTCAAAACATTCCGAACCGGATAGTTAAAACCGATTGCTGCGACCAATATCAATTCAGCATAAAAAAGCCCTCGCGTTTTGCGAAGGCTTTCGTGCGTTCTGCCGCCCGGCCAAGCGCCGCGCCGCGTTGACGGGCTTACAACGGCTGGATGTTCGCCGCTTGCTTACCCTTCGGGCCGGCCTTGACGTCGAACGAGACGCGTTGGTTTTCTTTCAGCGACTTGAAGCCTTCCGCGCGAATCTCCGAAAAGTGCGCGAACAGATCTTCACCGCCCGAATCCGACGTGATGAAGCCAAAGCCCTTAGCATCGTTGAACCATTTGACGATACCAATTTCCATTTTTCAGTTTCCCTAGAGGATTATCAAAATCGGTCATTGCCCTCAAAGCCGAATACCACGGTCACGCCATCCAATCGAACAAGCGGGCAAAATTCAGCATTGCCGTTATACGGGGAACGAAGAATTTCCGTCAAGCGAATTCTCGATATGCGTTTATCACGCTATACGATAAGGCTCCGCTATTGGCTTAAAAATCTCAAGCGCATATTCAGTCCGATCTAAATAATCAGACCAAGTCAATATTACCCACGTGACCATGAGATGCCTGATAGTGGGAAAATTTTCAGTACGTTGCTGAAAATATGTAACAAAAGATGTTTTCCGTAAGTGTTTGTCCGACTTGCTGCACCGCGTTCACGGCCGGAAGATTGAATTCAGTAGTGGTAGCAACGCGCATTAGGGAGATTGCCATGCTGTTCAACCAAATCCGCCGCCTCTTTACCGGGCTGACCCACTCGCACGCAAACACGGCTTCCGAACAATCCGCACCGGTCGCGGACACGCCGTCCATCTTCGAAATCGATCCCATGTGGCACGGAGATCATTGGCAGAACCTGCTGTCGTCACCCATGGACGCGCGTCGCTACGTCATGGAAGACTGGAGCGTCTCGGTAGCGGACGACTGGGACGAGGTGGATGGCGCAGCGCCTGCGCACTGACTCCGCCATCAATCGGCGGAACACAGGCAAAAAAAAGCGCGACTGGGAAGTCGCGCCGACAAAGGTTTGGAGATCTTTTTCGTCAACGAAAAAGTCTGCTTCGGAAAGCAGAAATTTCAGTATACCGGCTCAGTGCCATTTCGATTATTCACATAATTAACAATCATCTGTTTCAGTAACGACAACAATCTCTTTTTTACGTTTTATTACGTTGTTTTTTTGCATCGATTAGTGTCGCGAATCAGCAACGCCACTGCATCATCGCATCGCTCCGATCTCGCTAAAATCGCTGGAAGCCTTTATTCATAAGGCTTGAATGACATTCGTATATCGTTTCCGAACGCGTAATACTTTATTGCGGAAATCGGAATGTCCACTGTGCGAAGTGTCTCTCTACACTCTGCCTAACCGGAAACCAGCGCGATTTTGTTCACCGCGCATCTCACTCGGATTACGCCTCTCGCAGCGCCCGCGTGAAAGGTCTCCCTAAGCCTGGGTTCAACGCCCACTCTCGCTCTCGGAGTTACAAGATGAAAAAGACACTCATGGTCGCCGCCCTCACGGGCGTTTTCGCAACGGCCGCGCATGCGCAAAGCAGCGTGACGTTGTACGGCTTGATCGACGCCGGCATCACCTATACCAACAACCAGCACGGTCACAGCAACTGGCAGGAAACGAGCGGTTCGGTGAACGGCAGCCGCTGGGGCCTGCGTGGATCTGAAGATCTGGGCGGCGGTCTCAAGGCCATCTTCACGTTGGAAAACGGCTTCGGCATCAATGACGGCACGCTCAAGCAAGGTGGCCGCGAATTCGGCCGTCAAGCGTTCGTGGGTCTGACGAGCGACCAGTTCGGCGCCGTCACTCTCGGCCGTCAATATGACAGCATGGTTGACTACGTTGGCCCGCTGGCACTGACCGGCACGCAATACGGCGGCACGCAGTTCGCGCATCCGTTCGACAACGACAACCTGAACAACTCGTTCCGCGTCAACAACTCAGTCAAATACCAGAGCGCCAACTACGGCGGCTTCAAGTTCGGCGCGTTGTATGGCTTCTCGAACCAGGCTGACGGCTTCGCGAACAACCGCGCGTACAGCGCAGGCGCGTCGTACAACTGGGGCGGCCTGAACGTCGCCGCTGCTTACCTGCAACTGAACAGCAACGGCGCAACCGGCGCGGCTGCTGCATTCAATTCGGGTGGCGCAGTGTCGAGCGACAACACGTTCTTCGCCGGCCGCCAGCAAACGTGGGGCGCGGGTGCTAACTACGCGTTCGGCCCGGCAACGGTCGGCCTCGTGTACTCGCAAACCAACCTGTCGAGCCTGGCCGGTATCGGCGCTGGTGCATCGGGTCAAACGGCAGGTATTGCCTTCGGCAACAACAGCGCTCACTTCCAGAACTTTGAAGCGAACGCTCGCTATGCGCTGACGCCGGCGGTCAGCATTGCCGGTTCGTACACGTACACCCGCGCGAGCCTCGCTGGCACGCGTCCGCACTGGAACCAGTTCAACCTGCAAACCGCGTACGCCCTGTCCAAGCGTACCGACGTGTACCTGCAAGGCGAGTATCAGCAAGTCAACGAAAACGCTGTGGTCGATGCCGACATCAACGGTCTGGCCGCTTCGGGCAACAACAAGCAAGTCGCTGTGACCGCAGGTCTGCGTCACCGCTTCTAAAGCTGCGGGTAGTATCCGCGGTCTCAAAGGCGCCGTTCGCGGCGCCTTTTTTATGCCATGGCGCGGGAGGCGACAGGCGAGCACATCGGGCCGCCTGTCAGACGTGACTCAACCGCCCGTATCAGGCGGCGGATATTTGACGTCGAGTATGTCGATCGGCTGCGGGCCGGCCGGTGTGTACAACGTAACCGTATCGCCGACTTTCGCCTTGAGCAGCGCGCGCGCAATCGGCGAGATCCAGCTCACGTGGCCGATATCCAGATCGACCTCGTCGATGCCGACAATCGTGACGATATGCTCCTCGCCATCTTCCGTCGCATATTCGACAGCCGCGCCGAAGAAAACCTGGTCGACATTCTCCTGCTTGCTGCTGTCGACAATTTCCGCGAGATCCAGGCGTTTGGTCAGAAAACGGATGCGCCGATCGATTTCGCGCAACCGGCGCTTGCCATAGATGTAATCACCATTCTCGGAGCGATCGCCGTTCGAGGCCGCCCACGACACCAGCTTGACCACTTCCGGCCGATCGACGTCGATCAGATGCAGTAGTTCATCGCGCATGCGCCGGTAGCCGGCGGGCGTGATGTAGTTTTTCGTACCAGCGGGAACGTCCGGCTGGGCGACGTCGAGGTCGTCGTCATTCTCTTCGCTCGACTCTTTGACAAAGGCCTTGTTCATGATGGTCCGGTAACTGCAGCAAGCGACTGCCTATCAAGGGTACACGATCACGACTATGAGACAAATCGCAGTTACATGCTTCCCTTTTTCAAAACCTTTGCTATAATCTCGTTTCTGCGTGCGGCTGTAGCTCAGTTGGATAGAGTACTTGGCTACGAACCAAGGGGTCGTGGGTTCGAATCCTGCCAGCCGCACCACTTATTCGAGGGCCTCCCTCCGGGGAGGCCCTTACGTTTTGCCCCAGTTTCAGTGCAGTAAGCATCACCGTTTAGCGTGCGGCTGTAGCTCAGTTGGATAGAGTACTTGGCTACGAACCAAGGGGTCGTGGGTTCGAATCCTGCCAGCCGCACCACCTACAAAGGGCCTTCCGATCGGAAGGCCCTTTGTTTTTTGTCCGTCGATTCCGGCTTCGCTGGGTCTCTCTGCACCCAAAGGCCTCGGCGGCAACCAAGCACGCCCTTTTATCGCGGCGCCGACTGAATATCCCCGATCTGCCCGTCCGGGCTCGGCAAGTCGACGAATGAACTGCCCGCCGTCTGCTCGCCGATCGGCTGCGCGTCTTCACCGCTCACCGCCTGCGCCTCGCGCAGCACATCGCCCACGGTATCGCCAAAACGACTTTCGACGAACGCCCGCAGCAACGCGACCCGCAACGAGTCGCCCCGCCCTTCCACGGTTCGGTGTCCGCCTTCGAATTCCGCGACGCAGTGTGCCGCGCCTAGCGCAGTCCGCTCACGCACTTCCAGCCGCTGCGCGCGCTCCAGCACCGCCGCCGCGGCTTCCCATGAGGTAGACGGCGTAAAACGGCCATCCCACGGACGACCACGGTCATTGCCGCGAATCGAGACGGTCTCGCCGCTATCGGTAAAGTGGATTTCGCGCACGAAGTCGTGCAGGCTGCGGGCGACCCAATAATCGAGTGCCAGTCCGGTGAGGTCAGCTACGTTCACAAGCGTTCTCCCTGAGTTTCAGGTGAGACTCGCGCGTAGCCGGTGCGTTCAGATTCGAATGAAGGAGATTGGACGCGCCCCGAGACCCGCTCGGGGCAACCGCCGGCAATCAGTAATCCGCCCGCTCGCGGTCGATTCGCATCCCGCCGTCGTGACGGTGATGGCCTTCCTCGCTCGGCCGTTCGCGCGCAATGCGCATGACGTCCGGGTTCGTGCGAACCCGGCGCATGACGTTGGCCAGATGGACACGGTCGCTCACCTGGATCACGAAGCGCAGCACCGTGGATTCCTGCGACAGGTCTTCGTCCATTGCAATGTGGACGATGTTGGCATCCGCCGAGGTGATATCCGCCGCCACGCGGGCGAACACGCCCTTGGTGTTCTTGACCAGCACCTTCACCGCGACGTCGAACAGACGCCCCGGTTGCGGTGCCCATGCGACGTCGATCCAGCGGCCCGGATCGCGCCGGTGGATTCGCTGCGCAACACGGCAATCCGTGGTGTGGATCGCCATACCGAGGCCGATGCCGATATAGCCCATGATGTCGTCGCCCGGAATCGGACGGCAACACGCGGACAGTTGCACCGACATGCCCTCCGTGCCGGTGATGACGACCGGCGGCGCAGGCGGCAAATCGGAGTGGGAGCGCGAGCCGTCGTCGTCGGCGTCGCGGCCGCTCATCAGCACTTCGATGCGCTTGGCCATGACCGCCGCGACACGCCGGCCGAGACCGATGTCCGCGAAAATTTCCTGACGGTTCTTGTTGCCCGTCCATTGCACGAGCTTTTCCCACGCTTCCGGCGTCACATCCGAGAGCGCCAGCCCATAGCCCTTCAACGCCTGGTCGACCAGACGCTCGCCGAGCTGGACAGACTCGTTCAGACGCATGGTCTTCAGATAATGGCGGATCGCCGAGCGCGCCTTGCCAGTGCGCACGAATCCGAGCCACGCTGGATTCGGCTTTGAATACGGTGCGGTGATGACTTCGACGATATCGCCGCTCTTCAACTCGGTACGCAGCGGCAGCAGTTCATTGTTAATCTTCACCGCGACGCACTGGTTGCCCAGGTCGCTATGGATCGAATACGCGAAGTCGAGCGCCGTGGCGCCGCGCGGCAGCGCCATGATCTTCGACTTGGGCGTAAACACGTAGACCGCGTCCGGGAACAGGTCGATCTTGACGTGCTCGAGGAATTCGCTCGAGTCGCCGGCTTCGCTCTGAATGTCGAGCAGCGATTTCAGCCACTGGTGCGCGCGCTTCTGCACGTCATTCAAGTCCGCGCCGCCGTTCTTGTACAGCCAGTGCGCGGCCACGCCTGCTTCGGCGATCTCGTGCATCTTGCGCGTGCGCACCTGAAACTCGATCGGCGCGCCGAACGGGCCAACCAGCGTGGTGTGCAACGACTGATAGCCGTTCACCTTTGGGATCGCGATGTAATCCTTGAACTTGCCCGGCACGGGTTTGTACAGCGCATGCAGCGCACCGATGCAGGTGTAGCACTCGAGCGCGCTTTCCACCACGACGCGGAAGCCGTACACGTCGAGCACCTGCGAGAACGACAACTGCTTGTCGCGCATCTTCTTGTAGATACTGAAGATGGTTTTCTCGCGGCCGGTGACTTCGGCGTCGAGCTTCGCGTCGGCAATTGCGCGCTGCACCGATTCGAGAATCTTGCCGACCACTTCGCGCCGGTTGCCGCGTGCCGCCTTGACGGCTTTTTCGAGCGTGGCGTACCGGTGCGGGTTGAAGTTCGCGAAACTCAGGTCCTGCAGCTCGCGATAAGTATTGTTCAGGCCGAGCCGGTGGGCGATCGGCGCATAGATATCCAGCGTCTCGCGCGCCACGCGGCGGCGCTTTTCGGGCGGCACCGCGCCCAGCGTGCGCATGTTGTGCAGCCGGTCGGCGAGCTTGACCAGAATCACGCGGACGTCGCGCGCCATCGCGAGCAGCATCTTGCGGAAGTTTTCCGCCTGCGCTTCCTCGCGATTGCGAAACTCCATCTTGTCCAACTTCGACAAGCCGTCGACCAGTTCCGCGACCTTCGCGCCGAAACGCTCGGCGAGTTCGGCCTTGGTCACGCCCTGGTCTTCCATCACGTCGTGCAGCAGCGCCGCCATGAGCGCCTGGGCGTCGAGATTCCAGCCGGCGCAGATTTCCGCGACGGCGACTGGATGCGTGATGTACGGCTCGCCGCTCTGGCGGTACTGGCCGAGATGGGCTTCGTCGCTGAAATGGAAGGCCGACTTGATGTCCTTGATCTCTTCCGGCTGCAGATAGCCGGACAAGGCGGACGTCAGTTTGGCGATGGAAACGACGTCATGCCGGCGCGGTTGCTCCGGCGTGGCGGTCGGCCCGAACAGATGGCGAAACGACTGTTCAAGGACCGCGTCGATGTACTTCCGTGCAGACGAGGGCGAGTCAGCGTCGTGTTCCACTTCCGTGGCGGTGGGCGGGGTAGCACTCATGATCGCCTCCGTAGCGGTTAGGGTTGGACGCCGGTCTGCACGTTGATGCGATTACGTGCGGCAAATAGGTGCAGCAAAAGCGTGTGGCAAACAGGTTTGGCAAACGCGTAATCGAAAACGGAACAGTGCGCCTTAAACAGGCACCTTCTTCAGCATTTCGACGCCAACCTGGCCGGCTGCGATTTCGCGCAGTGCGACGACCGTGGGCTTGTCGCGACTTTCGATCTTCGGCGTGTGGCCTTGAGCGAGCTGACGCGCGCGATAGGTTGCGGCAAGCGCGAGTTCGAAACGGTTCGGAATCTGTTTGAGGCAGTCTTCGACGGTAATGCGGGCCATGTTGGTTTCCTTCTCAGTATGTTGCTTATTCTACCTTATGTGCTCGGTACACCGCCGCGCTTACGCGTGTGGCAGGTGAATCCCGAGCTGCACGAAAAGCTGCGTGTGGCGCGCGTATTGCGAGGCGAAGCGCGAACGCGTCGCGGCCACGAGGCACTGCAGTTCGCTGAGCGCGCGTTCGAACTTCTCGTTGATCACCACATACTCCGCTTCCGCCGCGTGCGCCATCTCGCTGCCGGCCGCCAGCAGCCGGCGTGTGATCACGTTCGGCTCGTCCTGGCCGCGCTTCTTCAGACGCTCTTCGAGCGCTTCGAGCGACGGCGGCAAGATGAAGATTTCGACCGCGTTGTGAAACTGCTTTTTCACCTGCTGCGCGCCCTGCCAGTCGATTTCGAGCAGCACGTCATGGCCGCTTTTCATCTGGTCCTCGATCCACACACGCGAGGTGCCGTAGTAGTTGCCGTGCACTTCCGCGCTTTCCAGAAACTCGCCGGCATCATGACGCTTCATGAAATCGTCGACGGTCGTGAAGTGGTAGTGCTCGCCGTCCTGCTCCTTCGGACGCGGCGGACGCGTCGTGTACGAGATCGACAGACGGATCGCGTCGTCGCCCGCGAGCAGCGCGTTCACGAGCGTCGACTTGCCCGCGCCCGACGGCGCGACGACCATGAACAGGTTGCCGGGGTAAGCACCGGCGTACGGATTGCGCGGCGTTTCGCGCGTGTGGTGATGGTCGGTCATGTTGGCGTGGCTCCAGCCTTATTCCAGATTCTGTACTTGCTCGCGCATCTGTTCGATGAGCAGCTTCAGGGTCATCGACGAATCCGCCAGTTCCTTCGCGGCCGCCTTCGAACCGAGCGTGTTCGCTTCGCGGTTGAGTTCCTGCATCATGAAGTCGAGGCGCTTGCCGACCTTGCCACCCTTCTGGATCACGTGACGCGTTTCGTTCAGGTGAGCCGTGAGGCGCGACAGTTCTTCGGCGATGTCGATACGGATGCCGTACATCGTCACTTCCTGGCGAATCCGCTCGTTGATCTCTTCACGCGAGACGATCGTCGCGGCCGTATCCGGCGCGGCGATGCCGAGCGCTTCCTGCAAGCGTTCGACAATTTTCTGCTGATGCTTGGCGATCAGTTCCGGCACGAGCGGCGTGATCTTCGTGACGATCGCTTCCATTTCGGTAACGTTGGCGATCAGCATCGTCGCCAGTTGCGCGCCTTCGCGGGCGCGCACGTCGATCAGGTCCGTGATGGCCTGCTTGCCGCAGGCGAGCACGGCGTCGCGCAACACTTCAGGCGCCACGCCGCTTTCGGCCAGTATGCCAGGCCAGCGCAGAATTTCGCCTGTGCGCAGGCGTTCCGCTTCCGGAAACGTCGCGAGCACCGAGCGTTCGAGCAGTGCGAGTTGCGTGAGCGCGTCATGACTGATCGAACCCGCGTTGGCGGACTGTTCGCTGCGTTGCAGGTTGATGCGGATATCGACCTTGCCGCGCGACAGCTTGTTCATCAGCATTTCGCGCAGCGTGGGTTCGCACACGCGCACGTCTTCCGGCATGCGGAAGTTCAGATCGAGAAAGCGCGAGTTCACGGTGCGCAATTCGACCGATACGCTCACGCCACCTGTGCCCGAGGCCGCGACGAGTTCGCGCGTGGCGCTCGCATAGCCAGTCATGCTGTAGATCATCGTATTTCTCGCGATTGTGGCCATGCATTCAACGATGGCCGGAGAGTCGAATCGCCCGGCGTGTACGAGACGCGGGGCGGGGAAACGGCATTATCCCATCTTTGGCGATGAGACCCCTTGGAGAGGCAAGGTGGATGCGGACAGCCGCCTCGCCCGATCGGCTGTAAAATCGCGCTTTCCCTCCTGCTTTTCTTCCTGACCGATCCCAACATGACCAACAACACCCAACGCCCCAGCGGCCGCAAGGCCAATCAGCTGCGCGACGTGCGCATCACGCGCCACTACACGAAGCACGCGGAGGGCTCGGTGCTGGTCGAATTCGGCGATACGAAAGTGATCTGCACCGCGAGCATCGCCGAAAGCGTGCCGTCGTTTCTGCGTGATCGCGGCCAAGGCTGGCTCACCGCCGAATACGGCATGCTACCGCGCGCCACACATACGCGCAGCGACCGCGAGGCCGCACGCGGCAAACAGACCGGCCGCACCCAGGAAATCCAGCGACTGATCGGCCGCGCGCTGCGCTCGGTGTTCGATCTGGAGAAGCTCGGCGCACGCACGCTGCATATCGATTGCGACGTGATCCAGGCCGACGGCGGCACGCGTACGGCCAGCATCACCGGCGCGTTCGTGGCCGCGCATGACGCAGTGGCCAAACTGCTGGCCACGGGCCGCATCGAAAGCTCGCCGATCACCGATTATGTCGCGGCGATTTCGGTGGGCGTGTACGACGGCCTGCCGGTGCTGGATCTCGACTACGACGAAGACTCGCAATGCGACACCGACATGAACGTCGTGATGACGGGCGCGGGCGGCTTTGTCGAAATTCAGGGCACCGCTGAAGGTGTGGCGTTCTCGCGCGACGAAATGAACGCGCTGCTGGATCTGGCCAGCGACGGTATCGATACGCTGATCGCGAAGCAGAAAGCAGCGCTGGAGCAAAAGGGTGAATGAAGTGAGTCAAAACAATGGCGCGGCCGTATCCGCTTCGCCGTTGAAGAAAGTCGTGCTGGCGTCGAACAACGCGGGCAAGCTGCGCGAGTTCGCGGCGTTGCTCGGCGCGGCCGGCATCGAACTGATTCCGCAAGGCGAGCTGAATGTGCCGGAAGCCGAGGAGCCGCATCCGACCTTCGTCGAAAACGCGCTGACCAAGGCGCGCCACGCGTCGAAGCTGACCGGCCTGCCCGCGCTCGCTGACGACTCGGGCCTTTGTGTGCGCGCGCTGCGCGGCGCACCGGGTGTGTATTCGGCGCGCTACGCGCAACTCGCCGGTGGCGAAAAGAGCGATGCGGCGAATAACGCACGCCTCGTTTCGGCGTTGCAAAACGAAACCGATCGACGCGCATACTACTTTTGTGTGCTGGCGTTGGTGCGTTACGCCGACGATCCCGAGCCGCTGATCGCCGAAGGCCGTTGGCATGGCGAAATGCTGGACGCGCCGCGTGGCGCGCATGGATTCGGCTACGACCCGTACTTCTTCTTGCCGTCGCTGAATGCGAGTGCCGCCGAACTCGAACCGGCGGTGAAGAACGCCAGCAGCCATCGCGCGATTGCGTTGCGGCAACTGCTCGCGCGTCTGACGGAGGAAGCGTGATTCCGATCAAACCGGCGCCCGCCGATATCGGTAACGGCGTCATCAAGGCCTTCACGTCACCGGGCAGCATCCGGCTGACGTCGCTGCCGCCGCTGGCGTTGTACGTGCATTTTCCGTGGTGCGTGCGCAAGTGTCCGTATTGCGATTTCAACTCGCACGAATGGAAAGGCGACGCGTTCCCGGAGAACGAGTATCTCGACGCCTTGCGCGCCGATCTCGAGATGGCGCTGCCGCTGGTCTGGGGGCGGCAGGTGCACACGGTGTTTATCGGCGGTGGCACGCCCAGCCTGCTTTCGGCGGCCGGACTCGATCGCATGCTGTCCGACGTGCGCGCGCTGCTGCCGCTCGACGCCGACGCGGAAATCACGCTCGAAGCCAACCCCGGGACGTTCGAAGCCGCCAAATTCGCGCAGTTTCGCGCGAGCGGCGTGAACCGGCTTTCGGTGGGCATCCAGAGTTTCAACGAAGCGCATCTGAAGGCGCTCGGCCGCATTCACGACTCGGCGCAGGCGCGCCATGCCGTCGAAGTGGCTGCGACCACCTTCGACAACTTCAATCTCGACCTGATGTTCGCGCTGCCGGGGCAGACGCTCGCCGAATGCCAGGCCGATGTCGAGACGGCGTTGTCGTTCGCGCCGCCGCATTTGTCGCTGTATCACCTGACGCTCGAACCGAACACATTGTTTGCGAAGTTCCCGCCCGCCCTGCCCGACGACGATGCATCCGCCGATATGCAGGACTGGATTCATGAGCGCACTTCCGCTGCCGGTTACGAGCGCTATGAGGTGTCGGCGTATGCGCAGCCGCATCGGCAGAGCAAGCACAATCTGAACTATTGGCGCTTCGGCGACTATCTCGGCATCGGTGCGGGCGCGCATACGAAGCTATCGTTTCCGAACCGCGTGCTGCGTCAGGCGCGCTATAAGCATCCGACTACCTTCATCGAGCAGGCGACGGCCGGCACGGCAGTGCAGGAAGAGCATGAAGTCGGCCCGCGCGATCTGCCGTTCGAGTTCATGCTGAACGCGCTGCGACTGGTGGAAGGGTTTCCGGTGCATCGGTTCATCGAGCGCACGGGGATGTCGATGACGTCGATCGAACCGGCTTTGCAGGAAGCCGAACGACGCAAGCTGATCACGCGCGATCACGAAAAGATTGCGCCGACGCCGCTCGGCCAGGCGTTCCTGAACGATTTGCAAGAGCTGTTTCTGAAAGATCCGCAGTGATTGCAGTTCGACCGGGCGCCGCAGAGAGGGTTTTTCAGGTTACAATTTAAGGCTTGGAGGTGTGGCCGAGTGGTTTAAGGCACCGGTCTTGAAAACCGGCGAAGGAGCAATCTTTCCGTGAGTTCGAATCTCACCGCCTCCGCCAGGATTACCATTCAGAAGTTTCCATAAAGTCCCGCAAAGCCAGGAAACGGATTGCTCTCGCTTCGGCAACTTCGGATGGCTGACGGTCGGCCGTCTCCATCGCGGTCAGATAACGCTCGATACACTGATCAATCTGCTGAATGCGCTTGTCGAGCTTGACGCGGGTGAAGTTGCGATCGTGCGCGTTGACTGCCTTGAATTTGCTGCCGTCTATGGCCACGCTCGCCTGAGCAAAAAAGCAGAATGACCTGCTTGCGGTCTTCGCCTTCTATGAATCGCTTCATCCGCCCACCTCAGCTGAATATGTCGATTCAGTCTAAGCGATCAGGGCGTTTTCACACAGCCTCCCGCTTCGCGGCCGCTGAACTGACGCGATGCCAGCGGCCGCTTGGAAGCGATCGCCTGACCAAGACCGGGCAGCGTCGGCGGACGCCCCTGTCCTCGCCGTCGGTCGTTCCCTTGTCAGCCTTCGACAGTCGGTGTTCCCTAAGTCTCCTCGCGGAGTTGAGCAGTTCTTCGCCTTAGAACTTTGCTCCTACTGTAATTGTTATCACGACACAACCCATTTTCGAGCCGCAGCTCAGTACGCTAGTCGAGCGTCATCCGACAAGCGGAGACTGCGACCAACGCTCCCGCGCCGGCATTACACCGCCATGATATACAACGGCGCGTTGCCGAACTGATCCGGCGCATGCCCGATCGCGATCAGCCTGAGGCCGTCGGTTGCGAAGTTGCCCATGTACTTGCCCTTGCTGGCAATGACATTGCCGACGTCGCCACTCGTCTCGAACGAGTTGTTGGTGAGCGCGGCGTCGATGGCCAGCAGATCTGCCGTGTCCGCGGTAAACACGTTCGCGTCTGCGACGAGGCTGCGGTAGCAATCGGTGATCGCGCCGTCGCCATGCAGCCGCTCCAGCAGTTGCGTCACGCGCTCGTCGCCGAGGCGCACGCCGCGCAGAACGTTGCTGCGCAAGTGCAGGCGGCCGCGCCCGGCAGACAGGGTGACGTCGCCTTTCTTGATCCTCTCGCTCAACGAGTGAAGAGTGTCGAGATTGGGCAACCGCATCTCGGTGAATTCGCCGTAGAGCGACAAGCTGCCGTTCAGGACGTTATCGGCGATAAGCGTCTGCGCGCGCGCATCCAGCAAGGTCACCGCCTCGCCGCCGTGGCTCAGCAGCACGCCGGTGCGCCATTGATCGAGCGTCCCCAGCATGCCGCGCGCAAGCGTTTTTGACTGCAGATCGGCCGCCAGTTGCATGAGGCCAGCGGTCTCTTCGGCACCGAGTGGGAACTCGCCGGTTTCGCCCGCGCGCAGCACGGTCGCGATCTGCTCGCTCATCCGCTTGCGCGGCCCGTCGCCGAGCGACGCCACGGTCTTCGCGATTTCCGGATCGATGGGCGCGAAGACGCGGCCATCGTCCACAGTGAACGCCGCTTCCATGAGCTTGAGCGACGGCATTCTGGTGAACAGTTGCGTCTGATGGTCAGGCAAGGTTTCGCCCGCGTAGCCACTGATCCGGCAGCCGGTGATTTCGAGCGTCATCGCGTCGCCGATCTTCAGGAGACCGCCGCCCTTGGATGTGAAGCCCGACAGACCCATATGCGTAAAACGCACGGCGGCGCAGCCTTCCATCCGCAGCACGGCCCAGCTGCGCGTCCATTGAATCTCGAAGTCCTCGAACGTGACCGATGCGAAGTCGAACAGATCAAACTCCTGCTTGTCGACGATCAGTCGGCTCGCCTGACCCGCGCCGTGCACGTGCAAATGCACGCCGGGCGGCGCATTGAGGACCAGTTCGTCCGAGAAGTGGTGCTCGCCCGGCAGCAGGCACAAGCAGATGTCCGATTCCTTCTGGAGCAGTTTGCGGAGGGCGACATCGAGCGTCGGGAAATCGCCGTTTTCGCCCACTGTCCGGCAGCAACCTCCGCCGCCTGCGTGTTCCATTTGACACAACGCGTCGAGCGCCTCCTGCACGTTGCCGATTCCAGCCGCCGATGCATCGGCGCACTTCGCGGGATCGTAGGCGACCTGCGCAGCGGTCAGGGTGCCAGCGGAAAAATCGATCCGGTTGAACTTGCCTGCCGCAGGGCTGCCCGCCTCCAGCAGTTGCGCGACGCAGGTCTGCGAAGTCGCTGTAGGTGCAATGCTCCAGTGGATGGCCGCCACGCCGTCGGCGCCGGTGTTCACAATCTGTTCCAGTGTCATATTCGGCAGCGCGCCGTCGCTCGCCGTAAAGCGCACCTGCGCGCCCGCCACCGGAAACTGCCCGTTGAACACCGCCACTTCCAGCGGCTGCGGCAGCGCCGCAGCAACGGGCGCGATCAGGTCGGGCATCACGCGCTGGCCGTCGCCGCCGACGTAATAGAGGTTCGTCAGTTCGCTCGAAGCCGGAAACAGACGTCGGCAGTCCGATATTGTGGTCCACACGCCGCCCTGACACTTGAGAACAGCGAGACGCGCGAAGGCACGCATGATGCCCTGCGGCGCGAGAAAACGCGGCTTGTCAGCATCGTCCTGCGGCCATTCGATGTCCGCCGTCGCGGTGCGCGCGGGCACCGTCCAGTAGTCGCCGATACGATAGCGACCCGGCGTGAACTTGATTTCGATGCCGTCTTCCAGCTTGTCCCAGCCGCCGGCCGTGGCGGACGCGGCCGGCGCCATCTGCGCCCAGTTCTCCCAGCGCCGCACGCGCGGATTCGCGCCGAAGCGCGCCTTGTCCAGCGCGCCGGTCCTGGTCGCCAGATCGACAGTGACGACATTGCCGGCCGTCTTCAACACCTGCACGAGCACGCCGGGCTGGCCAAGCAGGTCGTGCGTGTCGTCGAAGAACTCGACCCAGCAATCCGCCGTGATGGCCAGCGTCGCATCCCGCCCAATGCTCGCGACTTCAAATTCATCGGCGGTGGGTTCGCCCAGCCAGCGCGTCACGCGCGTAACGATGCTGCCGTTATCGCGAGACCACTTGTAGCGCACGTCGCCGGATACGCTGCCATCGTCGTGGATCTCCACGCGATAGAGCTGGTTCTCCAGCCGCCGGTAGCCCGCCTCGGGCGTGAGCAGGCAGGGGTCCTTCGGCGGCACGGCAGGCTCGGCGCGCGCCGCGAACGTGCCGTCGGGCGCGGCCGTAAAGCCGAGCCAAGGTTCGTCGGTCAGGCAGGTGAGGGGCGTGGCCAGGTCGCCCGCGCGCAGCACCTTCACCTGCCAGACGAGCTGGTCGCGTGTGGTCGTGTCCGGCACGCCCAGCGCCACCTCGCGGATCAGCGCGTCCTCGAGCGCAGTAACATGCCGCAACCAGGCCTCCACATAGCCAATATACGAGCCATCGGCGGGCGCGACGGCCACACCCTTGCCGTCATAGACCTTGATTGCTGTGAGCGCGGCCGCGTTCGCGGGCGGCAGCGCCAGCAGGCTCTGGCCTTCGGGCACGACCGGCGACACGTTGAACGGGACGCCCGGCTGAGCGATCACGGTGAGTTCTGCGCCCGCTTCGCACAGCAGGCCCTGCACGTAGCAGCGGCCCGAGCCGATGGTCACGTTGTCTCCCGCGCCGGTCAGCAAGAAGCCGCCGCCGGTGATCGGCGCAGCCGCGCCCTCGCCGAGCGTGTCGTGGGTCTCAGTCTCGATGCGGCGGTTCAGGATGTCCTGCTGCTCGTTCCACTCCGCGTCGAGCTGCACCCGCCCCTGCTGCATGCGCACGGCTCGATAGTGCTGGTCGGGGCGATCGGTCGATCGGGTCAGGTCTGCTTTCATGTCGTTGTTCCCGGATCAGTTCACGAAAATGACCCCGGCGTCCAGGCCGAAGCGCAGATACTCGTCGAGCGCCTGGCGCAGGTTGGCCTCGCGCTGGGTTTGCTGCAGCAGATTCCACACGCCCATTTCGCCACCGTCCTCCGCGCCGCGCAGGATTTCCGGCCCGCTCGTCAGGCGCAGTTGCGCGTAGGCCGCGCTTCCGTAGACGACCGAGGTATAGGTGGGCGTTACCCGCAGACGCTCCGCCTTCTGCTTTTGCAGCGACAGCTTGAGCGTGCCATGCATCGCGAGCTCGGGCTGGCATCGGTAGCGGCGTGGCGTGACGGAATCGACGGGCACATATGAGAAACGCACGCAGCCCTGCTGGCAACGCTCGATCGTCACTGTTGCGTTGAAAATGCTGTTGCCCGCATCGAGCTCGCCGGCCGCGGTGGTGCCGAAGATCGTGCAACGGTCGAGTCCCAGCGCCGCGTCGGGAAAATCGAAGGCGACGCCGCTATCACTGCCATCGAAGATGCAGGCACTGGCCGCCACGCCCGCGATCGGTTTCGTCGCGCGCACCGGTCCGCAAATGCTGTTGCTCAACATGATCGACAGCGTCGCGCCGTTTCCGGTGTGGCGGATGCCGCCCCGGCCCGGCGAGAGGCTGCAATGACGCACGTCTAGCGAGCGCAGCGCGCCTTGCAGACGTACCTGACCGTCGACCCATAGCCCCGAAAGCCCGACGCGCGTGTTGGCATTGCCGCGAATCTTCCAGTCTCCGATCAGCACGGGCCGGCGCAGATTGGATGCCTCGATGACGACTTCCGTGTCGGGCAGATGCAGATCGGGCGCGATCGCCTCGGTCGCGTCGCTGTTTAGCCGGATCAGCGTGCGCTCGCCGACGACGAGCGCCGCCAGCGCATCGGCGAGCGTTGCGTGATCGTCCGGCACGCGCAAGGTGGAAAAGTGCGTGGGATCGAACATGCCGAAATCCGCCTCGTCCTCGCGCCGTGCGGGACGCCGGTCGTACGGGCCGCCGCCCACGTCGCCGGGAAACCCATACGCATAGGCGGCTTCGACTGTCGCCACCGCCTGTCCCGCCGGCAGCGCGATGCGCCCCAGCACCGGATCGAAGCCCACCAAGCCGGCCGGCGGCCTGCGCCACTCCTCCGGCGCCGCGCCGGCCAACGCACGCAGGTTGCACACGACCAGTTTGTCGTCCGGCACTTCCGCGCCATCCAGCCAGAGCCTCAGCACCGGGCCGCCGCTTTCCGTCGCGAAGTAGCTGGATTGCGGCTTTTTTCCTTCGGCGAGCGCGGCCTGCAGCGCCGTCAGCTCGTCATGCAGCACGCGGCGCGACAGTGGTTCCGGCACGTTGACGGGCTGGGACAGGTCGGTGATCTGGCGTCCGGTGCGGGGACGGTTGTAGAGCCGTCCTTCGGCGGGCGGCAGGTCGTCGCCGAAACTCCGGTCGATCGGATCGAACGTGAAGAAACCGGGCCGCGTGGTGACCGCTCGCGCCGTGCCGCGCTGCACGGCATAGGCTTGCAGTCGCCAGACGTAGATGCCGATGTTGGGGATGTTGTAGCGTCCAGCCGGCAGCGCCCGCGTGTCGGCGGTATGCGCGCTGAGGTCGAACGGGCCGTCGGTGCGTTCGAGCGACGCCGCGTGACGCAAATCCGGCGTGCGCACATTCGCGAGGCGCGGATGATTCAGATATTGCGTGGTACTGAGCAACTGGAAGAATTCGACTGCGTGCGCGCGCCAGCCGGTTGTATCCATCGCCAGTTGTTCGAGCACCGGCAGCGTGCCCTTGCGGCGGCGCAACGCCAGCGTGTTGGCGACGTGCGCGCGCTGGCCGGACGCGGACGTGCCGGCGACCGAATACAGGCCGCGCACGCCCAGCAAATCGCCGATATAGGCGACGATCCAGTCTTCGCAGGTTTCGATGAACCAGTTATCGTAAAGACGCGAGATGTCGTCGTCGAGCACCGCGCCCTGTTCCGCGATCACCGTCAGCAAGGCGCGCAGCGGGCCGCCCGCTTCGGCGTCGCGCTGCTGGTAGAACGCCGGCAGGCGGCTGAAAAGGAACTCGGCGTCGAGCGTGTTCATGAACTGAGCTCCGTCAGCACGACATCGGCGGGATCGATCAACAGCAATTGCGCTGGGCGGATCTGCGCGCCCTGCCAGCGCCCACCGCGAGCACGCAGGCGCCCATCCGGTCCCGCGACTGAACCGCCGGGATGTGAACGCAGGACATCTAGGTCCACGCGCTCGATGCCTGGCACGCGCTGGATCACGCTCAGCGCCTCGCTGCCCGAGAGCGACTGGCCGTAGCCGCGCTGCAGAAAACCAAACGCATCGGACAGCGCCGCGCGCACGGCGGGCAGCACCTTGTCTCCCGCGTAGTCCGGCAGGATCCGGAGCCGCGCGGTAAGACCGAAGCGAAGCACTTCGCCGGATTCCATGCGCAGCGCCTGATGCGCGGGCCGGACGTTGTCGATCGAGGCCAACAGATTGCGAAAGAGATCCGAACCCGCTTCGATGTCCGCGCCGTCCAGTCCCACCACGGTCAGGTGCACGAGACGCTGCTCGCCGTCCCACAGCCACACGGCCTGCGCCTTGCCGACCCCGGCGAATGCCGCGGCGTAATCTTCGAAGTCGCGCAGCGACACGATGCGATCCAGCGCCAGCATCGTAAGCGGTGCATTGCGGCGCGCGTCGGCGAGCACCTCGGGATCGGCCCCGCCCGTAGCCGGAACCGGATTGACGACGTCCTTCACGCCCAGCGCGCGTTCGAGCAGCATGCTGATTTGGCCCGCCTTCAGATTGCCCGCCGCGCCGATGCCAACGCGATATCGCGCCTGCACGTTCATCTGGCCGCTCGGCAGCCGCCGGCCGCGCATGCCATCGCCGAAGGTCAGCGTCACGGTGCCGTCATCGGCCCGGCGCAGCAGATACTCGCTGTCGTTCGGCCCCAGCTCCGTGATGCGCGCAGCCTCGTGCCAGAGCACGCCGTCCACGCGCACGTCGAGCGCGGCCTGCGTGCCGGACGGCGTCGGCGCCGATACGTAAGTCAGCGGCTTCTGCTGCAGTTGGAACCGCTGGAACGCGGCGCTGCCGTTGCCGCTGCCGAGCACCTCGGGCCGGATCTTCATCTGCTTGCTGTCGCCGTGCGTGGCCGCGACCACGTTCGCATTGATGCGCAGCGTCACCGGCAAATAGGCGTGTAGCAGATCGGCCGACAAAGTGAGTTGCGAACGGCCGCCGATCACATCATTGCGGGTGAGTTGTACGACTTCGCTCGCCCGCTGCAGCGTCGCGGTCATCCGCTCGCCATCGGTGAAGGTGATGGCCGCGCTCGCCTCGTCGCGCGCCAGTTCCACCGCGGCCAGATGATCGGCCGCGCGTAGGCGGCGGCGCACGTCGCCGTTGTCCAGCACATCGGCCAGGATGTGACCGCTGAGGGCCAGCCAGCGCCCTGCCGTCAGGTCCGGCTCGCTGCCCGCCAGCGTCAGCACGTGTCCGTCGATGAACCCGGAGCGCGGCCGCGTCGCCCACGCGAGTTCGACTGATTCGCCATACACCGACGTGCTTCGCAGCTGGTTGTTGAAATGCTCGGAGAGGCCCTCTCCGCTCAGCGTCAGACGCGTACTCTTGCCACTCAATCCGAACGCCGTGCACCCGTCCTCCCGCACCTGCGTCACCTTGAACACTTCGTCGTACGCGGGGGTCGACAGCACCACCCAGCCGCCACGGACGATCTTCGGATAGCTCGCGTCCAGAAGAACCGTGTCCTTCGCGCCGGAGACGCCTTCCACCGTGAAATCGGGCCACTCGTTCACCTTGGCGATATCGACGGCATGATCGTCCACGTTGTCGATACTGAGAAACGCCGCGCGCAGGCTACGCGGCATCGCCCGCCAGGCGGCCGCGGCCTGGCCAAACAGCGCGGCCTTCGTGCGTAACGCATAACAGCGTGGCGCGCTGAGCGCCGGGTCCACGTGCGGCGCGACGGAGCCGAGCGGCCGGTCCAGCGTCACCACGGTCGTACCCGCCTGTGGATCGCCGCTGGGTTGCGCGGGCGGCACGACCTGCACGCGCCCGACGCGGCGGAAATCCCATTGCTCGCTGCCCGGTTGCAGACGACGCTCATCGCCGATCACCAGCAAGGGGTCACCGGGGGACAGGCGCGTGGACTGGCCTTGCAGATAAAGCGTCGCGCCGCCCCAGTGCGGCGGCGCGGCCTCGTCGTGCACGACTTCGAGCGCATTCCACGCTGCGCGCGCCTGCAAGTCCTCGACTGTTTCGAAGACCTGCGGCTGTTCGCCCTGCGCGGGCACGCTCTGCGCCTTGGTGCCGGCGTCCACGCGTGCCTCTGGCGGCGCGCCGGGCGCGGTTTCCAGCGTGATGGCGAGGAATGTGGAAGCCGCCACGCCTGGCCGCAGTTCATAGCCGATGCCGCGCGCCAGCTCCAGCACCGAGCGCCGCTCGGTGGCGGTGCGCAAAAAGCCCTCGTTGACGATGCGTTCCTCATAGAAGCTCAACACATCCAGCACGCTCGACCACGCATCCAGCAAGGCCAACGCGGGATCGCCGCGATCGCGCGTGGTCAGCGCCTGCAACTCCACCGGAGCGGCCAGCCGCGCGAGCTGGCTTTCCATGAAGCGCGCCTGCGTGCCGACGCGAAAATGCAGCACGGTCTGGCCCGGCGGATTCAGCGCGTCCACCGGCGTGAGCACGGTAACGCCTGCGCAACAGCCGCAAGTGGCGGAGTTGGTGGTGTCGGTCACAGGCCACCTCGCATGGTCAGCGTCAGCCGGCCGTTTTCAGGGAAGTTAGGATCGTTGTCCAGACGCAGCACTTCCAGCGGCGCGGCGCGAATCACGCCTGCTTCGCGCTCGCCCAGATCCGTGTGGCCCCAGCGCAGGAAGCGGATCACATCGACGGACGCGACGCCGTCAGTGGACTGCGCCGCCTCCACCAGCCCCGACAACGCCAGGCTGGTGCCAAAGGTAAAGCGATCGGGATGAAAGAAGGCCGGCTGCGCCTGCGCGTCGAGGCCGTCGGACAGCCGCTGCAGCAGGCTCTGTTTGACCGCCGCCGCGATGTAACCCGGCAGCACGCAGATGCCTAGTTCGATATCGAGCGGCACGAAGACCGGATCGTCGAGGGCGAGATCGTAGCCGGCGAGGCGATAGCGCTCCAGGTGAGTCAACATCACGGCGCGGAACGCATTGTCCAACGGCGCGCCGCCCTTGCGATCGATGCTGATGAACATCGTGTACCAGCTGCCTGTCCAGCGCAGCCGCGCCGCCGCGCGCTGCACCTGCGGATGACGCTCGGCGATGCGGGCGTAGTCCGCCTCCGTCACCGCGCGCTCCTGCGTGCGAAAAGCCTCGGGCGCATACAACCTGACGGCATCCACGGCCTCCGGGTCCGCGCCGCCCTGCGCGGGCAGCGGGTTGCGCACGGCATTCACGTACGGCGCGATGTCGCCGTCATCGCAGATCAGACGCACGATGCTGTCGGCGCCCACGTTGCCCGCCGTGCCGCCGCCCTGCCGATAACTCGCGAGCAGATGCGCACCCGGCTCCGGCCGCAAGCCGAAGTGGTTGTCGCCGAAACGCAGGAAGGCGCTGCCATCGCTCTCCGTCTCGACCACGAACTCCTGTGCGAAGCGATCGCTCGCCAGCAGGTCGCGCTGCGGTGTCCAGGCCGTCGCGCCCGCCAGGATCTGATCGCCGGATTGAGCGGGATCGTCGGTCTCGAGATGCATGTCGGCCGGCACGGCGCCGCGCGGGTCCTGCTGCAACGCGCGCGTGGCTGACCAGTCCTCGTTCAGCGCGGTTGCGTGGTCGTAGGGCTCGGCATAGGCGATGCCGGGCTCGCGCAGGCGCGGGCGGTACGGCCGCCCGTCCGGCGCGAGCGGCGGCAGCATGGATTCGGCGGCGTGCGTCGCGCCCTGATCGGCCAGCACGGCATTGCCGCGCATCACCGCGATCTGGCGCAGTTCGCCCTCGTCGGATTCCGCGCTGACGCACAGCGGGAACGGCAGCGCATCGTCGACATGCCAGCGCACCAGTTGAAGGTCGGTGCCTGTTAGCTCGTCGCGACCCGGATCGACGCCGACGAGCCGCAGTGCGTAGCGATGGCGCGGGTCGGCGTCGGCGGGCGTGCCCGTGGTCGCGCCGAGCACCTCTTCGGCGATCAACACCTGACCGGCGGCGAGCGCCAGCTTGGGGTCGTCGACGAGAGCCGCCTGCGTCGCCCCGCGCGGTAGGCAGTACTGCGGATCGCCCCAGGCGTGGATCGCGATGCGGTTGTGCGTCGACAGCAGCGTGAGCGGGTGCATCGTCTCGAAGACCACGGTTTCGTCCTCGGGCTGCTTCGCGAAATCGTCCGTGCCGACCACAATCTGTTCGGGATCGCCGCCGCGCGTGACGAGCCTGGTTCGGGGCAGCAGCGTCTTGCCATCGGCCTTTGGATCGACCTCGATGCACACGAAGGCGCGGCTGTTGCAACCCTCGTGCACGGCGTAGTCAAGCAGGCGCGCATGCCGGCGCAACGACACACGACGCCGCGCAGTGCCGAGATACGCCTCGGTCGCGACGGCGTCCTGCCGGTAGCTGAGCAGATCGCCCACGTGCGCAAGCATCTCTACCAGCGCAACCGAAAAGTCGGCGGGATGGCTCTCGGCGCCGCCCGGAATCAGCTGGCCCATCCGGTCGAGCATCAGGCGGCGAAAGCTCGCGTAGTCCTTGGCGAGATAGTCGAGGAGCGGCTCGGGCAGTGCGGCGGGCGGGCAATCGTGGACAGTCTCGCAGTCGAACTCGGACGGACACTGCGCCTTGAAGCTGAAGCGAACGCTAGCCAGCACCGGGTCGATACCGGCAGGCGCGAAATCCGGCGCAGCCGGGTCAAGCAGGACGAAGTCGTACCAGGAGAAGTCTCCCGGCCGATCCACGGTGATCGTCAGTTCGTTGCCGTTCGCGACGGCGCTCAGCACCTGTATGCCGCGAATGCGCACGCCCCCGTCGATACGGCAGTTCGCCCGCGTGATCCCCGTCATGTCATGAACAAACACGACCTTGAGGCTGCGCTGGTCCTTCGAAGCCACTTCCAGATAGTCGATGCCGTTGAGCGCCGGCGGCAGCGGCTGGTCGCGCAGCAGCTGGATGCGGCGCGGGTTGTCGGTGCGGGGTTGCCGCGCGGTGTTCATGGCACGGCCCTAGTGAAGGTGGAGAGCCGCGGCTCTCGATCGCGCCGCACGATGTAGTGCACGGTGACGGCCAGCATCGCCTCGGGATGATCGATCTGCACGGCATCGACCTCGATCAGCTCGCCCAGCCATTGCTGCAGCGAACTCTGGACCGTCGACTGCACGGCCGCCGCGAGCGCGTCGCTGTTGGGTGCGAAGACGAGCTGCAACAGCCCGCACCCGAAGTCGGGCCGGTTGACCCGCTCGCCGGGCAGCGTGAACAGCACCTGCTCGATCATTTCGCGGATGTGCGCGTCCGACAGGACTTCGGCGCTGCGTCCACGGGGATCGATGCGGAACGGGAAGTCGAGTGCCATGGCGTCACGTCCTCACATCGCGGACGCACGCGTCTGCGTCACGGTGACCATCATCGGCGTGCCGGTGGGTGCGCACACCGAACTGCTGGACTGCACGATGAGCGGCTGCCCGCCCGCCAGCACCCGGGTGCTGCCCGTGAGCCACTGCCCGCTCACGCAGGGGCCGTTGCCGGCGGCGGGCGGCGGCATGGAACAGCCGGCAATGACACAGGGCGCGGCAAGCGTGACCACCGGATACCCCGACACCAACACGCGCGCAAACGGCGCGGTCGGCGTTGCCTGCCCGCCGTGCGAGCACATCACCGTGGCGCCGAGATGAACGATGAAACCGGGCATCGCATTGCTCCTACATCACCGTCAACGCGCCGGCGTTGATGTTGACCGTCGGTCCCGTCAGCATGATGGTCGCGCCCTGCCCGTTGCTGATCGTGATACCCACCTCGCTGATCGAGATGAACGCGCCCGTCGCCGTCTTGAGCAGGATGCCACCGGCGGGCCCCGGCAGGTCCGAGATCATGAGCGCGTTCTGCATGCCCGTCTGCATCACGATGCTCGGCGATGCCGGCACACCCGCCAGCGCCAACGCCGGCACATCCGCTGCGCTGCCCCAGAAGCAGCCGACCCACACGGGATGGTCCACGTCGCCTTGTTCGAACTCCACCCACACGCCCGCGCCGATCTGGGGCACGCAGAACACGCCCGCCTGCTTGCCGGTGAACGGGACGCAGGCCATCGCCCAGTTCGACAGGCCCACGCCCAGCACGTCGGGCACCTCGACCTGCACGCGCCCCATCTGCATGGGGTCGATGTTGTTCAGCACCACGCCGCGATACTTGCCGAAATATTTGCCTTCGCTGCTCATGTCGGCACCACCGGTAAGGTTGAGATCAGGCCGTTGCGGGTCAGGGTGAAGTTCTGCTTGAACTCGCCTGGCTTGAAGGTGCTGCTGACGGTCTTGACGTAGTACAGCCCGTCGAAGGCCATGCCGGCGCCGCGCACGCCCACCAGCTCGCGGGCCTTGAGCACGGTCCCGTAGCGCAGCACATCGAGCGAACCGGTCGCCGTCACGACATCGGCCGATCCGGCCGCGACCGCCATGCCCTTCGAGAGCGCTTCCATGGGCGAGAGCTTAGCCGTGTCGCTCATCAGATTGATTGACTTCGGCAGCGGCTGGAGCAGGCCAAGCGGCGGATTGAGCAGGCTGATGTCGGGGATCGGCAGCGGGATAGGAGTCTTGGTCAACGCGTTCTGGATGAACACGATCGGCATGGCCTTTTTCGCATGCTCGATGCTGAAGGACAGCGTCTCGACATTGCTGTGCGCGTCCATGCCGAGGTTCAGCGCCGGCTGCGGCAGGCCGAGCTTGATCTCCGGTCCCCAATACGCCACGTTCATGCCGGGCGCGGGACCGGGCGCCACATAGAACACGTGGCCTGCGTCCGCGGCAAGCTTCTCGACGTAGGCGAGATCGGTGCCCTGCTGGGTAGGAATCTTTTCGACCGGTACCGGCACGTCGGTGAATATCTGCGGAATGACGAGCGGCACCATGCCGAACATCGCGTACTTCGCGACGATCAGCGCCACGCGCGCTGGCGGCGGCATGGCCGGATAAGGCAGCCCGTTGAACTGTTGCTGGTCCATCGCCACCGAAAGGTCTTCGCCCGTGACGGTCAGTGTGCTCACGCCGGGGTCGTTCGAGCCGCTGATCTCCTGCTTCGTGATGAGGCCGTCCATCAGCACGCTCGGCAGGCTGTTGATCGTCAGCACGATCAGTACGCGCAACCACGGCACCTGCCCGCCCGCGAGCACCAGCAGCGTGTGCAGCGGCGAGCGGTTCTCGACCGCGAAGGTCACTTGAAAGCCGCTGCGCGAGCCGGCCGACGACGTGACCTGGAAGCTTTGCAACGCTTCCATCACCGGTTGCGGCATCGGCACGGGAACCGCCGGGCCGACGAGCAGCGTGACGTGCATGCCTTTAAGCACCGCCCGTCCCTCCCATACCGTCGGGCAGCGTCAGACGGATACGGCGGCCGACCTCTTCGAGATCGCGTGCGTCGAGATCGCCGTTGGCGTCCGGCAGCCGCCAGAACTGCTGCGGATCGCCGAGCACGGCGGCGGCCATCCGGTCGATGTGATCGCCTTCCATCACGCGGTATTCCTGCATCGTGACGAAGCGCGACGGATCGGGCACGAAACGTCGGCGCAGATAGACCACACGCGTGAAGTCGGGCTGGACAAACTCCGTCGTCTCGGTCGTGTAGTAACGGCTGTTGGGCGCATAGCGGTTGTCGGTGCTCATGGCGGGCCTCAGAACAATGAACTCAGGCCGAGGCTTGCCAGCGAACTGCTCGACGCCATGCCCGCGAGCCGTTCGCGGCCCTGGTGATAAACCATGTAGAGATGACCGGCCTTGCTGTCGAATCCCAGATCGTTGATGTTGAGCACGCGCATGTTGAGCGTGACGCGCGCGCGGATCGGATTGAGGTTGACGTCGAAGGCTTCCTCGACAATGGAGAAATCGGTGATGCGCACGGGCACCACGCGCTCCTTGCTCCAGACGAAGAGCGGCAGCGGCGCCTCGACCGGCGCGATCTCGAGCGTGCCCACGCTGGCGAGCGCGTTGTTGCGGATCAGCACCCCGCTGTCGGGATAGACCATCACTTCGAGCGCCGCGAGCTGCGGATGCAGGCCTACCTCCACGATCGCATCGTTCTGTCCGGCGGAGGCGAGCTGATCGGTGGCATCGATTTCGGCGTCGAGCTTGATCGTTTCGATGGGCGGCCCCTTGAGTCGCAGCGGCTGGCTCACCGCCGCCGTGCTGCCCGAACCCTGCGGGGTCAGCGAGCGCGTCAGCAGGTCCGGGTTGTACTGCAGCGCGATCACGCGCTGCACCGCGCCGCTCGTCGGGTCGATCAGGATGATGCCGCCCTTCAGCAGCCTGGGCGCGTCGCTGAGTCCGCTCACGATTCTTTTTCCTCGCTCTTGGCCGCGCCGAACAGGTGCCCCAGCAGCTTGCCGGGATCGACCTTGAGCTCGGGCGGCTCGGGTTTGATGTCGGCGAGCGCGGGCGGGCGCAAGCCTTCCACGCTGTCGTAGTGCAGCGGCATGCGCAGGCCCAGGGTCAGGCCCGTGTCGAACTTCGTTTCCTTCAGCGTCCAGATTTTTTCGGTCCTGACCTTGGCCTTCCACACGCCGGCCTCGGCGAAGACCTTCGCCCGAAGCGCCGCGCCAAGCTCGATGCTGCCGCCGATGTACGCGCTGGCGTCCACGCTGAAGCGGTCCTTCGCGTAGTTGATCTCGCCGCCGAGTTCGGCCTTGCCCTTGAGCCCCGCGCGCGCATCGACACTCAAGCCACCGCCGACTTCCGCGACCATGGCATCGATCACCACGTTCGCGCCCACCGTGCCGGTGATGCCGCCGCCCGCTGGAATGCTGGCCTTGGCCTTGAGCGAGAAGGCGAAGTCCGGGTCCGGCTCGAACGGGCTGAATTTCGCGGTCGCGCGGATGCCGGTCAGCACACCGGGACCGACGTAGTAGTAGTAGCCGAGTCCGCCGTAGAGCTCGACCTTGAGCCCGATCGGCCCGATCGACGCGCCCGGAATCGGAATCTTGCCGGAGGCGCTGAAAATTTCCCGTGGCGTCTCGTCCTTCGGAAAACGTGGAAAGAGCGTGATGTCGGGAAAGCTCAGCTCGCCGTCGAAGGTGATCTTCTGCTTGTCGTCGATGACAATGCCCGCGGACGCGACCATGTCCTTCTTGATCTCGTAGCTGAGCTTGCCCTTGCCGGTCAGCGTTTCGTCGGCGTGCAGCTCCACGTCGATCGCCCCTTTCGCCCGGCCCTTCTGGATCTTGACGCTGCCCTTGCCGTATACCTTCTCCACGCCTGCCTTTTGCTCGTAGGTCGCGTGGATGTCGCCCTCCAGCCCCGCGAACGCGATGCCCGTCGAGCCTGTCGCGCGAAACAGATCGTCCCGCACGAGAATGGCGGCATCGATCGGCTGGAGATACTTGCTCTTCGTGACGATGCGGCCGCGTCCCTTGAAGACCCACTGGCTGTCGCTGTACTGGACATCGAGCGCCGCTTCGTTCTTACCCGGCAGTTCCAGATTCACCTTGCCGCCGGCGTCAAGCTTGCCGCCTTTCAGGCTCACGTCGACGGCGCCGCCTTTCACGAAAGGCAACTTGAGTTTCGTAGCCTCGATGTGCGCCCCGCCGCTCCACTGTCCCGCCTGGTAGGTGACGTTGCCTTTGGCCTGATCCACGCCGGGAATGTAGATGAAGAGATCGCCTTTGAGCACGAGTCCCGCGTCGTCCGCGCTCGCCTTGAGTTTCAGATCGGCGAGCTTCTTCGCGGTGCCGAACTCGATGGCCAGCGTGCCGACAGGTTTAAAGGCCGGAGCCAGCTCCATCATGATGCTGACCTCGGTGACCTTCATGCCGGGGAACGGCGGCTTGATCCTGTCGGGATCGAGCGCCTTGCCTACCCGGAAACCCTGCGGGTCCAGCGCGACATCCAGTTCGGGCAGCAACGGCAGCCTGGGTGTGATGGTGCCCGTGGCCGACACGCCGTCGGCATCGACCGAGAGCGTGGTGAAGGTGATCGGACTGAGCTTGCTGAACTCCGCCTTGACGGGCGCGGGCAGCTTGCCCTTGGGTGGCTGCAGTGTGCCGTCGGGGCCGATGGCCATCGTCAGCATAGTGCTTTTGGTGCCGGGTTTGGCGTTGATCGCGTTCTCGTCGAGTGTTCCCCGGATCTTGTCGTGGCCCTTGCCCTTTGGATCGCGCTCGTAGTTTGCGAGCGTCATTCCCTTGATCGCCTTGACGACGCCCGCATTCGCGCCGTCGAGCGGAATGGTCCTGCTCTTGTCGGCCGGCAGCTTGAGCACGTACTTCTTGCCCACGATGCTCACTTCCACGTCCACCGTCGCCTTCTCGCTCGCCGCCGTGACAGCCTGATCGACGAAGCGCCCGGCAAGCTTGCAGCAAACGCCGCACACCGGCGCGCCCTGCATCACCACACCGCCGAAGTTCAGCGATACCCGCTTCGGACGCTTGCCGCCCAACGCGTTGCTGGCATCGTCGAATGCCTGTTCGGCCAGTTGACGCAATTGCTGCTGAATCAGCCCCCCGCTGGATGCGTTGTCCACCTTGTCGAGAACCTGCAGGTTCTCGCCCGCGTTGGTGCCGCCTACCTGCAGTTCCTGGATGTGATCCAGTTCGCAGGTCGGTCCGACAGGTGGTCTCGGAAACACCTTGTCTCCACCCACATCGCTCCAGCGCGCGTGGGCGTCCTTGCCCAACTTGTAGCCCACCGTGGCAAGCCACGATCGTTGCAATGTTTCAGTCGGATCGCGCGCCTCGTTCCGGCCGGCCTTATTCGCGGTAGGCTTCGGCCCGCTGGACCAGTCGAACGCCGCACCCAGCGAGCCCAGATTGGCCATGCAGTGCGCCACCGCCTTCGCGCCTTTTTGCGGCGGCAGCACCAGCGTATCGATCTTGTAGGCGGCTTCGGTCTTGTCGACGGTGCCGGTGGCCCGTTCGGGCACCGAGGTGCCGACCAGCGAGAAGCTGCGGTTATAGCTGGTCGTGTCGTAGCTGGCCGTGAAGGTGGGCTTCTCGTTCTCGTCCTTGTCCTTGGGCTCGGGGGCGCCTTTCGACGAGGACTTGCGCGACAGGCGCGGACCGCTCGCGCTCAGCAAGCCGGCGGATTGCGGCGCGCCGCCTTGCATGACGCGTTCGGCGGCGCGATCGGCTTCAGCTTCGAGCCGGTGGTACTCCGGGCCGTAGTCCACAAATTTCTGTGTGCCGCTTCGCTGAAGCCCCTGCTGCTGCACGGTGTGAGCCAGTTCGTGCGCGAGCAGGTGACGCCCGCTGTCGCTGTGCGGCCGATATTGCCCCTCGCCGAAAACCACGTGCTGCCCGACCGTATATGCGTCCGCGTCCATGTCACGCGCGGACGACGCGGCGACGGTGTCGTCATGCACACGCACGCCCCCGAAATTGGTGACGGCGAAGCGTTCCTCCATGAACGAACGTGTGTCGGGATCGAGTGGACGGCCGGCACGTCCGAGGGTTTCACTGACCGATGCGGGCCACGTGTCATCCGCGTCATGCACTCCCGCTCCAGACCCATGGGCAGAGCGCTGCAGCACGGACTTCGCCGCGCAGCTTTCGCATTCGCCGCCCGCTCCGGCACCGGCCCCGCACGCACACTTGCGCTGCAGCAACAGCCGCGAGGCGCCGCCTCTTGTCGGCACGCGCTCGCGCTCCGCGACGGGTGTAAGCACAGCGCCGTCGCTCATGGTGCGAGCGCCTCCACGATGCTGCGCGCGAGCCGTCGTCCGACGCGCTCCGGGGATTCGTTCGCACTGCGACGAAAGCGCGGCAGCCGCAACACATCGGTTTCCAGACCGTGCGCGGCGAGCGGCGCGGAGGCCAGCAGCCGGCCAAGCTCCTTCTCGAACGCACCGGCGAGACGCATGCCGTCGCGGTTCGAGTAACCGTGCAGCGCCAGACTGCCGACGCGCACGCTGACTGCGGGAACATGCAGCGGTTTCATATCCAGTCTCCCACTTCGGCCGGCGGCAGCGGACGCTCCAGCTTGGCGAACTCCGACTCTGCCGCGCTGCGCAGATGTTTCATCGTGATGGCTGAGCCTTCGTCGGCCGCGAGAAAAGCCGCGTTGAGCGCCAGATTGCGGATGTGCCCACCGGACAGCGACAGCCGCATCAGCTTGCCGAAGTCGATATCGGAGAGTGGCGCCGCGGGCGGGAAGGCGCGTTGCCAGATCGCCGCGCGCGCCGCCTCGTCGGGAAACGGAAATGGCACGATAAACCGGATGCGGCGCTGAAACGCGGGATCGATGGCCTGCTTCAGATTGGTGGTCAGAATCGCGAGCCCGCGATAGGTTTCGACACGCTGCAGCAGATAGCTGACCTCGATATTCGCGTAGCGGTCGTGGCTGTCCTTGACTTCGCTGCGCTTGCCGAACAGCGCGTCGGCCTCGTCGAAGAGGAGTATGGCGCCGCTCGCCTCGGCGGCCGCGAACACGCGCGCCAGATTCTTCTCGGTTTCTCCGATGTACTTGCTAACGAGCGCGGCGAGATCGATCCGGTAGAGATCCAGCGACAGTTCGTGCGCCAGCACCTCGGCCGCGAGCGTCTTGCCGGTGCCGCTCGCGCCGCTGAACAGCGCGCTGATGCCGAGCCCGCGCGAGCTCGTGTCCGCGAAACCCCAATCCTGATGGACGCGCACGCGCTGGCGCAGTTGCGACGTCATCGTGTGCAGGCTCGCCAGCGACGCCTCGGGCAGGATCAGGTCGGCCCAGGTCGCGCGCGCGTCGATGCGCTGCGCCAGACCGTCGAGACCCTGGCGCGCCTCGTCGCGCGCGGCCTCCCACAGTTGCCTCGCGTCGCCTTTGGCTGCCTGCCACTGTTCGGCCACGCGTTGCACCGTGCCCTGCGTCAGCTGAAACTGCTCGGCCATGGGTTCCAGCGTTCCCGTCAACGCCGCCGCGCCGCGCTCGCCCAGCGCTTCGCGCCACAGCGCCAGCCGGCGTCCGGAAGTCAGTCCGGCGTCGGCCATGCGATGCTGCGCGCGTCGCAGCGGAAGGCCCTCGCCGGTCATGACTGTGAGACTCTGCAAGGCATCAATGAACGTTCCGAACTCGCGCGCATCGCGCTGATCAAGTGTGTGCGTGTCGAGCCACAGCAGCCCGCGGCGCAGCAGCGCCTCGCGAGCCCACAGGCGCGCCAGCGTGTCGCGCTCTCCGTGCGGCGGCAGTTCCGTCATGCGATGCAGCGACAAGCCAAGCCGCCGCGCGATAGCCTGCACCACCGTTTCGCCGTCCGGCCCGCTAACCCGCGCAACCGGTGTATCGGCGAGGGAAGCGCAGGCCTCCCACGCCGCGCCGAGCGCATCGACCGCGCCGTCGTGCGCAGTATCGCTAGCCTTCGCCGAAACCAGCCGGACGGCCGGCATCCACGGTTCAATGCGCGGGTCCGGAAAAGGCGCCCCGGCGATGTGATGTACAGCGGCTTCGTCCACCGCCCAACGCGCGTCCAGCGGACCAAGCCCGCCCACCAGTTCGATCAGGTGCCAGCTTCGCAACGGCGCGACCGGGGTGATCGAATCCCAGCTGGACTCCTTGAAGAGCGCCAGCGCGAGGCGCCCGGTAAGCCATGGCCGGGAGTCGTTCTCCCCGGTAAGTTCAACTTGCGCCCGCGTCAGCAGCGGACCGATACGCGAGTCCAGCTGCGATGCCACTGCCAGGAGAAGCGCATCGCGCTCGAAAGCGCTCAAGCCCAGCGGCTGGGCGAGCGAGTGCAGCGCGAGTGGAACCGCGTCGCGGGAGAGGAGCGGCATCGGTTTGACTGGTGACCGGCTCAGATGCGCTTCGAAGGTCGCCAGCGCCTGCGTCAGCGCGCGGCGGTTGCGGGCCTGGTCGCGTCGTGCGCTCATGGCGACACCTCGGGGCCGTCGAAGCGTCCATCCGGTGCGACGATCAGCGGACTCATGCCCGCGTCAACCTTCAGCCTCGCCAGGTATGCGCCGGGCAACACACGACGGAACGCGAAACTTACACTGCTGGCGGACTGCGCGGGCGCAGCGATGCCGTGGCCCTCCGGCGCATCGAAGCTGTACGCGCGCGCTTGCCGCACGGTCGGCGGATTCTTCTCGTTGAGCAACAGGCGCACGCGCTGCTGTCGTCCGACGGGCGGCGTGACCGTGGCGGTGATGCTGCCGTTGCGATAAGTGACGCCGTCGATCGTCTCGTCGATCGCGCCGGGATCGACCTTGAAGGTTGCCTGCGGATTGAGCACGAAGACACCCGGGTTGGACTCGCCGCCAACATGCGGCGCCGGTGGCGTGCCCATCATCTGCGGATGAAGAATCTGCAGCGTGCAGAGACCGGCGCGCAGATCGGAGACGTCAGTGAACGTGAAGCGAAGTTCATCGTTGGACAAGTCGCCGAGGCCCGTGCTCTGATCGATGCCGTCGATCAGCAACGTCATCGACCGGGCCTTAAGATCGGCGCCGATGACCTTCACGGTGCTGGTCGGGAAAATGGGGACGTGCGCGCCATCTGTCGATTCGATACGGTCCACGCGCGGTGCGCGCAGACCGATGACATAGACGTTGCGCTCAGTAGCAGGCAGTGGCGCGCGCGTGCTGCGCTGCGTCTGCATGAGCAGCACGCTCAGCATGTAGGCGGCTGCGGGCCGCACCGGCAACTGGATCGCGGCCCAGATGCGCGAGACTTCGTCGGCGTTCAGGTTTACAGGCGTGACACGCAATTGCTCCAGTTGATCCGCAAGGCCAGCCAGTATCAGTTGCTTGGGCAGGTTGGGTTTGCCCGCTGCAGGCGTAAGTGCCGCGCGGATCGCCTCGCGGCCAAAGGCAGGCGTATCGTGCAGGATCTGCATTGCCGCGCCGAGCAGGATTTCGGCCTGAAAGTCGCTCACGCCATAGGCCACCAGCAGATAGTGCAGGTCGAGGGCCAGCGCGGGATTGGCCGTGCGCTCGCCACGGACGTCGCGGGCAGGCAGGTCCAGATTGGACCAGCCAGTGTTACGCGTCTGGTTGTAAAGCGCTATGTTGAGTGTTGGCGTCTCCGACGCAACGTTGGCACGCTCGGACGCGAGGCATGTTACCGCGGGAGTCGTGCCAAGCACGTCGTCCAGCTTCAGCGCGACGAAGCCATTGGTAAGGATCTGCTGCAAGGTGGCGGATGTGGCGGCCAGGCCGAGCGCGGTGCTCATGTGCGCCGCCGCTGCGCCAGATAGGCGTCGAGGGATTGCGGTGGCCTTGGTTGCAGCGAAGTGTCGGCGTGCCGCGTCTCGGCGATGGGAGCAGACGCCGGCGTGATCTCGATGCGGCCGATGTGAATCTCCACGCGCGGCGGCGCCGAAGATTCGGACTGCTGGCGAACGGCAGTCGCCGCAATGCGTGGCGTCGTCGTGCCGGTCGTCCGTACGAGCTCCGGCGTCAGCTTTTCGACAATCCGCGATTCAATGAGGCTGCGCAGCGCGACCGGCGCCGGAGCCGCCGCAGCTGCGCTGGGGTGATCCGTCGCCAGCGGCGCCGCCGGGACAATAGCCGGCGGCGTCGTAAACGCCGGATGCGATACATGAGGAAGAAGCGCCTCGCCAGTGCGAACATCGTTCTCGACGGCTTCCGGTGCCGACTCGCGCAAGCGTCGCTTTGAAGTCTCCACGTGCGCCTCGTCCGGGAAACGGACACGCGCAACTGGCGCAGGCGTTTCGGCCGGCGTGACGAGGCGTTTCTCGAAGACGGCCCGCGGCGCTGCATCCGCGCGTATTTCGGCGGAGTCGTGCATCTCGCGATTCTGAGACGGGTCAGTCGTGGCACTTGGGGGGCGAGCGCGCCGCGTTGGCGGTACCTCGGCAGGCGACCTGATTAGCGGCGCTTCGCTATCCTCATCACGGGTGTTTATGGCCGCACTCGCCCCTCCCTCCTCAAAGCGCGAAGGCGATCGTGGCCACACTGCGGGCGGCGCCACGGCCCTGCGCGCGAGCACGCGAAAGAAGTCACCGCTCACGGCAGTACCCGCCCAAGGTAACACGCACGCCGTACGGGGCTGAGTGCAAGGATCTGGGCCTCGCTCCATCCGTAAGCGCGCGCGAGTGTATGGACCTGATCGAGGCAGCGTTCCGCCCAGTGGCTCAGGCTATCGAGCAAATAATTCGCAATATCGAACGGCTCACTCCATGCATGTCCGCAGGCGGGACACTGCAACGCAAGCTCGCTGATGGCTTGCGGATCGGCGTCACCGAGCGCCCGTCCCAGCTGATCGACTACGGCATCTGGCAATTCGCCCGCATCAACGGCCGTATCGCCGAAACGCGCATCGAGCAGGCAGCACTGCAACAGCGTCTGGCGTGCGAGCTCGACATCGTCGACGAGCGCGGCTTGCGCCAGGTCCCGGCTGTTGGGCAGGCGGCAACGCAGATGGTAGCTGTTGATGTCGATGGCGACGGAGCGCTCGGCTCCTGCCGCGTCCACGTTCGTCCCGGGATCATCTACGCGCAGATCATCCACGCTCAGGTTCAGCTCCAGCTGCTCGTCGCATTCAGGACACCGCGTCAGGGCATCGAGGCGTGGGCCAAAAAGCGCGCGCTGCAACTCGAGCAGTCTCGCATCGCGCTGGCCGAGCGGCAGCGCTTCGGCGGCGCCCTCTTCTTTGCCCAGCACGCTGTCAATCACATGACAGGCGCGCAGTGCCGGCCGCATTGCGCGACTGCGCTCGATGATGTCAAGCCATTCGGCGGAGGTCACTTCAAACACGGATAGCGTTCCCAAGGTTCACTTCGGCGCTCAGTTGCCCGGCTCTGTGAAGCTGATCTCGGCCGGCTCGGCGACTTCGTAGTCGCGTTCCCAGCCTTCGTTCTCCAGCTTCAGACGCGCGATTGCCACGGCGTTGGCGTTCGCGTCCAGGTCCGGCAAGGCCTGAAACTCACTGACCCAGCATCGGAATATCTTGTAGGCGATCACCAGCTGGCCGGACTCGTTGTAGAGCTCGATAGTGATGTCCTTGCGAAAATCCTTCAGCGAGACCTCGGTGCCGAGCCCGGAGCCGTAGTTCCATACCTTGTTGGCCCATTTCTCGAACTCGGTGTCATGCGTCACGCCGCGCTCGAGTGTGATCGCGTCGAACTCGGTTCGACCGGGCGATTTGTGGCTGGAACTCTGGTCGCCGCCCTCGCGGTGCTTGACAACTTCCGTCGTGCGCTTTAGCGCCGACACCTTGCTGACGCCGGCCACATAGCGGCCATCCCATTTGACGCGAAACTTGAAGTTCTTGTAGGGATCGAAGCGCTGCGCGTTGACGGTAAACTGGGCCATGACGAAGCTCCTTAGACCTGAATCTGCCCAGCCAGCTGCTGGATACGTATCACGACGAATTCGGCAGGCTTGAGCGGCGCGAAGGCGACCAGGATGTTCACCACACCGCGGTTGATGTCGTCCTGTGTTGTAGTCTCGCGATCGCACTTGACGAGATAGGCTTCGCGCGTACTCTTGCCCTGGAAGGCGCCCAACCGGAACAGGCTGTTCATGAAGGCGCCGAGATTGAGCCGGATCTGCGCCCACAAGGGTTCATCGTTAGGCTCGAAAACCACCCACTGCGTGCCGCGGTACAGACTCTCCTCGAGAAACAGTGCGAGACGGCGCACCGGAACGTACTTGTACTCGGACGTCATCTCGTCTGCGCCCCGCAAGGTACGCGCGCCCCAAGACACCGCGCCGAACACCGGAAACGTGCGCAGGCAGTTGGCGCCCAGTGGGTTCAGCGCGCCGTTCTCGCCATTGGTCAGCATGTAGGCGCTCCCCTGCACGCCGACGAGCGTGGCGTCAGTGCCGGCTGGGGCTTTCCAGACGCCGCGTTCCGCGTCCGTCCGCGCGTAGAGACCCGCCACCGTTCCGCTCGGCGGAGTCAGGCGAAGCTTGCCATTTTTCAGTGGGTCGGCGATATACACCCACGGGTAGTAGACGGCGGCATGATCCGACTTTGGAAGGTCGGTGCCGCTGACGCTAGCCACCATCTGCGCGGGCGTCCCGGCCGATGGCGGCGAGTCGATCACGAAAAAGGCACGGCGTTCCTCGCAGTAGGCAGCGGCGTCCATCAGCACGCCGGTGTCTGTCACGCCCGGCAGACAAAGGATATTGAAGAGATCGACCGATTCCAGCGCGTAAAGGCCCTCGCGCGCCGAGCGGTCGCCTATGAACGCAGGGTACATGTCCGCGTCGGCGTAAGGCGTCTCGCCGCCGCCTGTTAGCAGCACGTTGTTCGGCTGGGTGGTCAGGGCGCCAGTCAGCAGATGAAACTCGTCAGCGATGCTCTTGTCCGGTGCAGCGGTAACGGAGATCGAGGAGCCAGCGCCGCGCGAACCGGTGGCCAACACCAGGCTTTTGCCGCTGACAGTCGACGTGAAATCCCGGTAGCTCGGGTTACCGGGTTTGAGCGCGCGGACGGCGGCCTGCAGGCGCGCGGCCACGTCGTTCATCTTGGGAACAAGGCCGGCTCCGGCGGCGCCAGTCGCGCCGATATCCACCACATCCGGACCGTAACCGTCCAGGCTGATACGCAACACGCTGTGTGTGGCGTCAGGCAGGGAGTTGAGATCGGCATTGGCAAACACATCGCTCGTCAGCGTTGCGTGCTCGGGCACCGGCGCCGGCCGGATCACGGCGACCGCGTCCACGTCGATGCCGCCAGCTTCCGCGCCCAGCTTGAGCACACCAGTCGCGTTGTTCTTCTGGCCGGACATGACACGCACGGTCGAGCTTTCGCCACCCACGCCTGAGGTGAGCACGATCTGCTGCGTGTTGGGGGGGCGGGCGCACGTCAGGTTCGCATAGGCAGCCAGACCGTTCGACTGAGCGCGAACCTTGGTCTGGATCGCAGCACACAGTGAATCCAGCCGTTGCGAGGGCGTGCCGCCGTTGATATCGCCCGGCAATGCCAGCACCACCTTGACCGGCGCCAGTCCATTCACTGACACGCGAAACTCGTTGTGATTGGCGTCCAGCACCGCGCCCACGTCCACCTGCGGCGCGCTGCCCGAAGCACCGGGTGCGAGCGCATCGAGCGTGGCCTTGTCCACGAGCCTTGTGAGCTTGACGAGCTGCGAGACTCCGTTCACGAGATCCAATACGTAGCGCGCGTCGGCGGAGTTCATCGAGACGTTAAGATACGTCTCGGCCGCCCCGTCCGCGTCGCGGAGAAAGGCGATGTTAAAAGTACTGCCCGGGTTGGAAGTCAGGTGGTCAACACGCACCTGGATGCCATTGCCTGAACTGCCTGCATCCAGCGCGATGACCTTGAGTACGTTGGCGGCGGCGACACTGCTCAGCGTAATCTCAGCGATACTCGCATCCTTCACGATGCGCACCGCATAGGCATCGGTGCCGCCATTCAGAAAAAACTGCCGCACCGCATAGCTCATTTCCGAATCGATGGCGAGGCCTCCGAAGATGCGCTCGTAGTCGGAAAAGCTGAAGAGGTGGATCGGCTTGTTGACGGGCCCACGCGCCGCGGCGCCCGCAAACGCGGCGATGGATGTGGCCACGCCCATGATCGTACGCACGCCGCTCGACTGCTCCTCGATATACACGCCTGGGTAAGTGAGTTGCGCTGGCATGATAGCTCCTTGTCGCGCCGGTGACAGAGTCGGCGCATGAATAGGTGCGCGGGTCGGTTACGCGAGAGCGGCGGTCCGATGCATGGCTTCGGGAAAACAAGGCGGCACACACCCACTCCGACGTCGAGAAATATCGGCGCCGTCGTCCCGGTCATGTCTCTGGGTGGAAGCCGGACTCACGCGAACGATGGCAATGCGATGCCGGACCGTTCTCCGGGCGAAGTGAATACCATGCGTCGCGCCACCGCCCGTGGGTCCCATTGTTGTTCGTTAAGCGCGTCGAATCCCTCTCGACTTCCTTCGTCATGCTTAATAAGGCACGCCTGGAAACCATTTTCGAGAAATGGCACCGCGTGCCGTGAATGCACATCCTGACAGGATCGACTTCTCGGCCTGACCTCGATCCATCGCTTCTTTTACTTCTGCCGTGAGGCATTTGAAACTCAGTTTAGTCGCACATGAAAATTATGAAAGGTTGCTTACCGCTTTATATCAAACGAAGAGTGCGCGGTATCGCACAGACTTGAGCAGGTAAATGAATTAGCAGAATCCTTAAGCGCGCAGCGCAGCGCCACGCCGCTTCGAGCATCGACGAGCCTGGAAGGAGCGGTGCATGCTCTGAAAGCCACCCTCTCAGGTTCGGTCTGTGACAGCAGAGCATGCATGCACGCCGTCGTGCTCAGTCGGGAATCTCAGGCTCGAGCAGTCGCACCAGTTGAACCAGCGACTCCTGCCAGCCGAGATAGCACATCTCGACAGGAATGACCTCGGGCAGGCCCTCCTGCACGATGTTGAGCTCCGTCCCGCAGGACACCTGCCGAAAAGAAACGGTGACGTGCATTTCGCCGGGCAGGTTCGAGTCGTCGAAGCGGTCCGTGTAGCGAATCCTCTCGAACGGCACCAGTTCGATGGACTCGCCGCCGAACGAGTGACTGCCGCCCGTGCTGAAGTTGTGGAACGACATCTTGTGACTTCGGCTGACGGGAGCAGTGGAATACGGGGCGCGGGAGTCTTTTGCGCGCAACGTTCCAGAGCAGCGGCATTTGAGCGAAGAGCGGAACCGGTCGTTCTTGCAGGCAAGTCTCAGTGCTGGCGACGCACAGTGGTTGACTAGCATCTGTCTCCAAAGTGTCTCCAAGAAAATATGTGTTTTGGAGACGCACTCGGAGGCAGCCAAAGCCTTACCGAATAATGGTTTCAGGAGGAAACTACACTTGTCTCCATGTCTCCATGTTTTTTTGCATCTGTCGGGGCTAATATCGCCGTGAAAAGCCGAGAACGCTTGACGAGGCCCCGCTCCCAATGGGGTGGTTTTTCAAGATTCGACTGAGCGGCCCGTAATATATCGTTGTCTGGCGGAAAAAAGGCGGAGTGGCTCGATCGAGCTCACCAAAAGGGTTATCTAACGAAATGCCTTCAATATTCGGGTACTTTTTCGGATACTTTTACAATAAAAATCCCCGCTTCCCCGATAAATAAAGGGGCGGAGGCGGAGTCCGCCTCCGCCAGAACGATTAAAACCTCGTAAGTCAGGCACTTACGAGGTTTTGCTTTTTCTGACCCATTGGTTGCCTACATCATTGAGACGTAGATCGCGACGTCTCACACGTCCCCTGTGTCGTTGGCAACGGACGGCTTGTTCACGCCTCCTCAAAAATGGCCACACCACCATTCCTTGCTGGAACGGTACGAATGCGCGGAAGCCGTATTCCAACACCAGTACGTGCGGGCTTGCAGATTGGCAGGGGCACATCTCGCGCACGAGAATGACCTGCCCGGCGAGTTTCGCAAGCTCGCGGCGGCAGCAGCCTTGAATTGTCCGTCCCAACAACGGTCGGGAATACGTGTCCCGACAAGCCGTCAAAGAAATCGACAGCCGGGAAAGACAGGCCTGAAAACCGACCTCAAAAAGGTCGGTTTTTTTGTTTGGAAAAGGCGAACCATCCGCGCGATCGATTAAAGCCCGTCAACTCATGACGAGTTTTTGACAAAACCTCTGAGGAGGGGCGCTCATCTGGCGAAGCCATCCTTTTCGCGCACGGGATGCATTGACGGAGGAGACTTATGCATGCCAGAACAGCGGAAGAAAGGAACCATGTACCGTTTTGACGTTATTGGTTGGCGCACTGAGCGCAGCGACGGCGTCGCCAACGACGACGGCAGCAACGCCATCAAAGTTGACAGCGCGAACATCGCCGCTTTTCCGGGTGACAGAGCGTGTTTCCGGCTATGCAGTTGCCTGACCGACGGCAAACGATTTCCAGCGCTGTCGGGTTCGGCTTATGTGTTACCAACCAGTGCGGCCACGCACGCAGGGAATGCTCATGCGTAAGGCGGCGGTACGGGACGGCGACCCGACGACAACGACTGGGGCTGGTCATTGGTTCCTCGACGAGGATCACCGACCACGGGAAAAAGATCGCGCTGGACCGCGACGTGGCGACGTGTGGTAACTGCAAGGGGACCCACCGAATATTCGGAACGGGCAACGGATTATCCGACACGGGGCGCAACGTCGTTACAGACGGTGATTTAGTACTCTGCCCGTGCGGAGAGAACCGAGTAATCGTTGGCAACAATCCCGGATATTTTCTCAACTCGGACCACGGTTCGGCGTGTGCAGGCGGTGAGGCCGCCACAGCGTTGCCATCGCATGCGCTGGACGAGGCAAAGCTTACGCGTTGGTGCCGGGTGTGGGATCGTGTGACTGGCGAGCCGGTAATCAATAGGGACTTCGTCGCCGATATTGACGGCGTACGGCAATCCGGAAAGACGGACGGACAGGGCTACGCGAGGATCGAGGCTAACGGCGAGGAACCATTCAACATCCATGTCATCTTTTCGTCGCCGAAGCGCGTCTTGATGCCCGATCAATGAGTCGAGCCATGACAACAGATTACAGAATCGAGCATTGGACCACCGCTCGTACGATGGTTGGCGGAAGCAAAGACGATGCTGTCTCGATCAAGATAGACAATCGGGGCGCGACGGCAAGCGATCATCAACCATGTCAGACAAAACGGCATGAACTTTGTGGAACGACCGGACTGGGCCGCGCACAAGAATCGCTCGGAGCGGATGCGCGACGACTGGGACTACACAAGGATCGCCGTCCACCATGCCGGACGTAGCTTCGCATGTGGTCCGGCCGCGCTTCAGATGCAGGAAATCCAGGACATGCAGATGGGACGGAGCACGACGGCGAGTGATGATATCGGATATCACTATGCGCTCGACTGTTTCGGCAACGTCTTCGAAGGTCGGGATATCCGGTTCAAGGGAGAGAACGTTCACAACTACAACACGGGGGTTATCGGCATTGTATTGCTAGAGAACCTCACGGGCCCGGACGAAGGTCGTGACGGCGTCGCGATCGTCCGTATGCTTTTCGATGTCATCGGTTTCAACGAGCGACCACGGTGCCCGAAAAGCAGAAGCAATCGCTCGAAACTTTCATAGCCATTTTGCGGGAGTTTTTTTACATTAATACACTTGGCGGCCACCGCGAGTTCCCTGGCCAATTGGGCGAGGGCAAGATCTGCCCAGGCAACGTCGGCTTGACGCTCGTAAAAGAACTGCGGAAATTGACGGGACTAAGTGCACCATGAGTGCGCTACGGAAATGGCTGACGGCAATTGCTGTTACAGGCATCGTCATCGTGACGGTCTCCTATACAGGCTATGTCAATACTTATCTCGATCACGAGACCCAGACGACGTTCTTCCTGAAGCGATAACCAGCGTCGTCGCGCACAGAAGAGTCGCACATCGTGATTGAGTTGGAGTTTATGGTCATGCTGCGGCACGTCAATCTGCTGCCGCGCAGCAACGGGCGGCAATGTCGGCGGAATATCGCGGCCAGTGTGAGCAATGCCCAGTTCAATGGACTCGTGGTTCATTGAGCCAAAGCATTCACGCGGCGCGTTGAACGCCTTTAGTCCACTGCGCCGAGCGCGTGCTAAAACTCAAGGCGCCAACGCCACCAGCTAAACCAGCGCGGTCGCCTCGACCTCGATCTTGAAACCGTAATGCAATTGCGGAACCGGCACGACGGCTCGCGCCGGCCGTGGTTCACCTGCCCAGCGCGCGTAGATCTGATTGAAGCTCATCCAGTTCTCGACATCGACGATGTCGACGCGCACCTGCACCAGTTGCGCGACGCTGCTGCCGGCGCTTTCCAGCGCGGCCTGCACATTGGCCAACACCTGTTCGGCCTGAACCTCGAACGAGGCCTCGGATAGCTTGTCGCCTTGCGCCGTGATCGGCAATTGCCCCGAGACGAACACGAAACCATTGGCGACCGCGACGTGACTGTAGTGGCCGCCCGGCTGTGAAAGCGTAGCGGGATTGTCAGTATGCGGCAGATGCGGATCGTGGTGGCTGCCAGCCATGAATATCACTCCAAACGCGACGCCGGGACATGCCACTGCGCACGACTCATCCGCACGACGGCATCGCGTTTCGCAGAAGCGATGAAGCGATCACGCGAGGAATCATGCAACGCGCTAGCACTGTCCACTCCGGGCACAGCGCCTCACATAATCAACACGCTTCCACGAACGAGCCGCACACATCACACGCTAATCATCTCCAGTTTCTCGCGCGCATCCGCACAACGGCGGTTCAGGTCGCGATGCATCAACTGACTGTCGAGCAGTGCCGATACGTCAGACAAACCGTAATCAAAGCGCAAGACGTATTCGATGTCTGTGTAATCGTGATAGGCGCCGCTGTCTGCCAGCTTCTGCGCTTCAGCGAAAGCAGCTTGTTGCCGTTCGCCGTTCATCAAATCTCTGATCGCCATGATTGCCGCTCCGAGGAACAGTGGCTCCATCATAGCAATGCAATTTGAGACATACGGTCGCGCGCACGCAACACCTGGTGTTTTCCGTAGACGCCGCGCGGCTCGCGCCTCATCAGTTCTCAAACGGCAGTGACGGGCGCTTTGGTCCCATGCCACCTGCCAACCAGAATCCGGCCGAGATAACAGAGCAAGCCCGCAACGCCTACCGTCACGCCCATTCCCTTGGGCGAACCGTCCTGCCAGAGCCCAACCGCGAGGCTCGACAACGCGCCGAGCGCCAGCTGCACGGCGCCGAACACGGCGGCCGCGGCGCCGGCATTCAGCGGATAGCGATGCATCAGATCGGTCGTGCAGTTGGCGGACAGAAGTCCGACGACGCTGACCACGAAGAACAACCCGAACACGATCGACCACAGACCGCCCCACCCGGTCAACGACACGAGACAAACAAACAGCGAGGCAATGCAGCTTACGGTTGCAGCAAAGGAAATGATCGGCAGCGAGCCGAGCCGGCCGACGAGCCGCGTATTCATGAAGTTGCCAAACATGATGCCGATGATATTCAGCGCGAACAGGAAGCCGTAATGCTGCGCCGACACATGGAAATACTCGATGTAGACGAACGGCGTCGCGGTGATGTAAGCAAACATCGACGCGAACGCCATGCCGCCGCACAGCATGTGCCCCCACGCAACCGGATCGCGCAGCAACTTGCCGTACGCGCCGAACGATTTGAGCAACGCTGAATGCGCACGCTTCTCGCGCGGCCACGTTTCCGGCACCTTGAGAAACGCGGTCACCGCGCACACCGTGCCGAACAGCGTCAGCACGATAAAGACGACACGCCAGCCGCCGAGCAGCAGCAACTGTCCGCCGAGCAGCGGCGCGAGCAATGGCCCGATCGACGTGACGATGGCGAGCATCGACAGCACGCGAGCGGCATCGGTCGGCCCGTGGGCATCGCGTGCAATGGCGCGCGCCAGCACCGAAGCCGCGCCCGCGCCCAGCGCCTGCACGAAACGGAACGTCACCAGCGAGCCAATCGAAAACGACATCGCACATGCGACGCTGGCCAGCGCATACATGACGATACCGCCGAGCAACACAGGGCGGCGGCCATAGGTATCGGACAGCGGACCATACAGCAGCATGCCGAGCGAAAAACCGAACATGAAGCTGGTGAGCGTCGTTTGCGCGGCGCCGGTGCTGATGGCGAACGCCTGCGCGATGGTCGGCAGGCTCGGCAGATACATGTCGATGGAAATCGGCCCGCATGCGGCAAGCGCACCGAGCAACAGAATCAGCCGGCCATCGGGCCGGCTTCTGGTGACGTGAGACATGGGAATCCAGATGAAGCACCGCGCCGTCATCGGCAACGGAACAGGTGAAACGGGGAAAACAGCAACTTGACGGCCTCAATTGTACGCGACGGTTAACGCGACAGCCGGGCTACGGCCATGATCGCGAAGACGCGAATGATGCATCAACGACTCGCGGCAAGCACGCCGCCAATCGGTTAAGCTGCCGCCTGAATGCTTCGGGCGACGCGCGAAGCTGTGCGCAGCGCCCTTCCATACGATCCTGTACCGACCATGCGATGACCGCATTCCTGTTGATCTGGAGCCCCAAGAAATGGCCGTGGCCTGAGTTGCCCGACGTGGCCAAACGCGTGGCGGCGGGTGTCGCGGTGGCCGACGTATGGGGCTGCGGATTTGCGCGCAGCATCCTGCCGGGTGACCGCGTCTTCCTGCATCGGGTCGCACAGGAACCGAAGGGCATCTTCGGCTCCGGTTATGTGACGCGCGCGCCGTACGAAGTCCCCGATCCGGCGACGAAGCGCGGCTACCGTTTATGCATCGACTTCGTGTACGACTGGGTCGTCGATGCCCACGAAGGCGTGGTGATTTCCCGCGAGATGTTGCGCACGCATCCTTTCTCCGTGCAGACGTGGGACGCGCAGAGTTCGGGCACCGTGATCAAGCCGATGGCCGAAGGCGCATTGGAAAAGCGCTGGGCGGAACTGACCGGCAAACGCAAGCCGCCGAAGTTCGATATGCCGACGGGCCCTACGCGCTCGAGCAAGGTCACGGCTCACGCGACGGCGAAAAAGCGCGCGGCGGACGGTCGCACCGTCACGAAGGCAAAGGTGGCGGCTAATCCGGTCACTACGCAGGTGGCGAACGCGCCATCCCAATCAGTTGCCACGCAGGACAGCAAGAGGATCACGAAACAGGCGACCCGGCCGGTAACAAAGACCGCCGCCGCGAAACGCACGCACAAAAACTGAGCGAGCGGCCCGCTGCGCAGGCGCATCCGGAAAACCTGTTCACGCTGACTCCGGTACAATTTCCCCACCTATCCCAGCGCCGCACGGCTCGCCGACAGGCAAGCTGCGCCGCTGCGCAACCCCAATTCCAGCCATCGCCATGTCCAAAAACGAAACCCTCTTCGAACGCGCGCAACGCACCATTCCCGGCGGCGTGAACTCGCCTGTGCGCGCCTTCCGCTCGGTCGGCGGCACGCCGCGCTTCATCGAACGCGCGCAAGGCCCTTACTTCTGGGACGCGGACGGTCAGCGCTATATCGACTACATCGGCTCATGGGGCCCGATGATCCTCGGCCACGTCCATCCGGAAGTTCTCGAAGCCGTGCAGCGCGTGCTGGGCAACGGCTTCTCGTTCGGCGCGCCGACCGAATCGGAAGTGGAAATCGCCGAAGAAATCTGCAAGCTGGTGCCCTCCATCGAGCAGGTCCGCATGGTGTCGAGCGGCACCGAGGCGACCATGAGCGCACTGCGTCTCGCGCGCGGCTTCACGAACCGCAGCCGTATCGTCAAGTTCGAAGGCTGCTATCACGGCCACGCGGACAGTCTGCTGGTCAAGGCCGGCTCGGGCCTGCTGACCTTCGGCAATCCGACTTCGGCGGGCGTACCGGCGGATATCGCCAAGCACACCACCGTGCTCGAGTACAACAACGTCGCTGAACTCGAAGAAGCGTTCAAGGCGTTCGGCAACGAAATCGCCTCGGTGATCGTCGAGCCGGTGGCCGGCAACATGAACCTCGTGCGCGCCACGCCCGAATTCCTGCAAGCGTTGCGGCGTCTGTGCACGGAGTACGGCTCGGTGCTGATTTTCGACGAAGTGATGTGCGGCTTCCGCGTCGCGCTGGGTGGTGCTCAAGAGGTCTACGGCATCACGCCGGATCTGACGTGCCTTGGCAAGGTGATCGGCGGCGGCATGCCGGCGGCGGCTTTCGGCGGCCGGCGCGACATCATGGCTCACCTCGCGCCGCTCGGCGGCGTCTACCAGGCGGGCACGCTCTCGGGCAATCCGATCGCGGTCGCGGCCGGCCTGAAAACGCTGCAGCTGATCCAGGCGCCCGGCTTTTACGACACGCTCACGGCACGCACCACACGCCTCGCGCAGGGTCTCGCGAATGTCGCGCGTGAAGCCAAAGTGCCGTTCGCGGCCGATTCGCTCGGCGGCATGTTCGGCCTCTACTTCACCGCCTCGATCCCGACCAGCTTCGCCGAAGTCACGAAGAGCGACGTGCCGCGTTTCAACGCTTTCTTTCACAAGATGCTCGACGCCGGCGTGTACTTCGCGCCGTCGGCGTATGAAGCGGGCTTCGTTTCGATCGTTCACGACGACGCAATCGTCGACGCCACGATCGACGCCGCGCGTGGCGCGTTCGCCTCGCTCGCGGCCTGAAGCCGGCGAGACAACATATCGCTAAAACCGAAACCCATTACAGCCTAGCCACCGTACCCGACCGGACACCGATGTTTTCGCAAACCGATTTCGTCCATATGGAACGCGCGCTCGCGTTGGCCAAGCGCGGCATGTACACCACCGACCCGAATCCTCGGGTCGGCTGCGTGCTCGTCAAGAACGGCGAGGTGATCGGCGAAGGCTTCACGCAACCGGCCGGTCAGGATCATGCCGAGATCCGCGCGTTGAAAGACGCGCGCTCGCGCGGCCATGACCTGCGCGGCGCTACGGCCTACGTGACGCTGGAGCCGTGCAGCCACTTCGGCCGCACGCCGCCGTGCGCGAGTGCTTTGATCGAAGCCCAGGTCGCACGCGTGGTCGCGGCGATGGAAGACCCCAATCCGCAGGTATCCGGACGCGGTCTCGCCATGCTGCGCGACGCCGGCATCGAAGTGCGCTGCGGACTGCTCGCCCTCGAAGCGCACGAACTCAATATCGGCTTCGTCTCGCGCATGACGCGCGGCCGCCCTTGGGTCCGCATGAAAGTGGCGGCCTCGCTGGATGGCCGCACCGGCTTGCCATCAGGCGTCAGCCAATGGATCACCGGCGAAGCGGCACGCGCGGACGGCCACGCCTGGCGCGCTCGCGCGTCGGCGATCCTGACCGGCATCGGCACGGTCAGGGAAGACGATCCGCGCATGACGGTGCGCGCCGTCGACACGCCGCGCCAGCCGCAACGCGTGCTGATCGACAGCCAGCTCGACGTGCCACCGGAAGCGCAGATTCTGGCCGGCGCACCCACGCTGATCTTTTGCGGCAATCTCGATCAGCGTCATACCGATCGCGCCAATGCGCTGCGCGATCGCGGCGCCGAGATCGTCCAACTGGCGAATCCGGCCGGCAAGGTCGATCTGCCCGGGGTGCTGAAAGTGCTCGGCGAGCGCAACGTCAACGAACTGCATGTCGAGGCGGGCTATAAGCTGAACGGCTCGCTGCTGCGCGAAGGTTGTGTCGACGAACTGCTCGTGTATCTCGCGCCGAGCCTGCTCGGCATGGATTCGATGAGCATGTTCAATCTGGGCGCGCCCGAAACGCTCGAAGGCCGCGTCAAACTGAACTTCCACGCGATCGACCGGATCGGCGAGGATCTACGCATTCTCGCGCGCTTTGTGCCCCAGCACGCGCCCGAGGCCACGCCCGGACCCGGCGGCGATCCCGCGTCCCAACCCGTTTCGAAATGATCAAGGATTAGTACGATGTTCACAGGAATCGTCGCGGCCGTGGGCCGCATTGAATCAGTCAAGCCGCTCGGCACGGACGGCGACGCGGGCGTACGCCTGAACGTCGAAGCCGGTGGCCTCGATCTCGGCGACGTGCAGCTCGGCGACAGCATCACAATCCAGGGCGCCTGCATGACCGTGGTCGCGAAGACCGCCCACTCGTTCGAAGTCGACGTCTCGCGCGAAAGCCTGAACTGCACGGCAGGCCTCGGCGAGACCGGCGAAGTCAATCTCGAGAAAGCGCTGCGCGCGCACGACCGGCTTGGCGGCCATATCGTCTCCGGCCATGTGGACGGCCTCGGCACGGTCACGCACTTCGCGCCGGTCGGCGAATCGCACGAACTGCGCGTGCTGGCGCCGCGTGAGATCGGCCGCTATCTGGCGTACAAAGGCTCTATCACTGTCAACGGCGTGAGCTTGACCGTCAACTCGGTTAAAGATCGCGACGATGGCTGCGAATTCTCGATCAACCTGATTCCGCACACCGTCGAAGTGACGGCGCTCAAGCGTCTGCGCGAAGGCACGCAGGTGAATCTGGAGATCGATCTGATCGCGCGCTACGTCGAGCGCATGCTGAACGCGCCGAAATAAACGGCCGCAAGCCCGGCCACGCATGGCCCGGCGGCGGCGCTCCGCCGCTTTCAGCCGGTTCATGCGTCCATCGTTTCGACGAGCATAGCAACGGCGGACGGCTCGTCGCCAGTCGGCCAAACGGCCTATGCCGTTCGGCGGAGGCGACTTGCCGTCGCGCGTGGCGTAAAATACGCGCTTTCTTCGAAACTCTCGCCAACATGACGCTCGCCTCCACTCTAGAGATCATCGCCGAACTGAAAGCAGGCCGGATGGTGATCCTCGTCGACGAAGAAGACCGCGAAAACGAGGGCGACCTCGTGATCGCCGCCGAATTCGTCACGCCGGAAGCGATCAATTTCATGGCCCGTTACGGCCGTGGCCTGATCTGCCTGACGCTCACGCAGGAACGCTGCAAGCTGCTGAACCTGCCGCTCATGACGTACCGCAACGGCACGCAGTACGGAACGGCGTTCACGGTCAGTATCGAAGCAGCCGAAGGCGTCACGACCGGCATTTCGGCAGCCGACCGCGCCCGCACGATCGCCACCGCGGTGGCGCCGGACGCCAAGGCCGAGCACATCGTGCAGCCGGGCCACGTGTTCCCGATCATGGCCCAGCCCGGCGGCGTGCTGGTGCGCGCCGGCCACACCGAGGCGGGCTGTGACTTCACCGCGCTGGCGGGCCTCACGCCGGCTGCGGTGATCTGCGAAGTCATCAAGGACGACGGCACGATGGCGCGCCTGCCGGACCTGATGGAATTCGCCAAAGAACACGATCTGAAAATCGGCACGATCGCGGATCTGATCCACTATCGCAGCCGCACTGAGTCGATCGTCGAGCGGATTTGCGAACGCACCATGCAGACCGCGCACGGCGCGTTCCGCGCGGTCATGTATCTCGACCAGCCGAGCGGCCAGCCGCATATCGCGCTGGTGCGCGGCACGCCTTGCACGGATCAGGACACGCTGGTGCGCGTGCATGAGCCGCTGTCGGTGCTGGATCTGCTGGAAGTCGGCGAATCGACCCACTCGTGGACGCTGGACGCGGCCATGAAAGAGATCGCCGCACGCGACTGCGGCGTGATCGTGCTGCTGAACTGCGGCGACTCGAAGGACCATCTGATCGACGTTTTCAAGGCGTTCGACTCGAAGGAAAAAGCCGACGCGCTCAAACGCCGCCCGGTCGACTTCAAGACGTACGGCATCGGCGCGCAGATTCTGCGTGAGCTCGGTGTCGGCAAGATGCAGGTGCTGTCGAACCCGCGCAAGCTGGGCACCATGTCGGGCTACGGTCTCGAAGTCACGGGCTTCGTGCCGATGCCGGGCGGCAAGACGCAAGCTCCGCAACAAGGCTGATCCGACAATTCACGCGCTTAGCGCCCACTCAAAACACTACGGAATTCACATGGAAATCGGACAATACCAACCGAATCTCGACGGCGACGGACTGCGTATCGGCATCGTCCAGGCGCGCTTTAACGAACCCGTTTGCAACGGCCTCGCGGACTCCTGCATCGAAGAACTCGAACGCCTCGGCGTGACCGGCGAAGACGTGCTGCTGGTCACCGTGCCGGGCGCTCTGGAAATTCCGCTGGCACTGCAAAAGCTCGCCGAAAGCGCGCAATTCGACGCGCTGATCGCGCTCGGCGCGGTGATTCGCGGCGAAACGTACCACTTCGAACTGGTCTCGAACGAAAGCGGCGCGGGCATCACGCGTATCGGCCTCGACTTCGGCATTCCGGTCGCGAACGCGGTGCTGACCACCGAAAACGACGAACAGGCCGTCGCGCGCATGACCGAAAAGGGTCGTGACGCAGCGCGCGTGGCCGTCGAAATGGCGAATCTCGCCGTCGCGCTCGAACAACTCGGCGGCGACGACGAGGAAGAAGACGAAGAAGAGGAAGAGGCATGAAGAGCGCACGCCGACGCTCCCGCGAACTGGCCACGCAGGGGCTTTACCAGTGGCTGCTGTCGGGCTCGCCCGGCGGTGAAATCGACGCGCAACTGCGCGGCGCGCAAGGCTTCGACAAGGCCGACCACGAACATCTGGACGCCATTCTGCACGGCGTGATCCGCGATTCGGAAGCACTGTCCGCGGCAATCGCCCCGTGTCTCGACCGTCCGATCGAGCAGCTCTCGCCGGTCGAACGCGCCGTGCTGCTGGTGGCCGCGTTTGAACTGAAGAATCACGTCGATATCCCGTATCGCGTGGTCATCAACGAAGCGGTCGAACTCGCCAAGACGTTCGGCGGCGCCGACGGCTACAAGTACGTGAACGGCGTGCTGGACAAGCTGTCGGCACAACTGCGCGCAGATGAAACGCAGGCGGCTCGCAAGCGTTGAGTGCAAGGCGCATGAGCGGCATGCATGACCGCTGTCGTGTGCCTCTCGCTGAACGCGGCGGCGCAACCGAACCGTTTGCAAGGACGCCGTTTCTCGCGTAAACACACGCGCCAAACGTCGTCGCGCTTTTGCTTTTGAACTGGATTTGATCGTATGAACTCCGTGACCGAACCCTTGGTGCGGCTTGCTGCACGTGTGGACGCCATCCAGCCTTTCTATGTGATGGAGCTGGCCAAGGAGGCCGCGCTTCTCGAGCGCGACGGACGCGACATCATTCACATGGGAATCGGCGAACCCGATTTCACCGCGCCCGAGCCGGTCATCGAGGCGGCCGCGAGCGCGCTACGCCGCGGCGTCACGCAATACACCAGCGCGCTCGGCCTGCACGCGCTGCGCGAAGCGATCTCGGCGCATTACGCCGACTTCTACGGCGTCAGCGTGGATCCGGCGCGGATCGTCGTCACCGCCGGCGCATCGGCCGCATTGCTGCTGGCTTGCGCGGCGCTGGTCGATCGCGACGATGAAGTGCTGATGCCCGACCCCTGCTACCCGTGCAACCGTCATTTCGTGATCGCCGCCGAAGGCAAGCCGGTGATGGTGCCTAGCGGCCCAGCCGAACGTTTCCAACTCACGGCCGCCGACGTCGAGCGCCTCTGGAACGAGCACACCCGTGGCGTGCTGCTGGCCTCGCCGTCGAATCCGACCGGCACATCGATCGAACCGGCTGAACTGGAGCGCATCGTCAAGGCTGTGCGGGCGCGTGGTGGCTTTACGATCGTCGACGAGATCTACCAGGGCCTGAGCTACGACGCGAAACCGGTGTCGGCGCTCTCGTTCGGCGACGACGTGATCACTGTCAACAGCTTCTCGAAGTACTTCAACATGACGGGCTGGCGTCTGGGCTGGCTGGTGGTGCCGCCCGGGCTGGTCAGCGCATTCGAAAAACTCGCGCAAAATCTGTTCATCTGCGCCTCCGCGCTCGCCCAGCACGCGGCGCTCGCCTGCTTCGAGCCGGAAACGATCGCAATCTATGAAGCGCGCCGCCTGGAGTTCAAGCGTCGTCGCGACTTCATCGCGCCGGCGCTGGAATCGCTCGGTTTCTCGGTGCCGGTGATGCCCGACGGCGCGTTCTACGTGTACGCCGATTGCCGCACGGTCGCGCATGCCGCGGCCGGCGACAGCGCGGCGCTCACCAAGGCCATGCTGCACGATGCCGGAGTGGTGCTGGTGCCGGGCATGGATTTCGGCACGCACGCGCCGAAGGAGTACATCCGGCTGTCGTACGCCACGGCCTATCCGAAGCTGGAAGAAGCGGTCGATCGGCTGGCGAAGTTCTTCGGCAAGGGTTGAGCGAAGCAGCGAACTCCCAATCGCCAGACGAAAAAAAGGACACTCCTGATGGGTGTCCTTTTTTTATTGCCGCTTGCTTCAACATCGAGCAGCCGTCTCAGCTTTACGCTACCAACCTCAAGCGCCCAACTCCGAAGCCGATGCCACGTGCTTGGTTGCGTTGGCGCTCGCGTCGTCCTGCTCGGAGGAAACCGGCGTCTTCACCGATGTCGCCGCGCTCAACTGGTGACTGCCTTCGAGCGTCACCTGCACGCGCTTGCCGTTGCTGGCCGGTGCGGCCGCAGCCGTATTGGTCGACGCCGTCAGAACCGGCGCCTGCGGTGCGTTGATCGGCACCTTGCGGCCACGCGCCACGTCGCGCAGACGGCCACGCTCTGCCATCACCTTGGCGCCGTAGCCACCGTCGTCCGGCGAGGTCGAGCCGACGTACAGACGCAAGCCGCCCGGCAGCGAGCCGCCGCGTGCGATGCAGTCTTTCAGCACCAGCGCGCCCACCTTGATGTTCGCGACGGGTTCGAGCGCCGCGCTCTGGCCGCCGAAATACTGGAATTTGTCCGAGTGCACCTTGGACATCACCTGCATCAGGCCTTGCGCGCCCACGCCGCTCTCGGCGTACGGGTTGAAGCCCGATTCAATCGCCATCACGGACAGCAGCAGCAGCGGATCAAGACCGACTTCGCGGCCGGTGTCGAACGCGGCCTTCACGAGTTCGCTGACGGGCTCCTGAGCGACGCGATAGCGCCGTGCCAGATAGGATGCGACCAGATCCTGCTCGCGGGTCGAGATCAGCACGCGGTCGTCGCGCGCGTCCGCGGATACACGTTGCGACGGGATCAGCCGCGCCAGCGCGGTGACGCTTTGCATCGTGCGCGGATCGAGGCCGTTCAGCGCCGCGACGCCCATGCCGGTCGAGCCGGTGGTGTCGAATGCGCCGTCAAAGCTGGTGTTGCTCGCGGTGACGCCAGCGTTGCCGTTGCTACCGTTGTTCGTGCCGCTCACGACATCGGGGCCGTTCGAGTTGGCGGTCAGCGAGTCGTCGGAGGACGCGCGCGCGGGCGGTCCGAAAGCCGGCAGCGGGTTGCCCTGCAGCAGACGGGCGGGACCGGCTTGCACTGCGGCGGAGATGACCGGCATCAACTTGGCGGCTAGCGTGCCGCGCAGGGCCGGCATCAGCCACAGTGCGACTGTCAGCACAACGGCGATACCGCCGACGATGCTGAACAGGTGATGACTCATTCGCGTCCCGCGACGCAGCACACCACGCACAACTTGCGCGATACGCTCATCGGGACGCCACGATAACCAGGCGTTCATTCAGATCTCCCATGTTGCATGATCCGCGGACCCCGCCGGATGAAGAGGCGGTGACGCACGTTCGCAGATCAAGACATCGCGTGCTCTGTCTGGTTAGGGCAGCAGCGACGTCGGGAAAACGGCAAATACCGTTTGTGGGGAGCCATCCTGAAAGAGGACCGCAGCATGTCAAAAAAGCATGCGGGCGGTGGCTCCCACGCGAAAAACCAGCGACAGTTGGCGCTGGCGAGGACATCAATAAGGCCGTTAGATACCGTGCAGGGGTCGGTAAGCGGTGACGCGTTGCGTCTGATGGGACCGGGGGCAGTGGTAAAAAGGTTCACGCCCTGCAACCAATGTGGACGGATTCTATGCAGGGTTTTATAGATCGTCAACACTATAGATAGGCAAATGTATAACTAATTGTAATAATGAACAGTGTTCAGTCCGTCCAAAACCGCGCGGCACGCGCCTTTTGAGCTATCTCGATTCGTCCGTCTCACTTAGGCCGTTTGGCTGATCTACGTGCGCTTGCCAACACAGGTAAAATCGACAATCGTTCTGGCGCCGTTAAACCCTGCTGCGCCTCCCCCTTTTCGCCGCTTGCGCGGCACTGAACAGCACCAGATGAAATACAAAGACCTGCGCGATTTCGTCGGCCGTCTCGAGACGATCGGTGAACTGCGCCGCATCTCACAAAACGTCTCGCCTGTCCTGGAAATGACCGAGTTGTGCGACCGGGTGTTGCGCGCCAGCGGTCCAGCTTTGCTGTTCGAGAGCAAGGCACAGCATGCGTTCCCGGTGCTCGGCAACCTGTTCGGCACGCCTCGGCGGGTCGCGCTCGGCATGGGTATCGACGCGCAAGCCGGCGAAGGCGACGGCGCCGCGCTCGAATCGCTGCGCGACGTGGGCCGGCTGCTCTCCGCGTTGAAGGAACCGGAGCCGCCAAAGGGGCTCAAGGACGCCGGCAAACTGCTCTCGCTCGCCAAGGCGGTGTGGGATATGGCGCCCAAGACGGTGAGCGCGCCGCCCTGCCAGGAAATCGTCTGGGAAGGCAACGACGTCGACCTCGCCAGGCTGCCGATTCAGACCTGCTGGCCCGGCGATGCCGGTCCGCTGATCACATGGGGCCTGACCGTCACAAAAGGCCCGAACAAAAGCCGACAAAACTTAGGCATATATCGCCAGCAATTGATCGGACGTAACAAACTGATCATGCGATGGCTCGCGCATCGCGGCGGCGCGCTCGATTTTCGCGAGTTCGCGCTGCAGAATCCGGGCAAGCCGTATCCGGTGGCCGTCGTGCTGGGCGCCGACCCAGCCACGATCCTCGGCGCGGTCACGCCGGTGCCCGACACGCTGTCCGAATACCAGTTCGCCGGCCTGCTGCGCGGCGGCCGCACCGAACTGGCGAAGTGCATCACGCCGGGCGTCGACGGCTTGCAGGTGCCCGCGCGCGCCGAGATCGTCCTCGAAGGCTTCATCTACCCGCAGGAGGGCGCGCCCTCGCCCGCTCCCGCGGGCGCTCCGCCGCGTCCGGCCAAGGGCGCGTCGGCGGCCTATGAACATGCGCTGGAAGGCCCGTACGGCGACCACACCGGCTACTACAACGAGCAGGAGTGGTTCCCCGTCTTCACGGTCGAGCGCATCACCATGCGGCGCGACGCGATCTATCACTCCACCTACACCGGCAAACCGCCCGACGAGCCCGCCGTGCTCGGCGTCGCGCTCAACGAAGTATTCGTGCCTTTGTTGCAAAAGCAGTTCAGCGAGATCACCGACTTCTATCTGCCGCCCGAAGGCTGCAGCTACCGGATGGCCATCGTGCAGATGAAGAAGAGCTACCCCGGCCACGCCAAACGCGTGATGTTCGGCGTGTGGAGCTTCCTGCGGCAGTTCATGTATACGAAGTTCATCGTCGTGGTCGATGAGGACGTGAATATCCGTGACTGGAAGGAAGTGATCTGGGCGATCACCACGCGCATCGATCCGGCGCGCGACACGGTGCTGGTGGATCGCACGCCGATCGACTATCTGGATTTCGCCTCGCCCGTGGCCGGCCTCGGATCGAAGATGGGCCTCGACGCGACCAACAAGTGGCCCGGCGAAACCGATCGCGAATGGGGCCGCCCCATCGTGATGGACGACGCGGTCAAACAGCGCATCGACACCTTGTGGAACGAGTTGGGCCTCTGAGGCAAGCCGTACAACAAGACTGAATAACAAAGCTATCGGAGCCGTTGCGCGGATGCATGCTTTCTCAATGATGTCGGATGGATTTTTTCTGTCGCTGTCGCTGTGTCTGGATATCGGACTCGTGAACGTCGCAATGATTTCGCTGACGCTCTCGCATGGCTTCAAACCGGGCTTCTGGCTCGGCCTCGGTTCGTGCATCGGCGATCTGATTTACGCGGCGCTCGCGCTCGCGGGCATGGCCGCCTTGCTGCAGTTCGAGTCGGTGCGCTGGGTGGTGTGGATCGGCGGCGCGGCAATCCTGCTCTTCCTGACCTGGAAGATGGCGCGTGAAGCAATGGTCCCGGCAACGGCACCGGCCGTGGCCGGCGAGGCGGACGCGAATGCGCCGCATCTGTCCGCGTGGCGCGGTTTCTTGCGCGGCGTCTTGCTGGCGGTGTCGTCGCCTTCCGCGATTCTGTGGTTCGCCGCGGTCGGCGGCGCGCTGATCGCAAAAGCGGGCGCCACGAGCGTGACAACCGCGCCGGTATTTCTCGGCGGATTTTTTCTCGGCGGTCTGTGCTGGACGATCTTCATCTGCGGACTCGGCAGTCACGGGCGCAAACGCGCCGGCACCGGTTTGCTGCGCGCCTGTCACGTGCTTTCCGCGCTGCTGTTTGCGTACTTCTCGTATAGCGTGATCGTCAACGGGTATCGCGATCTGATCGTGCAAACCGCGCACGTGGCAAGCTGACGTGAAAACGGCTCGCGTTGGCGAGCCGTTTTCGATTGAGCATCAGGCAAGCGCAGCAGCGCCTGCCCACGCGATGGATCAGGCGAGATATTGCGCGAGTTTTTCCAGATCGACGTTGCCGCCGCTCACCACCACGCCGACACGCTTGCCCTTCACCGGCACGATGCCGTTGAGCACCGCAGCCGCGGCGAGGCAGCCCGTCGGCTCGACCACGATTTTCATGCGCTGCGCGAAAAAGCGCATCGTCTCGATCAACTGCGCGTCGCTGACTGTTTCGATCTGCGCGACCAGCTTCCGGATGATCGCGAACGTGTAGTCGCCCAGATGCGTGGAGGCGGCGCCATCGGCGATCGTGCGCGGTGTGTCGATATGCACGATCTCGCCGCGCGCCAGCGACTGCTGGCCGTCGTTGCCCGCCTCCGGCTCGATGCCGATCACCGTGCACGCCGGGCTCAAAGCCGCCGCGGACAACGCGCTGCCGCTAATCAGTCCACCGCCACCGAGGCACACGAACAGCATGTCGAGCGGGCCGGTTTCCTCGATCAACTCTTTTACCGCCGTGCCCTGCCCGGCGATCACATGCGGATGGTCATACGGCGGAATCAGCGTCATGCCGCGCTCTTCGGCGAGCCGCCGGCCGATCTCTTCGCGGTTCTCCGTGTAGCGGTCGTAGGTGATCACTTCACCGCCGTAGCCCTTGGTTGCGGCGACTTTGGCCGCGGGCGCGTCCTGCGGCATGACGATCGTCGCGTGGATGCCGGCCAGGCGGGCCGACAAGGCGATCGCCTGGGCATGGTTACCCGAGGAATACGTCAGCACGCCTGCTTTGCGCTGCTCCGCGTCGAAATGCGAGATCGCGTTATACGCGCCGCGGAACTTGAAAGCGCCCATGCGCTGAAAATTTTCGCACTTGAAGAACACCGACGCCCCCGTGCGCTCGTTGAACGTGTTCGAGGTTAGAACGGGGGTGCGGTGGGCGACGCCGTCGAGACGCGCAGCGGCGTCGAGTACGTCGTCGAAAGTGGGAGCGGGAAGCGCTTGCATCGGCGAAACTCTCCAGAGCGGTGGCGAAATAGCCATTCTCCCAGCTTCGACCGAGGTTTGGAACGTCAACCGCGAAGTGAGCGTCTATGGCGACTCTCCTACCTAACCCGGGCGCCAATTCAACCGTCATTCCGGCGATAAGCTCGGATTGGCTGGTTAAAAACCGCCAGAAAAATACAAACGGCGTAACCCGGCGATCAAGCCGGCGTTACGCCGTCAATCAAATCTACGTACCGCGATTAGCGACGATAGTAGCCGTGACCGTAATAACCGCGGTAATAGCCGTGGTGATAGTAAGGACGCCCATAGCCACCGTAATACCCGCCCACCACGACAGGCGGCGGCGCATAGACGACCGGCGGCGCATAAACCGGCTGCGGTGCGTAGTAAACCGGCGGCGGCGCGGCATAAACCGGGTAAGCCGGCGCAATCGGAACCCCGATACCGATACCGACGGAAACGTGCGCCTGAGCGGCACCGGCAAGTCCCAAGCCGAGTGCAGCGGCAACGACAAACGGAACGATCTTTTTCACTTTTATTCTCCTAGCGCGGCCCACCAAGGTCGCCGACTTCGCATGCCCTGCATGCTATGAATTCAATGTATCGAAAAAGACCGCGCCTATCTGTTCGCATTTGTTGCAAATTGCAATTGGCGGCAAAAGCCGTCAATTCCTCCGGACGCCGTAAATGGCCAATCGGCTTCGTAATGCGCTGAAAACTCAGGGATTGCGCGTGTGCGAACACACAGCAATCAGTCGCAATGCCCGCTTTACGGCTTGAAGCATTCGCTTCGCGGTAATCTTTGATTACAAATTAGCTTCAATCCTGACGGCATCAATTGAGCCCCAAAATGAAAAATGCCCGGCCGACAGACCGGGCATTTCTTACCTGCGAAGGCCGCTATGTCAGCCGACCTTCACATACGCGAACTCGCGACACACGCTCGGCGGGACATAGGCGCCGCTGATGCGCACGCGCGGCGTCAGGCGCTTTTTCTGGTCCCACCAGCGACGGCGCTGCGCATGCGTCAGGAACCGCAAGTGCTTTCGGTAAGAAAAAATATTCATCGTGAACCTCCCGAATCTGACTGCGAGACGAAATACCCAGAACAGCAACTGCCAAACCGGCTCTGAAGAATTGTGAGCAGTTTTCAAACCCGCGGGGCGCGCGCCGCCGGATGACCGGCCGGGCGCGCCATATCGCGCGCGCACTGATCAAGGGAAAGCCGACGCCAAGCCGCGCCGCGGGCGTGGCGGATGCGCGATACTTCTGCTTTCCCAATGTTCCGTGTGGAGCAGGCAACCATGTCCCAGTCCTCTCTGCCGCGCCTCGGCTTTATCGGTGCGGGCCGGCTCGCGCGTTGTCTCGCGCTGAGCTTTTCACGCGCCGGCTATCCGGTCACGGCGGTGGCTAGCCGCTCGGCGGCCTCCGCCGGCCGGCTTGCCAGTCAAATCGAGCATTGCGCGGCATTCGAGAACCCACAACAGGTGGTCGATGCCGCCGATATCGTCTTTTTAGCTGTTCCCGATGACAGCATCGGTACGTCAGCGCACACACTCCGGTTCGGCCCGGATGGCGCGCACGGCAAGGCGCTCGTGCACTGCAGCGGCGCCTCGCCGGTCGAATTGCTCGCTCCGGCACGCGACCAGGGCGCCTCGATCGGCGGCTTTCATCCACTGTACCTCTTTAGCGGCGAGCTCGCCGATCTCGAGCGCATCGCCGGTTGCTCGGTGACGATCGAGGCCGACGGCGCACTGAAAGACACGTTGACGGCGCTCGCCGTCGCGCTGCGCTGCCATCCGCTGTCGATCCCGGCGGGCGGTCGCATGCTCTATCACGCCGCCGCGCACTACGCCGCCAGCTTCGCGCTGTGCAGCCTCGCCGAATGCGTCGCGCTGTGGCGCACGCTGGGTTTTGCCGAAGACGACGCGTTGCGCGCGCTGCTGCCGATGCTTTCCGGCACCATCGAAACCGCTCGCGACAAGGGTTTGCCCAACGCGCTCGCGGGCCCCGTATCGCGCGGCGACACGGGCGTCGTGCAGAAGCAGCTGGCGTTGCTGGAAGGCCTCGGCGGCGACCACGCCGCGCTGTACGGGCTGATGTCGCGGCGCGCGGTCGGGCTGGCCGAACGCCGCGCCACGCCGCCCGCCGCGATCGACGCCATCTCCGAGGTCGTGGAAGAATCGCTCAACCGGTCGCTGAATCAGGCCGCGGCAGGTGCAAGCGTCAAGTAAGGCGTGATAATGTGACGTCCGGCGCCGCGCGCAATCCGCCAGCGCCGCGCATCGGGACCAACAGACGAGAACGCACAATGATCAAGGTCAGCATCCTCTATCCGTATCGGGAAAACGGCCACTTCGACGTGGACTATTACTGCGTCACGCATATGCCGCTCGCGGCGAAGTTGTTCGGGCCGTCGCTGAAGGGCTGGTCGGTCGACGTCGGCATCAATGCCGGCCCGCCTGGAACGCCGCCGCCGTATGTCGCCGCAGGCCACTTCCTGTTCGACAGCGCGGACGATTTCTACAAAGTCTTCAAGCCGGCCTCCGAGCAATTGATGGCCGACATCCCCAACTACACGGACGGTGGCAACGGCAAGATTCTGATCAGCGAGATCAAGATTACCGTGTGATGCCCCGCGGAAGCGGGACGGATCACGGCCTTTAATACAGTGAGCCGTTGAGCGCGACCCGCAAACCGTGACATCGCAACACCGCGCGGCCGCTTCAAACGACGCGTAACGCGCCCCAGTGCGGCAAAGGCGCGGGAAATTCAAATGAAACCGCCGGCGCGCCGTTCGGAAAGCGCCGGCACCCTGCGGCCGGTCGGCGGCCGTCATCCGAAGGATAAGGACACGAGATGTTTGGCGATATCGCCCGTTTTCTGCTCAATACCGTCTTCACGCTGTTCGGCGCGGCCCTGTTGCTGCGCGCATGGCTGCAGGTCGTGCGCATGCCGCCCTACAACCCCGTCACGAACGCGGTGCTGCAAGTCACCAACTGGATCGTGCTGCCGCTGCGGCATATCCTGCCTAGCACGCGCAAGATCGACTGGGCGAGCCTTGTCGCGGCCCTGCTCGCGGCCATCGTGTATGTGGTACTGATGGTGGTGCTGACCGGCGCCGATCCGCTCACGCTGTTGCCGACGCTGTTGATCGTCGCGGTGCTGACGCTGATCAAGTGGGCGCTGAATCTGATCATCTGGTTGACGATCCTGATGGCGCTGCTGTCGTGGCTCAATCCACGCTCGCCTGCCATGCCGATCCTGTACCAGCTGACGGCGCCGTTTCTGAATCCGCTGCGCCGCGTGGTGCCGCAGCTCGGCGGCATCGACCTCTCGCCGATCCTGCTGTTCGTGATCGTGCAGGTGCTGCTGATGGTGGTCACCCGCGCGGCCGTCCAACTGACTTACTTCGTGATCTGAAGGCACATATAGCGAGCATTCAGAAGCCGCCGCCCATCAAAAAGGCGGCGGCTTTGTTCCATGCGTCGCTTGTTGCTTCCGCTTATTGCTTGGTTAGCTGACCGTAGGCGACCGTCGTGTTGGCCGCTGTCTTGATCATAAAGAAAATCGTGCGGACGTACAGGCATTTGGAAAGGACGCTAAAGAAGTAAATGGCGGCATTCCGACAAGCTTTAATATTTATTCGAACTTTTCGAGAGCCTGCTCAGTCGATTCCGATGAAATATCATGCATAACGAATTAAAAATCGAAGCAGGCAGAGCGTATCTATTTGATTGGCCTTGTATTTATATGGGCGTCTAGCTGCATTCAATTTCCGCGACCTGGTTGGCAGTCGAAGCCTTAATCGGCTAGTTCCTTGCCGTGCGCGGCACCGGGCGGTGCATGCCTCGGTCTACTCAGCTGCGGCGCCTGACAACGACGACGCCACTTCAGTCGAACTCGCGAGGGAGAGAGCCGACCGAACGGGCTAGAGCACGCAACGAGTCGCTGAATACGACTGGCTTGGTGCAGAGAGTCGGCGCGTCGTGGCGCGAAACACCGCACACGCTTCCCGCAGCGACCACACGCCCAGATGGGCCGCAAACGTCCACGTTTGCCAAATCGAGTGAAACCCGCGTAGAATAGCGTGCTCTGCGGGCGTCGTATAATGGTAATACCCTAGCTTCCCAAGCTAGAGCCGTGGGTTCGATTCCCATCGCCCGCTCCAGGACTTTCTAGTCAGCTCGTGAGCAACCGGGCAGATTCGCGAAAGGATCTGACTCTACTGCTCTTCTCGTCCCTACCCGTAAAAAGCTTTTCCTGATCGTCAAATCCGGCAATCGATTCGCTTGCGCAAACTGGTAGAGAAAAATGTCGAGTAGCGACGCCGCCGCAAATGGCATCTCATAACGAAGTGCGCGCCACCGGTAGTTGAAACGACAGTAAGGCCTCCGGCAACGATGCGCATAATCACTGATGATCGTTACTCGCCCAGATAATCGCCTCAGGAAAATACCTTACAAAACGATTAAATCAATTGTGCGGGCACCTGCGTTATTTAAATGTAATATATCCGGCCGCATCCATACTCCCGCCGTCCCTAGTCCATCTGGACGCGCCCTTTTCGGGTGTGCTACCTTACGCGCACTTGCAACGCCCGCTCCACTTTCCTGCTGACGCCTTCAGCAGAATCCAGCACGAGCCGCCTCCATGAAGGCGGCTTTTTTGTCATAGCGGCAGCCCGGCGCAGCGACCCGTAAGCCATGCGCTCACCAGCCGTGCCAGTCAGTGCTTGCGCCCATGCCGGGCGAGCACCGACAGGCCCGTGCAGCACGCGAGGCTTGCCGCGAAAGCCCTCACCCTTGTAGCAGCATCGAAGATGATCCACGATCCAAACGACGCCGGCCTGCCGGACGAACTCCCGACGCCCTCCAGCGAAGCCGAACACCCACCCGCCGGCGACGACGCGCCGCAAGAAGAAACCCCGCATCGGCGCCGCATCCGCAGCTTCGTCACGCGCGCCGGCCGCGTCTCGACGGGCCAGCGCCGTGCCATGGACGAACTCGGTCCGCGCTTCGTGGTGCCTTTCGCTCCGCAGCAGCCCGACTGGAACAGCGTATTCGGGCGCGAGGCGCCACGCGTGCTGGAAATCGGCTTCGGCATGGGAGCGACCACTGCGGAAATCGCCTCGCACCGTCCCGGCGACGATTTCCTCGGCGTCGAGGTGCATGAGCCGGGCGTCGGCGCACTGCTAAAACTGATGGGCGAACAGAACGTGGCGAACATCCGCATCATTCAGCATGACGCGGTCGAAGTGCTCGAACAGATGATTGCGCCGGACAGCCTCGACGGCGTGCACATCTTCTTTCCGGACCCGTGGCACAAGGCGCGCCACCACAAGCGCCGGCTGATCCAGCCAAAGTTTGTCGCGCTGCTGGTATCGCGCCTGAAGCCGGGGGCGTACCTGCATTGCGCGACGGACTGGCAGAACTACGCCGAACAGATGCTCGAAGTGCTGGGCGCCGATCCGTCGCTGGAAAATACCGCCGACGGCTATGCGCCGCGTCCGGAGTACCGTCCGGTGACGAAGTTCGAGCGCCGTGGGTTGCGGCTCGGACACGGCGTGTGGGATCTGGTCTTCCGCAAACGCGGCGCTGTATAAAACCGCGCACAGAGATTTATCCGCCAATAAGAAAAAGGTCCGCATCTGCGGACCTTTTCTCATGGATTGCGCGAAACCGAAACGCTCACTCCGTCCAACTCAACGCCCCGCTATAACCAACCAGCAGGATCAGCAGCCCAAAGCCGATGCGATACCACGCAAACGCGGTGAAATCGTGCGCGGCGATGTAGCGCAACAGCCAGCGCACGCAGGCAAAAGCACTGACGAAGGCCGCCACGAAACCGACCGCGAAGGTGCCGAACGCGTCGACGGACAGTACATGCCAGTCTTTGTACAGCTCGTAAGCGGTCGCGCCGAAAATGATCGGAATCGCGAGGAAGAAGGAAAACTCCGTGGCGACGCGCCGGTCGAGACCGAACAGCATCCCGCCGATGATCGTCGAGCCCGAGCGCGACATGCCCGGAATCAGCGCGAAACATTGCGCGAGGCCGACCTTCAATGCGTCAAGCGCACTCAGGTCGTCCACGCTCTGCACACGCGCCGCTGGCTCGCCGCGCGCGCGCTGACGCGCTTCCGCCCACAGGATCACGACGCCGCCCGCCACCAGCGCGAACGCGACCGGCACCGGCGAGAACAGCGCCGCCTTGATGGATTTTTCGAACAGCAGGCCGAGCACGATCGCCGGAATCGTGGCGATGATCACATTCAGCGTAAAACGGCGCGCATCGGGCCGGCTCGGCAAGCCTGACACCACACTGCCGATGCGGCGGCGAAATTCCCAGCACACGGCGAGAATCGCGCCGAGCTGGATCACGACATCGAAGGTTTTCGCGTGCTCATCGGTAAAGTTCAACAGACTTCCCGCGACGATCAAATGCCCGGTGCTCGACACGGGCAAAAATTCCGTCAAACCCTCGACGACGCCCAGAATCAGCGCCTTGCAAGCCAATAGCCAGTCCATCCGTGCCCCTCATCGCTGTAGATAGTCGGAACGACAGGGCCGGCACGGAAAGCGGGGGGGGCCGGCCCCCCCCCGCCGCGGGGGCTTTTTTTCCTTTTGTACG
>NZ_JAQQEG010000028.1:0-120378 GCF_046027395.1 Paraburkholderia dipogonis | reverse complement strand
CCCAGCCGAGCGTGCCGCGTTCGTCGCCGGCCGGCCGGCGCGCCGAAATTGCCGGGCTCGAAGCGACGTTCGCGCAGATGGCGCACCGCATCGGCGAACAATGGCGCGCGCTGACGCGGCAGGACCAACAGCGCCGCGAGCTGATCGCCAATATTTCGCACGACCTGCGCACGCCGTTGACGTCGCTGCACGGTTACCTCGAGACACTGTCGTTGAAGTCCGACACGCTCGGCGAAACGGAACGCAAACGCTATCTGGCGATCGCGCTCGCGCAAAGCGTCAAGGTGGGCCGGCTCGCGCAGGCTTTGTTCGAACTGGCGAGGCTCGAACACGGTAACGTGCAACCCGCACTCGAACAGTTCTCACTAGTCGATCTGGTACAGGACGTCTTTCAGAAATTCGAATTGCCGGCCGAGGCACGGCACATTCAGTTGCGCGCGAGTATTCCGCCTCGCTTGCCGAACGTCAGCGCGGATCTGGGCATGATCGAGCGCGTGCTGACGAATCTGCTCGACAACGCGATTCGCCATACACCCGCTGAAGGATCGATCGAAGTCGATCTCGCGCATAAGGAGGGCAAGGTGTCGGTCACGATCCGCGACACGGGTCCCGGCATTCCGCCCGAGCAGCGCGAAGGTCTGTTCGAACGTCCATTCAGCTCCGGTGGCGCGCATCGGGGCGGTGGACTGGGATTGCTGATCGTCCAGCGCATGCTGCAATTGCACCATAGCCAGATACGTCTGCTCGACACGGCGGGAACGGGCACGACCTTCTGCTTCGAGTTGCCGACGGCCACCACCCGGTCGAGTGCCGCCGGCGTCCTGATGTGAAAAGGAGCGCCTTACTCCGCTGCGGGTTCAGGCTCAGACCAGCAAGTCTTCATGGAACGCGCCGAATGGCCGGGTCGGATGGGCGATCTGGATTTCCAGAATCCACAGGCCGGCGTCCGGGCAATCGGCGAAATCGCCCAGGTTGCCCGCCTTGTAGATCGCGTGCGGAAAGTCGCTCACGCGGTGACCTTTGATATCCAGATTCAGACGCCAGCCGAGTGCCGCCGCGCGCTGCTCCGCGAAGTCGTATAGCGCTTTTCCGCCAGCACCGGTCGTGCGCCAATGATGTTCCACCTCGTCGAATACGGTTTTCGCGGCATCGGCGCAAGCCTTCATCTCAGCGTCGTTGCCGACTACGAACGTGGCGCCCGCATCGCCTTCGTGACCCTGAAAAACGACGCCGAGGTCGACGAAGAAAATATCGTCGTCCTTGAGCCGCGGGTCGCCTTCCGACTGCTCCTTGAAAACCTTCAACGTGTTTTCGCCGAAGCGCACCAGCACTGGATGCCAGATACGGTCCATGCCCATTTCACTGAGCGCGTGATTGCATTCGGTCTTTGCCTCCGATTCGCGCATGCCGGGCCGTACCCGCTGCGCGAGTTCGTTGACGACTTCCCACGTCTTGCCCTGCGCATATTTCATCGACTCGAGCACGTATTTGCTTCCGACCGCCTGCTTCGCCGCTGCTTCCATCAACTCTCTCCGGTTATATCCACCTGAATATAGCGAGCAGAAAGTCCAGTGTCCACGGCACACGTCACCTTACTGTGTGTCATAAAGACGACAACTACCCACGAATTCGTTTACGAGAAGTTAACAGGCCGATATATTCCGCAAGACATAACGGGACAAGACGGCTCGCTTTTCTCAAAGACACTCGCGCGCCGGACCGATTCGCCGATGCTCCGACGCGTCCGTCACCAGGCGGCGACGATCACGCACAACGTGGTCGTCGTCTCGCCCCCGTTCAATCGCATTCTTCAGACATCGATCCTTCCCTGCGCGGCCTCGTGCGGCTTTGCCGTGGGCGCTCGATCCATGTCTGGTGTCGTTTGCCAACCCGGTTCGCGCCGCGCGCAGCAACGTGCGCCGCGCAGCCACCCTATAAGAAGAAGGAAAGGATGAAAAAGACCCTGCTCGCAACCGCCGTCCTCGGGAGCATCACGCTCAACGCGCATGCACAAAGCAGCGTCACGCTGTACGGCCTGATCGATGCCGGTATCAGCTACGTGAACAACGCCCGCGCCGGCACGGGCCACGACCACCTCGTCAAATACGACGACGGCGTTGCATCGGGCACCCGCTGGGGCCTGCGCGGCACGGAAGATCTGGGCGGTGGCCTGAAGGCGCTGTTCGTATTGGAAGGCGGCTTTAACAGCGGCAACGGTACGCTGGGCCAAGGTGGCGCACTGTTCGGCCGTCAGGCTTATGTCGGTCTGTCGCAGAACAACGTCGGCGCGCTGACGTTTGGCCGCCAGTACTCGTTCTCGACGGACTACCTGGGCGGCACGTATTCGACCGGCAGCCAGACCGTTGCAGGCAACTACGCTTATCACATCAACGACGTCGACCAGTTGACGTCCAGCCGTATCAACAACGCGGTCAAGTTCAGCAGCGCGAACTTCTCGGGCTTCACGTTCGGCGCGTTGTATGGCTTCTCGAACCAGGCAGGCGCTTTTGCCGGCGCACCGGCAACCGGCACGGCCGCGGCACCGGTCGCGGGTTCGTCGCGCGCGTATAGCTTCGGAGCGAACTACGCGAACGGCCCGATCAGCGTCGGCGCTGCGTACACGGACATCCGTTTCCCGAGCCAGGCCGTCCCGACCTTTTCGACCACCCTTGCCAACGTGACGACGGGCAACGTGCGCGACCTGCGCACGTACGGCGTCGGCGGCCGTTATACGATCGGCGCGGCCACACTGTGGGCGCTCTACACCAATACGCGTTTCGAAACGCTGACGGGTGCGGCGACCACGTTCACGGCTTACGATGCAGGCGCGAAATACGCGTTCACCGCGGCCTTGACGGTCGGCGCGGGCTATACCTACATGCATTTGAGCAACGCGAACACGGGTCACTGGAATCAGGGTGACCTGAGTGTCGACTACGCGCTGAGCAAGCGTACGGACGTCTACGCACTGGGTATCTACCAGATCGCTTCGGGCCACAACACGGCAACGGGCGATGTGCAGGCGCAGATCGGTTCGAGCACGAGCTTCTTCGGACCGTCGGGTCCGGGCGCGGACAACCAGCTGGCATTCCGCGTCGGCATTCGCCATCGCTTCTGATGCATACGCTCCTCGCCGCAGCGAGGTGCGCTGTTAGGTGAGCGGTATCTCCCCGCTCACCAACCGACGAGCTTCAGTGTCTGCACTTCTCTTTGTGCTGCACACTGAAGCTCGTCGGCGTATCCGGGGTCGTGAATGACGCGCTTTTTCACCGCCGCGCGCTCACCCGAACCAACAGTCGGCGTCGTCGTAGCCGGGACGGCCTTTCATGAACTTCGAGAATCAGACGCTGATCGTCGCCTTCCTTAGCCGCCGACGTTCCAGCCAGTTGCGTAACTGACCCGCCACGAATGCGCCGATCAACAACGACAGATACAGCATCAGGATGTTGTGGCGCCATGCATCGAGCGCGGGTTGATGCGTGACCAGCTTCGGGTCAGCCTGCAGTGGCCCGACGCAAAGTGCCAGGACCGCCTGCTTCATTCGAACAAAACCCGCGGCGGACAGCATAGGCAACAGAACGAGCACCGCAATCAGAAAGGGTTTCGCGCGCCGCGCCGCCGCACGATGACGCATACGCAGCCACAGTCCCAGACAACCATGCACCCAGCCCGGCGCAAGCAGTGCAAGCTGCAAACCTTGCGTGCCGCTGGTAATGAGTGATATCACGATGCGCTCGTAGTTCGGTTCGAAACCGTACAGCGACGAAGCAAGCCGGGTGGACACCACATGGCGGATCAGCAACAGAGGCAGACTCAGTCCCGCCCAAAGCCGAACCCATTCAGTGAGCGGCAGCTTCCAGTGACGGCGCCCATAGATCGTTCGCAGCGCCAGTGAAAAATGCAATAACGACGCGCCATAAAGAAGCACCGTTCCCGGCGCACTGCGCCACACCCGCAGCGCCAGCACAAGACCGCGCCCCGCAAGATCCAACGACCAGATCCCGAGTGCGTGATTGACCAGGTGGAGGGAGAGATAGACCAGCAGAACCACGCCGGACACGAGTTGACAGCGGCGCAGAAAAGTATGGACGGTCGATTCCCTCACAACGCGAGCAGACAAACTCAGTGGCCGCCGAAAAGGCGCTAGCGGCGCGCGCCCCGCGGCTCGCAGCATGTCGCCCGGAAATAGTGGCTTCCAGGTCGCAATACGCGTTCGATTCATTTCGACCCCCACGCGAGAGGCCGTTCGTGCCGATTGCCACCCGTTTTTTGATTCACCGGCGTCTGGCGAATAGCGTCGGCAAATTTCTGCAGCGCTGACAGCGACCCGCACACGCTGTGGTATTCCTCCCGACCGATCCGGGCGTCGAGAATAACCGCCATTCCTGACTGACGGGCCATGTCGATGATGTCCATTTGATCACCCCCAATTCGTGTCTTCACGCACTGCAAGACGCCAAATCCGAGCTGGTTATTCCCGCGCTTCTTTCCACGCGCTGCCGGGAATAAGAAATCCACTCCGCTGGTTTACCGGTTCAGAGCGTGCTGATGCCGACTCGCGTCGAGTTCGAACATTGCGCTCGCACATCGAGGAGTACTGACATGAAACTGACCTCTCTGAACCGTCTCACGGTCCGCGCTGTAGCCGGCGCACTCGTCGCAAGTGCCGCCCTTCTGGCGACGGCGAGCGGTGCCTATGCGCAAACCTCGGCGTCACCCGGCACGCATCAAGTCACGCGCGCAGAAGTTCGCCATGAACTCGAGGAGTTGGAAGCCGCCGGCTACGACCCGTCTCGCGGCGACGAAAGCGACTATCCCGCCGATATTCAGGAAGCGGAAAGAAAAGTAGCCGCCATGCACGCAGCCCAGCAGAGCGCGCTCAACGAAAACCAGCCGGCAATGCAAAACATGCCCATGCATTGATGGCGCTCCGGTGTGTGTGAACCTGTGGACAGCGGGTTCTCCTTTTGAGCGTCGGTCTTCTTCGGATCGACGCTCCTTTTTTTCCCGCATCGAGCTCACCGCACGCGGGCGTTCGTCTAGCGGCCGGAAGCGAAACCGCGGCTGGAGATCGAGATGGAATTGCCGTCGGGGTCCTTGGCATTGGCAAATGTGTAGCCGTCCGCCCGATGCGTTGCGCCGAATTGCAGGCCGTCCTTCGCGCACTGCTCCTTGAACGCCTCGACGTCCCGAATATCGAAAACGAGTTTAACGGTCACTTGTCCGGACTTCACCGCCTTCCCCGCCTGATGAACCATGATGATGGCGCCGCCGTGCGGCGACACCAGTTCGACGACGCGGTCATCTGGGTCGACTTGGCAGGCGAATCCGAAGTGTCGTTCATAGAACGCGCAGGTCTTTGCGACGTCTTTTACATACAGCAAGATCCGGTTCAAAGTGGGGTGCATTGAATTCTCGATTGTTTTTATAACGGTGACTCGCAGTAAGCCTTGATCGTCACGGGCTCAATGCTATCGTCAAACTGTTGCAGCCTTACTGCGTCAATCGTCATCACATCTGATTCAGCATCACACTGTTCAATGTACGCCGCACGATCGGCGCGAGCGACGCGCCCAGCCGCTCGCCCTGACGTTCGTCGATCAGGCTCGTCAAAAGCTTGGAAAAACGCGGCTCTTCAACTCCCGATACGATGTATTGCCAGCGATACGCATCCAGCATCCCGGCTTTCACGCGCGCCTGTTCGTGATCCGTGAACGTGCGCCCGGCATTGGCGAGAAAGTACTCCGCGTCGGCTTCGGTCTGCAATTGCAGCAAACCGTCCAGCGCGCCGATCAATTCGATCAGGTCGCCAATCGCAGCATCACGCGCCGTGGCATCGAGTTTCGTGTCGTCGCGCACCCATTCGAGTTCGTCGATGATCGCGTGCTGCGACTCTTCCTTCCAGTGAAACAGGAAAACGTCTTTAAACAGCGGCGACAGACTGTCGTCGACCTCCATGCTCTGACGGTAATGCACTTGCGTCACGATCTCGATGCAGCAGGTCAGCGCGAGAATGGCCCACGTCGATTTGCCGAGAACGAAGTTCGCGACGTCGTCGGTCGGCGGCAGAAAACGGTAACCCGCCGGCATGTCTTCACCGGCCACTATCTCGATGCGGCGGAACAGTTCCTGATGCTTCAGTTCTTCTTCGGTGAAACGCATCACGGCTTCGAGCGCGATCTGGTCACCTAGCGCGTGATCGCGGCCCACTTCGAGCATCTTCGCGCCGACAAAACGCTCGACCAGTCGGAACATGTTCGCATAAGTGCGCCCCTGCACCTGCGACATCAACCGGCGTTCGCCCGTGTTCAGGAACGGCAGCCGGTCGACTTCCGTGAGACCGTCGGGCAGGAACTTGTGCGAGAGATCGAAGCGGCGTCCGCGAATCACGTCGCGGTCGATATCCCAGCGGATACGCCGGGACACTTCAATACATTTCGCGTAACGCTGGGACGGCAACTCAGCCTGGATAGCATTCATGGCACTACTCCTCGATGGAAAAGGGATTCGAGCGGCGCGGCGAGATTTCGCATGGGTCACCGTCTGAATCGAATGTTCCGTATCGGGGTCGTAGCGCACATGAGGCGGTGGTCCCGGCGCACCGCCGGGATAGTGTGGATTCGTGCGGTGCGAGGGGGACTTACGTCCCGGATCGCCGGGCAGGCCCGATATCGTCACGCGGCGGACGAATCGAAACCCGCCTTGCGGGCGAGCACGATGGCCTGCGAACGGTTCTCCACTTCGAGCTTCGCAAAGATGCTCGTGATGTGATTGCGCACGGTCTTTTCGCTGAGCGCGAGCCGCGCGGCAATCTGGGCGTTATCGCGTCCGCCCGCAATCAGCTCGACAATGTCGCGCTCACGCGGCGTCAGCGTGGCGAACACGGGGTCGATGCCGACGTCGGCGGAAAGGAAGTTTCTGATTTCTTCGCGCCAGCGCAGCCACGCGGGCTCCGTGTCGAGCAATAGATGATTTTCGCTTTCGAGCGGCACGAAACGCGCATCCGGAATCTGCCCCGCGAGCAGGCGGCTTTCTTCGAAGGGCACGCGGGCATCGCCGCTCGCGTGCAGCACCAGCGTCGGGCACGTGACCTGTTCGAGCAGATCGACGACATCGATCTCGTTGAAGACCCGCATGATCCGCGCGGCGTTGCGCGGCGTGGTGGTCATGCGCTCGAGTTCGTTGAACCAACGGTGCTGCTCGGGCGTGCCACCAGGGATGAACTGCGTCGTGAAGAATTGACGGAACGCCGGATTCTGCTGCCCCCAGCCGAGTTCGGCGAGCTTGACGAGTGTTTCGGCCTCGTCTCGCATCGCGTCGCCGCCCTGCCGCTTGAGCTTGCCGCGCGCATAGCCGCCGTAGAGTATCAGTTGCTTCACGCGCTCCGGATGCGCGACCGCGTAAGCGACGGAAATCGACGCGCCCTGCGATATGCCCAGCAATGTAAAGCGTTCGACGCCGCTCGCGTCGATCACGGCCTCGAGATCATGCAGCCAGGCTTCGAACGAAATCTCCGCTACGTCGCGATCAGACAAGCCGCAGCCGCGCTGGTCGTAGCGCACGAGCGTGTGCTTGCGGCTCAGCTCCTCGACCAGATGACTCCACACAGGACTCTTCAGATCGAGTTCGAGATGGCTCAGCCAGTTTGCAGCCTTGACGATCACCGGACCGGTGCCCGAGCTCGCATACGCGATGCGTACGCCGTCGCTGCTGGTACAGAAACGTATCTGCTGCCGGAGGCGGGGCGGACTAGCGGACATGAGACGCGCAATCTGGTTGTGGAGCCTGCGAGGCCGTGATTTGTCGGAGGAAAGAGACTTTCCCGCGACCCGCGCGGGATGACGTGATGAGCAGCTTTCAACATAGAAAGCCGTCACGATGTAATCAAACGCTGCAAACGTTCGAGCGCGGACGCGGGACGTGCCGTGGCACTCACGCAGTGCTACAAACTAGCCGCCGGCATCGCCGCGCCGAGCTTCGTCTTTTCCGAACCTTCGCTTCGCAATTAGCAGGTTTATCCGATCCTGAACGTACCGCAGACTGGAACTCATCTTCACTACGGACATCGTCCACGCAAGGAAAATCATGCGAACCTATCCGCGTAACAGCCCGCAAGCCGCAGCACGCATCGTCGCGCTGGCCCTCACTTCGGACGGTCACGTGTGCAGTTCGGAAGAGCGCGTGCTGCAGCGATTGAATATCGCCGGCGAACTCGGTCTCGCGCCCACGCAATTCGAGCAGATCGTGCAAACGCTGTGCGAGGACCATTCGGTCGCGCATCCGTCGTTCGCGCCGCCGGTGGGTCGTCTCGATCCGGCCATGCTCACCACCTTGATCGACGAGATCGACGATCCTGCGTTGCGCCGCAAGGTCATCCGCCTATGTGTCGCCGTGGCGGTCGCGGACGACTATCTGGCGGACGGCGAAATCGCCCTGCTGGCCGCCATGCTGAACGCGTGGGGGCCGAATCTGACGCCGGCCGCCAACCGTCACGGGCTGCCGTCGCGCGTCATGCGCGGTTATCAACGCGCGCCGGCCACCACCTGAGAGGCGAGCCCATGATGTTGGCCGCGACGCGAGCGGATGGCGTGAATCTCCTCGATCACGCCATCCGCACGGCCGAGCCAGCGCAGGCCCCGCAACAGCGACAGGTCCTCCGCGCCGAGTTCCGCGAGCGGAAACACGCCGAGACCGCGCGCGGCGAACACCGCCATCAGCGCGCTGTCCTCGAATTCGCCGACGATGCGCGGCCGGATGCCCTGTGCGTCGAACCACCGGTCGAGCCGCGCGCGCAAGGTGGCGTGGCGGGTCGGCAGAAGCACGGGCACGTCCGCGAGGCATTGCGGAAAGCCCGCGCGCGCGGATTTGCGCACGATTTCCGTCGGGCCGTACCAGTCGACCGGCGAACCGGCAAGGCGCTGGCTCAACACACGCAGATCAGCATTGTGCGGCGCCGGCTGGCAAGCGAGCACCAGATCGAGCCGATGCAGCGCGAGCTCCGAGATCAACTCGGCGTGCTCGCCCTCATGACATAAGAGCCTGAGCGACGGCGTACCAAGCACCGGCGCCAGCAGCGCGTGCGCCGCGAGCTTTGAAATGCCGTCGGAAAGACCGACGGCGAGCCGCGCCACACCTTCCCCGCCGGCCTCGCGCATCTCGTCGAGGAGCGCCTCGCCGAGCTGAAAAATCTGCTCCGCGCGATTGAACGCCGTCTCGCCGGCTTCCGTCATCGTGACGCCGCGCCCCGCCGGTTTCAGCAATTGGCGCCCGATCGATTTCTCCAGTTCCCGCACCTGCGCGCTGATGGTCTGAACCGCCATGTCGAGCCGCTCGGCCGCGCGCGCAAAGCCGCCCTCTTTCACAACGATCCAGAAATAGTACAGATGACGGTAATTGAGCATGACGTGACACTTCGAAAAAAACGATACGTCGCTCAGAGTATCACTGATTTATCCGAATCAAGGAGAAGGCGATCATGGCGTTAATCCGACATCACCCGCATTCATTCGCCCACGGACACCATGGATCCTCTGCTCACACTCGTTGCCGACCCCGCCGCCTGGGCCGCGCTGCTCACGCTGGTCGTGATGGAAATCGTGCTCGGCATCGACAACCTGATTTTCATTTCGATCCTCAGCAACAAGCTGCCGGAAGCGCAACGTGCGCGCACGCAGCGCATCGGCATCATGCTCGCGCTCGTCATGCGGCTCGGCCTGCTCGGCACGGTTGCGTGGATCGCGCAGTTGACCGCGCCTGCCATCACGCTGTTCGGCCACGCGTTTTCGTGGCGCGACCTGATTCTGCTCGGCGGTGGACTGTTCCTCGTCTGGAAGGCCACGCGTGAGATTCACCATCACGTGGTCCATGCGGAAGAGGAACGCAGCAAGGCGGGCAGCACCGTCCAGTTGACCGTGGCGGCCGCGATTGGCCAGATCCTGGTGCTCGATATGGTGTTCTCGGTCGACAGCATCATCACGGCGGTCGGCATGACCGAACACATGCCGATCATGTTCATCGCGGTGATCAGCGCGGTCCTGGCAATGCTGTTCGCAGCGCGCCCGCTGTCACGCTTTATCGACCGCAATCCGACCATCGTCACGCTCGCGCTCAGCTTTCTGCTCGTGATCGGCATGACGCTGATTGCGGAAGGTTTCGGCTCACACGTGCCTAAGGCCTACATCTACGTGGCGATGGCGTTCTCCGCCTTCGTCGAGGCGATGAACATGTTGGTGCGGCGCGCGAAATCGAAGCGCACTCAGCATCGGGCCGTGATCGATAGCGTGTGATGGTTTGTTTCCGGATCGGGCGGCACGCCCGGTCCAGCATTCGATGTCTTTCTACTCTTGAGGAGCGACACTATGAAATGCCCCGTTTGCAAGACCACCGACCTGCTGATGACCGAGCGCCGCTCGATCGAAGTCGACTACTGCCCGGACTGCCGGGGTGTGTGGCTCGATCGAGGGGAACTCGACAAGCTGATTGCGCAGGACGCCGCGGGTACCGACGCACCGCCCGCGCCGCGTGCGAGCCGCGATAGCCATCGGGAGCGGGATCATTCGTACGATAGCCACCGTGGCTACGACGATCGTCGAACGGACTATCGGACGCAGAAGAAAAAGCGCTCGATTTTCGACGTATTCGATTTCGACTGAGCGCCGTCAGCCATGAGGGAAGAAGCGCCGGGAACGTTCCGGCGCAAATCGCACTAGCGTGCTTTGCCGCGAACGCTCTTGCTGGCGTTGCCGGCGCGAGGCGCGTCTTTACCGGTGGGCGCGGCGCCGCCGTTTAGCTGCTCCATCCACGACAAGGCGTCGACGTAGGACAGAAACTGTTTGAGGTAGCCCGGCGAAACTTCGCGCATGAGCGAGAGCGCCCGGTGCACGAGGCTGCTCGAGTTGAGCGGGCCGGCGTTTCCAGGCACCTGCTCCAGCGACTGCCGCATCTGCTTCTCCGTGCGGACCTTCGACCAGACTTCCCTGAAGTAATCGAGCGCGGGCAGTTCGGGATAGGAAGCGGCGCGTGGCAAACCGGTCGCCGCGGCCACATGGTCCTGACTCGCGATGTAGTCGACAAGGCTCTTCAGCGTTGCATGCGCGGGCTCGTTCGCAGCGCGGACACCGGCGTCGTGGGCCGGAGATGCCGCGCGTTCGATATGCCCGGCATACGCGTCCAGCAGACCGGCTAGCCTCTCGTCCAGAATCCGCCGCGCTTCGCCGCTATGGCTGGCCGCGCGCCGCTCGAGCGCCTCGATGAAATGGAAGCGAACAGGATCCAGGCGATCGGCGCCGCGCTCGCGCCACGCGTCGAGCGTCGCACGGGCTCCGCTTGCCGGATCGTTATCACCGCCGTTACTCACGAGGCTTCACCGTTGCAGTCGATGGCCGCGGCACCGGCGCTATTTCCACGCGACGGTTTTTGGCGCGTCCCTGCTCGTCGGCATTCGAACTCACGGGTTGCCCTGAACCGAACGCAGCCGCAAACAGCGACGACGCGGGCACGCCGTCGTCGATCAGCGCGCGCGTCACCGTCAACGCGCGCTGCGCCGACAATTCCCAGTTGTCGGCGAAACGGCGATTGCCTTCGCGCAGGCGTTGGTCGTCGGTAAAGCCGCTCACCATCAGGATTTCGTCATTGGCGCCGAGATACGCGGACAGCGGCCCGGCCAGACTCCTCAGCAGATCCCGGCCTTGCGGCTGCAACTGATCCGAGTTCAACGCGAACAGCACATTGCCGCTGATGCCGATGCGCCCATTCACCAGCGTCACGCGCCCGGCCGCGAGCGGGCCCGCGAGCGCCTGCTCGAGCGTCTTGCGGCGCTGCGTTTCCAGTTGACGCTGCTTGACCTCCTGCTCCAGCTTGCTCGACAGCTCCAGTTGCACGCCGATCACGCCCACGAGGATCAGCACGAAGGCGCCCAGCAGCACCGACATCAGGTCGCCGAAAACCGGCCAGATCGGCGCGACCTGCTCCACGCCGCCGTCGATGTCCTCGCTCATGCCGCTTCAGCTCCCGCTGACGCGCGCCGGCCGGCGAGCTGCTGCAGGTCTTCGACGATCTGCTTCTGCGACATCACGCTCAGGTCGATGACTTCCCGCGCCTGCGCGACGTAGTACGCAAGCTGTTCGTCGCTGCGCGCGAGGGATTTGTCGAGCGCGGTTTCGATACGCTGCAGATGCGTCACCAGCTTGTCGTTCGACTCGCCGAACACTTGTACGGCGGCGCCGAACGCTTCGCCGAGACTCGCCACTTCGACGGCGCTGCCCGTGACTTGCGCGGCGACCGAGCCCAGCTTGCCGGTCTCGAGTTCGATCTTGTCGGTGAAGCGCGTGCCCACGCGCTCCAGCAAATCCGCCGACGTGGCAACGAGCGCATCGACCGCCGTGCGCTGCTCGGTGGATGCGTGATTGACGGCGTCGAGCAGGGTTTCCAGCGTTTCCAGCAGGCGGCTGCGCTCCTGCAGCATCGCGGTGTCGCGGACCATGCTGTCGGAGAGTTTCTGGCGCAGTTCGGCGACGACTTCGGCCGCGGCCTTGGGCGCTTCCGAGGCCGCTTGCACGAGTTGGCCGATCTCGGCGATCGTGTCGCTGGCGTGGGCCTGCGTCTGGGCCGAGATGTCGCGCGCGGTTTGCGCCAGCGTCTCGCAGATTTCCTGCTGACGGCTGGCGGTGCGTGCGCCCGCTTGTTCCCACTCCTGGCTCAACGTCGTGGCCATCGCGCCGAGCGCTTCGGTCCAGGCTGCCAGACGCTGCTGATCCCGCGAGGCCAATTCCGCCTGCAGGTTCGCCGCGGCCCTCGGCGCTTCCGCCGCGGCCTGCACGAGCCGCTCGATTTCGGCAATCGTGTTGCTGGCGTGCGCCTGCGTTTGGGCCGAAATATCACGCGCCGTTTGCGCCAGCGTCTCGCAGATTTCCTGCTGACGGCTCGCGGTTTGCGCGCCCGACTGCTCCCACTCCTTGCTCAACGTCGCTGCCATCGTGCCGAGCGTCTCGGTCCAGGCTGCCAACCGCTGCTGATCCCGCGAGGCCAATTCGGCCTGCAGATTCGCCGCGGCCTTCGGCGCTTCCGCCGCAGCCTCGACCAGCCGGTCGATTTCGGCAATCGTGTTGCGGGCGTGCGCCTGCGTTTGAGCCGAAATATCACGCGCCGTTTGCGCCAGCGTCTCGCAGATTTCCTGCTGACGGCTCGCGGTTTGCGCGCCCGACTGCTCCCACTCCTTGCTCAACGTCGTCGCCATCGCACCAAGCGCTTCGGTCCAAACCGCGAGCCGCTGTTCATCCTTCGAAGCCAGCGCGGTCTGCAAGTCCGCGTGCGACTGTCCGACGCCGCGCAGCAGGGACGCCGCGTGCTGCTCGAAAGTCGCGGCGGCCGCCGCCATTGCCTGCTGGTTGCTCGCCGCGAGCTTCTCGCCGACGCTCTCCTGACGCGACAGCGCTTCGTTCCAGGCCTGCGAGACGTTACCCGCCGTGCTGTCCAGCCGCGCGGAAACGCCATCCAGCAGACCGGCCGAGCGTTGCTCGAACGTGTCGGTGAAGCGATCCAGTGCGGCGCGCAGATGCTGCGCCAGTTCCTCGCTCGAACGCTGATGTCCCGCCAATGCCTTGTTCCAGATATCCGCGACGGTCGTCGTGCTCGTCTCGAAGCCGCTCGTCAGCCCGTCCAGTTGCCGCTGCACGGCGTGCGTGACGGTGTCGTGCAAGGCCGTCGTCTCGCGCGCGAGGCCGGCCATCGTGGCTTCCATGACCGGCTGCAGCGCCGCGCCGGCGGCGCGCGTGCTGTCCGCCACGCTCTCCTTCAACGACTGCTCGACCGAACTGGCGAGGCGCGCATAAGCGGCCTCGGCCCTGCCGTGGAAGGCCTCCTGGCTGGCGATCTGCCGCTCGTTCAACGCAAGGCTTTGTTGCTCGATGGCTGACATCATCGTCTGCAGCCGGTCGACCAGCGTGGGCATCACTTCAGCCTGACGTTGCAAAAGCCTGAAGGCCTCTTCGCGCTGATGGCTCTGCGAGTAGATGCGCAGGGTCGTCGCGATCTTCACGTCGAGCATCTGCGCTGCCTGCAGGCGCTCGCGCCGGCACAGCGCGGACAGCAGCCCCAGCATCGCGGAAGTCGCCACGCCCGCAATCGAGGTGCCAAACGCAAAGCCCAAGCCCTTGACCGGCGCGGCGAGCGAAGCGCGGATCGCCTGCAGGTCGGTCGCGCTTTCCAGCGCCATGCCGGTGCCGCGCAAGGTCACCACCATGCCGAGCAGCGTGCCGAGCATGCCTAGCAGCACCAGCAAGCCGACCAGGTAAGGCGTCAGCGCCGGACCCGGCAAGGCCACCCGCTCGCCCTCGACGCGCAGGCGCGCCGCGTTGCGCAAGCTCGGATGCAAAGGTTCGAGCCATGCGCCGAGGCTCGGCGGCGGCCCGGACAGCCCGGCGACCGCGTGCGTCAGCGTGGCCGTGGCCTCGTTGTAGCGGTGCAATTCGAGCGCGCCCGCCAGATAGCACACGCCGATCAATAAGGTGACGGCCAGCGCCAGCGGGTTCGAACCGAGGTAGCCGGCGGCGATCCAGCACACAGCGGCCAGACCGGCCAAAAACACAACGAGATCAATACGATATCTGGACATAGTGTCCCAGTTAGCTGGCGCGAAGGGCGGCGAGCAACCCTTCGACCGGTTGTAAACGAACATCCAGTTCGGCAAGCAACACGCTTTGCATGTCCTTGCGGAACACGTTCAGCCATGCGCCGGGAGGGAGCGCCGCTGCGTTGCTTGCCGCATCGCTTCCGAGGTCGTCCGCGGCCTCGGCGGCGGCCAGCGTCGCCTGCTCGGCCGCGCGCAGACGCTCGAAGTGGCCGGCGAGCAGCACAGGCACGCCAGCCAGCAGCGTGCGCTCGCGCTCCCCCAACGCGCGCTCCATCACCGCGTCCACCACCGCGAGCCGCGCCATGGCGGGCGTTCTGGTGGCCAGCATGCCCCGCAGACGGCCGCGCAGGTTGCCGATCGCCATTTCCATCGACTGCTGGATGGAGAGATAGCGTTGACGGAAAACCGCGTAATCGGCCGCCGGCTCCGCGGGCGCATTCTGCGACGACGCCTGTGCGGACCCATGCGCGGGCCCGCGCCGCCTGTCGGCCGCGAACACGCTATCGCCCGTGATGGTCTTCGCCAGCGAACTGCGCGCGCGCACGTACTCCGACTCTTCGGCGCTGCCGAAGCTTCGCGCGCCGGCGGCGACGGCGGGCGGATTGCCGCTCAGTGCCGAGGACAGCGCAATGGCGTCGGTCCAGCCGAGCCATTGGCTGAGCCGGTCCGAGAGCGATTGCCTGGATTCGGGGACATCGACATCCGCGAGGCGTGCCAGTAAGCGAATGAGCGCCGGGCCGCTGAGGGCGGTGCGCTGGGGGGCTTGCAACATACCACCGGAGACAAAAAAGTCGCCAGTTTACACGCTGTCGGCGCCTGGGCGGCTGCAAGTCGATCCGCGGATCGTGCGCGAGGCGCATTTTCTTGACCGGCGTTGTGCTCGGCGGCCCTGCCGGCTTGGTGATTCGGCCTGCTGCTTTGGCCTTCTTCGGCGTTGCGCTTCGGCTTGCTGCTTCGGCCTTCTGCTTCGGCCTTCTTCGGCCGTCTGCTCCGGCTCGCTGCTCCGGCTCGCTGCTCCGGCTCGCTGCTCCGGCTCGCTGCTCCGGCTCGCTGCTCCGCCGACCGCGCACTTACTGAAGCGACACGCCCTTGTTCGTCAGAAGATTTTCGCGCATCCAATGCTCCATGCTGCAAACCGCCATGCCGCGCCGCGCGTTGAACGTGCGATCCATGTCCCATGACACGCCCTCGCCTGCCGCGAACACCACGCGGTACTTCCTGATCGAGCTGTCGTGCTCCTCGGCCAGTTCGCCTTGCAATTGCGGCACGCTCCATTCGACGCGGCGAGCCTTGCGCCCGAACATCGCGTCGACGGCATCCGCCACCTGGCGATAAGTCACCGTGTCACCGGCGACGAACACGACCTCGTCCGCGATGCGCGGTTCGGCGAACACGATCTCCACGGTCAGCCTGCCGATGTCATCGGCCGTGGTGACCGTCACCGCGTTGTCCCAACTGCCGAGCGCGTGAACCGTGTTCTGCTCCAGATCCACCACGCCGAAGGACGGTTCGAACAGGAAACTCGTGAACATGCCGGTCGACACGATCACCCATTCGGTCCTGTCTTGCGCGCGCAGCAGGTCGCGTACGTCGAGCTGTTCGTCGAACAAGTCCTGCGCGCTGCCCCGGCCGATCACGTCGTAGTCCACGCCGAACTGCCACGGGAAATAACGCGAGACGCCAGCCGCGAGCACGGCACGGGCAATCTTCAACTGCACGCCTTTGCCGCCGACAAACCCGGTGCAGGAGATCACCGTATCGAAGCGCCGGAACAGCGCGGCAAGCGACGCCTCGGACTGCGCGGCCAAGTCGCCCGGCACAAGCTCGATGGAGAGCGCGCGCAGTTCGGCGACATCCTTCTGCTTGGCGGCATCGCTCGATTGCAGGGTTAATGGCCGCAGGAGAACCGCGACCGAGACGCCCGGCGTCGATACGGCCCGTCGCGCAAGACTGCGCAATACGGCGATGCCGAGTTCACCGGCGCCGAGGACGAGAATGGATTGAGTGTGCGACATGTGTAGGACCTTTTCGAAGTTCAGGAATGGATCACGTGGCGTTCGCTCGTGCGATCCGCGGTCACCGGTAACACGCTGCTGCGTAGTAGCTTCACGCAGACGTCAACCGGACGATCTGGAGTCTAGGTGCGCAAGTCGCCGCCATTGTTCGCCCTCACGGAATTGAGAAAGCGCCCGCGTCGAACCCACCGGCTCAAGCCGGATAAGCGAACGACTCCATGTAAGATGAACGCCCGCTGCAACGCGCCCGTGGACGGCGCCGCGCGAACCTGGACAGGTGCCCCGCTCATGGACAAACTTCAAGCGATGACGATTTTCATGCGCATCGTCGAGGCTCAGAGCTTCAGCAAGGCCGCGGAGACGCTTTCGCTGCCTCGTTCGTCGGTGACCACGATGATCAAGAATCTGGAGCATGAGCTGGGCGCGGCCCTGCTTCGGCGCAGCACACGCACGCTCAGCCTGACCGATGCGGGCGAGCGGTACTACGCGTCCTGCCGGGCGATTCTCGCGGAGATCGCGCGCGTGGAAAGCGAGTTGTCCGCCGACGCAGCGACCCCGCGTGGACGTGTCCGCGCGGACATGCCGGGCGTGATTGGGCGCGCGATGGTGTTGCCGCGGCTCCGCGAATTCGAGCAACGCTTTCCCGGCATCGAACTCGTGCTCGGTCTGAGCGACCGGCCCGCGGACCTGATCTACGACGGCATCGATTGCGTAATCCGCACCGGCGAACTGGCCGATTCGAGCCTGATTGCACGGCGGCTCGGAGAACTGAGCTGGATCACGTGCGCGTCGCCGCGATATTTGAAAGAATATGGCGAGCCCGAAAGCGTGAGCGCGCTCAACGATCACCGTGCGATCAATTACATCTCAAACGCGACAGGAAGGCCGCTCGAGTGGCGGTTCCACGTGCAAGACGAAGATCTCACGATGACCATGCCAAGCCGCTTCTCGGTCAACGAAACAGAGGCCTATCTGCAATGCGGCCTGGAAGGATTGGGACTGATTCAGCTCTCGGAGTTCGTCGCGCTGCCGTATCTGAAATCAGGACGTCTGAAAGAAGTCCTCGCCAGTGTGCGATCGTCGGCCGTGCCTGTTTCGATCGTTTATCCGCACGGCCGGAATGCAAGCGGCGCGACCCGAACATTTGTCGACTGGATTGCGGAACTCTTCGAACAAAGCGACTTCAAGCGAGGCCTATAAGTAGAATGAAATTCGATACCGTTGTGCTCGGGGCGGGCATTGTCGGCGTATGCGTTGCCGTGCATTTGCAGAAACGTGGGCGCCAGGTCGCGCTGGTCGATCGCAAGCTGCCCGGCAACGAGACCTCGTTCGGCAACGCCGGGCTGATCCAGCGCGAAGGCGTTTATCCTTACGCGTTTCCTCGTGGACTCGGCACGTTGCTGCGCTACGCGCGCAACCAGTCGGCGGACGTTCGCTACCATCCCGATGCGATCCTCAAGACAGCGCCGTTCCTGTGGCAATACTGGCGCAACTCTCATCCGGCGCGGCACGCCGCCATTGCAAAGTCGTACGCGACGCTGATCGAGCATTGCGTGAGCGAGCACCGGGCGCTCGCTACCGATGCCGGCGCAAGCGCTCTGTTGCGCCCGATCGGCTGGATGAAGGTGTTCCGCACCGCCGCGGCTCGCGACGCGGAAATGCGCCTTGCCGAACAGTGGCATCGTGAATACGACGTCGAGTTCGAGGCGCTCGACGCCGCTCGCCTGCAACGGATGGAGCCCGATCTCGACAAGACGCTACTGGGCGGCCTGCGCTATCCGGCGTCCGATTCCGTGAGCGACCCGAACGCGCTCGTCACCGCTTACGCCAGGTATTTCGAAGCGCTCGGCGGACGGTTTTTTATCGGCGATGCGGACACGCTGCGCGACGGCTGGCAGGTCGATACGGAAGCGGGAACGATCTCTGCCTCGTCCGCGGTCGTGGCGTTGGGGCCGTGGTCGGACCGCGCGAGTACGCGATTGGGTTACCGCCTGCCCCTCGCGGTCAAACGCGGATATCACATGCACTACGAGCCGCAGGGGACGGCCCGTCTGAATCATCCGGTGCTCGACGCGGAAGGCGGCTACGTGCTGGCGCCGATGGCACGCGGCATCCGCTTGACGACGGGCGCGGAAATCGCGGACCTCGACGCGCCCAGGACACCGACGCAACTCGCGGCGGTCGAACCGGTTGCCCGCACGCTGTTTCCCTTGGGCAAGCGTCTCGATGACGAACCCTGGATGGGCCGACGTCCCTGTACATCGGACATGATGCCGATCATCGGGCCCGCGAAAAAACACCCGGGCTTGTGGTTCGCGTTCGGCCATGCGCATCACGGGCTGACCTTGGGGCCAATAACCGGACGTCTGATCGCCGAGATGATCACTGGCGAAAAAACGGTGGTGGACCCACAGCCGTTCAACGTGGAGCGGTTCTGACGGCGCGGGTCGCGCTTCGAGCCACAATAAAAAACGCCGCGGACAAACAAGCTCCGCGGCGTTCGTTTACCTCGACATCGATCGCTTAGGCCGCAGCCGCCACCCTGCGCGGCGACAGAACCGACACGACGAAACTCACGACGATATTGGCCACCAGCGCGATCAGGCCGATATACACCGGGTAGACCGCATCGCCGAGATGCAGGGCGAACACCGGCTTGAGGCCTTGCGAGATCGCGAGACTCGTTCCGAGCACGATCCCGACCAGCCAGCCAAGGAACAGGCCCGGCGTGTTCAAACGACGCGTGTACAACGAGAACACGATTGCCGGGAAAATCTGCAGGATCCACACGCCGCCCAGCAATTGCAGATCGATCGCGTATTGCGTCGGCAGGAACACGATGAACAGCAGCGCGCCGAACTTCACGACGAGCGAGACGATCTTCGCCGTGGAAGCCTCGCCTTCTGGCGAGATATTCGGCGAAACGAGCGGACGCCACAGGTTGCGCGTGAACAGATTGGCCGCGCCGATCGACATGATCGCCGCAGGCACCAGCGCGCTGATCGCAATCGCCGCCGCCGCGAAGCCGACGAACCACGACGGGAACAGCGTGTTGAACAGCGCCGGCACCATGTCCGAAGCCGACTTCACATGCACGCCGGCCGCGATCGCCATATAGCCGAGCAACGCAATCAGACCCAGCAGCAGCGTGTACGCCGGCAGGAAGATCGCATTCTTGCGCACGGTTTGCGCCGACGAGGACGACAGCACTGCCGTCATCGTATGCGGATACATGAACGCCGCCAGCGCTGAGCCCAAAGCCAGCGATGCATAGGCGGTGAATTGCGTCGGCTTCAGAATGATGCCGGTCGCGCCGCCCTTGGCCTTGAAATACGTATCGGCCGCGTCGAACACATGCGCGTAGCCGCCGAGCTTGGCCGGAATCAGCCAGATCGCCGCGATCACCACGATGTAGATCATGATGTCCTTGACGAACGCGATCATCGCCGGCGCGCGCAGGCCGCTTGCATACGTATAGAGCGCGAGAATCACGAAGGCGACGATCAGCGGCATTTCGCCCGTCACGCCGAGCCCCTTGATCACGACCTGCATGCCCACCAGTTGCAGCGCGATGTACGGCATGGTCGCGATAATGCCGGTGATCGCGACGGCCGCCGGAAACCACTTGCCGCCGTATTCGCCCTGCACGTAGTCCGCTGCCGTGATGTGGTTTTTCGCCTGAGCGATCTTCCACAGTTTCGGCATCACCGCAAACACGAACGGATAGACGATGATCGTGTACGGCAACGCAAAGAAGCCATACGCACCGACCGAATAGACCAGCGCGGGCACCGCGATCACCGTATAGGCTGTATAGAAGTCGCCGCCCACGAGGAACCACGAAATGACCGTGCCGAACTGGCGGCCGCCGAGGCCCCACTCGTGCAATTGCGTCAGGTCGCCCCGTTTCCAGCGCGCGGCAAAGAAGCCGATCACGGTGACGAGAACGAAGAATGCGATAAAGACGGTCATCGCAACCGGATTCACAGGATTCAGATCGTTCATTTGACACCTCGGTACACGACGTAAATCAGTAGCGAGGTCAACGGCACCCACAAGAACTGATACCAATAGAAGAACGGAAAGCCGGCGAACGACGGACGCGTGTCGTTATAGAACGGCAGCCACAGCAATGCAATGTACGGGATCAGCAGGATCAGCCATAGCCATGAACGGCCGGCAGGTTGGGAGGTCTCCACAATCATCTCCTAAGTCTATTATCGACACCGCGCACCGGGGCTTGTGGCCCGGCACGCGGAAACCGGTTACGTGATATTAGTCGGCAAAACCGGAATGCGCTCCTCGCGCTGCGCAAACGCCCTCAAGGCGCACTACGCCGCGGGGATGTAGTATTCGCCTTCGTGAGCGTCCTCACAAGCGCGCAACTACGTAAGCCGGCTACGTAATACTACGTAGCCGGTCGGCCGTCTTTTCAACGATGAAACTCAAAGCCAAGATTGTCCTGCTGGCGATCGTGCCCTTTCTGGCTGCCATCGCGAGCATCGAAATCGGTGTGCGCCAGGAAGCCACGGCGCTCGCCGAGACGCAGCACGCGACCACCCAGGCCGCCTATATGGCAAGCAAGGAGATCGAGCTCAAGCATTACGTCGAGCTCGCCACCACCGCGATCGCGCCGCTCTATAACGCCGGCCAGGACAATGCGCGCGACGACGCGACGCTGCGCACGCGCGCGCTCGACGTGCTGGAGAAAATGGACTTCGGCAAGGACGGCTATTTCTTCGTCTACGACATGCACGGCCGTTCGTTGATGCATCCGCGCGAGCCCGACCTCGTGGGGCGCGACCTGTGGGAAATGCGTGACCGCGAAGGCACGCTGACGATCCAGCAACTACTCGCCGCGGCCTCGCGCGGCGGCGGCTATGTACGCTACCTGTGGCATCGTCCGTCGACGGGCAAGGTGGCATCGAAACTCGGCTACGTGGTGCCGCTGGAGCGCTGGGGCTGGATGATCGGCACCGGCATTTATCTCGACGACGTGGATAGCACGCTCGCGCATATCGACGAGGGCGCGGCCGCCAACATCGATCGTACGATGAAATGGATCGACGCGATCGCCGTGGCCGGACTCGCCGTGATCGCGCTGTGCGCGCTCGTGCTCAACGTCACCGAATATCGCAGCGCGGACGCCAAACTGAAGCGGCTTGCGCAGCAGGTGGTCGAGTCGCAGGAAAACGAACGGGCGCGCCTGTCGCGTGAATTGCACGACGGCATCAGCCAGATGATGGTCTCCGTAAAGCTGCTGCTCGAATCCGCGCTGGCGCGCTTCGAGCGCAGCGAAGTGCGCGTGCCCGCGGCAGAGGCCGCGCTGGCCACCAGCCTCACGCGGCTTGGCGATACCTTGCGCGAAGTGCGGCGCATTTCTCACGCGCTGCGTCCGTCGATGCTCGACGATCTCGGCGTGGCGGCCGCGCTCGAGCAACTCTCGCGCGAACTCAGCGAGCAGTCAGGCATCGAAATCGGCTTCACGCAGATCGCCCACACTCACGCGGCGGCTTTGCCTGACGCGGTCAATACCGTGCTGTTCCGGATCGCCCAGGAAGCGCTGACGAATATCGTGCGCCACGCGCAGGCGACGAGCGCGGCGCTCGCGCTGGAAGTATCGAACGACGCCGTCACCCTGAACATCGCGGACAACGGACGCGGCTTCGACGTGACGCATGCGTTCGTCGGCCGGCGCTCGGGGGTGGGTCTGCGCAATATGCGCGAACGGCTCGAAGCGCTGGGCGGCACGCTCTCGCTCAGTTCACAGGCCGGCCACACGCTCGTCACCGCACGCGTGCCGCTGGGATCGACCGAGCCGACATTGCCGGCCTTGCAGGAAACCTGACCATGAACGACGCCTCACCCGCTATCGCCCGTCTGATTCTCGTCGACGATCATCCGCTCGTGCGCGACGGTTTGCGCGCGCGGCTCGAAGCGGTGCGCAACCTCGAAGTGGTCGGCGAAGCGGGCAATGCGCAGGAAGCGCTCGCCCTCGCCGCGAGCGCGGAACCCCATCTCGTGCTAATGGATGTCGGCATGAACGGAATGAACGGCATCACGCTGGCCGGTATGTTTCACGAGCGCTTCCCGGCGATTCGCGTTCTCATGCTGTCGATGCACGACAATCTCGAGTACGTGACCCAGGCGGTGCGCGCAGGCGCGAGCGGCTACGTGCTCAAGGACTCGCCCTCGACGGAAATCATCCAGGCGATCGGCGCGGTGCTCGAAGGTAGACAGTTTTTCAGTGCGGGACTGGGCGCGCGTCTGATTCAGGCTTCGGCGACGCAGTCGCCCGTCGAACGGCTGACGCCGCGCGAGCGCGACATTCTCGACGCGCTCGCGGAGGGCCTGTCGAGCAAGCAGATCGCTCAACGCAACGACCTCTCCGTGCGGACGGTGGAAACGCATCGGCTGAATCTGAAGCGCAAGCTCGATATTGAAGGTCAGGCCGAGTTGATCAAGTTCGCGGTCGAGAACCGGCGCACGAGTCGGTGAAGACCTGGCTGACGCGAGTCAGCGATCTCCGCATAATCAGCACTGCATCCACTCAAACCACTGCCGTCGTTCCGTCTGATCTACTCAACGCCCGACATCTGGAGCTGATGAGGATGAAACGTTCATTCCCATTGCGGCTAGCAAGTCTGCTGATCTGTTTCGCCGCCACTTATGCACACGCCGAAACGATCCGAATCAATCGCGGCCACGATCCGTTCTTTCAGATCTCCAAAGCGATCAGCGACTGTCCGGTGCCTTTGGGTCCACTCGAAACCGGGCAGGAATGGCTCGACGACAGCCATTACCGGATCGAACGCGGCAATAGTTGCTGGGTGGAAGGCCGCTGCCGTTTGTCGAACGCCTATCTGTACGACGTGGAAATGGCCGACGCCGTGCAGCGGCGCCTCACCAGCATCAATTTCGCCACGCACTGGCGCGAACAGTCGACGCTCTGGCTAACGCTGCAACGCCGTTTCATCTACGTCGAAGGTTGTGTCGCACCGGGTTTCGACAAGCAGGCCTTCCTCACCGAACTCGCAAAAACCGCGGACGTCGAGCGTGTAATCGACGACACGACCAATAATCCGCGTGCCCCACAACTCCCCTATAGAACGCTTGCGGACCCGGACAAGCCAGTGCTCGATCCGGGCAACTAGCCTGATAAGCCGACAGGCGATAGCAGCGCATACGTGATATCCGGTATCACGCCGCAACGCCTATATCGGCAATCGAACATAGCAACGCAGAAATCAAACTTTGGGCGTTTGGCGTCATTGCTACCATCGGCGACCCGACATAATCCGGTCAGCACAACAACGACAACAGAACGATCGCAGCGCCCTTCTCTTCGCCTTGGCATGATCGGCGGCGCTTGGGCGCGTCGCCGCCGCGCGCTCGAAAGAGAACGTGAAGTGGGGGGCCGTGCTCTATTCGAATCGCTGCGCAAAGACCTGTTCGACTCGCCCACCGCATTGGCGCGCATTCCGCCGGGCGGCTTTCTGACGATCTCGATCGTGCCGGCGCTATTGTCCGTGGCCAGTACTTCCGCACGCTGTCGCCAGTTGTGTCTCGACTCTATCGACAGCCAGCTCGTGCTGATCGACCGCAGTATTGAGCAGGCGCTTTTGCGACGCCGACTGGATGACCGTCCGGTAACTCAGGAATTGCGCGGATTCGCTCGTGCATATCACCGTGCCAAAGCGCTTCTCGCCACACCGCTAGCCGCTATAGGAGCGGAGAGCAGCGTGCCCTCTTCCCTATCGAATACCGAAGCCTATCTCTCTGGCACCGGTCACTAATCAAAAGATTCGTCAGAGTTGCGTATCCAGCAGCGGCACGAACTTTTCGATCAGCTTTTCCGTAAAGGGCCGATGCATCCATGCTTCGAGCGTGATCTGCTGTGACTTCTTTATATCGTCGGCGAAAACGGCGGTTTGCTGCTTCGCGAAGTCACGGTCGTAGATGTTCAGATTCGCTTCGTCGTTGAGCTTGAACGAACGGTTATCGAAATTGGTCGAGCCGACCGACACCAGGTATTCGTCCACCACCAGCAATTTGCAGTGAAACATGGTCGGCTGATACTCGTACATTTCCACGCCCGCTCTGAGCAGGTCGCCCCAGCACGCACGCGATGCTTCCCGCACGGTATGCGTGTCGATCCGTTTTCCGGGCATGATGATCTGCACTTTCACGCCGCGTTTCGCCGCCTCTACGATTGCGTTGATAGTCAGCTTGTCGGGAACGAAATAGGCACTCGCCAGATGAATGGAGTGCGTGGCCGCCGTGATCGCCATCAGATACATTAACTGCATGTCGTCGCTGCCGCCCGAGGGCGAACTGCTGAACATATGCGCGAGGCCATCGCCCATTGACTCGACATCGGGAAAATAGCCGGGACCGTGCAGCACATTGCCCGTTGCCTTGACCCAGTTGTCCATGAATACGGCCTGCATATGGCCGACTACCGGACCCGCCACGCGGAAATGCGTATCGCGCCAATGTTTTTCATTCTGCGCGTGGCCGGTCCACTCCGGCGCAATACCGACACCACCCGTAAAGCCGATATGCCCGTCGATCACCAGCAGTTTGCGGTGCGTGCGATCGTTCATGCGGCCAAGGCCGGTCCAATGGGGCTTGTGATACTGAATCACTTCCGCGCCGGCATCGCGAAGCAGATTCAAATAGTGCTTGTCCATTTTCGACGAGCCGACCCAGTCGAGCAGCACGTGTACCGCGATGCCTTCGCGCGCTTTATCCGCGAGTGCCTGCGCAATCTGCTCGCCAATCTCGCCGGACCAATAGATGAAGGTTTCAAACGTGATGGTGTGACGTGCGGAACGGATGCCTTCCAGCATCGATGGAAAAATGCGGTCGCCGTTGAGCAGCATTTCGAAGCGATTGCCCGAGATGACTGGCGGCCCGAGCAGCAACCCCATTGAGCGAAGGAATTGCGGATCGTCGCTCGCATAAAGGCGTTCGATCTTATGTTCGATCTTCTTCTCGCCGCTCGATAAATTGGCAATCACCAAGATGATGACGAGCGTGACGAAGGCGGTAATGGGAATCGTCAGCATGCGTGGCCTCGATGCTAATCGGCGGGACGCGTCGCATGCGCGTCCTGCGGTTTGACGAAGACTCCGGGCCTCGGCCCCGGCTTTTACGACGAACGCAGGACGCATTGCGCGTGCCCGTTGCAGGCCCGCACCTTGCTAGTCAAACGCATTACCTGACCAGCGAGAACGCTTCCCGGCTGGCTATTTCACCCGCGCCATAGACACCGACCACCGTGTAGTCCGACGCTACGCATTCGAATGTGGACTCCTGAAACGTGATGACGAAATGGCGCAGCGCGGGTTCTGTCGATGCGGCCGCCGCAAGCTCGGCGGCAAGCGACGAATTCAGGACTTCATGAACCGAGTAGCCGGTGAGACCGTGCGCGGCGAGTGGATGAATCTCGAGATCGCCGTCGCCGGGCGGACCCAGGCGATGAAATACCGTGTCCGGAAATAGCACCGCGCAAAAGGGATCGTCGTCGGGATCGAATGGTCCGAACCGTTCAAAGTCGGATTCCGCAATCGGATAAGAGAGAATGACCCGGCGGTCACTCGCGACGATGAAAGGTTCGGCGGTATCTTCCGCCGGATGAGGAACGGAGTCCAGCAGGACGACCTGGTCTTCCTGCTGGGGTGATTCAAGCGTACTGGTCATCTACTTCACGACTCGGTTGCGCTCATGCGCCGGCTGACGCCGGCGCGGCTTGCGGCGTAGCCGCGACAGTCGTCGCGACGGCTTTTCTGGTTGCGGTCTTGCGCACAGGTGCTTTCCTGGCTGCTTTGGTCGCGGCGCTCTTCTTCGCGGCCGGCTTTGCAGCGCCTTTCTTTGCCGCTACTTTCCTGGTGGCCGCGGTGGCTTTCTTTGCAACCGTCTTTTTGGCCGCGCCTGCTTTCTTTGCGACGACTTTTCGGGCTGCGGCTTTCTTGCTTACTACGCCGCTAGTTGCCGCCGACTTCACTTTGCCGGCCTTCTTTGCGGCTTTGTGACCGGCATCCGCCACCGTTGCCGAAGCGCTATCGATCAGGAACCTGGTGCGGTCCTTGACCGTGGCGAGCCATGCCGGCGCCGGGCCGCGGCCGCTCCAGGTCGCGCCGGTTTTCGGGTTGATGTACTTGGGCGGTTGCGCGCCTTTCGGCTGACCTTTGCTGCCTTTCGCATGGGTGACAGCAGCCTTGGCCGCCGACTTCAATTCGCTCGCGCCTTCGACCAGGAACTGTGCGCGATCTTTCACGCCGGCAATCCAACCCGGCGCGCGGCCATGGCCCGTCCAGGTCGCGCCGGTTTTATGGTCGCGGTACTTTGCTATTGCCTTACCGGAGCTGACGGCTTTCGCCTTGCCATTGCCATTCAGGCCTCTCGCGGCGCGCCGGGCTTTTGCCTGGGCTTCGATATCCGCAGTAGTCAGGCCATGTTTGAGCATCAGGTCACGAATCTGGTCGACAGCGACTTGCGCTTTCCTGGCAATAAGGACGTCAGCTTGCGCCTGAAGCTTTTTAAGCTTTGCTTGGATTTGCTCTAACGTGGGCATTTGATTGCTCCTTATGTGGTAATCGATCGAACTATGCCACGAATGACGCGAGAAAGGCAGATCGGCGTGGTTATAAAAACACGAGTCGGAGTCGATCATGCATCCGGTGGAGTACGAACTTTTTGGGTTCTTTACTCCGTCGCCACACTTTTTCTGTCTTTTCCTTTGCCACTCCCCCCTCTCTTCTATTGTCTTTCCAATTGTTGGGCTGCCGATCACATCGGCGTAAACACGACGGCCTGACGGTCGGCGATGTACCGCACACTGCGCATGAAACGGTACTGCTGGTCATCCGCGGTAATGCGGTTCAGGCCCATCCGGGTCAACGACAGCATCTCGTCAGCCTGAAAGGCGGCCACCACACCGTGCCCGGTCAATGCCTCCAATGCGCCGGACGGGTCACCGACATAAACACTGCGCACATGCGTGCCGGCTCGCATCAGGACCACGCTTTCGCCTTCGTCGAGCGCCAGTTCGAGATAGCCGGCAAGCGTTCGCAACGACTCCGGCGTCGACGCCCGGGACTGATAGATTGCAGCATTCGATGGTGTCATTTTCGTTTCCCCGTCACACGCATCAAGAAAAGGCAGCCGCTGTGCATCGCGGCATTAGTCGCTTCTACTATAGGCAAGCATTCGAAGATTCAAAGGACGGCAGTACATTTTTATTGTTTGAGTGCGTTTGCGCCGGTCAGTTTTTATCAAAACACTTTTTGCCGGCCACGAAATCCAGCTTTCCCGAGATGCAATGCGCTAGCCGGAACCTCCGTAACCCCGCGTTACCAATCTCGCAGCGCTGTTTCACCTGTGTCCGGACCGCCCTTCTACACTCCGAACCGTAACTCGACGCAAAGCTCTGGAAAGCCCCCAAGGGCGAACCTGAGCCAATCGGAAGCATCGCACTTCGATATGCAAGGAGAAAACAAATGAACCAGAAGATCATCGGCGCGGTATTGGGACTGGCAGTGCTGGCGGCATCGTCGGCAGCCTCGGCGCACGTGGATGTGGCTGTCGGAGTCGGCATTCCAGTCGGCGTGGTTGCAGCGCCGCCGCCCGTCTATGTCGCGCGCGGTCCGGCTGCGGTCCCGGTTGCCTACGGCGGTTACGGCGACTGGCGCGCACGCGAGTGGCGCGAGCGCCGTGAATGGCGGGAACGCGAATGGCGCCGTGAGCATTGGCGCGAACACGAATGGCGTGAACGGCACTGGGGCGGCTATTGAAATGACGCCGAATAGCGCCACGTTGGAACACCTCAATTGAACGGTACTTTTCAGATGAAAGCGGGTTACGTCAGAACCGCCCTCGCGGCGGTCGCACTCACTTCAGCAGCGCTCGGCACGGCGAACGCGGCCGGCTGCATGAAGGGAGCCGTCGTAGGCGGGGTGGCGGGACACTATGCCGGACACCACGCAGTGGTCGGCGCGGTCGGCGGCTGTCTGGTAGGGCGGCACATGGCCAAAAAGCATGCGGAAGAACAGGCCGCGCAACGTCAGCAAGCCAGAATTGAATAACCAGGTTCGGGGCGCCGGCGCCCCGTTCAGGCAATTCGCAATCCGTGCGTCGGCAGGATCTCCTGCGTGGTCACGAAGCGGTGCTGCTTGACCGCGTCGTGAAATAGGCGGTAATCGCTTTTTTCAAAGGCGTCCGTCCATACCGGCTTGTCTCCGGTGTCGTCGTCGAACTTCAAACCGGTGGCCAGGAACTTCCAGGAGCCGGGACCTTTAGGCACATACTCCGGAATCGACTCTTTCAAACCCGGAATACCGCCGGCCTTCACGACGCGGCAAATGTGCCGCAAGCGATCATTGTCGTCCTCCAGCCGGTTCGTATTAAGCAGGTTCGTGAGCACGTCTCTCACATCGTCGGGCATGCCGGGCAAATTCTCGAAATCTTGCCGCCCCGCCAGATAGGCGCGCACCGCGCGGCACGCCATCTCGGCCGCTTGCACGAATTCCGGCAGGTTGTGTCGTTGGACGAACTCATTTCTACCATCGATGTAATGCCATTTAGCCCACGGCTGGTCAGGATAGTGCAAGGCAGCGCCATGACCGACGGGCAGCGCAACGGTCAGCACATCCTCCTCGATGTGTTCGATCAGGTGCTCGCTCGCGAGTCTGAGTTTGGCGAACCAGCCTTTGCGCGTGCAGTCCTGAGCCTCCAGCAGATGAACCCGATTCCACGGACTTTCGATGCCGGCGAACCCCTGATGCGCCCATGTATCGACATAGGTGTGAAGCGTCACGCCCAACCGATGCAGTCCTGTCTCGGTGTCGCGGCGCAGGATCGCGCGCCGCACCACCTCGCGCGCCACCGCGCTATCCGGCCGGCACACGGCTTTTTCGTGCAACGTCGAGCCAACGGCCGCCGGCAGAAAATGAAAGGGCGTCCACACCAGCCGGTTCTTGTCGTCCTCGGTGGTGGCGTAGTCGAATAACTTGTGGGCGGTGGCAAAGCGTTCGAACGTCTCGCCGCCCTTGAAGCGCAAGATGCCCGCGGTCGTCGCATCGTCCACATATTGGCAGGCGTGCGCCACGGTGATCGCGTCGCCGGCCGGCATGCCAGCCACGCGGGCGGCAATATAGACGACACCATAATGAAAGTCGATATTCATGGCAGGCGCTCCTGACGCGCGACGAATGACGACGGGGGATTCTGGACTGCGCGGCGAGGTGGATGCCGCGTCGGCGCGTGAGTAGATAGTAGACGACCGAACGCGCCGGGACTTTAAAAAACCGCGCGCCGCCCTGTTTCATGCCGAGTCCGGCGCATACGCGCCGTTCCGCTAAATAGACTTGTGACAATCGGGCGCTGCATTTTCCCGTTTTTATTATTTGCGCCGTCCGGCGGCTCAGCTATGCTGTGTGCCATTGGAAACCATTTGTAATGCGAAAAGGCATAACCGGGCGCACGACTCTCAGTCCAACCCTGCGGGCAGGACACGCTAACTCAAAGGATAATTCCTGTGAAACTCGACAATTGGAAAGAAGGCGCAAGTCCGGAACGGCGCAAGCTGCTACGCAGCAAGCTTCACGTCCTGCTGGCCACGATCGGCACGCTGGCGTCCGTGGTCGGGATCTGCGTGGCCATTAACGGCGGACTGGAATTCAATCGCACCAAAGTTTTCATCGGAGTCGGCATTACCGTCGTCTCTACCATCATTTATATCTCGATGCTTTTCGCGCCATCCGAGTGAGATCCGGCCTTCTCCTGTTGCGCAAAGGCGCCGCCATCGAGTCGGCGGTTACGACAGGTGGGTAATTTTCAGGCGGCTATTCCAACGCGAGTTCAGGTAGTCGAGCGCCAGCCGCCGGTGGCAGTGGTGTGGTAAATGTTCACTGCAAAGCAGGCAAGCCGAGCGGAATAGATCGACGTCCAGATTGCTTTCTACCCGGCGCTTTGCGATCAGTTCGACGTAAGCCGCCGAGAAATCGTCCCACGTCAGTTCTTTGGCCTTGTAGCGCTTGAACAGGTCGGGCTCCGGAGCCAGGTCGGGAATTTCCTGATAAGCGGCGCCGCACAACTTGTCGAGAAAGAAAGGCAGATCCTGTTTCTTGGCGAAGCCGGCAAGTTGCGAGGTATTGCTCAGGCGGATGTCGAGCACCATCCGCACCTGTGCGTCTTTTAGCAAGTCGAAAAATTCCTGAGCCGTCTTGCCGGTAAATCCGATGGTGGCCACCTGCACGGCATTGTTTTCGCGTCTCGTCACGATGAGTACCTGGCGGTGGGCAAACGCAGTGCCCGGAAAAAGAAAAGCCCCGCTGCGATATCCGGAGCGGGGCTCAGTCTCAGTTCACGTCGCGCTGGCTTACTTGACGATAGCGACCAGTTCGACCTCGAAGGTCAGGTCGCTGTTCGGCGGAATCACGCCGACGCCGCGATCGCCGTAAGCGGTCGCTGCCGGGCAGGTCAGTTTGGCCTTGCCGCCCACCTTCATTTTCTGCACGCCTTGCGTCCAGCACGGAATCACGCGATTAAGCGGGAACGTGGCCGGGCCGCCGTGTTTCGCGGAGCTATCGAACTCGGTACCGTTGGCCAGCGTGCCGCGGTAGTTGACCTTCACGACATCTTCGGCGGCCGGTTGGGCGCCAGTGCCTTGCGTCAGGTGTTCAACCACTACGCCGGAAGGCAGTTTTTCGGTGGTGGGCGCGGCGGCCATTGCCGTCGAAGACAGAAGAGCTGCTGCGACCAATGCAACGATAGATTTCAAAGCGAGTCTCCAGATGGGTAGTGCGCCTCATTGTAACGGATCGCATCTGGCGCACCGGTACCGCCGGTTTGCATGGGCAAAGCTGGACTGCGGACGTCGTCTATTGCGGCGCGTTCATAAGCGAGCCAGCACGCTTCACATTACTGATCGCGCGCATGATCGTACTGCTCTGGGCGACGCCCGCGTCGCAGCGCAGCACCTTGCGCGCAGTGCAGCCGGTTGCTTCAAAGTGACTTACGGCGAGCGTTTTTAGTCAGTCCAGGCTTTGTACCGCGTAGGCGCACGTCGTCGCGTGGCCGCGTGCGTTGAAGTCCGCGAGCACTGTCTCGCGTTCGCGGACATCGGCCAGCACGGCCGGATCGAGTAGCGCGGTAATCACTTCTTCGCGCTCGCGGCTCGCTTCCACCATGACGTCTCCAGACGGGCTCCAGATCGCGCTCGCACCGCACGTGGCCCAGCCGCCGGTCGTGCCGACGTGATTCGACAACAACGCGTACACGGTGTTGTCGAATGCCCGCGCGGGAAACCAGATGCGCGACTGGTGGTAGCCGGTCTTCACGCTGAAGAGCGCGCTCACGAGATACGCGTGCGCGCCGTTGACCGCCGCAAGCCGCGCGTGCTCCGGGAAGCCTGAGTCGTAGCACACGCCGAGCGCGAGGCGCCAGCCGTCGATTTCAAGCAAGCGGCCTTGCGTGCCCGGGCGATAGATCTTTGTCTCGCTGCTGTACAGGTATTGCTTGTGATACGGATCGAGCTGCTCGCCGGAACGGCTGAACACCAGCGAAGAAATATGCAGGCCGCCCTCGCCGCGCGTGGCCGCACCGACGATCACGGCAATCTCGCGCTGCCGGCAAATGTTCCGAATCGGTTCGAGGCGCGCGTCGTGTGCGTCGAACGCGTATTTCGCGGGATCGCCGGCGATCAGGTCCGGTTCGTAGCCGCTGAGGAATTTCTCGGGAAAAGCTGTAGATACCATTTGCTTTACAACGCCCCGCCCCGCTACACAAGGCTTTCCGGGCGGCGCGTGGGGAAAATTCCGTTCCCCACAGCCCCTCAATCATCCATTCCCCCACGTTTCCCCACACGCTGCGGTGCGGGGAAACCTTCGTCCCCCAACAGAGCGACTGCCCTACATATTAGACATGTGTCTCGTTTGAGATTCAAGCTAACAGCGGTCCCTCGCAGGGACCTACAAGGCACGTGCCTTGTTTAAAGTCCGAACAGGTGAACTGTCGATGCTGCGGCGCACGTGATATGGGTAACGACGCGCGCGTTCCCCACGAGTGCAAGGTGACAAGGGCTACAGGTCCCTGCGCTGGCCGGAAACTCAACGCCATAAATCATGCCCTATGATTTTTGGAGATCAGGCCGTTGCTTCCGCCGGTGCACGCTTGATCGCCTTCGGCGCATGCTTGCGCGCCTGCCACAGATCGTAATCAAGCTGCATCCCCAACCAAAGGTCAGCCCGCCCCCCACGCTCAACACCGAGCCACTGCTCGATGCGTAGGGCCATTTCGGGAGTGATCGCCGCGTGCTCATTCAGGAGCCGCGAAAGCATGACCCGCGACACGCCAAGCTGGCTCGCCGCCTCGGTGACGCTCAGATTCAGCGCGGGCAGAACGTCCTCGCGCAGGATTGCCGCCGGATGCGGCGGATTAAACATACCGGTCATAGCTTTCTTCACTATGTGAACTCAATAAACGCCGTGCACCAGCGTTGAAATATGGAAACTGCCTAACGGTAGTCTTCGTAGTCGACAAGGATTGCGTCCTCGCCGTCAAACTCGAATGTCAGTCTCCAGTTGCCGTTGACCCGAACGGACCAGCACGCCTTCCGCCTGCCCTCCAGTTCGTGCAACCCCCAGCCGGGCTGGTTCATATCGTCTGGCGATTTTGCCCTGTTCAGAGCGGTCAGCAGACGACCCAGTTTGGACGCGTGCGCCGCCTGAATGCCGGCCTTGGAGCCAGTCGAGAAGAAACGCTCCACACCCTTGTGTCTGAAAGATTTGATCATTTTTCATAGCTTTGCGTCGCGGAAGCCCGATGCGACGAATCCAACCCCGATCTGAGCAACAGTATAAACTGTAAATTAACACTTTACAAGTTAGCCTGCGCCTTGCAAGTGAGATCAAACACCTTGCATGGCTAGCGGAAGTCCGGCGAGCAAGGCCCGCGCGCCGGACGATAGTTAAGGCCGCATTTGTGTCATTTTCATACAAGGTTGCGAGAGTATTGCCCCTCGCAAACCCTAGAACGGCCAGCGTTACCTCAGTCGAGAGTTTCCCCCTCCGGTATCAGTTCTGGATGCTGCCTGCAAATCGGCACAATTGCTTTCTCAAACAATGTGTAAATGACGTCGGCCATGCCACGACGGAAGGTGGAAAAAACTTCCGGCGAGCAATTCGCTTGCACAACTTTGATTGCATCGTTGACAGACTTATTTGCGTCATACAGTAATGCAATCACTTCGGTGGCAGTTTCCTTATTTTCGATCATCCCTAGGCTCCTTAGTCATTAAGTCGGATGTCAAATGCGGGGACATCCATGCAGTTCAGCGCAATCGTTCACGCAGTTCCAGTATCTAAATCCGACGTCTACGCCTGTTGGTAACACAGCATCGCATTTTTCACGACACGCCGTTCTCACCTGCGCGCAATCTCCCGTGTCATTACATTTGATGAACCCTGCTGAATCAACTGTACTGCTTGCAAACAGCTTTGCGTAAAGTGCGTTCCGCTGCGACAGGTTGGGGGTCAAAACAGGAAACGGCAACTGGTTCTGCGCCGCGACCTGGATCTCAACCGGATTATCAGCAACCGGTTTTCCGGTCTGTGCATTGATATAGAGGCCATGGAGGAACAGGGACCACGCCGGGCGAGCCTGGATATAACCACATCCAGTACACAGGGTGCTGATGCTCGCAGGCGCATCCGACGCCGGCGATCTTACCCAGCCAAGAAGGCCGGCCGGAGGTCCGACAGGATCGAGACCCGCCTGATAGTTATCGAGCCACTTGTCCGTGTCATCACTACTGATGGCCGCCGCTGAGCCGCCATTTGTCGCGACAGTTGCGTTGCGAGACACCAGCTTTCCGTCGGCCGAATATCCGTAATCTACGGTTAGCAGACGGCGCGCTCGACCCGTTACAGGTCTCGCCTGTTCGTCGTACGTGAAGCGGGTGACTCGTCCTTTGGAGCCGTACGCGATACGGGCCTCACGATAATTGCCGGTCTGCCAGGTGACGCGGTGCGCTGCGTCCCTGTCCTGATCGCCAAAGAGCCACTGAGAGACCAAATTCTGCGCGGTGTTCAGATTCCCTGTGTAATCGTAGACGTAGACCCAGTCAGCGGTCTTGACGTTGTTAACATAGGTGATCGCCTCGACCAGCCGGTTGAACTGGTCATATCGCGCACCGACGGTCCGCTGTTGCTGCCCGTTCCAGGTCGCATTGAAACCCGCCTCGCCAGTCGGATCGTTTGTGATGCGCTCGCTATAGCCCGTGACGTTTCCGTTGCCATCGTAGACGAACGACATCAACTTTCCCGGCATGGCGACAGACGCCGGATGAAGGCTCGTTGCATCGGCGTACTGCACGGAAGTAACCGAGACGCCAGACGAGGCCCGCACCGTTGCCTTTACTGGACGACCAGTACCATCGTATGCATAGACAGCGTTACGTGCGGCCGCGTTAGTGCCCAGCAGAGCACCCGACGCGTCCCAGGTAAATCCATTTGATATGGCGCCACTGCTGCCCGTTGGGACAACCGTGTTTCCTATCGTCGAGAAAGAAAGCGTTCTTGCGCCATTGCTATCCGTGACAGCGGTCGTTCCCGATCCATACACAAACTGCACGTTCTTTGTTGTGTCGGGATGACTGACGGCAGTTGCCCGGCCCTGTGTGTCGTAGGTCCACGTCGCGATGCGCGAGCCGGTTTCGTCAATGATGCCCGTCAGCGCGCGCTTCGAATAGGCGTCGGCGTACGCATACTGGCGTACATTCCCGTCCGGCCATATGACGGACGTCAGATTGCCCCAGAGACCGTACTTATACTGTGTGATGCCACCCGTCGGATCAGTCAGTCGAGCGAGGCGGCCGCTCTGATCATATTCAAGCCGGAGCGTAAGATCGTAGGCAGCCTTGGTTCCGGGGCCATGCTGGGTGATCGTGACAAGGCGGCCCGATCCATCGTAGCTCAGTGTCCGGACGAACCCGGTCTTGGTCGTCTCCGACAACAGGACACCCTGCGCAGAATAGGTTTCGACGGCCTCGGTCACAAGATCCGTAAGCAACCAGCCAACGCCATTCCGGGCAAGGGTCAGGCCGCTGAAGACCGCGGTTCGCCACGTGCCGTTTGCCAGGGTAAAAGTTAACGGTTCACCGTTTGCGCGGTATGCATTGACCTTTACTGCATTGTCCCCCGTACCGACGATATCCAGCTTGCGTTGCCAGTTATGAACCCAGTTTGAGCCCATCGCCGGGGTGTTTAACGGGTAGGGTACGGAGCGGTAAGTGCGCGTGAATGTGACGGGGATTTCATCGCCGCTGACAAAGTCATTTTCGGTTGTCGTGACGACACCGCTAGCTGCAAATACAGGGTCGCTGACCGGACAGGTGACGTCGGACGGAGTACCGCCCGTCGCCCCGGCACAGTAGTCCGGTATCCAAGTTCCGCAGTTATAGTAATTCAGATAGTTGAAGGGATCATCTGGACCATCGTTCCCTGGCATAGTACCGCCCGTCTGTACCGCGCACTCCGGTGTCCCCGGGACTCCCAATGACTTCCGGAAGAGGTGCATACATTGGTCTTCTGTTGCTGCATTGCTGTAAGCAACAGACATGAGCAAGCCAGTTGCGACAATCAGGCGGCCGATCCCGCCCGGAAATCCACCTAAGACTTTCCACGCTTTCATTTTTCTCCTTTAATTTTTTCGTTTAGCCGACGCGCCCAGCAACTCTTGATGAGATTGCAATGCCTCCTATCCGACAATTCCTAAAATTGTGGCCTCCTTGCGTCCAGCTAAATCGCTCCATCAGCACTGACATAGCGCGCAGGAAATCGATGACGCACCTGTCAGGCATCACCGACGCGCGACGTGGGAAACTGCAAGCGGGAACGGCCGCAGGGTGTCGGCGAGCGCGAGAGAAATACTTGAGGAAATGGCCGGTGGCCGGAGCCCGGGCGTGGGGCCGTCGTCGGAAAAAAGACGGGGTGCCGTGAAGGCCAACCCAAAGGAAGTGCGACCACAGGGAAGGGATCGCCTCCAGATAGTAGTGCGAAGGTCTGCCCCGATAAACAGATGCGCGCTGCATCATCAAGTCACTTGTCACACTGCCCCCTACCGCCAGTAGCGGTCTGTTCAGGACAGGCTCCGCGATCTGTTAGCCCTGCACGCCCGCACGTACACCGATTGCCACGAGAGCGTCCGCGCGTTGGCGATAGGGCTGTGCCTACCGGCTCCCTCGGGTGCCGGAAAATCACAGGGTGTGATTTTTTCAGCGCTTTCGTCCCGTCTCGTACCACCGCACACCCGGCTCTTCATCCTTAGCCGGGTCAAGCGCGCGCCGCGCTTCATCGCGCGCATTCCCCTTGCCGAGTTCGGCCCAGCGCTGCAGGCTGCGGTGAATCTCCAGAACCTGCAGGGCGGTCGCCCGGTTCGCCCGTGCGGCCTCGATGGCCGCACTGCGCGTCGAGTCATACGGCGCGGTGGCTGCAATGCGAGCAAGCACGTCCGCCTGCTCGCGTAGCGTCATCCTGTACATGGTTCTCTCCTTCAGACTCTGTTCGGAGTTGTCCTTGCGCAGCGATGGCTCCCTGGAGGGTTGCGGTCGTTACCGGGCCGCCCGCGTCCTTTGTATTTGGCAACAGATATCCCGTATGCCCCGTCAGTTCGTGCAGTTCACGCAGCAGCCGTAACCCGAACGGCGACAGATGGATGGAGAAGCCCTTGCGGTTTTTCGACTGCGACGGCGGGATAAGCCACGTGGTCTTCTCGAAACTGACGTGCGCCCACTGCGCCGCGCAGATTTCGTTGACGCGCACGAGAGTCGCCAGCGTGATCCAGACGGCGAGTTCCTGCTCGCGGCGGATCGGTCTGGCAAATCCACGGCGGGGACCGGAACGAAAATCCCAGGCGTTGCGGATCAGTTGGAAACGGTTGCGTAGTTCTATGATCTCGTCGTCTTCCAGCACGCGGTCACACCAACTCTGGTAGTCAACGGGCATCATCCGCACGATATCAATCTCCTCGACAGGATTCATGTCAAGCAGCAACCTCCACGGCTTGCGCCTGCCCGCCCAGTTGAACATCGCATAGGAGTACATGTGAAGCGCCTTGCCGGTAGCAATTTTTCCTGCACCAATAAGTGCGCGGACGGCCCTGCGGATATGTTCAGGCCGAACATCACACACGCGCACATTGCCGGCAAGTGGCAGCAGGTGCAGCTCGAAAAAACGGCGGACTGTGCGCGCGCCCTTCGGCGTGTTATCCGCCATCGCTTCGGGATGCCACGCCTCGAACAGGGCCTGCACGGTCAGTTGGGATTCCGCGTTCTGGCACTCACGCTCGGACAACTCCTTCTGCTGCTGTACAACCTGAGCCTGCTCAACCCTGATCCTGTCCGTGACCAGCCTGCGCTGGCCCGCCGGATCGCCGCCGCGATGCACGCGCAGTTTCGTCTCATCGAGTTGCAGCCGGATGGCGGCGAGCGTGTCGCGCGGCCACGCGCCGAGCGGCATTTCACGGGAGTCGCCGTTGAAGCGGTAGCGATAACGGAAGTGGACGCTGATCCCTTTCTTTCCGGCATGTACCTTGCCGGACAGGCCGGTGCCGTCGTTCAGGATGTCGCCGTGATTGGCGGCACTGAGCTTTAGCAATGTACCCTCGCTAATCGATTGAGAGTCTTTTTTCCCCACGATATTCCCCACAAAACACCTGCGGCGTCCTAATTCTACGGACAACCGGAGGCCGTGTGCCAACAACTAGGTTGTTGAATTTAAACGGAATAGATGTTTATAGGGCTTGTGCGTTGCGGGATCAGTTGCTCCCAGCTTTCTCGGGAAAAACCACCAGTTTTGCGCCGGCGTCGGCGGCAAGAGCGGTCAATTCGACCGTTCTGGCGATGTTGGCCGCGACGTCGCCGGACACTGGTTGAGCTTGCGCAGCCGCGATTCGCAATGAAGTTTGCGGCAGCAATGCTTGTGCGTGATTCAACGCGCACTCCGTGATGAATGAAACGTTGCGACGCCCCCGCGCACTTTTTACCTTGGGCGGAGGCACGCGAAGCCTCGGCATTTAAACACGAGCGGCGCGCCGCGCGTAAGTGCGAAGATGCGTGGTGAACCACCTATGCGGTTTAGCGGTCCACATAGAAGATCCCCTCCTTCGAGTTGTTCGCCGACACGCGAATCCGATGCTAAAGAGCGCCTTCGATGACCGAGCCGGCTGATTCCGACGAGAACACAGTCCCAGCGCCTTCTGCGCTTACAGAGCGGCGCCGCGCGCCCCGGCCGCGCCGGATTCCGCGCAGCCGCGAGCAGCAGGCGCGGCTCGACGCGCGTGAGCCGGCGTTCGAGCCACTGCCTTTTTCCATCGACGAAACCGCTGCGCAACGCCCCTTTGCCGCGAAACTCGCCGAGTGGTTCGACGCGCGCCGTTGGCAGCCATTCGAATTTCAACGCGAGGTCTGGCAGGAAATTGGCCGTGGCGCGAGCGGTTTGCTGCACGCGACGACCGGCGCGGGTAAAACATGGGCGGTCTGGTTCGGCGCACTGGCCGCCTTCGCCGCCATGCCAACCACGCGAAAACGTGCGCCCCGCACACAGCCGGAGCCACTTACCGTGCTATGGATCACGCCGATGCGCGCGCTCGCCGCGGACACCGCTCGCGCGTTGCAAAGTTCGGCCGCGGAACTCGCCGTGCCGTGGAGCGTCGGGTTACGCACCGGCGATACGTCGTCGGCCGAGCGAGCGCGGCAGAACCGGCGCATGCCGTCGGCGCTGGTCACGACGCCGGAAAGTCTCTCGCTTATTCTCACTCGCCCGGATGCGCGCGATGTGCTCGCGCACGTGCGGTTGGTGATCGTCGACGAATGGCATGAACTGCTCGGCAACAAGCGTGGCACGCAGACGCAACTCGCGCTCGCGCGACTCGCGCATTGGCGGCCTGAATTACAGGTATGGGGCTTGTCGGCGACGCTCGGCAATCTGTCCTTCGCCGCCGATGTCTTGCTCGCGCCCGTGAAGACGCCACGCGTGAGCGTGCATGGCGCGCTGCCGAAAGCGTTGATCGTCGATACGGTGATTCCCGAGACCATCGAGCGGTTTCCGTGGGGTGGCCATGTGGGCATGCGCCAGGTCGGCGCCGTGGCCGAGGCGATCGGCGAGGCCCAGACCTCGCTCGTGTTTACCAATACACGCTCGCAATGCGAGGTCTGGTATCAGGCGCTGCTCGAAGCGCGGCCCGAATGGGCGGGTCTGATCGCGCTGCATCACGGCTCGCTCGATCAGGAAGTGCGCGAATGGGTCGAGCGTGGCCTCAAGAGCGGCTTGTTGAAAGTGGTTGTGTGCACATCGAGCCTCGATCTGGGCGTCGATTTTCTGCCGGTGGAGCGCGTGTTTCAGATCGGCTCGCCCAAGGGCGTCGCGCGCTTGATGCAGCGCGCGGGCCGTTCGGGTCACGCGCCGGGGCGGCCGTCACGTGTCACGATCGTGCCGACGCATGCGCTTGAACTGGTCGAAGCCGCCGCCGCGCGCGAGGCCGTAGAGAAGCGTCAGATAGAAGGCCGCGAAACGCCTGAGAAACCATTCGACGTGCTGGTACAGCATCTCGTCACCGTGGCGATCGGCGGTGGTTTCGACGCGCGCGAACTATACGGCGAAATTCGCAGCACCTATGCCTACCGGCAACTGACGCAGGCGGAGTTCGACTGGGCGCTCGGCTTCGTCGAAGGCGGCGGCACGGCGTTGCGCGCCTATCCTGACTACCATCGCGTGGTACGCGAAAGTGACGGCCTGTACCGCGTGCCGCGCGAGGATCTGGTGCGAAGGCATCGTAACAACATCGGCACGATCGTCGCGAACGGCACGTTGAATGTCGCTTATCTCTCGGGCGGACGGATCGGCGCGATCGAGGAATCGTTTATTTCACGGCTGAAACCGGGCGATATTTTTACTTTCGGCGGACGTGCACTCGAATTGATCCGCGTGCAGGATATGACCGCGTGGGTACGGCGCGCGACGTCATCCCGCGGAGCCATGCCGCAATGGGCGGGCAGCCGCATGCCGCTTTCCTCCGAACTCGCCGACGCCACGCTGACGATGCTCGCACGCGCCGCCGGCGGCATCTATGACGAACCCGAAATGCGCGCCGTGCGGCCGCTGCTCGAATTACAGCAGAAGTGGTCGGCCTTGCCTGAGCCGGGCGTGCTGGTGGTGGAGTTGGTGAAATCGCGCGAAGGACACCATTTCTTTTGCTATCCGTTTGCCGGGCGCACGGCGCATATCGGTTTGGGCGCATTGCTCGCATGGCGCGTCGCACGCGAAAAACCCGGCACCTTTTCTATTTCGATGAACGACTACGGCTTCGAGCTGTTGTCCGCGCAACCATTCGATTGGGCGGCGCAACTCGAAAGCGGTTTGCTCTCGCCTAAAGAACTGGATCACGACATTCTCGCCAGTCTCAATTCTTCGGAACTCTCGATGCGGCGCTTTCGCGAGATTGCACGCGTATCCGGGCTGGTGTTCCAGGGGCATCCAGGGCAGCAGAAAAGCGCGCGGCAATTGCAGGCGTCGAGTGGCCTCTTCTACGAGATCTTTCGCAATCACGATCGCGGCAATCTGTTGCTCAACCAGGCCGACGACGAAGTGCTGCTGCAGGAACTCGACGCCCGCCGCATTCGCATTGCGCTCGAACGCATGAACACGAGCCGTGTGGTCGTCACATGGCCGAAAAAGCCGACGCCGTTTGCGTTTCCGCTGATCGTCGGACGCCTGCGGGAGAAGGTCAGCACGGAGAAGCTCGCGGATCGCGTCGAGCGGATGCTGGCCGATCTCGAGAAGGCGGCCCGCACATGAAGCCGGCTTCGTTGCCGGTGGAGATCGCCGGGCACCCTCTTGTGCTGTCGAGCTTGCGCGCGATGTTCGATCCGGCGCTGCGCTGTCTGTTCGTCGCCGATGCGCATTTCGGCAAGGACGCGGTGTTTCGCGCACGCGGCATTCCCGTGCCGATCGGTTCTACCGCCGACAATCTGATGCGCCTGGATATTTTGATCGCCGAGTTCGAACCGGCCGTGCTGGTGTTTCTCGGCGACCTGCTGCATGCGCGCGAGGCGCATGTCAGCGAGACACTCGACGCACTGCATGTCTGGCGCGCGCGGCATGCGGGGCTGCGGGTTGTGCTGGTCGAGGGCAATCACGACCGGCATGCGGGCGCGCTGCCGGCGACGCTCGATGTCGAGTATGTGCAGGAACCTTGGCGTGTGGGGCCGTGGGCGTTGTGCCATCACCCGCAGAGCGTGGAAGGTGCGTATGCGCTCGCGGGGCATGTGCATCCGGTGTATCGGATTGCGACGCGCAACGATTCGGTACGGGTTCCGTGTTTCCGGTTCGGGACGGCGTGTGGTGTGTTGCCTGCGTTCGGGAGTTTTACTGGAGGCGCGCGCGAGGATAGTCGCGTGGCCGGGGAGAAGCTTTTTCTGGTGGTGCAGGAGAGGGTGATTGAAGTGGTGTGATGCGGGATTTCGTTATGGTTTTTTTGAGCGGACGGCTCGCGGAGGTTGAGGGTGGGAGCGAGCGTACGGGGGTCGTTCGCTCGCTCCGTTTGGCATCGGTAGGGAGGCCGGTCTCCCGGCCTCCGTGCGATGAAGGAGCGTCGCTCCCGCTCCGTTAGTGGTTGCCGCCGCCGTGGCCTCCGCCGCCGCCGCCGTAGCCGCCACCGTGGCCACCAAAGCCGCCACCGAAGCCGCCGCCGTGGCCCGAGCCGAAGCCGCCGCCGAAGCCGCCGCCGTGGCCTTGGCCTCCGTTGCCTGCGCCTGGGCCGTTTCCGCCATGGCCACCGTTGCCGTGGCCGCCTGCGCCTGGACCGTTTCCGCCGTTGCCGGGACCGCCTGCGCCATTGCCCGGGCCGCCTGCGCCGGGACCGCCATTACCAGCGCCGCCTCCGCCAGGACCGCTTCCGCCCTTGCCGCCGTTGCCGGGACCGCCATTGCCGGAGCCACCATTACCCGGGCCGCCTGCGCCAGGGCCGCCGTTGCCCGGGCCACCTGCGCCAGGACCGCTTCCGCCCTTGCCGCCCTTGCCGCCGTTGCCGGAGCCGCCGTTGCCCGGGCCGCCTGCGCCAGGACCGCCATTGCCAGGGCCACCCGCGCCGGGACCGCCATTGCCAGCACCGCCGCCAGGACCGCTTCCGCCCTTGCCGCCGTTGCCACCGTTGCCGGAGCCGCCATTGCCCGGGCCGCCTGCGCCGGGACCGCCATTGCCCGAACCACCCGCGCCAGGGCCGCCATTGCCCGAGCCGCCTGCGCCTGCGCCGGGGCCGCTTCCGCCTTTGCCGCCGTCGCCGTGACCACCGTCTCCGTGACCACCATTGCCGGGACCGCCTGCGCCAGGACCGTTTCCGCCATTGCCACCATCGCCGTGGCCGCCTTCTCCATGGCCACCATTGCCAGAGCCGCCTTCTCCATGGCCACCACTGCCAGAGCCGCCTGCGCCAGGACCATTTCCGCCCTTGCCACCATCGCCGTGGCCGCCGTCGCCATGACCGCTGTCACCGTGACCGCTAGCGCCGTGACCGCCGTCGCCCTTGCCACCATCGCCATGGCCGCCGTCGCCATGACCGCCGTCGCCGTGACCGCCGTCACCATGGCCGCCGTCGCCGTGACCGCCATCGCCATGACCACCGTCGCCGTGGCCGCCGTCGCCGTGACCACCGTCACCATGGCCACCGTCACCGTGACCGCCTTCGCCATGACCGCCGTCGCCGTGACCGCCATCGCCATGACCGCCTTCACCGTGGCCACCATCGCCGTGGCCGCCGTCGCCGTGACCACCGTCACCATGGCCACCGTCACCGTGACCGCCTTCGCCGTGACCGCCATCGCCATGACCACCATCACCATGGCCACCGTCGCCGTGACCACCGTCGCCGTGACCGTGACCACCATCGCCACCGTCGCCGTGACCGCCGTCACCGTGGCCGCCATCGCCGTGACCACCATCGCCATGATGACCACCGTCCCCATGACCACCGTCCCCATGACCGCCGTCGCCATGATGACCACCATCCCCATGACCATGGTGGCCATGATGACCGCCATCGCCGTGACCATGATGGCCATGATGACCATGCCCATGGCCGCCGTCGCCACCGTCACCGCCATCCCCGCCGGTGCCACCACCATCACCGCCATCACCCCCTGAGCCGGTCCCGCCGCTACCCGTTCCGCCGCTGCCACTACCCGTACTCCCGGAACCCAGTCCCGACGAGCCCGAACCAGCCCCGCCATTCCCGCCGCTATTGCCCGCGGTCGTCGACCCTGACGACGAAGTCCCGTTGCCGCCGCTGCCCGCAGCCGATACCGCCCCACCCGCAGCGGCGATTCCACTTCCACCAGGCATCACGAGGCTACTGATTTGCCGCTTGCAGCCAAGCGAGTCCAGACAATCGGCCGGTAGCGCTTGCGCCAACATCATCTTGTCCGAACTGACCGACGGCGCGGCCGACGCTGCCGGATTCGTTTGCGCACCCGCCATCGCCGCATACAGACTCACAGCAACTGCGAATACCGCCCGGCGCGTCCCCAGCGCCAGCGCGTCCCCGTTTTGCTTTTTCATTTCATTCTCCTAACTATATGCTTTGAGTGACCGGCCCTGGTAACAAGTGAATCTCTGTTCACTGTTAAAAATGAAACCTCAACGCCCAGTCGTCTTTGCCTCGCGTCACGCTAAAACCGCATGACGTTCGGCTTCTCTCGCGCGGAAAACCCCGGTCCGATTCAACGTGATTCGAAGAGAAGACAACTGGCTGTGCGCGAGCCTGTTTTTGAAAACGGCACAGCTGGGCCTGATGGACGTTGAAGTTATGCGCAGTGCCATTCAGTGACCGTGCGCTACCCCACGCAGTGCGATATCGCGGCGTTTTTTACGATTAATTGCGAAGCGGAACCGTCAAGGATCGTCAATTGCCCGCTTCATAAAGCGGCGAAAATTTCCGCCTTTAGATATGTACTCCAAACTATTATTTTTTTACATTTTCCTTGATCGGCTTGATCAGATGAATCAAGCCGATACGCTCGAATACTTCAAATACGTGTGTATCCGAACACAAAAGAGAAATTGCCCATGCACGAGTGAGGGCAATCACACAGACGGCGCAACTCGGACTATTTACTCTGCGCCATAATCACCTCCGTACTTCAGCAAGACGCAAAGACGGCAAGTGACTAAAAGCATGCCACCATCGGATCGGCTATCCCTCCTCGCCATAGAGAACTTGCGGCTCGCGCCGCATTCCAACTGTCGCGCGACCCCACCGCCACTTCCTTTTTGAATTCGTTTGCGATCTATGCGCCATCGCACGGACCAAGCGCGAATTCTGAATCGGGCGACAATACGAGCATCGCAATTCCATCGACAACAGGAGAACAGATGCTTCTATCCGAACAATGGGTGCTGGTCACAGGCGGCGCTCGCGGACTCGGCGCGGCGATTACGCGCGCGCTGGTGCGCGAAGGCGCGAGCGTGGTCGTGAACTACCGCAACAGCGAATCCCCGGCGCTCGCACTGAAAGACGAATTTGGCGATCGTGTGCTACCGCTTCGGGCGGACGTCACCGACGCGGCCGCCGTCACGCGCCTGTTTGAAAAAGCACAAACACAAACCGGACAACCCATCGTGTCGGTAGTGAACAACGCGCTGGCCGACTTCCAGTTCGACGGCGACGCTCGCCCGAAAATCGACTCCATCGACTGGGCGCGTTTCCAGCAGCAACTCGACGGCTCGCTCAAAGGCGCGCTCAACACGATTCAGGCGGCCGTCGCCGGCATGCGTTCGCAAGGGTTCGGCCGCATCGTCAACGTCGGCACCAATCTGTTCCAGAATCCCGTAGTTCCGTATCACGATTACACGGCGGCCAAAGCGGCGCTGTTGTCGCTCACGCGCACGGCCGCACACGATCTCGGCCCGGACGGCATCACAGTGAACATGGTGTCGGGCGGACTGCTGCGCACCACCGACGCGAGCGCGGCCACGCCGGAATTCGTCTTCGACCTGATCGCGAGCTCCACGCCGGTGCGCCGCGTCACGACACCGGAAGAATTCGCCGACGCCGTCCTGTTCTTCCTGTCGCCGTGGTCACGCGCGGTGACCGGCCAGAACCTGATCGTCGACGGCGGCCTCGTGAAGGGCTGAGCGGTTCGCTCACCACTCGCGCGCCTCCCGCGCGCGCGCCAAACCGGGAAGTGTCGCTGTGCGCCCACCACGCCGCGGCACAACCAACACTTCCCGTCAGTATCTTTTTCCGAAGTATTTCCACCATCCGCGGCGCCGGGACGACTTATCGCCGCTGGCGCGGCCCGCGGACGCTTGCCGCACGAGCTCTCGCGCACAATCGGTAAAAAACGCGGGTTTACCTTTGTTTGACTTCAGAGGGCAGGCTCGTTTACTGGACGCAAAACAAGCTTTCAGGACACTTCCGATTTGCTTTGGTCAGCTGAATAGTGTTCTGCAAAACTCTTCCACTATCTCAGGAGATTGAGCCATGGTTAATGTGTCCAGCAGCGCCGTCGACGAATTGAAAACCGCCATGCGGGGCCAGGTTCTGCTGCCCGGCGACGCGAGCTTCGATGAAGCACGCAGCATCTGGAACGCGATGATCGACCGGCGTCCGGCGCTCATCCTGCGTTGCGCAGGCGTAGCCGACGTGCGCCTCGGCGTGGCCTTCGCGCGCGACAACGGCCTGCCGCTCGCGATTCGCGGCGGCGGCCACAACATCGGCGGCAGCGCATTGTGCAACGACGGCGTCGTGCTCGACCTGTCGCAGATGAAATCGGTGCGAATCGATCCCGCGGCACGTCGCGCATATGTCGAACCGGGCGCAACGCTGCACGATTTCGATCATGAAGCGCAGGCCTTCGGACTCGCCACGCCGCTCGGCATCAACTCGACTACCGGCGTCGCGGGCCTGACGCTCGGCGGCGGCTTCGGCTGGCTGAGCCGTAGATACGGCATGACGGTGGACAATCTGGTATCAGCCGACGTCGTCACCGCCGAAGGCGAACTGGTCCACGCGAACGCCGACTCGCACGAAGATCTGTTCTGGGCGATTCGCGGCGGCGGCGGCAATTTCGGCATCGTCACGCGATTCGAGTTCGCCCTGCATCCGGTCGGACCGCTGGTATACGGGGGCCTCGTCGTCCTGCCGATCGACCAGGCGAGGGAAGCCCTGCTCAAGTACCGCGCGGCGAACGCTGGCATGCCGCAGGAACTGAGCGTATGGGCCGTGCTGCGACTCGCGCCGCCGTTGCCGTTTCTGCCACCGGAAGTACACGGCAAGCCGGTGATCGTCTTCGCGATGTGCTACACGGGTGCCGTCGAAAGCGGTCCGTCCGCGGTGGAATTCGTACGCGCTTTCGGGACGCCCGTCGGTGAACATCTCGGCCCGATGCCGTATGCCATGTGGCAACAGGCGTTCGACCCGCTGCTCACGCCGGGCGCGCGCAACTACTGGAAATCGCACAATCTCGTCGAGATCCCGGACGGTCTCATCGACGCGCTGCTCAACGCGATCGACAACCTGCCGTCGCCGCAATGCGAGATTTTCTTCGGGCAAATCGGCGAGCAGACCCAGCGCGTTCCAGTCGAAGCTACCGCCTATTCGAGCCGTGACACGCTGTACGCGATGAACGTGCACGGCCGCTGGGACGATGCGACCGACGACGAGCGCTGCGTCGGCTGGGCGCGCGCATTTTTCGATGCAGCGGCCCCGTTCGCGCTGGGCAGCGTCTACGTCAACTTCATGACGGAGGAAGAAGGCGGACGCGTCGCCGATGCGTACGGGCCGAATTACGAACGCCTCGTTGCCGTAAAAAACCGCTACGATCCACGCAACCTGTTCCGTCACAACCAGAACATCCGGCCGTCGGCGTAGCCGTAGACAGGCGGGGAACGGTCGTCGGGACCTTGCGCCCGGTCCCCCGCCACGCATGTCGAGCCCGCCGCGAACATGCGAGCGGCGGGACCGGGCACGCTGTATGCTGGTTAGCAATCGACGTACGGGCTTGCCTGCGTCACGGCACTATCGCTGCAATGAAACGAAAAACGCCGCCTTCATAACGTCAATAACGCAAAAGGACAACAATCATGCGCAGACGACAATTCATCATGACCACCAGCGCCGCGCTCGCCACCGCAGGTTTCGGCCTTGCCGGCTGCACGACGACGTCGCCGTCCTCAAGCGCATCGCCTTCGGCCAACGCCGGCAAGCGCGACAGCATCAACGCGGGGATCGATTCCACGCTGTCGCGTCTCTACGAGAACGTCACCGGCTCGCGCGAACTGGTGGCCAAGGCGCGCGGCATTCTGGTATTCCCGAACGTCATCTCGGCGGGCTTCTGGGTCGGCGGCCAGTACGGCGAAGGTGCGCTGCGCGTGGCCGGCCGCACGGCGGGTTACTACAGTACCGTCGCGGGTTCGTTCGGTTTGCAGATCGGCGCGCAATCCAAGGCGCTCATCTTCCTGTTCATGACGCAAGAGGCACTCGACAAATTCACCAGCAGCCAAGGCTGGGCTGCCGGCGCGGACGCCACTGTCGCCTTGCTGAAGATCGGCGCGAACGGCGCGGTCGACACGTCGACCGCCACCAGTCCGGTCGAAGCCTTTGTGCTGACGAACGGCGGCCTGATGGCAGGCGTATCGCTCGAGGGCACCAAGGTCTCGCGTCTGATGATCTGAGTTTGAGCGCATACGCGCATTGCCACGCAGCCACCTCGCCGGCTGCGTGGCATCTCCGCGCGACCCGGCACGCAAGCTGCCACGGCGTTGCCCGCCTCCGGTCACCCTGACCGCACTGCTGTAAAATTCACGCTTTTTGCAATCTTGCCCGGCCACCGCTGCGCCCCAGGCCGGGACACTCATCTGTCCGCCGACGCGCGTCTCGCTTGCATGCACGCCGTTTGCCCGGACTTCCCACCTCGCTGAAGATGAACACCGCTCGTCCCACTCACGGCTGGCTCGCCACGCTGCCCGGCATCAAAAGCAATGTCCTCGCAGGACTGACCTCGTCGTTCGCGCTGGTGCCGGAATGCATCGCCTTCGCGTTGGTCGCCCACCTCAATCCGTTGATGGGCCTGTATGGCGCTTTCTTCATCTGCGCCATCACGGCGTTGTTCGGCGGACGGCCTGGCATGATTTCCGGGGCCGCCGGTTCGATGGCGGTGGTCATCGTGGCGCTCGTCGTGCAACACGGTGCGCAATATCTGCTCGCGACGGTGATCCTCAGCGGCATGCTGATGGTGCTGTTCGGCGCGCTGCGGCTCGGCAAACTGATCCGCATGGTCCCGCATCCGGTGATGCTCGGCTTCGTCAACGGGCTGGCGATCATCATCGCGATGGCGCAGCTCGCCCACTTCAGACAGGGCACGCCGCAAGGCGAACAATGGCTGCACGGCAGCGCGCTGTTGATGATGTGCGGACTCGTCGCACTGACCATGGCGGTTGTCTATCTGCTGCCGCGGCTCACACGCGCGGCGCCGCCCGCGCTGGTGGCGATCGTCGGCGTGGGTCTCTTCACGCAGTCGCTGCATTTGCCGTCGCGCACGCTCGGCGACATGGCGCACATCGCGGGTGGCCTGCCGAGTCTGCAGATGCCGAACGTCCCGCTGAATCTGGAGACGCTGCATGTGGTGCTGCCCTATGCGGTGCTGATGGCGATCGTCGGTCTGTTGGAAACGTTGCTCACGTTCAATCTGACCGACGAGATCACTGAAACGCGCGGCCAGCCGAATCGCGAATGCCTCGCGCTCGGCGCGGCGAATATCGCTTCGGGTCTGTTCGGCGGCATGGGCGGCTGCGCCATGATCGGCCAGACCATGATCAATCTGAATTCTGGCGGCCGTTCGCGCCTGTCGGGTATCGTCAGCGGTGTGATGATCCTGATGTACATCCTGTTCCTGTCGCCGCTGATCGAGCGCATCCCGCTGGCGGCGCTGGTCGGTGTGATGTTCGTGGTCGCGCAGCAGACTTTCGCATGGGGCTCGCTGCGCGTGCTCGGCAAGGTACCGCGCAACGACGCGCTGGTGATCGTGGCGGTCACCATCATCACCGTGTTCTCCGATCTGGCGATCGCCGTGCTGTGCGGCATCGTGATCGCCGCGCTCAATTTCGCATGGCAGCACGCTCGTGAAATTCACGCGCATGTCGAAGATCGCGCCGGCGACAGGATCTACGCACCGCGCGGCACGCTGTTCTTCGCATCGACCACGCGTTTTCACGAGCTTTTCGATCCGGTAAAAGATCCCGCGCGCGTCACGGTCGACTGCCGCGATCTGCTGCTGGCCGATCATTCCGCGCTCGCGGCATTGCAAGGCTTGATCGAACGCTATCGAAAGGCTGGCAAGGAACTACGTATGAAGAATTTGTCCGAACGCAACCAGCGTCTGTTGAGCCGGGCCGGTATTGCATTTGCATGACAAATAGCACCACGGACACCTGAAAGTTGTGCGCACAACCTGACGGATTCCCAACGTCAATTTGCGCCTGGTGCAAATACTGACCGAAGGTAATATTTCCCGAGAACGTTGGTTTTTCGTACTACAGTAGACGTTCCGCGTGCAGTCTTCGGAGGCCACCGTGACAAGGCGCGTTTCGCTCGACGACGAATCCGAGTTTGCAATCTGGAAACGCAGAAGCGCAGCGGATGCCAGGCAATCGCGTCGCGTTCTAATAGGACATCGTGACAAGGCGATCGGCGAATCGCTGGTGCTGCTGCTTTCGCTGAAGGGCTACGACGCGATCTACGCCGCCGATCTGATCAAGGTGCAAAGCTTTCTGAAGTGGTGGAAGCCGCACGCGGTTTTACTCGACACGCGGCTCGACGCCGTTTCCAGCTATGAATTCACGCGCACCGCGCGCGCCGAACGATGCAACGCCGACGTCCTGATGCTGGCCATGAGCAACGTTTGGCCGCTCGACCCGATCGGCCTGCTGAAAGACGCCGGCTTCGACGGCCATTGCCGACGCCCCTGTTCGCTGTGGCGTGTCGCGGATATTCTGGAAAACCACTTCGCCCAGCCGTAAGCGGCCGGTCAGCGACCTTCCGGCAGCGTGAACACGGCAATCGCCGCGCTGAGTTGCCCGGTCTGCGCCTTCAGCACATCCGCTGACGCGCTCGCTTCTTCCACCAACGCTGCGTTCTGCTGGGTCGTTTGATCCATGCTCGCCACCGCGATGTTGACCTGCTCGATGCCCGAGCTTTGCTCCACCGAAGCCGCGCTGATCTCGCCCATGATGTCCGTCACGCGACGCACCGCCTGCACGACTTCATGCATGGTTTCGCCGGCGCGGCTCACATACTGCGAGCCACCTTCGATCTGCGCCGCGGACTCTTCGATCAGCGTCTTGATCTCCTTCGCGGCCGCCGCGCTACGCTGCGCGAGGCTGCGCACTTCGCCTGCCACCACGGCGAAGCCACGTCCTTCCTCGCCGGCGCGCGCCGCTTCGACCGCAGCGTTCAAAGCAAGAATGTTGGTCTGAAACGCGATCCCCTCGATCACGCCGATGATGTCGCCGATCCGATGCGACGACTGCGAAATGCCGCGCATCGTCTCGACCACCTGCCCGACCACTTCGCCGCCGCGCGCTGCCGTCTCCGATGCGTTATGCGCCAACTGGCTCGCCTGCTTCGCGTTGTCGGCGTTCTGCTTCACGGTCGCGGTGATCTGCTCCATGCTCGACGCGGTTTCGCCGAGCGCGGTGGCCTGCTGCTCAGTGCGTCGCGACAGGTCCGCATTGCCGGCGGCGATTTCGTTGGACACCGTCGAGATCAGCGTCGCGCCGCCGCGGATCTGCGCGATCGCGTGCGCGAGACGCTGCTGCATGCGCTGCATCGCGGCGAGCAGGCTGGTTTCGTCGCCGGCCTTGGTCTCCACCATCACGTCGAGGTCGCCGTCGGCGATACGCGCGGCAATCTGCGCCGCGTACGCCGGCTCGCCGCCGAGTTGCCGCAAGATGCTGCGCAGGATCACGCCGATCACGAGCGACACCACCAGACACAGCAGCAGCGCGGCGCCCACATACTGGATGAGCGTCGTGTAAAACGCGGCGTCGATATCGTCGGTGAAGACGCCGGTGACGATCGTCCAGTCCCACGGCTTGTACAGCCGCACGTAGTTGATCTTCGGCGCCATTTCATTGGAGCCCGGCTTCAGGAACTGCAAGTGGATGAAGCCTTCGCCTTCGCGCTGGGCGAGATCGGAGCCGTCCTTGAACACATGGCGCCCTTGCGGGTCGGTGAAGCCGCTCATGTCCTTGCCTTCGAGGTCGGCGCGCACGCCGTGCATCAGCACGCGGGCATGCGCGTCTTCGATCACGAGGTAGCCGCCGGCACCGTCGTAGCGCATTGCGCGCAGATCGGCCATCGCCGTGCGTTGCGCGTCGGCGAGCGGCATGGTGCCCGCGGCGACCTGGCCGTTATAGCGATCCAGCACGCTGTACGCGACGCTGACCACGCTCTTCAATTCGGCCTGGCGGTCGGCGATCATCGTGTCGCGTGTTTTGAAAGCGCCCCACAGGCCGATTGCCAGAATACCCATGCACATGACTGCTAGTGCGAGCCAAAGCCGCACCTTCAGGCGAAACCGTTCCATCTCCGTATCCCTTGTCCTTGTCGTCGACGCGCCGCTCGCGGCGGACGCCGCGGCGGTTCATGTCACTCTTTGGATTAACGGCGCAACGGGGGAAAACTTCAGGCTTTGCCGATCGGCTTCGGGCGCTGGGTCAGGGCAAGGGCGCGGGCTCTGACCAGAGCGATGACCCGGCTGGCTCCGCTTACCAAGAGACACGCGTGCGGCGGCGCCCTTCGCTCAATTTGATGTCGTGCTTGCGGATCGAGCTTGGTCTCACTCCGCCGGCAGCGTCAGCGAGGCGACTTCGCAGCGCGGCCACTGACGCAATACATCAGGCGCCAGCAATAGCTTGGCCGCTCGCACGCCCGCGCCCATGACGATCTGGGTCCGCTCCATGACGGCGGCATCGACGAGAATGCGCCAATCGTCCGGCAAGCCGAAAGCGGTGATACCGCCGAACTCCATGCCGCTGTGCTCCACCGCCGCTTCCCGCTTGGCGAACGAAAGCCGCTGCGCGCCCAGCGCCGCCTTCACCGCGCCGTTGATGTCGAGCCGCAGCGAACCCAGCGAGACCACCGCCGCGTAATGCTCGGCGCCCTCTTTCCTGTAGCGGATGACGATCGTGTTCGCGCAGTCTTCCAGACCGAAGCCGTAGCGCGCGCTGAATGCGGCGGTGTCCGACGCGTCGTCGGTGACGCAGAAAACCGTTACGCCTTGTGCCGGCAACTGCTCGACCACATGCGCAGGCAAATGCGCACCCAATTGTTCCGCTGCAATGACGTCCAGCCGCTGTACGAGTTCGTGCGAGTGCATAGTGAGCAAAAGTGTATGAGGATCCCTCGGCATTCTAACGGCACTCCTCGCCCGAGGTGCGCGGCCCGGCACGGTGGCGGCGCAAGCCGGTCGCGCTTGTTATAGTGACAGGCACAAGGTTTGCGAAAGGCTTTAACGCGAAGACTGCGGCGAAGCTGCTTGAGCAGTCCGCCCCGGTCCGCTCCCGCCACCTCGTATTGCCCGCACGGCGCAGCACCCATTGGGAAACACGACCATGGACATCGACACGCTTTCCGCCGAGAACCTCCAACTGGTGGCCCGCAAGCAGGCCAACTGGGCCATCGGCGCCTTCAAACAGTTCGCCGAAGACCGCTGCGCGGCCATGGCCGCCAGCATCGCCTTCTATGCCGCGTTCTCGCTCGCGCCCACGCTGGTCATGGTGATCGCCGTGGCCGGCTGGTTCTTCGGCGCCGAAGCCGCGCGTGGCGAGTTGTTCAACCATATCCACGGATTGCTCGGCGACCAGGCCGCCGCGGGCGTCCAGACGATCGTCGAAAACGCGCATCACAGCGGCAGCGCCGGCGGCATCGCGGCGATCATTTCGCTCGCGACGCTGGTGATCGGCGCTTCCGCGACCTTCTCGTCGCTCAATACCGCGCTCAATATAGTCTGGCCGAATACCGGGCCGCGCTCGTCGAGCGTGATCGCGCTAGTGCGCGTGCGTTTGATTTCGTTCGGGCTGGTGCTGGGCGTGGCGTTTCTGCTGATCGTGTCGCTGGTGCTCGATACGGTCATTACTTTCATCGGCAAATGGCTGTGGGGCGACTCGCCGTATGTAGTGATCGGCAATCTTCTGCAACTCGGCGTCGGCCTGCTCGTGCTGGCGTTCGCCTTCGCCGGCTTGCTCAAGTTTCTGCCGGATGCCCGCGTGCGCTGGCGGGATGCGCTCGTCGGCGGGATAGTCGCAGCCGTGCTGTTTTCGGCGGGCAAGAAGCTGTTCGCGCTGTATCTCGCGCACGCCGGCATGGCCACCTCGTTCGGCGCGGCCGGCTCGCTCGCCGTGCTGCTGATGTGGCTGTACTTCTCCGCCGCCGTGCTACTGCTCGGCGCGGAATTTTCGGCGGCGCGCGGGCGCATGCACGATCCCCGTGGAGGCTGGGGCATGCAGGACGACACGCCACCGGGCAGCCGCGCCAAGCTCGCCTCGGTGCTGGCGGCATCGACGGTTGCGGCGGATGCAGTGCCGCACGCGGACGCGGAAGCGGACGGCCGCACCGTGTCGGGCGACGCCGCGCTCGCCCCCGCCACGCGCGACGCAAAGGCTGGCGCGCTCAGCGGCGCAGCGCCGTCGGCGGCCTTCCGGGTGCAATCCAGAAACAGGCCGTCGGCGCGAGCGACGGCGCTCAAGGTCGGCCGTACGGTCGTGCTGGCCGAAGCGCAAGCGACGCGCATCGCCGCCGTCACGCTGGTCGGGGCGAGCCGCAAAGCCGTTGCGGCCGACCGCTACGTGAGGCGGCATCCGTGGACCTCGGTGCTATTCGCGGCCGCCGCTGGACTCGCTGCAACGATGGTTGCGCGCCGCAATGCCGACGGCGGCAGCGAACACTAAACCTCATGTCGCAACCAGCCCGGTACCAAGGCTGCACCTGTCAGCCTGGACGGTGGCGCCTGCTCACAGCGATGAAAACCTGTCCAGACGTCCCGTCAAGCGAGAACGGTCTCGATTTTTATAGAAACGCTACAAAATGAGCAGGAAAATTAGACGACTTCATTACAACTTACCTTCAAATCAGTGTCGAAAGTACATGTATTGAAGCCTTCACTGTCAACAAAACAACAATAATGCTGAGTCAACGATTAAATGTTGCGGAAACAGAAATAATCGTTAACGCGCTTTAAATACAAGGCTTTGCGTGGTTTGTCAGTTTTTGGAGACACTCTTTTTTTTCCAGTTCTTGCCGATTGACCCTCTGAGCTATTCTCCTTTCCGCAACAACGAAACTAATCATCTGCGTGGAGAAATGGATGAAACGAATCGCACTGTCTACCCTCTCGCTGGCGCTCCTCAGCGCCACTGGCGTGGCACATGCTCAAAGCAGCGTTACTCTGTACGGTTTGATCGACGAATCGATCCAGTACGCTCACAACACGGTTGACGCCAGCGGCAAGAACTCGAATCAAGTCGGCCTGGTCGGCGGCAACCTGCAAGGCGACCGTTTCGGCTTGAAGGGCACGGAAGACCTCGGCGGTGGCCTGAAGGCAATCTTCCAGTTGGAAAACGGCTTTGACCTGAACAGCGGCAAGCTGGCTCAGGGCGGCCGGATGTTCGGTCGTCAAGCCTACGTCGGCCTGACGGGCGACCAATGGGGTACGTTCACGCTGGGTCGTCAGTACGATCCGCTGGTCGATCTGGTCCAGCCGCTGACGGCTGACAACTACTTCGGTTCCACGTTCACCACGCCGGGCGACGTCGACAACAACGACAACTCCTCGCGCACGAACAGCGCCATCAAGTACACCTCGCCGGTGTGGGGCGGCTTCCAGTTCGAAGGCATGTACGCTCTGGGCGGCGTGGCTGGCGCAACGGGTTCGGGCCAAACGTGGTCGGGCGCGGCAACGTACGCAACGGGTCCGTTCAGCGTCGCGGCAGGTTACTTCCGCGCTGACAACGGCAACACGCTGGCTAGCCGTATCGCTGGCACGCCGCCGACGGCTGGCTGGAACGGCAGCACGTCGGACGGCACGTTCGACAACCAGGTCAACGGCGCCTACGCCGCGGCCAAGTCGATCGGCATCGCTTCGGTCGCTGTGCAATACGTCGCAGGCCCGTTCACGGCCAACCTGCGTTACAGCAACGCACAGTACAAGCCGGACGCGAACTCGGGCTTCGGTTCGACCGAGAAGTACAACATCGGTGGCGCATACCTGGGTTACCAGGCAACGCCGGCAATGCTGGTTGGCGTGGGCTACATCTACACCAAGGCTAGCGGCGATTCGAGCGCAACGTATCACCAGGTTTCCCTGGGCGGCGACTACAACCTGTCGAAGCGCACGGACGTCTACCTGGTTGGCGCATATCAGCACGCAAGCGGCCAGCAACGCACGTCGGCCGGCACGCTGGTCGATGCAGGCGCAGCAATCGGTTCGTACGGCTACAACTCGGCTTCCAGCTCGCAAGAACTGGTCAGCCTGGGCATCCGCCACAAGTTCTAATCGAACTTGACGGACTGCTGAAGCAACACGCAGTTGAAGACCAGCCACGGGCGAAAAGCCTGTGGCTGGTTTTTTTTCGTCCTGCGTTCCTGAATTCTTTGGGACGACGCAAATGAAAAAGGCCGTCAGCAAGCCTGATTCAGGCTCCAGACGACCCTTGGTGTGATGCCACGCGCCGAAGCGCTGGCGCGCTGAAGCAAGCGGATACGCGCTCAGCCTACTTTCGCTGCGCCTTGCCCCTCTCCGCCTGCGCCAACGTCTGCGCGGGCTTTGCATCGAGTTCATGTTCGATGCCGTCAGCGCCGACCGGCGCACGATGCAGCACCAGCGTCCGCTCCCGCTGCAACAGCGGCACATTCGGCGATTCCTGCCAGTCCGGATCGGGGATCTCGCCGAACACCTGGCGTAGCCGCTCGCCCCACGTCCGGTGAATCATCTCGAAGTACGTATTGTCGTGATCGATCGAGACGAAGCGCGTGACGCGCAGCGTGTCCTTCTGGTAGACCAGCAGATCGAGCGGCAAGCCAACCGACAGGTTCGAGCGCAGCGTCGAGTCCATGGAGATCAGCGCGCACTTGGCGGCTTCGTCGAGCGGCGTGGACGGCGTCAGCACACGGTCGATGATCGGCTTGCCGTACTTGGCCTCGCCGATCTGGAAATACGGATTCACCGCCGACGCCTCGATGAAATTCCCCGCCGCATAGATCATGAACAAACGCGGCCGGTTGCCCGCGATCTGGCCGCCGAGGATGAAGCTGCAATTGAAGTCGACGCCGAATTCCTGCAACGCCTCCGCCTCGCGCTGATGCACGCAACGCACCGCGCGGCCGATCACGCGGGCCGCGTCGGCCATGGTGGGCGCGCTCCAGAGGGTGGGCTGGGAAGGATCCGTGGGCTCGGACAGCTCGTGCAGCACCGCCTGAGTGAGCGACAGGTTGCCCGCGCCCAGCAACGTGAGCATCCGCTCGCCCGGCTGCTCGAACACCGACATCTTGCGCGCGGTGCTGATGTGATCGACGCCCGCATTGGTGCGCGTGTCCGAGAGGAACACGAGACCGTCGTCGACGGACATCGCTACACAGTAAGTCATAAGGAAAGGTACCCGCAAAAAACAACTGAACGGCGCTATTGTAATGCGGCGCGCATGCGCCCTATCCCGCTATACCCCGTTTATCGGCCTTTGCGGGCCTGATCTGAATGGTTATGAGGGCTGGCGCTCGCTCGCGCCTTCAGGGCAGTCTCCACGGCCCGCCCTCGTCTGCCTCTATTGTGACAGCTGCGAGCTGACCTTAACGGACACTTTCAGCTGCTCTTCCAGCCCGCCGATACGCCGGCCACGCACCGGCGCGGCCGCTTCATAGTCCCGCGCGACGGCGAGGCGGCAGTAGATTTCGCTGGCAAACGCGGCGTGCGTGACGTCGATGGAAATCCAGCCCTTGCCTTCGAGCCACACGTCCACCCAGGCATGGCTCGCGCCGTGCGTCACCTCGCCGGGTTCGATATAGCCGCTCACGTAGCGCGCCGGGATGCCGCGCGCGCGGCAGCACGCGAGCATCAGATGCGCGTGGTCCTGGCACACGCCGTTGCCGAGCGCGAGCGCCTGGGCGGCCGTGCTGGTGACTTCGGTAATGCCCGTGTTGTACTTCACGCGCTGCACGATCTGTTCGGACAGCGCGATCAGATTCGCCGAGCTCGTCAAGGTCGGCACCGATTCGGCCAGTTCGCGGACCGCGGCATCGGCCTCGGTCAGCCGCGTCGAGCAGGTGAAATGCTCGAGCGGAATCGGGCCGACGGCGTCGGGCAAATGGCCATCGATCAGCGGGATCGTGTCCACTTCGCCGGCCACGTGTAGACGAATCTCGCTATGAGGCTTGTTGATGACGAGCGTGTGCAGCACGTTGCCGTAGGCATCGAAGGTCGCGTCGAGCTTTCCAGGCGCGTCGATGCTCCAGCGCCGCACGACCTGTGAGGCGCCGCTCGCCGGCGTCAGACGCAGTTGCTGGATCGAATAATGGACAGTCGCTTCGTAGCGATAGGACGTGTCGTGGCGGATCGTCAGGTACATAAAGAAACTCCGTCAGGCGACTGGCAACATCAGATAGGTACGCGCAACCAGATTGCCCAGCTCGAACACGCGAGCGAGGAACTGCGTCAGATAGGCGTGCAGGCCGGCTTCGAAAATCTGCCGGATGTCGGAGTACACGAGTTCGGCGCGCAGCTTGCCGGCGAACCGTTCGCACTGGTTCGAGCCCGAGGTGCGCAGCATCGCCAGATTCGCGCAGACGCCTTCGAGCGACGCCAGCAGCGAACGCGGCATCTGCTGATTCAGGATCATCAGTTCAACCACGCGCGCCGGCGTGACGACGTCGCGATACACCTTGCGATAAATTTCCAGCGCCGACACCGAGCTCAGAATCGAGGTCCAGTAATAGAAGTCTTCGAGCTGGCGCGCGGCGTCGCGTGAATTCGGTTCGACGTCGGCAAAGCGCACGTCGAGAATCCGCGCGGTGTTGTCGGCGCGTTCGAGAAAGGTGCCCAACTGCGTGAAGAAGAATGCATCGTCCTGCAGCGCAGTGCCGATCGTCACGCCACGCGACAGATGCGAGCGGAACTTGACCCATTCGAACAGCGCGCCCGGATTGCTCGCGGCCTGGCCGGACGAAGCGCGCTCATTGAATTCGAGCCATGTGTCGTTGATGGTTTCCCACCACTCGGTCGTCAGCGTGCCGCGCACGGCGCGGGCATTTTCGCGCGCGGCCTGCAAGCACGAATGGATACTCGACGGATTGGTCGCATCGGCCACCATGAAATCGAGCACGTGTTCGCGGGTCGGTTCGTCGTAGCGCTGCGCAAAGGCGGTTTCGAGTTCGGAGATGCGCAGCACCGAGCGTTGTGCGCGCGCCTCCTGCTCGGGCGTCTGCGGCAACAGCAGCGCCTTCAGGTTGATATCGAGCATGCGGGCGGTGTTCTCCGCGCGCTCCATGTAGCGGGCCATCCAGAAAAGGTGATCGGCGGTTCGGCTTAGCATGACGGCGTTCCGTATCTGATGACGCGAGGCCTTGTCGAAGTAAAAGGCCCGCGCTGGTTATCCGTATGCGCTGGTGGCGTGCGTGTTGCGTATCGCGTGCTGCCCCGGCGCGTTGGGTTGCGGGCGCGGTTGCGTGAAGCCCGTGCAACCGCATCGGCAACCGCGTCAGTCGACCATCCACGTATCTTTGGTCCCGCCTCCCTGCGACGAATTGACGACGAGCGAGCCCTCCTGCAACGCCACGCGCGTGAGTCCGCCGGCGACCATCGTGACGGTCTTGCCGGACAGCACGAACGGACGCAAGTCGATGTGGCGCGGCGCGATGCCCGCCTCGACGAACGTCGGACACGCCGAAAGCGCCAGCGTCGGTTGCGCGATGTACCCTGCCGGCCGCGCAATCAGGCGCTCACGGAACGATTCGATTTCCGCTTTCGTCGATGCCGGTCCGACGAGCATGCCGTAGCCGCCCGCGCCGTGCACTTCCTTGACGACCAGCTCCGGCAGATGCGCGAGCGTGTAGGCCAGATCGTCCGGCTTGCGGCACTGAAACGTGGGCACGTTATTGAGGATCGGCTTCTCGCCGAGGTAAAACTCGATCATTTCCGGCACGTACGGGTAGATCGATTTGTCGTCGGCGATACCGGTGCCCATTGCGTTCGCGAGCGCCACGCGGCCCGCGCGATACGCGGTCAGCAGACCCGGCACGCCGAGCGCCGAGTCGTTACGGAAGGCGAGCGGGTCGAGGAAATCATCGTCGACGCGGCGGTAGATCACGTCGACGCGCTTCGGTCCCTGCGTGGTGCGCATGAACACGTAGTTGTCGTCGACGAACAGATCCTTGCCTTCCACCAGTTCCACGCCCATCTGCTGCGCGAGGAAGGTGTGCTCGAAATACGCGGAGTTGTACATGCCCGGCGTGAGCACCACCACGACCGGATCGTCGACGCCTTCCGGCGCCACCGAGCGCAGCGTATCGAGCAATAGATCGGGATAATGCGCGACCGGCGCAATGCGGTTCTGCACGAACAGCTCGGGGAAAAGCCGCATCATCATCTTGCGGTTTTCCAGCATATAGGAGACGCCCGACGGCACCCGCAGGTTGTCTTCGAGCACGTAGAACTCGCCCTCGTCGCCCGCGCGCACCACGTCGACACCGGCGATATGCGCGTAAACACCGAGCGGCACATTCACGCCCTGCATTTCAGGCCGGTATTGCGCGTTGGTATACACCTGCTCGGCCGGCACGATACCGGCGCGCACGATGTTGCGGTCGTGATAGACGTCGTGGATGAACAGATTGAGCGCCTGCACCCGCTGGCGCAAACCGGCCTCCAACGTCTGCCATTCGCTGCGCGGAATGATGCGCGGAATCAGGTCGAAGGGGATCAGCCGCTCAGTGCCGGACAGGTCGCCGTTCACCGCGAAGGTGATGCCGACCCGGCGAAACAGCAGGTCGGCTTCCGCACGCTTGCGCGCGATCGCCTCGTTGCCCTGCTTCACCAGCCACCGCTCAAAGCGCGCGTAGTGTGGCCGCACGGCATCGTCATGATGACGCATCTCGTCATAGCATCGCATATCACGCCCCGCTCTTGTTGTCGGATAGAAGGCGAATGCGCTGCGCATTCGGTGTTCGACAATCGATCAAGCAAGCGCTATGCCATTGAGCTTTTCGCGGACTACACAGGTTGCATGCACGCGAATAGCGCATCCCGGCCGGCATGGCTTCGATGCCATCGTACTGCGGCGGCCCATGATGCGCTAGTACGGTGCATGTGCGGCACCGCGGTGCTTCTGCGGATCAGTCCACGAGACGGCCCAGCGACACCACAATACGCTAACAGCGCGCATAAAAAATCCCCGTGGATTTGCACCCACGGGGATTCGGACAACGTGCACTGCGGATCGTCCCCAAGGGGACTTCCTTCGAAGCGTCTCAAACGTCAGCCATTGTTAAACAACGGCAACGCGTGAAGCGCGATCAGCCTGCAGCTGCATCTTTCAGCTTCTTCAGCGGACGTGCCTTGATGCGCACGCTAGCCGGCTTGGCCGGGAACCAACGCTCTTCGCCCGAGAACGGGTCTTTGCCGAAGCGCTTCTTCTTCGCCGGCACAGCTTGCACGACGATCTTCAGAAGACCCGACAGCGTGAATTCGCCAGCGCCCTTCTTATGCACGGCGCCGAGGATCGTGTCTTCGAGCGCGGCCAGAACAGCCTTGGCGGTCTTCGGTTCCACAGCAGCGCGTTCAGCGACGTGTGCAGCCAGCGAGGCCTTCGTGAAGGTGTCCTTGATCGGCGACGGAGCGCTGGACGCCTTCACGGCGACCTTCTTAGCTGCGACGGCCTTCTTCGCAGGAACTTTCTTTGCAGCAACCTTCTTGGTCGGTACCGGGGCAGCAGCCTTCTTGGCCACCTTTTTTGCGGAAGTCGGCATGTTTCTCCTACCTGTTGTGGTCAGTGAATTGCACGAAGCGCACACGGTATGTGCACGCTTCAACGCCGGATTCTACAAGCGCTAATACGATTTGCGCGACTCTTTTATGTATAACAGCGAAGGTTTGTTGCGCGGCGCAGACTGCGCAACACATTTTGATGCTTGTTTTAGCGGGTAAACGTGCGTCGAGGGGCCTGGCAACACCAACACGTAACGTGCGTTACAAGTCATTTCGATGCATGAATAACGGCACTTTCTGCACGGACGATGGCCGGTGGATCGCTCGAGCATCGTAAAAAAACACGTCACGGCTCGCTCGTCACCGCCTTCCATGCGGCGGAAAAAACACGCCCCTGCAGCGAAAAGCGCTGCAGGGGGCGGCCAATCTCGCCCTGCGACAGAAAATCGCGGGCGGGAGTCAAAACACTTTTACTGCCGGCTGACGTGTTTGAGATCGTGTTCGCTTTCCTTCACGTGAGCCCAATACTCGTTTTCGTCGCGCGCCATGCCGAGCTCGCCGTTGCGATAAGCCATCGCCAGCGCGAGGTTGGCTTCGGGTAACTCCGCATTGGCCGCGCGCGTGAGCCATTGCAGCGCCAACGCGTCGTCGTGCGGCCGCGTCGCGCCGAAGCGATACTCGTTGGCAAGCTGGAACTGCGCGAGCGGCAGGCCCGCTTGCGCCGCCTGTTCGAGCCAGCGAATCGCCAGGCCGGCGTCGCGCGCCACACCGTAACCGTTGCGATAGAGCGTCGCGAGATCGTAGGCCGCCTGGGCATCGCGTGAATCATGCGATGCCGCCAGCGTCAGCCAACGGCGGCTTTCCACGTAGTCCGGCGCGACGCCGGACAACCCGCGCAACAGCAGATGCCCGAACGTGGCTTGCGCGCGCGGCGCGCCGTCGAGTGCGAGTTGCCGGTAAAGCTCGACGCCTTCGCGTTGCTCGTCGATCTGCGGCGAACTCACCAGCACGTCCGCGAGCGCTTCGCGCGCAGCCGCGTTGCCGAACGCCGAGGTCAGCCGCAACTGCCACAGCGGCCAGGCCGCATGCGTCGGGGTGCCTTGCATCTGCCAGTCGTCGATCTGCACGTCGGACACGCGCGTGGCCGCCACCGTGGCGAGCGTCCCGACGCAGATGGCCACGGCCGCCGCCAGCGTCAAAGAGAGGCGCGCGTTCATTGGTTGAGATTCACGGAGTAGACCGCGAGACCCTTGCCGGTGCCGTCGTCGGCCTGGATCTGGGCGACGTTGGCGATGCCGTTGGCCTGCGCGAGCGCCGTCAGGTTCGGCGCCGACAGGAAGGTCACCGGACCGGCCGTCGCTACCTTCGTGAAGCGCCAGCTACGATCGCCGCCGTTGCTCGCCGCTTTGATGGACTGCGCTTTCTTGATGTAGGCGATCAGCACATCGCGGCTCGCATCCGGCGACGCGTAAATCGTCTTGCTGCCGTCGAGCCCCGGGAAATTTCCGCCGCCGCTCGCGCGATAGTTGTTGGTCGCGACGATGAACGACTGCGTATCCGAGATCGCCACGCCCTGATATTTCAGGTCGCGAATCCGGCTGCCGACTGCCTGCGTCACGTCGATTTCGTAGCTGAAATCCTTCGACGTGATCATGTCGAAGTTATAGCCGGGATACGTGCTGACGAGGGCCTGCGCCACCGTGTTGGCCGGATCGATCGTGTTGAAACGCTTCGCCGCGGTTTCGAGCCACCCCTTCAGATCGGCGCCCGTCACCTTCACCGCGCAGATCGTGTTCGGGTACAGGTAGAGGTCGGCGGCGTTGTTGATCGCCACGTTGCCTTGCGCGACGTCGGTGAAATCGTTACCGCCGCCGAAGCCGCTCTTGAACGGCGCGCTCACCGACAGCACCGGAATGCCCGCATATTGCGGCAGATTCGCGTTGATGTAGTCCTGCGTGTAGGCCGCCTGCGCCTGGTTGACGATCTCGATGGCCGACACGTCGCCCACATCGGCAAAGTAGGTGGTCATGCGGAAATCCGTCGTGCCAATCGGCGTTTTCACATAGTTGATGGTCGCGACGTGTTCGACGGCGATTGCCTGCGAGACCGCCTGATCGACGGCTACGTAGCTGTTGTCCGCGTTCTGGATCGACCGGGCTTCCGCGGTGCTCGCGTTGCGATCCACCGTCCACGTGCCGTTGGCCTAGTTCAGCGCGAGCTTGATCACGCCGAGATGTTTGCCCCAAAAATTCGCCATCACGGTCGGCACGCCGTTGACGGTGCCCTTCACCTTGTCGACGCCCGGCAGGTTGAAATGCGTGACCGTGCTGTTTCTATCGGGGAAAACCTGATGCGAGTGGCCGATCAGCATCGCATCGATGCCGGGCACTTTGGACAGATAGTAGCTGCCGTTTTCCATCGACGGCGAATAGGCCGAGTTGTCGAGCCCACCATGCGACATCGCCACGATGATCTGCGCGCCCTTCGCCTTCATTTCCGGCCCGTACTTCGACGCGCTTTCCACGAGCCCTTGCGTGTAGACGTTGCCGTCGAGCCAGCGTTTGTCCCACGTCATGATGGCGGGCGGCGTGAAGCCGATCACGCCGATCTTCACCGGCGCGCTGACGGTCTTGCCGTCGGGCGTCGTGGCCGTGATCGCGCGTTCGAGGATCGTGTAGGGCTTGAAGATCGGCTGCTGCGATTTCGCGCCGAGCACGTTGGAGAGCACCAACGGAAAGTTCGGTCCCGCGCAGGCCGGCTGCGACGCAACCGGGCTCATGTTCGGCACGTCGAACGCGCTGCCGGTCACTTGCGCGAGAAACGGCAGGCCGTAGTTGAACTCGTGATTGCCGATCGTGCCCGCGTCGTACTTCAGCAGATTCATGACCTTATAGACGTCGAGCGTGGTCTTGCAATCGACCGGCGCGACCTGCGCCTGATAGTCGGCGAGCGCGGTGCCCTGGATCGTGTCGCAGTCGTCGAGCAACATGGTGTTGGGGAATTCCTTGCGCGCCGCCGCGATCAGCGTCGCGTGCGCTCGAGGCCGAGCGACTTGTCTTCCGCCAATGCGCCGATCACGCCACGCGCGCGCAGCCGCTTTCCTGCCATCAAAGTCACTCGTATCCTTGCCGCCCTCGGTTCGTTGTGTTGCCGTGCCGGTCCATCGGGCCGGCTGTGCACTACAAACAATTCCAGAGGCGCAAGAGTACGGTGGGTTTATGACAATGCTTTGTATGGCATTAGATAGCCTTAAGTAATATGCCCAAGCGACTCGCCAACTTACCGCGTGAGCCGCGACAGGATGCTAGCGAGCTTCGTGAGCGCGGTGTCGATGTGCTCGACCGCGATATTGCCGTAGCCGAACATCAGACCCGGCTGCGCCTTCACGCGCAGATGAAACGGCGCGAGACCATACAAGCCGATCGATGCTTCACGCGCCGCGTTCACCACCGCTTCTTCCGTCAACGGCGCTTTCAGACGCGCCGCCATGTGGATGCCGGCCGTCGGCACGATCGGTTCGAACCAGGGCGCGAGGCCGCCATGCAGATGGTCGAGCAACATCTGGCGGCGCGCCGCATAGGTCTTGTGCATGCGCCGCAGATGCTTGGCGAAATCACCGTTGAGCATGAACGACGCGAGCGCGGTTTGCGTGAGCGTGCAGCCGTGCCAGTCGCCAATCTGGCGCGCCTTGATGAGCGGGCCATAGAGCGAGGCCGGCGGCACCACGTAGCCGACTCGCAGTTCCGGAAAGATCGTCTTCGAAAACGTGCCGACGTAGGCGACGAGTCCGGCGCGGTCGAGGCTTTTCAGCGGCTCCATCGGCCGGCCTTCGAAACGGTACTCGCAGTCGTAGTCGTCTTCGATGATCACCGCGCCGCGTTTCTGCGCCCATTCGAGCAACTCGACGCGGCGCTCGAGGCTCATCGGCATACCGAGCGGAAACTGGTGCGAAGGCGTCACGTAGACGAGCCGCGCCTTGTCCGGCAGCTTGCTGACGATCAGCCCTTCGGCATCCACCGGCACGGGCACCACGCGCGCGCCGGTGGCCTTCAGGCATGCATGCGCCGGCGTATATCCGGGGTCCTCGATCGCCGCGACTTCGCCGGCACGCAGGGTAATGCGCGCCAGCAGATCGAGCGCATGCTGCGCGCCTTGCGTGACGATCACGTCTTCCCAGTTGCTCGCGACGGCGCGGTTGAAGGCCAGGTAGCGCGAGATCGCGAGGCGCAGCTCCTGCTCGCCGGCCGTGTCGCGATAGATGCCGGGGCCGCGCGCTTGCGCACGCAACGCGTGGTTCACGCAGCGGCGCCAGACGTCGAAGGGAAACAGCGTCTTGTCGGTCGCGCCGCCGACGAAGTCCTGCGGCGACGCCACCGAAGGCCGCGGCAACGGCAAGCTCTCGGGCATCTCCTCCCACAGCGGCTGGGCGCGAGCAGCGGCCTTTGCCTTGGCCCGCTCGCGCGACGACTCCGCCGCCCGCGCATGCGCGGAGCGCTCCACCGGCAGACGCTCCAGGCCATCGGCGACGAAGGTGCCCGAGCCGCCACGCGCGCTCAGATAGCCTTCGGAGAGCAGCCGTTCGAACACGTCGAGCGTGGTCTTGCGCGACACGCCCAGTTGCGTGGCGAGATCGCGCGTGGACGGCAGGCGCGTGCCGCCGGCGAGGCGCCCTTCAAGAATGCCGGCTCGCAACTGCCGATAGATCTGTCCGGACAGATCGTGATGACCTTCGACCGCGATATGGATTTCCATCCGGGTGGTTACCTTGAGTGTCCGGGGAGCGGTTATTTTGAAAAGACCAATGGCAACCGCTAGCTTACCTCTGCCGACGATCGTGAAGGTGGATGAAACACCGCTAACGGACTGTAGGAAGGCCGACCCGCCTAGGTCGGCTTTTTCCGCCGAGACAAGCGGGCCAACCGAGCATTCCTCCGCCCGGAAGAAACGACAAATATCCCAAAAACATGGACATCCGGCAATCTGCCAGGTTTACGCGGTCACCAAGGAAGCGACCTGGCGATGTGTTGACGCGCTAAGCGGGTCCGGAACTTCCTCTCAGAACAAGTAAAGCAGGTCTGCCTATGTCGCACTGGAATACGCTTTCGGTCCCGCTGGCGAACGGTTGGCAATGTACGTTGCTTCCCGCCAGCGATTACCTCAGCCCGTCTGGAGAATGGATTTTTTTCGTGCGGAGCAGCGAGCATAAGCAGCTTGAACGGGACCGGAACGATTTTGACTGGTACTTCCGGCCAACCAGCGACCTGAGAACCGTGACCGGAGGAGCGGCACTGCGCGCGATTCGATCGTTCCTGAGCGAGGCCATGAATGTGTCCCACTGGAACCTGCCAACCGATAACGCAGGGGTCCAGCGCATGCTTCGGGAGGCAGTGGCAAACGGTCGGCTGGTGCCCGTCATCAATCGTGAAGAAGACTCACCGGGCAAGGTATCCCGTCCTACGCCCGCGCCGCTGAGATGGCCGACGGGCGGTGGCGGATACTGTGGCAGCGGCCAGAAGTGGGCGACCTTCGCGGGGGCAGGTTCAGGCCCGCTGTCTTTCAACGGCGAGCCGATCCTGTCGGGCCCGTATGATCCGGAGACCCAGGAAGCCATGCTTACGACTGCACGCGGGACGATGGCTGCAAGTGGCGGAGGCGGTGGGCTGCCAGGCGCGATCGAGGCCGTGGTGGGTGCCGCACCTGGCATGAACTCCGGCGCGGAGGATGGTGGCGAGCACATGGTCTACGATGGCGGCGATACACACACGCCGCTTGGTGACGCGCTGCCTTTTGAGTACGCGCCGGATATGCCTGCTAACGATACAGAGGAGCTCGCCGCGCGTGGCGTTGGGATGACGGGCAACGAACCGGGCGGATACCGCATCAACCCGAATGGTCTTGACGTAGATTACTTCGATTCAAATGGCAGCCTTTGCGCCCAATATCATGAGAGTCATGGGGAAGTACACGGTCATAATTTCGTCGACGGGAAGAGAGATAACGTTCATATCCCAATGTCTCCCATTAACTGTAGATAACACCCAACCCACAAAAAAGGAGAGCGATGGACAGTTCAAACAAGACTTGGGGGTGGGACCTGGCAAAAAACGGCGCATGGCTTGCGGTGATTCTGGGGGGATACCCATCTTTTCACGATTCGGCCGTGCGGTCCTTCTGTATGCGGAGGTGTCGGCAATCGCGCGAAGGCGTCGACGGGCGGCCATTGCCGGGCGGCCGCACGCGTGAGCTCGTGGATATCCAACTGGAAGTGCTTCATAACCGCTATGGCGCGCCTCCGGTTGCGGATCGCCCCGATCACCTCGTCGTGCTCGATTGCCTGGACATTCGAACCTCAGAGATTGACGTAGACGCCATGCTCGAAGAGGCCACAATTATGGACATGTCCTTGTCCGCGATGCCGGATGGATTGATCAAGGTGGATCTTGTGCCGAATGTCGGTCTCGATATCCGCATAACTTGTAAAGAGGTCTTCGTTAGTGCGGTTCGCCCTTACAGTCGAAGCGATTTTTAAGCCTTACAGTGAGTCTGGTTGCGGGCACGAAAAAGCCATCTAGCCCTAGCCGACGCACGCCCCGTGGCGCGCGCCGCGTTCACCACTCCAGCGGATTACTCCGCCACCACCCCATTCAACGCCGCCGTCTGCCGAGCGCTCTCACGCGCCTCATCGCTGCAACGCTGATGTTCGCGCGAAAGCTTGCGCATCAACGGCAGCAACAGAACCGCCACCAGCGCGCCCACTGCCGCGAGCCAACCAAGGCCAGTAAACAGCTTCGTATAAAGCGGCAACGATTCGAGCGGATCCATATCGCCCGCCGGCATCTGCGCGAAGTTCGCGACCACGCTGCCCAGATATTGCGACACGCCAGTCGCCACGAAGTAAGCGCCCATCATGAAACCGCTCATGCGCGCCGGTACGTAGCGCGCGATCATGGCAAGCCCCAGACCGCTCACCAGCAATTCGCCGAGCGAATACAGCCCGTAGCCGCCCACCATGAACCACGACGACACGCGTCCGTTCACCGCGTAATTACCGCTCGCCGCGTAGACGAAGAAGCCGGCCGCGACCACCGCGAAACCGAACGCATACTTCACCGCCACCGGCACGTCCTTGCCGCTCTTCGCGAGCTTCGTATACAGCAGCGCGAGCACCGGGCTCAGCAACATGATCCAGATCGGGTTGAGCGCCTGGAACTGCGCGGCGCTCCAGGTGAACCACGTCTGGCCGAACAGAATGAAACGCGGATCGACATTGCGCAGCGCGAACAGCGTGAGCGACGTCGACATCTGCACGTAGAACACGAAGAACAGGATCACCTGCGCGGTCAGGATCAGCGCGGCGACCAGACCCGAGCGCTCCGAGCGTTCGCACTTCACCAGCATATAGCCGAAGATCGCCAGAATCGCGACGCCCGCCGTGTACACGCAAGCCACCGCGATCGCCTTGTGCTGCAGCACGAACATGGTCGCCGCACCGAGCGCGAGGCCGCCCAGCGCGACCGCGCCGACACGCTTCCAGCGCACCGGTTCGGCGTCCGGCGCGGAGCCGATATGCTCAAGCGTGCGGAACATGATGAAGTAGTTCAGCACCGACAGCAGCATCCCCGCGCAGCAGACGGCGAAGGCCGTATGCCAGCCCCAATGGTCCTTGATCCATGGCGTGGCGAGCATCGACACCGTCGAGCCGATGTTGACCGCCATGTAATAGATCGTGAACGCGCTGTCGATACGCGCGTCGTCGCCTTCATAGATACGGCGCACGAGATTCGCGGCGTTGGCCTTGAAGAGACCGTTGCCCACCACGATCACGCCGAGCGACGCGTACATATAGGCGAGTTGGTCATTGGGCAGCGCCAGCATGAAGTAGCCGACGGACAGCACGCCGGCGCCGAAGATCATCGTGCGGCGCGCGCCGAGAATCTTGTCGCCGATCCAGCCGCCGATCGACGGCGACGCATACACCAGCGCCGTGAATGCGCCCCATGTGAGGGTGGCGTGGCTGTCGGTGAATTGCAGCTTGTCGATCATGAACAGCACGAGCAGCGCGGCCATGCCGTAGTAGCCGAAACGCTCCCACATCTCGATCAGGAAGACCGTCGAAAACGAACGGGTCTGCGAGACGCGTGCGCTGGGCGGATTGGACGAATTCATCATGTACCTCTTGTTCAAACGGTTGCGGCGTCGCGCGATCTGGGCCGCGCGGCGCGTGAAACGAATCTGGAAAGACAGTCGGCGAAGCGTGCGCGTCACCGGTGCGCATAGGCACGGTGCGGACACAGCGCGTAGGCGCGCTCATCCGCGCGCTAGAGCGCCAAACCAGCAGATAAACCAGGGGATGGGATCGAGGCCCGCCACGCAAAATGCCCCGCAGGAAGTCCCCTTCGGGAACACTGCGTCACACCGGGCTCGGACTCCGGCATGCGGAGCGGGCTCAATGATAAAGCGTCGCGACGAACGGGGATTCTGAGGCCGACAGAGAGCGGCGTTGCCACGCGGCGGCAGGCGGAAAGCCCGCGGCGAGAAAAATCGGCAGTGATGGTCATGTCCTTACGCCGGCTGCCGTTCGGTTGGAACGTGCCGGACAGTGCTCCGCCGCGCAGGATCGCTGCGGGGCGGAATGATAAACAGCGGCCGGATTCGCGTGTGGTGTGCACACGCCCGCCCTTCCGCAAGCGGGGCTGATTCTGCAAACAGAAGCATGCTGAGTCACTCAGGGAATTCACTGATGCCACGTCAATAACCTGTCCTTACACGCCATACGCCTTGGCCGCACCGGCGCTTGCCGTCGAAAATAGTCTTTTGCGTCATACCTTTAATCTTCCTGATACTCATATTGCATAAAGTGGTTACCGGTGGGCAATACGGCAGCCGTTACCGCGTTTGTTTCCTATTTCTCGAAATAACCGGTCAATTTGGCTGGGATTAGATCCGGTTCTGGCAACATAGAGCGTTGTCTCGAAATGTGGTCTCTCGCATCACCGGGGCTAAAAAGGCCCGAAGCCCGGCCTGGACGCAATCAAACCATATTTACTTATATCAAACAAATTTTGACGGGCTAATTTCCTCCTGCTATGGTCACGACAATTCAAAAAAGCAATCCGGCACTAGAAATCGGCAGCAAGATCCGCGCGCTGCGCCAACGGCTCAAGCGCACGCTGGATGACACGGCAACCGCGGCGGGGATTTCCAAGCCGTTTTTGTCGCAGGTAGAGCGCGGGCTGGCGTCACCGTCCATCACATCGTTGGCCGGTATCGCCCACGCACTCGGGGTCACGGTGCAGTATTTCGTCGACACACCCAGCGAGGAACGCTGCGTGAGCCGAGGCGATCAGTTGAAGTTTTTCGGTTTTGCGGACTCGGCCAATCTGTTTGCGCGGCTGACCAACGTGACGGGCGGCCGTCAGCTCGAAGCGATCCTCGTGAGGATGCCGCCCGGGCAGAAGCGCTCTGAAGTCACCACGCATGCCGGGGAAGAGTTTGTTTATGTGATCGACGGCGAAGTGTCGTTGACGCTGGAAGGCAAAACGTTCGTGTTGCACGCGGGAGACAGCGCGCATTACGAATCGACGGTGCCGCACAGTTGGGTGAACACCGCGCGCATCGAGTCGGTGGTCGTCTGGGTGGGCACACCAAGACTGTTCTAAAGAGCAGGCACCTTATCCGGTTGAGCCGGCCAGGGATTGCCTGCATTACGAAATGTAAGGAATCCTGCATGTCGCGCTACCACCACGAGCAACAGGGGCCGCCCTGGTCCGAGCGACGCAGCTAAACGGGCGTCCCGGCGCCAGCGCGTTTCTCTCTCGACCTTTCCTGCGATCTCAACCGATGAAAACCCCGTTCGTCTACACGACGGCGCTGACCGCGCTCGTCCTCACGTTTGCCCCTTCCGCTTTCGCTGTCACGGTGCCGCCTGGCGTCACGCTCGCCGCCAGCCAGGAGATGACCCGCCAGGTGCCGGGCGAAACCGAATCGCTCGACCCCGCGCATATCGAGTCGTGGACCGGCAACACGATCGGGCTCGACCTGTTCGAAGGCCTGACGCGCATGGACGCGAGCGGCGCGATCGTGCCGGGCGTCGCGGAGTCGTGGTCGCGTAGCGGACCGAATACATGGGTTTTCAAGCTGCGCCACGATGCGCGCTGGAGCAACGGGCAGCCCGTCACGGCGGCCGACTTCGTCTACTCGTGGCAACGCGTGCTCGATCCGAAGACGGGTTCGAAATACACGGTGCTGGTCGAATTCGTGAAGAATGCCAAGGCGATTCTCGCCGGTAAAGCGCCGCTCGCGAGCCTCGGCGTGCGCGCCGTCGATCCGTACACGCTCGAAGTGACGACCGAAGTGCCCGCGACGTTTTTCCCGCAGCTGACGGCCATGGCGACGATGACGCCGGTCAATCGCGCGGTCGTGGCGAAGTTCGGCGGCGACTGGACCCGTCCGGGCAACTTCGTGGGCAACGGCCCGTATGCGCTGACCGACTGGCAACCGAGCAATCGCCTCGTGGCCACCAGGAGCCCGACGTACTGGAACAACGGCAAGGTCGTGATTTCGAAAGTGACCTACCTGCCGATCGAAAACGACGAAACGGCGATGCGCATGTATCAGGCCGGCCAGTTCGACTACACGTATTCCATTCCGTCAGGCGTCTATGCGCAAGTCAGCAAACAGTTCGGCTCCGAGCTGAAAACCGGCCTGCAGATCGCCACGTACTACTACAGCCTGAACAACGACGACCCGGCCTTCAAGGACAAGCGCGTCCGCCAGGCGCTGGCGATGGTGCTGGACCGCGACCTGCTGACCAAACGTCTGACGGCCGACGGCGAAGTGCCGATGTACGGCCTGATCGCCAAGGGCACCGAAGGCTCAGGCGTCTTCACGCCGGAGTGGACGAGCTGGCCGATGCCCAAGCGCATCGACTACGCGCGCAACCTGCTGAAGACCGCGGGCTATTCGGACGCGAAGCCGCTGACGTTCACGCTCACCTACAACACCAACGACCTGCACAAGAAGGTCGCGCTGTTCGCCACGTCCGAATGGCGCACCAAGCTCGGCGTGACCGCCAAGCTTGAAAACGTCGAATACAAGGTACTGCTCAAACAGCGCCACGACGGCAAGGTGCAGGCCTCGCGCGACGGCTGGTTCGTCGACTACAACGACGCCAACTCGTTTTTCGATCTGATCCGCTGCAACAGCGTGCAGAACGACCAGCGCTATTGCAATCCGCAAGTCGACAAGCTGATCGACGAAGGCAACCAGCAACTCGACGACGCGAAGCGCACCGCGTTGTTCACGCAGGCGCACGATCTGGCCATGAACGATTACCCCGTGGTATCGCTCTTCCAGTATTCGGCCGACCGGCTGGTCAAGTCGTACGTAGGCGGCTACAAGCCGACCAACTACCTCGACATGCGCGCCACGCAAGACATGTATCTGACCAAGCACTAAACGCGGGGAGCACCGTCATGCTGGCCTATACGCTGCGCCGCACGCTCTGGGCGATCCCGACGATTCTCGCCGTGATCACCGCGTGCTATCTGCTGCTGCATCTCACCCCGGGCGGCCCGTTCGACACCGAGAAGCAACTCTCGGCGGCCGTACTGGCGAACCTGAACGCGAAGTATCACCTCGACGAACCGTTGTGGCTGCAGTACCTCCACTACCTCGGCTCGCTGCTGCACGGCGACCTCGGGCCGTCGTTCCGCTACGCCGACTGGTCGGTCAACGACCTGGTGTGGAAGGCGCTGCCGGTCAGCCTTGGCGTGGGCGGCGTGTCGGTGCCGATCGCGCTCGTGATCGGCGTCGCACTAGGCACGATCGCCGCGGTGCGGCGCGACCGCTTCGTCGATCATTTCGTGATGGTGCTCGGCAATATCGGCAACGTGGTGCCGCCCTTCGTGCTGGGCCCGGTACTCGTGTGGATCTTCGCGATCCTGCTGAAGACCTCAGAAGGACACGGCTGGCTGCCGGCCGGCGGTTGGGGCGACGGCGAGTGGCGCTATCGCGTGCTGCCGATCGTGCTGCTCACCATCATCAACGTCGCCGCGATTGCCCGCGTGATGCGCGGCAGCATGATCGAAGTGCTGTCGGGCAACTTCATTCGCACCGCGCGCGCCAAGGGTTTGCCGGGCCGCACGATCGTCTTGCGCCACGCGATGAAGCCCGCGCTGATGCCGGTCGTCTCGCTGCTCGGCTCGATCTGCATCTCGTCGATCACCGCGGCAGTGGTCACCGAATCGGTGTTCGCGCTGCCGGGCCTCGGCCAACTCGTCGTCAACGGCGCGATCAATCGCGACTACACCCTCGTACTCGGCCTCGTCGTGCTGACGACCGCTGTCGCCGTGCTGTTCAATCTGCTGGTCGACCTCGCGTATGCGTGGCTCGATCCGCGCATCCGGTATTGATCCATGCCCCGCTCAATTCAATCGACTGCCGCGGCGCTCGATCCGCTCGCGGCCATCGCCAGGGCGCCGCGTTCGCGCGGCCCGCTCGCCACCGCCGCGTGGCGCTTCGTGCGCAACCGCGCCGCCTTCGCCGGCTTCGTCGTGCTGATGCTGATCGTGATCGCCTGCGTGGCCGGTCCGTGGTTCCTGCCGAACAATCCGATCGATAGCGACTGGAGCGCGATCAGCCTGCCGCCCACGCTGCAAAACATGCACTGGTTCGGCACCGACGAACTCGGCCGCGATCTGCTCGCGCGCACGCTGCAAGGCGGGCGCGTGTCGCTCGAAGTCGGCCTGCTCGGCACGCTGGTGTCGGGGCTGATCGGCGTCGCGTACGGCGCGACCGCGGGTTATCTGGGCGGACGCGTCGATGCGGTGATGATGCGTATCGTCGACATGATGTACGCGATTCCCTACATGCTGATCGCCATCCTGATGATGACGATGTTCGGCCGCGCCTTCTATCTGGTCGTGCTCACCATCAGCGCATTTTCGTGGCTCGACATGGCGCGCGTGGTGCGCGGCCAGACGCTATCGCTGCGCTCGCGCGAATTCATCGACGCGGCGAAGGCGATCGGCGTGAGTTCGCGTTCGATCATCGCGCGTCACATCGTGCCGAATCTGTTCGGCGTGGTCGTGGTGTACGCGAGCGTGACGGTGCCGAACATCGTGCTGACGGAATCGGTGCTGTCGTTTCTCGGCCTCGGCGTGCAGGAACCGATGACGAGCTGGGGCGTGCTGATTCAGGACGGCGCGCAGAAGCTCGAATCGATGCCCTGGCTGCTGCTGTGCCCGGCCGTGATGCTGTGCGTGACGCTGTATTGCGTGAATTTCGTCGGCGATGGTTTGCGCGACGCATTCGATCCGAAGGACCGTTGAGATGCCGCTACTCGAAGTCAAAGACCTCAGCGTGCGCTTTACGCGCCGCGAAGGCGCACCCGTCGACGCGGTGCAAGGCGTGTCGTTTTCGCTCGAGGCCGGCCGCACGCTTGGCATCGTCGGCGAATCGGGCTCCGGCAAGAGCCAGACCGTGATGGCGTTGCTGGGCCTTCTGGCCGGCAACGGCCGCGTGTCGGGCGCCGCGACCTATCGCGGCGAGAACCTGCTGACCATGAACGAAGCGGCGCTGAACCGGATTCGCGGCGACCGCATCGGCATGATCTTTCAGGACCCGATGACCTCGCTGAATCCGTTCCTGACGATCGAACGGCAGATGACCGAGACGCTGCAACTGCATCGCAAGATGTCGCGCCGCGAAGCGCGCCGCCGCGCGATCGAAACGCTCGAATCGGTGCGCATTCCCGACGCCGCGCGGCGCATCAACATGTATCCGCACGAGTTTTCGGGCGGCATGCGGCAGCGCGTGATGATCGCGATGGCGCTGCTTTCCGAGCCCGAAATCCTGATCGCCGACGAACCCACCACCGCACTCGACGTGACCGTGCAGGCGCAGATCATCGAACTGCTGCGCGAACTGAATCGCGAACGCGGCACGGCGATCATTCTGATCACGCACGACATGGGCGTCGTGGCCGGCCTGTGCGACGACGTGATGGTGATGTACGCCGGCCAGACCGTCGAGCAGGCGAGCGCCGCCGCGCTATTCGCCGCGCCGACGCATCCGTACACGCTCGGTCTTTTGAATGCGCTGCCGCGTCTGACCGACGATGACGACGACCGTCCGCTGCAAACCATTCCTGGCAACCCGCCGCTGCCCGGCGAAGTCGGTGCGGGTTGCGCATTCGCGCCGCGCTGCGGGTATTGCACCGAGCGCTGCCGCGAATCGCGTCCACCGCTTGCCGCTTCCGCTGATCACGCCGACGCGCTGCGCGCGTGCCATCGCCCAGTCGGGGAAATTCTCGAGGCACAACACGTATGAACACCACTCCCCTTGCAAATCAGGATGCGGCAACGTTGCTGCGCGTCGACAATCTCAAGGTGCAATTCGGCGTGCCGCGCGGCGGCTTTCCGTGGTCCGGCAAAGCGACGCTGCGCGCGGTGGACGGCGTGTCGTTCAACGTGCGGCGCGGCGAAACCGTGGGGCTCGTCGGCGAATCGGGTTGCGGCAAGTCGACGCTCGCGCGCGCGATCATCGGACTCGTGCCAGTGGCGAGCGGCAGCGTACGCTGGCTCGGCGACGAAACCGTGCTGCCGGGCGCGCGCCGCGATACCTCGCGTTTGCGCCGCGACGTGCAGATGATTTTCCAGGACCCGCTCGCCTCGCTAGATCCGCGCATGACGATCGAACAGATCGTTTCCGAACCGTTGATGACGCACGGCCAGGAAATCGCGCGTACCGACGTGCAGCGGCGCGTGCTGACCATGCTCGAACGCGTCGGTCTCAACGCGCAGCATCTGCGCCGTTATCCGCACGAGTTTTCCGGTGGCCAGTGTCAGCGCGTCGGCATTGCGCGCGCGCTGATCGGCGAGCCGCAACTGGTGATCTGCGACGAGCCGGTGTCCGCGCTCGACGTGTCGATCCAGGCGCAGATCGTCAACCTGCTGCGTGATCTGCAGCGCGAACTGTCGCTCTCCCTGCTATTCGTCGCGCACGATCTGGCCGTAGTCAAAGCAATCAGCCACCGCGTGCTGGTGATGTATCTGGGACGTGTGATGGAGTTCGGCGACAAGCGCGAGGTGTACGGCACGCCGCGTCATCCGTACACGCGGGCGTTGCTCTCGGCCGTGCCGGTGCCCGATCCGGTCGTCGAGCGCGCGCGCCGTCATCTGCTGTTGCGCGGCGAGATTGCCTCGCCGCTCAGTCCGCCCTCCGGTTGCGCGTTTCGCACGCGCTGCCCGGATGCGATCGAAGCCTGCGCGAGGGAGATTCCGCAGCCCGTCACGCACGGCGCCAGGGCGACACGGGTCGCGTGTATTCGCGTGGAAGACACCGTGAGGTAAGTGCCGCTGGCGCACCGCCAGAACACCGAAGAACCTGAGAGATTAAAACCGTATTCCCGGCGCGACGGGCCGTCGCGCCGTTGGATTCGTTCGTCCTGCCAAGCGCTGGACGAATGTTAAGCGTGGACTGGCTAACCGCCAGCCAAAGATTCACCACAATAATCAGAGACGTACTCAATGAAAGATACCCGATCAAAAAACCGGTCAAAAAAAACCGGAGCAGGAACGTTCTTTTACTGCGCATTCACGCTTCCCGCACTGACACTAGCCGCTAACGCGTATGCCGACGACGGCGTCACGGAGCCCACCTCCGAGGCGTCTAAAACTCAAACGCTCGCGCAAACGTTGTCGTCCCCCACGCAACTCGCGCAAACCACGCCGACGCAGCAAAACGATACGTCCGGCAAGCGCCGCGCTGAACAAGGCGGGCAAGTGCGCAACGACCAACCCGATACCACCAACGCCATCGTCAACGCCGAGGCCAGTCAGACGGTCACGCCGCCCGCGCCGCTGTCGAGCCAGGCGGCGAGCAAGGGCTTTATCGCCGACAGCCATCTGAATCTGCAGTTTCGCAACTACTCCGATTACTTCCAGGCGCCCAACACGATCTACCGTCACGCGTGGGTCCAGGGCGTGCAGGCCAACTATGAATCCGGCTACACGCAAGGGCTGGTCGGCTTCGGCGTCGATGCGTCGCTGTTCGGCGCGCTCAAGCTCGACGGCGGCAATGGCGCGGGCAACATGGTGCACGTGGGCAAGGACGGCGGCGGTTCGCAGCAGCTCGCGTGGGCGTATCCCGGCATGTACGACATCAAGGGGCGCATTTCGGAAACGGTCGTGAAGTACGGTTTGCAAGACGTGACGAACCCGTTCCTCGAACCGCACGACAACCGCGCGTTGCCGCCGACCTTCCTCGGCGTCTCGGTGGTCAGCAACGATCTCGCGCACACCGAGCTCCAGGCCGGCAGCTTCACCAAAGTCGACGCGCGCGGCCACACGAACCTGAGCAATCTCACCACCTCGTACGGCGGCACGCGGATCGATCGCCTGACTTATGTGGGCGGCACGTGGCACTACGCGAAGAACGGCGAGATGGCCCTATACGTCGATCAGGCCGACGACGTCTGGCGTCAGTACTACGGTTCGGTCGCTCAGTCGTTCGGCGATCCGACCACCATCAAGTGGAGCGGCCTCGCGAACCTCTACTCGACGCACGACACCGGCGCGTCGCGTCAGGGGCACATCAACAGCAATGCGTACAGCGTGTCGGTCTCCGCGCAGCACGGCCCGCATGCGGTTCTGCTCGGTTACCAGCAGGTGCTCGGCGACCAGTTCTTCGACTACGTCAACGAGACCAACGGCATCTACCTGACCAACTCCATGGACGTGGACTACAACGCGCCACACGAGCAGTCGCTGCAATTGCGCTATACGTTCGACGGCAAATACGCCGGCGTGCCGGGACTCAAGGCTATGTTCTGGGGGCAATACGGCTGGGGCGCGGATGCATCGGCGGGCGCGGCGGAGAATGCCTCGCCTTCCGCGCCGCTGCATGATCTGTACTGGAAGAACGGCGAACCGGTGCATGGCCATCACCACGAATTCGGCTTCATTCCGAGCTACACGCTGCAAAGCGGACGCTTCAAGGATACGAAGATCACGTTCATCGCGATGTGGCACAACAGCCAGTATCACTACTCGGACGGCAACAACATGGAGTACCGGCTGGTGGTGAATGTGCCAGTGAAGGTGTTCTAAGCGGTCCCAGGCGGTCCGCGAGGTGGCGCGGTTTGCGCGCTGCCTCGTTCATCGCGCGTGCGCTCAGCCGGTGATCCGTTCAGTGGTCATCGCACGCGACAAGCCGTGCATCGGCCGGCGCAACGCGACATCGAACGGATTGGTTTGCGGGCCGATCGCATCGGCCTGCGGCCGCAGCAATTCGACCACCATCGGCAGGCGGTCGTCGCCGAGACGCGCGGCCAGCGTGCCGACGCTCAACGCCGCCACCGCCACGCCGGTGCGATCCAGAATCGGCACCGCCACGCCCGCCGTCGGGCTGCGCTTCAGACAATGCGCGGATTACAACAACCCCGATCCGCAACTAGCGCAGAAGCTCGCGCAATTCCTGCTGTCCGCGCCGGCGCAGACCAAGGCCGCCGAGGCCGGCCGTCAGATTCCCACCAACCGTCTCGCGAAGATGACGCCGCCCATGCAGCAAAGCCTCGGCAACGTCGACGATCTGGTACGCAAGGTGACGGTGGTGGATTGGGATACGATCAACGCGCACCGCGTGCAGTGGGATACGCGCTGGAACCGGCAGATCGAGCGCCAAGCCTGGTCGGTGCGCTTCAACGAAAACGCGCGCCTTGCATCTCTGCAAGGCGCGCGCTTTTTTGTGCGTGAGAATGGGTGTCGTTCTAGAAGATCACCGACATCGCCACCGCAAGCCAGATCCCTACCACGCCGACAAGAAACAGATGCCGCGCAATGCGAATCCGGCTATCGCTGGACTCGGGCTCGACAGGGCTCGTGGCGACCCACGGCACGAGTCCGAGGCAGCCGAAACCGATCAGCGCGGACACGAACACGAAGACGTCGGCGACTCGCCACTGCGTCGGTTCATACAAACCCCAGTAGCCGAGAAAGACGATGCCGATCGAGAAGATCGTGGCCGAAGCGGCGCTGAGTGCGGGCACTGATCCGATTGGACTCGGCATGCTTCACCTCTGATCGTTAAGCTGTCATGGCCTGCCCGCTGAGTCCTGGCTCGCACCGTGGCATCGTTCAGGACGTGCGGGCCTGCCTCGCTTCATACGTCTTCAGATGACTATAGGCGATACGCAGCAACGACAAGCCGTGCTCACCCTTTTGCGCGTCGCCGCCGCGCGAGATCAGATCGCCGAGAATATGATCCGCCTCGGTATGCGAATGGTTTTCCACATCCCGCAGCATGGAAGCGGTAAGCGGCGAAGGCGTGAAGAGCGTTTGCGTGGCGCGTGCGTCGAAGTCCGGGCCCATCGTGAAACCGTTGTGCTCCGCCACCGCGCGGCATTCGCCCAGCAGATTCTCGATCACGCGCTTGCCGTCCGGCGCAGCCAGAATATCGCCCACCGAACCACGCATCAAGCACGTGCTGGCCGCCAATGTGGCCAGGAACACCCACTTCTCCCACATGCGCAGCAAAATGTTGTCGCTGACCAGCGCGTCGAAATTCGCGCCGGCCATGGCGTCGGCGATAGCCTGAACACGTTCCGACGTGCCGCCGGCCTGTTCGCCGAAAGTGATCGCGTGGGTGTCGTTCAGATGCACGATGTGCTGCTCGGCGTTGAGCGTGGCGGCGATCACGCATTGGCCGCCCAGCACGCGCGCGGCGCCGAACTTTTCGTTGAGCACGTCGATATGGCGCATGCCGTTGAGCATCGGCAGAATCAGCGTCGACTCGCCGACCAGCGGCGCGAAGGAATCGATGGCGTCGTCGAGACTGAAGGCTTTGCAGCTCAGCAGCACCAGATCGAACGGCTCTGCGCTGACGCCGGCGAGAATCGTTTGGGGATCGGGCAGTTTGAGATCGCCGCGCACGCTGCTGATGACGAGTCCGTCACGCTTGAGCTTTTCCGCCCGGCCTGGGCGCACGAGGAAGGTCACGTCCTGGCCCGCCGCTGCGAGACGCCCGCCGAAGTAGCCGCCCACGGCGCCCGCCCCTACTACTAGAATTCGCATCTTTGGCCTCTTGATAGATTTCGGTCACGCACTGGCGTCCATGAGCCACGGGTTCAGGAGGAGCTTATGCAGTGCGTTTGCAGAAATGTAGCAAAGATTGAAGATCGGCACCGACTCGATTGCCGTTGCCCGGATGTGTTGCATTGCACAGCGGCTTACGTCAGATCAATCCGCGTGATGCCGCTTGTGCGTCAGGTGTAGGACAGCGTCATTCTCAAAGCGTGCCGCAAATGGTGCGCTCGTAAAGCGCCAGCATGCTGGGCACATCCACGTCGATACATACTTTGCAGTCGGGCCGGCTATCCCAGGCTGGCGCGGGCACGGGCATTGTCGATGGCTTCTGGATGGTTTGGCCGACCGCGATACCGTCCGTCAACACACGCACGGGACCGCTGCGCGTCGTGTAGAGGTGCGGCGCCAGCACATAAGCCACCGCCGACGAATCATGCACATAGATGCCCTCGAGCTGCGCGCTTTGCTCGTGAAACGCCTCGTAGTGCCGCGACACTTGCCACACGAACTCGCCTGCCGCGCCGCCTCGATTGCGCAGCGACGCCAGATAATCATGGCTCATGATAGTGCGCTGCGTGACATCCAGACCGACGATCGCGACCGGCCACCCCGCGCCGAGCACAATGTCGGCGGCGTCCGGGTCGCCCAGAATATTGGCTTCGGCCGCGGGCGTGACGTTGCCGAGCACGCCGTCCGTGCCGAACGCGCCGCCCATGATCACCACCTGTTTGACGAGCGGGGCGATCTGCGGATCGTCGGCGAGCGCGAGAGCAAGGTTCGTGAGCGGGCCCACGGCGAGCAGCGTCACTTCGCCGGGATGGGCGCGCACCGTGTCGATGATGAAGCGGTGCGCGGGGCGCGCGTCGAGCGCGGCCTGCTCCGTTGTATCCGGTGCGATATTGCCGAGCCCGTTGTCGCCGTGAATCCACGCGAGCGGTTCAGGCGCAGTGCGCTTGAGCGGCGCCGCCGCGCCCTGCGCGACCGGCACGCCGGCGGCGAACCGTCCGGCGAGAAAGCGCGCGTTGCGCGTGGTCGTTGCGATCGTCGCGTTGCCGAATACGCTCGTCAGACCGAGCAATTCGAGATCCGGATGCAGCGCCTGAAACACGAGCGCCATCGCGTCGTCCACGCCTGGGTCGGTGTCGTAGATGACCTTGTGCTTGCTCATAGGTAGAACGCATCCGGCAATTGTTCGCGCGCGGTGGTGTCGCGCGTGGCGCCATGCAGATTGCCGAGGCGAATCGGCAGTTCAGGGCCGCCCAGTTCGATGATCACCTGGCGGCACGCGCCGCATGGCGCGATCGGGCCGTCCGTATCGCCGATCACGGCGAGCGCGGCGAACTGGTCACGCTGATAACCCGCCGCAATGGCGCTGAAAAACGCGGTACGTTCCGCGCAATTGCACAAACCGTACGAGGCGTTCTCGACGTTGCAGCCGTCGAACACCTGGCCATCTTTGGTCAGCAGCGCCGCGCCGACCTTGAATTTCGAATAAGGCGCATAGGCCTTTTCTCGCGCGACGCCCGCGCGTTCCAACAGTTGTTCCATATTCATCCAGCAATCCTCGATTCAATTCAGCGTAATGAACATGCCCGCAATCGTGGCGCTCATCAGGTTCGAGAGCGTCGCGGCGAGCACGACACGCAGGCCGTAACGCGCGACTTCGGCACGGCGCCCCGGCGCGACGGCGCTAAAGCCGCCCGTCAGCACCGCGATCGACGAAAAGTTCGCGAAGCCGCACAACGCAAACGACAGGATAGCAATGGTACGCGGATCGAGCGCCTGCAGACCGGCGGCGGTTACGCTCGCGGCGTCTTTCAGATACGGCGACAGCGACGCGTACGCGACGAACTCGTTGAGTATGACCTTCTGCCCGAGGAAATTGCCGGCAATCGTGGCCTCGTTCCAGGGCACGCCGATCAGATAGGCAAGCGGCGCGAATATCACGCCGAGCACCGATTGCATCGACAGTTGCGGATGGCCGAACCAGCCGCCGACGCCGCCCACGATTCCGTTGAGCAACGCAATCAGCCCGACGAACGCGATCAGCATCGCGCCGACCATCACCGCGATTTTCAGGCCCACGGTCGCGCCGGCACTCGCGGCTTCGATGATATTGGCGGGACGCTTCTCGTCGAAGTTGAGGTTGTCGAGATGAACGCGGCTTGGTTCGGTCGATGGGTGAATGATCTTCGCGAACAGCAAGCCGCCCGGCACCGCCATGAACGACGCCGCCAGCAGATACTCGATGCGCACGCCAAGCCCCGCATAACCCGCGAGCACCGAACCAGCGACGGCCGCCATGCCGCTCGACATCACCGCGAACAACTCGGCGCCGGTCATATCGCGCGTGAAGGGTTTGACCACGGCGGGCATTTCGCTTTGGCCCAGGAAGATCGTGGTGACCGCGGAGAACGACTCGAGTTTCGACACGCCGAGCAGCCTCTGAAACACCGTGCCGAGCACGATCACGATCCAGCGCATCACGCCGAGGTAGTACAGCACCGAGATCAACGCCGTGACGAAGATGATGGCCGGCAGCACGCGCACGGCGAACACGAAACCGCCGTCGCCGAAGACCTGGAACATCTTCGCTTGCACGAGTCCGCCGAACAGGAACTCGATGCCCGCGTTGCCGTAGCCGAGCACATGATTGACGCCGGACGCCGCGCCCGAAAGAATCGACTTGCCGACCGGCACGAACAGAATGAACGCGCCGATACCGATCTGCACCAGCAGCGCGCTGATTACAGTCCGTAAGCGGATGGCGCGACGGTTAGTAGAAAAGATGAACGCGATGAGTAGCAGTACGGCAATACCGAGGATGTTTCGAGCGATCAGTGCCATGTCTCGTGATGTTCTTGTGAAATGGCAATGATGCTAAACGAAACTGATGCCGGAATAAAAACTTTAAATATGGGACGGCACTCTAGTGCCGAAGAATGCATCACGGTTAATGCGTTGTGCATTGATCGAATGCGCAGCGAGGGTGCGTCGAAGTATTTCGCACGCCGACGCACCCTGCCGCTATTAACTCAAACTCACAGCATTTCCAATGCGAGCGCGATACCCTGACCGCCACCGATGCACAAGGTCACGATGCCGCGTTTGAGACCGTCGCGCCGCATCGAATGAAGCAGGCGTGTCGTCAGCACGGCGCCCGTTGCGCCGATCGGATGGCCATGCGCAATCGCACCGCCTTGCACGTTGATCAGTTCGTCCGCAATGCCGAGTTTGCGCGCGACCGCGATCGGCACGGCGGCAAACGCTTCATTGATTTCGAAGCGCTCGACGTCGTGCAATTGCCAACCGGCTCGCGCCAACGCCATCTCCACGGCCGGTACGGGACCGAGGCCGAACATGCCGGGCTCGACCGCGGCAACGCCATAAGACACGAGCCGCGCGAACGGCACGATCCCGCGTGCTTCCGCGAAACCACGCTCGGCCACCAGCATCGCGGCCGCGCCGCTGTTCAACCCGGGCGCGTTGCCTGCGGTGATCGTGCCTTCGGGGCGAAATGCCGGACGCAGTTTCGCGAGCGTTTCCACGGTGGTGTCGGGGCGCGGCTGTTCATCGCGCGTGAAATGCTGCGGGCCTTTGCGGCCGGCTATTTCCACGGCAACCAGTTCGGCGTCAAAATCGCCGCGCGCCTGCGCTTCGCTAAATCGCTGCTGCGAACGCGCGGCCCAACGGTCCTGGGTTTCGCGCGTGATGTCGAATTGCGCGACGAGGTCTTCGGTGTGCCAGCCGGAATGCTCGCCGGAAAACGCGTCGTTCAAGCCATCGCGCAACAGGCTGTCGTGGATTTGCGCGTTGCCCATGCGGTAGCCCCAGCGGCCGCCGTCGAGCAGATATGGCGCGCGGTCCATGTTCTCCATGCCGCCCGCCACGGCCGCATCGCCGAGACCCAGCAGGATTTCCTGGGCCGCCGACGCGATCGCCTGCGCGCCCGAGCCGCACACGCGATTGACCGTCAACGCCGGCACGGCCACCGGCACACCGCCGCCGATCGATGCCTGGCGCGCGGGATTCATCTTGTTGCCGGCCTGAATCACATTGCCCATCACAACCGACGCCAACTCGGCCGCGTCGAGCCCGCTGCGGCGCAACGTCTCACGCACGGCGACCGCGCCTATTCCGGTGGCGGGCACGTCCTTCAACGATCCGCCGAATGCGCCGATCGGCGTTCTCACCGGATTGCAGATCACTACTTCTCGCTGGTTCGCCATCATTTCTCTCCAGTTGGTTCAACACCTCATTGGCCACGCCCGTGCATCAGTCGATCAGTTGTTCGCCGATACCGCCGTGACCGCGTCAGGCACATCCCAGCCGCCGCCAAGCGACCGGTACAACGCGACCGCCGAAAGCGCATGTTCGCGTTTAGCCTGGTTCAACGACTCCGCGTCACGCAGATACGCCTCCTGCGCCGCGAGCACATCGAGGAAACTCGACGCGCCGCCCTTGTACAGTTCGCTCGACAGACGCAGCGCCTGGTTCGATGCATCGAGTGCGCCGCCAAGACGTTGCACCTGCACTGCGCCGCTCACCAGATCGCTGCGGTTGTCCTCGATTTCTTTCAGCGCTTGCAGCATGGTTTGCTGCAAGCCGAGTTGCGATTCGCGCATGCGGCTTTCGCTCGCGTCGATATTCGCGGTGATGCGGCCCGCGTTGAAGATGGGGCTCGTCGCGTTCAACGCGGCGCTGAAGAGGTTGTCGGTCAGCGTCGGCAAGCCGAGATAGGACGAGGCCAGCAAGCCGTCCGCGAGACTGAGCCGGAACTGCGGATAGCGCTGCGCTTTCGAGACGCCCACTTCCGCCGCGCGCTGTTCGACCGTCGCGTACGCTGTGCGCACGTCGGGACGCTGCAGAAGCGCTTCCGAGGGCAGCATCTGCGGCACGCTTTGCGCGGGCACCGGAATGTCGCGTGCGTTGGCGAGCAGCAAGCTGTCCACGCTCTCCGGCGTGCGGCCCGAATACACCGCGATCAGACTCAATTGATGTTGCACCGCCGATTGCACGAGCGGAATCTGCGCCTGCAAATCCTCGAGCTGGTTCTGCGCGCGCGCGACGTCCAGTTGCGTGGACAGCCCATAGTGCAGACGCTGCTGCGTGAGCTTCAGCGCGCGTGCGCGGATCTGCTCGTTGTCGCTCAGAATCTGCAACTGCGATTGCGCCCAGCGCAGATCGATATACGCTGCCGCGGTATTCGCCGCGAGCGCGAGGCGCACTTCGTTCAACGCCGACTGGCGTCCCGACACTTGCGCCTGCGCCGCCAGCACGGCGAGACGTTCGCCACCGAACACGTCGGGCGTCCAGCTCGCCGTCAAGCCGACGCCGGCCTGGCGCACATAGCCGAGCGGCGGCGGCGTGTTCTGACGCGAATCGGACGCGGTCGCGCTCGCGTTCAACTCAGGCAACAGAGCCGCGCGATTTTGCTTCGCCAGATCCTGCGCCTGCTTGACGCGCTCCACTGCCGCCTGCACATCGAGATTGCCGGTCAATACGGATTCGACCAGTTGATGCATGACCGGGTCGCCGAATTGCTCCCACCACGCGTTGGCGCTCACGCTGTCTTGCGGCGCGTCGACATTCCACGCGGCAGGCGCGACGGTCTTCACGGTTTGCGGCAAATCCGCGTGCGTTTCCGGTTGCACCGCGCACGCCGCGAGCGTCAGCAAGGCGGCGCTCGCCAGTACTTTGACAAGGATCGGTTTCATGTTGAATTCCTCAATGGGCATCAGGCGGCGGTGCGGTATTGCCGAACGGGCGCGAGAACAGCACGCTCAGCAGGCCGACCACGAAACAGAGCGACAGGGCGTAGAACGTGTCGGAGAACGTGAGCACGAGTGCTTCGCGCATCAGCAGCGCATGTAGTTCTCCGAGTCCGGCGTTGGCCGCGTTCAGTACGTTGCCGCCCACTGCCGCGAAATGCGCGCCTTGTTGTTGCAGGATCGATTCGACCACCGGACGGCCCACGTTCAGATGTTCATCCAGCCGCTCGTAGTGCAGGTTCAGGCGGTCGTTGAGCATCGTGCTGCTCACCGCAATGCCGATCGCGCCGCCGAGGTTACGCATCAAGTTGAACAGGCCGCTTGCCGAACGAAGCCTCGACATCGGCAAAGAACCCAACGCCATCGTGACGATCGGCGGAATGCAGAACTGCTGGCCGATGCCGCGCAACGCCTGCGGGATCAGCAACTCCTGCCAGCCCCATTGATTGGTCAGCGGCACATACAGATAACAGCCGACGCCGAACAGCACCAGGCCAAACACCAGCAGGATCCGCATATCGACGAAGCGCGCGACCATCGAATACGCCACCATCGCCACCAATTGAAAACAGCCGACCGACAGCAACGCCACGCCGATCTGCAACGAATCGAAGCCACGCACACGCGATAGGAACACCGGCGTCAGGAACACCGCGCAGAAAATCCCGATCCCGGTGATGAACGACAGCAGACTGCCGATGCCGAAGTTGCGGATCGCCAACGCGCGCAAATCGACGATCGGCTCTTTGGCGGTGAACGCATGCACGAGGAACAGGAATCCGCAGATCGCCGCTATCCACGTACACGTCACGATCACGTCGTCGCCGAACCAGTTTTTGCGCGGCCCTTCCTCCAGCACGTATTCGAGGCAACCGAGAAAACCGGACATCAGAAGGATGCCGAGGTAATCGCCTTTCTTCAGCAGCGACAGGTCGACGTTGTCGAAGTGCACATACTTCGGCACCATCAGCGTGACGGCTAAACCCGGCACCAGGTTCAGATAGAACAGCCAGTGCCACGACCATTGCGACGTGATCCAGCCGCCGATCACCGGACCGATAGTCGGTGCAAGCGTCGCGAGCGCGCTGATGGTGGTGGACGCAATCAGGCGCTCCTTGCCCGGGAACAGCACGAACGCCGTGGTGAATACAGTCGGGATCATCGCGGCGCCGAGCGCCCCCTGCAAACCGCGGAACAGGATCATCGAGTTGATGTCCCACGCGAGACCGCACAACATGCTGGTGATGGTGAAGCCGAGCGCGGAAAACGCGAACACCCAGCGCGTGGAGAACACGCGGGTGAGCCAGCCGGACATCGGAATCACCAGAATTTCGGCGATCAGATACGAGGTCTGCACCCACGAGAGTTCGTCCTGGCTCGCGGACAAACCGCCGCCGATATCCTTGAGCGACGACGCCACGATCTGAATATCGAGCGTCGCCATGAAAAACCCGATGCACATCAACGTGAAGGCCAGGACTTTGGTTCGCGTCGGTAAGTCGGCGGGGTTGGCGAGAACTTGGGTCATGATCGGCTCATCCACGCGCCGGCGTGCTGCCGCTATCGACATGCACTTTCACCGTGGCCGACAGGCCGGGACGCAGCACGCCTTGCATGGCCTTCGGCACATCCAGCCGCACACGCACCGGCACACGCTGCACGATCTTCGTGAAGTTGCCCGTGGCGTTCTCGGCGGGCAGCACGCTGAACGTCGCGCCGGTGGCCGGCGCAAGGCTTTCCACCACGCCGTGAATCGCAGTGCTCGATGCGTCGAGATCGACATCGACGTTGTCGCCGACGCGCATCTTCTTCAACTGGTCTTCCTTGAAGTTGGCGTCGATCCACAATCCGCTCGACGGCACCACGGTCAGCAGCGACACGCCGGTGTTCGCCAGCAGGCCGACACGCGCCGTGCGATTGCCGACATAGCCGTCGATCGGCGAGCGGATCGTCGTGTACTCCACATTCAGGGCCGCGACGCGCTGGGCGGCTTGCGCCGTCGCGATACGCGCCTCGGCGTCGCCGATCTGCGCATCGAGCACGGCGATCTGGCGTTGCGCCGCGATCAGCGCGGCGCCACTGCGATCGACCGCCGCGCGTGCTTTGGTCAGATCGGCATCCGCGCGTTCGACGACCTGGTTCGATACCGCGTCGTCCTTCACCAGTTCGCGGTAACGCGTCTGGTCCGCGGCGCTGCGCGTCAACTCGGCGCCGGACGCGCGCACCTCGGCGGCCTGCTCGTTGATGGTGGCGAGTTGCAAGGATTTCTTCGCCTGCAGTTCGGTCACCGCGGCTTGCGCGCTCTGCACTTCCGCCGTGGCTTGCGCGAGCCGCGCGTCGTAGTCGCGCGCATCGAGCCGGATCAGCACCTCGTTCGCGTGGACGAACTGGTTATCGTGCACGAGCACATCCGTGACGAAGCCGTTCACCTTCGGCGCCATCACGGTGACATCGCCGCCCACGTAGGCATCGTCAGTCGTTTCGACGAAGCGGCCGACGAAGAACCAGTACGACGCCGCAAGCGCCAGCACGACGAGCACTGTGATGACCGCGAGCAGCATCCAGGGAATGCGACGTGCCGGTTTGGCGGTCTGCGCCGCGCTCGGCGGGGCGATAGTCGATGGAGTAGTGGACATGATGTCGGTATGTGCGTATGCACTCGTTACGTTGAAAAAAACGGCGCGTGGGTGCGCCGGCCGTACGTCGCCGTATCCGCGACTTCAGATTGAATCCCGTGTGATGGCGAACAATTCGCCTCGCAATGCAGCCGCGCGCCGTTCGCCGAAACGATGCTCGAATTCGGCTTGCGCGGCATGCCAATGTTCACCGCCTGCCTTGAGACGTGCTTCGCCTGCTGGCGTGAGCGTGATCGTCAGCGCCCGCGCGTCGGCGCCGAGTGCGTCGCTCGACACGAGGCCGTTGCGGCGCAGCGGCTGGATCGTGCGGACCAGGGTGGTGCGCTCCACGCGCATGGCTTCAGCCATTTGTTTCATCGTCATGGGGCCGGTGCGTTTGAGCCGTCCCAGCAGCGAAAACTGCGTGATGGTCAGCCCGACATTCGCCAGGTGCCGGTCGTATATCTGCGAGACATAACGCGCGGCCTGGCGGATGGCAAAGCAGTCGTCGTCGAAGAGCCCTTCCATTGCTACACTTCCTCGTTAGTGAGTGCGTATGCACACAAACAGGCGAACCGATGCTCGTCAGAACGAGCGGGTGCGCCTCAACTAGCCGGTGATGCTGAAGAGTTCGGCGCGCAGCGTTTTGGCGCGCGCATGGCCGAACTTCTTTTCAAACTCGTCCTGCGCGGCGCGCCACGCGATGGCGGCCTGATCGAACGTGGCCTCGCCCTTCTCCGTCAGGCTGAACAGAAACGTGCGGCCGTCATGTTCCGCCGATTCGGCCACCACCAGCCCGTCGCGCTGCAAGGGTTTCATCGCGCGGACCAGCGTGGTGCGCTCCATCACCATCGCGTCCGCCAGATCCACCATGGGCAGATTCGGCGTGCGCGCGAGCTTGGCGAGAATCGTGAACTGCGCAGCCGTCAGGCCTACCTCGCCGAGGTGGCGTTCGTAGATTTGCGTGACGTGCCGCGCCGCCTGGCGCAGCGCAAAGCAGTTGCATTCGTCGTATGAGATGGGACGGTTCATGAGGTGGAGTCTATATGTGCATACGCACAGAGTCAAGTTGGGCTGCGTTGAACAGAGTGTTGCAAAAACCGGTCAGCGGCCAGTTCGAAATCGGACGTCTATAAGATAGATGTCTGCTTGCAATCAGGGCGGAAAATGGAAAACGGCTCGCAGCATGACGCGGCGAGCCGTTGTGCTCCATCAGCAACGAAGTGCAATAGGCGCGGCAAGCGCCCTCAAAGCAGCCTATAAGCCAATCGCGCCGCCGCCCTCGCGGTGCGCTTGTCCTGGTCGAGCGACGGGTTGCACTCCGCGATATCCGCCGCGCGCAGCTTGCCCGAGTCACGCACTTGCCGCACCATCGCCTCCACCACGGACAGCGGCACGCCCAACGCCGCGGGCGCCGACACACCCGGCGCGGTGGCGGCAGGAAGCACGTCGAGGTCGATGGTCAGATAGACGTCGTCTACATCGTCCAGCATCTGATCGAGTTCTCGCAAACGCAGGGCCAATTGCGTTTCCTGCATATCGACGTCGAGTACGTAGCGCACGCCGAGCCGTTGAGCATGCGCAAACAGCGAAGCCGTGTTGCCCAGATCGCTAATGCCGAAGCAGACGTAATTGAACGGCACGCCGCGTTCGGCGCAGTCGGTCGCGATCTGATCGAACGGCGTGCCCGAATTCGCAGGACGTTTCTGGCGCAGATCGAAGTGCGCGTCGAAGTTGATGATCAGCAGTTTGCGGGGCGTCGCCGGTTCAGAGGATTCACACCGCTGCTGGTGCAAACGCAGACCGCTATATGTTCCCCACGCCACTTCATGTCCGCCGCCGAATACCAATGGCCGACTACCGCTTGCCAGCACCTCGCTAACCACGCTTGCCAGTTCGGCTTGCGCGCCTTCGAGGTCGCCGTCGTCGCACACCACGTCGCCCGCGTCGGCAAGCGACGCCATCGAACTCTTCGCCGGCAGGCCCGCCAGCGCTCGCCGCAATTCCTTCGGTGCGTGCGCCGCGCCGATGCGGCCTTGATTGCGGCGCACCCCTTCATCGGACCCGAAGCCGACGATCACCGGCACCTCGCCCTGAATACTGGACGCACTGTCGAACGGCACGATCTGATTGAAAACACGCCGCGTATCACCGGGTTCGCCGTCGTCCGAGCGGCCCGCCCACACCTTGTCATCGAATGGAACTCTCATGCGCGCGACAACACCGCCTGCAAGAAAGCGCGCGTACGCGGCTGCGAAGGCGCCGAGAAAATCTCCGCCGGCGGACCCGCTTCGACGATCACCCCGCCGTCCATCACCACCACCACGTCGGCGACTTCTTTCGCGAAACCCATTTCGTGCGTGACGACCACCATTGTCATGCCTTCGCTCGCGAGCAGTTTCATGACCTGCAACACTTCGCCGACCAGTTCGGGATCGAGCGCGGAAGTCGGCTCGTCGAACAACATCACGCGTGGCTGCATAGCCAATGCGCGTGCAATCGCGACCCGCTGCTTCTGGCCACCCGACAGACTCGCCGGCATCACGTGCGCTTTGTGCGCAAGTCCCACTTTTTCCAGCAACGCAAGCGCGGCCGCTTCGGCCTCGGCCTTGCTGGCGCCGCGCAACATGCGCGGGCCAACGGTGATGTTATGCAGCACCGACAGATGCGGAAACAGATTGAAAGACTGAAACACCATGCCCACTTCGGTGCGCAGTGCATTCAGAGACCGCTCCTTGAGCATCTCGCCCTGATCGACCAGCCGATGCCCGCAGATATCGATCGTGCCGCCTTCCGCCTCTTCAAGGCCGTTGCAGCAGCGCAGAAACGTACTCTTGCCCGAGCCGCTCGGCCCGATCACCACTACGACCTGCTGCGGCTGAATGTCGAAATCGATGCCGTTGAGCACGGTATGCGAGCCGAACGACTTGGTCAGCCCGCGAATGCTGACGATGGGTTCATTAACGTTGGTCACGGTATTCATTGCACCATCCCTCCTGCACGCAAACGGCGCTCGACACGATGCAGCGCGTAGTTGGTCACCTGCGTCAATACCAGATAGACCAGCGCGATGGCCAGGTACACCTCGAGCGAACGGTACGACACGCTGATGATCTTTTGCCCTTCATGCATCAGATCGTCGATGGTCAGCAACGACACCAGCGCCGAGTTCTTGATCAACGCGATGAACTCGTTGCCGAGCGGCGGGATCATCCGCACGATGGCTTGCGGCAGAATGATCGCGCGCATGGCCTGTCCCGACGACATGCCGATGGAACGCGCCGCTTCCATCTGCCCGCGATCCACCGACTGAATCGCGCCACGCACGATCTCGGACACATAAGCCGCCGAATACAAACCGAGCCCGAGCATGCCGCACACAAAAGCCGGCAACAGAATGCCGAATTGCGGCAAGCCGAAAAACAGCAGAAAGAGCTGCACGAGCAACGGCGTGCCGCGGAAGAACGTCAGGTACGCCGTGCACAGGTAGTACACGATGCGCCGCTGCGGCGTGAGCCGGCCAATGCCGATCAGAAGGCCCAGCACACAGCTCAATGCGAGCGAGGCGGCGGTTACTTCGACCGTCACCAGCGCGCCGTGCATGATGTCCGGCCAGCCGGCGATGACCGGCGAAAAATCGAGTTCCATTTGGTTTGCTCAGCCGGTTATTGCGCGGTCGCGCCGAACCACTTCTTGACGATCGCCGCATAGGTGCCGTCGGCCTTGATCTTCGCGAGCGCGGTATTGAACGCGGCCTTCAGTTGCGGCTCGTCCTTGCGCACGGCAATGCCATAGGCTTCTGTCGTCAGCGGCTTGTCGAGCACACGGAAACCGCCGCGCGTTTTCACGAGTTGATACGCGGCCGGCTTGCCGGTCACGGCGGCGTCGGCGCGGCCGATGCCCACGAGGTCGAACATTTCCTGATTCTTCTCGACTTCGACGCGATTGATCTGCGGGAAGTTGTCGCGCAAGAAGTTCACCGACTTCGTGCCCACCTGAACCGAGACTTTCTTGCCGTTCAGCTCTTCCGCCGACTTGATCGGTGAATTGCTCTTTACCAGCACGACCAGGCCGCCCGCGTAATACGAGTCGGTGAAGTCGACCACTTTCGCGCGTTCGTCGGTGATGTAGATGCCGGAAATCGCCGCGTCGAAACGATGGGCGATCAAACCAGGAATCAGGCCTTTGAAGTCGATGTCGGTCCATTGGACCCGCTTGCCCATCGCCTTGGCGAGCGCATTCATCACGTCGACGTCGAAGCCGGTGCGTGCGCCGTTCTCGGTGTATTCCATCGGGGGGAAAGTGGCGTCGGTGGCCACGTTCAGCACGTCCGGCGTTTGGGCCGACGCGGCGCCGGAGAATCCTGCGCAGGTCACGGCAAACGTGACGCAGGCAAGAGACAACAGTCGTTGCAGCTTCATGGGGTAGGCTCCTTGTGGTTTTGCTCAGTTCGTTCGGAATCCAGATTGAAGGCGGGCCGCGAGCGGCTTCGCCCGGTCAATCGGTTTGCATATGCTCGGAAATGGCGCGGGCCGTACGTAGCGTCCCGTCGATGAATTGGCTTTCGCGGCCGATGGCGCGCGTGGACGGCGCCATCAGCGTGATCGACGCGCTGCTGCCGGCGCCGCGTCCGCTGCGATGAAATATCGGAGCGCTCACGCCCCACACGCCCGGATCGACTTCGCTGTCGCTGACCGCGTAGCCTTGGGCGCGAATCTGTTCGAGTTCGGCTTCGATCGCGGCGCGGCCGGCCGGGTCGTTGTCGAATACGCTGTCGAGCACTTCGGTGCGCGCTTTGTCGGCCATGAACGCGAGCAGCGATTTCGCCGACGCGCCCGCCTTGAGCGGCACGGCACGGCCTTTTTCGAACGAGCAGCGCAGCGAGTGCTGGCTGTCGACCATCTCGAGACACATCACTTGATGCTTGACGGCGACCACCAGTCCAATGCTTTCCTGCGAAGCCCGCGCGAGTTGCTGCATCTCGCTGCGGCTCGCTTCGACCAGCAGTGAATTCACGTCGAAGCCGAGCGCAAGCTGCAAGCTGATCGGACCCGGCGCGTAATGCCCCGCGTTTTCCGCGACGAAACCCCAGCGCTTGAGCAAGGCGATCTGCCGGTACAAGGTGCTTTGCGCGAGCCCGGTGACGGCAAGCAGATCCTTCACCGACATGGCCTTGCCGTGACTGGCAAGCGCCGCCAGCACGAGCAATACCCGTTCAGCCCCTGTCACACCTTGTTCCGCATTCACGATGACACCACCCGCAATCGATCACGGACTCAGAATGCCAGAACGTTCTCAGATTTCAAAAATCGGATTCCCGGCGAATGGGAATGAATGGCAAGGGTTTTCCCCGAGCAGGGCGAAATGAGAGTGTCGCGACGAATGCACGACAGGTCGAGCGTATTCATCTGGTCAGCAAGAGCGTGCCGCAAGCTCTAAAGCGCAAGCACCGTCACCCCCACTTCCACCCGATGCGCCCCACCACCGAGAATCATCCCGCGCAGCAAGGACACATCGCTGTAATCGCGGCCGATCGCAAGCGTCACATGATCCATATCGGCGAGCACGTCATTAGTCGGATCGAGATCGATCCAGCCGCTGCCGGGGCAATACACCGAGACCCACGCGTGCGACGCATCCGCACCGATCAACCGCGGCTGTCCCGGCGGCGGATCGTTGCGCAGGTAGCCGCTCACGTAGCGCGCCGGCAAACCCAGCGAGCGCAAGCAGCCGATCATCACCTGCGCGAAGTCCTGACACACGCCGCTTTTCAATTCAAAGGCGCGTTCGGCCGGCGTATCGAACATCGTCGCGGAAGGCTTGTAGGCGAAGTCTTCGTGAATGCGGTGCATCAGATCGATCGCGCCCGCGGCGACCGGCATGCCGGGCGGAAAACTCGGCAATGCATAGTCGCGCAGCGACGGCCGCGGCACGATATTCGGCGACGCGAAACAGAACTCCACCTCGGGCCGGAACTGGCCGCCGACGCGAAAGCGCAGCGCGTCGGCCACGTCGTCCCATTCGGGCGTCGCTTCCGGATCGAGATCGGTCCAACGCGGCATGAGCGCCACGGTCGTTTCGCTGACGAGTTGCAAGCGCTCGTGCGGCGCATCCAGCGCGAAATACAGCACGTCGTTGCCGAATGCGTCGATCCGACTGTTCAGATACGACGGTTCGGGTTCGATCTTTTCGCTATGCGAGACCACGCGTTGCCATGAACAGGCAATCGGCCGGATCGTCGCGAGATGCTGCGCGGTCTCCACGTACGTGGAGTAGCGATACGTCGTGCGATGCGAGACGGACAGCACGGTCGGCGTGTGCTTCATGACCACACCTGCGAGGCGACCGTGCTGGCATGACTGAAATAGCGCGCGCTGATTTCATGCGCGGCCGCGCCAACAAATCCGCCGATCTGATCGCACACCGCGATCAGATTGTCGTAGGCGCCGTTGTCGTCGACCGTGCACAGCGATTCGAGCGTCGATAACGCAGCGGCGGGCGCCATCAATTCAGCGAACGGACGATGCCGCGTGCTGCCCGCCGCCACGGCGATCTCATCGAGTTTTTTACGCAGACGCTCATACACGCCGTAGATGCCGCGCGGATTGGTCGGCTCGATGACCAGCAGGTCGAGCAAGGCCGGCACTTCGAAGCGGCCCGGATAGAGCGAGCGGTACGTCAGCGTGCTGTCGAACAACTGCAGCAGCAGATCGAATCCGGCGGGCGTCGAGAGTTGGCCTTTGTCGGCGACAACGCGCAGGAACGAGGTCATCGCGGACACGCGTTCGATGTGACGGCCCACGAACAGCAGACGCCACGCTTCGTCGCGTGTCATGCGGTCGCCCTGTGCGCCGCTGATTGCCGACAACTGCACCGACAGGTGTTCGAGCGCGCTCATCAGCGTGACGCGGTCGTAACGGTCGTAGCGCTCGCCGCGGCCGTTCCCGTTGCCTTGTGATGAAGATGACCCGCCGCTGTAACCCGGCGCCGGCATCAGCATCTGCAACGCGTCGCGGAAGTCGTTGCGCGCCGCGAGAATCGTGCGCCAGTGATCGTTCGACAGACGCCCGCGCACTTCGCCGTTCGAGCGCGCCTGGGAAGTCAGGTTCTGGCCAATGCTGGCGGTGCCGGTGCTCTCGCTCAGATTGGCGACCAGCGCGCGCTCGAAAGCTTGCGGCGAATGCGGCGAGAACAGGTCGCCGGATTGCACGAGCCCACAGTGCATGGCGAGTTCGACCAGGGTCGGAAACATCGCGTCGGCATCGTTGCCTTCCAGCGAGCCGAGGATCAGGCGCAACAGCCGCACGTTGTTCTCAGCGCGTTCGCCATAACGTCCGGCCCAGAACAGGTTTTCCGCCGCGCGGCTCGACACGGTGCGGTGCTTGCGCGCGAGGTCGGCGGGCTGCATCGGCGAAGGCAGCAGCGTGAAGGTCGACGTCGGCTGGCTCGACAGCACCCACGTATCGACGCTGCTGCCACCGTACTGCATGGACACGGTGGCCTGGCGCTCGGCGGCCATGCGGGTAAAGCCGCCCGGCATCACATGCCAGCCGCCGTTGACGTCCGCAATCGCATAGACGCGCAACACCGACGGACGGCGGCCGATGGTGCCGTCTTCGTAACGCGGCGTGCAGGAAAAGCGCTGCGCCTGCTGGATCGTGTAGGTGTCGGGCATGGCTTCGATCCGCTCGCGCCACGTCGACAAACGCTGCCGGCCTTGCTCCACGCCGGGCGGCGCATCGCGCCCGGTAACCGGCCACGTCGGCACGATGAACGCCTCATCGAGCCGCGTGAATGCATGCTCGCGCGCCGCCTCTTCGCCGCACCACCACGTCGCCACGCTCGGCAACACGAGGTCTTCATCGAGCAGCACTTCCGCGATGCCAGGCAGAAAACCGTGCAACGCCGGCGATTCGACAAACCCGGAACCCGGCACATTGGAGACGATCACATTGCCCGCGCGCATCACCTGCAACAAGCCGGGCACGCCGATGCTCGAATCGGCGCGCAGTTCGACCGGGTCGCAGAACGCATCGTCCAGACGCCGCAGCACCACGTGCACGCGTTCGAGACCGGCGAGCGTCTTCAGATAGAGCTTGTCGTCGCGCACGGTCAGGTCCTTGCCCTCGACCAGCGTCACGCCGAGATAGCGCGCCAGAAACACGTGCTCGAAGTAGGTTTCGCTGAACGGCCCCGGCGTGAGCAAGGCAATATGCGGCGAATGCTCGGCGCCTTCGCTGTCGTGCCGCATCGTGGCCTGCGCCGCCTGCGCGAGTGTCGCAATCAGTTGCGAGTAGGTCGGCGCGAGCCGGCTCACGCGCAGGGCACGGAACGGATCGGCGAACAGTGTCGACACGATCAGGCGGTTTTCCAGCGCATAACCGAGGCCGGACGGCGCCTCGGTGCGATGCGCCATCACGGTCCAGTCACCGTCGGGCGTGCGCGCCAGATCGACCGCGACCACTTGCAGGTATTGGCCGCCCGGTGGCGTAAAACCCTTCACCGAGCGCAGATAGCCAGGATGGCCGAAGACCAGCGCGGGCGGCAATTGCCCACGCTCGAGCAAGGTCTGCGGCCCATAAATATCGGCGACGATCGCGTTCAGCAGATGCGCGCGCTGCGTCACGCCGTGCTCGATATGCGCCCACTCGTCCTCGCTGATCAGGAACGGCAGCAGGTCGAGCGCCCAGGGCCTCGGCTCGCCGTTATCCGCGTAGACGTTGTAGCTGATGTCGTTGTCGCGGATCTGCTGCGCGACCGAGGCGAGGTGGTCGTCGAGCCGCGCAATGCCGTCTTCGCCGAGCCGCGCGAAGAATTGCCGCCACGGTTCGCGCAGCGCGCCCGAGGCGTCGCGTAACTCGTCCCAGTGTCCCTCGTAGGCCGGCAGCAGGCGCAAAAGGGACGAAGCGTCCGCGCGCGCCGCGGACGTTTCGAAGGGAAAAGTCGATTGAAAGGCCAAGGTCGTATCGTTTTAAGAGTGTGCTGGTTTCACCAGTAGCGCAGATCCAGTGTGAACGGAAATTCCAGACTGCGGTGCGGCGCATCGACCGTGAGCGGCCCCGGCGTATGTCCCGACGCAAAGAAGCGCGCGCGCCGCCGGCTTTCCGCCTCATAGGCGTTGACCGGGAAGGTCTGGTAATTGCGCCCGCCCGGATGAGCGACATGATACTGGCATCCGCCCACCGAGCGGCCGGCCCATGTATCGACCACATCGAAAGTCAGCGGCGCATCCACGCCGATGGTCGGATGCAGCGCCGACGGCTGTGACCACGCGCGAAAGCGCACGCCGGCCACATATTCGCTGACACGGCCGGTTGGCTGCAAAGGCACCGGCACGCCGTTGACGGTCAGCACATGGCGGTTGTCGTTCAGCCCGAGCGCGCGCACTTCGAGCCGCTCCACCGATGAATCCACATAGCGCACCGTACCGCCCGGCGAGCCCTCCTCGCCCATCACGTGCCACGGTTCGAGCGCGTTGCGGATGGTCAGCGAGACACCGTTCACCGTCGTCTCGCCCACCAGCGGGAAGCGGAATTCGAAGTGCGGCGCGAACCAGCTGCTGTCGAAGGCGAATCCCGCGCGGTTCAGTTCGCCGAGCACGTCGTCGAAATCCATCTTGACGAAGGTGCCGAGCGGGAAGCGGTCGTGCAGCTCCGTGCCCCAGCGCGTGAGCCGCTGCGTGTACGGCGTGTGCCAGAAGCGCGCCACCAGCGCGCGCAGCAGCAGTTGCTGCACGAGACTCATGCGCGCGTGCGGCGGCATTTCGAAGCCGCGCAATTCGAGCAAACCGAGACGGCCGGTCGGACCATCGGGCGAATAGAGTTTGTCGATGCAGAACTCGGCCCGGTGCGTGTTGCCCGTCACGTCGATCAGGATATTGCGCAGCGAGCGGTCGATCATCCACGCCGGCAGGTTCGCGCTGTCGCGGCCGCCGAGCATGTCGATCTGCCGCTGCAATTCGCGGAACGCCACTTCGAGCTCGTAGACCTGATCGTTGCGCGCTTCGTCGATGCGCGGCGCCTGGCTGGTCGGCCCGATGAACAGGCCGGAAAACAGATACGACAGCGACGGGTGGTTATGCCAGTACGCGATCAGGCTCGCCAGCAGATCGGGACGGCGCAGGAACGGACTGTCTGCGGGTGTCGCGCCGCCGAGCACGAAGTGATTGCCGCCGCCGGTTCCGGTGTGCCGCCCGTCGGTCATGAACTTCTCGCTGCTGAGATAGCTTTCAGCCGCCGACTGGTACAGATACTCCGTGTGATCGACCAGTTGATCCCAGTTCGCCGCGGGATGAATGTTCACCTCGATCACGCCCGGATCCGGCGTGACCTGCAGTATTTTCAGGCGCGCGTCGCGCGGTGGCGGATAGCCTTCGAGCACCACCTGCATGCGCAACTCGGCGGCCGTCGCTTCGACGGCGGCGAGCAGATCGAGATAGTCATCGAGTTCGGTGAGCGGCGGCATGAACACATGCAGCAGCGTGCGGCCGCTGCCGAACGCTTCCGCTTCGGCTTTCGGACCGGCCGCGCGTTTCGGGTCGCGCGCCTCGACGCAAATCGCGGTGCGGATCGTTTCCTTCGATGACTGTCCACGCGCCGGCACCGCCTGGTCGCCGGGCTCACGCGCATAGGCCAGCACGCCGCCGCCTGGCATGCCGCTCAGCAACTCCGCCGCCGAGGACGACAACGCCGCCGCGCGCCGCGCATCGGCGGGGCTCATGCTGGGCTGCTCGCCGTCGTACTGCATGCGCAACTGCGCGGCCGAACGCAACGGCACGGGCGGCGCAAACGGGTCGTGCGCATGCTGGTACGGATAGTCGGTCTTCGACACCCACGGCAGCGAATCGAGCGGCAAGCGATAACCCATCGGCGAATCGCCCGGAATCAGGAACATGCGCTCGTCGCGGAAAAACCAGCGCCCGCTGACCCATTGCGGCGCCTCGTTGGGCACCTCGCGTTCGCGTGCGAGCGGCAGCACAAAGCCGGTCGCGCCGCCGAGGCCCGCGTCGAACACGCGGCGCAGGCGCACGCGCTCCAGTTCGTCGTCCAGCCGCGCGTCGAGTGGATCGACGTTGACCGGCAAACGACGTTCGCGCCACAGGTAGTACCAGACATCCTCGAAACCGGGCTGGATGCAGTCCGTGTCGAGCGAGAGCCTGGTTGCGAGATGCGCGAGGAAGCGTTGCGCGTCGGCGGCGGTGTAGGTGCCGGGCTCGCGTTCGTCAGCAAACAGCGACGGGTCGTGCCAGCAAGGCTCGCCGTCCGCGCGCCAGTACAGCGACATCGCCCAGCGCGGCAACTGCTCGCCCGGATACCACTTGCCCTGGCCGATATGCAGAAAGCCGTTCGCGCCGTAGCGCGAGCGCAGCTTGTCCATCAGCGCGACTGCGTAGCCGCGTTTGGTTGGGCCGAGCGCGTCGGTGTTCCATTCGGCGGCGTCGCGGTCGCGCACCGACACGAAGGTCGGCTCTCCGCCCATCGTCAAACGCACGTCCATGTCGGCGAGTTGTTGGTCAACCTGCGTGCCCATTCTCAGCACGTCGGCCCACACCGCTTCGCTGAACGGCTTGGTGACGCGCGGCGTCTCCAATATCCGTTCGATCGACATGGTGTGCTCGAACTCGACCTCGGACTCGTCGACGGCGCCAGAGATCGGCGCCGCGCTGCCCGGTTCTGGCGTGCAGGCGACGGGGATATGCCCTTCGCCCGCCAGCAGCCCCGACGTCGGATCGAGGCCGATCCAGCCGGCGCCCGGCAGGTAGACCTCGCACCACGCGTGCAGGTCGGTGAAGTCGACCTCGGTGCCGCTGGGGCCGTCGATGGATTTGACGTCGGGCGCGAGTTGCAGCAGGTAGCCGGACACGAAGCGCGCCGCCAGCCCCAGTTGGCGCAGGGTCTCGACCAGCAGCCAGCCCGAATCGCGGCACGACCCCGCGGCGCTCACGAGCGTTTCCTCGGGCGTCTGGACGCCCGGCTCCATGCGGATCAGGTAGCGGATCTCGCGTTGCAGCCGCTGATTCAGGCCGACGAGGAAGTCGGCGGTGGCGGCCGGCGTGAGGTCGATACTCGCGACGAACTCGGCGAAGCGCGGCGTCATCGGCCGCTTGACGCGGTACGGCGCGAGTTCCAGCGCGAGGCCGGGCGAATACTCGAAGGGAAACTGCTCGGCCGAGGGCTCGAGAAAGAAGTCGAACGGGTTGTAGACCGCCATTTCGGCAACCAGATCCACAGTCACCTTGAATTCACGCGTCTTCTCGGGGAACACGAGCCGCGCCTGATAGTTGGCGAACGCGTCCTGCTGCCAGTTGATGAAGTGTTCGGCCGGCTCGACCCGCATCGAATACGACAGAATCGGGGTCCGGCAATGCGGCGCAGGCCTGAGACGCACGACCTGGGGCGACAGTGAAACCAGCCTGTCGTAACGGTAATGTGTGACATGATGCAACGCGACGCGTATGGACACACCGGACTCCTGGACGAAGGATGGCAGCCCGCCAAAAAGCAAGCTTCATGCCGTTTGTTGAACGCTTGTTGAACAAGCGCGAAAAACCGCGTGCACAACACGTATTGCCCGGATCACCGCCTGCCGTGAAGTTTGCCGCGCTTCGCCGACCGTCCGGTCGATCGAACAAAGCGCCCTTCCCCTGTCGTTTTCAAGGCGGCGCACCAAAGCGGCGCAGCCGTCATGCACGATCATGCACGTAATGTGCGTTAAACCAGTGACGTCTGGCAAATGCGGCATGAAGATTGCGACCGTTGATCGTTTACGACCGCTCTCCCACCTCCCAGGCTCGACCGATGAAAACCTTCCATTGCAATCGCTGCTCGCACCTTGTGTTCTACGAAAATGTTCGTTGCGAACGGTGCGAGTCGTTGCTTGGCTATGTGCCTGAACTGGCGGAAATCAGCGCGTTCGAAGATGCCGGCGAAGGCCACTGGCGCAGCCTGCATCCGGGCGCTGAAGGCGCGTTGTTCCGCCAATGCCACAACTATGCGGTCGAAAACGTCTGCAACTGGATGATCCCCGCCGACTCGCCGGACGTGCTGTGCCGCGCCTGCCAGTTGACCCTCACGATTCCGAATCTGAGCGCGCCGGACAACCGGCTCTACTGGTACCGGCTGGAGATGGCCAAACGCCGTTTGCTGTACACGCTGGCCGAACTCGGCCTCGACGTGAAAGCGCGCCAGGCCGATCCCGAGCACGGCCTCGCCTTCGAATTCCTCGAGGACGGCGGCGACGGTTCGCGCGTCATGACCGGCCATGATAACGGGCTCATCACGCTGAACATCGCCGAAGCCGACGACGCCTATCGCGAGAAAGTCCGTACCGCGATGGGCGAGCCCTACCGCACCTTGCTCGGCCATTTCCGGCACGAGACCGGGCACTACTACTTCAGCCAGCTGGTGGAGAACAACCCGCGCTGGCTCGAGCCGTTCCGCAAACTGTTCGGCGACGAGAGCGTCGACTACGGCGAGGCGCTGAAGGCCTACTATCGCGACGGCGCGCCGGCCGAGTGGCAGGCGTCCTATATCAGCGCGTATGCCACGATGCATCCCTGGGAAGATTGGGCCGAGACGTGGGCGCATTACATGCTGATTGTCGACGTGCTCGATACGTCGACTTCGTACGGGGTGGCGTTGCTGCCCGATGACCCGAGCGAGCCGACGCTGACCGATCGCACGCCGGTGGAAGACGCGAGCTTCGAGAATCTGATGAAGCGCTGGTTTCCGCTCACCTATGCACTGAACAGCCTGAACCGCAGTCTCGGCATGCCGGACGGGTATCCGTTCACGCTGGCTGCGCCGGTGGTGGAGAAGCTGCGCTTCGTGCATCGCGTGATCGAAGGAGCTGGCGACAAGTCGCAACCGAGAGAAGCGGCGACGCCGCCGGGTCAGGCCGCGGTGGTGCCGGCGCAGGAGCCAGCGGCGCAGGCTGAGGCGGCGCAAACGGTGGAAGCGGCAGCGGCCGCGGCGCCGGTCGAAGCGATTGACGCACCGGCCGCGCAGGCTGAGCCGCAGGCCGCTGAGGTCGCGGTGTCAGCCACCGTGCCGGCAACGCAAGCCAGCTTGCAGCCGACGGCGTCGGTTGAGACTTCAGCCGCGCCGCTGCAACCGGTGGACGCGGCGGCTCCGCCGCAGCAACCCGTGGCATCCGAGCCACCGTTGCAGCCCGCGCCTATCGCCGCTCAGACCGCTCCGGCGAAGCGGGCTAGGCGGCGCTAGCCCGGGTTCGCGGAGCGACGGGCCTAGCTGAGGCCAGACCCGCGACATGCCAGACACGTTCAGCGCAGGCGACAACTGGTCTCTAGCGCCATGCACGGCGACGGCGGCGATGGCGGCGATGGCAGCGACGGCTCGTCCGTGCCCGCCGCACCGTCCGATCGTCTCGCGAAGCCTATCCGCCCGTCAAAGCCCGTCGCGCGGCTCATTTCAAGACGCCGAGCAATCCCGCCTCGTGATCGCTCCCAAAAACCCTTTCTCAAAATAAGACTCTTCCTAGATGCAGCCCGGTCGAATTCTTTGACAATCGGATTCCATTGGCGACACACGCAGCACGTGCAAATCGCCCTCAGTCGGTGCGACGTGCTTCGAATCACGCGTCACAACCCGCTATGGGTTGCAAACGCTCCGCCGCCCGCCTCCTTGTCATTGAACACAACGCGCACGCAGAACAACGCAGGCCGTTCACCATCGACCCAAGCCATGAGCACCGAATTTTCCCTCGATCGTTTCGAATCCCAGATCCAGTCCCGTGACTACGACGCCGCACACGAGGAATTCTGCGCGTTACTCCAAACGCTTTGCGATAAGCGAGGCAAGCTCGGCACTGAACCCTTCGCCCGCAGCAATCCGAACTCGCCTGGCGACGAAACCTCGCGGGACACCTTGCAGCGCATCGCCGACGGTTTCACAACGCTCTTTTCCGCCCCCGAGTACCCACTCGAAGCGGAAAAAATGAACATCATGTTCTGGGGGCGGCCGTGGATCAACATGATCTTCGCCGTGACATCGTATGGATCGACGGATCACATCGTGCGCAGACTCCTCGAAAACGTACAGGACAACGACGACGCCCGTGCTGCACTGACCCGCAAGCAACTCGTGCTCTACACCTCAGGCTCGCAATACGATATCGATTTCGCCGACCTGCATCAGCGCGACCCCGTGCTCGCCACGAGCCTCGGCGTTTCGATGGTCGCCGGTGCGGTGCACATTTCGCCCGCGGCGCACGAAAAACGCGAACGTCTGCTCGAATGGCTGCCGGGTGCGCTCGACACCATCGAAGACCTCGACGACTTGCCGACCGGCGCTGTATGCGGCGCCTACATGCATTGCAGTTATTCGACATCGCCGGACCGGCACGCGATCAAGCGCAGCATCAACAGGCTGGTGCGCAAAAAACTCGACACGCTCGGCCTGCTCGGCCACGAGGCCAGCGTCGCGCGTACACGAATCAGAGGACGCAAGCCGGTGATGCTCGTGGTGCTCGAATGGTTCACGGGCGGTCACTCGATTTATCGAACCCATTCGCGCACCATGCTCGCCGCGCGCAAGCATTTCGAAGTCGTCGCAATCGGCGAGGCACAGCACGTGGACGAAGCGGGACGCGCGATTTTCGACCGCTTCGTCGAATTCGAGCATCCGGAATATATTGGCGACTGCATCCGCCAGATCCAGGAATTCGCCACGCGCGAGAAACCGGACGTGCTCTATATGCCGAGCGTCGGCATGTTCTCGCACACGATCTTTCTGTCGAACCTGCGCGTGGCGCCGCTGCAGATCGCGGGTCTCGGCCATCCCGCCACGATGCACGCGGCGCATATGGACTACGTGAGCGTCGAGGAAGATTTCGTCGGCGACCCAGCATGCTTCAGCGAAAAAATGCTGCGTCTGCCGAAAGATGGCCAACCGTACGTGCCGTCGAAACTGCTCACCAACGTCGTGCCCTCTGTGCCAGAGCGCGGCGAAGTGGTCAACATCGGCGTGACTGCCAGCGCGATGAAGATCAATCCACACTTTCTCGAGGCGTGCAAGGCGATCGTTCACACCGCGCGCGTCCCGGTCAAATTCCATTTCATGACGTGCTGGAGCGAAAGCATCGATCTCGCGTACGTCAGAACGTCGATTTACGCGACGCTGCCGGAATCGAACGTAGACGTCTACGGCTCGCTCAACTACCCCGAGTATCTGAAGATCCTCAACACGATGGACATGTTCGTGAGCCCGTTCCCGTTCGGCAACACCAACGGCATCGTCGATTCGTTCACGATGGGACTGCCCGGCGTCAATCTGTGCGGGCGGGAAGTGTTCGAGCATATCGACAGCGGCCTCTTCGAGCGCGCGGGTCTGCCGTCATGGCTGACGGCTCACTCGGTCGACGAATACGTGCGCGCCGCCGCCCGGCTCGCTGAACAGCACGATGAGCGCGAAGCGCTGTGCCGGCGCCTGATCGACGAAAAGGCGGTCGAGCGTATCTTCGAGGGACGCCCCGAAACGTTCGGCGAAGGCATGTTGAAGTTGCTGAACGGTCTCGACAAAAAGTAAGCAATTCGCCCGCGTCAAACCAACGGGCCGCGACGGAAGATGTTCCGTCGCGGCCCGTTTTCACATCCGCCGAATCCGGCAAGCGCCGGCTGTCAACCGACTCAATACGCGACGTAAGGCCCCGCGCCGCCAGGCGTCGGCTGCTGCTCGACGGCGGCGTACACATTGCGGCCGTAGAAGAACGGCAAGCCCCAGTCGAAGATCGTGGACGTGACGAAAGCCGGTCCCGCCAGCAGGGGCAGCGCCGAATCGCCGCTATATGTCTGCGCAATCGTCGTGGCATTGCCGACGCTGAAATTCACCGCGCTCGTGGCGCCGTTCACGCCCTGGATCATCGCGCTCAGTTGCTCGGTCGAAACCGGACAGTAATACGAACTGTTCGGGCTCGCGCAGACCGGCAATGCGCTGGTCTGGAAGAACAGGCCAGTCGAGCCGCTGTCCAGGATACTGCGCGAATACGTGGTGCCGTTCTGCACGGTCGTGAAGGTGCCATTCGACGGACTCACGCCGATCACCTGCGCGCCGCCCAGCGTGTTGTTGGTCTGCGTGCCGATGCCGAACACCAGTTGTCCCGTGACCGACTGCGCGGCGCCGGATACCGTCGGCAGGCTCAGCATCGAACCGTTGTTGTCGGTGGCGAAGTACGGAATCGGATTGGCCACCTGCAACGCTTCGGCGAGCGGAATCGACGAGCATGTCGCACCGCCGCAGCCGTAGTACGTGCCGGCCAGCGCCTGCTGCACGCAGTTCGCGCCGCAATCGTGCTTGAACACACCGATGCCGAGAATGCCGTTGGCCTGCAACGTGGCCGGCGTGTTGCGCGATGCACCGAAGTTCGCGCAATCGGCCGGTAGCGCTGCGTAGTTCGGGTCGATCACCTGGATCGGCAGCGAAGCGGCTTTTTCGCCGGCAATCTGCAAATCGGCGAGCTTGACCGGGCCCCACGTGTAGCCGTCGAAAAACTGCATGCATTCGGCGACCAGATGGCCTGATGCGTCTTTCTGTTGCGGCAGCGTCATCGAAGCGGGCAACTGGGACGCGAACAGGCGCACGCCCCACGACCCGGTATCGACCAGCACATGGTCGATGGTTTGGCATTGCGTCGTGCCCGGCGCGCAGATCGTGAGGCTGACGAACGGCATGTTCGGCACATCGCTCACGCCGGAATCGATCGTCACGCGCACCGCGTTCGCGGCCAGCGTTTGCGACGACGGCGCGGTGTTGACCACGGAGGGACCGGACGAGGAACTGGTCGAACCGTTGGTGCCGGCCGCGCTGCCCGAACCGCTGGAGCCGCCGCCCCCGCCGCTGCACGCACTGACGAGTAACGCGAGCAGCGCCACGCACAGCAAAGTCTTGAACGAAGACATATCACGCATGATCCGCTCCGTTATTGAATGATGCCGACATCGACGCCCGCGGGCACCGCTTGCGGCAGATAGGCATAGCCGGAGAAAGCGCGCAGATGCCCGCCGGAGTACACGACCAGGTCGCTGCTGGAGACCGCGAGCGGCGTGCCGCGGCGCGTCGCGGTGGCGGCGACGTACACGTCGAACGACGTCCCCAGCATGGATTTCAGATCGGGCAGGGTCGGCCCTTCCCACGCGACACCGAACACGATGCCGTTTCGCGCGACGTACTCGCGCACCAGCGTGCCGGACGGCAGCGTCATCAGGTGTACCGAATACGCGCTTTGCGTAGTGGACGTGTGAGCCACTGCGCGCAAGCGGGACTGATCGCCGTCGACGGTGCTGACGTTCTGGCCGAGCGTCGCGTGCGCGGCAAACGACAGCGCGCAGCTTGCCCCGAGCATCGCGCGAGCAATGCTGGAATAAAGCATCGGTTTCAAGTGAGTTCCTTCGAAGTGAAACGCTCGTGACCAGACATCGAGCCGATCACGAACGGGAAACCAGGGGCGCACGCTTCGCCGGTGGTGCCGTGCTGCATTCACACCGGTTGGGCTGCGTGAATGCGTCTACGGAGTAGCGGCGAGAAACTTTAACCATCGCGGCGAGACGCTGCAATCGTTTGCGGAAGGATTTAAACCTTTCCGCCGCGTGGCGTCGTTTTAGCCTGTTTGATATTTCAGGACCAGATCACCAACGGGCGGCGCTTGAGCAAGCGTTCTTGCTTCGTGGCTCGTTTAAAGCGAACAGAAAAGCGAACTGTCCAAGGTCCGTGCAGAAAAAAATCAACGCGCGCAGCATTGCTCGACCAATGTAAGCGAATGCTGAAAACATCAAGCAAAATGTCCGTTTTCCTCTGACAATACGAAGCGCTAAAAGGCTTTTCGTGTGAAGAGAAAATCGACGCAGTGATCGTGATTCGCAGAACAAAAAAATGCCGCGGATGACTCGAGGGTCATCCGCGGCATGGGTCATTCGAACGTAACGCGTCAGCGATTCGACGCATCAGCGCCCGTTACTTTTTCTGCTGTTGCAAAAGCGATTTAAGCTCCTGCACGTTTTCTTCTACGCGTTTTGCGATCACCGCATACGACTCGGCTTGCGTTTGATACGCCGCTTGCGCCAGTTGTTGCATATCGGCAAGCGACTTGTGCAGGCTCTGCTGGATCAACTCGGCAGCTTTGCCCGATGGTGCAGCACCACCGGCCGACAATTGGCCCGTCAGCGACTGCAATTCGCTCAGCGTCGAGCGCAACATGTCGGCCTGTTTCTGGGCCAGCGACTGCATGCCCTGGAAGGCCGTCTGATTCGCCTGAACCAGTGCTTCCATGTCCTTGCGTCGCGCTTCCATGATGGCGGGTACGTCGAAGCCGGGGAGCTTGAACTGCTCCAGCATTTTGGTGAGATCGCCAAACGGATTGGCGGCGTCAGGTCGGTCCATGCGAAATCCTCCTTAACGGTTGAATACTCGCCGGCGGTGCATCGCCGCGTTGTGTCTCCGTGACGCATGCACTGGCGGCGTCGCGTGCGCCGCGCGTCCGCAGGAACGGGCTGGTTCTGGGGTCGGACGGCACATCGCTCAATCATGCGCCATCCGGAAACAATGCGCCAGCGGGCACACCCTGGCTCACGCGTCACCCGTCGACGGGACTTGGCGGCCATCGGCCGCGCGGCATGGAAGGCGCGGTAAGTTGCAAAGCGGCTTCAGTAACCCTACGAATCGGCATGTCGACTATCGTCGCTCATGTGCTGGCGCACTGTAGCGCCGGCCCTGTCTCGATGGGAGCGAGTTCATGAAAAAAGCAATCTTGAGCGCGGCGCTGAGCGCCGTTCTGACTCTGGCCGCGACGGCCGCATTTGCCCAGGAAGCGCCGCCGCCCGCGGCTCCTCAGTCGCATGGCGAGCCGCAGCGCGGCGACGGGCCGCCGCCGCATGGCCGGATGGGTCCGATGGGCCCCGGCTTCGCGGTGATCAACGATCTGGAACAGTTACGCCGCCTGTATGCAATGAGCGGACATCAAGGCGAAATCATCGCCGTGTATCACGACGTGCTGAACAAGACGCAAGATCCGATGCTGCGTCACTACGTGTATGACTCGCTGGCTCGCGAGCAGTTGAAGCCCGCCAATCCCGATCAGGCGATCGCGACGCTGCGCACCAGTCTGTCGGAAGACCTCGCCGCCGCGAACAAGGCACCGCACGGCGCGCCGGGCGGGATGCCGCCGCCGGCTCAGGCGCAGTAAATTCTTGCCGCGGCGTCACGACGTAAGCTTCGCCGTGACGCCGCGCATGAACCAGGTGATCAGTCCATGCCGTGCTTCACCGCCGCGTGCCTCGCTAACTGAGTGACCGTTCGACGCGCACGTTAGGGCGCCTCGAATGCGGACATTTTTTCCTTCGAGAACAGCCGCGCGGCAACTCAAACCGTCGAGCTTCCGATTGGAAGCGCTCCCGTCTGCACCTTGCCTAACCATTCATGATGCTGCGTTAGCTTTCCCACATTGCCGCTTCACTGACCACTTCTCATCTTCCGTCAGGTGATTAGGATATGAGCACTGCAACTCTGGTGCCCTGGTGAAGAATGCGCTACCCGCTGAACATGGCCGTCGCCGCCGTCCTACTGGTTTTTGTTCTTGTCTGCATCATCAAGCTCGCCTTGAACTGATGGGCGATACGCATGGCGCCGCCCGCGCCGTTGCATGACCTCACGCCGCTGGCCGGCGCGGTCGATCCACATCCGCACATCCTCTCTTTTCCCGCCACGTCCGCTGACTTTCGCGACACGCGAAAGCCCCGCCCGACGCCACTTCGCGCCGTGACATAGGACGAAATAATTGTTGAATGGAGTTCGGGAAGTGACGCGACCATACTTCGTTTCGCTGCCGGTGCGTACGAAACAGAACGCATGAGATCGAGGGTGCTTCACGAGCGAGACGTTTCGCCGATGATCAACGATCCTACGGTTGCCCGATCATCGAGAGAACCGTTCGAACATTCCGGCACCGCGTGCCGACGACAGGATCAACATGTTGACTTCAGTGAAATTCCTCAGAAAAAATGCCGCCCGTTTGGCCTGCGTGACGATGGTCTGCTGCAGCGCGCTGCTGACCGGTTGCGCCGGCAGCGGCATCAAGGATGCAAGCGCGGCGAGCACGCCGGTCCAGGTGCGCCCGGACAACATCTATGTCTACACCTTCGACGCCAATCCGGACGAGGTCAAACTGGACGGCGGCATGATGCAGAAAGTGAAGACGCAACTCGAAGGTTCGTCCGCTGCGCAAAAGCAAGCCGCCGATGCCGCCGAAGTCCGCGAACAGGTCGCCAACGAAATCGTGCATCAATTGCAGTCGATGGGTCTGCGTGCGATCCGCTCGGACATCCCCGCACCCGCCGATCAGAATGTGCTGCTCGTGCAAGGCAGCTTCGATACGATCGACTCGGGCAATCGCCGTCGCCGCATGTTGGTCGGCCTCGGTGCGGGCAAGAGCCAGGTCAGCAGCTCGGTGCAGATTCTGTATAAGCCCGCGGGCGGCACGCCGCGTCTGGTGCAAACCTTCACCGCCAACGCCGACAGCGGCAAGGCGCCGGGCATGGCCGAGACCGCGGGCGTGGGCGCGGCGGCCGGCAGTATCGCGACTTCGGCGGCCGTGGGTGGCGGCTTGCACGCCGTATCCGAAACCAAACGCGCGGGTGTGTCAGCGGATGCGAAGCGCCTCGCCGACGCGGTGGCCAAACAGATTGGTGAGATCGGTGTGAATGGCGGATGGCTGTCGACGGAGCACATCAAAGGTTGATAACGCATGGCCGGTGTGTTGAACCGGAACGATCATGAACAGCGCGCGGCAGAGTCGGGTTTCGATCCCACTCTGCCGTTCGCTTTTCAGGCCTTCGTATAACGCAGCCACACCGCACCGTGTTCCTTTTGTTCAACGGACGTGAGCTTCAGATACGCGGGCGCTTGCCACTTCTCCATCGCCACTTCGAACGAGGAAGGATGTTCGCTGCGGCCATCCACCAGCGGCAAAATCAGCACGCTCACTTCGTCGACTAGACCGGCATTCACGAACGCGCCGCTCACATGCGAACCGCCCTCCACGATCAGCTTCTTCACGCCGAGCTCACGCACCAGTGTCTGCACGACCTTGCCGAGATCGATTTCGGTCTTGCCGCCGAACACGTATGACACGCCGATCGATTGCAGGTAAGCGAGGTAGTCGTCGGCAACCTGTTCGGTCAGCACTTCGATCACGTGCGACTTGAGCGCGGTGTTGCTTTTCCAGGCCACGCGGCCCTGCGGGTCGATCGAAATCGCGTATTGGTCCGCTTTGCGTTCGACGAAATGATCGGTGCGAGGCACGGTGCCCTTGGCGAGCCCTTTCGGATAATCCGTGCCGTGGGAAATCTCCTGCATGGTGACGCGCCCGCAGATCCAGCCGTCGGCTTCGAAAGTGGCAGCCGTGTCTTCGTACAGGTCCGACGCGTAGTCGAGGTGCCAGCCGTCCGTCAGGCTGCGGCCGTCGAGCGAGGACATCATGTGAGCGACGATATAAGGGTTCATGCGTCAAGCCTCCGTGTCAGGTCAATGAAAAGACCTTGCAGCAAGGGCCGTTCCGCGAATCAGTAAAGGCCGCCGTGATGCGGCGCATGTCGCGCCTCGACCATGGCGCGTAGCGACTCCAGCCCACGGCTGATCCAGCTCTTGACCGTGCCGACCGGTGCATCGAGCGTATGCGCGATCTCCGATTGCGACTGCCCCCGGAAATAGGCGAGCGCGATCGCCTGTCGCTGACCCGGAGTCAACCGGCCGAGATAGCAGGACAGACGTTCGGCGTCCAGCGCGAACTCCTGCCAGAAGTTCACGTCGGCGTCGCTCGCGGCGATGCGCTCGTCGAGTTCCTCGACATACACGCCCGAGTACGGATTGCGCCGCAGATAATCGAGCGCCTGGTTCTTCACGATGGTCGACATCCACGTGGACGGCGAGGCCTTGGCCGGGTCGTACGAACCGGCGAAGCGCCAGATCTTGATGAAGCCGTCCTGCACCACTTCTTCGGCCGACTCGCTGGTGCGGGTCACACGCACCGCAAGGCCGAACAGCGACGGCGCCGACGCCCGGTACAGCGCCTCGAACGCGCCGGCCTCGTGCCTTGAAACACCCTCGAGCAGCGCTGCGAGATACGCGCTCTTCTGATCCAGCGCGGACGCGCAGAGGGTCGCGTCGGTCGAAGCATCATGTGACATTGCACATCCTCCGAGACGGTGCGCGCGTATTACGCCTGATCGGCCTGTGGCGACTGAGGTCCGGCAAACCAGCCCTCCTCCCGCGCGACGCGCTCGAGCGCCGCCTCGACCATCGCGCAAGCCCGGTTGCTGACGTCGCCCAGATAGCGGTGCAGCGCGGCGTCCTGCGCCGAACGCGACGTACACACGTCGCTGTAGCGTTCGAACGCTGAGAGCTTCATGACCAGCTCCGCCAAATGGCGCGGACATTCGCACGCGATCGTGGATGAACGGCCTGCGATGGCTTCCAGCTCGCGGTCGTCGTAGCGACGGCGCACGCGCGACCACACGGCGTCGTCGCCGATGCGTTCCTGAACGCGGACGCGTTCGCACAGGTCACCGAGCATCTGACGGAATTCCGTCCGGCTGTCGGGCTCGCGATAAAGACGCACGCCCGCCACGCGCAGAATCTCCGCCGCCGGGCCGGTACCGAAGCTGTAGACCACCGCGATCGCCTTCGCGCGGACGGCGTCGCCGAGCGCGATGATCTGCGACGCGATGTCCTCTTGCAGCGAGTCGACGCTGACCAGCAAGGCGTCGATCGATTCGCGGCGCTCACCGCTCGTGCCGGTGCCGGCCCCGGCGATAGAGAGATCGGCAAACGTGATCAGCTCGTTTACGCCGTAGGGCCGCAAATCGACACCCGACGCCTGAAAACGCTGTGCAAGGCCGCCGCCCACCAGAGCCATCCGCAGATCGACGGACTCGACGAGCGGTAGGTCAGCCGCGCCGCCGCTCTCGCGTCCGCTGCGCGCGGCCAGAAACTGCAATTGCTCGCGATCGAGCCGCGCGATTGCGCCGATCGCGTGGCCGCGGCTCACCAGCAGTTTGATCAAACTGAGTCGCCTGACGTCGTCTTCTGTGTAGAGACGCTGGCCTGACGCGGTTTTGGCCGGCCCTACCACACCGTAACGGCGCTCCCAGATTCGCAGGGTCGTGACCGGCATCTTCGCCAGGCGCGCCGCCTCGCCGCTTCTGTAGCCCTGTTGAGCCGGTTGTTGCTCGTCAGACGAAGTCATCATGAAACCCTAAGTGATTCGATTCTCGATTCAAGCATACTGCATTTCTAGCGAAACGAAACGAATTAGCGACTCACAATCCATTATTGAAACGGATTTTTTGATGCACTATGATTCTTAACGTCGCTCCCCATATTTCGCCTCCTCAGCCTGAAGACCACCCAAGACGCCCGCGCACGCGGCCAGCGGCCGCCTCGTCCGGCGCCGGACAGCCCTTCCAGCCATCCAGGTCAATGCACCGTGAAGACTTCTGACTCCCGCCCCCATATCGCGGTCGTCGGCGCAGGCATTGCCGGTCTGTCGTGCGCCACGACCCTGCGCGCCGCCGGATGCCGGCTGCGCCTGTTCGACCGAAGCCGCGGCCCGGCCGGCCGCATGAGCGCGCGGCGCGATGGAGACTGGCAGTGCGACCACGGCGCGCAATATTTCACCGCCCGCGACCGCGCGTTTCGGGCCGAAGTCGCGCGCTGGCAGAAAGCCGGGGCGGCAGCGGCGTGGCCCGCGCGCCTCGCCGTGCTGGGCGCGCCGGGTTCGATGGCGCACACCACGCGGATCGAGCGCTTCGTCGGCACGCCGCGCATGAGCGCGCCGGCGCGGCTGCTGGCTGAAACGCTGCCGCTCACCACCGAGTGCACGATCGAGAAAGTGTTGTGCGAGCCGCAAGGCTGGCGGCTCTGGTCGGCCGAGCACGGCGCCATTGATGACAAATTCGATGCGGTCGTGCTCGCCATGCCGGCGCCGCAAGTCGCGCCGCTGCTGCACGCGCCGGCGCCCGAACTCGCGTCGATGGCGCGCAGCACCGTAATGCGCGCGTGCTGGGCGCTGATGCTGCGCTTCGACGGACATGTGCCGCTGGCGTTCGACGCCGCGTTCGTCAACCACGGACCGCTTCGCTGGATGGCGCGCGACAGCAGCAAGCCCGGCCGCGGCGGTCCGGAAACCTGGCTGCTGCACGCGACCGCTGAGTGGAGCGAAGCGCACCTCGACACGCCGCCCGAGCAGGTGGCGGCCGCCATGCTGGAAGCCTTTCAGCATTGCGGCGGACCAAAGCCGGCGGCGTGGACCGCGCACCGCTGGCGTCACGCGGACGTCGCACCGGACGGCGATCCCACGCCGGGTTATGTATGGCGCGACGTCGATGGTCTGGGCCTGTGCGGCGATTGGCTGAATGGCGGACGAGTGGAAGGCGCATGGCTGAGCGGCAGAGCGCTCGGGCATGAGATGCTGCGGGCGCTGCAGTCCATCTAGCGCGTGGAGAGACGGGGCGCCGGGCGCTCGCGTGGGGACAGGATGCGATGTGCCGCCTGCCCCGGCGCATGAATTGGCGGGACAAGCGGCACGATCAATCGATACAGCAGACTTCGAGACGGAAGCTTAAGCGACCTTGTAGCGTTCCAGCCAATGCGCGTAAGGCGCCGGCAACGTCCATGACGGACGTTCGAGGCCGAGCTTTTTCGCCGCATGGTACGGCCAATGCGGATCGGCCAGATGCGCGCGGCCGACCATCACCAGATCCAGTTGCCCGTCCTTCACCGAACGATCCGCCAACTCCGGCGTGTCGATGCCCCAAGCCGACGAAACCGGGATGCCGGCCTCGCGGCGCACGCGCTCGGCGATCGGCGCGAGAAACGCCGGCGCCCACGGAATCGCCGCCGTCGGCGTGGAGAAGCCGACGCTGACGCTCAGCATGTCCAGCCCTTCGCGCTTGAAATTCTTCGCCAGTTCGATCGATTCGACCAAGGTTTCCTCGTCACGTCCGTCGTACTCGATCACGCCGAAACGCGCCGTCAACGGCAGATGCTCCGGCCACACCTTGCGCACCGCCGCCAGCGTTTCGAGCATGAAGCGGCTGCGGTTCTCGAGGCTGCCGCCGTAGGCGTCGTCGCGCTGATTGGAGTGCGTCGAGAAGAAGCTCTGGCCGAGATAGCCATGCGCGAAATGCAGTTCGAGCCATTCGAAGCCCGCGTCACGCGCACGCTTCGCAGCGGCGACGAAATCTTCGCGAACGCGCGCGATGTCGTCGAGCGTCATGGCTTTCGGCACCTTCGGCAGGCCGCCGCCGAACGCGATCGCCGAGGGCGCGATGGTTTGCCAGCCGCGGCTGTCGCCGTCGGCGATGTGGTCGTCGCCTTCCCACGGACGGTTCGCGCTGGCTTTGCGCCCCGCGTGGCCGATCTGGATGCCCGGCACCGCGCCGGCCGCCTTGATCGAGGCCACGACCGGCGCGAACGCCTGCGCCTGCTCGTCGGTCCAGATGCCGGCGCAGCCCGGCGTGATGCGGCCTTCGGGCGACACGGCCGTCGCCTCGACGATCACCAGCCCAGCGCCGCCGCGCGCCAGACCCGCCAGGTGGACGCGGTGCCAGTCGTTGATCAGGCCGTCTTCGGCGGTGTATTGGCACATCGGCGGAATGGCGATCCGGTTGCGCAGGGAAACGTCTTTGAGCTTGTAGGGCTGGAACAATGCGGACATCAGGCTAAACTCCTCTGGACTTGCTTGTACGGTAGTTCGATAAACATCGAATAACGAAGTATCGCAGAAACCTTTATCATTTGCAGGATGCGCACTTATAACCACCCCGCCGCCGAGGATTTCGCGCTCGGGCGGCTCTTTCATGCCCTGAGCGACCCGGTCCGCCTGGAGATCGTCCGGCGCCTCGCGTCGGTCGACGAGGCCACCTGTGGCGAACTCGACGGCGGCCGCCCGAAGTCGAGCGTGTCCCATCACTTCCGGATCCTGCGTGAGGCGGGCCTCGTGCGCACGCGCGTGGCCGGCACCGTGCATCAGAATTCGCTGCGCCGCCCGGAACTGGACGCCCGGTTCCCGGGGTTGATGGAGGCGATTCTCAAGCAGATCGTCGAGCAACCGGCGGAGAGCGAGCTGGCTTGAGTTTGGGAGCCGCCGCTTGCGCCGACGTGACTCAAGCGACGCGATCCGGCGCAGCTATTCCCGCCAGAGCTTGCGCATCAGCGCGAGCAGCGCCGTCGGTGCCGTGCCTTTTTGACAATAACCGTCGAAATTGTGACGTGCTTTGCCGGTTTCCCTGACGTGATCCTCATCGAGCGACGTGAACGCGACAATCCCCAGACTCTGCGTCGGCAGATAGCTGCGCAGCGCGCTCGCGGTTTCATAGCCGTCGCGCTCCGGCATCATGATGTCGAGCACCACGACGTCTGGTACCCAGTCCCGCACGCAGCGCAGCGCCTGCTCGCAGCCATTGGCGGCACGGGCTTCCACGCCTTCGTAGGAGAGATAGGTGGCGAGTGCCTCGGCGGCGCCGGCGTTGTCGTCGACGACCAGCACGCGCGGCATTTCGTGCAAGACCCGGATCTCACGGGCGCTCCACCTTTGGCAAGTAGCGGGGGTTCGGGGCATGTGTGACAGCTTGCGATAAAAACATCAGCGGTCAGCAAGCGGCGTACCAATGGTCAGTGGAAACGGGCGTCACGACGCCGGTGACGTTGCCTCGACCGCATCGCGTCCGGCTCCGTCACCGGGCGCGCACGCATGTCGGAGTGACGCCCCGAAGCTCAGCCACAACACCAGCGAACCCGTCGACACCGCGCCGAGCGCGATAAACGCGGCGGGATAACCGAAACGGTGCGCGAGGATTCCGCCCAACGCCGGGCTCAACGCCGCGCCGGCGCCCTGCACGGTCATCACGATGCCCTGCCCGACGTTCACCCGCCCGCTGCCTTCCAGCAGGCGCACCACCAGCGCCGGCACCGCGACGCTCTGCAATCCCGCGCCGATGCCGTCGAGCGCTTGCACCGGCCACACGCCCCACGCGTGTATCACCGACGCGGCGATCAGCCCGCGCATCGGCAGCGCCAGGAAAGTCAGGAGAATCACCCACCAGTAGCCGCGCCAGCGGATCAGCCGGCTCGCCAGCATCGCGGCCGCGACCATCACGAGTTGCGCGATGACGATGGTCTGCGCGGTGAACGCGCTCGGCTCGCCCTGATGGGCCGCGACGATCGCGAGCCCATAGAGCGGCAGCATGGCCGCGTTGCCCAGATGGAACAGGCCGAGCGCCGCGGCGAGCACTAGCAACGGACGGGATTGCAACAGCACCCGCAAGCCGCTCGCGGGTGCTTTGGCGTCGGCATTCGCATCGGGACCAGCGCCCCGCGCGGCATCGTGATCGATGGCATCGCCTGGAATCGACGCCACGGCGGCAATCGACAGCAAGCCGAACAACGCGCTCAGGACGAATACCGCGCCGAACCCGTAACGCCAGCCTAACCAACCCGACAGCGCCGCCGCAACGACATTGCCGCCATGATTGGCCACCTGATTGCGGCCGAACTGCCGGTCGAAACCCTGCTGCCTGACCATGCCCAGCGTCATGCCCGCCAAGGCCGGGCCGATCGCCGCGCCGGTGATCGCGGTCGCCACCTGGGACGCCGCCACCATCCAGTAGCCGTGCGAGATCCACAGCAAGCCGGACGCGAGCATGGTCATCAGACCGGCGCTCACGACGAGGCTGCGCTTATGGCGCGTCGCGTCGACCAGCGCGCCGGCCGGCGAAGTCGCGAGCATGCCGGCGATGCCGCCGATCGTCATGACCGTGCCGATCTGATCCGCGCCCCAGCCGCGCGCCTGCAGAAATACGCCGAGAAACGGTCCGATACCGGCTTGCACATCGGCCACGAAGAAATTCAGCGCCTCGAGCGCGCGCTGGGCTTTCACGATGCACCGCGCACGGCGCACCGGTCCCGCGCGCCGCGTGGCGAACGGTTCAAGCGTATCGGCTTCAACATGCGGACGACCTCACTGGCGACGAGTGCCGGGACGGCGGCCAGCCTGACGCAACTCGTATGCCATTGAGCCGCGAACGCCGCGAGTATGACCACGCGGCCAACGGTGACTCAACGTGCTGTCCGCTTCGTGGACAGCGGTTGTCCAGCGGCGCAACAGCCAGCCCGCGCCCGTCCGCTTGCAGCGTCGTCGAACGCCTGACGGTGGCTCGCGCACCACGGGCCGGAATTTTGCTACTGTCTAGCTCCAATCCTTCACCGCGCACTCATGGCCGCTGCTCCCCGACGTTTATCGTTCGCCAGTCAGCTGATCGTTTTCTGGCTGCTGGTCGCGGTGATGTGCGCGGTCCTGATCGGGCTCGTGTGGTTCATGGCGCAAGCGAATCTCGGACGGCAGATCGGCCTCGCGCGTCAGCAGGGGCTGGCCGGCTGCGAGACGATCGGGTCGCGCTACGACCTGTCGATCGACCGGACGCCCGAGCCGCTCGCCGCGCCACGGGCCGGTCAGCCCGCGGCTGCGTCCACCCCGCAACCGGCGTCGCCAAATGTACCGAACACGGACCTGATGCACGCGATCCTCGACATCGTGCTCGCGCAAATGGACGGCGTGGAAGGCGGCTTCTGGCGGCCGGACGGCGCGCCACGCGGCAGCTTCGACGCTTACGCGTTTCCGACCTATCAGGGCAGCGGCATCAAGCGCGACATCCCCGACGCCGAAACGCCGCTGATCCTGCGCACCTTGCGCGCTGCGTCCACGACTCGCGCGGCGGCATCCGGATTTGTCGAAGGCCAGCAGGACGCCGTGATCGTCATCGCCTGTCCGGTGCCGCATCGGGATGGCCTGTTTGCGTGGACACTGTCGCGCGTGCATCCGCCGCTCGGACCGTCGGGCAAAGCGCTCATCACGACGCTCGCGGTGCTGCTCGCGGTGATCGTCGGAATCGCGATCGCGCTCGGCGTTCTGCTGCGACGCTGGCGCGCCAATCTCGCGCGCATCGAGGCCAGCTTGAGCCGGCCTGCCGACCTGTTTGCGCCGATTGCGCCGACTGGCGAGCCCGACCTCGACAAGATCGTCCACGCCTTCAACGCTTATGGCGCGCGCACCACGTCATTGCAGCAGCAAGCCGGCGAACTGCATTCGCAGCTCGCGGCCGCGGAGCGCTTTGCGGCGATCGGCCGGTTTTCGGCGCAAATGGCGCACGAGATCCGCAACCCCATCGGCGCAATGCGGCTCAAGGCGGAAAATGCCCTGAACGGCGACGCCGAGCGCAAGCAGCGCGCGCGCGGCGCGATCCTCGAGCAGATTCAGCGGGTGGAGCGGCAACTGTCGGGTCTGCTCGCGCTGACCCAGCCCGTACGGATCGACGCCCATGCCGTCGACTTGCGCAGTTGGCTGGCCGAGCGCGTGGAATGGCATCACGACGCGGCCGCGCGGGCCGGTATCACGCTCGCGTTGGAGTGCGCCGACAGCCTTCCCGCGGAGGCCCGTTTCGACGCGGAGCAACTGGCGCGCGCCATCGATAATCTGATCCTCAACGCGCTGCGTCATACGCCATCCGGCGGCCACGTCACGCTGCGCGTGGCGCACTCCGCCGCGGCGCTGCGGATCGAAGTGACCGACGACGGCCCCGGCGTGCCACATGCCGAGCGCGAGCGCATCTTCGAACCGTTCGTGACCGGCCACGCTGCCGGTTCGGGGCTCGGCCTCGCCGTGGTCCGCGAGATCGCTGCCGCCCATGGCGGCAGTGCCTTCTATGAAGCGCGCGAGCGCGGCGCCTGTTTTGTGATCGAGATCCCATGGCGCACATCCTGATCGTCGACGACGACGACGCCTTCCGCGAAAGCCTCGCCGAAACGCTCGGCGACCTTGGCCATGTCATCGAGCAGGCGGGCAGCGGCCACGATGCGCTTGCGAGGCTTGCCGGCGACGCGCGTATCGACTGCATGTTTCTCGACATCCGCATGCCGGACCTGAGCGGCATCGACGTGCTCGAGCGTCTGCGCGCGATGCCGGCGCGCGCGGCGCTGCCCGTAGTCGTGCTGACCGCCTTCGCCACCAGCGACAACACCATTCACGCGATGCGGCTCGGCGCCTTCGAGCACCTGACCAAGCCGGTCGGGCGCGATGCGATCGCGTCCCTGCTGCACAAGATCGAAGCATCCAATCGCGGGGCGGCGGGCCCGCCCCGGCCGGCGGGGCCCGCACACGGCCCCCCCCCCCCCCCCCCC
>NZ_JAQQEG010000027.1:0-121375 GCF_046027395.1 Paraburkholderia dipogonis | reverse complement strand
CGGGCGCGCCGCTGGGTTTTGGGGGGGGGCGCTCCGTCGCCATCTGGGCTGCGTTGAGGGTTTTCGTTCTGACGGCGACGTCGGCCGTCTTTGCTTGCCTCGCGTCGCATCTGGGGGCGTGGCAGGCGGTTCCGTTGACGCTCGCCGTGTGGGCGTGGCTTGCGCTTTGCGCGCTCCGGTATGAGCGCGCGCAGCCCGTCGCGCTGAAAATCGGGCCGGACGGCTTGTCTGTCTGGGGCCGCACCGGAGCCTTGCTGGCGCAAGGCCGCATTGCTGGCTGTTCGCAGTGGAGCGGCCGCTTGCTGATTCTGGCGCTCATGCCGGAACAGGGGCGCTCGCGCACTTTGCTGCTTGCCGCCGACGCACTTCCGGCCCCCATCTTCCGGGAGCTGGCCGTGCTGGGCCGGCGCGGCGCCGGCGCCTGACTGTAACGACTGTAACCGCTGTTACCGGCGTAACGTGCCCAGATGACGGGAACGCTACAATGGTGCCCCGCCATGCGCCCTATAGTTAACGGATTTATCAGGTGAGCGAAAAAGAAATTGATCAGGTGCTGGTCGAGCGCGTCCAGAAGGGCGACAAGGCCGCGTTCGAGCTTCTGGTCTCCAAATACCACCGCAAGATTCTCCGGCTGATCTCGCGCCTCGTGCGGGACCCCGCCGAAGTGGAAGACGTCGCTCAGGACGCCTTTATCAAGGCGTACCGGGCGCTGCCGCAGTTTCGCGGCGAATCGGCCTTTTATACGTGGTTGTACCGGATTGCCGTCAACACGGCAAAGAACTACCTTGCGACCCAAGGGCGGCGCGCACCGACCTCGACCGAAGCAGATGCTGAAGAAGCTGAAACTTTCTCGGACGCGGACCAACTAAGGGATATCAACACGCCTGAGTCGATGTTGATGAGCAAGCAGATCGCTGAGACGGTCAATGCTGCGATGGCGGTTTTACCGGAAGAGTTGCGCACCGCCATTACTCTTCGTGAAATTGAAGGTTTGAGCTACGAGGAAATCGCTGAGATGATGGGTTGCCCAATTGGCACAGTCAGATCACGAATTTTCCGCGCTCGCGAAGCCATTGCGGCAAAATTGCGTCCGTTGCTTGACACACCTGAAGGCAAGCGCTGGTAAACCACCAGCCGGTTGGAAGGGACGCGGGTGCAATATCTGGATTAGTGGTGTCACTACGGGGTATTTGTAAGATGGGGAGCATCATGGGGTCGGTCTCGATGCAATCGCAAGCCAGCTCGCGCGGCGAGCGTCTGTCCGCTTTTGTCGACGGTGAGCTGTTCGGCGAAGAGCATCTGAATCTGGACACGTTTATTTCTGGGCTGGACGGCGAGGATCGCGCCGCCTGGTCGAGCTATCACCTGATCGGCGACGCGTTGCGTTCTGACGATCTGGCGGTCAGCCCGGCGGCGAGCAGCGCGTTCCTGAGCGGCTTTGCCGCGCGCTTCGACAACGAGCCGCACGTCCTGGCGCCCGCCGCCATGCCGGTTGCGCGCCGTTTGCTGGCGCTGCGCCGCCGGGTCGTGCCGGCGTTTGCCGTCGCAGCCGCTGCGGCCACGCTGACGTGGATCGTGGTGCCGCAACTGCAAGGCGTGCCGGGCGGTCCGGGCGCGGCGCAACTCGCGTCGGTCCAGTCGCATGGCGATGCGCTGCAACGTGTGGCCATGGCGCCGGCGCCGGCTACGGTGCAGCCGGTCGCGCAAGATGCCAACATCATTCGTGACGCCAGTCTCGACCAGTATCTGGAAGCTCACCAGCAATTCGCGCAACAACCGGTCATGCCGGGCTCGATGCCGCTGATTCGGGCTGCCGCAGTCTCTACGCAAGGCCAATAGTTTGATGCAGACTCCGCGGTTGAATAAAACGACTATCTGGGGGCGGCTGCCGGCATTTCTGTTCTGCGCAGCCGTATTGTTGTCCGCTACACCGCGGGTCTTTGCCCAAACTGACGATCCGCTCGTCGCCCGTCGCACGGCCGCGGATCTGCTCGATCGTATCCATCAGGCCGCGCAACAGCAAAATTACGAGGGCGCGTTCGTCTACCAGCGCGGCAATTACGTTCAGACTTCGCGAATCGCGCACTATGCGACCCGTACGGACGGCGAATTCGAGCAGCTCGAAAGCCTCGACGGCAAGCCGCGCAAGATGCTGCGTCATAACGAGGATCTCTATACGTTCGTGCCAGAGCGGCATCTGTGTGTCGTCGAGAAGCGTCAGAACAAAGATTCGTTCCCCGCGCTGCTGGCCGTGAGCGGCGAGCAGGTGCTGTCGGTTTACGAGCCCAAGCTGCTCGGCGACGACCGCGTTGCGGGCGTCGACAGCCAGGTGATCGAGCTTGATCCAAAAGACGCGTATCGCTTCGCCTACAAGTTGTGGGCGGACAAGAAGACCGGTCTCCTGCTGCGTGCCCAAACGCTCGACCCGAATGGCCAGGTGCTCGAACAATTGTCGTTTTCGCAGATTCGCATCGGCGTGCCGGTCGACAAGGCCGGCATCGTCAGCGGAATTCGTAATACGGCGGGCTGGACCGTGGTGCGTCCGCCGGTCGAGCCGGTCGACATGGCCGCGCAAGGCTGGCAGATCACGCCGACGGTGCCCGGCTTCCGCAAGATTCGTGAACTGCGCCGTCCAATGGCCGCGCGCGATCCGGGTCAGCCGACTATTCCGGTGGACCAGGCGGTGTTCTCCGACGGCCTCGCGGCCATTTCGGTGTTCGTCGAGCCGGTCGAGAACAACACGCGCAAGGAAGGCGCGGGCAGCAGCGGCGCCACGCACGTGCTCGTCAAGCGTCGCGGCGACTTCTGGATTACTCTGCTTGGTGAAGTGCCCCAGACCACATTGCAGCAATTTGCGTCTGCCATAGAATACAAAGCTCCGAAGTAATCCTCCGAATCCTGAATCCCTCGGCTTGCTACGATATGACGACTTTCTCGGTGCGCAAATTCCTCGCGGCCGCGGTGGTAGCGGCGTGTTTGCCGCTCGTGCCGCACATGGCGTCGGCGGCTCCTGCCGCCAATCTGCCCGACTTCACTGATCTGGTCGACAAGGTCGGCCCGGCGGTCGTCAACATTCGCACGACTACTCGCGTGTCGAACAGCGGTGCTCGCGGCGGATTGCCGCCAGGTATGGACGACGGCGACATGTCGGAGTTTTTCCGGCGCTTCTTCGGCATCCCGTTGCCGCAGTCGCCGCAATCGCCGGGTTCGCCAGGTACGCCGCGGGGCGGCGACAACGGCGGGAGTGGCGGCAGCCAGGACTCGCCGGATAACAGCGATGCCGAGCAGAACAGCGGCGTCGGCTCGGGCTTCATCCTGTCGGCGGACGGCTATGTGATGACCAACGCGCACGTCGTCGACGACGCGGACACCATTTATGTCACGCTCACCGACAAGCGCGAATTCAAGGCGAAGCTGATCGGCGTGGACGATCGGACCGACGTTGCCGTCGTGAAGATCAGCGCCGCCAATCTGCCGACCATCACGATCGGCGACTCGAACAAGGTACGCGTGGGCGAATGGGTGGTCGCGATCGGCTCGCCGTTCGGTCTCGAGAATACGGTGACGGCCGGCATCGTCAGCGCCAAGGGGCGCGACACGGGCGACTATCTGCCGTTCATCCAGACCGACGTGGCCGTCAATCCGGGTAATTCGGGCGGTCCGCTGATCAACATGCAGGGCGAGGTGATCGGCATCAACTCGCAGATCTACAGCCGCACCGGCGGCTTCATGGGCATCTCGTTTGCGATTCCGATCGACGAAGCCATGCGTGTGGCCGATCAGTTGAAGGCGTCGGGCAAGGTCGTGCGCGGCCGGATCGCCGTGGCGATCGGCGAAGTGACCAAAGACGTGGCCGACTCGCTCGGTCTGCCGAAGGCGCAGGGCGCGCTGGTCAGCAGCGTCGAACCGGGCGGCCCGGCGGACAAAGCCGGCGTGCAGCCGGGCGACATCATCCTGAAGTTCAACGGCCATTCGGTCGACACGGCAACGGACCTGCCGCGCATGGTCGGCGACACGAAGCCGGGCACCAGGTCGACGATCACGATCTGGCGCAAAGGCCAGACGCGCGATCTGCCGGTGACGATCGCCGAGATGCAGCCGGATAAATCGGCCAAGGCGGATCAGAAGAAGCCGCAGCCGCCGAAGCAGCGCGCCACGAACGCGCTGGGCGTGGCCGTCAGCGATATCCCTGCCGATCAGCTGAAGGCGCTGAAGCTGCACAACGGCGTGCAGATCGACGCCGCGGACGGCCCCGCAGCGCGCGTCGGCCTGCAAAAGGGCGACATCATCCTGCGGGTAGGCGACACGGACATCACGAGCGCGAAGCAGTTCGACGACGTGAGCTCGCACCTCGATTCGCAGAAGATGGTCGCGCTGCTGGTTCGCCGCGGCGAGAACACGCAGTTCGTGCCGATCCGGCCGCGCAGCGTCCAGAAATGACGAAGGCGGCGCCGCTCACGCTCTACGGGCGCGCGTGGTGCCATCTTTGCGACGACATGCGTGCCGCGCTCGAGCCCTTGCTGGCCGAATTCGGCGCGCAGGTCGAGGTCATCGACGTCGACACCGATCCGTTGCTGGAAGCCCGTTACAACGAACTGGTGCCGGTTCTGGTCTGCGACGGCGTCGAACTGTGTCACTATCACCTCGACGAAGCGCGGGTTCGTGCCGCGCTCGCCACACGGGTCGCGGCGGCATCCTGAGCCTGGCTCGGGCGTTCAGGCACAACGTCGACGCCGCGCCGTTCACTCCCAGTTTCACGCCTCTCCTGAGCCGTCTTTTCCGCCCGCGCTTCGCAAGATGCGCCGGGCGATAGCCTTTTCGGCTAAAATAGATAGGTTTTTCACCTACTTACAAGGCGTGCTCCGCTATTGTCCGAGCGCGCCTTTTTTGCTTGATCGGCACTGAATGGATCATATTCGTAACTTCTCGATCATTGCGCACATCGACCATGGCAAGTCGACGCTCGCCGATCGCATCATCCAGATCTGCGGCGGCCTGTCCGACCGCGAGATGGAATCCCAAGTGCTCGATTCGATGGATCTCGAACGCGAGCGCGGCATCACCATCAAGGCACAAACCGCCGCACTGACGTACAAGGCCCGTGACGGGCAAGTCTACAACCTGAACATGATCGACACGCCGGGCCACGTCGACTTCTCGTACGAAGTCAGCCGCTCGCTGTCCGCATGCGAAGGCGCGTTGCTGGTCGTCGACGCAAGCCAGGGTGTGGAAGCGCAAACCGTGGCCAACTGCTACACGGCGATCGAACTCGGCGTCGACGTGATTCCGGTGCTCAACAAGATCGATCTGCCGGCGGCGAACCCCGAAAACGCGATCGCCGAAATCGAAGACGTGATCGGCATCGACGCAACCGACGCGACGCATTGCAGCGCGAAAACCGGCCTCGGCGTCGAAGACGTGCTCGAAGCACTGATCGCCAAAGTGCCGCCGCCCAAGGGCGATCCGGAAGCGCCGTTGCAGGCGCTGATCATCGACTCGTGGTTCGACAACTACGTCGGCGTCGTGATGCTGGTGCGTATCGTCAACGGCACGCTGCGTCCCAAAGACAAGATCCGCATGATGGCGACCGGCGCGCAGTATCCGGTCGAGCACGTCGGCGTGTTCACGCCGAAGTCGAAGAATCTCGAATCGCTGTCGGCCGGGCAGGTGGGTTTCATCATCGCCGGCATCAAGGAGTTGGCCGCGGCGAAGGTGGGTGACACCGTCACGCTGGTGAACCGTCCGGCCGCCGAGCCGCTGCCGGGTTTCAAGGAAGTGAAGCCGCAAGTGTTCGCCGGTCTCTATCCGGTCGAAGCAAACCAGTACGACGCGCTGCGCGATTCGCTGGAAAAGCTGAAGCTGAACGACGCCTCGCTGATGTACGAGCCGGAAGTGTCGCAGGCGCTTGGCTTCGGTTTCCGTTGCGGCTTCCTCGGTCTGCTGCACATGGAGATCGTGCAGGAACGTCTCGAGCGCGAGTTCGACATGGACCTGATCACCACGGCGCCGACCGTGGTGTACGAAGTCCTGCAGCGCGACGGCACGATTCTCATGGTCGAGAATCCGGCCAAGATGCCGGAGCCGTCGAAGATCGAAGAAGTGCGCGAGCCGATCGTCACCGTGAATCTGTACATGCCGCAAGACTACGTCGGCTCGGTGATCACGCTGTGCACGCAAAAGCGCGGCACGCAGATCAACATGCAGTATCACGGCCGTCAGGTGCAGTTGACCTATGAAATCCCGATGGGCGAAGTCGTGCTCGATTTCTTCGATCGTCTGAAGTCGATTTCTCGCGGCTATGCGTCGATGGATTACGAGTTCAAGGAATACCGCGCGGCCGACGTCGTGAAGGTCGACATGCTGATCAACGGCGACAAGGTCGACGCGCTGTCGGTCATCGTGCACCGTTCGCAAAGCCAGTATCGCGGCCGCGAAGTGGCGTCGAAAATGCGTGAACTGATTCCGCGCCAAATGTACGACGTTGCGATTCAGGCCACCATCGGCGCGAACATTATTGCGCGCGAAAACATTAAAGCGTTGCGTAAGAACGTGCTGGCAAAATGCTACGGCGGCGACATTTCTCGTAAGAAGAAGCTGCTGGAAAAGCAAAAGGCAGGCAAGAAGCGAATGAAGCAGGTGGGATCGGTCGAGATTCCGCAAGAGGCTTTCCTCGCGATCCTGCGTGTCGAAGACAAATAAGACGAACAACGGAACCCTATGAATTTTGCGCTGATTCTTTTTGTGCTCGTCATTTTGACGGGCGTCGCATGGGTCGCAGACAAACTGGTTTTCATGCCGCAACGGCGCCGCGCGGCGGAAGCCGCGGTCGCCGAGTTCGACCGCCAGCAGGCACGCATCGGCGAGCGTTTCGCCGACGAAAACGCGGCGCAAACGCGCGCCCGTCTGCGTGACGACAAGCTGCGCCAACCGTGGTGGCTCGAGTATTCGGCGAGCTTTTTCCCGGTGATTCTGGTGGTGTTCGTGGTGCGCTCGTTCGTGGTCGAGCCGTTCAAGATTCCTTCGGGTTCGATGGTGCCGACGCTGCTGGTGGGCGACTTCATCCTCGTGAACAAATTCGACTACGGCATCCGTCTGCCTATCACCAACACGAAGATCACCGAAGGCCGTCCGCTCCAACGCGGCGACGTGGTCGTATTCCGCTACCCGAAAGACGAATCGGTCGATTACATCAAGCGCGTGATCGGCCTGCCGGGCGACACCGTCGCGTATCAGGACAAGCAACTCACGATCAACGGCAAGCCCGTACCGGAAACGCCGCTGCCCGATTATCTCGACGACGAACGCATGGGTTACGCGAAGCAGTTCGAAGAAGATCTCGACGGCCGCAAGAACGCCATTCTGAACAATCCGGCGGTGCCGCCGTTCATCGTCGGCGCCGAAGATTATCCGTATCGCGACAACTGCACGTACAACGCACGCGGCGTGATCTGCAAGGTGCCGCCGGGCAATTACTTCATGATGGGCGACAACCGCGATAACAGCGCGGACAGCCGTTACTGGGGCTTTGCGCCGGACAAGAATATCGTCGGCCGCGCGTTTTTTATCTGGATGAACTTCAGCAATCTGAAACGCATCGGCTCATTCAACTGAGTTCGTGTGCGTCGATTGCACGACACGCCGCGCGGTTGGCCTTCACCAGGTCACGTGAGCCGCGGCGTGTTATCACGCTACTTTAAGATCCCGCGGTAACGTCGCTTCACCACGCTTTTTCCGCTGGCCGCCCTGCGTTTTCGCCGGGTCAGGCGCCCGCGTTATACTCTGCCCATGCCCCTATCTCCGTTGGAAAGCCGTCTGCGCTACGAATTTCGCAATGCGGAATTGTTGCGCCAGGCTTTAACGCACCGCAGTCATAGTTCCACGCATAACGAACGGCTCGAGTTTCTCGGCGATTCCGTTCTAAATTGCGCGGTGGCTGCGCTTTTGTTCCAACGCTTCAGCAAATTGGACGAAGGCGACCTGTCGCGCGTCCGCGCCAATCTGGTCAAACAGCAGTCGCTTTACGAAATCGCTCAGGCCCTCAATATTTCCGAAGGCTTGCGACTGGGGGAAGGCGAGTTGCGCAGCGGTGGTTTCCGCCGGCCTTCTATCCTCGCTGACACGCTCGAAGCGGTGCTGGGCGCAGTGTTCCTCGACGGCGGCTTCGACGCCGCCCAGACGGTCATCAAGCGCCTTTACGTGCCCATTCTGGATCACATCGACCCGCGCACGCTCGGCAAGGACGCCAAGACGCTGCTGCAGGAGTATCTGCAAGGTCACAAGATCGCGTTGCCGACCTACACGGTCGTCGCCACGCATGGTGCGGCGCACAATCAGCAATTCGAAGTCGAATGCACGGTGCCGAAACTGGACGTGAAAGTCTCCGGTTCTGGCGCGAGCCGTCGCGCGGCCGAGCAGGCAGCGGCCAAAAAAGCGCTCGACGAAGTGATGGCCGCGGCGCCTGCCGTGGTCGCCAAGCCCAAGCGCTCGAAAGGCGCTCGCGCGGCGAAGAATGCCGAGCCGGAGATCGTTCCCGGCGTGACCGGCGTGCAGGCCGCGCTGGATTTGCGCAGCCCGGATCGCAAGAACGAGCGCGGAGCGGGGCGCGGTGAGTCCCGCGCGGCCGCCGCCGCGGAACCGGCAGCCGAACGCCCCACGCTGACAGCCGCCGCTGCGCCGTTGGCGGTGATTCGCGCCGCACACGTGGAGTACAGCGGACAGGACAAGACCGAGCGCGCTGAGAAGGCAGAGAAGACGGCCGCTCACGCGGGCGACAAGTCCGCTGACAAAGCCGCAGCGGAAAAAGTCGCCGAAAAGCTCGAAACCAAGGCCGCGGATGCGAAACCCGCCGAAGCCAGGCCGGAAGCGAAACCAGAAGCCAAACCGGAAGCCGCTGCGGTCCGCAGCGTCGACAAACACCGCAGCCGCGAAGCCACACCCGGTCCCGCCGTGCCCGCGCCGAGCGCAGCAGCGGCACCGACCGAACACGAACCCGGCGTAGCCGACGCGGTGCAAACGCGCGTCGCCGACGCGGGCCATTGATTGCCATCGGCGCGCCATTCCCGCGCGTCGATCTGAAACTTGCCGTAGCCCGAATATGAACGCTCCCACTCCCACTGGTTTTCGCTGCGGCATGGTCGCGATCGTCGGCCGCCCCAACGTCGGCAAATCCACGCTGATGAACGCGCTGGTCGGCCAGAAAGTCAGTATTACGTCGCGCAAGGCACAGACCACGCGCCATCGCATCACGGGCATTCACACGCTCGAAGACGCACAATACATTTTCGTCGACACGCCGGGTTTTCAGACCAAGCACAGCGGCGCGCTGAACCGTTCGCTCAATCGCGCGGTCACGTCCACGCTGACTTCGGTCGATGCGATCCTGTTCGTGATCGAAGCCGGCCGTTTCGGCCCGGACGACCAGAAGGTGCTCGACCTGATTCCTCCGTCGGTGCCCACGCTGATGATCGCGAACAAGCTCGACCGCGTGTCGGATAAGGATTCGCTGTTTCCGTTCATGCAGCAGGTCAGCGGCTTGCACAAGTTCGCCGAGATCGTGCCGCTGTCGGCGAAACATCCCGACGACATCAAGCGTCTGATGGCGACCGTCAAGCCGTTCCTGCCGGAAGGCGCGCCGATCTACGGCGAAGACGACCTGACCGATCGCAGCGAGCGCTTCCTCGCGGCGGAAATCCTGCGCGAGAAGGTGTTCCGCTGGACTGGCGACGAACTGCCGTACACGAGCACCGTGTTGATCGACAAGTTCGAAACCGAAGGGCGCCTGCGCCGCATTTTCGCGACCATCATGGTCGACCGCGACACGCACAAGGCGATGATCATCGGCCAGAAGGGCGCCAAGCTGAAGCAGATCAGCACCGAAGCGCGCCTCGATATGGAAAAGCTGTTCGACGGTCCGGTGTATCTGGAAACCTTCATCAAGGTGAAGAGCGGCTGGGCCGACAACGAAGCCGGACTTCGCGCGTATGGGTACGAATGACGCGTGGATGACGCTGAATTCCGACGCTGATCCGGACGATTCGGAGCCGGCCGCGCCGGCACGCGAGCCGTCCAAACCCGCTCGTAGCACCAGAAAATCCTCGAGTAAAAGCGCCCAGGGCGCCGAAGGCGAACCACGTAAAGCGCCGCCACGCCGCGCTCCGCGTACCTCCGCGTCCGACTATCGGATCGCGGAGCAGCCCGCCTTCGTTCTCCATAGTTATCCGTATCGCGAGACCAGTCTGATCATCGATGTGCTCTCGCGCGATCACGGCCGTCTCGCGCTCGTCGCGAAGGGCGCGAAGCGTCCGCACTCCGCGCTGCGCGGCGTGTTGCAGACGTTTCAGCCGCTCGCGCTGTCATGGTCGGGCAAATCCGAAGTGCGCACGCTGACCGGCGCCGAATGGGTCGGCGGCATGTTGCCGCTGGCCGGCGACGCGCTGCTGTGCGGCTTCTACGTCAACGAACTGCTGGTCAAGTTCTGCGCGCGCGAAGATCCGCATCCGCAACTCTTCCATCACTACGTCGTCACCATGACGCGTCTCGCGCACGACGAGCCGCCCGTGCAGGTGCTGCGTTCGTTCGAGCGCGTGCTGCTGCGCGAAACCGGCTACGCGATGGCGCTGGATCGCACCGTTGCGCGCAAAGCGGTGCTGGCCGAAGGCCGCTATGTGTTCGATCCGGAGCGCGGCGTGCGCGAAGCCTCCGACGATCTTCCCGCGCAATGGCCGGTGATCGCCGGACAGACCTTGCTCGACATGGAACAGGACGATTACCATCGAGCGCAGACCGTGGCGCAAAGCAAAACGCTGATGCGCTTTCTGCTCAACACTTACCTTGGCGGCACGCCGCTCGCGACGCGCCAGATCCTGATCGACTTGCAGAACTTATGAGCTTCTTTCTTACGTCGCCGAATGTGATTGACCTGGGCGTGAACATCGATCACGTCGCCACGCTGCGCAACGCGCGCGGTACGTCCTATCCCGATCCGATCCGCGCCGCGCTGATGGCCGAAGAGGCCGGCGCCGACGTCATCACGCTGCATCTGCGTGAAGACCGCCGTCATATCGTCGACGCCGACGTGCGCAAGCTGCGGCCGCTTCTGAAGACGCGTATGAATCTCGAATGCGCGGTCACGCAAGAAATGCTCGACATCGCCTGCGAAGTGCAGCCGCACGACGTCTGCCTCGTGCCGGAAAAGCGTCAGGAGCTGACGACGGAAGGCGGCCTCGATGTCGCCGGCCAGTTCGAAGCCGTGCGCGCCGCGTGCAAGCAACTGGCTGACGCGAACTCGCGCGTGTCACTCTTCATCGATCCGGACGAAACGCAGATTCGCGCCGCCCGCGAAGCCGGCGCGCCGGTGATCGAACTGCACACCGGCCGTTACGCCGAAGCCCACGATCCCGCCGAACAGCAGCGCGAATTCGAGCGCGTGGTGCGCGCCGTCGAATTCGGCTCGACGCTCGGCATCAAGGTCAATGCGGGCCACGGCCTGCACTACACGAACGTCCAGCAGATCGCGGCGATCGAGGGCATCGACGAACTGAATATCGGCCACGCGATTGTCGCGCACGCGATCTTTGCCGGCTGGGACAACGCAGTGCGCGAGATGAAGGCGATCATGGTCGCCGCGCGTCTCGGCGCGCGCGCCTGATGCAACCCGAAGCAGCGGGCCCGCGCATGGCGATCTACGGCATCGGTACGGACATCGTTCAGGTCAGCCGCGTGGCCGCGGTCATGACGCGCACCAGCGGCCGCTTCGCCGAGAAGGTGCTCGGTCCCGACGAACTGCGCGTCTATCACGCGCGTCACGCGCGTTCGGCGGCGCGCGGTCTCGCGTTTCTCGCCACACGGTTCTCGGCGAAAGAAGCGTTTTCGAAAGCGATCGGCCTCGGCATGCACTGGCCGATGACCTGGCGCGCGCTGCAAACGCTCAACAAGCCGAGCGGCGAGCCCATGGTGGTCGCGTCCGGTGAGCTGGCCGAATGGCTCGACGCGCGCGGCATCACGGCGCGCGTCACGATCAGCGACGAGCGCGATTACGCGGTGTCGTTCGTGATTGCCGAAACTGCGCAAGCGGGTACGCCCGACGTCGCCGAATAAAAAATACCTTGAACGCGGCGCATGCCGGCCGCGTCTCTTCTTGCTTCAGGCTTCTTTCCAGCGGAAATCGATGAAAACCACTCCCGGACCGGTGATGCTCGACGTGGTCGGCAAAACGCTGAACGACGACGACAAGCGCCGCCTTGCCCATCCGATGACCGGCGGCGTGATCCTGTTCGCGCGCCACTACGAGAGCCGCGCGCAACTGATCGCACTGACCGATTCGATCCGCGCAATTCGCGAGGATCTGCTGATCGCCGTCGACCACGAAGGCGGGCGCGTGCAGCGCTTCCGCACCGACGGCTTCACCGTGCTGCCGGCGATGGGCAAGCTCGGTACGTTGTGGGACAGCGATGTACTGCACGCCACCAAGGTGACGACGGCCGTCGGCTATATCCTCGCGGCGGAGCTGCGCGCGTGCGGCATCGACATGAGCTTTACGCCGGTGCTCGATCTGAACTACGGACAATCGCAGGTGATCGGCGACCGCTCGTTCCACCGCGATCCGCGCGTGGTGACCTTGCTTGCCAAGAGCCTGAACCACGGACTCGCGCTGGCCGGCATGAGCAATTGCGGCAAGCATTTCCCGGGTCATGGTTTCGCGCACGCGGATTCGCATGTCGCCATGCCGGTCGACGACCGTTCGCTCGACGAAATTCTGCGCGATGACGTGGCGCCGTACGACTGGCTCGGTTTGTCGTTGGGGTCGGTGATTCCCGCGCATGTGATCTATCCGCAGGTCGATTCGAAGCCGGCGGGTTTTTCGCGGGTCTGGCTGCAGGAGATTCTGCGCGACAAGCTGCGTTTCGAAGGCGCGATTTTCAGCGACGATCTGTCGATGGAAGCCGCGCGCCAGGGCGGCACGCTGACCGAAGGCGCCACCGCCGCGCTGCAAGCCGGCTGCGACATGGTGCTGATCTGCAATCAGCCGGATGAGGCGGAGACGGTGCTGGATGCGCTGCGCGTCACGCCGTCGAAGGAATCGCAGCGGCGGCTCAAGCGCATGCGGCCGCGCGGCAAAGCCTTGAAGTGGAGCAAGCTGGTTGCCGATCCGCAGTATCTGCAAGCGCAGGCGCTGCTGCGTAGCGCGTTTGCATAAGCCGCCGAACAGGCGGCAAGCAAGTAAGAAAAACGGCGCCTTCAATGTGAAGGCGCCGTTTTTTCGACCTGGGCAAGCAGCAGCCTTAATTCAACCGCATACGCTGCAGCTTGTTGTACAAAGTCTTCGGACTGATGCCCAGCAGTGACGCCGCCCGATGACGCGTACCGCCGACCGCATCGAGCGTAGCGCGAATCAGCATTTCCTCGACGTCCGCGAGCGGCGTGCCCACGGTCACTTGCACGCGGCTGCCGTTCAGGTCGCGGCCGTTCGCCGAGGCCGCCTCATCGGCACGCAGCGATTCCAGCACGTCGCCGGACGCGTGATACGCGCGCCGCACGCGGTCCCGCAACTCGCGCACATTGCCCGGCCATTCATAAGCGAGACATTCGCGCAGGAAGTTTGGCGCGACCTGCCTGGCGGTCTCCGCCGTGCCGCGCGTCAACCCTTCGTGATTCAACTCGTCGACCACCGCCTGGGCGATCAGCGCCGGATCTTCGCCGCGCTCGCGCAGCGGCGGTAGCGTGACGGCGGCCGCTTCGAGGCGCAGCGCCAGATCTTCGTGCAGGCTGCCGTCGGCCACCGCGGCGCGCGGCACCTTGCGTGTCGAGGCGATCAGCCGGAAGTCCGTCACCACCTGATTCGTGCCGCCGACCCGCATGAAGGTCTGCGAATCGAGCGCGCGCAGCAGCGCTTCCTGCTGGGCGCGCGGCAACTCGGCGATTTCTTCGATGAACAGCGTGCCGCCGCTTGCCTGCTCGAACAGGCCCGGTTCGCGCTGCTCGGCGCCGTTGAACGCACCGCGTTCGTGACCGAACAGCAGGCTGTCGAGCGAGCGTTGCGCGGCCGCGCTGTTCGCGCTCCGGCAGTCGAGCGCGATGAACGGACCTTTACGGCGCCGGCTCATATCGTGCATCGTGCGCGCCGCGATCTGCTTGCCGGTGCCGGTTTCGCCGGAAATCAGCACGGCCGCTTCAGTCGGCGCGATGTGCTCGATCGTGTCGTAGACGTGCTGGATCGCGCCGCTGCGGCCGAGCATCGAGCCGAAACGGCCGAGTTGACGCAGCGACGCGCGCAGCGTCTGCACTTCTTCGGTCAGTTCGTACGGTCGCGGGATGCGCGCGAGCAGGCTGCGCAAACGCGGAATGTTGACCGGCTTGAGCAGGTAGTCCCAGATGCCGTGCCGCAAACCTTCGATCGCGCTTTCCACCGTCGCATTGCCGGTCATCACGATCACGGGCAACGCGCCGCCGGGCGGGTGCGCGGGCAGATGTTGCAGCAGGTCGAGTCCGCTGCCGTCCGGCAGGTTCAGGTCGACCAGCACGACGTCGGGAATGAAGCGTGTCAGGGCGGCCCGGGCCTCCGCGATCGTGGTCGCCGTGTCGACGGAGAAGCCGTCGGCGGCGAGGATGGCGGACAGGCCTGACAGGCTATTGGGATCGTCTTCAACAATCAGGGCGTGTGGCATGGCGAGCGCAATTTTTAGATGGATGGAATACCCGACGCGCTGCGCCGATAAGTTGGCGCGCGGCACGGGCGCGATGCTGGCCGGTACTGTCGGTCGAATTCGGAGTCGAATCCAGCGCCGCGCGCGCAACCTTGGCTTGCGCGCCGCGTGAGCGGCCGCGGCTGACGTAGGCAGGTCGTCGGGCGCGCACACCAGGGGCCGCACCGGGCAGAAAGGCGGCGATTCGACTCAAGTCGTTCAGGTCCTTTGCGTTATTTATTTGGGAGCCCGTCCTGACGTTTCGTAAGCGTGGACGGGCGCCTGTATTTCCTTCACTCGGGCTGTCAGAAATCCCGGTTGCTGTCGAAGAAACGGCGTACTTCGAGTTCCGCTTCTTCGCGCGTTTTGCCGTAACGTTCCTGGATCAGGCCGGCGAGCTTGTCAGCGCGGCCTTCGGCCTTGGTCAACTCGTCGTCCGTCAGTTCACCCCATGCCGTCTTGGCCTTGCCAACCATCTGCTTCCACTTGCCTTCAGCGATGTCGTTATTCATGTCGCATCTCCGGAGTTGAAGAAAATAAAGCCGTACTGGCCTGTACCCAGACGGAAGCATGGACTGTGCCACAATAATTTATTTAAACTTATCAATGCTTTGTTGACCGGCATGCGGGAAATTTGAGATCGCGGTATGGCAATTTCGAGAAGCACGCCGGTAAAGTTTTCCTCAACCATACACGGCGGCGCAAAAAAGAAAAAGCGCCCAAATTGGGCGCTTTTTTTGCCATTTTTTTCGCAGCGCCCGGGTTGGGGCGCCGGATTCAGGCGAACAGGGCGCTTAAGCGCGGCTGCGGTACTCGTGCGTACGCGTGTCGATTTCGATCTTGTCACCGATGCTGCAGAAGAGCGGCACTTGCAGTTCGAAGCCGGTGTTCAGCTTGGCGTTCTTCAGCACCTTGCCCGACGACGTGTCGCCCTTGACAGCCGGTTCCGTGTAGATGATCTCGCGGACCAGCGTGGTCGGCAGTTCGACCGAGATGGCTTTCTCGTTGTAGAACACGACTTCGCAAGCCATGCCGTCTTCGAGGTAATGGAGGGCGTCGCCCATCATTTCGCCTTCGACTTCGAACTGGTTGTAGTCGGCGTCCATGAACACGTACATCGGGTCAGCGAAGTACGAGTACGTGACTTCCTTGCGCTCCAGCACGACGACGTCGAATTTGTCGTCTGCCTTGTACACGCTTTCCATGCCTGCGCCGGTCAGCAGGTTCTTGAACTTCATCTTGACGACGGCGGAGTTGCGGCCCGATTTGTTGTATTCGGCCTTTTGCACAACCATTGCGTCTGCGCCGATCATCACGACGTTACCGGTGCGGAGTTCCTGTGCGGTCTTCATAAAACTGTCCTGTACGAAATAAGTAGCTTCAACTTGTGCTCAACGGCATACGGCGCAAGCGGCTTCGGCGCTTCGCTCACCGCGCGCCGCGCCGCCGAAGCGGCTCGGCGGGTCGCGAGCGAGTCAAGCGTGGCCGGCTTGCCGCGGGGAGCGGCGGGAGCGCCGCAATCTCGCGGCTTCTACCGTTCCCAGCAGTCCGTTACCTGCTTTTTACCCTGTGCGGGCGTGTACACGAGTGGCGCCGATCCGCAACATACGTCCCTTTTTCTGACATTTCCACCATCAAGCTTTGACTTGGGAAATGCCTCGCGTCTTTCGATGCCGGGGTTGGCGGGCCGCTCAAGCGAGTTGGTCGGATTCCGCCGCTGCGATCGGGCCGCGCTTGCGTCGTCGGCCGTTGGATAACCGCTTATTTTAACTGACTTTTTGCGAACAAGGCCAGATTTCCGGCGAGGTCGCCTACCTGAGTGAGTTCGCCGGCCCATTCGGCTGCGCGTTGCTTCAACGCCGGGTAGTGACGCTGAAATTCCGTCCAGTCCGGCCGGCCCACGCCGTTCCAGGCGTGCCAGAAGCGCGCGAGGGCGTCGCGTGCGTCGGCGGGCAGGGTGCGCGCGTAGTGCGCGAGCGCGGCCTCGAGCTTCGGCAGATGGGCGTCGTCCGCTTGCGGGTAGATGTGCCAGACGAACGGTTTGGCGGCCCATTGGGCGCGCACGAACGAATCCTCGCCGCGCACGAAATTGATGTCGCTCGCCCATAGCAGCGCGTCGTAGCCGGGTTGGTCGGTAAAGGCGAGCGCGTGCGCGCTGAGGTTGCCGCGCGCCGTGTGCGAGCCGGCGGCGAACGCGGGCAGGTCGAAAAAACGCGCGACCGCGCCCGAAATGCGGCCTTCGGGCACCAGCAGGACGACCGGGTCCGCGCTGTCGCGCCATTGTTCGAGCAGGCTGTCGACGGCGGGGTTTTCGTAGGCGAACAGCGAGACGACGGTGGCCGTGGCGGGCGGCGGCGCGTGGCCGGTGGTTTGCCGCCACCATGCTGCGCGCGTGGCGGGTGACGCTTCGAAAGCCGCGCGCGCGCCGTCGAGATGCCGTTCTTTCAGCACGCCGCCGGTGCCGGGACCGAGTCCAGGAAAAAAGAACGTCTTGGTCAGCGGATAGCGCGGATGAGGCGAGGGTCGCAGATGAAAATCCGCGACCCAATCCTCGGCGCTCAGATATTCGAGGTTGAACCACACCGGCGTGCGCTCGCGCGCCGCCATCGCGGCGACGTAGATGGGTGGCAGTTCGCAGCCGAACGCCTCGATCACGACGTCGGCGACTTCGAGCGTATCGCCCGCATGGGCCGGCTCATGCCAATGTTCGACGACGATTCCGCCGACCGTCTGGCGAGCGTGCTCCAGCGTCAGCGACGGGCACAGCTTCTGGAACGCATGCAGATCGTCGACGAACACGCGCACCTGCCAGCCGTGTTCGCTCGCGAGTTGGCGCGCGAGCCGCCAGCACACGCCGATATCGCCGAAATTGTCGATCACCGCGCAGAAGATATCGCAGGCGATCGCCGTAGGCGCGTCAGCGGCTTGCTCGGAATGGGGCGTAGCGGAAGACATGATGGCCTGGGTCGCGGATTCGAACGGATGGAAGGAGTGGGGCAGTGCGAGTGGTGCCTTGGCGCAGCGCTGCGTTGCGCGCCGATCCACTGCTGCCGATGCGTCACCCGATTCAAGGCAACAGCGTTCGGACGCACGCGGAATGTTCTAAACTGGCGATTCTAAAGCACTCGTTCACGATTGCGCGCGCGCGGCGTACTCCAGTTCGCCTCGGCGCGCGGCACGCGGGGCAAGGCCTCGCGACACCGTCCCACCCAACCGATTCTGCATGACCGAACCCGAAGCAACCGACGCTTTCGAGCCGAAAAAAGTGCTCGCCCAACTGCCGCATCTGCCCGGCGTCTATCGCTATTACGATACGCACGGCGCGGTGCTCTACGTGGGCAAGGCGCGCGATCTGAAGAAGCGCGTCTCGAGCTACTTCACCAAGACGCTGCTGTCGCCGCGCATCGCGATGATGGTGACGCGCATTGCGCGCATCGAGACGACCGTCACGCGCTCCGAGGCCGAAGCGCTGCTGCTCGAAAACAATCTGATCAAGGCGCTCACGCCGCGCTACAACATTCTGTTTCGCGACGACAAGTCGTATCCCTACCTGAAGCTGACCGGCCACAAGTTTCCGCGCATGGCGTATTACCGTGGCGCGGTGGATCGCAAGAATCAGTACTTCGGTCCGTTTCCGAGTGCGTGGGCGGTGCGCGAGAGCATCCAGATCCTGCAGCGCGTGTTCCAGTTGCGCACCTGCGAAGACTCCGTGTTCAACAACCGCACGCGGCCTTGTCTGCTGCATCAGATCGGCCGCTGCACGGCGCCGTGCGTCGCGGCGATCAATGAAGAGGACTACGCGCGCGACGTCGCCAACGCGTCGCGCTTTCTGCTCGGCCGCCAAGGCGAGGTGATGAAGGAGCTCGAGCAGAAGATGCACGCGTTCGCGGGCGAGCTGAAGTTCGAGCAGGCCGCGGCGGTGCGTAACCAGATGAGTTCGCTGTCGACGGTGCTGCATCAGCAGGCGATCGAAGTCGGCAGCGACAGCGACGTCGATATTCTCGCGGTGGTCGCACTGGGCGGCCGCGTGTGCGTGAATCTGGCGATGGTGCGCGGCGGACGCCATCTCGGCGACAAAGCCTATTTCCCGGCGCATGTGGAAAGCGCGTTGACGGCGGAAGAGGGCGGACTGGAAGAAGACAGCGAGGCATTGGCCGATGTCGCGCTCGCGTCCGGCCCGCTCGCGCAAGACAACGTACAAGACAACGTCATTGACGGTGAAGCGGCGGCGTTGACCGATACCGCCGACGCTCTCGCGATCGCGCAAGAGATGCCATTGGAAGACGACGAGGACGCATCAGAAGAAGACGATGACGCACCCGAAGATGCCGGTTCCGCACCCGCGAAACCACGGAAGGGCCGTGCTGCAACCGGCGGGATCGAAGCCGAAGTCCTCGAAGCATTCATCGCTCAGCATTACCTGGGCAATCGCGTGCCGCCGGTGCTGGTGGTCAGCCACGCACCCGCCAACCGCGAACTGGTCGACGTGCTGATCGAGCAGGCCGGCCACAAGGTCACCGTGCTGCGCCAGCCGCAAGGCCAACGGCGCGCGTGGCTCGCGATGGCCGAGCAGAATGCGCGGCTCGCGCTCGCGCGCCTGCTCTCGGAGCAGGGCTCGCAGCAAGCCCGCACGCGCGCGCTCACCGACACGCTCGGCATGGAGTGCGACGATCTCGCGCATCTGCGCATCGAGTGCTTCGACATCAGCCACACGATGGGCGAGGCGACCCAGGCGTCGTGCGTGGTGTATCACCATCACAAGATGCAGTCGTCGGAATACCGCCGCTACAACATCACCGGCATTACGCCCGGCGACGATTACGCCGCAATGCGCCAGGTGCTCACGCGCCGCTACGAGAAGATGGTCGAGCAAGCCGCCGCGAATGCCGCTGACGAAGCCGCCGAGTTGCAAAGCGACGCCGCCGCCGATCCGTCGCTGACGCCGGACGCCGCGGAGCCGGTCGCGGCCGGCGGCATCCTGCCGACCATCGTGCTGATCGACGGCGGCAAGGGCCAGGTCGAAATCGCGCGTCAGGTGTTCACGGAACTGGGTCTCGATACCGGCATGCTGGTCGGTGTCGCGAAGGGCGAGGGGCGCAAGGTCGGCCTCGAAACCCTGATTTTCGCCGACGGCCGCGCGGCGCTCGAACTCGGCAAGGAAAGCGCCGCACTCATGCTGGTCGCGCAGATCCGCGACGAAGCGCACCGCTTCGCCATCACCGGCATGCGCGCGAAGCGCGGCAAGACGCGCCAGACCTCGCGGCTCGAAGAACTCGAAGGCGTGGGCGCGAAGCGGCGTCAACGGCTGCTCGCGCGCTTTGGCGGACTGCGCGGCGTGGTCGCGGCCAGTGTCGAGGATCTGGCGAGTGTCGAAGGCATTTCGCAGGCGCTCGCGGAGCAGATTTACCGGCAATTGCACTGATTGCGGCAGCTTCGGCCGTCCACTCGACTATCTTCGAGCGGCGCCGCCGCGGCGCGCGCGGCAAGCCCGCTGCGCCGCTTTGCCGCCGCTTTGCTTGTGGCAGGCCTTATGACACGGCACAATTGCATCTCCCTTGCCAGACGCTGCGCCTGCCCATGCCGTTTAATTTCCCGATTTTCCTGACCTGGCTGCGGATCGTCCTGATCCCGCTCGTCGTCGGCGTGTTCTATTTGCCCGACATGATGATGAGCCCGGCGCACCGCAATCTGGCGGCCGCGACGATCTTCATTCTGGCGGCGCTGACCGACTGGTTCGACGGCTATCTGGCGCGCAAGTGGAATCAGACCTCCGCATTCGGCGCGTTCCTCGATCCGGTCGCCGACAAGCTGATGGTGACCGCCGCGTTGCTCGTGCTCGTGCAACTCGCGCGAATCGATTCGGCGATCGCGCTCGTGATCGTGGGGCGTGAGATCGCGATCTCGGCGCTGCGCGAATGGATGGCGCAGATCGGCGCGTCGAAGAGCGTCGCGGTGAATTCACTCGGCAAGTTCAAGACCGTTTGCCAGATGGTGGCGATTCCCATGCTGCTGTTTTACGGCCCGCTGTCGTTCGGTGGTGGCGTGGTGGTCGATACGCGCGTGTGGGGCCTGTGGCTGATCTATCTGGCCGCCTTCCTGACGATCTGGTCGATGCTCTATTACATGAAGCTCGCATGGCCGCAGATTCGCGAACGGGGCGGCGTGGCCTGAGTTTTCGTCGTGGCGGAGGGCGCCGGTGCATGTCCGAACTTCGCTGCGGCATGAGTGAAATCTGTTCGGTAAAAGAGATTCGCAAAAGGGGTTGACACGTTTCAGTCGTTTCTCCATAATCTCGTTTCTCCGATACACGCAGTTCGAAACATCGGTGGCAGTAAGAGAGCAGATGCAGTAACAAGGCAGCAGATAGCACGGCAAAAGCAGCACAATGCGGGAGTAGCTCAGTTGGTAGAGCGCAACCTTGCCAAGGTTGAGGTCGCGAGTTCGAGCCTCGTCTCCCGCTCCAAATTTTTGAAGCAGCGCGTTGTTTGGCGAAGTAAAAAAGCAAGGCGTTGTGAAGCGGTTCAATGCGGGAGTAGCTCAGTTGGTAGAGCGCAACCTTGCCAAGGTTGAGGTCGCGAGTTCGAGCCTCGTCTCCCGCTCCATACATAAGGGGAAGCAACGCTTCCCTTTTTGTTTGGTGGCCCGGTCCTTCCGGTTGTCCGCTAAACAAAATCTGCGAATCTGTTGCTAGGTTCCAGTCCGCTTGCGGCGCGATAGCAAAGCGGTTATGCAGCGGCCTGCAAAGCCGTTTAGGCCGGTTCGACTCCGGCTCGCGCCTCCAGTAGTTGATGTAAAGAAAAGCCCCGACTTGTCGGGGCTTTTCTTTTTTGTGCGCCGGTTTCTTCGGCTAGGCTGATAGGGATGCTGGCGCGGCAGGGGTTCTCATTGCGAGTCGAAGTGCTGGCGGGAATATTCCAGGCGATCAAGTTCGAAGCGGAAGGCGACTGGGTAGCTCGTCCAAGAAAAGCGCCGAATAAGCCCCTCGCATGCGAATATTCAGCCGCAGATTTTTTCCGCACAATAGAGCCCCATCCATCGTTGCGGCTTTATCTTTTATAGATCTAACTGTTCGTCGCGTTCACGGTGCGTACGGCCTGGCGAGGGGCTGTGAACCGGCGCGCGGCGCTGCGCGCGATCGATTGAACGGCGCCCCTGCTTTGCGTCATTGCCTGTCCACACCGAGGCTGCATGTACTTACAACTCACCGGCACCCACGTTCGCCTGCTCGGCTCGATGCATCTCTTTCCGGCGACGAGCCGCAGAACGCCGCCGTGGATCGCCGAAGCGTATGACTGGGCCGAAGCGCTCGTCTTCGAGTCCGATCCGCCGACGATCCTGCCGTTTCTGAAGGCCGACCAACAGGGCGGCGCGGAGCAACTGCAGCCCTTGCTATCCGCCGACGCGTGGCGGCAACTTCACGCGGCGTGGCCCGCTGAAGGGCCGCTTGCGCCGCTCGCCGATCTGCGGCCGTGGGCCGCGCTGATCGTCGCGCCGACGCTGTTCCAGCAGGTCGTCGAAGGTGTCGAGCCGCGCATGCTGCGCTCGGCGATCACGCAGGCCAAGCCCTATCGGTATCTCGAGAGCGCGCAAGAGGTGGCGGCGGCGCTCGAATCCATTCCGCTCGATGCTGTCGGCGCGGCGCTCGGCTTGCTGATGGCCGATCTCGACGAACCGCAGTGCACGCTCGAGCGCATGCACGCGGCCTGGCTGGATGGCGATCTGCTCGCCGTGCACCAGATCGCCATCGAGTCGCCGATGTTCAATCTGCCGGGCATCCGGCATGCGATTCTCGACGCGCGCAATCGCGCATGGGCGGCGCGGCTGACTGAGTTCCTCACGCGGCCGGAGCGCACGTTGGTGGTCGTCGGCGCGCTGCATCTGTGCGGCCCCGGCAACCTGATCGACTGTCTCGCGCGGCCCGTCGAACCGGTCTTTGTTAACCCATAGCAAAGCCATCGTCGTGCGAGCGTGTCAGCGCGATGCAACCTGCATGGGCTCGAATGCGGATCCGGCGCGCACGAAATCGGAGGGAACTCTCGCGTCGTGGTTTTGCCCCAACGTAAAGCACGTCGCTATACACTACCCGCCTACCACTTCGGCCACGCCGGTCGCCTTAGGGAATACAACATGCATGTCCCACCGACGCCCAGTAACGAAAGCGCCCGTCTCGACAGCCTGCGTGCGCTGCATATTCTCGATACGTTGCCGGAAGAGCGCTTTGATCGTCTGACCCGGCTCGCCAGGCGACTCTTCAGTGTGCCCATCGCGCTCGTGAGTCTGGTCGATGCGGACCGTCAATGGTTCAAGTCGTGCGTCGGCCTGACGGCGAGCGAGACCTCGCGCGACGTGTCGTTCTGCGCGCACGCGATTCTTGGCGACGAAATCCTGATGGTGCCCGACACGCTCGCGGACGAGCGGTTTCACGACAATCCGCTCGTCACCGATAACCCGAATATCCGCTTCTACGCCGGCTGTCCGCTGACGGTGCCCAACGGCAGCAAGCTCGGCACGCTGTGTCTGATCGATACCAAGCCGCGTGGCCTCGACGAAGAAGAGCGCGAATTGCTGCGCGATCTGGCGCGCATGGCCGAGCAGGAGTTGGCGGCAGTGCAGTTGGCCACGCTCGACGATCTGACGCTTCTGTCGAACCGGCGCGGTTTCGAGGCGCTCGCGCAACATGCGCTGAACGTTTGCAAGCGGATGCACAAACCGGCGTCACTGCTGTTCTTCGACCTGAACGATTTCAAGCAGATCAACGACACGCTTGGCCACGCCGAAGGCGATCGCGCGCTGAAGACCTTCGCCGACGTCTTGCGCACCGCGCTGCGCGAAAGCGATGTGATCGGGCGGCTCGGCGGCGACGAGTTCGTCGTGCTTCTCACTGATTCGGACAGCGGCGCCACGCAGGAAGTAACGCAGCGTCTCACGCACTTGCTGGACGCGCGCAATGCCGAAGCGCGGCGTGGCTATGACATCCGCTACAGCGTCGGGCAGATTCAATACGATTCTGCCCGGCACGAATCGATTGCCGAGCTGCTGGCGGCCGCTGACGCCGCGATGTACAGCCACAAACAGGCGTCGAAGGCGCGCGCCGCGCATCGCAACTGAGCGCGGCGCGGCGGCGAAAAAAAGCCGTCGCGCGCGGCATAATCACGCATCGCCGCTTTCCGTGCGGTGCGACTCTTTCTTTAGAACGTTGTCATGACTGAACCGCAGCAAACCGCCGCCACGCGGCTGGCGCAACTCGATTGGCGCTGGAAATCCTTCGACGACCTCACGGGCTTCGAGGTCTACACGATGCTGGGCGCACGCAGCACGGTGTTCGTCATCGAGCAGAACTGCTTGTACGGCGATATCGATGGGCTCGATATGGATGCGTGGCATCTGCTGGTCTATGGCCCCGATGAAAAACGGCCAGCGCTCGCGGGTTATCTACGCGTGCTGCTTCCCGACGCGGACGACACTGATATCCGCATCGGCCGTGTGCTCACCACTGCCGAATTCCGCGGCATCGGTCTGGGTAACGCGATGCTCGATCGGTCGCTGACGCATATTCGCGCGCAGTGGCCTGGCACGCCGATTCGGTTGCATGCGCAGGCGCATCTGCAAGGTTTCTATGGTGCGTTCGGCTTCGCGCCGGTTTCGCAAATTCACGAAGAAGACGGCATTCCGCATGTGTGGATGCGGTCGGCCTGAAGCGGCTACAGCAAGCTGAGCCCGGCGCGGGCGCGCCGGGTTGTCAATCGAATCGTAGAATCAGTGCTGGCCGCGCGCCGGCGCCGAAGCAGTGGGTGCTAGAGTCTGCGAGGCTTTCGCACGCCGTTCGCCACGCAGGCGTCCGCGCGCGGACAGCCGCATCCAGTGACGCAAGGCGAGCAGTGCGCCAATCACGCTCATCATCGAACCCGGAATCCACAGCAACAGCCCGCCGATCTGCTGATCGCGCATCGGGCTCAACCACGTAAATGCGCGGCCGCAGATCGAGTAGATCGGATACAGCTCGCGCGGCGTGAAGAAGATGAACGCGCCGAGAATGATCTGCGGCGGAATCGCGGCGATCACCACCAGCACGCGCTTGCCCGGCGACAGACGCGCCGGCGGCGCGGGACGCGGATCGAGCACGAGCCACCAGAACAGCAGGCCGTCGATCACCATGCTCCAGTTCATCACGCGATAAAGCCGCCAGTCGAGCATCGCCATGAAATGAATCGGCGACATCAGCCAGAAGTAGATCAGCCCGACGAACAGCGTCACTGCGACCACGGGATGCATCACCACGTCGAGCAGCTTGCGCACCACCTGCGTTTCCAGCGCGGGCCGCACGAAGCGCTGCCGCCAGCCGAACGGAATACCCGCGCGTAATGCCGCGCCCGGATACGACAGCGCGATAAAAAACGGCCCAAGGTGATGCAGCACCAGATGCTGCGCGCGATGCATGAAGAACTCATGCTCGAAGAAATAATCGAGCCGCGTATGCAACGCGACATACAAGGCCACCAGCCCGAACCAGAAAGAAATACGCCGCGCGACCGTCACCTTCGCTTTACGCGCGCCGCGTACGAACAGGATCGCGGGCACCAGCAGCGCGATCACGACCGTCGGCGAAAACTCCCAGGGATCGAGCCAGTAGAGCAGGTTCATCGCGGCACGTTACCTGGTTACTTGGTTTGCGCCGGCGACTTGACGGCGAACGGCGCGTCGAGCGTTTCGCCGTCGGAGAACTTGAGCGTGAGATGCACGGTGTCGCCCGGCGCGACCTTGTGCTTCGCGTCTTCGAGCATCACGTGATAGCCGCCGGGCGCGATGGCGACCTGGCCGTGCGCGGGCACCGTCAGCTTGTCGACCATCACCATCTTCTGCGACGAACCGTTCGACACGGTCTGATGCAGCATCGCGTCGCCGTAGTCGTTGCTGGAGATATCGACGAGGTCGACCGGTTTGTCGCTCGCGTTGACGAGCGTCACATAGCCGGCGGCGGGCAGATTGTTGGGCAGCCAGCGGACCCACGCGTCCTTCACGCTGATCGCATTGGCGCCCGCCGCTTGCGCGGTCGATGCGACACCGAACGAAAGGGCGAGGGCACAACTCAGTGCAGCGAACGTTTTGATCTTGATCGACATGAATGAACTCGGGAAAGGTCAGGAACGGTCATCGATGATGCGGCGCAGGTCTTGCGCGATCGCATCGGGCGTGTCGTGATCGGTGGCCAGCAGGCGCGCGTGGCCCTGGCTGTCGAACACGTAGACGGCGGAACTATGGGTGACTTCATAGTTGCCGCTGGGGTCGCGTTTTTCCATCTGATAGGCGACGCGATAACGCTTGGCGAGCGACTCGATCTGCCAGTCGGTGCCGGTCAGCCCTTCGGCGTGTTTCGCGTCGAAGGCGCCGACGTAATCGTGCAAGGCCTGCGCCGTGTCGCGTGCGGGATCGACGGTGATGAACAGGATGCGCACCTTCTGCGCGTCGGGGCCGAGCTTGCCGAGCACCTGCATCAACCGGCCCATCGTTTCAGGGCAGACGTCCGGGCAATGCGTGTAGCCGAAATAAACGAGCGAGGTGCGGCCCTTGAACGAATCGCCGGTGACGGGGCGGCCATCGTCGCCGGTCAGCGTGAAATCGAGATCCGGCAGGTGGCCGGTCACATTGGTCAACTGCCAGGTTTCCGTGCGATGTGTACAGCCGGCCAACGCCGTCAGCGCGCCCAGCATCACCGTCGCCGCAAACAGGCGCGCGGACCACGGCCTGCGTGACAGTGCGAGGTGCGATTGCGGGTGCCGGGATGAGAAGATCGGGAACAAAGCAGGGTTCAGTGACTCGATTGAATTGCGGCGCCGCTCGATGCGCGTGCGGCGCGTGCGCGGTCATAGTGTGCAAATATGGTCGTAACGGCAATGATCCGCGTGGCTGCGACTTTAGCGCAAATTTCCCGGTGGCGTCGCGCAGCGCCCACGGGCGGGCGGTTTGCGAGGCAATTTGACGCAGGCGGCCGAAAGCTGGCTGAAGTCTGATTGTTCCCGTTTTGAACGCAATCGCCGGCGAGGCTCGCGCGCGGCGCCCGGCCGGGCTTGTTCCCCGCCTTACTTTCTCGAAAAATTGGTGGATGCGCGGTAAGATGCGCACACTTTTCCGGCCGCAGAAGGCTGAAAGGCAAAACTAACCGATGCAAGCACTTCCGGCTGTTCTGTCTCCGAGCGAGACGGCATTTTTCTTCGATTTCGACGGCACGCTCGTCGAACTCGCCCCCACGCCGGACGGCGTGCTGGTGCAACCTCGCGTGATCGACTTGCTGAGCGAGTTGCGCAGCCTGACGAACGGCGCGGTCGCGGTCGTGTCGGGCCGCGGAATCGACAGCATCGACAGTTTTCTCAACATGCCCGATCTGCCGATTGCCGGTCTGCACGGCGCCGAGCGGCGCGACGCGAACGGCGACACGCAGCGCATCGGCTTCCACGACGAGCGGCTGCTGCGTATGGAGCAGGTGCTCGCGCAGGTGGTCAACGAGAACCCAGGCATGCTGCTCGAGATCAAGGGCGCGGCCGTGGCGCTGCACTATCGGAATGCGCCGGATCGCGAGCCGGTGGCGCGTGTGGCGACCGAGCGGCTGGTGGCCGATTACGCCGGCTCGTACGTTCTGCAGCCCGGCAAGATGGTCTACGAAATCAAACCTAAAGATGTCGACAAGGGTCGCGCGCTGCGCGCGTTCCTCGACGAACCGCCGTTCGTCGGCCGCAAGCCGGTTTTTGCCGGCGATGATCTGACCGACGAGAAAGGCTTCGCCGTCGTCAACGAGCGCGGCGGCGTGTCGATCAAGGTCGGTCCGGGCGAGACGATGGCGCATACGCGCATTGACTCGGTGTCGGGACTGCTCGACTGGCTGGCATCGATCGTCGCGGCCGCACGCACAGCATGATCGCCGCGCCGCATCGCTCAAGCCAGACAACGCACCGTATCGGGAATCGCGCTTCATGAGTCGACTGATCATCGTATCGAACCGGGTTGCGCCGATCTCGGAGGGCGGCCCGGCGGCGGGTGGTCTGGCGGTCGGCGTGTACGACGCGCTGAAGGAAACCGGCGGCATGTGGTTCGGCTGGAGCGGCGACGTGCTCAGCTCGGGCCAGCCGCAGATCAAGGTCGAGGAGCGCGGCCCGGTGACCTTCGCGACCATCGCACTGATGCGCCGCGACTACGACCAGTACTATCGTGGCTTCTCGAACGCCACGCTGTGGCCCGCGTTCCATTATCGCGCCGACCTGCTGCAATACGACCGCCACGACTTTGAGGGCTACTGCCGCGTCAATGCGTGGCTCGCGCAACAACTCGTCCCGCTGCTGCGCGAAGACGACGTGATCTGGGTCCACGATTACCATCTGATTCCGTTCGCGCAAGCGCTGCGCGCGGCGGGCGTGAAGAATCGCATCGGCTTCTTCCTGCACATTCCGTTTCCGGCTTCGCAGGTGCTGCTGGCGGTGCCGCCGCATCGTGAACTGGTGGAAGCGCTGTGTTCGTTCGATCTGCTCGGCTTCCAGACGGCGCCGGATCTGCGCGCGTTCTGCGACTACATCGTCAATGAGGCGAACGGCACGGTCGACGCATCGGCACAAGGCCCGCTGACGATTCACGCGTTCGGCCGCACGCTGCGCGCGGCGGCGTATCCCATCGGCGTCTATCCGGACGAGATCGCCGAACTCGCGAAAGCGGGTGAGCGCGGCAAACCGGTGCGCACAATGAAAGCGACGCTGCATTCGCGCAAGCTGATCATGAGTGTGGACCGGCTCGATTATTCGAAGGGACTGGTCGAGCGCTTTCGCGCGTTCGAGCGGCTGCTCGAGCACGCGACCGCGCAACGCAACAAGGTGTCGTTCCTGCAAATCGCGCCGCCGACGCGCGCCGACATGCACGCGTATCAGGACATCCGCTTGCAACTTGAAGGGGAATCGGGGCGCATCAATGGGCGCTTCGCCGAACTGGACTGGACGCCGATTCTCTACATCCACAAGCAGTACGAGCGCTCGGTGCTGGCCGCGCTGTTCCGCACCGCGCACGTCGGCTATGTCACGCCGTTGCGCGATGGCATGAACCTCGTCGCCAAGGAGTATGTGTCGGCGCAGGATCCCGAGAATCCCGGCGTGCTTGTGCTGTCGCGTTTTGCCGGCGCCGCGCAGGAACTCGACGGCGCGCTGATCGTCAATCCGGTCGATATCGACGGCATGGCCGAGGCGCTCGCGCGGGCGCTCGACATGCCGCTCGCGGAGCGTCAGGCGCGTCATCGCGACATGATGGTGCAGTTGCGCGAGAACAATGTGTCGGTATGGCGCGATAACTTCATGCGCGATTTGCAGGGCGTCGCTGGTGCGAAGAGCACCCGAAGCGGGAAGGCGCGTGCCGTGCCGGGGAAAAAGGCGGCGCGCGAAACTCAGGCCGGGTAGGCTGCGTTCGCGGCTGCTTGCAGTGCGTGTAAAGGAAAAGCCGCTCGAGCGGCTTTTCTTTTTGCGGTCACGGCTCGCGGCTCGAAGTGTGCCGCGCAGCTTCAGACCACGTGCTGTTCGTCGACTTTCTTGCCGCCGATGTGCAGCGTGTGGCCCTTGCCATACTGCTTGGTGAGCAGATCGCGATACAGGCCCGGACGTTGGCGCAGCTCTTCCGGGCTGCCGTCGTCGATGACCTTGCCTGCGCTCATCACGATGATCCGGTCGAAGTTGTTCAGCGTGGACAGACGGTGCGCGATCGCGACCACCGTGCGGCCGACCATCAGCCGGTCGAGCGCCTTCTGGATCGCCTCTTCCGACGCGCTGTCGAGTGCCGAGGTGGCTTCGTCGAGCAGCAGGATCGGCGCGTTCTTCAGGATCGCGCGTGCAATTGCGATCCGCTGACGCTGGCCGCCCGACAGCTTCACGCCGCGATCGCCGACGATCGTGTCGTAGCCTTCCGGCATGGCCTCGATGAAGTCTGCGCAACGCGCCTCGCGCGCGGCCGCGAGCACTTCGTCACGGCTCGCCTCCGGGCGTCCATAGGCGATGTTCTCGTACACCGTACGGTGGAACAGCGAGATGTCCTGCGGCACCAGCGCGATCGCGTGACGCAGGCTGTCCTGCGTGATCGTGGCGATGTCCTGGCCGTCGATCCTGATCGCGCCGCCTTGCGTCTCGTAGAAACGCTGCAGCAGCGCCAGCACGGTGGATTTGCCCGCGCCCGACTTGCCGATCAGGCCGACACGCTGGCCGGGTTCGATATGCAGGTCGAAGTGATCGAGAATCGGGCGGCGGCGCGGGTAGGCGAACGTCACGCTTTCGAAATCGATGCGGCCGCCTTGCGGCACGAGTTCGGTCGCGCCGTCGCGATCCGGCATGCCGTGCGGCTCGAGCAGCGTGCGCACGGCCTCAGCGAGACGCGCCACGTGCTGCGTGACGTCGACGAGCGCCACGGCCAGATCGCGCGTGCCGTGCAGGATCGTGAAGCCGAGCGAGCTGACGAGCACGATGTCGCCCGAAGTTGCCTTGCCTTGATCCCACAGCCAGAGCGCCCAGCCCAGCAAGCCCGCCGACAGCAGCGCGGTAATCACCGCGTGCAGCAGACGCAGCTTCTCCAGATACAGCAGGCTCTGCTGGCGCGCATCCATCTCGGCTTTGACCGTTGCGCCGAACCGCTGCTGCTCGCGAAACGTCATGCCAAAGGCGCGCACGAGGCCCATGTTGCTGATCACGTCGACGAGCTCGCCGTCCACTGACGCCGCCTTGGTGGCGAAATGGTGATGGCGCGCCGAGCCGCGCCCAGCCAGCTTGTACAGCACGACCGACAGGATCGCCGAGCACAGCATCAGGCCGCAGGCCATCAGCGGATTCACTGCGATGATCATGACGATCGCGCCGAACACCGCGATGCACGGCGGCAGCACGTTCCACGCGGTGGTGTTCTCCGCCGTGTAGACCGCGTTCGAGGTTGCCGTGATCCGGCTGGCAAGCATGCCCGGCTGCTTCTCGGAGTAATACGTTGGCGAGTGCCCGCTCAGATACTGGAAAAGGTCGCGCCGCAGGTCGCCGGTCACGGCGACGAACGTATGCGCGGCGACCCAGCCGCCGACCCGCCACAGCAGGTTGTCGGCGGCGATCAGGCCAACCAGGATGGCGAACGCGCCCCACAGCGGGCCGGGGTGGTGCCGGCCTTCGCCGAGCACGTCGATCAGATGTTTAATCGCGTATTGCGAAGCGAGCGCACAGCCCACGGCCGCGAACACGCTGCACAGGACGATCGCATGCGCGAGCGGATGGCGGCGGATGAAGCGGAAAAGGAACGCAAGCGGCCGGTGCGCATAGCTCGCGAGCTTTGCGTTCTCGGCATTACGCTGGGCGATGGTTAAATGTTCCAATTGATCGTGAGGTTGGTGTGTTTCGGGTTGTGCATGCAAAGCGTGGGCCACATGGAAAGGTTCGCCGCGAAGCCGATGCTTCGCATTGTAAACATGCAAAAGCGATTGCGCCCTGTGTATCCGGGCCTTGGCGCGATGATTTCGCGATAGACGTCCGCGACCTACTGCTACTCGACCCGTCTATGGGGTCAGGGTTCACGCAGGTTGCGGACCATTTCAGGATATAATTACAAATTGCATTCAACCGCGATGCGGCATTTCTTCAACGCTTGCCGGCAAAGTTGACGCAGGAGCTTACGACGCCGCATTGGCGGTCCGTGCCGCAAGCCAGCTGCCACTGTAGAACTGTCTTATAAAACAAGGGTTTGCAAAGTGTTTCGCCTTTGTAACAACGTAAAGACTTTGAAATGTTGTGGTGCAGCGAGAATCCCGGCATTGATAATGCATGCTCTGTAGGCCCACCGAATTTTCTGACAGTTTGTCAACGTAGGTGTCATGTGTGCGTTTACCGGCACATGCGCAGACACTGACCACGGGTCTGGGCTCACTACCCAAGCGATCCATCGCAGGATTTCTCGAAAGAATCAGGCCCGCGCCGGCAAATCCGGCCAGACTGCCCTGGCGAGCAAGCGAGTCGCTTTTACCAAACGCAGTACCTTTGCCTGATTTTTTACGAGGAGTTTTTCATATGCGAATCGCTCAAATCGCTCCGTTGCACGAGGCGGTTCCTCCCAAGCTGTATGGCGGTACGGAACGCGTGGTGTCCTATCTGACCGAAGCTCTGGTCGAGCAGGGCCACGACGTCACGCTCTTTGCGAGCGGCGATTCGCAGACCTCGGCGAAACTCGAAGCTTTCTGGCCGCAGGCGCTGCGCCTCGACCCGACCATCCGCGACGTGATGGCGCCGCACATGCTGCTGCTCGAAGAAGTGCGCCGCCGCGCGGACGAATTCGACGTGCTGCATTTCCACATCGACTACTACCCGTTCTCGCTGTTCGCGCGCCAGCCGGTGCCGTTCCTGACCACGCTGCACGGCCGTCTCGATCTGCCGGAACTGCAGCCGATCTTCAATACGTTCAGTGACGTGCCGGTGGTGTCGATTTCGGACAACCAGCGCATTCCGCTGCAACAGGCGAACTGGCTGCAAACCGTCTATCACGGTCTGCCGGAAAACGTGCTCACGCCGATCCCCAACGTCGAGCCGGGCTACCTCGCTTTCCTCGGCCGCGTCTCGCCGGAGAAGGGCCTCGACCGCGCGATCCGCATCGCCGGCCAGGCAGGCATGAAGCTCAAGGTCGCCGCCAAGATCGACAAGGCCGACCGCGCCTATTACGAAGAAGTGATCAAGCCGCTGATGGCGCTCCCGCACGTCGAGTACATCGGCGAAATCGGCGAAGCCGAAAAGCGTGAGTTCCTCGGCAACGCGCATGCACTGGTGTTCCCGATCGACTGGCCAGAGCCCTTCGGTCTGGTCATGATCGAAGCGATGGCGTGCGGTACGCCGGCGATCGCGTTTAACCGCGGTTCGGTGCCGGAAGTGATCGAAAACGGCGTGTCGGGCTTCGTCGTCGAAGACGAAATCAGCGCGGTCGCCGCAGTCAAGCGTCTGCACACGCTGTCGCGCGCCGGTGTGCGCAAGGCGTTCGAATCGCGCTTCTCGTCGAAAGTCATGGCGAAGAACTACGTCGCCACCTACGAGGAACTGCTGCGTCAGAAGCACCGTACCGTGCTGCGCGAAGTCAACGCCAGCTAATGCGCGACAAGTAAAAAGTCGCATCGGCTCGAGGAGCGCTTTCAGGCGTTCCGTCGGCCGCCAGCAACGCCCCGTGCGGCACTCGCCCACGGGGCGTTGTTGCAAGCGCGCCGCGTTTTTCTTAATCGACGGACGAAAGTGCGCGTTTCAGCCGGTAAGAATGAGCCACTCTCCGTAATATCCCTATAATGGCCCTGCCGCAAATTTGGCTGCGGCGCCGCCGACGACAGGAGGATGCCTTGGCGAGAACGAAAGAGACGCGTGCGAACGCGGCGCCCGGCGCCGGAACGATTTTCGCGTTGCGCGCCATCGGTCTCGTGATCCTTGCTCGCTGGCTTTTTTCAATGGCGGACATGGATGCGGGCGCGTCGATGCTGGCCATGCTGTCCTCGCCCTGGGCGTGCATCAACCTCGTTTTCCTGTTCCTGCTGATCTTCCTGCCGGGCGCGCGCGCCGTCGCCGAGCGCCCGTTTCATCCGCTGCCGCAATGGCTGCGGCAAGCGTTGCGTCTGTTCGCTTTCCTCGGGTTCCTGTTTGCGGTCTGGTCGGTCGGCGCGTTTACCGCGAGCGCTGGCTGGCGGCGCGCCGCCAACGCGGTGGCAGCCTCCAACGGCTGGTTGTTGGCTGCGCCGGCGCTGTATGCGGCCGTGCTGTGGATCTGCCGGCCGCGCGCGCTGTGGCGTACCAATATCGCCGCGCGCCGTTTCGCGATTGGCCGCTATGCGGTCGCGCTGGATCCGGTCACGCGGACGGTGATCGTGTGGGCGGAGCGCCGTAAGGTGGGACAGTACGACGCGCGCGAATTGTCCGTACGCTGGGCGGCCGGGCAGGGCGTACGCACGACGCCGACACCCACACCCGCCGTGGCGTTCGGCGCGGTGGGCGAGCAGGGCGGGTCCGGCGCGTCGCTGGGGGTGGCCGCTGTGCCGCCGCTGGCGCGCGGCGCCTTTGGCCGCCGTCCGAAGATCGAGTTACTGTGGGATTCGCCGGCCGCCGCAGGTCACAACCGGCAAACTGTATTCCGCACCGCGCTGACGACCGAAGGCGATCGGGTCGCCGCCCGCGCGCTTGACACATCCTTGCAGCAGGTCTGAATCTGCCGATTTGTGCAGTCGGCCACACCCCCGTGGCCGAAGCAGGCGTTGTAGATTGAGCCGTAGTCGATAATGAAGTCATGGCGCCCGGCGCTTCAGCGCGGGCGAGTGAGACATACAACGATCGTATCGCGTCCTTTGCAGGAGTCGCTATGCTGGTTCGCTGGTTGCTTGCCGCCATCCATCTGCTTGCTTATGGCTTCGCGCTCGCGTCGATTCTGCGGCGCACGTGGGCGCTACGCCGCGCCACTGTTCCAGCCGCGCTGCGCTCCGTGTTCCGGGCGGACACAAGGTGGGGCATTTCGGCGCTGGTGCTGGTCGTCACCGGGTTGATGCGCGCTTTCGGCAGTTACGAAAAGGGCGCCGACTACTATCTCCACGAGCCGCTCTTTCACCTCAAGATGACGCTGCTCGTGATCATTCTGATTCTTGAAGTCCCGTCGATGCTCGCGCTGATGCGCTGGCGCGCCGCGGTAAGGAAGGGCGCTGTGCCGGATCTGCACAAGGCGCGCTCCTATGCGCGCTACAGCGTGATTCAGACGATATTGCTGGTGCTGATGGTGTTTGCGGCCACCGGCATGGCGCGCGGCGTGGGATTGCCGGCGGGGATGGTGTAACGGCGGTGCGAGCGCTTGCGTAGTCGGCGCGAGCAGAGCGACGCTTACGCGCTCGCACTTTCGCGTGCGAAAAAAAGTGCGGTAGATCGACAGTGGGAAGCGCCGCCGGCTACCGGCTCGGCAATTTCCAGATCACGCGGGTGTGCTTGACTAGCGCTCGCTCGCGCTCATAAAAAAACGGGCGGTGGAACGTCAACCGAAAGCGCGACCCTATCTGCGGTTTCCACTCGACGTCCCACACGCCCGGTTCAGTCTACTTCCCGACCAACAAGCTGGAATCGTCCATCCGGTTCACGCTCGGCCGCGCCGCGACCCGGCTCGTGATCTCCGGCTCGCCCAATCCCTTGATCAGTTCCAACGCCTGACGCTCGAACAACCGCCGGTACAGACCGTTCTCGAGTCTGATCAGCGCGTCGTGGCTGCCTTCCTCGATGACCTTGCCCTTATCCAGCACCAGCAGCCGGTCCAGCGCACGCACGGTGGAAAGACGGTGCGCCACCACCAGCGTGGTGCGGCCCATCATCAGCCGCTCCATGGCCTGCTGGATCAGCACTTCGCTTTCGCTGTCGAGACTCGACGTCGCTTCGTCCAGAATCAGGATCGGCGCGTCGGCGAGAAACGCCCGCGCGATGGCGACGCGCTGACGTTCGCCGCCCGAGAGCTTGACCCCGCGTTCACCGACAAGGGTGTCATAGCCGTTGGGCAGCGCCGCGATGAAGTCATGCGCACTCGCGAGCCTTGCGGCGCACTCGATCTCCGCACGGCTCGCGCCGGGCCGCGCATACGCGATGTTCTCGGCGAGCGAGCGGTGAAACAGCACCGGTTCCTGCTGAACGATCGCGATCTGGCTGCGCAACGAGGCCTGCCGGACCCGGGCGATGTCCTGACCGTCGATCGTGATCCGGCCTTCCGAAATGTCATAGAGCCGCTGGATCAGCTTGATGAACGTGGTCTTTCCCGAGCCCGAATGCCCGACCAATCCGACGCGCTCGCCCGGCGCGATGCGCACGGAGAAGTTATCGTAAAGCGGCTGGCCGTTCGTTTCGTAGTGGAAGGTGACGTGCTCGAAACGGATCTCGCCTTTGCCGATCGTGATCGGACCCGCGCCGGGGCGGTCTTCGATACCGAGCGGCTGGCGCTCGAGCGACACCAGTTCCTCCATGTCGTTGACGGAGCGTTGCAGGTTGCGGATGTGCATCCCCACGTCGCGCAGATAGCCTTGCAACATGAAGAACATGGTCAGCGCGAACGTGATGTCGCCGACGCCGGCCTCACCGCGCGCCCACAACAGCAGCGCTGCGCCGAGAATCGCGGCCTGGATCGCCACCAGCATACCGCCCTGGACGCCGCCGTTGATCGTGCCGCGCATCCACGTGCGGCGCGTGCGGTGCCGCCACTTGCCGATCACGCGCGACAGCAGCACTTCTTCGCGCTCTTCCGCGCCGAACGCCTTGACCACGCCGTTGCAACTGACCGCGTCGGCGAGCGCGCCGCCCATGCGCGTGTCCCACGCGTTCGCGAGACGCGCGGCCGGCGCGACAAAGCCGAGCGACATGGCCACGGTCACCGCGATATACAGCACCGAGCCGATACCGACGACCGCGCCCATCATCGGCCAGCGCCAGCCGAGGAGGACGGTCGCGCCGACCAGCATCACGAGCGACGGCAACAGCGCGATCAACAGCGTATCGTTGAGCAGGTCGAGCGCCCACATGCCGCGCGTGATCTTGCGCACCGTGGAGCCGGCGAAGCTGTTGGCGTGCCAGTCGGTCGAAAAGCGTTGCACACGATGAAACGCGTTCGCGGCGATCTCGCTCATCATCTTGAGCGTGAGCCGGATGATGTTGAAGTACACGCCTTGCCGAAGCAGCGTGGCGCCAAGGCCCAGCGCGCCCAGCACGCAGAAGGCGGTGACCGCTGCGTGCCAGGCGACGGCATTGCTCGCCGCGCCGGACGCGATGGCGTCGACGAGCCGTCCCGCGAACATCGGCGTGAGCACGTCTGCCAACGCCGAGAGCAGCACCAGTGCCGTAATGACGACAATGCGCCAGGGCTGCTGCGCCCAGTGATGGAAGGTAAAACCGAGGACGTCCTTGAAGGCTTGTCCGCGAAAGTCGAGTTTTTTTCTGGTCATTTGCCACGGCCCGGTGGCGCATGAGCGCACCGAGGTTCCAGTCAGAAGCGAAAGGATGAGACAGTCAAAACGCGCCGGAATACATCGGCGATTGAACTGCGGACTGTCTGGGAATTGCGCGGAACGCCTTTTCAGGCGATACCACGTGAACGGCGATTCGGCGACTTAATCGGATGGATTAAGATCGTGAAACCGCTCGCGAGACCATGCCGGGGACGGCGATACGCATGGCAAACATGTGGCGCCTCCCTATGGTCGAATGAGGTGAAAAAATGGACGGGGCGAATGCCCGAAAACCAACTATATCAGCAGTATCTGGCGTCCGCAAACGTACGAACATTCGGTGTTGACGACCGAACCCGTCGCTGAGCGCCCAAATCTACCTGGCATTCCGTACGGTTTTCACACGCCCAGGCAGGAAATGAAAAAGGGCTCACGCATTTCTACGTGAGCCCTTTAGTCTTCGGTGATCGACACACCAAAATTCTGGTGGGTAGTACTGGGATCGAACCAGTGACCCCTGCCGTGTGAAGGCAGTGCTCTACCGCTGAGCTAACCACCCGAAGAGAGCCGAATTATGTCAGGGATTTTCGGCCTCGTCCAGTACTTTTTAAGCGGTTTGCTCATCCGCGGCCGGCGCCGGTTCGAGGCGCCACACGCTTGTCCCCTTGATCGCCTTGTCGAGACCGTCGAGCACCGTCTGGTGCGCAGCGAGTTCCTCGTCGCTGGCGGCGATCACGATCAGATCCAGCGAACTGATCGCGATGCGCGGCGCGTGCGCATCGCCGCCGCCATGCGACTCGCCGAGCATGTCGATGACGAGGCTTTCCTGGCCGCGCGTCATTGCCAGATAGACTTCCGCGAGCAGTTCCGAGTCGAGCAGGGCGCCGTGCAGCGTGCGGTGCGCGTTGCTGATGCCGAAGCGATCACACAGCGCGTCCAGGGAATTGCGTTTGCCCGGGAACATCTGTTTGGCGCGCGCCAACGTATCGATGATCTCGCCACAATAGGTCTTCACCGGCGGCAGGCCCAGCAGCGCGAACTCGGCGTCGAGAAAACCGATATCGAACGGTGCGTTATGAATGATCAGTTCCGCGTCCTGGATGAAGTCGCGAAACTGATCCGCGATCTCGGCGAACTTCGGCTTGTCGCTCAGGAACTCGGTGGTCAGTCCGTGCACAGCCAGTGCGCCCGGATCGCTATCGCGTTCCGGGTTGATATAGAAGTGCAGGTTGTTGCCCGTCAGCCGGCGGTTCACCATTTCGACGCAACCGAGTTCAAGAATCCGGTCGCCAGTGCGGGCATTCAGGCCGGTGGTTTCGGTATCGAGGATGAGTTGACGCATGTCGGATTAGCCTGCCTCAGAAAATTGCAGCAAAAAAAAGGTGGCGCGCGGCGAACCGGCGCGCGCCATCGCAGCAGGAATTACATCTGCGCGAGTGACGCGACGCCGCGATTGGCCAGCTGATCGGCGCGCTCGTTTTCCGGGTGCCCATTGTGCCCGCGTACCCAGCGCCATTCGATTTCGTGTTGGGCGACGAGCGCATCGAGTCGCTTCCATAAATCGGCGTTCTTGACCGGCTGCTTCGCGGCGGTGATCCAGCCTTTCTTCTTCCAGCCGTGGATCCACTCGCTGATGCCTTTCTGCACGTACTGCGAGTCGGTGTGTACGACCGCCTTGCAGGGCCGCTTCAGCGCTTCGAGCGCGGCGATCACGCCCATCAATTCCATGCGGTTGTTGGTGGTGTTGGCTTCGCCGCCGAACAGTTCTTTTTCCTGGTCGCCGAAGCGCAGCAACGCGCCCCAGCCGCCGGGGCCGGGGTTGCCTTTGCAGGCGCCGTCGGTATAAATATCGATGAGATCGGAAGTCATTGAGTGTGGTTGCGTGTATTCGGTGTGGCGGCGGGCGCGAGGCCTGCGGCGAGGACGGGTTTCTTCACTTTCAGCGGGCCGACGAGGCGCATGCCGCGCACGCGCTTGATCGCCTTGATCATGTAGGTGGCGCCGAAAATCGGCCACCAGCGGTCGCCGGCGGCTTCCATGAAACCGTAGCGGGACAGCCATTGTTCGCTGCCCAGCGGCGGACGATAGCAGCCGAAGCGTCCGCGTTCAAGGTCGAAGCCGAGCAGCTTGATCCAGTCTTTCAGGCGCGTAAAGGCGATCAGGTCGACGGCTGCCGGGACGAAAGGCCGGCCGGTCATTTTGCCGACCGATTGCCGCGCGCCCCAGAGCGAAAGCGAGTTGAAGCCGAGAATGATCAACTGTCCTTCGGGCATCAGCACGCGCTCGGCTTCACGCAGCAGGCGGTGCGGGTCGCTCGTGAATTCCAGCGTGTGCGGCATCACGATCAGATCGACGCTTTGCGCTTCGAACGGCAGGTCCAGCAGGTCGCACCAGACGGCACTGCGTCCGGCCGGCGCCGGCAGGCCTGCGAGTCCGCCTTGCGTCGCGCCATTGCTTAAGGCGTTGCCCAAACCGCTGCGATTGCCGTTCCCGGCATGTCCCGCGGCGCGCGGATACGCATACGGCGCGCTCGCCCCGCTCGCGGCGTCGAGCACGAGCCCGCGGCACGGCATGCGGTTCTCACGCAGGGCGTCGAGTTGCGGCAGGCCGAGTTGCAGCGCATGGTAACCGAACACGTCCGACACCACGCGGTCGAGCTGGGTTTGCTCCCACTCGAGTACGTATCGGCCAGGTGGCGAGTCGGTCCAGGCGGGCCAGTCTATAATCGCTCGGTCAGTCATATCAAAGAATGCGTCGCCTATGAATGCGCTCGAGTACGTACCGGTCCCGGCGTTTGATGACAATTACATCTGGGTCGTTTCCGACGGACACCACGCGGCGGTCGTCGATCCGGGTGAGGCCGCCCCCGTAAAAGCCTATCTGGCGAAACGAGGTTGGCGGCTGAGCGCTATTTTACTCACGCACCATCATCAAGACCACGTCGGCGGGGTGGCCGATCTGCTGAATGGCCAGGCCGTGCCCGTCTACGGCCCCGCCGGTGAAGCGATCGAGCATCTCACGCGCCGTCTGAAAAATGGCGATCACGTGTCGATTGCGGCGCCCGCGCTCGAATTGAGTGTGCTCGACGTGCCGGGTCACACGAGCGGCCACATCGCGTATTTCCAGGCGGCCCACCCGCAAGGCACGCCCCATGTGTTTTGCGGCGACACGCTGTTCGCCTGCGGTTGCGGCCGGCTGTTCGAAGGCACGCCGAAGCAGATGCTCGCCTCGCTGGATGCGCTCGCCGCGCTGCCCGGCGCGACCGAGGTTCACTGCGCGCACGAGTACACGCTGTCGAATATCCGCTTCGCGCTCGCCTGCGAGCCGGGCAACGCCGAACTGCAGGCCTGGCGGGACAAAGCGAGCGAACTGCGCGCTCGCGATGCGCCCACGCTGCCCACCACGATTGCCCACGAACGCGCGGTGAATCCGTTTTTGCGCGCCGGCGATCCGGCGGTGCAGGCGAGCTTGCGGGAGCAGTTGCACGAGAAAGTGCCGGATCGATTGACGGCCTTTACTTTGATGCGCGAATGGAAAAACCGCTTCCGTTGACCCGATCCCAGGATGGGTATTCCTCACGCGATGAATCGGAAAAATTCGCCAAGCCCAAGATTTACTTGATTTTTTCGTAATTTTCCGATTGACGTAAACGTTGCCGTTTCGTACTATCGGCTGCAAATTCCAGCCCTTGTGGAAGCCGAGACGTTCATGCGATTTATCTTTAGTGCGTTGCTGGTCCTGACGCTCGCCGCTTGCGCGAGCCAGGGACCGACGACGAGTATTCCGAACACCGCAACCAACCCCGCCAGTCAGCAAGCCGTAGCCGACGCCCTTCGCAAGACAGCCACCGCCAAAGAGACGATCAACGTCGACCAGGGCTCCGTCACTCAGTTGACGAGCGCCGACGCCGACCTTTGGGGCCGTATTCGCCGTGGTTTCCAGATGCCGGACCTGCAGACCGACCTCGTCGACATGCAGGTCAACTGGTATGCGCAGCGTCCTGATTACGTGCAGCGCATGACCGAGCGCTCGCAGAAGTACCTGTACCACATCGTCGAAGAACTCGAGGCGCGTCACATGCCGACCGAGCTCGCGTTGCTGCCGTTCATCGAATCGGCGTATAGCCCGCAGGCGTTGTCGGTGGCGAAGGCGGCCGGCATGTGGCAGTTCATGCCGGGCACGGGCCGCACGTACAATCTCAAGCAGAATATGTGGCAGGACGAGCGCCGCGACGTGCTGGCGTCGACCAGCGCCGCGCTCGACTATCTGTCGCGTCTGCATGACATGTTCGGCGACTGGCAACTGGCGCTGGCGGCGTACAACTGGGGCGAGGGCAACGTGCAGCGCGCGATTGCGCGCAACGAAGCGGCGGGCCTGCCCACCGACTATCTGAGCCTGCGCATGCCGAACGAGACGCGCAACTACGTGCCGAAGCTGCAGGCGGTGAAGAACATCGTCATGAACCCGCAAATGTACGGGCTCACGCTGCCGTCTATTCCGAACCACCCGTATTTCGTGACGGTGACCACCTCGCACGACATCGACGTGGACATGGCCGCCAAGCTCTCAAACCTGTCCGCGGACGAATTCCGCTCGCTGAATCCGTCGTTCAGGAAGCCGGTGATTCTCGGCGCCACGCAGCCGCAGATCCTGCTGCCGTTCGACAACGCCAGCGCCTTCGAGCGCAATCTGAAAACGTACTCCGGCTCGCTGTCGTCGTGGACCACGTACACGGTCACCGAACGCGCGACACCCGCGGCAATCGCGCAGAAGATCAGTGTCGACGCCGACACGTTGATGGAAGTGAACAAGATTCCGGTCGGCATGCGTCTGAAACCCGGCTCCACGATCGTGGTGCCGCGTGGTACGGACGACGACGAGGACATCAGCGCCGACGTGGCTGAAAGCGCCGTACTGGCGATGGAGCCCGACGTCCCCGATACGCGCAAGATGCTCATTCGCGTGCGCCGCAATCAGTCGATGGCGGCCATCGCCGTGCGTTACGGCGTGTCGGTCGGCCAGTTGAAGGCATGGAACCGCACGCATCGCGAAAGCGTGTCGCGCGGCCAGGTGATCGTGCTGCACGTGCCGGTTGGCAAGGCCATGCCGAGCGAGCCGGGTCCGGAACGCATCGCGACCGATGTGCAAGGCGGCGGCGTCGAGAAGATCGGCACCCGCGTCGCAGACACGCGCAGCGAATCGCGCTACGATAAGAAGAAGGGTCGTGGCCGGACAGAGGTGGTGAAGGTGTCCGAACCGGTAGGCAAGGTCAGCAAGCCGACGGCATCCAGCGCCAACAAGGGCAAGGTGACCAAGGTGTCGGCTTCCACGTCCAGCAAGGCGTCGAAGGCTGCGGCAGAGAGCCGCCCGAAGACCGTGGCCGACGCGAAGAAGGGTAAGTAGACCAATAGCGGCTCACACGGTAGTGACCACATGCGTTGCGGGGGCAGCGCATGAATTGCGCTCCGATCACGCACCGTGCTTTTTCCAACGCCGTCACCTGTGGTGACGGCGTTTTTCATTGTGCAGATCATTTCGGGCAAAGCCGACGCTTTTCCTTTATCTTTCGTGCTTCGGTCAAATCCATTCGGGCAGCCACCTAATTCAAAGCTCATGTCGTCGACCCAGTTGCGCGTCTTTTTGCTGTTCTCCGCCGGGTATTTCGTTTCCTACGTGTTCCGCGGCGTCAACCTCGGTTTTGCGCCGTTCATCACGCACGATCTCGGTTTGTCGGCTGCCGACCTGGGCTTGCTCACCAGTCTCTATTTCCTCGGCTTCGCAGGCGCCCAGATTCCGGCTGGCGTGCTGCTGGACCACTACGGCGCGCGGCGCGTCACGGCCGTCACGCTGCTGTTTGCCGCGCTCGGTATCTGGGTGTTCGGCGCCGCGCATAGCGTCGGCGTAATGATGGTGGGGCGACTGCTGATCGGTGTCGGCGTCTCCGTGTGCCTTGGCGCCGCGTTCAAGGCATTGGCGCAGCACTTCGCCGCGGCGCGCCTGCCGCTGATGAACGGGCTGGTGATGGCGATCGGCGGTTTCGGTGGCGTGATGGTCGGCTCGCCGCTGACGTGGGTCCTGACGTTCGCGAGCTGGCGCACGGTCTGCATCGGGCTGGGATTGCTGACCGTGCTGGTCGCGCTCGCGCAGTGGACGCTCGCGCCGGACACGAAGGAAACGCATCACCAGGCGAGTATCGGCGCCCAGTTCAAAGGCACGCTGCATATCCTGCGCAGTGCGGCGTTCTGGAAGATCGCGTCGTTCTCGGTCGTCACGCAAGGCGTCTTTTACGCAATGCAGTCGCTTTGGGTCGGCGCGTGGCTGCGTGACGTGCAGGGCTTCGAGCCGCGCGAGGCCGCCGCGCTCGTGTCGATTCTCGGCTTCGCGATGATGGCCGGCTGCGTGGGCTTCGGCGCGGCGGCGCGTAGTCTCGAGCGGCGCGGCATCTCACTCCATGCGTTTTGCGGCATCGGCATGGCGCTGTACGTTCTGACGCAGTTGCTGATCATGTTCAAGGCGCCGCTGCCCGCGGGTCTGTTGTGGGCGGCGTACGGGATTTTCGGCGGCACCGGCATTCTCAGCTACGCGGTCATGGCCCGGCACTTCCCGGCGCAGATGATCGGCCGCGTGAATACCACACTGACATTGATTATCTTCCTGCTGATTTTCGGCTTCCAGATCGGCGTCGGCGCGGTGCTGTCGCATTGGCCGGCGAGTGGCGGCCATTATCCGGCGGCCGCGCATCTGACCGCGTGGGGCATTCTGGTCGCGCTGCAGGTGGTGAGCGCGATCTGGTACGTATTGCCGGGCCGCAAGCTGGTTCGTCCGGCCGAAATCCACGCCGAACAGGATGCTTGAGCCGCCGGGCACGACGCTTCGCCGGTCGTGCCCTCGCTGCCGACACGATCCCGATTCGCGCTCGCCGAAAAGCCGCAGAGCGCCGTTCGCGCCAGGCACAGCAAGGCTTTGAGCGATTTCGAGCCGCGCTGTCCTAAGCGTCGACGCCATCTCGGATTTGGAGGGAAGGGTAGTTTGACGCTATAATTCCAAGGTTTGAGCTTATCAACCCGCACCCTAGCGCCTACCTCTCCCATACCGTTCATCCGCCGCGCGCCACCGGCGTAGCAAGCAGGGCCCCGCACCCAGCCGATCCGTCCACACAATGGACCCATCGCGCCCCTTGCAACGTCAACGGCAGTTCGCGAGCGAGTCTGCGCGCGCATCCCGGATGCGTCTCGCTGCGGCTCGCAGTCGGATAGACAGGTCGGCAACAGGGTGTTCCCCAAGGAGTCTCCCGTGTTGCCGTCATTTTCTCCCGCTCTGCTCGCGCTCGCCGACGGCACGGTCTTTCGTGGTTACTCGATCGGCGCCCCCGGGCATACCATCGGCGAAGTCGTGTTCAACACCGCTATCACCGGCTATCAGGAAATCCTGACTGACCCGAGCTACGCGCGCCAGATCGTGACCCTCACGTATCCGCATATCGGTAACGTCGGCGTGAACGCCGAAGACGTCGAAGCTACGAAAGTCCATGCCGCCGGCCTCATCATTCGCGATCTGCCGGTTCTCGCGTCGAACTTCCGCATGGAGCGCACGCTCCCGCAATACCTGAAGGACGAAGGCGTGGTCGCCATCGCCGGTCTCGACACCCGCATGCTGACCCGCGTTCTGCGCGACAAGGGCGCGCAGAACGGCGCGATCCTCGCGGGTTCGGACGACGAAGCCAAGGCGATCGAACTCGCGCGCTCGTTCCCGGGCCTCTCGGGCATGGACCTCGCGAAGGTCGTGTCGACGAAGGAAACCTACGAGTGGACCCAGACCGAATGGCGTCTGGGCGAGGGCTACGGCACGCAGAAGGCGCCGAAGTACCGCGTGGTGGCGTTCGACTACGGCGTCAAGTACAACATCCTGCGCATGCTGGCCGAACGCGGCTGCCATGTCACTGTGCTCCCGGCGCAAGCCAGCGCCGCTGACGCGCTCGCGCTCAATCCGGACGGCATTTTCCTGTCGAACGGCCCTGGCGACCCGGAACCGTGCGACTACGCGATCACGGCTACCAAGGAACTGATCGAGCGCGGCATCCCGACCTTCGGCATTTGCCTCGGCCATCAGATCATGGGCCTCGCGGTCGGCGCCAAAACGATGAAGATGAAGACCGGCCACCACGGCGCGAACCATCCGGTGAAGGATCTGGATGATGGCCGCGTGGTGATCACGTCGCAGAACCACGGCTTCGCGGTCGATGCCGACACGCTGCCCGCCAATGCCCGCGCCACGCACGTCTCGCTGTTCGACGGCACGCTGCAGGGCTTCGCGCTGACCGACAAGCCGGCGTTCTGCTTCCAGGGTCACCCGGAAGCGTCGCCCGGCCCGCACGACATCGCCTATCTGTTCGATCGCTTCACGGCGTTGATGGACACGAAGAAGGCCGGCAAGACTGCAGCGGCATAAGCAGCACACAAGTCTCGGCGGCGCACGGCTCACGCCGCGCCGCGCGTGATCGGCGCACACGTGACGTACAACGGCGCGCAGCGACGCACACGCGGCGAGCCGCACCAGACAGAGCAGAGCGCGCGCAACGTCACAGCGACGCGCGCCGACGGAAAGAATTCAGGAATACATTAGCGAGAGCGTTATGCCCAAGCGGACAGACATCAAGAGCATCCTCATCATCGGCGCGGGTCCGATCATCATCGGCCAGGCGTGCGAGTTCGATTACTCGGGCGCGCAGGCATGCAAGGCGCTGCGTGAGGAAGGCTACAAGGTCATTCTCGTCAACAGCAATCCGGCGACGATCATGACCGACCCGAACACGGCCGACGTGACTTACATCGAGCCGATTACGTGGGAAGTGGTCGAGCGCATCATCGCCAAGGAGCGCCCCGACGCGATCCTGCCGACGATGGGCGGCCAGACCGCGCTGAATTGCGCGCTCGATCTGCACGCGCACGGCGTGCTGGAGAAGTACAAGGTCGAACTGATCGGCGCATCGCCGGAAGCGATCGACAAGGCGGAAGACCGCCAGAAGTTCAAGGACGCGATGACCAAGATCGGCCTCGGTTCGGCCAAATCGGGCACCGCGCACTCCATGGAAGAAGCGCTGCAGGTGCAAGCGGAAATCGCTGTGCAGACCGGCAGCGGCGGCTATCCGGTCGTGATCCGTCCGTCGTTCACGCTGGGCGGTTCGGGCGGTGGCATCGCGTACAACCGCGATGAGTTCGAAGAGATCTGCAAGCGCGGTCTCGATCTGTCGCCCACGCGCGAGCTGCTGATCGAAGAGTCGCTGCTCGGCTGGAAAGAGTACGAGATGGAAGTGGTCCGCGACAAAAAGGACAACTGCATCATCGTTTGCTCGATCGAAAACCTGGACCCGATGGGCATCCACACCGGCGACTCGATCACCGTCGCGCCGGCGCAAACGCTCACCGACAAGGAATATCAGGTCCTGCGTAACGCATCGCTCGCGGTGCTGCGCGAGATCGGCGTCGATACCGGCGGTTCGAACGTGCAGTTCTCGATCAATCCGAAAGACGGCCGGATGATCGTGATCGAAATGAATCCGCGTGTGTCGCGCTCGTCGGCATTGGCGTCGAAGGCAACCGGTTTCCCGATCGCCAAGGTCGCGGCGAAGCTTGCCGTCGGCTATACGCTGGATGAGTTGAAGAACGAAATCACCGGCGGCCAGACCCCGGCATCGTTCGAACCGACCATCGACTACGTCGTCACCAAGATCCCGCGTTTCGCGTTCGAAAAATTCCGCGAAGCCGATTCCCGCCTGACCACGCAGATGAAGTCGGTCGGCGAAGTGATGGCCATTGGCCGCACCTTCCAGGAGTCGTTCCAGAAGGCGCTGCGTGGTCTGGAAGTCGGCGTCGACGGTCTGGACGAAAAGACCGATAACCGCGACGAGATCATCCGCGAGATCGGCGAAGCAGGTCCGGATCGCATCTGGTACGTGGGCGACGCGTTCCGTGTCGGCATGACGGCCGAAGAGATTTTCGAAGAAACCTCGATCGACCCGTGGTTCCTCGCGCAGATCGAACAGATCATCCTGAAGGAAAAGGCGCTGGCCGGCCGCACGCTGGCGAGCCTTTCGAAGGAAGAGCTGAAGTATCTGAAGCAAAGCGGCTTCTCGGACCGGCGTCTCGCGAAGCTGCTTGGCGCGAAGCCGGCGGAAGTGCGTCAACGCCGTATCGAGTTGAACGTGCGCCCGGTGTACAAGCGCGTCGACACGTGTGCGGCCGAGTTCGCCACGAAAACCGCCTACATGTACTCGACCTACGAGGAAGAGTGCGAGGCGAACCCGACGAACAACAAGAAGATCATGGTGCTGGGCGGCGGCCCGAACCGGATCGGCCAGGGCATCGAGTTCGACTACTGCTGCGTGCACGCCGCACTCGCCATGCGCGAGGACGGCTACGAAACGATCATGGTCAATTGCAACCCTGAAACCGTTTCGACCGACTACGACACGTCCGATCGTCTGTACTTCGAATCGCTGACGCTCGAAGACGTGCTCGAAATCGTCGACAAGGAAAAGCCGGTTGGCGTGATCGTGCAATACGGCGGTCAAACGCCGCTGAAGCTCGCGCTCGATCTCGAAGCGAACGGTGTGCCGATCGTCGGCACGTCGCCGGACATGATCGACGCCGCCGAAGACCGCGAGCGTTTCCAGAAGCTGCTGCAGGACCTCGGTCTGCGTCAGCCGCCGAACCGCACCGCGCGCGCCGAAGACGAAGCGCTCAAGCTCGCCGACGAAATCGGCTACCCGCTGGTGGTGCGTCCGTCCTACGTGCTGGGCGGCCGCGCGATGGAAATCGTCCACGAGCCGCGCGACCTCGAGCGCTACATGCGCGAGGCCGTGAAAGTGTCGAACGACTCGCCGGTGCTGCTCGACCGCTTCCTGAACGACGCGATCGAATGCGACGTGGATTGCATCTCTGACGGTGAAGCGGTGTTCATCGGCGGCGTGATGGAACACATCGAACAGGCCGGTGTGCACTCGGGCGACTCGGCGTGCTCGCTGCCGCCGTATTCGCTGTCGAAGGAAACCGTGGCTGAGCTGAAGCGCCAGACCGGCGCGATGGCGAAAGCGCTGAACGTGGTCGGCCTGATGAACGTGCAGTTCGCGATTCAGCAAGTGCCGCAGGCGGACGGATCGAAAGAAGACGTGATCTACGTGCTCGAAGTGAACCCGCGCGCCTCGCGCACCGTGCCGTACGTGTCCAAGGCGACCAGCCTGCCGCTCGCGAAGATCGCCGCGCGCGCCATGGTCGGCCAGACGCTCGCGCAGCAGGGCGTGACGAAGGAAATCGTTCCGCCGTACTTCAGCGTGAAGGAAGCCGTGTTCCCGTTCGTCAAGTTCCCGGCAGTCGATCCGGTGCTCGGACCGGAAATGCGTTCGACCGGTGAAGTAATGGGCGTGGGCCAGACGTTCGGCGAGGCGCTCTTCAAGTCGCAGCTCGCGGCGGGCTCGCGTCTGCCGGAGTCGGGCACGGTGCTGTTGACCGTGATGGACGCGGACAAGCCGAAGGCCGTCGAAGTCGCGCGCATGCTGCACGAACTCGGCTATCCGATCGTCGCGACCAAGGGCACGGCCGCTGCGATCGAAGCGGCCGGCGTGCCGGTGAAGGTCGTCAACAAGGTGAAGGACGGCCGTCCGCACATCGTCGACATGATCAAGAACGGCGAAATTGCGCTGGTCTTCACGACCGTCGACGAAACCCGCGCCGCGATCGCCGACTCGCGTTCGATCCGCATGAGCGCGCAGGCGAACAAGGTCACGTACTACACGACCATGTCGGGTGCGCGTGCTGCCGTCGAAGGTTTGCGCTATTTGAAGGACCTGGAAGTCTATGATTTACAAGGCCTGCACGCTCGCCTAAACTAAGGCTTCGAATACCTGTCCAAGATGTAAGTGCCGCGGTTAAGCGGCGTTCCGCAGGTGCTTGGCGCCCGGGCTTTGCTCGGCGCTCTGGCCCCCGCGGAATGCACTTAACCGCGGTGATTTTTTTTACGGCTGTTTTTTGCATAGAGTTGTTTATGAGCACTGTTCCATTGACGAAGCGCGGCGCGGAAATGTTGCGCGATGAATTGCAGCGCCTGAAATCGGTTGAGCGTCCCTCGGTGATCAATTCGATCGCGGAAGCGCGTGCCCAGGGCGATCTGTCGGAAAACGCGGAATACGACGCGGCGAAGGAAAAGCAGGGCTTTATCGAAGGCCGGATTGCTGAAATCGAATCGAAGCTGGCCGGCGCGCAAGTGATCGACCCGGCGGCGGTGGAAGCGGACGGGCGCGTGGTGTTCGGCGCGACGCTCGAACTCGAAGACCTCGATTCCGGCGCGAAGGTCAAATACCAGATCGTCGGCGACGACGAAGCGGACATCGACCATGGTTTGATCTCGATCAGCTCGCCGATCGCGCGCGCACTGATCGGCAAGTCGGAAGGCGACGTTGCGTCGGTGCAGGCACCGGGCGGCGTGCGCGAATACGAAATCATCGCGGTTAGCTACGTTTGAAGGCGGCTCCGGTGTCCCTGATGCCGCATCGATTTTTCCGTCTGTTGACGGTGGTGTGGGTCGGTAGTCTGCTGACTATCGGCTATGCCGTCGCACCCGTGCTGTTCACCTCGCTCGACCGCATGACGGCCGGCGCGGTGGCGGCGCAACTGTTTCGCATTGAAGGCGTGCTGGGTGCGGTGTGCGGCATTTTGCTGCTCGGTCTCGCGAATGTGCTGATTCGGCGCGGCAGCGATGCGTATCGCCGTTTGCGCTGGCTGATCGCCGGCATGCTGGTGTGCGTGCTGGTCGGTTACTTCGCGTTGCAGCCGTTCATGAATGCAATGCGCATTGCCGCGCTCGAAGCGGGCAGCGATGTCGGACATTCGGTTTATGCGACGCGCTTCGGCATCCTGCACGGCGTGTCGAGTCTGTTCTACCTGATCGAAAGCCTGCTGGGCGTCGCACTGGTGTGGAAACTGCCTGCGGGCGCAGGCGTTGTGTCGGTGGAGCAGGGTGCTCGCGGCACGGCGGGGAAAATTGCTGGCTGAGACAACCCACCGAAGCTGCTTTGCGGCGCCTGAGTGTGCCAACTGGCGCAGCGAGCTTGCTGGGCAACGTTGAGCTTTCAGGTCTTGATCAAGGAGCCCACGTCAAGGTGCGGACGCCGCCCGCACCTCTCATCATTCGCTTATTTCGACGACTGATGCGAGCGCTTCGCGCTGGTCTGGCGTTTCTTGGCGCGCTTGATGTTGCCGCCTTGCGTCACGCGTTCATTGCCGCGCACCACGACCGCTTTGGCCTTGGGTTTGCGCATCGGGATTTCGCTGGGCTTCACCACGGTCACGACGCGCGGCGCGCGGCCTTTACCCGGTTTGGCTTCCACCGCGGCTTCGCGGGCACTCGGCAAGGCGCCGCGTTTGGTCTTCACCGCCGGTTGCGCGACCTCAGGCTTCCAGATCACGAGCAGCTTGCCGATATGCTGGATCGGCGCGGCGTTCAGCTTGTCGCAGATTTCTTCGTAGATCGCGATGCGCTCTTCGCGTTCGTCGCCGAACACGCGGATTTTGATGAGCTGATGAGCACCAAGGTGGACCTTGATCTCGGAGAGCACAGCGTCGGTCAAGCCTTCGGCGCCGACGAGCACGACCGGTTTGAGCGCATGTGCCTGGGAGCGCAACTCGGCGCGTTGGTCGGAAGAGACTTTGAGGGCGGGCATGGAAAGTGGGAGACTCGACTAAAATGGCGGCACCTGCATTTCCGAGAGATTCGGCCAATAGCGCAGGGCGGCGCGTCAGAACAACAGAATCGCGGATGACTGCCAGTTTTGGCGGTGTCCGCGCGAATTAACCGCGTATTATCCCCTAAAGCGTGTCATAACGCAGCAAGAGTTCAACGCTTAATGGCAAAAAACAAGTTCAACACGGCGTGGTTGCATGATCACATCAACGACCCGTACGTAAAAATGGCGCAGCGGGAGGGCTATCGTGCCCGCGCAGCCTACAAGCTCAAGGAAATCGACGAACAGGACAAGCTGATCCGTCCCGGCCAGGTGATCGTCGACCTCGGTTCGGTGCCGGGCAGTTGGAGCCAGTACGCGCGTAATAAGCTCGCCAAGGGTTCGCAGCGCGACGCCGAGCGCGAAGGTGGCATCGACGGCACGATCATCGCGCTGGATATCCTCCCGATGGAACCAATTGCCGACGTCACTTTCATTCAGGGCGACTTCCGCGAAGACACCGTGCTCGGTCAACTGGAAGAATTGGTCGGAGAACGCCAGGTTGATCTTGTAATTTCAGATATGGCGCCCAACCTGTCGGGAGTGGCGGTGGCGGATGCCGCGCGAATCGAGCATCTGTGCGATCTCGCGCTGGAATTCTCACAGAATCACCTGAAGCAGGATGGTGCCCTTTTAGTCAAATGCTTTCACGGCAGCGGTTACAGCCAGATTGTCGAAAAGTTCAAGCATCAATTTAAGGTGGTAGCGGCCCGCAAGCCGAAAGCCTCGCGGGACAAGTCGTCAGAAACGTTTATTTTGGGTAAGCATCTCAAGCGGCCCGCATAGGGCGCTGCAGAACGGTTCCGCATCTGCCGATAATGCGATCATGGCCTCGGAAATGGGTGCGGCAATGGCCCGCTGCGCTATTTCTGTGGTAGTGAAACCTTATGGCAGGGGTCTGCGGACTGGATTAGAATGCTTTCGTGGTGCCGCAAGGCAAATGTAGGCGCCCGTCTAAGTGAAGGAGTGGTGCTTTGAACAACAATATGTTTTCGAAAGCAGCAGTGTGGCTGGTTATCGCACTGGTGCTGTTTACGGTGTTCAAGCAGTTCGACAAGCCCCGTGTCCAGGAAGGCGTTTCCTATTCGCAGTTCATGGACGACGCGAAGAACGGCAAAGTCAAGAACGTCATTGTCCAGGGGCGGAACCTCACGGTCACTCCAGCAGACGGCCAGAAGTACCAGATCGTGTCGCCCGGCGACATCTGGATGGTCGGCGATCTGATGAAGTATGGCGTTCAGGTGAGCGGCAAGGCTGACGACGAACCTAACGCGCTGGTGTCCGCGCTGTATTACCTCGGGCCGACGATCCTGATCATCGGTTTCTGGTTCTACATGATGCGACAGATGCAGGGGGGCGGGAAAGGTGGTGCGTTCTCGTTCGGTAAATCCCGTGCACGTCTGATCGACGAAAACAACAACGCAATCAATTTCACCGATGTCGCGGGTTGCGACGAAGCCAAGGAAGAAGTCTCCGAACTGGTCGACTTCCTGCGCGATCCGCAGAAGTTCCAGAAGCTGGGTGGCCGCATTCCGCGCGGCGTGCTGCTGGTCGGGCCGCCGGGAACCGGTAAGACGCTGCTGGCGCGCGCTATCGCCGGTGAAGCGAAAGTGCCGTTCTTCAGCATCTCGGGTTCGGACTTCGTCGAAATGTTCGTCGGTGTCGGCGCGGCTCGTGTGCGCGACATGTTCGAGCAGGCCAAGAAGCACGCACCGTGTATCGTGTTCATCGACGAAATCGATGCGGTCGGCCGTCATCGCGGCGCCGGCATGGGCGGCGGTAACGACGAACGCGAACAGACCTTGAACCAGATGCTGGTCGAGATGGACGGCTTCGAAGCGAACTCAGGCGTGATCGTGATCGCTGCAACGAACCGTTCGGACGTGCTCGACAAGGCGCTCCTGCGTCCGGGCCGTTTTGACCGTCAGGTGTACGTCGGTCTGCCGGATATTCGTGGCCGTGAGCACATCATGAAGGTCCACCTGCGCAAGGTGCCGATTTCGAACGACGTCGACGCAGCAGTAATCGCACGCGGCACGCCGGGCTTCTCGGGCGCGGACCTCGCGAACCTCGTGAACGAGGCGGCTTTGTTCGCGGCTCGCCGCGGCAAGCGCATCGTCGAAATGAACGACTTCGAAGATGCTAAGGACAAGATCTTCATGGGTCCGGAGCGCAAGTCCGCTGTGATTCGCGAAGAATCGAAGCGTGCCACGGCGTACCACGAGTCGGGTCATGCAGTGATCGCCAAGCTGTTGCCGAAGGCCGATCCGGTGCACAAGGTTACGATCATTCCGCGTGGCCGTGCGTTGGGCGTGACGTGGCAGTTGCCGGAGCACGACAACGAAACCTATTCGAAGGACTACCTGCTGGATCGTCTCGCGATCCTGTTCGGTGGCCGTGTCGCGGAAGAACTGTTCCTGAACCTGATCAGCACCGGCGCGTCGGACGACTTCAACAAGGCGACGCAAACGGCGCGCGCCATGGTGGCTCGCTTCGGTATGACGGACGCACTCGGACCGATGGTCTACGTCGACGACGAAAACGACGCCACGCCGTTTGGCCGCGGTTTCACGCGCACCATTTCGGAAGCGACGCAGCAGAAGGTCGACGCCGAAATCCGCCGCGTGCTGGACGAGCAGTACAACCTCGCGAAGCGTCTGCTGGACGAGAACCGCGACAAGGTCGAAGCGATGACCGCCGCGCTGATGGAGTGGGAAACGATCGACGCCGATCAGATCAACGACATCATGGCAGGCCGTCCGCCGCGTTCGCCGAAGAGTTCGCCGCCGTCGGCAAGCGACGCCTCGTCGGGCGGCAGCCCGGGCACCGAGGTCAAGCCGGGCAGCGCGACCGCGCCGGCCTGATAGGCGACCAGTAGAAAGTGCGGGCCGGTGTGTTTCACACCGGCCCGTTTTGCATTTATCCGTTTTGCGTGAAGCACCACCACGTGTCGAAAGTCGAATTCCCTTTTCTGCCCATTCCCGAGCCGCTGCAATGCGGCCGCTTCAAGTTGACCTTTGAACGCCCGTTGGTCATGGGCATTCTGAACGTCACACCCGATTCTTTTTCCGACGGCGGCAAGTACGCGATGCGCGGCGATGCGTTGCGCCAGGCCGAGCGCATGATGCTCGACGGCGCGGACATCATCGATATCGGCGGCGAATCGACGCGTCCTGGCGCGCCGCCGGTGCCGCTCGACGAAGAGCTGGAGCGGGTGATCCCGCTCGTCGAGCAACTCCGCGGCGCGAATGTGCCGTTGTCGATCGACACGTACAAGCCCGACGTGATGCGCCACACGCTGGCGGCGGGCGCGGATCTGATCAACGACATCTGGGGTTTCCGGATGCCCGGCGCGATCGACGCGGTGCGCGACAGTGAATGCGGCCTGTGCGTCATGCACATGCTCGGCGAGCCGCAGACCATGCAGCTCGGCGAGCCCGTCTATGATGATGTGGTGAGCGCGGTTCGCGATTTTCTCGAGGAGCGTGTCGCGGCGCTCAAGCAGGCGGGCATCGCGCGTGCTCGTCTCAGCGTGGACCCAGGTTTCGGCTTTGGCAAGGCCGTAGTCGAGCATAATTACGCGCTGCTTGCGCACCTGCCGGAAACGGCGCCGCGAGCGGAGCCGCCGTACCCGATTCTTGCCGGCATGTCGCGCAAGTCGATGGTCGGCGCGGTGGTGGGACGCGCGGCGCCGGAACGCGTCGCGGGCAGTATTGCGGCGGCGGTGTGCGCCGCTGAACGGGGCGCTGCGATTCTGCGCGTGCACGACGTCGCGCAAACAGTAGATGCATTGAAAGTATGGGCAGCCATGCGCGACGCGGCGAAGCATAGCCGCGCGCGCGGTTGAACCCACAGCCAAGGAGGAAGATAAAACATGGCACGTCGTTATTTCGGAACGGACGGCATACGGGGCAAAGTCGGCGAAGGACCTATCACGCCGGAGTTTGTATTGCGGCTCGGCTACGCGGCCGGCAAGGTGTTGGCAGGCGCGGACCGCTGGGCGAGGACTGGCACGCGGCCAACTGTGTTGATCGGTAAGGACACGCGGGTGTCGGGCTACATGCTCGAAGCGGCGCTCGAATCGGGCTTCTCCGCGGCCGGTGTAGATGTGATGCTGGCCGGCCCGATGCCGACTCCCGGCATCGCCTATCTGACGCGCGCGTTGCGGCTCGCCGCGGGCGTGGTCATCAGCGCATCGCACAACCCGTACTACGACAACGGCATCAAATTTTTCTCCGCCGACGGCAACAAGCTGCCGGACGAAGTGGAGTCGCTGATTGAGGAGCAACTCGATCTGCCGCTCGCCTGCGCGGCATCCGAGCAACTCGGCAAGGCGCGGCGTCTCGACGACGCGGCGGGCCGCTACATCGAGTTCTGCAAGAGCACGTTTCCGGCTGCGTTCGATCTGCGCGGTCTGAAGCTGGTGGTCGACTGCGCGCATGGCGCCGCGTATGACGTCGCGCCGCACGTCTTCCACGAACTCGGCGCCGATGTGATTCCGATCGGCGTCGCGCCGAACGGCTTCAATATCAACGACGGCGTCGGCGCGACCGCACCGGATGCGCTGGTGCGCGCCGTGCGCGCGAATCATGCGGACCTCGGCATTGCGCTCGATGGCGACGCCGACCGTCTGCAGGTGGTCGATGCGGCAGGGCGCCTCTATAACGGCGACGAACTGCTGTACGTCCTGGTCAAGGATCGTGTTGCGACCGACGGCAAGGTGGACGGCGCAGTCGGCACCTTGATGACGAATATGGCGGTGGAAGTGGCGCTGCAGGAAGCCGGCGTGAAGTTCGTCCGCGCGGCGGTCGGCGACCGCTACGTGCTCGAGCAGTTGCGCGAACATGGCTGGCAACTCGGAGCCGAAGGCTCCGGCCATATTCTTTCGCTCGACCGCCATTCCACGGGCGACGGCATCGTGTCCGCGTTGCTGGTGCTCGCGGCCATGAAGCGCAGCGATAAATCGCTCGCCGACCTGCTCGACGGCGTCACGCTGTTCCCGCAGAAGCTGATCAACGTGCGCATGAAGCCCGACGCGGACTGGAAGAGCAGTGACGTGATCCGGCGCGCCATCGCCAAGGCCGAGAGCGCGCTGAACGGCCGCGGCCGCGTGCTGATCCGCGCTTCCGGCACCGAACCGGTGCTGCGCGTGATGGTGGAAGCGGAAAATGTCGCCGACGCGCTTCATCATGCGGAGTCGATTGCCGACGCGGTGAAAGAGGCTACGGCGTAAGCCACGTGCCTTAGCAGCACAGCGCGGCGGGATGATGTTGCCATCGCCCCGCCGCGCTGTGCCGCGCCCGTTCCGCAACAGAGCCACAGGCAGCCAGCCGTTCGCCGTCTACTATTCGCAACCTGCCACTGGCAACTCGCTACCGCCCGCCACCACCGTCCAAACAAGGCAAACGCCGCCCCGCCAAACGCCGCACCGCCAAACGCCGCACCGCCAAACGCCGCACCGCCAAACGCCGCACCGCCAAACGCCGCACCGCCAAACACCGCACCGCCAAACGCCGCACCGCCAAACGCCGCCCCGTCAAACACCACTCCGTCAAAACCTCCGTCTCCACCAGCCATCTTCCCGCCCGCGGCCCATTGCCGCACCCCCAACCTCACTCCTCCTAGCCCCGAACGCGCATCCGCAAACGTTCGCGCCCCATCTTTTTCGCCTAATCTGTAGAGCGACGCACCGAACGTCACGAAACCGGCAATTTCTCCGTTCAAGCGCCTTTCAGGCCTGTAATCCCACTGTCACATCCGTTTCACGGTCAGTCACGTTACTGTCACAAAGAGACCCTAAGCTTCGCGGTGTTCGTGTTACTCGCTCACACCGCTCACACCTTTGGAGGTCTCATGAAATTGATGCAAACCGTGTTCGCTGGCGTCGCTGGCGCGCTTTTCGCGATCGCAGCGCAAGCCGCAGACATCACCGGCGCGGGCAGCACCTTCGCAGCACCGATTTACACGAAGTGGGCCGACTCGTATCAGAAGTCCGGCGGCGGCAAGGTTAACTATCAAGGCATCGGTTCGTCGGGCGGCGTGAAGCAGATCGTCGCGAAGACCGTCGACTTCGCCGGTTCGGACGCTCCGCTGAAGGACGACGAACTTGCCAAGGAAGGCCTGTTCCAGTTCCCGACGGTGGTCGGCGGCGTGGTGCCGGTCGTCAACGTGCCGGGCGTGAAGCCGGCTGAGCTGACGCTGTCGGGCGAAGTGCTCGGCGACATCTACCTGGGCAAGATCAAGAAGTGGAACGATCCGGCGATTGTTGCGCTGAACCCGAAGGTCAAGCTGCCGGATACCGACATCGCCGTCGTTCGCCGCGCCGATGGTTCGGGCACCAGCTTCATCTGGACGAACTATCTGTCGAAGGTCAACGCGGACTGGAAGACGAAGGTCGGTGAAGGTTCGACGGTCAACTGGCCGACGGGCACAGGCGGCAAGGGCAACGATGGCGTCGCGGCCTTCGTGCAACGTCTGCCGGGCGCAATCGGCTACGTGGAATGGGCGTACGCGAAGCAGAACCACATGACGTATGTCGCGCTGAAGAACTCGTCGGGCACGGTGGTCGAGCCGAAGACGGACACCTTCAAGGCAGCGGCAGCAGGCGCGGACTGGTCGAAGTCGTTCTACCAGATCCTGACGAACGAGCCGGGCAAGAACGCATGGCCGATCGTCGGCGCGACGTTCGTGCTGGTTCACACGACGCAAGAGAAGGCGCCGCAAGGCAGCGAAACGCTGAAGTTCTTCGACTGGGCGTTCAAGAACGGCACGCAAGCCGCAAACGATCTGGACTACATCTCGCTGCCGGATTCGGTCGTGTCGGAAATCCGCACGCAGTGGAAGTCGAAGGTGAAGGACGCTTCGGGCAAGGCAATCGCCGAGTAAGCGGAGCAGTAGGTGAAGCAACGAGCGAAGCAATAGCAAAGCGCTCAGCATCCGCAGTACGTAACACGTTGGCCGCCCTCATGTAAGGACGGCCAACGGCTTTAACCCCGGCATCACCGGCCGCACGACACGTGTCATACGGCAACTGGAAACAGGCTCATCAGGCTCTCATGTCCGATATCCAATTAGCGTCCGGCGCGAGCAGATCGACCCCGCCCGGCAGCGCGTCGCAGCAGAAAGCGCCTAGCCGCGCCGGCGACGTGATCTTCGGTGGTCTCGCGCGCCTCGCCGCCATCATTACGTTGCTGCTGCTCGGCGGCATCATCGTTTCGCTGATCGTCGCCTCCTTGCCGTCGATCAAGCAATTCGGTCTCAGCTTCCTGTGGACCGCCAACTGGGATCCACCCAGCAAGCAATTCGGCGCCCTGGTGCCGATCTACGGCACGATCGCCACGTCGATCATTGCACTCATCATCGCGGTGCCCGTCAGCTTCGGCATCGCGCTTTTCCTGACTGAACTCGCGCCCGCGTGGCTGCGCCGCCCGCTCGGCATCGCGATCGAACTGCTCGCCGCGATTCCGTCGATCGTGTACGGCATGTGGGGTCTGCTGGTGTTCGCGCCGATCTTCGCGACGTGGTTCGAAAAGCCGCTCGGCGCGGTGCTCGGCGGCATTCCGGTCGTCGGGGCGCTGTTTCAGGGCGCGCCGATCGGCATCGGCATCCTGTGCGCGGGTGTGATTCTCGCGATCATGATCATCCCGTACATCGCCTCGGTGATGCGCGACGTGTTCGAAGTCACGCCGGTCCTGCTGAAGGAATCGGCGTACGGCATCGGCTGCACGACGTGGGAAGTGATGTGGAAGATCGTGCTGCCCTTCACCAAGAGCGGCGTGATCGGCGGCGTGATGCTGGGTCTGGGCCGCGCGCTCGGCGAGACCATGGCCGTTACCTTCGTGATCGGTAACACCAATCTGCTCGACAACGTGTCGCTCTTTTCGCCGGGCAACAGCATTACGTCGGCGCTCGCCAACGAATTCGCCGAAGCAGATCCGGGTCTGCATACGTCGGCGTTGATGGAACTCGGCCTCATTCTGTTCGTGATTACTTTTGTCGTGCTGGCAATCTCGAAGTTCATGCTGCTTCGCCTCGAAAAAGCGGAGGGCGCGAAATGAGCCAATCCACTTTGAATATGCCAGGTTCGAACGACGCCGCCGCGCTCGAAGCCATGCGCGTGCGTCTGCAAGGCCGCCGCCGCATGAAGAACGCGCTCGCGCTGACCATGTCGCTCGCCGCGATGGCATTCGGTCTGCTGTGGCTGATCTGGATTCTGTACACGACTTTGCGCCTCGGTATCGGCGGCTTGTCGGTCGAACTGTTCACGCAATCGACGCCGCCGCCGAACACCGATGGCGGCGGTCTCGCCAACGCGATCGTCGGCAGCCTGATGCTGGTTGGGCTCGCCACTTTCGTCGGCACACCGATCGGCATTCTGGCCGGCGTCTATCTCGCCGAATACGGTCAGAAGGGCTGGCTCGCGAGCCTTACGCGGTTCATCAACGACATCCTGTTGTCGGCGCCCTCGATCGTGGTGGGTCTGTTCGTGTACGCGCTGGTCGTGGCTAAGATGGGTCACTTCAGCGGCTGGGCCGGTGTCTTCGCGCTCGCCTTGCTGCAGATTCCAATCGTGATCCGCACCACGGAAAACATGTTGAAACTGGTGCCGAACGCACTGCGTGAAGCAGCTTTCGCACTCGGCACGCCGAAGTGGAAGATGGTGCTGTCGATCACGCTGAAGGCTTCTATCGCGGGTATCGTCACCGGCGTGCTGCTCGGCGTGGCGCGTATCGCAGGCGAAACCGCGCCGCTGCTCTTCACGGCGCTGTCGAATCAGTTCTTCTCGATGGACATGGGCCAGCCGGTCGCGAACCTGCCGGTCACGATCTACAAGTTTGCGATGAGCCCGTTCGCGCAGTGGCAATCGCTCGCGTGGGCCGGCGTCTTCCTGATCACGCTCGCAGTGCTGGGACTGAATATCCTCGCGCGCACGATCTTCTCGAACAAGTAAGGGCGGAGTGTAATCCGATGAATATGGCAGAAACTCAACTCAATCCGATCGCGCGTCCCACTGCGCCCGCCGGTTTCGATCCCGCCCAGAGCGGCCAGGCGCTGGCGTCGTCGCGTCCGAAGATCGAGATCAACGACCTGAACTTCTTCTACGGCAAGTATCACGCGCTGAAGAACATCAATCTGCAGATTCCCGAAGGCAAGGTGACCGCGTTCATCGGCCCGTCGGGTTGCGGCAAGTCCACGCTGTTGCGTACGCTGAACAAGATGTACGCGCTCTATCCGGAACAGCGCGCCGAAGGCGAGATCCTGATGGACGGCGAAAACCTGCTGACCTCCAAGCGCGATATTTCGCTGCTGCGCGCGCGGATCGGCATGGTGTTCCAGAAGCCGACGCCATTTCCGATGTCGATCTACGACAACATCGCGTTCGGCGTGAAGATGTTCGAAACGCTGCCGCGCTCGGAAATGGACGACCGCGTCGAATGGGCGCTGACCAAGGCCGCGCTGTGGAACGAAGTGAAGGACAAGCTCGGCCAGAGCGGCTACGGTTTGTCGGGCGGCCAGCAGCAGCGTCTGTGCATTGCGCGCGGTATCGCGATCCGTCCGGAAGTGCTCCTGCTCGACGAGCCGTGCTCGGCGTTGGACCCGATTTCCACGGGCCGTATCGAAGAGCTGATCGCCGAACTGAAGAGCGATTACACGGTGGTGATCGTCACGCACAACATGCAACAGGCGGCCCGCTGTTCGGACTACACTGCCTATATGTACCTCGGCGAGTTGATCGAATTCGGCGATACCGAAAAGATCTTCATCAAGCCGGTCCGCAAGGAAACCGAGGATTACATCACTGGCCGCTTCGGCTAACACGCCGAGCAAAACAAGGGAGTACGACATGTCCGATAAACACCTGTCCAGCCAGTTCGACGCCGACCTGAATCTGGTTTCCTCCAAGGTGCTCGAAATGGGCGGCCTGGTCGAATCGCAGATCGTCAAGGCCATGCAGGCGCTCAACGAGTTCGATCTCGACATCGCCGAACAGGTGATCGCCGCGGAAGAACGCCTGAACAAGATGGAAGTTGAAATCGACGAAGAGTGCAGCAACATCATCGCGCGCCGTCAGCCGGCCGCGCGTGATCTGCGCCTGCTGATCGCGATTTCGAAGACCATCACGAATCTCGAGCGCGCCGGCGACGAAGCCGAAAAAATCGCCAAGCGCACCAAGCGTTTGATGGAAGACGGCGCCTCGCGCACCATCAATATCGCTGAAATCAAGTTGTCGGGCGAGATGGCGGTGTCGATTCTGCGCCGCGCGCTCGACGCGTTCGCACGCCTCGACACGGTCGCCGCCGCGCAGATCGTGCGCGACGACAAAGCGATCGACGAAGAATTCCGCGCGTTCGTGCGCAAGCTGATTTCGTACATGACGGAAGATCCGCGTTCGATTTCGGTGGGCCTCGATTTTCTGTTCATCGCCAAGGCGATCGAGCGGATCGGCGACCACGCGAAGAACATCGCCGAATTCATCATTTACATCGTCAAGGGCACGGACGTGCGGCACAAGTCGCGCGACGCGCTCGAACGCGAAGCACTCAGTTAATCCAGATATAAGGACCAGAGGTGCCGATGCCCAGCAGCATTCTCGTCATTGAAGATGAGCCCGCCATTTCCGAATTGATTTCGGTCAATCTTCAACACGCCGGACACTGCCCGATTCGCGCGTACAACGCGGAGCAGGCGCAGAACCTGATCAGCGACGTATTGCCCGACCTCGTGCTGCTCGACTGGATGTTGCCGGGAAAATCGGGCATCGCGTTCGCTCGCGACCTGCGCAACAACGAGCGCACGAAGCATATTCCGATCATCATGCTGACCGCGCGTGGCGACGAGCAGGACAAGGTGCTCGGCCTCGAAATCGGCGCCGACGACTACGTCACCAAGCCGTTCTCGCCGAAAGAACTGATGGCGCGCATCAAGGCGGTGTTGCGCCGCCGCGCGCCGCAGTTGACCGAAGACGTGGTCGCGATCAACGGCCTCAAGCTCGATCCGGCAACCCATCGCGTGGCCGCGCATGCGGAAGGTAGCGAGATCAAGCTCGATCTCGGCCCGACGGAATTCCGTCTGCTGCACTTTTTCATGACGCACCCGGAGCGCGTGCACAGCCGCACGCAATTGCTCGATCAGGTGTGGGGCGATCACGTGTTCGTCGAAGAGCGCACGGTGGACGTGCATATCAAGCGCCTGCGCGCGGCGCTCAAGCCGGCTGGGTGCGATGCTATGATTGAGACGGTACGCGGCAGCGGCTACCGGCTTGCGAAGAGCGCCTGACGCTCGCTCAGCGGTGGCGGCGTTCGAGTCCGCGTCAGATACGTCGTCTTCGCAACGATAGGCGCCGCGGTTCCCATCACGGCGCATGGGCTTTTCTCTTCGATCGCTAGACCATGAACATCATCTGGGCGCGCTCCATCGTGTCGGTCGTGCTGCTGGCTGTTCTGTGCGTGGTGGTCGGCGCACTCGTGAACGTCAAGGCAGCGCTCGTCCTCGCGATTGTCATGCTGCTCGCGCAGAGCCTTTTCAGCACCTTTCATAAACAGCGTCTGTGGCGTTTGCTCGACGCGCCGGTCTACGGCGAAGTGCCGAGCGCGCCCGGCATCTGGGGCGAAATCTATTACCGTCTGCACAAGCTCGCAAAGCGCTGGCATGCCCAGGTGCGCCAGGTCGAGCAGCAGCATTCGCGCTTCATTCAGGCGATTCAGGCCTCGCCGAATGGCGTGGCGATGCTCGACGATCACGATCAGATCGAGTGGTGCAATGCGATCTCCGAACTCCATTTCGGCCTGGACGCGAAGCGCGATCTGCGTCAGCACATCACGCATCTGGTACGACAGCCGGACTTCGTTCGCTATCTGAATTCGCATCGCTACGAAGAGATGCTGATCATGCGCGGCATGGGCGAGAAACGGCAGAACGTGCTCTCGGTCCAGGTGTTTCCGTACGGCGAGAATCGCAAGCTGGTGCTCTCGCAAGACATTACCGAACTCGAGCGGACCGACGCGATGCGGCGCGACTTCGTCGCCAATGTGTCGCATGAGTTGAAGACGCCGCTCACGGTACTCTCGGGTTTTCTGGAGACCATGCGCGAGTTGCCGTTGAGCGAAGCCGAACGTTCACGCTATCTCGAACTGATGGAGCAGCAGGCCTCGCGCATGCGCCATATCGTCAGCGATCTGCTGGTGCTCGCCAAACTCGAAGGCGACAACAAGCCGCCGAGCGATCAGATGATCGATATGCGCGCGGTGTTGCGGCATCTGCGCGACGACGCGGAAAACCTGTCGAGCGATCATCACAAGATCACATTCGATGCGGACGAAGGGCTCACCGTCACCGGCGTCGAAACGGAAATTCTTAGCGCGTTCGGCAATCTCGTCACGAACGCGATCCGCTACACGCCGGACGGCGGTGCGATCAAGGTGGCTTGGCACGCGCAAGGCGGCAACGCGGTGTTTTCCGTGACGGACAGCGGACTCGGCATTCCCTCTGCGGACATTCCGCGGTTGACCGAGCGTTTCTATCGCGTCGATCGCAGCCGTTCACGCGACACCGGCGGCACGGGCCTCGGCCTCGCCATCGTCAAGCATGTGCTGCAACGTCACGATGCACAGCTCGATGTGAAGAGCGAAGAGGGGCGTGGCAGCACGTTCACCGTGCGCTTCCCGGTGTATCGCACGGCGCGTCGGCAACCAGCGCCGGCTTGAACGTAAACGCATTGACCCAAAAAAAAGCCCGCACGTAGCGGGTTTTTTTACGCGTGTCGCGTGTCGCTGTCTCGCCGAAGCGAGCGCAATTGCTAACGTCACGAACAGAATTTCCCCAGCAGGCTCATCTGCGCGTTGCGCGAGGACTTGCCCGGCCGGCGGCGCCGGTAATGGCCGTCGCTTTGCATCAGCCACGCGGACTGATTGTCGCCGAGAAATGCCGACAGACCTTCGGCGATCACACGCCGCTTCAGACGGCGGTTGTTGATCGGGAACGCGACTTCCACTCGCCGGAAGAAATTGCGGTCCATCCAGTCGGCGCTCGACAGATAGACCTGCTCCTTGCCGCCGTCGTAGAAGTAGAAGATGCGATGGTGTTCGAGAAAGCGCCCGACGATCGAGCGCACGGTGATGTTCTCCGAAAGCCCCGCCACACCCGGCTGCAACGAACACACGCCGCGCACGATCAGATCGATTTTTACGCCGGCCTTCGCGGCTTCATACAGTTCGGCGATCACCGTGGGTTCGAGCAGTGCGTTCATCTTCGCGACGATGCGTGCTTTCTTGCCGGCGCGCGCATGTTCGGCTTCGGCGCGAATCGCTTCGACCAGTTTCGGATGCAGCGTGAACGGCGATTGCCACAATTCGTGCAGCTTCAGTTCTCCGCCGATGCCGGTCAACTGCTGGAACACGTGATGCACGTCTTCGCAGATCTTCTGGTCGGCGGTCATCAGGCCGAAGTCGGTGTAAAGACGCGCCGTGCGCGGATGGTAGTTGCCGGTGCCGAGGTGCACATAGCGCTTGAGCGTAGTCTTGCCGCCCACCGACACGCGCCGCACGATCAGCATCATCTTCGCATGGCACTTGTGGCCCACCACGCCGTACACCACGTGCGCGCCGACTGCTTCGAGCTGCGAGGCCCAGTTGATGTTGGTTTCCTCGTCGAAGCGCGCGAGCAGTTCGACCACCACCGTGACTTCCTTACCGTTGCGCGCGGCTTGCATCAGCGCGTCCATCAGCGGCGAATCGGTGCCGGTGCGATAGATGGTCTGCTTGATCGCGACCACGTTCGGATCTTTGGCCGCCTGCAGCAACAGTTCGAGCACCGGCTGAAAACTCTCGTACGGATGATGCAGCAACACGTCGCCCTGATCGACCACGTCGAACATGCTGGCGCTGTTGGCGATCTGCGGCGGAATCGCGGGAATGTGCGGCACGAACTTCAGGTCGGGACGATCCACCATCTCCGGCAATTGCATCAGCCGCACCAGATTTACGGGGCCGTCTGCGTAATAGCAATCCTTGTTGGAGAGGCCACTTTCGTCGAGCAGGCGCCGCACGACATGCGTGGGCGTTTCCGCCGACACCTCGAGCCGCACCGCGTTGCCCAGATGCCGCGCCGGCAATTCGCCCTGCAACGCGACACGCAGATTGGTGATTTCGTCTTCGTCGACGAACAGTTCGCTATTGCGCGTGATGCGAAACTGATTGCAACTGCGCACCACGAGGTTCGGAAACAGTTCGCCGACAAAGCGCTGCAACAGCGAGCTCAGCAGCACGAAGCCATGCGGATAGCCTGACAGGTCTTGCGGCATGCGCACGAGCCGCGGCAGCGCGCGCGGCGCCTGCACGATGCCCATCATCGCCTGGCGGCCGAACGCGTCCTTGCCTTCCAGTTCGACGACGAAGTTCAGGCTCTTGTTGAGCACGCGTGGAAACGGATGCGCCGGATCGAGGCCGATCGGCGTGAGCACCGGCAACAGTTCGTCGAAGAAGTAGTTGCGCGCCCATTCGGTCTGCGCTTCGTTCCACGCTTCCGTGCCGTGAAAATAGATGCCTTCTGCTTCGAGCGCGGTGAGCACCGTGTCGTGCAGCATGGTGTATTGGCGATGCACGAGCTTCTGCGCGCGTTCGACCACGAGGTCGTACACGTGCTGCAACGACATGCCGTCCGGCGACAGTGCGCCGGGATTGTCGCGCATCTGTTCCTGCAGTCCGGCCATGCGGACTTCGAAGAATTCGTCGAGATTGCTACTGGTGATGCAGATGAAACGCAGGCGTTCGAGCAAAGGGACGGCTGGGTCGGCAGCTTGTGCCAACACACGCTCGTTGAAACCCAGAATGCCCAGCTCGCGATTCAATAAGGGGTAGCGGATGGACATCGGCAGCGAGAAAGGAATGTCAGGAAGAGAGGCGGAAAGACGCTCGGAAATTCTCACAGTATGATGACGTTGTTATGACATTCTCGATGTTTTAAATTCTACGCCGTATTCGCCGCGTGTCGTCAATATGACGCAGTGCATATGGGACCATGGGTACCCCCATTGCTGCGAGGTGACATCGTGAGGCCCGGTACGCTTAGAATGGCGTCTTTGAACAGCGCGGCCGGCCATAAGGCGCCCAAGGCACCGAGTGGGTACGCGGCGCCCTCCGCATCCAACGCCGCCGCGCTCGCGCGCATGGAGCACGCTAACCCGATGGTCAATACTCCGCAACTCCTCGCTGCCGTCGATCTCGGCTCGAACAGCTTCCGGCTGATTGTGGGCCGGGTCGAGGAAACCGACGCGGGCAGCCAGATTTATCAGGTCGACGCCTTGCGCGAACCGGTGCGTCTTGCTGCCGGTCTGTCGCGCGACAAGATGCTCGACCGTGCTTCGCAGGTGCGCGGCTGGGACGCGCTCAAGCGTTTCGGCGAGCGTCTTCGCGACTTCCACCCCGATCACGTTCGCGCGGTCGCAACCAATACATTGCGCATCGCCAAGAATGCCGGCGAATTTCTCGGCGAGGCGCAAGCCGCGCTCGGTTTCCCGATCGAAGTGATTGCCGGGCGCGAAGAAGCGCGGCTGATCTATGCAGGGGCAGCACACTCCGTGCCCGCGAGCCCGGGAAAGCGCCTCGTGGTCGATATCGGCGGTGGCTCGACGGAATTCATCATCGGCTCGCATTACACGCCGATCAAGATGGAGAGCCTGTATATCGGTTGCGTGAGCCATAGCCGTGCGTTTTTCCCGGCCGGCAACGTCGACGAATATACGATGCGTCAGGCCGAACTCGCCGCGGGCCGCGAAATCCAGATCATTTCCGCCGAGTACAAGAAAACCGGCTGGGAGCAGGCGATCGGTTCATCGGGCACCGCGCGCGCGTTGGCCGAATTGGTGGAGGCTAATAACTTCAACGATCCGGGCATCACGCACGGCATCTCGCGCGGCGGACTCGAACGGCTCAAGCGCGCGCTGATCAAGGCGGAGAACGTCAATCGGCTGAAGCTCGTCGCGTTGAAGGGCGATCGCATTCCGGTGCTGGCCGGCGGTCTGTCGATCATGATCGCGGTGTTCGACGAACTCGGCGTCGACTACGTCGATACCACGGACGGCGCGCTGCGCCTCGGCGTGCTTTACGACCTGCTCGGCCGTTCGCAGCACGAAGACATGCGCACGGTGACGGTGGAAGGCTTCATGCGCCGCTATGGTGTGGATCGCGCGCAGGCGGGGCGCATCGGCGAACTCGCGGTGCGCTTCTACGATCAGTTCGCGGAACCTGACGAAGAACGCCGCGCGGAAAACCGCATGTTCCTCGGTTGGGCGGCGGCGCTGCACGAAATCGGTCTGTCGATCTCGCACAGCGCGTATCACAAGCATTCGGCCTATATCGCGAGCAACGCGGACATGCCGGGCTTTTCGCGCACCGACCAGGCACGGCTTGCCGCGCTGGTGCTCGGTCACGCGGGCAAGCTCGGCAAGCTGTCGCAAACGCGCGAGGTGGAGTGGCCGCTGCTGTTCTGTCTGCGGCTCGCGGCGCTGCTGTGTCGTCGCCGTGCGGATGTCGGCTTGCCTGGCATCTCGGTGGCGCAGGTCAATGGTGGTTACGAGGTGCGTTTGCCGAACGAGTGGGTGGCGAACAATCCGCTGACCGACTACAGCCTGATTCAGGAAGCCGCGGAGTGGGAGAAGGTCGGCATTCCGTATCGAGTGGTCTATACGGAAGATTGAGGCATTGCGCTCGGCGCGCGTATGGATGAGAAAAGCCCGGCATGTTGCCGGGCTTTTCTCATCCATGGCCTTATCGCTGACGCGCATCAAAGCGCGTCACGCGAACGAATCCGCTCAGCGCGGCAACGCATCGCCGAGGAAGTGGCGAGCGTAGCGTGCGTTGATATCGGACAAACGCAACAGCGTGAGAAAGTCCGCGGTATTGAAGTCGGGATCCCATGCCGGCGCGCCGCAAATCTTCGCGCCGAGGCGCAGATAACCCTTCACCAGCGGCGGCGGCGCCACCTCGGCGCCGGTTTGCAATTCATCGACCGGCAGCGGCGTGTGCGGAAACGCGCGATATTCCGGCGCGGTCAGCGCGTTGTCGCGCAACGAGCAGTACAGATTCGCCGCGTAGTGACCGCCGTCGACCATCGCCACGCTCGCGCAGCCGAGCATCGTCTCGTAGCCGTTGTGCTTCATGTAGGCGGCAAGGCCCGCCCACAGCGACATGATCACCGAGCCGCTGCGATAGTCGGGATGTACGCACGAACGGCCCACTTCGACCATCTTGGCGCGCAGGTGCGTCAAGCGCGATACGTCGAATTCGCTTTCCGCATACAGGCGGCCGATACGCGCGGCCTGATGCGGCGGCAACGCGCGATACGTGCCGACCACTTTCAACGTGTCGAGATCGCGCACCAGCAGGTGATCGCAGTAGGAGTCAAACGAATCGACGTCGAGACCCGCGGGGCCCGTCAGACGTGCGCCCATTTCGTCGGCGAATATGCGGTAGCGCAGACGCTGGGCTTCGCGCAGTTCTTCGTCGGTGCGTGCCCACGTAACTTGCAGGCGATGTTGGGCGGTGACCGCTTCCTCGGCGCGCGGCAGACGGCGCGACTCGAAGATCGAAGCGAGGGGCAGGGTAGGCGTCGGCAGTTCTCGCATGGGGGGTCCTGGTCGAAAAAAGGGAGATTTCTTTTTTCGCCAATGTAGTAACGCCTGGTGACGCTCGCATGGCAAGCCCATGACGATTGGATGACTGCCCGTAAGCTGCGTGCCCGCGGCTTGTAATGTCCGGAGCCAAGTCGGCGAGTGTTGTTTCCGCGCGAACTGTGGGGGCGTGGCGGAGCGGGTGGGAGCGATTCGAGCGCCGGGACGGTCCGATCCCGGCGATGTGGGTAAAGCATGTGATCGATGCGAGCGGCCCGGCGGTGTTCGTGCGCCGCGTGGGATTTTATGGGCCGCCGGCCTGGTTGAAGCGAATCCGAATCCGAATCCGAATCCGAATCCGAATCCGAATCAGACCAGATCGGGACTCATGGCGGCGCGCAGCACGGCCTGGTCGTCGCCGTCGCGCTCACGGCTCGCGATCCACCACACGCCGGCTTTCTTCAGCGGCCAGCTCGCGGCGCTATTGCCGAGCAGCCGCGCGGCGACGTGACCGAGCGTCGGTTGATGGCCGACGATCACCACTGTCTGCGCGATGCCCTTGGGCCAGCCGGCGGCGTTGAGCACGTCGTCCGCGCTCGCGTTGGGCGCGAGTTCACGCACCACGCGATATTGATCGCTCAGGGTCTCGGCGGTCTGGATGGTGCGCACTGCAGGGCTCGCGAGCACCACAGCGTCGTCGGGCAGCCGGGTGCGCAGCCATTTGGCGACGTTTTGCGCCTGCTTGCGGCCTCGCGTGGTGAGCGCTCGCGCGAGGTCGGTGCTGGCGATGTCTTCGGCTTCGGCGTGACGCCAGAGAATCAGATCCATGGGTGTCTCCTTGACTCTGGTTGCGGCGCTTGAGCCTGATCAGGCGTGCGCCAGGTTTCATTCACTGTCGCACGCGGGCTCGTGAGGCCGCAAGGCGATGGCTCGGGCGGATCGTATAAGCGCTCTGGTATATCGCAAGCGCGAGCCTGAAAGCCCAAAAAGCAAAAAACCCGCGAAGCCGGAGGCTACGCGGGTTTCGTGTTGCTTTTCGTGGTCGGAGCGAAAGGATTCGAACCTTCGACCCTCTGATCCCAAATCAGATGCGCTACCAGGCTGCGCTACGCTCCGACGAATCCGAGATTCTACGTGGCATTGGGTGCCAGAGTCAATCACGAATTGCGCCGGTGCGAAACGGAGGCTCGAATGCGCGATTCGACCGCGTTATATGCGTCCCATCAGCAGCAACACGATCACGATGATCAGCACGACGCCCAGCACGCCGGTCGGCCGATAGCCCCAGCCACTGCTGTACGGCCAGCTCGGCAACGCGCCGATCAGCAGAAGAATGAGCACGATAAGCAGTATGGTTCCGATGGTCATTCGAATTCTCCCTGTCTGGCCTGAGCCATTTGGTCTGTTGGTTCGGCGCATTCACGCCGGGACGCTCGACGCGCAAGCTGCGCGCTCCTTGCAGGCTTACACGCAGCAAGGCATGTGCCTAACCGGGAACTAAGGTCGGAGGGGAGACGGCGGGCGGCTGGGTGCTTCAGTCGTGGCGAGGCGAAGCGTCAGGAGAAATGGCAGGCAGGAAAAACTTGCGCGCCGAGCGTGGGTGCGGGGCTGCCGTGACGACGCAAGCAGCCGACGTGCGAGCGCGGGCTCGCACGTGCGCTGCAGCGTATCAACCGTTCAATCATCCGGAGTCGCCGCGAACGTAGCCGGCCGGTTTTCCGTTCAGTGCCGGCGACGCATCCAGTGCGGCATGTGCTGATGAGTCAGCCAGTGATGCACCATGCCTTCGCCGTCGTGTTCGCGCCGATAGGTTCTCGATTCGTAAATCGACAACACGAGCAGCACGAGCAGACCTATTCCGAGTCCGACCAGACCCGCGATCGTTTCAGCGTCCATGGCAGTCTCCTATGAGATGCGACCGTGACTTTATAGTAGCTCACACGTAACGAAATAGGAGGGGCAGGGCTGCTCGCCGCGGCTTCGTGGAATGCACTTTGCGGGTAGACTCTCGGCGCTCGCGCTTGCCCGGTCAGCGCCGGGCAGCCGCTCTTTCATTCTGCTTCGAGAGACTCCTGTTTATGATCCGCGTTTCGATGATTGCGTTGCTGCTGCTTGCCAGTGTCGCCGGTTGTGCAAATGGTCCGTCCGGCCATCATGGTGGCCCGCCGCCGCAAGATCCCGCCGACTATCACGGCGTGCCCACCGACAGCCGTCCGCCCACGATGGTGCCTGCGCCGGTTACACCTTGACCATCGGCTGATAACGGACCCGGCAACTGGGACGAATAGCTTGAGCGAAGCGCCGGCGCGGGCACGCCGGCGCTTCTGACCCGCGCAGACTTTTAGCGCGGAGAGCGCGGGCTGAGATCATTCTAGGGCGAGCGTCGCGCGCGATATGTGTGCGCTTGTTTCAAGCCGTAACCGGGTGCCGCGATGCGAGATGGGCGACGCCAAAGCACTCAAGCCGCCGCCCCCGCCGTGCCGCGCACGACGCCCGGCATATAGCGCACGAGCGTGAGACCGCGCAACGCCATGAAGAGCAGCATCGCGGCCCACAAGCCGTGATTGCCGTACAGCGCCAGCAAGGCCCACGACGCCGCCACGAACAGCGCGAACGACACCACCATCGACATCATGAGTTCGCGCGTGCGCGTCGCGCCAATGAAGACGCCGTCGAGCAGAAAGCCCCACACGGAAACCACTGGCGAGAGCGCGGCCCACGGCAGATACATTTCAGCGGTGGCGCGCACGGCGGCCTGATCCGTCAGACGTTCGACGATCCAGGAGCCCGCGCCCCAATACACCAGCGAGAACCCCAGCGCGCCGAGCGTGGACCACAACGCCGTCACCTTGATCGCCTGCGTGAACGCGTGGCGGTCGCGCGCGCCGATCGCCGCGCCGACCAGCGCTTCGGCGGCGTGCGCGAAGCCGTCGAGTCCGTAGGCCATGAAGGTCTGAAAATTGAGCAGCAGCGCGTTGGCGGCGAGCGTGGCGTCGCCTTGTTTCGCGCCCAGATGCGCAAACCAGCCGAACGACGAGAGCAGGCACAAGGTCCGTACGAAGATGTCGCGATTGAGCACCACCAGCCGCTTGATCGCCGCAGCGTCGAACAGGGCGGCTCGGTTCAGCGCGGGCAGGCCACGCGGCCTGCCGTGCCATAGCAGGGCGGCGCCGAGCACGAAGCCGAGCGCATCAGCGGTGGCCGTGGCCGCGCCGATGCCGGCCACGCCCCACTCGAATCCGTACACATACAGCAGCACGGCCACGACGTTCACGCTGTTGATGAACACCTGCGAGAGCAGCGCGAGCCGCACCTGCTGCGTGCCGAGCAGCCAGCCGAGCACGACATAATTGCCGAGGGCGAGCGGGGCGGCCCAGATGCGCGCGTGACAGTAGAGCCGCGCGTTGCGTTGCACCGCGTCGCTGCCGCCGATTACGCGCAATGCGTAATCGATCAGCGGCATTTGCAGCGCCAGCACCACGGCGCCGATCGCGGCCGCCAGCAACAGCGCGCGCACGACGTTGTTGCGCAACTCGGCGTGGTCGTCTGCGCCGTGCGATTGCGCGACCAGACCCGTCGTGCCCATGCGCAGGAAGCCGAAGCCCCAGAACACGAAGTTGAAGAACAGGCCGCCGAGCGCCACGCCGCCGAGATATGAAGCGCCGTCCAGATGGCCGGCGACCGCGGTGTCGACCGCGCCGAGAATCGGCTGTGTCAGATTGGCGAGAACGATGGGAAACGCCAGCGCCAGCACCCGGCGGTGCCAGTGCACAGGGACGGCGGGTGCCGCTGCCGACGTGTCCGCGTCGCGCGCGGGTTCGCTCAATTGCGTTCCTGCACGCACACCCAGGGCGAGACGACGACGGCCCAGAGGTCCGGGTCGCGCTCGGCGAAATCGGCGGCGGTTTCCGCCTGCACGCGCTCGACGAGGCCGGAGGACAGCCATTGCGTGACCTGCGTAGCGTCGTCGCTGGCGATGGCTTCGGCAACGCTCACCAGATCGAGGTCGCGCGCGACGCGCAGCAGCATGCCGCGTGCGAAGAAGCGTTCGAGTTCGGGCCAGCCGATCCTGGCGGTTTCGGCGAGCAGCTTGGCGTACAGCGGGCTATGGGTGGCGTCGTTGGAAGTCATCGTAAGCGGGTTCTGACGGGGCCGTTACTATAAACCATCGGCGCGGGCCGCCAGCGCGGCGCGCGTTCCGGTAGGCTATGGGTCCTTCGAAATTCATTCTGAACCTTCATGTCACTGGATTCAACGCCGCCGGCTTCGGGCGCGCAAGCTCACGTCGTGACCGACGCCGCGCTCACGCGCGCCGAGGTGGAGCGGCTCATCGCGGCGAGCCTTGCCGGCAATAAAACTCCGCTTCATTTCACCGACTGCGATTTCGAAGGCGTCGATCTGTCGCGACTCGATCTGCGCGGCGCCGAGTTTCATCGCTGCACGATTGTCGAGACCTCGTTTTTCGGCGCGGCGCTCTCGCATACCCGCTGGGTCCGTTGCCGTGGCCGGGAGGCGGATTTCACGTCAGCCGATCTGGTCGACGCGGCGTTTCAGTCGAGCGATCTGAACAACACCAGTTGGCGGCGCGCCAAGCTGGCTTCGGCGTCGTTTCATAGCTGCAAGCTGACCGGCGCCAATTTCGAAGCATGCACGGCGCTGGGTTTGAGCTTCGTCGAAACCCTGCTGGTCGGCGCGCACTTGCGCGGCCTGTCGTTTCGCAAAGCCACGTTGCAACAACTGGATTTTTCCGATGCCGATCTCGCCGGTGTCGATTTTCGCGAAGCCATCTTCGACGGCGGCAGCCTGAAGGACGCCCATCTGAAGGGCGCGCGTTTCGACGGCGCGGACCTGCGCGAAACCGACCTGAGCGGCGTGCGGCTCGTGGACGCGGCGCTCTTCAAAGGCGCGACGATCTCGCATGCCCAGGCGGCCGTGCTCGTCACCGAACTGGGTTTGCGTGTCATGTGAGCGCGTGTGTTAGCTGCCGATATTAGCCATTCGGCCAGCTTGAACGTTTGGATGCCGACGCTTATCATTCGATTGGTCGAATCAATAAGCCGCGCGATTTTCAGCGGTGCAATTTGTCGGTGGATTTTGAATCTTTTTAATATTTTCGCTATTCGCGAATTTTCTTGTGAAGAAATCACCGCTTTAATTGAGTTGGTCAATATCGGTTAATAATGCGAAAGAGTGCGGTGGCGCACTAAAGCTACGCAGGACGTAAACCGTCCGAATCATGCTGGATGGTTTAGCCGAAATCGGCCAATGGCCTTTCCTCAGGCCTTTTGCGGCCGATTTCAGCCGCATGCCTGCTTTGCGCGGTCCGGCGGCCAATGCCTGAGTTTCGAGTCTCGCCATTTGAAGCGTTTAATGTAACGCGGTGGGCGTATTTAGCCTGTTTGTTTCCGACTTTTCCGGTTCACATAACGCGGAATCGGTACGCCGCATCACATTGACCGCGAAATTAATATATTGCGCTTGTAAAAGGGGATTGTTAGATTTCGTTCTGGCGCATGGTGAACCGGTCCTTTGCCGATATGCGCCGAACCCCCGTTAGCCCGGCCTCGTGCCGGGCTTTTTTTTCGCCGCGCTCATGGTCGAGTCACGTGCGAGTCACTGCGGATTCACATGGGCAGTGGATGATGAAAACTTACTCCCCTTTCCCGAGCATGAGCGCGTTAATCATTTTCCTCGGCATCTGCCCGGTTGCGCTCGGCGTGCTGATCGCCTTCGCCGCGCGCATCGATCCGCGCTCAGGACGCTGGCGCCGCCGCTAGTCCGAGCGACGGCGCGCGTGGCGTCGTCGTTATTGCTTGCAGCGAACCACCATCGACCGGTTTTTGACGTTCGCGCCGAAAATACCGCCGACCGATCCACCCGAGGTCGCACCGTTGTCGACGTCTTTCGACACCACGTCGTAGCCGTAGTTGCCGCAGACTTCGCCCGCGCGTTTGTAGCACTCGGCCCAGCTCGAACTTGCGTCGCTGCCGCTGCAGTTGATCGCAAAGCCGGTGTCGCCGTTCGGCAGGTAGGTCATGGTGGTGGTGCTGGAGCAGCCGCCGAGGCTGCCGAGGGTCAACAGGCCGAGACCGATCGCCGCGGCCGTCGCGACGGACGCAAATGCGCTCTTCATACAAATTCCTTACAGATAGACGGTGGAAGACGTGACGCGAAGCCACGTCGTGTCCTGATTGAGCGTTTTATAACACGCCGGGTTCCCTCGACCGCAGTTGCAGGGGCGCGTGCCCGACAACGGACGGCGCGAGCGGCGGGAAAGCACACGGACGGCACAGGGTGGACCGAAGGCGCCCGCCGGCGGGGCAGCCGGTGCCGCCGCCAGTGCCGTGCCTCAGCCGGCCTCTAGCGGGGCGGCAGCGCCCGCGACGGATCGATTGAACGGCCCTGATAGCGCAGTTCGAAGTGCAGCATGACGCGGTCGGTATCCGTGTCGCCCATCTCGGCGATTTTCTCGCCGCGCGTGACCGACTGGCCTTCCTTCACCAGCAGCACGCGGTTGTGGGCATAGGCGGTCAGATACTCAGCGTTGTGCTTGAGAATCAGCAGATTGCCGTAGCCGCGCAAGCCGTTGCCGGCGTACACCACCGTGCCGGGCGCCGCAGCGATGACGGGCGTGCCCGCTGCCGACGAAATATCGATGCCCTTCGAATTGCCGCCGTCGAAACGCCGGATGACCGTGCCGTCGGCCGGCCATACCAGCGAGATCGTCGAAGCGGGCGCGGCGGCCGGCGCGCTATCGGCGGGCGCCGGACGCGGCGTGGCCGAAGCGCTGCCGCTTCCGCTGCTGCGTACCGCGCCACTGGTCGAAGCCGTGCCGCCCGGCGGCGCGACGCGCAGCACCTGGCCGACCTCGATGCTGTCCGGGTTGGTCAGATTGTTCCAGCGCACGATGCTTTGCACCGATTGCCGGCTACTGCGCGCGATCTTCGACAGCGTATCGCCCCGTTCCACCCGATAAAAACCCGGCCCCACCGGCGCCGACCCGCACGCGGCGAGCAGTGCCACCAACGACGAGCAGGCGAGCCGTTTCATCATTCTTGTTGTGTTACGCATTGGACCTCGCAAAGCGCTGCCGCGCGCCGATCCCGATCACGCGGCAGGTGGATACAAAGCGCTCGATTCTAACGGTTTTGCGCTGCAACACGCGAAAAGCGGGCAGCGGGGCAGGCTCGCGCGGTGCGGCCTGCGGCGAAATGCAGCGAAATTTTTGGCGAAACCCCGCTTCAAATCCCACCTCAAAGCCGACCGCGCGACTCGGTTGGGAACCCCTGCAATCAACCCAGCCTGGCGACTTTGATACGCAGCGCGGCGACCTCGGTTTGCCCCGGTTCGAGCCAGCGCAGACCCATGCCGTTGTGAATCGCGTCCGGCAGTCCGAGCCACGGTTCGACGCAGTAGAAGTCCGACTCCGCGGCTTCGGTCCACGTGGTCACGGCGTACCAGGGCACCGAGCCCGGCCGTTGCAGGTCGATCGTGATGAGCCGGTCGAGACCCGGCGCGACGAGCCGCACCGGTTGATCCGGCGTGCCGACGAGGCAATGGAAGCGATCATGGATGCGCGCCTCGTCGAGCGTGTAGCGCGCTTCGCCCGGTTCGGCGGCGCTGATCGAGCCGTCCTCCTGCTGATAGCACCGCTGCGTGCGCGGCAACTCCAGCGAAGTCTCGCCGCGCTGCGTGTGCGGCAGCGTGAAGTAGAAGTGATGGCCGGCGTAATAAGGCAGGCGCGTGTCGCGGGTATTGGTGGTGGTGAACGTGACGTCGAGCGTGTGCGCATCCACGAGGTCGTAGGCGGCCTCGAAACGGAAGCCGAACGGATAGCCGCCGCGGGTCGCCTCGCTGTCGGTCAGGACCATGCGCAGGCCGGCGCCGTGCACGTCGGCGTGGGCTTCGAACGGCAGGTCGCGGGCGAAGCCGTGCATCGGCAGTTCGCGCACCGTGCCTTCTGCGTCACGCCAGTAACCGATCTTGCCGTCGACGCGATGCCGGCCGAGAAACGGAAACAGCAACGGATTGCCGCCGCGAATCCGTGCAGGCTGGCTCCAGTCGGCATGCTCCGGCCAATGGATAACTTCTTCGCCGTCGATCGTCCACGACATCAGGCGGCCGCCGGCTTGCGGCGCGAAACGGAGCACGGAGGCATCCTGGGCGATCTCGAGAATGTCCTGTTGCGGGGAGAGGGGCATGGTCGATGGACTGATGAGTAAGAGGTTGAAGGCAAATGCAAGGTAGCCCGGAGGCAGCGCCATCCTGGCATGCGAGCGACGGAATTTGCCGCGCGGCGCCACGCGAGAGAATGATTTTGCGCTGCTTTCCGCTACGGGGAAACCCTTCTGGGGAAATTGCGGGTGTCGCCGCAAGGCCATCCTTGCTGATAATTCGTCTGACTGCCCGGTAACCTCGACGACCGGGCGAGACTGCCTCAGGAGGCTGCATGGATCTCGCAATGGCAATGGCTGTGACTTTGTTCGGCATGTTTGCGGCAAGCACGGTCTACTTCTTTTACAAGCTCGAACGCTGATCCGGGTATCCCGCATCGTCTTGCTGAGCCCGTCAAAGGGCGTTCGGTCCGGTAGATGATTTTTCTGCCGCGCCACGTAGTTCGCTTCACGTCATCTGCTGATCCCACGGGGCGGCCATTCACGGCGGCCCGTTTCTTTTTCTGCGCCGTAACAACGGTTTCGAGTTGTGACGCAACGCACAATATTTCCCCGAATGCGGTCCAAACGCTTGGCGCTGACATTGCAGCCAGGCATAATCGGTGCGCTTTGAGGCGGCCGTGGATTCCTTATCCGGCGCGCCAGTCCCCGACATTTTCCTTACAAGGACGCCCCGCGTGAACCTGTCGTTTCTCATTTTCCTGAGCGTGCTGCAAGGCGTCACCGAACTGTTTCCGGTGAGCAGCCTCGGCCATACGTTGCTCGTGCCCGCACTGTTCGGTATGCATATCGACAAACACGCGCCGCAATTGCTGCCGTTCCTCGTCGCGTTGCATCTCGGCACGGCGCTCGCGCTGCTGTGGTACTTCCGTAAGCGCTGGTGCGCGCTGGTGCGCGGGTTCTTCGCTTCGTTCGGCGGCCGCCGCAACGACGACGCGCACATGATGTGGGCGCTCATCATCGGCACGATTCCGGCGGGTCTGGTTGGGCTGCTGCTGGAAAAACGGCTCGAGCGGCTTTTTCACGACTTGCGGATCGTCGCGATCGCGCTGATCGTCAACGGCGTGCTGCTGTGGTTCGGTGATCGCCTGCAGCGTTCGCGCGCGCATCAGGCGCCGGAAAAACTGAGTTTCGGTCAGGCGTTTTTTGTCGGCCTCGCGCAGATCGGCGCGTTGATTCCGGGTTTCTCGCGCAGCGGTCTGACGATGATCGCCGGCAATGCGGCCGGCCTGACGGCGGAGAAGTCGGCGGAATTTTCATTTCTGCTCGGCACGCCGATCATCTTCGCGGCCGGCGTGCTCGAGTTGCCGAAGCTGTTCCATGCGCCGGGCCAACTCGCCGACGCGTTGCTCGGCGGCGTGCTGACCGCGATCGCCGCGTATCTCAGCGTGCGTTTCCTGATGCGCTATTTCGAAGGCCGTGGACGGCTGGCGTCGTTCGGCGTGTATTGCGTGATCGCGGGGATCGTGTTCCTCGGCTGGTTCATGCTGCATCCACAACCGGTCTGATGCGTTCTCCATGTCCGTCAGCGCGTGCTGGCGGGCAGGGAACGATCGGTTATAATCCGGGCCCGGCTCAACCCGCCGGGCCCGTTTGTTTTGTGACTGGCGACGGCCGGTGTGGCGCGCGGATTGTCTGCCAGGCGCCAGAGTGGATTTCCCGTCTGCGGCACGGTCAGTTAGAATTTCGGTATTCGACGAACCCTGTGGCTTGCAGGTGCACAGGTTCCAATGCCCGAAAGCGGGTTCTCATTGCGGGCGATGCACGTCGTGCAGGGTTGCATCGCCTCACTTCAATACGGCAGTAGCTCAGCTGGATAGAGCATCGGCCTTCTAAGCCGAGGGTGGGGGGTTCGAGTCCCTCCTGCCGTACTTCTCACATGTTTGCGAGCGCGCTCGCCGCACAACGCGGCGAGCGTCGCGCATTGCCTCCGCCGTGCCACGCGCAATGGTCACTCCGCCGGCTTTACATCAATCGAGTCCACGCGATTCGGATAGAACGCCAGATGTTGCGCGATCTCCTTCACCGCCGCATACGGCGACTCATAAGTCCACACTGCGTTGACAGTCTTTTCGCCTCCCGAGGGAATGCTGTAGTACGCGCAATCGCCCTTGTACGGACAGTAGGTCGCGTGATCGGTGCGTTGCAGCAGCGACATCTCGACGTCGTTGCGCGGAATGTAATACACCGGCGGATACGACGCCTCGCGCAGCACGAGTGCCTTCACGGTATCCGCGATCACCTTGCCGGCGACGGTCACGACCACGCGCGCTTTGGCCGGCTCGACCGTGATCGGATGATCGGGACCGGGCACCTTGATGGTTTTTTCAGTCATGCTGTCGAACTCCTGAATGAGTGGGCAAGCCTGCAATGTGTTGTGGAGCGTATCGAGCCGCCATCGATGAGACGCTCGCGTCCTGGGTCGAAGCATACGCCGCTCATGAAAACGCGTCGGACGCCGCGGCCGCGCCACGGCCATAAAAAAGGGCAGCCGAAGCTGCCCTGTCAAAGTCTCACCCTCAGGCGGACTGTTGCTTACCGCTTAACGTCGTCCGCCTGAAATCGAACGCTTTTCGCCCTTCGCTCTCATGGCTTGATGTTCAGCGCGGCCGTGAGATCGCCCATCGGCTTGCTGCCGTTGCTCACCAACGCCGCGTCGCGCGCCGCGATACCCGGCAGCGTCGGCAGCGAGAAGCGGTGGGTGATGAAGCGCAGGATCGACGTGGTGTCGTACTGCGTGTGATCGACAAAACCCTTCTTCGCGTACGGCGAGATGATCAGCGCCGGAATACGCGTGCCCGGACCCCAACGGTCGGCCTTCGGCGGCGACACGTGATCCCAGAAGCCGCCGTTTTCGTCGTATGTCACGACCACCACCATGTTGTTCCACTGCGGGCTCTTCTGCAGATGCGAGATCACGTCCGCGATGTGCTGGTCGCCCGACGCCACGTCGGTGTAGCCCGCGTGCTCGTTCAGGTTGCCCTGCGGCTTGTAGAACGACACTTGCGGCAGCGTGCCGTTGTCGATCGCCTTGATGAACTCCGAGCCGGCCAGACCGCCGTCGAGCAGATGCTGCGAACGGTTCGCCGTGCCCGGTGCGAGGTCGGCGAAGTAGTTGAACGGCTGATGATGCGGCTGGAAGTTCGGCGCCGTCAGATTCGCGCCGTAAATCACGTTCGACGTGCCGTTTTGCGCCGCCGACACCGCCGCGCCCCACGCGCCGCCGTACCATGCCCACGAAACCTTCGCGCTGTTCAGCAGATCGCCGATGTGCTGCTGCGACTGCGCCGGCAGGGTGGTGGCCTGGGTCGGATCGGCGAAATTCGCGTCGCCGCCCGTCGCCGCCTTGTTGCCGCTCGGCTGATACGGCGGCTGCATCGTGTTGATCGCGTAGAAGTCAGGCGTGAGGTTGCCCGAGTTCACGTACTTAGGCGGCCCGCTCAACGCCGAAGCGGGCGAGTTGGACGCGAGCTTCAGCGTGACGCCGTCGCTTTCCACCGACGAGATCGAACTGGCCGCCACGCTCTTATCCGCATTCGGATAGGTCGGCGTGCACGCGCAGATCAGCCATTGGTGGTTCAGGAACGAACCGCCGAATGCGCCCATGAAGAAGTTGTCGGCGAGCGTGTACTGCTGGGCGATCTTCCACAGCGGAAGCTTGTCGGCGTCGAGCGTGTAGTGGCCCATCACGAGGCCGCCCGAATCCGCCCACGCGGCGAACCTGTCGTTCTTGCCGCCGTTGATCTGCATCTGGTTCTCGTAGAAGCGGTGATACAGGTCGCGCGTCGTGGCTGTGATCGGCGTGTTGAAACCCTTCGGGTCGTCGATGGCGAACGGGCTGTTCGGCAGATTCGCCGTCATGGCCTGCGTGACCACCGGCGTCACGCCGGTTTGCGTCAGGCCGTTCCACACTTGCGGCAGCGTCGCGAGCGGCGTGCCGTTGCGGTCCACCTGGGTGGCGCTCGCCGCCGTCACGTTCTGCAGACCGTTGGCGCCCGGAAAGTTGCCGTACAGGTTGTCGAAGCTGCGGTTTTCCGCGTAGATCACCACGACATTCTTGATCGAGGTGATGTCCGGCTGCGTGACTTCATCGCCGCCGCATGCATACAGGCTCAATGCTGCTGCGATCGCGATAGGCGTCGCGCAGATCAGTTTCTTGTTCATTTGATGTGGTTTCTCTCTCTCGCGTTGGGGACGGGTCACCTGCACTCCTTACACGGATGACCGCGGGCGAAAGTTTGGCAAGGCAATTTGACAGAAAGATGTAATTGCTTACGAGTCGCTTCTGATTGGCAAATACCGTCGGCTGCATGTCATTTAAAAGACATGGGAATGAAATACGCTCGCGGACTTCACTATCGCAAACTCACATCTTTCATATGCGGCCAGGTCTGACGGGGATTCGGAAAATATTGGCTCGGTTCGAGGCACGGCATGGCGCCGGGCTCGCGACGATGCGCGCGCGGCAAGCGACGGCGTTCGCGCTCACAGCGATGACCTTGGCGCTTGCCGCGTGCGATGCGGGTGCGCCGGGGACGGCAGCCGTCGCGAGTGCCGCGGCGAGCACGGGCGCTGGCGTATCGGCTTCGTCCGCGCTGGTGGCGGCATCGGCCGTGCAGGTGGCCGCCCATGAAGCGGGCCAGTCTCGCGCGCAAGTCTACGAGTCCGTGCGGCAGATGACGGCGCTCGGCAAGCAACTATTTTTCGACGCGTCGCTCTCCGGCTCGGGCAAGCTCGCTTGCGCGTCGTGCCACAGTCCGGACCACGGGTTTTCGCCGGCCAATGCGTTGTCGGTGCAACTCGGCGGCAACGATATGCATCGCACCGGCATGCGCGCCGCGCCAACGCTGAAGTATCTGCAATCGGTGCCCGCATTCGCCGAGCACTATCACGAGTCGGATGACGAAGGCGACGAAAGCGTCGATGCAGGACCGACCGGCGGCCTGACCTGGGATGGCCGCGTCGACCGTGGTGGCGACCAGGCGCGCATTCCGCTGCTGTCGTCGTTTGAAATGGGCAGCACGCCGGCCAAGGTCACTGCGGCGGTCAAGGCTGCGCCCTACGCCGACGCTTTCCGCGCGGCCTTCGGCGAGCATATTTTCGATAGCGACGACGCCGCCTTCAAAGCGGTGCTGCAAGCGCTCGAAACCTTCGAGCAGACGCCGGAAACGTTCTATCCGTACACCAGCAAGTACGACGCGTATCTGGCGGGCAAGGCACAGTTGACGCAAGCCGAACTGCGCGGCCTGCAACTTTTCAACGACGAGAAAAAGGGCAATTGCGCGAGCTGCCACATCAGCCAGCGCACCATGGACGGCGCGCCGCCGCAGTTCAGCGATTTCGGTCTGATCGCGATCGGCGTGCCGCGCAATCGCGCGCTGTCGGTGAATCGCGATCCGCATTTCTACGACCTCGGCGCCTGCGGCCCGGAGCGCACCGATCTGAAGGGGCGCGCCGAGTTTTGCGGGATCTTCCGCACGCCGACGCTGCGCAATGTGGCGCTGAAGAAGAGCTTCTTCCACAACGGCATCTATCATTCGCTCGACCAGGTGGTGCGCTTCTATGCCGAGCGCGACACCAACCCGGAGAAGTTCTATCCGGTTGCGAAAGGCAAAGTGCGGAAGTTCGACGATCTGCCTCAGCAGTACTGGGCCAATCTGAATACTGACCCGCCGTTCGACCGCAAGCCGGGTGACAAACCGGCGCTAGACGAGGCTGAAATCAAGGACGTGGTCGCGTTTTTGAATACGCTGACGGACGGATATAAGGCGGGAAGCGGAGCGGGCGATTCGGTGGCCGCGAAGTGAGGCGGGTGACGCGTCGGCTGCTGGCGCAGCCGGTCGCTCGGGCCAGGATTAGTGGTTGGCGCTCGCCAGCATGTAATAGCAGCCGACAAGCAGCAGCGCGAAGGACAGCAACAAGCAGGCGACGCCAACGCGCGTCAGCAGATTGGGCCAGCGAGCGCGAGGCAACGCGTCCATCCGCACGACGCGCCGCGCGAGTCCGGGATCGCGGCTGATCGCAAACGGCACGAGCGCGACGCACAGCAGCGCAAGTGCGACAGCAAAGGTTTCGAGGGCGGAGAGGGTGTGCATGGCGGGGCGTCTTCAGAGTCTGATTGGCGCGGAGGCGCAACCCATCAATCTTAAGAAAGCGTCCTAATGCTAGGAATGGGACCTGTCCTAAAATTAGGGGCGCTTACTTTGCCCGACGACGCATGCTTCAGGAAATTGCGCGCGCCGCGTGCCCGTTGGTTGCGGCCTGTTCCGGCCGACGGCCCGGCCGTTTCTCACGGTCCCTTCGAGGGGGACATGCTATGCTTTTGGGGTCCAGATCACGAGACGCCATGCGCGCTCGAGACCGCCGAACACTTTCGAGGAGAATTCTTCATGTCGATGCGAACTCGTGTCCTGTCTCAACTGACCGCCGGTAGCCTGTTGCTGGGTGGTGCGATCGGCGCGCAAGCTGCGAACCTCGGTTTTCTGAACGACACGCCGATCAGCTACATGAAGCAACGCGACATCGAGTCCGTCAAAAAGGCGGTCTTCTCCGCACTGAATGACAAGCAGGACGGCGAAACCGCGAACTGGGTCAACGAAGGCACGGGCAACAGCGTGAAGATCGACGCTGCGATCACAATGGCCAGCACGGCCAAGGACGGCGATCGCACCTGCCGCGACGTTGGCGTCGTGCTGAGCGCCAAGGGGCAATCGATGAACCTGCGCCCGCAGTTCTGCAGGCAGGGTAGCGGCACCTGGCAATTGCAGAAAAAGCACTGAGCATGCAGGCCTTGGTGGTGGCGCACGCCGGTTTGCAGCCGGCGCGGCTCGAAGCCGTGCGCGTGCGTGTCGGCGGATCTGTGCGTTTGCTTGAAATGGTGCGGCGATGAGCACACGGATTATCTCGTGCGGCATCGTCTTGCTCGACCCGGACGGCCGCGTACTGCTCGCGCACGCTACCGAAACGTCGCACTGGGACATTCCAAAAGGACACGGCGAAGAAGGCGAGGCGCCCCACGTCACGGCGCTGCGCGAGATGGTCGAGGAGACTGGTATCGCCATCGAGCCCGCGCGTCTGAAGGACCTCGGCCTATTCGTTTACCGTCGCGACAAGGACTTGCATCTGTTCGGCTCGCGTGCCACCGTCGACGAACTCGATCTGAGCGTGTGTACCTGCACGTCGCTCTTTCCGCGCCGCTCCGACGGCACGCTGATTCCCGAAATGGATGCCTACCGCTGGGCCGCGCCCGACGAAGTGGACAAGTATGCGAGCCGCAGTCTCACGCGGCTCTTTCAGACCACGCTGTCGCTCGCGGAACTGCATCGGTCGTTATAGCTGTCTGGCGACTGCGTGAACCGTCCGACCGTTCAGTCGAGCGCGCGGTCGTTCGGATGTGCGAACAGCGCGCGGTTCTGCTCCGACAGCGGAAAATTCAGATTGATGCCGCGTGGCGGAATGGGTTGCGTGAACCACTGCTTGTACAGACGCTCCGCTTCGCCGGAAGTCTGGCCACGAGTGATCACCCCATTAACCAGGGTGCGGAACGGTTCATCGCCTTTGCGGAACATGCACGCGTAGACTTCATAGCCAAGCGGCGTGCCGGTCACCACGAAATCGTCCGGACGCGGATCGGTCGATTTGAAACCGTACACGATCGGCTCGTCCATCACGAAGGCCACCGCGTGGTCGTCCTTGAGCGCGGAAAAGGCCTCGGAATGATCCCGCGCGCTGGTGATGCGCATGTTCAGGTGCTTGTCGGTATTCAGGCGGCGCAGCAGGCGTTCATCCGAGGTGCCCGCCGTCGTCACGACCGCTTTGCCGGCGAGGTCCGGAAAATCCGTGATGCCGCTGTTCTTGCGCGCGATCATGCGCACGGCGTACTGGAAGAAACTGTTCGAGAACGCGGCCACGTTTTCGCGTTCCACAGTGTGGGTGGTCGAGCCGCATTCCAGATCGATCTGGTTGTTCAGCAGCATCGGCGTACGGTTCGACGAGGTCACGGTGATCTCGTGCACCTTCAGTTGCGGCATGCCCAACGTCTTCTTGATCTCGTCGACGATCTGCAGCGCGATGGTCTGCGAGTAGCCGACCGTGCCCTTGCCGTCGAAGTAGGAGAAAGGAATCGACGCTTCACGCACGCCGAGCACGACCACGCCGTCGTCGTGAATTTTTTTCAGCGTGCCGGTGAGTTCATCCGTTTGAGCGGAGCAGGCGAGCGACGCCGCGCCAAATGTGGTCAGCGCCATCAGCGCGCAACGCGCGCCATGGACGAAACGCGCGGCGCGCCCCGTCCTTCCCGCAACGCCCCGCGTACTCGCCCTGCGACGGGCTGCAACTTTCATCGGACCTCCCGGACTGGCGTTGGCGGATGCCGCGCCGTCACTGTCGATGGAAACATGATGCAACAAAACGGCGTGCATCTTTCGTTCAAGACGCACGCCGTGGTCAACTTCAGATGCGCTGCAAGAGGGTGCGTTCCAGCTTACGCCGGCTTGCCCCAACTGTCGCGCAGGCTGACGATGCGATTGAATACGGGCTTACCCGGCTTCGAATCGACGCGGTCGGCAACGAAATAGCCGTGACGCTCGAACTGATAGCGTTGTTCCGGCAGTGCTTCGCGCGCGCCCGGTTCCAGGTAGGCGTTGACCACGCGCTTCGAATCCGGATTCAGCGCGTCGAGGAAATCGCGGCCGCCGGCGTCCGGTTGCGGTTCCTTGAACAGACGGTCGTAGATACGCACTTCGGCCGGGCAGGCGTCTGCCGCGCTGACCCAGTGAATGTTGCCCTTGACCTTGTAGTTGTTCGCGCCTTCGGTGCCCGATTTGCTGTCCGGGAAGTAGTTGCAATGGACGGCGACGATCTTGCCGTTCTCGTCCTTGTCCGCGCGGACGCATTCGATCACGTAGCCGTAGCGCAGGCGCACCTTGTTGCCCGGGAACAGGCGGAAATAGCCCTTCGGCGGCGTTTCGTTGTAGTCGTCGCGTTCGATCCACAGTTCGCGCGAAATCGGAAACTCGCGCACGCCCATTTCCGGATGATGCGGGTGGACCGGCGCATTGCATGGCTCGGTCACGCCTTCGGGGAAGTTGTCGATGATCAGCTTGACCGGATCGAGCACGGCGGCGGTGCGCGGCGCCTTATCGTCCAGATCGTCGCGCAGCGCGCCTTCGAACACGCTCATGTCGATCCACGAATCGACCTTGGTCACGCCGATGCGCTCGCAGAACAACTGGATCGCTTCCGGCGTGAAACCGCGCCGCCGCACGCCGACGATGGTCGGCATACGCGGATCGTCCCAGCCGTCCACATGGCCTTCGGTCACGAGTTGCAGCAGCTTGCGCTTGCTGGTGATCGCGTAGGTCAGGTTCAGACGCGAGAACTCGATTTGTTGCGGCAGCGGGCGGGTGAAAATGCCGGCCTCGGCGAGCTCGTTCAGAATCCAGTCGTACAGCGGACGATGGTCCTCGAACTCCAGCGTGCACAGCGAATGCGTGATGTTTTCCAACGCGTCCGAGATGCAGTGCGTGTAGTCGTACATCGGATACACGCACCACTTGTCGCCGGTACGGTAGTGGTGCGCGAAGCGGATCCGGTAGATCACCGGATCGCGCATATTGAAGTTCGGCGACGACATGTCGATCTTGGCGCGTAGCACGTGCTGGCCTTCCTGGAACTCGCCGGCCTTCATGCGGCGGAACAGGTCGAGGTTCTCCTGCACCGACCGCTCGCGGAAGGGCGACGGCGTGCCGACTTCCGTGGCCGAGCCGCGGTTCGCGCGCATTTCTTCGGCCGACTGGCTGTCCACGTAGGCCTTGCCGCGTTCGATCAGCAGTTCGGCGAATTCGTACAGCTTGTCGTAGTAGTCGCTCGCGTAGTAGAGCTCTTCCTTGCCGCCTTTTTCCCACTCGAAGCCGAGCCAGCGCACGGCGTCGATGATCGAGTCGACGTATTCGACGCTTTCCTTTTCCGGGTTGGTGTCGTCAAAGCGCAGATGGCACACGCCGCCGTAGCTGCGCGCCACGCCGAAGTTCAGGCAGATGCTCTTGGCGTGACCGATATGCAGATAGCCGTTCGGCTCGGGTGGAAAGCGCGTTTCGACGCGCTGGCCCCACTTGCCGGTACGGTTGTCGTCGTCAATGATGTTGCGGATGAAATTGGATGCCGCTGGCGCGTCGTTGCGTTCGGTATTCATGCGAGAAGGTGAGAGTCTGTCGGGGGCGCGCAATGCGTCCTCTTATCCGACAATTCTACCTGACGCGTCCCGTCGCGGCAGGCGAGTGCGGCGTGCAGCCAACGTTTGAGCGGTTTTGACGGCAATTCGGGGGGCAGGCCGGCGCTGTAACAGGAGGTAAAACGGTTTGTTCACACTCCCGCCGGCGACTTAGGATGCGAGCGGCGCGGGTTCGTCCGCGAGGGCTGCGTGGCATATCCGCGCGGGGTTTCCGGACGCTGCAATGGGCCGTATGCGCCCGCCTTCAGGCGTGCCGCGCAGCGCCAGGCCGTCTATCGCGGAACATGAACCCGCATCGAGCGAGAAATCACCGCGCATGGGGCGGCGCATCGGCCGTCTCGCCGCGCGTCACATGCCCGTCGCCCGATAATTTCCCGGGGCAGTGCAGCTTGCGCCACGACGCGCAGCGCGTGCACTCGTCGCAGCCGTCCACGCAGGCCGCACCGCCCTTTGTCGCCTTGCACGAATTCCTGCCGTTCGTGCACCATGGCGCCCTTCGTTGCCGGAGTTTCTCGGATGTCTGTCCCGACGCACGGCGCGCCTCGCGCGCCTTTCACCTCTCTTTCCATGGCCCGGATCCTGACGGTATCCGCCATGCTCGCCGCGTTCACCGGCGGCGTCGTCGCGCCCATGCCCGCGCTGGCGAAAACGCCGCCGCCGAAGGCCGTGTTCGACGCATCGGCGGTGGCCGTGCCGGACCGCTACAGCGCGGACACGGCGCAACAGATCTTCGCCGCCGGCGGCAACGCGGTGGATGCCGCCGTCGCCATCGCCTTCACTCTTGCCGTGACCGCGCCGGATGCGGGCAACCTGGGCGGCGGCGGATTCATGACCGTGTTCATGGACGGCAAGCCGTACTTTCTCGACTATCGCGAGCGCGCGCCACAACAGGCGACTCGCGAGATGTATCTCGACGACAAGGGCAACCTGCTGCCGGGCATGAGCGCCGTCGGGCATCGCGCGGTGGGCGTGCCGGGCACGGTCGAGGGCATGTGGGAGGCGCAGCAGCGTTTCGGCAAACTGAAGTGGAAGCAGGTGCTCGCGCCCGCGATCCGCTATGCCACCGACGGTTTCCAGGTCGAACCGTGGTTGCAGCAACGCCACGACGTGGCGGCAAAGAGCTTCGCCGGCAAGACCAACTTTGACGCCTACTTCTCCAATCTGAAGGCGGGCGTGACCTATCGCCAGCCGGAACTTGCGCAGACGTTGTCGCGCATTGCGAGCGACGGTGGGCGCGAGTTCTACGAGGGCCGTACCGCGGATCTGATCGCCCAGCAGATGTACGGGCACGGTCTGGTCACCAAGCAGGATCTGATTCAATACAAGGCCGTGTGGCGTCAGCCGCTTACCGCCGAGTGGAACGGCTATCAGGTCGTCACGGCGCCGCCGCCGAGCTCGGGCGGGGTCGGGCTGATCCAGATGCTGAAGATGAAAGCCGATTTGAAGCCGGCGTTCGACGGCCTCGAACTGAACTCCGTGCCGTACATCCATTTGATCGCGCAGATCGAAGACCGCGTGTTCGCTGATCGACAGCAATATCTTGGCGATCCGGATGCGAACAAGCTGCCGGTCGGCAAACTGATCGACGACGCCTACCTCGCGCAGCGCGCCGACGAAGTCAAACCCGACGAAGTGCCAGGCGCGGCGCCGGTGAAGCCGGGCCTCGGCGACGCGGCGCCGGAGAAAGCGCAAACCACGCATTTCTCGGTGGTCGACAAGTGGGGCAATGCCGTGTCGAACACCTACACGCTCAACGGAGACTTCGGTTCGGGCGTGGTGGTGGACGGCGGCGGGTTTTTGCTGAACGACGCGATGGATGATTTCGTCACCAAGCCGGCGAGCGCAAGCAGCGCCGAGCTCAATACGGTGGCGCCCGGACGCCGCCCGCTGTCGTCGATGACGCCGACCATTCTGCTGAAGGACAACAAGGTGTCGCTCGTGATCGGCACGCCCGGCGGCTCGCGCATCCTGACGTCGATTTTCCAGGTGATGACCGATCTGTACGACTTCAACATGTCGCCCACCGACGCGCTCGCCGCCATGCGTTTCCACCATCAGTTGCTGCCGCAGAAGACGATCTATTTCGAGCCGTATCGTCCGGTCACGGGTGAACTGGCCGAGCAGCTGCAAGCCAAGGGCTACACGCTCGAGGGGCAGTCGTTCAACGGCGACGTGCAGCTGATCCGCATCGAGGGCACGTCGCCTGAACCGGCGGCGGATCCACGCGGCGTGGGCGTGGGACGCGTGATGCATTGAAGCGCTGATGCGGACTCACGGCGGCGCGGGTAAAAACCATCGGCAAAAACAATAAACTGCGAATAACAATCAACGACGGGGAACGCGATGAGCGTACGAAAACAATCCAGCACGCTGGTGCTGCCGGGCTACCAAAACTCCGGCGCGGGCCACTGGCAGACGCGCTGGGAAGCACTTGATCGGGCGTTCGTCCGCGTGCAGATGCCGGACTGGGACCACCCTGCGCGTGACGCCTGGTGCCGCACGCTCGATGCCGCCGTGGCCGCCGCCGATGCGCCCGTGGTGGTCGCCGCGCATAGCCTTGGCTGCCTGACCACGGCTTTCTGGGCGTCGCAATATGCAAGCGCCGTGCAGCTTGCAAAGGTGGCGGGCGCGTTGCTGGTCGCACTGCCCGATCCTGCGGAGGCGCATTTTCCACAGGAAGCGAGCGGGTTTGCGCCTGTGCCGCTCACGCAGCTGCCATTTCCGTCCATTGTCGTGGCCAGCAGCGATGATCCCTACGGCGGCGTGCCGTTTTCACGGACCTGTGCGAACGCGTGGGGCAGCCGCTGGATCGACATCGGACCGCGCGGCCATATCAACGCGGACAGCGGGCTCGGCGATTGGGACGAAGGGCGCGAGTGGCTGGAGTCGTTCTACGGCGCGTCAAACTGTCGCTGAGCAACGCCCGCGCTGAACGCGACCACCGCGCCCCCGCCGGATTCAAATCACCGACTGCCGCCGCAACGCCGCGATCCTCGCTTCGTCATAGCCGAGCACGTCACGCAAGATGCCCTCCGTGTGCTCCCCGAGCGTGGGCGGATGCGCAAGCGCTTCAGGCGGCGTGCCGGTCATATTGATCGGATTGCGCACCAGCTTGACCGTGCCGCCCGACGGATGCGGCAGATCCACCTGTAGCCCGCGCGCCACCACCTGCTCATTCTCGAACACCTCGCCAAGATCGTTGATGGGCCCACATGGCACACCAGCGGCTTCGAGCGCGGCGATCCATTGCTGCTTGCCTTGCAGGCGGACCATGTCCGCGAGAATCGGCACGAGGATCTCGCGGTTGCGCACGCGCGCCGGGTTGGTGGCGAAGCGCTCGTCTTCCGCCAGTTCCGGCTGGCCGCCCGCTTCGACGAACTTGCGGAACTGCCCGTCGTTGCCGACCGCGACGATGATCCAGCCGTCGCTCGTCTGGAAGGTCTGGTACGGCACGATGTTCGGATGCGCATTGCCCCAGCGCAGCGGCGGCTGGCCGCTTGCCAGGTAGTTCGAATTCATGTTGGCGAGCATCGCCACCTGCACGTCGAGCAGCGCCATGTCGATGTACTGGCCTTCGCCCGTCCGGTCACGGTGGGTGAGGGCGGTGAGCACGGCAATGGTCGCGTACATGCCGGTCATGAGGTCGGCGATCGCGACGCCGGCCTTCTGCGGGCCGCCGCCCGGCTGGCCGTCGCGTTCGCCGGTAATGCTCATGAAGCCGCCGATGCCTTGCACGATGAAGTCGTACCCGGCGCGCTGCGCATACGGCCCGGTCTGCCCGAAGCCTGTCACCGAGCAGTAGATGAGGTCGGGCTTCACTTCCTTGAGTGACGCGTAGTCCAGACCATACTTCTTCAACTGGCCGACCTTGTAGTTCTCCAGCACCACGTCGCTCTGCGCGGCCAGCTCGCGGATGATCCGCTGGCCTTCGGGCGAGGCGATGTCGACGGTGACCGAGCGCTTGTTGCGGTTCGCCGCGAGGTAATACGCGGCCTCGCGCGTGTCTTCGCCGTCAGGCGTCTTGAGGTACGGCGGCCCCCAGTGGCGGGTGTCGTCGCCGACTTCGGGGCGTTCGATCTTGATTACGTCGGCGCCGAAATCGGCGAGAGTCTGCGCACACCAGGGTCCGGCGAGCACGCGTGTGAGATCCAGCACGCGGATATGACTGAGAGCGCCCATATTTGTCAATGTCTCCTGTGTCGACCAGAGTTAGCGCTTTAGCGCTTATGTCGATCCGGAGTCAGTGCTTCAGCACTTACTCCAGTTCCACGCAGCGCGCTCTGGTCCCATGCACGTAGTTGCGATTAGCCAGGCGACGCGCAAGGCGCCGCGAATGGAGGCAATCTTAAGCGATTCCAGCGCGCAGGCGCAGTCGGCCGAACGGCATAGGACGAATGACGCGTCCCGCAAAGTCCCGCCATGTCCCACGCCGCCCGCTCAAACCTGGCCGAACGGCCAACCATGCGGGTCGCGCTGCCGCGCACGGGCGCCGATCCCGTATAATCAGTCGTTTAAGAAACAAACAGTTGGCGCATCCCACGATGCCGCCGGTAACAGCCAGGACCGTCCCCCGCCCGCTATGAAAGCCGCCGAAATCCGCGAGAAATTCCTCAAGTTCTTCGAATCGAAGGGCCATACGATCGTTCGCTCGTCGAGCCTTGTGCCCGGCAACGACCCGACACTGCTCTTTACCAATTCGGGAATGGTGCAGTTCAAAGATGTGTTCCTCGGCGCGGAATCGCGCCCGTATTCGCGCGCCACGACCGCGCAGCGCAGCGTGCGCGCCGGCGGCAAGCATAACGATCTGGAAAACGTCGGCTACACCGCGCGTCACCACACGTTCTTCGAAATGCTGGGCAACTTCTCGTTCGGCGACTATTTCAAGCGCGACGCGATCCACTACGCGTGGGAACTGCTGACGGGCGTGTACCAGTTGCCCAAAGACAAGCTGTGGGTCACCGTCTATCACGAAGACGACGAAGCGCACGACATCTGGGCGAAGGAAGTCGGCGTGCCGGTCGAGCGCATTATCCGCATCGGCGACAACAAGGGCGCGCGCTACGCGTCGGACAACTTCTGGCAGATGGCCGACGTCGGGCCGTGCGGCCCGTGCTCGGAAATTTTCTACGACCACGGCCCGGAGGTCTGGGGCGGGCCGCCGGGGTCGGCAGAGGAAGACGGCGACCGCTACATCGAGATCTGGAATCTCGTGTTCATGCAATTCAGCCGCGACGCCCAAGGCAATATGACGCCGCTGCCCAAGCAGTGCGTCGACACGGGCATGGGTCTCGAGCGTATTGCCGCGGTTCTGCAGCACGTGCACAGCAACTACGAGATCGATCTGTTCCAGGCGCTCATCAAGGCCGCGGGCCGCGAAACCGGCGTGAGCGATCTGACCAACAACTCGCTGAAGGTGATCGCCGACCACATCCGCGCGTGCTCGTTCCTGATCGTCGACGGTGTGATTCCGGGCAACGAAGGCCGCGGCTACGTGCTGCGCCGGATCGTGCGCCGTGCGATCCGTCATGGCTACAAGCTGGGCAAGAAGGGTTCGTTCTTCCATCGCATGGTGGCGGACCTCGTCGCGCAGATGGGCGGCGCGTACCCGGAACTGAAGGAAGCCGAACAACGCGTGACCGACGTGCTGCGTCAGGAAGAGGAGCGCTTCTTCGAGACCATCGAGCATGGCATGTCGATTCTCGAGGGCGCGCTGGCCGACCTCGAAGCCAAGGGCGGCAAGACGCTCGACGGCGAACTCGCATTCAAGCTACACGACACGTATGGATTCCCGCTGGATCTGACGGCGGACGTGTGCCGCGAGCGCGAAATAACGGTCGACGAAGCCGCCTTCGACGAAGCCATGGCGCGTCAGCGCGAACAGGCTCGCGCGGCGGGCAAGTTCAAGATGGCGCAAGGCCTTGAATACTCGGGCGCGAAGACCACGTTCCACGGTTACGAAGAAATCGTCTTCGACGACGCGAAGGTCGTCGCGTTGTATGTGGACGGCGCCTCGGTGCAGCAAGTCAGCCAAGGCCAGCAGGCTGTCGTCGTGCTGGACCACACGCCGTTCTACGCGGAGTCGGGCGGCCAGGTCGGCGACCAGGGCGTGCTGGCCAACGCGAGTCTGCGCTTCGCGGTGAGCGATACGCTGAAGGTGCAGGCCGACGTGGTCGGTCATCACGGCACGCTCGAGCAGGGCACGCTGAAGGTGGGCGACGTCGTCAAGGCGGAAATCGACGCGGTGCGCCGCGCCCGCACGGCCCGCAACCACTCGGCCACGCATCTGATGCACAAGGCGCTGCGCGAAGTGCTGGGTTCGCACGTGCAGCAGAAGGGTTCGCTCGTCGACGCGGACAAGACCCGTTTCGACTTCGCGCACAACGCGCCGATGACGGACGAGCAAATCCGCCGTGTCGAGGAAATCGTCAACGCCGAAGTACTGGCGAACGCGCCTGGCATCGTGCGCGTCATGCCGTTCGACGAAGCGGTGAAGGGCGGCGCGATGGCGCTGTTCGGCGAAAAGTACGGCGACGAAGTGCGCGTGCTCGACCTGGGCTTCTCGCGTGAATTGTGCGGCGGCACGCACGTGCATCGCACCGGCGACATCGGCTTCTTCAAGATCGTCATGGAAGGCGGCGTGGCGGCGGGCATCCGTCGTGTGGAAGCGATTACGGGCGACAACGCCGTGCGCTTCGTGCAGGACCTCGACGCGCGCATCAATGCGGCCGCGGCTGTGTTGAAGGCGCAACCGTCGGAACTGACGCAGCGGATCACGCAGGTGCAGGATCAGGTGAAGTCGCTGGAGAAGGAACTGAGCGCGCTGAAGTCGAAGATGGCGTCGAGCCAAGGCGACGAGCTGGCCGGTCAGGCTATCGAAGTCGGCGGCGTGCATGTGCTGGCAGCCACGCTCGAAGGCGCGGACGTCAAGACGCTGCGCGAAACCGTCGACAAGCTGAAGGACAAGCTGAAGAGCGCGGCAATCGTGCTGGCGTCGGTCGAAGGCGGCAAGGTGAGCCTGATCGCCGGCGTCACGGCGGACGCCAGCAAGAAGGTCAAGGCGGGCGAGCTGGTCAATTTCGTGGCGCAGCAAGTCGGCGGCAAGGGCGGCGGCCGTCCGGACATGGCGCAGGCTGGCGGCACCGAGCCGGCGAATCTGCCGGCGGCACTGGCTGGCGTCAAGGGTTGGGTCGAAGGCCAGCTTTGATTCTGATGTGATTGGGCCACGCGGGGCGCCGGGAGGTTGGGCGTGTCGCGTGGCCTAAGTTTTTTTGAGGATCTGGCACGAGGGTTCGGGGATTGGCGTGGAGCCGCGCCACACCGCGCCCGTGCAGTCAAAAAATCAGGACGCCCCTTCCGCAGCCGTCGCGGCCTCGGGCGAAACCACGGCATCCTGCCGCATCACCAGCGCCTGCTTCAACGCATTCAGCGCGGACGAAAAATGCCCGCGTCGCCACACGAGCAGCGTCTCGATCACTCCGATATCGGGCAGCTCGTGCACCGCGATATTGCTGGCATCGGTCTGCAAATTCAGCACCGAACGTGGCGCCACCGCCACCCCCGCGCCAGCGGCCACGCAAGCCACGATCGCGTGGTAGGAGCCCAGCTCCAGCACGCGCGCTGGCCTCACGCCGTGCTCCAGATACCACTTCTCGATATAAGACCGGTAAGCACAGCCACGCTCGAACGCGATCAGCGTCGACAGCGCAATGTCCCGAACGTCGCGAATCGGCCGATGCCCGCGCGGCGTCAGCATCACCAGTTCTTCCCTGAACACCGGCACCGACTCGAATAATTCGCCGAGCGCAGCCCGGTCCAACGGCGTCGCCACCAACGCGGCATCCACTTCGAATTCACGCACTCGCTCGATCAGCTTGCCGGTCGTGCCGATCTCGAGTTCCAGCGCGACGGCGGGCCACTGCTGGTGATAACGCGCGAGCAGTGCGGGAAGACGCGTTGCGGCGACGCTTTCCATCGTGCCCAAACGCAGCCGCCCGCTCGGACGGTCCTCGCGCACCGCGTGCCGCGCCTCGTCGGCGAGCGCGAGCAGGCGTTCGGCGTAGGGCAACAGCGTCTCGCCGGCGGGTGTCAGCACGAGACGGCGGCCGTCGCGGATGAAGAGGTCGGTGCCCAGTTGTTCTTCAAGCTGCTTGATGCGCGTGGTGACGTTCGATTGCACGCGGTTGAGCTTGGCAGCGGCGCGCGTCACGCCGTTTTCCCGCACGACGGCGCGAAAAATGGTCAAAGCGGCCAGATCCATGATTCTCTCTAGGCGATGGGTGATATCCGAATTATTCATTTTTCGTGATTGAAAGGTCAAGCTACTATGGATATAAGCCATCTGATTCCTTGACTGCACGTATTGCCGCCAGCTTATGAACGACCTCGCCTCCACCGCGCACGGCAGCTTCGCTGGACGCCACGCTGCCCGCCGCGCGGCGCTTGCCTGCATGGTGACGCTGGCCGTTGCCCTGGGTATCGGGCGGTTTGCATTCACGCCGCTGTTGCCGCTGATGCTTCACGGCAGCGCGTTCGGTCAGCCGCAGCTCAATATTCAGCATGGCGGCTGGCTGGCGTCGTTCAATTACGCGGGGTATTTCGTCGGCGCGGTCACGTGCGCGGCGCTGCGGATCGAGCCGGCACGCATGGTGCGCGCGGGGCTCGCCGCGACGGTGCTGCTGACGCTGATGATGGGCGTGACGAGCCTGTTCTGGATATGGGCGGCGGTACGGTTCATCGCGGGTGCGGTTAGCGCCTGGACGTTCGTATTCGCGTCCCAGTGGGGCTTGCGGCGGCTCGCCGAGCTCGGTGCGCATGGGTGGGGTGGGGTGATTTACACGGGACCCGGCGTGGGCATCGTCGGCACGGGCCTGCTGGTCAGCGTGGCGGGTGGGTATGGGGCCACCGTGGGGTGGCTTGGGTTCGGGCTAATTGCCGCGATTCTGGCGGTAGTGGTTTGGCCGGTGTTTGGTGCGGCGTCCGGCAGTGGAGAAAAAAGTCGGCGCGCGCGCATGGTCGGTTCTGGCAGCGGTGATCAGACGAGTGTTGGCCTGACGAGCCAACGTGTCGCCGACCAGTTCGGCGCGACGGAACGCGCCGCAGCTCAACGCGCGGGAACCGACGGCGTTGGAACCTGTGGCGCTCAATTCCAAGGTGTTGGAACTCAACACGCAGTGGCTCAAGGCGCCGGAACCTTCGGCGCTGAATTCCAAGGCGCTGAAACTCGGGGCGCAGCAAACCAAAGCGCAGCAACCCAAAGCGCAGCAACCCAAAGCGCAGCAACCCAAGCCGCACCAATCCAACACCCCGCCAGCCAACCCACCTCGACCCGCGCCGGCCACCATTTCGCCCCCCACCACGCCGACGCCCTCTGGCTCATCCTTCTCTACGGCGTCCCCGGCTTCGGCTACATCATCACCGCGACGTTCCTGCCCGTCATCGCACGTCACGCATTGCCCGGCTCATCATGGCCCGACCTGTTCTGGCCGATGTTCGGCGCGGCGCTGATCGTCGGCGCACTGGTGGCGGCGCGTTTGCCGGTGCATTGGGACAACCGCACGCTGCTCGCCGGCTGCTATGTCCTGCAGGCGTGTGGCATCGCCCTCGGCATCGTCTGGCCGACGGCGGGCGGCTTCTCATTCGGCAGCATCCTGATCGGCTTGCCGTTCACCGCGATCACCCTGTTCGCGATGCGCGAGGCCCGGCGTCTGCGTGGCGACGACGCGGCCGGTCTGATGGGCTACGCGACGGCGGCCTATGGCGTCGGTCAGATCGTCGGCCCACTCGTTGCCGCGCCGATCGCCGAGCAGACCGGCTCGTTTTCGCCGGCGTTGTGGCTGGCCGCGGGCGCGTTGCTGCTGGGCGCGGCCGGGCTGATCGTCGTCGCGCGCATGCCGCGTGGCCGGGGCCGCATGCCCGATTGCGGCTGCAACTGAGCGCGCATCGACAAAGGTGTCGCGGCCCGAAAAACAAATAACCGGCGACCGCACTAAAATGAGCGCTTTCCCGTCATCCCAGCGCGCCCATCCCCGGACGCGCCGCCAGCCATGCAACATTTCGCGTCCGACAACTACGCCGGCATCTGTCCCGAGGCGCTCGACGCGCTGATCGCCGCCAACAACAGCGGCCACGAGCCGGCCTACGGCGACGATTCCTGGACCAACCAGGTGTGCGACCGTCTACGCGAACTGTTCCAGACCGACTGTGAAGTGTTCTTCGTGTTCAACGGCACGGCGGCCAATTCGCTGGCGCTCGCGTCGCTGTGCCAGTCGTATCACTCGGTGATCTGCCACGAACTCGCGCACATCGAAACCGATGAATGCGGCGGACCGGAATTCTTCTCGAACGGCTCGAAGCTGCTGACGGCGCCGGGCATCGGCGGCAAGCTCACGCCGGATGCAATCGAGGCGGTGGTCACGCGCCGCGCCGATATCCACTATCCGAAGCCGAAAGTCGTCACGCTGACCCAATCGACCGAAGTCGGCACGGTCTACAGCGTCGAGGAAGTGCGGGCGATCGCGGCGATCGCCAAACGACGTCATCTGAAAGTCCATATGGACGGCGCGCGTTTCGCCAATGCGGTCGCCGCGCTGGACGTGCATCCGTCGGAGATCACGTGGCGCGCGGGTGTCGACGTGCTGTGCTTCGGCGGCACCAAGAACGGCTTGCCGGTCGGTGAAGCGGTTGTGTTCTTCGATCGCGCGCTCGCCGACGATTTCGCCTACCGCCTGAAGCAGGCCGGCCAACTGGCCTCGAAGATGCGCTTCATTTCCGCGCCGTGGCTCGGTTTGCTCGATAACGACGTGTGGTTGCGCAACGCGCGTCACGCGAACGCGATGGCGCAGCTGCTGCAAACGCGGTTGCAGGAAATTCCGGGCGTGAGCATCATGTTTCCCGGGGAATCGAACGCGGTCTTTGCGCAATTGCCCGCGCCAGCCGCCAAAGCCATGCGCGCGCGCGGCTGGAAGTTTTACGAATTCATCGGCGCGGGCGGATGCCGGCTGATGTGCGCGTGGGACACGCAGCCGGAAACGGTTGAGCGGTTCGCCGCCGAGGTGCGCGAGTTGTGCGCGGCGTGAGGCCGTGTTCGACCCAGGGCGCTGAAGCGCCGGGCCGTGATCGCGTCGAGATCGCGCGCTAACCCGAGCGCCAACCCGCACACCGGCCGGAGCATGAACCTGAGCACGATCTCACACACCGGCCAGAGCGCGAGTCCGAGCACCATTGCGTGCCCCGAGCAGAACGGCAACCGCAAACCGAGCGTCACACCCACAAGCTGCAAGCCATCACACAAGACAAACGGGACGTCCCCTTCGCCATGACCGAATACCGATTTTGCCCACGCTGCGCCACGCTTTTGACCGAGCGCGCCGACGCCGAACATGAAGGCGGCCGCATCCGCCAGACCTGCGCGGATCCGACGTGCGGTTACGTCCACTGGAACAACCCGCTGCCGGTGGTGGCGGCGATCGTCGAGTACGAAGGCAAGATTCTGCTGGCGCGCAATGCCGCTTGGGCGGAGGGCATGTTCGCTCTGATCACGGGCTTCCTCGAAAACGGCGAGACGCCGGAAGAGGGCATTGCCCGTGAAGTGCTCGAGGAAACCTCGTTGCACGCGGAGACGGTCGAGTTGGTCGGCGTGTACGAATTCATCCGCAAGAACGAACTGATCATCGCGTATCACGTGAAGGCGTACGGCACGATTGCGTTGTCGCCGGAATTGCTGGAGTACCGGCTGGTCGAGCCGGCCAAGTTGCGGCCATGGCGCGCGGGCACCGGCCAGGCGCTCGGCGAATGGATGCGGCGGCGTGGCCTGCCGTTCGAGTTTGTCGAAAGACCGGGGCAGTGAGCCGGCCGACAAACATGTCGCTGAGCCGTGCGATGGACTCCCGCTCAGTGAGGAGCACCGCATAGCTTATATTTCCTGTCTGACCATGCGCCGCTAGCGAAGGCGCTCGCGCCGCATGCTGACCGAGTCGCTTCGACGAAACCAACGGCCGCACAACGTTCACGATAACGCCCGAGACAACCACGCCAGCATGAACAAACCCGCATCCGCCCCACGCAGCGCCTACCGGCATTTCCTGACGATCCCCACCCGCTGGATGGATAACGACGTCTACGGTCACGTGAACAACGTCGTCTACTACAGCTACTTCGACACCGTGGTGAACGAGTATCTGATCCGCACCGGCGTGCTCGATTTCGAGCAGGGCGAGACGATCGGCCTCGTGGTCGAGACGCATTGCAACTACTTCGCGCCGCTGGTGTTTCCCGACCGGATCGACGCGGGCCTGCGCGTCATACGGCTCGGCACGTCGAGCGTGCGCTATCAGGTCGGTCTCTTCAAGGAAGGCGACGATCAACCCGCCGCGCAAGGACACTTCGTGCATGTGTATGTGAATCGTGTCACAAGGCGCCCGGTGAATTTGCCCGCCGAATTGCGCGCGGCGCTCGACCCGCTGAGCGTCGCGGAACAGCCGGACTAGGCGCGTGCAGTCGTTCGTCATCAACCTGCTGAACGGCGTCAGTTACGGCCTGCTGCTGTTCATGCTGTCGGCGGGCCTGACGCTGATTTTCAGCATGCTCGGCGTGCTGAATTTCGCGCACGCGAGCTTCTACATGCTCGGTGCTTACATCGGGTTTTCGGTGGCGGCGCGCGCGGGATTCTGGAGCGCGCTGGTCGTGGCGCCACTTGTCGTCGGACTGATCGGTGCGGCCCTGGAGCGGTGGCTGTTGAGGCGCGTGCGTGGGCACGGCCATCTTGCCGAGTTGCTGCTGACGTTCGGCGCCGCGTATCTGCTCGGCGAACTGGTCAAGCTCGGTTGGGGCTTGAGCCCGCTGTCCGCGACTGTGCCCGCCGTGCTCGACGGGCCGCTCTTCACCGTCTATGGCGCGGCCTTCGCGCGCTACCGCGCGTTCATGATGGCGGTGTCGCTCGCCATGCTGGCCGTGTTGTTCGCGGTGTTGCGCGTGTCGAAGGCGGGTTTGATCGTGCGCGCCGCGCTTACGCATGCGAGCGCCGTCGAAGCGCTCGGCCACAACGTGCCGCGCGTGTTCACCGGTGTGTTCGCGGCCGGCACGGCGCTCGCCGCGCTGGCCGGCGTGATCGGCGCGCCGCTCTTCGTGATCGAACCGGGGATGGCGGAGTCGCTCGGCTCGATCGTGTTCGTGGTGGTCGTGATCGGCGGGCTGGGTTCGCTGACTGGAGCGCTGGCGGCGTCGCTGCTGGTCGGTTGCGTGCAGACGCTGGCGGTGGCGAGCAACGTGTCGCTGGGCGACGTGCTGTCGATCTTCGACGCCACGCTCCCCGCCGAATGGGACGCGCTGACGCTCGCGCAACTCGCGCCGCTGATTCCCTATCTGCTGCTGGTGGCGATGCTGGCGCTGCGCCCGCGCGGGCTTTTCGGGCGGCGCGACGATCATGCGTGAGGCCACCGAATCGTCAGCGCGGTCCGTGACCGCGCCGCGCGCGCTGTGGCGCATGCTTGCGCCGTGGCTTGCGCTCATCCTGTTGCTCACCGTGCCGCCGTTCATCTGGCCGCAAAGCTGGTTGCTCGCCTATCTCGCGCAGACCGCGACGATGATCGTGTTCGCGCTTTCATACAACCTGCTCCTCGGCGAGACGGGGCTGCTGTCGTTCGGTCATGCCGCTTACTCCGGCCTCGGCGCGCTGGTGGCCGCGCAGGTGTTCAACCGGATCGGCGTGCCGCTCGTGATGCTGCCGCTGGTCGGCGGGATCGGCGGCGCGCTGTGCGGCGTGCTGTTCGGTTTCATCTCGACGCGGCGCGCCGGCACGGCCTTCGCGATGATCACGCTCGGTCTCGGCGAACTCGTGGCGGCCGCCGCGTGGACGCTGCCTGACTGGTTCGGCGGCGAGGCGGGCGTGGCGATCGATCGCGCGAGCGGACCGTTGCTGGCAAGCTGGACCTTCGGCCCGGCGCGCGAGGCTTATGCGCTGATCGCCGGGTGGTGCCTGCTCGCGTGCGCGGCGATGTTCGCGCTTTCGCGTACGCCTTTCATGCGCCTTGCCAACGCCGTGCGCGACAACCCGGTGCGGGCCGCAGCGATCGGTTGTTACCCGCGTCGCATTCGCTATGGCGTAGTGGTGATGTCGGCGTTTTTCGCGGGTATCGCGGGGACGTTGGCGCTGATCAATGTGGAACTGGTATCAACCGAAAGCGTCGGCATGATGCGCTCGGGCGCGGTGCTGATCGCCACGGTGATCGGCGGGACGACGGCGTTTTTCGGGCCGGTCGCGGGTGCGGTCGTGCTGACGTTTTTCAGCGTTGTGGTGGCTAGCGTGACGCGGGCGTGGCTGTTTTATCTGGGGCTGTTCTTCATCGTGGTCGTGGTGATTTCACCGGATGGATTGGCGGGCTTCATGCAGCGTTTTGTGGCGCGTGTGGCCGCGCACGGCTGGCGCCGATGCCGCGCGGTATATTTGTGGGGCACGGCTGCCGCATTGCTCTGGACCGTGGCCACCGTGCTCGCCGTGCAATGGGCCTACGCGGCGCAATTCGGCGCGGAGGATGGCGAGGTTTTCAACGTCCCCGGTATGCCGTCGTGGATCAATGCGTCTCCGCTTTACTTAGGCGCCACAGTCTTTGTGTTGGCCGCGCTGGGAGGACTGTCCGCGCATTTCGCAATTCGCGCGCAAGCGCTTCTCACAGCCATGCGCTCGAACACGACGCACACCGCCGGAGCCTCGCAATGATCCCCGCGCTCGCGCTCTACGGCATCGAAAAACGCTTCGGCTCCACGCAGATTCTGCGCGGCGTCGATCTTGCGATTCAACCGGGCGAGCGTCACGCGCTGATCGGTCCGAACGGCGCGGGCAAGTCGACGCTCTTCAATCTGATCGCCGGTGGCGCGCGGCCGAACGCGGGGCGCATCGACCTGTTCGGTGCCGAGATCACGCGCCTCGCGCCGGCCGCGATCACGCGTCGTGGGCTGGCGCGCAGCTTCCAGAGCACCAGCGTGTTCATGCGCCTCAGCGTGTTCGACAACCTGCGCTGCGCGGCAATGCTGGCGGAGCGTGACCGCACGCGCTGGTGGCAGCGTTTCAGCGGCTCGCGCACGGTCGACGCGCGCGCCTCACAAGTGCTCGAAGCAGTCGGCTTGAGCGAGCGCCGTCACGTTGAGGCCGGTACGCTCAGCTATGCCGAGCAGCGCGCGCTCGATCTCGGCATCGCGCTCGCGGGTGGCGCGCATACCTTGCTGCTCGACGAGCCGACGGCCGGCATGAATCGCGCGGAAGCGGCGCGCGCCATCGAACTGATTCGCGAGACCACGGCGGGCCGCACGCTGCTGATGGTCGAGCACGACATGGACGCGGTCTTCGCGATCGCCGATCGCATTTCGGTGCTCGTGCAAGGTCGCATCATCGCGAGCGGCACGCCGGCGGCGATCCGCGCAAACGCGGCGGTGCGTGCTGCGTACCTCGGCGAAGGGTTCGGCTCATGAGCGCCTTGCTCGAGATTCGCGCGCTGAACGCGTGGTACGGCGCGAGCCAGGCGTTGCACGGCGTCACGCTGAGCATCGAGCCCGGCGAAGTGCTGGCGCTGGTCGGCCGTAACGGTTCGGGCCGCTCGACGCTCGCGCGCGCGATCATGGGCCTCGTGCGCAGCGAAGGCGAGTTGCGTTTCGCGGGCCGCGCGCTCGGCGGTCTGCGGACCTTTGAGATCGCGCGTCTCGGGCTCGGCTACGTGCCTGAACATCGTGACGTTTTTCCTACGCTGAGCGTGCACGAGAATCTGCAACTCGGTGTCGCGCCTCAGGACCGCGGCCGCGCGCCGCGCTTCACCATCGACGACGCCTACGCGCTTTTTCCCGTGCTGCGCGAACGAAAGCGCATGCGTGCGGGCGCGCTGTCGGGCGGCGAGCAGCAGATGCTGACGCTCGCCCGCGCGCTGCTCGGCGACCCCGATCTGCTCGTCATCGACGAACCCGGCGAGGGGCTCGCGAGTCTGGTGATGGAGCAGGTCGCCCGATGCTTGCGGACGCTGCGCGATCGCGGCGTGGCCATGCTGCTGATCGAGCAGCGTCTCGTGATTGCGCAGGACATCGCCAGCCGCGTTGCCGTGATGGGGCACGGCGAAATCGTGTTCGATGGTGCGCTCGCGTCGTTCTTGCAGCGGACCGACGTGATGCGGGAATGGCTCGGCGTTGGTTGAGCGAACCACGGCGTTCTATTGCGGTGCGACATGGCGGCTTGGTGATCGATTTGCTGTTTGGTGAATCTCTCACGCGTGGGACGAATCGCGTGTTCCGTGCACTGCGCCCAAATCGCCCCAATCATGGCGTTTGAATCCCATTTGTCGACACGCCGCTCACGCCCCGTGCACGCGGCTTTCCACTCACTCGCGGCAGCGATTCAAACGCTTGATCGTTTGGTGAGCGTCCTCCAGAAATCTTGTCGGCAGCGCGCTGACAAATAAAGACAATCGGGTAAAAGGCGCGTGACGACGGCTTGCTGTTTAAAGCCATCGTATGCGCGACGAACCATGTCGTGCCGGGCGCGCGAAAGACGCGCCGCGGCTTCAGGAGGAGACATCATGAGACAGAGGCGCGCATTGTGTGAGGCGTCGGCAAACAAAGCGAAAACGCACTCGCTGCAAGATCGGAAGCTGAAGCACGCCTGGCATTCGCCGATCTGCGCGGGCGCTGCGCTGTTGACGGCCGCACTGCTGATGTGCGCCTGCGCCGACGCGAGTTCGACAACCGGCGATGCATCGTCCACGCCGTCAAACCCCGCGAACACGACAGCCACCGCGGAGGGCAACAAGGCCAGCGCCACCGACAGTCGCGCGAACGCCGCCACATCGTCGGACGCCGCGCTCGCCGCGCAACCCGCTTCGTCGACGCGTCCCACACTCGAACTCGCCAAGGCCAAACAACTCGCCGCGGAGCAAAGCGTCGCCGCGCGCGTGCCGTCGGCGAGCGGCATGGCCGAAAAGCGCGTCCGTCCGCTGACGCTGCGAGATTCCGGCATCGACGGTTCGCTGATGTTCGCGCGCGACGTCGACTTCCGCGTGACTGGCGAGATCGGCTTCATGATTCACGACATGGCGGCGACATTGAGTCCGGCGCGTCGCGGCCAGCCGATCGTGTTCGACGACCCGACCAGCGTGACGATCAACGTCCACCGCGGCGAGGTCACGCTCGACAGTGCGAAGCTCACGGCAATCTTCAACCGTTACCTGTTCCAGTATCAGGGCTCGCCGCTGCGCAATATGCGCGTCGTGCCGCAGGACGGTGGCAACCTGCGCATTACCGGCGAGATGCATCGCGAGACGTGGGTGCCGATCGTGCTCATTGGATCGCTGTCGATGCGCAACGCCGACGAACTCGTCTTTCATGCGGACCATGTCGAAGTGGCCGGCGTCGGCGCCGACAAGCTGATGCAGGCGGCGCACGTGAAGATGGCCGACCTGCTGAAAGTGGACACGCCGATCGCGCGTCTGGACGGCGACGACGTTGTGATGCAGGTGGCCAGGCTGACACCGCCGCCTGCATTGAAGATGACGATCACGCAGATCGAGACGAGCGCCGCTGGCGTACGCTTCAGACTCGACGACCGTACTGTGCCGAACATCGTCTGGCCCGCGACGATGCCCGCGCGCGGCATGCTGGTGCAGGGCGGCGACGTCAAATTCATGCGTTCGATGCCGATGAACATCGACATGGCGCTCACGCCGATCGACGGCAAAGCGCCGTTCGTGCTGGACCTGTATCACTACCGCGAGCAGATGGCGGCCGGCTATTTCACCTTCGATGAAGCGGGCGCGCTGGACGTTCATCTGCCGTCATATACGACGCTAGCCGGCGCGGACAAAGACACGCCGATACAAACAGGCAGCGCGAGTGCGCGCTTTAACGACAGCTTCATTCACGCGCAGCAGGCCTCGCTCGCGCAGGCGCGTCTCGTGTGGCAACACGTGCCGCAGACAGTGCGAACCGCCTCGGTGGCGCGCGCGATTCCGGTCGGCACGCGCGCGGCGTTTTCCGGGCAAAGCATGGCGACACCGCGTTCGGCGCTAAGCGACGAGCGTCGCTCGTCCGGACCCGCGCCGTTGATTCACGTCGAGAACGTCGACTTCTACGTGGCGGGGCGCATCGGTTTTCACGTGCGCTCGCTGGACGCGCAGATGGTGCCGAAAAAACCGGGGCAACCGGTCGATCTGGACGATCCTGAGCAGTACGATATCCGCATCATCGGCGGCGAAGTCGTGGAGCCCTGGTCCGCGATGGCGGCGCTCTTCAACGACTATCTGCTCGACTACGAGCCGCGCTCGCTCAACGACCTGCAATTGAAGCCGGTGGACGGCAAGTTGGAAGTCACGGGCGGCATCAAGTTGTGGAATCACTTTCCCGGCTTGTGGCTGCCGACCACGATGAGCGGCACGATCGTCGCCAAAGATGAGCGGCATCTCGTGTATGAACCGACGTCGGTGAAAGTGCTGGGTGTGCCGCAGGCCGGGCTGTTACGCGCGCTAGATATTCCGCTCGCTTCGCTCACGCCGTTCACGCGCAAGGGCGTGGCGCTCAAGGGCAATGAGCTGGTGTTCGATCAGTACACGGTGTTTCCGCCGCCGGTTTTGCAAGGGCGTCTCGCGAGCGCGGCGGTCACTGACGAGGGTCTCGTGCTGAAGTTCAAGCGCGACGGCAACGTCGCTGCAGCGAAGCCGCCTGCGGGCGCGGGCAAGAGCTTCGTCTGGATCGAGTCCGGGGACGTCAAGATGTTCAACTCGCTGGTGACCAATACGCGCACGTTCATCAAGGACACTTCGAACCCCGGCGTGATGAAGTTCGATTTGTACGGTTATCGCAAGGACGTGTCGAAGGGAACGGTAAAGATGGGCGAGGACGGCGGCCTGGATGTCGATCTGGCCGTCAGAAAGTAGCCTGAGTTTTTGCGAAGCCTGCGCGGCGTTTTCGAAAGCGCCGCGCGGGTCGCAACATCAAGCGTCCTTATTGATGATCCACTCGTGCGCCGGATCATTGCGGAAATGCCAGACCCGCTGTCCACCCGCCATCACGTTCAGATAATACGAGTCGTACCCGTACGGCACGATCACCGGATGATAGCCACGTGGCACCATCACGACGTCGTGATTCTCGACGGCCATCGACTCGTCGATGTCGCGCATATCGGTGTATACGCGTTGAAACGCGAACCCTTGCGGCGGATCGAGCCGGTGATAGTAGGTCTCCTCGAGCGAACTCTCGTGCGGGACGTTGTCCGTGTCGTGCTTGTGCGGCGGGTAGCTCGAAGCGTGTCCGCCAGGCGTCCTGACTTCCACCACCAACAGAGACTCCGCGGGCTCGGTCTGCGGAAGAATATCGCATACATATCGCGTATTCAGCCCTTTGCCGCGTGTCGAGCGCTTCATCGAACCGGGTTCGATCAACCTCGCCGGGAATTCGCCTTTGGCCGGTGCGCTCGCCACGCCGATTTCGGCGTCGCGGCAAGCGCGAACCGTCGCCCGCACGTTCGGCGGCAGATACACCGCATACGGCGCGGCGTCTTCGAACACGCTGTCGCGCGAGCCCAGCGAACTCCATTGAGTGTCCGCGGTTTCGATATCGACTGCACCCGTGAGCACGACAATGCACACTTCGCGCGACGGTTCGAATACGTGCACGACTTCGCTCGCGCCCAGCCGGTAAGCGGCAAACCCGACGTACCGCCAGCACGCCGACTCCGGTGTTACTCGCGCGATTGTCTGGCCTTCGCGCTGCGCCTTCACCAATAAACTCATGCTGCCTCCTGCTCAGTGCCGCCGGCGGCGCCGAGCGGCGCATCGACCAGCACGCGTAATGTCTTGTAGCCTTTCTGCGCATACTCGAACGACGGCGCCACGACCGGATCCTGTTCGGCTTCCACCACCAGCCAGCCGCAATAACCGTGCCGCTTCAAGCGCTCGATGATCGCGGGGAAATTTACCGCGCCGTCGCCCGGCACCGTGAAGGCGCCGGCGATGACCGCGTCGAGAAAACTCCAGTTGCGATTGCGCGCGAGCTTCATCACGGCGGGGCGCACGTCCTTGCAATGCACGTGGCAAACGCGCCCGATATGTTTGTCGAGCACGGCGAGCGGATCGCCGCCGGCAAACGTGATGTGTCCCGCGTCGAACAGCAGGCCGACGGCGTCGCTGGTGCGCGCCATCAGTTGATCCACGTCGGTGGGTGTCTCGACATAAGCGCCCATATGATGATGATAGGCGAGCCGCACGCCGCGGCTTAACGTATAACGCGCGAATTCGTCGACGCGTGCCGCATACTCGGCCCATTGCGCGTCGCTGAAAAAACGCGGGCGTTGATACAGCGGCTGCGACGCGCCCTGAATCGAATCGGCAACCTCGCCGTACACCATCGCCGTCGCGCCGTTTTGCGCGAGCAACTCGAGATGCGGGCCGACTGAAGCGATTTCCTCTTCCACGCTGCGTCGCGCGAGGCGTCCGGAATACCAGCCGGAGACCAGCGCGAGATCGTATTGCGCGAGCAGCGTCTTCAATGCCTGGGGTTCGCGCGGAAACTTGTTGCCGAGTTCGAAGCCTTGATAGCCGATCTCGCGGCCTTCCGTCAGCGCCACCTCGAGCGGCGTCTCGCCGCCGAGCGAAGGCAGATCGTCGTTCATCCACGATAACGGATTGATGCCGATACGTACGTCGAAAGCAGTCATGCGGGCGTCCTCATTCGTTGTCGGTGGGGGCGATGTTTTGTGCGGAACCAGTCGGTTCGGCGCGTGCCGCGAGTTGCGTTTCGTATTTTGCACGCGCGTCGCGCACAGCGGGGCGCGACGACACTTCCGGCACCGCGACTTCCCACCACCAGCCGCCGTCGTCGGTGGTGCGGGCGGCATCGGTATCGATGCTGATGACGTAAGTGCGATCTGCTGCGCGAGCGCGTTCCAGAGCAGTCTCGAGTTCCGCGATATTCGCGACATGTTCGGCCTGCGCGCCGAGGGCACGCGCATGCGCGGCGAAATCGATCTTCGGCGCGCCGAGCGGCCCTTGCACGCAGTTTTCAAGCAGGTTGTTGAACGGCGCACCGCCGCACGCCTGCTGCAAGCGGTTGATGCAGCCATAGCCGCGATTGTCGAGCACCACGACGATCAGCTTCGCGCCGATCATCACCGAGGTGGCGATCTCACTGTTCATCATCAGATAGCTGCCGTCGCCGACCATCACGATTACTTCACGCGCGGGCCGCGCGAGCTTCACGCCGAGTCCGCCGGCAATCTCGTAGCCCATGCACGAATAGCCGTACTCGACGTGGTACGCGCCCGGTTTGCCGGCGCGCCACAGCTTGTGCAATTCGGCGGGCAGCGTGCCGGCCGCGCAGACGACGATGTCGTTCGCAGGCGAACCGGTGCTTGAACGCTGCACGGCGCCGATCACATCGCCCTCGTATGGCAGCACGGTGTCGCGTTGTGGCGCATGCGTGAGCGTGCTCACCGTGTCGCGCCAGCTCGCCGCGAGTTTGTGCGCGCGCGCAGTCCACGTGCGGTCCGCGTGCCAGCCTTGCAGGGGTTCGGCGAGCGCGTCGAGCGCGAGACGCGCGTCGGCTTCGACCACCAGCGCGCGATGCTTGAGACCGTCGAAGGCATTGGCGTTGATCGCGATCACGTCCGCTTGCGTGAACAAGGTGTTCGAGCCGGTCGTGAAGTCCTGCAGGCGGGTGCCGATGGCCAGCACGCAGTCGGCGTCGTGCGCGAGCGCGTTCGCGGCGGGCGAGCCGGTCACGCCGAGCGCGCCCGTGTTCAACGGATCGTTCCAGGCAAGCGCGCCTTTGCCGGCCTGCGTTTCCGCAACCGGAATACCGTGCGTGGTCGAGAAACGGTGCAGCGCATCGGTGGCGCGGCCGTAGAGCACGCCGCCGCCCGCGACGATCAACGGCCGCTTCGCATGGCGCAGACGCGCGATAGCGGCCTCGATGTCGTCCACGCGCGGCGCGGGCGAATGAAATGTGACGACGCGCGGCTTGAAGAAGTCGACGGGGAAGTCCCAGGCCTGCGCCTGCACGTCTTGCGGCAACGCGAGCGTGACGGGACCGCACAACGCGGCATCGGTCAGCACGCGCACGGCGCGCGGCAGCGCATTGAGCAATTGCGCCGGATGCATGATGCGGTCGAAGTAACGCGACACCGGTTTGAGCGCGTCGTTGGCGGAGACGCCGCCGTCATGGAAGTCTTCGAGCTGCTGCAACACGGGATCGGGCGCGCGCGAGACGAAGATGTCGCCGGGCAACAGCAGCACCGGCAACCGGTTCACATGAGCGAGCGCCGCTGCGGTCACGAGGTTGGTGGCGCCCGGTCCGATCGACGTCGTGACGGCCATCATGCGGCGGCGAAAATGCGCCTTTGCATAGGCGATAGCACTGTGCGCCATCGCCTGTTCGTTGTGGGCGCGCAGGGTGGGCAACTCTTCGCGATGCTGATAGAGCGCCTCGCCCATCCCAGCGACGTTGCCGTGGCCGAAGATCGCGAACACGCCGCCGAATAGCGGCTCGGTGCTCTCGCCGTCCTCGGTCGCGACGCGTTGCGCGGCGAGATAGCGCACCAGCGCCTGCGCGGTCGTCAGGCGCACCGTGCCGCCCGTGCCCGTGCGAGCGTGGCTGGCGTCGTTGGCAGACGCGGCGTCGTGATGCAATACGCGCTGATTCATGCGGCTTGCTCCTGATGGACATGGTTCGGCGCGCCGGCTGGCGCGGCGCTCGCGCCACGGGTTGCACGCCACGAAGCGATCAGTGTTTCGAAGGTGCGGCGCACGCGGGCGATCAACTCGTCGTCGCCGATTTCTCCGGCGAGCCATGCATGACTTGGCTCGTGGAAGATCGTGCGCCCGACCGTGAAGCCGCGGCACGTCGCCGATTGCGCCGCCGCGCGGAAGCCTTCGTCCAGTTGCTCGACGGCCGCCGACAAACCGAGCAGCACCACGCCCCGGCAATAAGGGTCGCGCTCGGCGATCAGCGCGTCGACGTTGCGCCATTGCGCGGCGTCCATCGGTTCGAGTTTCCACCACTCGGGATAGATGCCGATGTTGTACAGGCGCTTCAACGCGCGATACACGGTGTCCGGCGCCTGCGGCAGATGCGCGTGTTTCGGCGGAATCACTTCAAGCAGCAATTCATGGCCGCTCGCTTGTGTCGCGTCGTAGAGCGCGCGCAGTTGCGCTTCCTGTTCGAGGCGTTGCTCGATGGGTTCGTCCGGATGGAACTGCACGAGGCACTTGACGATATGCTCCTGCGGCCACGGGATCAGCGTGGTGCCGATCGAACGGCCATGATCGAACACGAGCGGCACGGAGCCCGGCAGTTCAACCGGCCGGCCAATCCACCAGCCGCGCCCGGTGGCCGCGTTCAGCGCGTCCTGGCCGTACCGGTCGTCGATCAGCACGCCGATGCGGTTCTGCAAACCCAACGCGCTTTCAGTCTGCGCGACGGCTTCGACAAACAAGCCCTTCAGACGCGCGATGCGCGCTTCGTCGGCACCGGTTTGCTGTGCGAGTTCGAAGAACTGGTTGCGATGGTCGAAGGCAAAGCCGAGTACTTCGTCCCATTGTTTGCGGGCCGGCGAGACACGATGCAAACGCGCGAGCGTCGCGTCGCGATCCGGGCGGCGCATGCGCTGCGGATCGGCTTTCGCTTCGCGCAGGAAGTAGTCGAGTTCGGCGGGCGTCGGCATGGCCGGCGCGCAGCCGTGACGCGAGACGACCAGCGCGCCGCTCGCGTTCGCGGCGCGCGCGCACGCTTCGAGCGGTTGATCGCGCAGCCATCCTGAGAGAAAGCCCGAGGCGAACGCATCGCCCGCGCCGAGCACGTTCAGCACTTCGACTTCCACGCCGCCGTGAATCGGCACGTCGTCGAGCGAGGCGGGCACCTGGCCGTCGATGATCTGGCAGCCCAGCGGTCCGCGCTTGAGCACCAGCGTGGCCGGCGTGACGGTGCGCACCATGGCGAGCGCGTCGACCAGTTCGGTCTTGCCGCCGGCAATGCGGAATTCCTCTTCCGTGCCGATCACCAGATCGAACAGCGGCAGAATGCGCTGCAAATGCGCGGTGACGCCTTCGCTCGCGACGAAGCGCGTTTCGCCGTCCGCTTTGCCAGTGAGACCCCACAGCACCGGTCGATAGTCGATATCGAGCACGGTGCGCACCTGGTTGCGGCGCGCGTAATCCAGCGCGCGGCGGCTCGTGCGGTTTACCTGTTCAGTGGAAAAGTGCGTGCCGGTGATCAGCAGCGCTTTCGACGACGCAATGAAGGCCTCGTCGAAATCCGCTTCATCGACCGCCATATCCGCGCAGTTCTCGCGATAGAAGATCAGCGGAAAAGTATCGCGGTCTTTCAGGCCTAGCAGCACGAGGGCGGTGAGGCGTTCCTGATCGATGCGCACGTGGCTGACGTCGCAGCCCTCTTTAGTGAGCGTCTCGGTGAGAAAGCGGCCCATGTGATCGTTGCCGACGCGCGCCAGCATCGACGACGCGAGGCCGAGCCGCGCGCAGCCGAACGCGATATTCGCCGACGACCCGCCGAGATACTTCGCGAAGCTCGACACGTCTTCGAGCCGCGCGCCGACCTGCTGCGCGTACAGATCGACGGCGAGGCGGCCGAGGCAGACGATGTCGCGGCTGCGGCCCGGTGCGAATCGGCTGCCGGCGGGCGCCGAAGCGGACGTGGTCCCGCTGGATGTGCTGGAGTGATTCATGAAGTTTCCTGAATAGCTGGGCGCGGCGGCGGCGCATCGACGCCCGGCCGCCGCGCGAATGAATCAGATCGTCGCGCCTTCGAGTTCGCCGATCATCTTCTGCATCTCGGCGCCGCCGGCCATCATGTCGAGCACCTCGTCCTTGCTGATGGTTTCCTTGGTGAAGGTGCCAAGCGATTTGCCGCGATTGAGCACCGTGAACGAATCGCCGATCGGATACGCGTGGTGCACGTTGTGCGTGATGAAGATCACCGAGATGCCTTTGGCGCGCGCCTTGTGAATCAGCTTCAGCACGTTGAAGCTCTGCTTGACGCCGAGCGCGGCAGTCGGTTCGTCGAGAATCAGCACGCGTGCGCCGAAGTGAATCGCCCGCGCAATCGCCAGACATTGCTTCTCGCCGCCGGACATGGTGCCGATCGGCTGATGCGCGTCGCGCACGTTGATGCCCATTTCGGCGAGCTTGTCGCGCGCGGTGGTGGCGCTGGTTTCGAGGTCCATCACGCTCAGGAAGCCGAACAGCTTCTTTTGCGGCTCGCGTCCCATGAAGAAGTTGCGCGCCACGGAGAGCAGCGGCACCAGTGCAAGATCCTGATACACGGTGGCGATGCCGAGATCGAGCGCGTCTTTCGGCGACTCGAACAGCACCGGTTTGCGGTCCACCAGATACTGACCGGAAGAGGGTTGATGCACGCCGGCAAGGGTCTTGATCAGCGTCGACTTGCCCGCGCCGTTGTCGCCGAGCAGGCAATGCACTTCGCCGCGTCTCAGACGCAAGGTCACGCCACTTAGCGCAATTACCTTGCCGAAGTATTTGTTGACGTTCTCGAGAGCGAGGATGACGTCTTCTTGCGGGGCGCTCGCGTTGGTGTTCGAGCCGTTCACGCCGTTCCCTGCGGTATTCGTATCGGACATGGTCGTCTCCTCGTTACGATTGCGCGACGCGGCGGCGCACATAGTGATTGAACAGCACGGCGATCAGCAGCATCACGCCGAGGAACACGCGGAACCAGTCGGAACTGACGTTCGTGTAGGTAATGCCGATCTGCACGACGCCGAAGATCAACGCGCCGAAACACGCGCCGATCACCGAACCGTAACCACCCGTCAGCAAGGTGCCGCCGATCACCGCGGCGATGATCGCTTCGAATTCCTTTTGCAGGCCGCGGTCGGCCGCGGCCGAGCCGATGTCGCACACTTGCAGCACCGCGAACAGGCACGAGCAGAACGCGGTCAGCACGAACAGCGAAATCTTCACGCGACGCACCGGCACGCCGACGTTCTTGGCCGCGTTGGCATCGCCACCGACGGCGAGAATCCAGTTGCCGGCCCGCGTTTTCGCCAGCACGAATGCGCAGATCGCGGCGAGTCCGAGCCACCACAGAATCACCTTGGGAATGCCCGGCACGAGCGCGTGCCCGTTATCGAGCATGGTGCCGATGCCGTGACGCGCGAGCATCGTGAAGAGACCGTTCAGCGCGACGCCGTGAAACAGCGTATTCGCGAGCCAGTCCTGCTGCGCGAGGTCGCCGACGCCGGAGACGATCGTGCGGTCCGCGAACATGATCGAGAGCGCGAGCGTGAGGCCGCGCAAGATGAACAGAAACGCGAGCGTGACGATGAACGAGGGCAGGCGCGTACGCATCACCAGATAGCCGTTCAGCGCGCCGAGCAGCATGGAGCCGGCGAACGCAAAGAGAATCGCGAGAGAAATCGGCCAGTGAAAATAGACCGAGGGAATCGCGACCATCATGCCGGCGAAACCGATCATCGAGCCGATAGACAGATCGAACTCGCCGGCGATCATCAGCAGACACGCGCCCACGGCGAGAATGCCGAGATACGCCGATACCTGCGACCAGTTCATCACGCCGTCGAGATTGAACATGCCGGAGTTGCCGGCCGTCAGCGCGAAAACGAGAAACACCAGCACCGCGCCGGAAATCGCGGCGAATTCGGGGCGGTTCAGCACATGGCCGAATCGGGATTCCTTGCGCAGCCGTTCATCCGAATCGGGCAGCGCGGGCGCTGCCTCGCCGGAATTCGTCTTGACGTGCGGTGGGAAGTGTTTGCCGGCTACACCCATGATGTCTCCTTGGAGCCCGGCTGTGTCCGGCTCGCGCGCGAGGATGCGTTGCGAGAACGACAGCCGGTGAAATGCGCGGTGGCGGCGGGCGGCCCGCCCGGAATCGAAGCGGTGCCCGCCGTGCGCGTGACTAGCTAGAGTAAAGAATCAGCGGTACTGACCTGCGTACTTGATAACCTTGTCGAGGTTTTCCTTGGTGATGAAACCCGGGCCCGAGCGAATGTTCTTCGGCCCATAGGACGGCGCGAGGCCGTAAGTGGCCAGCCGTTCCTTGAACTTCGGATTCGCCTCGAGAATCTGGCGGATCTTCGCGGGATCGGTGGTGTGCTCTTTCTTCACGATCGCCAGCACGGCCACGGGGATATAGCCTTGCAGGTACGGTTGCTGGTCAATGGCGAACTGGATCGTGCCGTTCTGGATTGCCTTGGCGATGTCGTCGGAGAAGTCGAACGTGCAGAAGTAGATCTTGCCCGCGAGACCCATTTGCGTGACCGCTTTCAGCGTGGCCGAAGCCGGGGTCGGTCCGAGTGTCAGGATCGCGCCGGTGTTCGGGTGGTTGCGCAGATACGCGCTGACCTTCGACTGAATTTCGGTCGGATCCTGGCCGGAGTCGATCGTCGAACTCTTGTAGTCGACGCCGAGCGCTTCGGCGAAACCACGGCAACGGTCGAATGACACCGTATTGGTGGCGATGTGGTTCACGCACAGGAACGACTTCACGCCCGCGGCCTTGGCTTTCTCGCCGGCCGCTCTGCCCGCGACATATTCGGGTTGACCCACATGCATGATCGCGCCGAGCTGCGCGCTCTGTTCCTCCGTGCCGGAATTGATCGTGACGAGCGGAATCTTCTTCGCGGTCACCTTGTTGATCGAGCTTTTCAGCACGTCGAAATCGGCGATGGTGACGATCACGCCGTCGTAGTTGCGCGCGGCGGCCTGTTCGACCAGACGCGCCATGTCGGCGATGTCGCCGTTCGGCGGGTTGCGGTAGTCGGTCTCGACGTTGAAGTCCTCGTCGGCCTGTTTGATGGCGTTCTTGATGGTGTTCCACCACGAATCCGAATCCGGCGCGTGGCTGATCAGCACGAAGTGAGCGTCTGCCGCGCGGGCGGCCGAGGCCGCGCCGAATCCCGTCGCCAACGTCAATGCCGTCACCAGAATCCTGAGCGTAGCCTTGCCCTTGCAAAGTCTCATTGTCTCCACCTTTCTCGGTATGTCGTTTTTGAAGGGAGCGTCTGGCCAACCCGGGTGTTTCCACCAAAGCACCATCGCTCACGACCAAGATTAGGCGATCTTCCAAGGCGTTGCAATGAAAATTTCATTACAAATAAAAATAGAAAATACGTTCCATTTGACATGGCGCCTGCCTATAATCGGCAGCGTCAGGAGGCCGTGCGACGGGCGTTCGGAGCGTCTGCGGCACTGCAATAAAGCACGCGAGAGAGAGCTATGGCGGAAGAGAGCACCGAGGAATTGCCCAGCGTCGAAGAATTGATGCAGCGCATCGCGGAAAACTACGACGCGTTGCCGCGTCAGTTGAAAAATGTCGCGACCTATATCGAGCAGCACCGCTCCAGCGTGATGGTGGATCGCACCAGCGACATCGCCGCGAGTTGCGGCGTGCATCCGTCCGCCGTGGTGCGTTTTGCGCAGCGCTTCGGCTTTTCCGGCTTCTCTGATCTGCAGGCGGTTTTTCGGCAGGCATACACAGGGCAGGGCAGTTCGTCGCCGAGTTATCAGCAGCGCATTCGCAAGCTGATCGACGAGAAGCCGGGCGCGCTGTCCGGCGGCTCGGTGGCGCGCGAATTCATCGCGGCTTCGCGCGGCGGTCTGGAAGAACTCGAAGCGGGGCTCGACGACAAGGAGTTCGACGCCGCGGTGAAGATGCTGCAGCAGGCCGACAACATTTACGTGATCGGCGTGCGGCGCTCGTTTCCGGTGGCGAGCTATATCGTCTACGCGCTACAGCACACGCCCAAGCGCGTGCACCTGGTGTCCGGTTTCGGCGGCATGTACCGCGAACAGATTCGTAGTGTGAAAAAGGGCGACGTGGTGATCGCCATCAGCTTCGCGCCCTACGGCAAAGAGACGCAGTACTGCTTGCGGGTCGCGCATCATCACCAGGCCAAAACGCTGGTTATTACGGATAGCCAACTATCTCCGCTCGCGCGTTATGCCAGCACGCAACTGTATGTGAAAGAGGGCAGCGCGTTCGCGTTCCGCTCGCTGACCAGCACGATCTGTTTGTGCCAGGCGTTGTTCATCGCGCTCGCGTACAAGCTCGAATTGAATGTTGAAGAATCCAAAGACACTGGAGGATACGATGACTGATGGGGCAAATCAGGCGGCAAAGACGATCGACGTGGCGGTTTTCGGCGCGGGGCGCATCGGCAAGATTCATGCGGCGAATCTCGCGCGGCAGCCGGGCGTGCGGCTCAAGTATGTGGTCGACGTGAATCGCGAGGCCGCTGCGGCGCTCGCTGCGGAGCACGGCGCGCAGGTCGCGGATATCGACGGCGCGATGGGCGATGCCTCGATCGGCGCGACGGTGATCTGTTCGAGCACGGACACGCATGCGGAGCTGATCATGCAATCCGCCGCGCAGAAGAAGCACGTGTTCTGCGAGAAGCCGGTCGATCTGACGCTGGAGCGTGCGCGGGCTTGTGCGGATGCGGTGGAGCGTGCGGGCGTGGTGTGCATGATCGGTTTTCAGCGCCGCTTCGATCCGACGTTCTCGGCATTGAAAGCGCGGCTCGATGCCGGTGAGATCGGCACGCCGGAAATGCTGGTGGTGACGAGCCGCGATCCGGGGGCGCCGCCAGTGGAGTACATCAAGCATTCCGGCGGCATTTTCAAGGACATGCTGATTCACGACTTCGACATTTTTCGCTGGATTCTCGACGACGAGGCCGACACGCTGCACGCTACCGGCAGTTGTCTGAGCGACCCCGCGATCGCGGAGGCAGGCGATATCGATTCGACCGCGGTGACGATCCGCACGAAGCGGGGCCGCCTGTGCCAGATCAATACAGCGCGCCGCGCCGCGTATGGCTACGACCAGCGCTTTGAAGTGCTGGGCAGCACCGGCATGCTGCAGGCGGGTAATGTGCGGCCCACGGAAGTCACGGCGTATTCGAAAACCGAAGTGTCGAGCGACGTGCCGGAGGCGTTTTTCCTGGAACGTTACCGCGCGGCTTACGCGCATGAAATCGCGCATTTTTTCGATGCGGTGACACATGGCAAGCCGGTGCGCACCACCGTCGACGACGGGTTGAAAGCGCTCGAACTCGCCGACGCCGCGACGCGGTCGTGGCGGGAGGGCCGCGCGGTCAAACTAGGCGAGGCCTCGTGATGACGGCCGCCGCGGCGCGGGTTCGTGTGGGCGTAGTCGGCCTCGGGCGTCTCGGCAAACGGCACGCGGAGAATCTGGCGTATCGCGTGCCGGGCGCGTCGCTCGTGGCGGCCTGCAGTCCGGTGGAGGAGGAGCGGGCGTGGGCGCGTGAAGCGTTGCCCGCGCCGCGGTTGTACGAGGATTACGCGGAGCTGCTGGCTGATCGCGAGGTGGATGCGGTCTGGCTTGTCACGCCGTCTTCATTGCACGCGCAGCAGATCGTCGACGCATTGCAGGCCGGCAAGCATGTGTTTTGCGAGAAACCTTTGTCGCTGGATCTCGCGGAGTGTGAGAGGGTGCTGGCCGAGGCCGCGCGCTATCCGCATTTGCAGGCCACCATTGGCTTCATGCGGCGCTTCGATCCGAGTTATAAGGACGCGTTCGGCAAGATCGAAGCGGGCAAGATCGGCCGACCGTTTCTTGTGCGATCGCAGACGGCGGATCAGAACGATAGCGATGGGTTTTTCGTGCGCTTTGCGGCGACCTCCGGTGGGATTTTTCTCGATTGCACCGTGCACGATATCGATGTGGCGCGGTGGCTGCTGGGTCGGCCGCGCGCCAAACGCGTGTTCGCCGCGGGTGTTGCCGCGATGCATGAAGGGCTGCGTGAATTCGGCGATGTCGATAACGGTGTGGCGATCTGCGAGTTCGAGGACGGCAAGCTGGCCATGTTTTACGCGTCGCGGACGCAGGCGCATGGGAATGACACGCATAGCGAAGTGATCGGCACGGCCGGAGCGCTCGCTATTGGCCGTAATCCGCGGGCGAATCGGGTTGAGATTTACGATGCCTCGGGGATTCGGAACGAATGTACGGCGAATTTTTTTGAGCGGTTTGAAGAGGCGTTTTTGTATGAGGCGCGGGCGTTTGTGGCGGCGGTGCGCGGAGGTGGTGATGCGCATGCTGGTGCAAGTGCGGGGGCCACGCTTGCCGATGCTCTCGAGGCGACGCGGATCGGGTTGGCGATGAGGCAGTCGTTGGAGAGCGGGGAGGCTGTGATTTTGTAATTTTGGGTTCTCGACGTGGCATGCTTCGCAAGTGACAGATTTTTCGGATATTCGACTATTTTTCCAACTGTTAAGGATTTTTGCCGCCGGCTCGCAGGCGGTAATGAACTTTTTCGGCTGCAATAGCAGCGTGTCAGAAATTCTCGAACCGCTTCCCGGCAAGCAAGCCGTTGCGGAAAATAAACACAACATGCTGTTGACCCGATACGCCGCCGACGTAATCCCATCGGGAAAGATCTCCGGCCGATTTCGCCGCGAACGGACCCCCGAGTATGTCCAATACCTTTGCCTCGGGCGTCCCGGCCGGAAACCGCTGGTCAATGCTCTCGCGTGTCCAGCCGCGTGAATGGATCTGGTCATAGGTGTACGTGGGTGCGGCGCAGCCGCTCAGGCACGCCACCACCACCGTCAGAATTGCAAACGTCTTCATGGCTCTCTCGCATCAATTGAGGATGCGACAACGATCGCAGATGGACTAACGCAACACGATCAGACGCGTCTCAATTTGGCGAGGGAACCTGCGCCGAATGCCACCAGCACGAATTGGCGGCGCGGCAGTTCGTGCCAGCTGTCGTCCCGAAATGCGTGTGGGACCCCACGGCGCTTGAAAAAACTCCGGCTCCCATCCCCCAAAAATCCCCCACCGCCAGGCGCCGCTTATAATCGACCATTCCTAGCATTCACCAGCCGAACCGACACAATGAGCGAGACCCCGAGCGATACCACCTCCACGCTTGCCAAAAGCTTCGAGCCCCACACCATCGAAGCCCACTGGGGCCCCGAATGGGAAAAGCGCGCCTACGCGACGCCCTCCATCGAGGAAAACCGGAAAGATTTCTCGATCCAGCTGCCGCCGCCGAACGTCACGGGCACCCTGCACATGGGCCATGCCTTCAACCAGACGATCATGGACGGCCTCACCCGCTATCACCGCATGCTCGGTGAAAACACCCTGTGGGTGCCGGGCACCGACCACGCGGGCATCGCCACGCAGATCGTCGTCGAGCGGCAACTGGACGCGCAAGGCGTCTCGCGCCACGATCTCGGCCGCGAAAAGTTCGTCGAACGCGTGTGGGAATGGAAACAGGAATCTGGCTCGACCATCACGAACCAGGTGCGGCGCCTCGGCGCCTCGATCGACTGGTCGCGCGAATACTTCACGATGGACGACAAGATGTCGGCCGCCGTGCGCGACGTCTTCGTACGCCTGTATGAACAGGGCCTGATCTATCGCGGCAAGCGCCTCGTGAACTGGGACCCGGTGCTGCTGACCGCCGTCTCCGACCTGGAAGTGGTCAGCGAAGAAGAAAACGGCTCGCTCTGGCACATCCAGTACCCGCTCACGGACGGCTCGGGCCATCTGACGGTCGCCACCACGCGACCGGAAACCATGCTCGGCGACACCGCCGTGATGGTCCACCCGGAAGACGAGCGCTACGCGCACCTGATCGGCAGGACGATCACGCTGCCGCTGTCGGGCCGCGAAGTGCCGATCATCGCCGACGATTACGTCGATCGCGAATTCGGCACCGGCGTCGTCAAAGTCACGCCCGCGCACGATTTCAACGACTATCAGGTCGGCCTGCGCCACAAGCTGCCGATGATCGAAATCCTCACGCTCGACGCGAAGATCAACGAGAACGCGCCGGAAAAATACCGCGGCCTCGACCGCTTCGAAGCCCGCAAGCAGGTGGTGGCCGACCTCGAAGCGCTGGGCGTGCTCGAATCGGTCAAGCCGCACAAGCTGATGGTGCCGCGCGGCGACCGTACCGGCGTCGTGATCGAGCCGATGCTGACAGACCAATGGTTCGTCGCCATGAGCAAGCCGGCGCCGGAAGGCACCTTCAATCCGGGCAAATCGATCGCCGAAACGGCGCTGGACGTGGTTCGCAGCGGCGAAATCAAGTTCGTGCCGGAAAACTGGACCACTACGTACTACCAGTGGCTCGAGAACATTCAGGACTGGTGCATCTCGCGCCAGCTCTGGTGGGGTCATCAGATCCCGGCGTGGTACGGCGAAAACGGCGAAATCTTCGTGGCGAAGACCGAAGAAGACGCGCGCGCCAAGGCCGCGGCGGCCGGCTACGCGGGCGCGCTCAAGCGCGACGAAGACGTGCTCGACACGTGGTTCTCGTCTGCTCTGGTGCCGTTCTCGTCGCTCGGTTGGCCGAACGAAACGCAGGAACTGAAGCATTTCCTGCCGTCGTCGGTGCTGGTTACCGGCTTCGACATCATCTTCTTCTGGGTCGCGCGCATGGTCATGATGACCACGCACTTCACCGGCCAGGTGCCGTTCGACACGGTGTACGTGCACGGTCTCGTGCGCGACGCCGAAGGCCAGAAGATGTCGAAGAGCAAGGGCAATACGCTCGATCCGATCGATATCGTCGACGGCATCGACCTCGACGCGCTGGTCGCCAAGCGCACCACCGGCCTGATGAACCCGAAACAGGCCGCATCGATCGAAAAGAAAACCCGTAAGGAATTCCCCGACGGCATCCCGGCCTTCGGCACCGACGCGCTGCGCTTCACGATGGCGTCGATGGCCACGCTCGGGCGCAACGTCAACTTCGATCTGGCGCGCTGCGAAGGCTATCGCAACTTCTGCAACAAGCTGTGGAATGCCACCCGTTTCGTGCTGATGAACTGCGAAGGCCACGATTGCGGCTTCGGCAAGCCGGAACAATGTGGCGAATGCGGGCCGGACGGACACTTGAATTTCTCGTCGGCCGACCGCTGGATCGTCTCGCGTCTGCAACGCGTGGAAGTGGAAATCGCCAAGGGTTTCGCCGACTATCGTTTTGACAATGTGGCCAACGCCCTATACAAGTTCGTATGGGACGAATACTGTGATTGGTATCTCGAACTCGCCAAAGTTCAGATCCAGACGGGTCAGCCGAACCAGCAGCGCGCAACACGCCGCACGCTGCTGCGCGTGCTCGAGACGGTGCTGCGCCTGGCGCATCCGGTGATTCCGTTCATCACCGAGGCGCTGTGGCAAAAAGTGGCCCCGTTGGCCGGACGTTATCCCGAGGGCAAAGCCGAGGGCGAAGCGTCCATCATGGTGCAGCCTTACCCCGTTGCCGAACCGTCAAAAATCGATGAAGACGCGGAGCAGTGGGCAGCCGACCTGAAAGCAGTGATCGATGCGTGCCGGAATCTGCGCGGCGAAATGAATCTGTCGCCGGCGGTCAAGGTGCCGTTGCTCGCTACCGGCAACGCGGAGCGCCTGCGCACTTTTGCTCCGTACGCACAGGCCTTGGCCCGTTTGTCCGAAGTGCAGATCATTGCCGACGAGGCGAGCCTGGATGCGCAGGCAGATGGCGCGCCAATTGCTATCGTAGGAAATGATAAGCTCGTGCTGAAGGTGGAGATCGATGTGGCAGTCGAGCGCGAGCGGTTGTCGAAGGAGATTGCACGGTTGAGCACGGAAATCATCAAGTGCAACGGCAAATTGCAGAATGAAAGTTTCGTTGCAAAGGCACCGCCGGCAGTCGTTGAGCAGGAGCAGAAAAGACTGGCAGAGTTCGAAGCGACGGTGGGCAAGCTGAAAGCCCAGCTGGCGCGCTTGCCGGTCTGATCACGCTCCGTGTCCGCCCCAAGAGGCGGCCAAGGATCGATCGCTAATTCAGAGGATTCAGGGTAATCACATGCTAAAAGTTACAAAGGCGGTTTTTCCGGTAGCAGGTCTTGGCACCCGGTTCCTCCCTGCCACGAAGGCTAGCCCGAAAGAGATGCTTCCGATTGTCGACAAGCCGC
>NZ_JAQQEG010000026.1:0-124916 GCF_046027395.1 Paraburkholderia dipogonis | reverse complement strand
CCTCGCAACACTCGGTTATCCGAACTGGGAAGAGACCCAGAATCCGGTGTATCGACTGTTTCTTGCGTCGTAGCGTGACTCGGGGTTTACCTTGATCTAGCGCAACGCCGCGCGAAGGATGGGGCGTCGAACGAATGGGCCAAAAGCCCCGCCTGGACGGCGTTAGGGCTCGATTGCGCCTATCGGCTGCATATGCTCGACCCAGCCTGCTATCTCAAAACTGGATACAGCCTATCTACCATATCGCGTTGCGCGATACAGTGCGTGATCGTCAAACTGAGTGCAAATCTAACGCCGCATTCAGGAGACAATTCATGCGCACCCAAGTTGGCATCATCGGTGCCGGGCCTGCGGGCCTGCTTCTTTCCCATCTGCTTCATCTGCGCGGGATCGACTCCGTCGTGCTCGAGTCGCGCAGTCGCGATCAGATCGAATCCACCATCCGCGCCGGCGTGCTCGAGCAAGGCACGATGGACCTGTTGACCGAAGCCGGCGTCGGCGCACGGATGAAAGCGGAAGGCGCGCTGCATCACGGCTTCGAGCTGGCTTTCGAAGGCAAGCGTCGGCGCATCGATCTGACCGGACTCACGGGACATTCGATCACGGTCTACGCGCAGCACGAAGTCATCAAGGATCTCGTTGCGGCACGCGTGGCCGACGACGGCAAGCTGCGCTTCGGCGTCTCGGAGACGTCGATTCACGGCATCGATACCGACAAGCCGTCGATCCGTTATCGCCACGAAGGCGAAGCGTACGAACTGCAGTGCGACTTCGTGATCGGCTGCGACGGTTCGCAAGGCGTGTCGCGCGCGGCGATCCCGCAGGCGTTGCGCAAGGATTTCGAACGCGTGTACCCGTTCGGTTGGTTCGGTATCCTGTGCGAAGGGCCGCCGTCGTCGGATGAATTGATCTATGCGCGTCACGAGCGCGGCTTCGCGCTGATCAGCACGCGCTCGCCGAATGTGCAGCGCATGTACTTCCAGTGCGATCCGAAGGATTCCGTCGAGAACTGGTCCGACGACCGCATCTGGGCGGAACTGCATGCACGAGTCGATTCGCACGACGGTCAGAAAATCGTCGACGGCAAGATCTTTCAGAAGAACATTGTCGGCATGCGCAGTTTCGTGTCGAACACGATGCAACACGGCCGGCTGTTTCTCGCGGGCGACGCGGCGCATATCGTGCCGCCCACCGGCGCGAAGGGCATGAATCTGGCGGTGGCCGACGTGCGCGTGCTGACTCAGGCGTTGAACGCGTTCTACGTCGAGAATCGCACGGATCTGCTCGACAGTTACAGCGCGACCGCGCTCAAACGCATCTGGCGTGCTGAGCATTTCTCGTACTGGATGACCAGCATGATGCACCGTATCGAGGGTGCGTCGCCTTTCGAGCAGCAGCTTCAGGTGGCCGAACTTGAATACGTGACGACGTCGCGCGCGGCGGCCACCGTGATGGCGGAAAACTACGTTGGCATCGCAGGCGCGCAAGCGTGAGCGTGAGTCATCCGCACGGCGGCGTGCCCATCACTTTCGCGGGCTGAATGTCGTGTTGCGTGAGCGAGTGAATGCGGTCGGCTTTCCTGAGTGCGGGGAATGCGGCGGCCCAAAGCGCCGCGACAAGCAGCGAGCCGATACCGCCGAGAAGCACCGCCGGAACAGTCCCGGCCCATGCCGCCGCGAGGCCGGACTCGAAGGCGCCCAGCTCGCTCGAAGCACCGATGAACAGCATATTGACCGCTGAGACACGTCCACGCATCGCGTCGGGCGTGGCGAGCTGGATCAGGGATGAACGGATGTTGACGCTCACCATATCGCTGGCGCCGACGATCACCAATGCCGCCAGCGACACGACGAACGACCCGGAGAGCGCGAAGACCACGGTCGCGAGCCCGAACACGCCGACGGCGGCAAACAGTTTGAGGCCGATGCGTCGCTCGAAGACATGACGAACCTGAACCAACGCGCACAGACAAGCCCCTGCCGCGGGCGCACTGCGCAGCATCCCGAGGCCGATGGAAAGACTTTGAAGTGCGAGGCCCGCGATGATCAGCGGCCGAGGCGAAAGCCGGTCGCACAATTCACCGGCGGGAAGCGTAAGCAGGAACATCGGCACGAACTGCACGATACCGACGATGCCGAGCATCAGCGGCGTGTTCGATAATCTGTATAAGGTCCAGCCGATCGCGACGGATTGCGCGAGCGTCGCCGCTTCAGATAGAAGCGGACACCCAGATAAATCAACAAGTCCCGCCGGCGATAAAACTCGCCATGTCCGGTCACGGCCATCGTTTTTCTCCAGAAGGTCTGCGCGCCCCGGCGAACCTCTGGACCTGCGCTGGGAATGCGAGCATATTGCTCATATTCCCATTCAGGAGCAGCACTTGGCTACTCGCATTGCCGCGCCACGCGGCGCGATGCGCAAGGCCCCGCAGCAAGCGCGTTCGCGGGCCACCATCGACGCCATTCTCGATGCGGCGGCTCACATTCTCGGCGAGCGCGGCTGGGAAGGGCTCACCACCAACGGCGTAGCGGAAGCCGCGGGCGCGAGCATCGGATCGCTGTATCAGTACTTCCCTAACAAGCTGGCGCTGATCGAAGCCGTCCGTCGCCGGCACTTCGACGATGTGCTCGCGGTGCTCCATGCCGCGGCGAACCTCGAGACGCCGCGCGTGAAACGTATCACGGCGCTCGTCGACGGGATGATCGCGGTGCACAGCCGGCACCCGGCGGCACACCGCGTGCTGCTGGAAGAGAGCCCGCGCGGCGAGGATTCGCGCAGCGCTCACGATCGTTTCGATGTGGAATGCAGAAAGGCTTACGAAACGCTGTTCAGGGCGAACGTGCGGGGCGCTGCCGAACGCGACTGCGTGGGCGCGCGGGTACTCGCAGGCGCGCTCGCGGGCGCCGTCCACGAAGCGGCACGACAGGGACAGCTTGCGTCGCCCGTCTTGCGGCGGGAACTCATCGCGCTGGTGGATGCGTACCTGTCGAGGCTGCGGCCGCTCGGTGAGAGGTCGGCCAGCCGACGAACGCGCTAATCTCGATGTGCATCAACTCAATTCCGGACTATCGCCATGACCCAGAACGTATCGACCCGACAACTTTTGCAAGAGATGTTCAGCGAAATGGTCGTAAAGAAAGACGCTTCGTTGATCGCTCACTACTACCATCCAGATTTCGTTCTCGAAACCAACGGCCAGAAGCAGAACTACGACGCCTTCGCCGAAGGGCACCGCAAGGTGTACGCGACAGATGTCACCTACGAAATCAGATATGACGACGACACCTGGGTCGAAAGCCCGGAGAGAGTCGCCGCGCGCGTGTGGATCAAAACGCAGCGGCCGAACGAAGCGCCCGTGGAATTCGAAGTCGTGCTGATCGCGACCTATGTCGACCGAAAAATTCATCGCGTGTGGGAATTGACCTGGCCGGATTGGACGCAGGTGAAGGCCTTCGAGAACTATTCATAGGGGCAGCCTCGCGCTGTCATTTTGCCAGGGTAAGCTGTGCCTTTAGTGCGTTCTTCAAAAAAGGGGCAGAGGTCCATGCGGCGTGTCATATTCAACCAGAAGGGCGGTGTGGGCAAATCGACCATCGTATGCAACCTGGCGGCCATCAACGCCAGCGAGAACCTGCGTACGCTGGTCATCGATCTCGACCCGCAAGGCAACTCGAGCCAGTATCTTCTTGGCAAGCAGGCTAGCGATCTCAAGCCCAACGTCGCGGACTTCTTCGAAACGGCCTTGAGCTTCAGTTTCAGGCCGACGCCGGCCTCGACGTTCATTCACCGCACGCCGTTCGAGAACCTCGATGTGATGCCCTCCCATCCGGATCTCGACACGCTCCACGGCAAGCTCGAATCGCGCTACAAGATCTACAAGCTGCGTGACGCGTTGAACGAGCTGGATGAGTACGATGCGATCTACATCGACACGCCGCCGGCGCTGAATTTCTATACCCGCTCCGCACTGATCGCGGTCGACCGCTGTTTGATACCGTTCGACTGTGACGACTTTTCCCGCCGCGCGTTGTACACGCTGCTCGACAACGTGAAGGAGATTCAGCAGGACCATAATCCCGGCCTGGAAGTCGAGGGAATCGTGATCAACCAGTTTCAGCCGCGCGCGAGTCTGCCGCTGCAACTGGTCGAGGAACTGATCAGCGAGGGCTTGCCTGTGCTGGAGTCGCGATTGTCGACGTCCGTGAAGATTCGCGAGTCGCATCAATACGCGAAGCCGATGATTCACTTCGATCCTCGTCACAAGCTCGCCCATGAATTCATGGCGTTGCATCGGGAATTGATTGGATAGCGGGCGCCGCGCGGTAACGCCAGCGTCACGGATCTCCAGCTAACCGAACACCCGTCTTGCGTGGATGCCGAGGCCGGTAGCCACGCTCGCTAGCGGGTCGCCGAACACGAGCTCGGCTTTGCGCAAACGCACCCGCAATGGCGTGCGTCAGGGAGCCGAGCCCGGTCGAACCGCCGGTGAAATACACGGCGTCGACTTTGCCCACAGCGATGCCCGCCAGCCGCGCAGTCTCCTGCGCGGCGTGAACGATCCACGCTCTTTCTTCGCGCGTGGCTTCCACAAGTTGCTGTTCATCGAAAGCCACGCTCAGGCCCGGCTCGATCGGGTCGATCTCGATGAGCGTGTCGCCCCTGGCCGCAATCACAATCTTCGCCCGTTCCGCGCTTGCGGCGAGCGCATGGCCGAGCCGCCGGTCCACCACCCGCATCAGCCGGTCATGATGAACCGGGTTTCGATACAGGTGACGCATGAGCCGAAGTTCGGCTTGCCGCTTAGGCGTGTAGAGCGAGTTGATCAGATGCCAGGTCGACAGATCGAAGTAGGGGCGATTCGATATTTCTCGTCCTTCCGTGTCCAGGCTGCGATACCCGGCCTCTCGCAGAATGGCAGCATCCCTGGCATCGGACGGCGGAGCAGGGCCTCGCGCCAATCGCCACCGGGCTGATTCTCGCCGGCGCATTTTCGGTGCTGCGCGCTTCTTCGTCGACGTGGACGATCTGGGCGCTTGCGGCCATCGCGTTGAGCATCTCTTCCTTTGAAAGCGTGCGGGGTGGCACGTCCGTCCAATGATCTGATCATTACCGCCAGAATTCGAGCCCGGCCGCCCGGTCGGGCATCTCTCTCCCATTCCCGCTGACGCTTCGGGTCAACCCGCATTGCCAAGCCACGTTCTTGCGCGTATCTTTCTACATCATACGTATGATCTAGAGAGTAAATCGTGGCAACTTTGCACAGGCAGGTCCTGAACCAGATGGGCGAGCAGATCTGTTCAGGCAAGTTCATGCCCGGCGACATTCTTCCCGCCGAGCCCGTGCTTGCCGAGCAGATGCAGGTGAGCCGCATCACCATCCGCGAGACGATGAAGTCGCTGTCCGCCAAGGGCATGCTTCAGGTGCGCCGCCGCTACGGCACCATCGTGCTGCCGCGTTCGCAATGGCAGTTGTTCGACCCGGACGTGATCACATGGCGGGCTCGCGCGAGCGCCGTCGAGCCGGGCCTCATCGAAGATCTGATGGAGTTGCGCCTGATCATCGAGCCGAACGCGGCCCGGCTCGCCGCGAAACGCGCGACCGCGGAAGATCGCGTCGCGGTCCGGCGCGCGTTCAAGCTGATGGAGCGCGCGGTCGCCGGCCATGGCGAATATGTTCCCGCCGACCTTGCGTTTCACGGCGCCATTCTCACGGCGTGCCACAACCAGTTCGTTCAGCAGATGCAGAACGCGTTGTCGGCGATCCTGCGCACCAGTTTCGAACTCAGCTCGGAGATCGAGGGTGGGCCGGCTCGTTCGCTGCCCATGCACGAGGCGCTGTGCGTCGCGATCGAACAGGGCGATCCCGTGGCGGCGGAACAGGCCGTGCTTACGCTGATCCAGCGCGCCGAGCAGGACTTCGAGGATCGTGCCGCGCTCGATCGCAGCGCTAACGAGAAACCCGTTTGACGAGTCACCTGAACCACGCAACACGACCACGCGAGGCGGCCTCTTAGGCGGACCGTCCAGAAGCAGCGCCGTTGCATCCCCAACTCATTTATCGCGACTGTCATGACGACACGCGAGGGGCGCATTCGCGCCTCGTTACCGAACATCGAGAGGACACGTGCATGACACAGTTATTCGATCTGAGCGGCCGCACGGCGCTCATCACCGGATCGGCGCGAGGCATCGGCTTCGCATTCGCGGAAGGCCTCGCTGACGCCGGCGCCGGCGTGATCCTGAACGGCACGCGCGCCGATACGGTGGCCGAAGCCGTTGAGCGGCTCTGTGCCAAGGGCTTGAACGCACAAGGCCGCGCGTTCGACGTGACCGACGAAGCCGCCGTCGCCGAAGCCTTCGCGCAATGGGACAAGGACGGTGTACAGATCGACATCGTGATCAACAACGCCGGCATCCAGTTTCGCAAACCGCTCGTCGACCTCGAACTGAGCGACTGGCAGCGTGTGATCGACACCAACCTCACTAGCGCATTCATCGTCGCGAAGCAGGCCGCGCGCCGCATGATCGCACGCGGCACGGGCGGCAAGATCATCAACATCGGTTCGCTGACGAGCGAGGCCGGGCGCGCGACGGTCGGCGCCTATACGGCGGCGAAGGGCGGCATCAAGATGCTGACCCGCGCCATGAGCGCCGAGTGGGCGGCCGCGAACATTCAGGCCAATGCCATTGGTCCGGGCTACATCCTGACCGACATGAACAAGCCGCTGATCGAAAACGCCGCGTTCGATGCGTGGGTCAAGAACAGCAATCCTTCGCAACGCTGGGGCAAGCCGGAAGAACTCGTCGGCACGGCGGTGTATCTGGCGTCGTCGGCTTCGAGCTACGTGAACGGCCAGATCATTTATGTGGACGGCGGCTGGCTGGCCGTACTGTGAAGACCGATTCGCGCGGGTAGAGCACAACAAGAAACACCGCGCGCGCCAGATAGTGAGTATGCCGTACCGATCCGGAGACATCATGGAAAGCGTCAAACCCGTCGCACCCCAAAGATGGTGGTATCTGATGCCCATCATCTTCATTACCTACAGCCTCGCGTATCTCGATCGCGCGAACTACGGCTTCGCCGCCGCGGCCGGCATCGATCGCGATCTCGGCATCACGCACGGTACGTCGTCGCTGATCGGTTCGCTGTTCTTTCTCGGTTACTGCCTGTTTCAGGTGCCCGGCGCGATTTACGCGCAGCGCAATAGCGTGAAGAAGCTGATCTTTTTTAGCCTGATTCTCTGGGGGCTGTGCGCGGCGGCCACCGGCATGGTCAGCAACATTCCGATGCTGATGGTGCTGCGTTTCGTGCTCGGCGTCGTGGAGGCGGCCGTGATGCCGTCGATGCTGATGTACATCAGCCGCTGGTTCACCCGTAGCGAACGCTCGCGCGCCAACACCTTCCTGATTCTCGGCAATCCGGTGACTGTATTGTGGATGTCGGTGGTGTCGGGCTATCTGGTGCGCAGCTTCGGATGGCGTGAAATGTTTGTCTTCGAAGGTGCGCCGGCGCTCATCTGGGCGGTCGTGTGGTGGTTCACGGTGAAGGATCGCCCGGCCGACGCGCCGTGGATGAGCGCCGCCGAAAAGACCGAACTCGACGCGCGCCTGAAAGCCGAGCAGGCTCATATCGCACCGGTACGCGACTACAAAGCAGCGTTCCGCTCGTCGATCGTATTGAAATTCTGCGCGATTCACGCGTTGTGGAGTATCGGCGTGTACGGCTTCATCATGTGGCTGCCGTCGATCCTCAAGGCGGCCTCCACGATCGACATCGTCTCGGTCGGCTGGCTCGCCGCCGTTCCGTATCTCGCGGCGATCATCCTGATGCTGCTCGCGTCGTGGCTCTCGGACAAGACGCGCAACCGCAAGCTGTTCGTCTGGCCGCTGCTGCTGGTGGGCACGATCGCGTTCGTGGCGTCTTACCTGATCGGCGGCTCGCATTTCTGGATCTCGTTCGCGCTGCTGGTCGTGGCGGGCGCAACGATGTACGCACCGTACGGGCCGTTCTTCGCGCTGGTGCCGGAGTTGATTCCTGGCAACGTGCTGGGCGGCGCGATCGGTTTGATCAACGCGTGCGGCGCGCTCGGGGCGTTCGCCGGTTCATGGGTGGTGGGCTATCTGAACGGCGCGACCGGCAGCCCGGCGGCTTCTTATATTTTCATGGCGGGCGGCTTGCTGTCGTCCGTGATCCTGATGATGACCGTGCCGGCGAATTCCGACGAACATGCGAAGCGCGGAGCAGCGCTGTCGCTGCATCGCACGCAACACTAGTCGATCGAACTGATTGGCTGAAAACTGGCAGATAGAACATGGCAACCCTGATTACCGATGTAAAAGTCATCCTGACCGCGCCGGAAGGCATCAACCTGATCGTCGTGAAGGTGGAGACGAACCAGCCCGGTCTGTATGGCCTGGGATGCGCGACGTTCGCTTACCGGCATGTCGCGGTGCAGTGTCTGATCGAGGAATATCTGCGGCCGCTGCTGATCGGGCGCGATGCGGACGCGATCGAGGAACTCTGGCAACTGATGCATCAGAACGCGTACTGGCGCAACGGACCGATCGAGAACAATGCGATCTCCGGTGTCGACATGGCGCTGTGGGACATCAAGGGCAAACTGGCGAACATGCCGCTCTACCAGCTGTTCGGCGGCAAGTGCCGCGAAGGCGTGCCGATCTATCGCCACGCGGATGGGCGCGACCTGAACGAGTTGTGCGAGAACATCCAGAAGTATCGCGAGCAGGGCATCACGCACATTCGCTGCCAGAGCGGCGGCTATGGCGGCGGTGGTTTCGGCAAGGCGCCGGCGAGCGCGCCGCAAGGCGCGGCGGACGGCGTCTATCTCGACAGCCGGAAGTACATGCGCGACACGCTCAAACTGTTCGACGGCATTCGCAGCAAGATCGGTTTCGACGTCGCGCTGTGTCACGACGTGCATGAACGTTTGAAGCCGGTCGAAGCGATCCGTTTCGCGTGCGAACTCGAGCGCTACGAGTTGTTCTTTCTCGAAGACGCGATCGCGCTGGAGGAGGGGGAATGGATGCGTCAGCTGCGCGCCAAAACGACCACGCCGCTGGCGCAGGGCGAGCTGTTCAACAACCCGTACGAATGGCGCTTCCTGATTACCGAGCGGCTAATCGACTTCATTCGCGTGCATCTCAGCCAGATCGGCGGGATTACCGCGGGACGCAAGCTGCAGATCTTCGCCGAGCAATTCGGCGTTCGAACCGCATGGCACGGCCCCGGCGACATGTCGCCGTTGGCGCATGCGGCGAATATTCATATCGATCTGGCCGCGCGCAATTTCGGCGTGCAGGAATGGTCGGGAACCGAGCCGCCGAACTTCGTGATCCAGGACCTGAAGGGGCCGAGAGCAGCGTTGCTCGATGTTTTTCCCGGCCTGCCCGAGTTCAGGCAGGGTCACGTGTACGCCAACGACAAGCCGGGCCTCGGTGTCGATATCGACGAAGCCGAGGCCGCGAAATATCCCTGCGAAAATAGCGTGACGATGTGGACGCAAACCCGCCTGAAAGACGGCACGCTGCAAACGCCGTGAAATACCCACTCTGACGCAATAGTGTGCACGGATCGTGACCTGGCAACAGGATCCGTGCGTCGGCGCTCCCGACGTTGCGCCGCAAAACGCAACTATGCGCGCATTGCAGAACAGTCTCTCCGCTACTGCAAGAGAACCGGCGCATTCCGAGCAAATGGATTTAAAAAACCCTCGCTGAACAGCCGTTCTTCATTGTAGTGGCAGCAGCAACAGTGAATTCAGGATTGGCGGATTTATCTCGCCGCGCTGGCCACCTACACTCCATCTACCGCTGCAACGACAGCCCTTGGCGCAGCGCGTAGAAAGACAATCTCTGGAGGTGGTTTCATGAAGTCGCTCATTCAAGCCGTTGCTATCGCCGTTGTTCTTGCCGCGCCGGTAGCCTCGTTCGCCCAGTCGTCCAACGACCCTGTATCGCAAGGCGCGCAAACGCAAGCCGCGGGTCGTCAAGATCCGGCTCAGGCCAATAACAGTGGATACGGTTCAGCCAGCGTCGGCTCGTGGCAGGCAGGTCAAGGCAGCGATACGACGGTCAGCTCGTACTCGCCGCCGATTCACAACGCGCGTTAAGTATCGCGCGTTAAGCATTTCACGAAAGCGCGCGGCGTGCCCCTCACCGCGCGCTAAATCAATTCTCTTCTTCTACGGCGTGCGCAACAGTGTCATCTCGTTGTGCAGCAGCGCCAGCAAATCATCATCGCTAGGCCGCGTGCCCCAATGCCGCGCGCCCGCCACTGACGCAATCGCGATCCACGAGTGAGGTGGAAACCATTCGCGCAACAGTGCGCCGTCCTGACGCAAACACAATTGACCGGTTTGTTCGCTGTATTCGGCGCAGATCAGCGTGTCGTTGATTTGCACGGTGACTCGTCTTGGATCGCTGCGTAGCAAATCGTCGCTCCTACAAAAGGTGTGGCGCGAATGCGTGCGCGGCACGGCCGCGTCGTCGACGCGGCCGTGGCCCAGGCATCAATGATCGCCGTGGCCGTGGTCGTCACCATGACCATGCCAGCCGTTATCGTGACCGCGCCAGTCGCCGTGCGGACCACGCGCTTCATGCCACTCGCGTCCGCCGTGATGACGCTCTTCCCATTCGCGCCGTTCCCAGTAGCGGTGGCCGTCGTAATAGCGCTCGCCGTACCAGCCCGGACTCACGACGACCACCGGCGGAGCCGGCGCATAGACCGGCGGCGGCGGGGCATACACGGGTTCGGGCGCGTAAGCGACGCCCGGAATGCCGATGTTCACGCCCACATCGACGTGGGCCAACGCGACCGACGATGCGCCGATTCCGAGACCCGCAACGATCGCCATGGACAGCCAGCGGTTTTGTGATTGGTTCATGTTCTATTTCCGGCTTCTACGATGGTGAGTGGAAAGTCTTGCGCGGCTCGCGCTCAATAGCGATCGTGATAGTGGTTGTGGTAGCCGCCTTCCGGCACCACGATGCAACCGCCCAATGCACTGCCGAGCGTGACGGCCAGAATGACCAGCGCGAAAATTCTTTTCATGACATTGCTCCCGTTTCCTTGTGACCCGAACTCTACTGAGCCGCGGCATTACCGGTGTGTTTGTGTGTAACAGGACGTGTCGATAGCGATGCATGCGGACAACGCGTGCGTCGCGTGAATAGCGTGCGTCAAGGCGCAATGAGGACATGGGGCACGGCGCGCAGTCTGACGTGCAAGCCATTGAGCGCATTGTGGAAAAGACGGCATGGTCGAGCATATTGCGTGTTGCGGCGCATTGAATTGCGCGGGTAGTGGCAGCCGTTAAGCGTGCAGCGGGGCGTGTCAATGCAGCTATGCCGTACGGATACATTCGGTTGCAGACTAGCTGCGCCGGCCCGCGTTCTCGACCGATTTATCGGGCCGACCGTGCGCGCCCATGCGTTCGCGCGACACGCGAGCCTCGATAGCGAACATGCGCGACAGCATCGTGACGATATCGGCGTCATCGCGTCCGCACGCGATCTTCATACCGTCGCTTGTGATAAGCACATGAGAAACAAGTGTTTTACGCGCGTCGCGGAGACTGGTTAGATCGCTAGATCGGCTGACCGTCAGCCACTTCAGTTCAATCGCATTCTTGCCGGTCAGCGCTGACCCTTCTCGTCCTCAATCGTCCTCACACCAGGAGCTGCATAGCATGTCGAACCTCAGCCTCGCGACGTCCAACGCACTGGACATTCATCCCGTCACCGGCCGCATCGGCGCGGAAATTCGCGGCGTACGGCTGTCGAGCCAACTCGAAGCGGCCACCGTCGAAGCGATTCGCGCGGCGCTGGTACGTCACAAGGTGATCTTTTTCCGCGGCCAGACGCACCTGCAGGATGCCGATCAGGAAGCTTTCGCCAGGCTGCTCGGCGAGCCGGTTTCGCATCCGACGGTGCCCGTGGTGGACGGCACGGACTATCTGCTCGAACTCGACTCGCATCGCGGCGGCCGCGCGAATTCATGGCACACGGACGTGACTTTCGTCGACGCTTATCCGCAGGCGTCGATCCTGCGTGGCGTGACGATTCCGGAAGTGGGCGGCGACACGGTGTGGGCCAACACGGCCACCGCTTACGACGATCTGCCGCCGCCGCTCAAAGCGCTCGCCGATCAACTCTGGGCCGTGCACAGCAACGACTACGACTACGCGAATCACACCAGCGTCGGCGAGCGTGGCCGCGACGCCGAAGCGATCAGGCGTCACCGCGAGGCGTTCGTGTCGACACGTTACGAGACCGAGCATCCGGTCGTGCGCGTGCATCCGGAATCGGGCGAAAAGACGCTGATTCTCGGGCACTTCGTGAAGAGTTTCGTGGGTCTCGCGCCGAGCGCGTCGGCGCATCTGCTGGAACTGCTGCAAGGCTATGTGACGCGCCTCGAGAACATCGTGCGCTGGCGCTGGCAGGCCGGCGACGTCGCGATCTGGGACAACCGCGCGACCCAGCACTACGCGGTCAACGACTATGGCGACGCGCACCGCGTAGTGCGCCGCGTGACGCTGAAGGGCGACGTGCCGGTAAGCGTCGACGGCCGCCGCAGCTTCACGCGCAGCGTACAGCCGAATCCGGCGGCGAAGGCGGCCTGACGGCTTGAAATTCAGCCCGGCTCGGCGGCGATCTGTTCCGGCGCCGTCGCTTCGCGATAACCGAGCCGCGTCGAGATCGCGAGGCCCGACTTCCTGAGCAGCGCGACATAGTGCGACTTCGTGTCGGCGCCGCATCGCATGGTCGGAAACGAAATCGACAGGCCGGCGATCACGCGGCCGAAGCGGTCGAACACCGGCACCGCGAGGCATTGCAGACCTTCTTCCTGTTCCTCGTTGTCCTCGCCGTAGCCTTGCTCGCGCACGCGCGGCAAGATGCTCAGCACGGCTTCGGCGGACGAGAGCGTCTTTTGCGTCGACTTGCGGAATTCGACATGCGAGAGCACTTCGCGCGCGTCGGCCGGGTCCATCGAGGCGAGCAAGACTTTGCCGATCGCGGTGCTGTGCAGCGGATTGCGCCGGCCGATGCGCGACTGCATGCGCAGCCCGTAATCAGCGTCGATCTTGTGAATGTAGATGATGGCGTCTTCGTCGAACGCGCCGAGGTGCACCGCTTCGCGCGTCGCTTCGCCGATGCGGCGCATCTCGACGTCGGCCTCGCGCACCAGATCGACACTTTCCAGCGCCTTCGCGCCGAGCTCGAACAGGCGGATGGTCAGCCGGTAGCGCTCGGTTTCCACTTCCTGCGTCACGTAGCCGAGCGCCTTTAACGTCTGGATCACGCGGTGGACGGTGGTCTTCGACATGCCGAGCCGTTGCGACAGTTCGCTGATGCCGATCTGTCCGCTGTCGCCGATCGCGCCGAGAATCGCGAAGACGCGGCCGATCGACGAGGCCGATTCGCCCCGCTCGCCGCAGTCGGCATTCTCCGCGTCTTGCGCCTGGGCGCTGCCGTCGTCCTTGCGCTGTTTGCCTGTTGATGCCATTTCCGTCTTCCCTGTCTATCCGTTCCCGCGACGTTCCCGCGAAGTTCTCGCGAAGTTCTCGCGTTTCCTGGCGCATGCGCCGGCGAGGCGCCGAGAGCATACCCCGTCCGGCGCCCGCTGCCGAGTCAGCGCGCGAGCCAGCCGCCATCCACCGCCAGTGTATGCCCATGCACGTAGTCCGAAGCCGACGACGCGAGGAACACCACCGGTCCCGCGAGATCGTCCGGCGTGCCCCAGCGGGCGGCCGGAATGCGGCCGAGAATCTCGTCGTTGCGCTGGGCGTCGTCGCGCAGCGCCGCTGTGTTCGCGGTCGCCATGTAGCCCGGCGCGATCGCATTGACGTTGATGCCTTGCGCCGCCCATTCGTTCGCGAGCAGCCGCGTGAGGCCGAGCACGCCGCTTTTCGACGCCGTATAGGACGCGACGCGGATGCCGCCCTGAAACGACAGCATCGACGCGACGTTGATGATCTTGCCGCCGCTTTGCTGCTTCACGAACTGCCGCGCGGCGGCCTGCGAGAGAAAGAACAGGCTTTTCAGATTGACGTCCACCACGGCGTCCCAGTCGGCTTCGGTGAAATCGAGCGCGTCCTCGCGGCGGATGATGCCCGCGTTGTTCACCAGCACGTCGATGCGGCCGAACGCTTCGACAGCGGCGCGCACGATGTCCTCCACCGGCGCGATCGAGCCGAGATCGGCGCGCACGTCCGCGAAGCGGCGTCCGCGGGCTTCGACACGCGCGGCGGTGTCGCCGGCGTCGGCCCGGCTCACGCCGACGATGTCGCAGCCGGCCGCGGCGAGCGCGACCGCCATGCCAGCGCCGAGGCCCGCGTTGCTGCCGGTGACGATGGCGACGCGGCCGGTGAGATCAAAGGGGTTCACGGTGTTCGAGCCCATGTCGTGCGGTCGTAATGGCTGAGGTCAAAAAGCGGCGTAAAAAAGCGGCCCATCAACGCAAGTCCCGAACCGCGACGTGATCCATGTCGCTGAACACCTGGTTTTCACCGACCATGCCCCAGATGAACGTGTACGCCTGCGTGCCGACGCCCGAGTGAATCGACCAGCTCGGCGAGATCACCGCCTGCTCGTTGTGCACGAGAATGTGCCGCGTCTCGTTCGGCTCGCCCATCATGTGAAAGACGGCGGCGTCGTCGGCGACGTTGAAGTAGAAATACACCTCCATACGGCGCTCGTGCGTATGGCACGGCATGGTGTTCCACAGGCTGCCGGGTTCGAGTTTGGTCATGCCCATGGAAAGCTGGCAGGTGGGCAGCACCTCGGGAACGATGAACTTGTAGATCGTGCGGCGGTTGCTCGTGGCGGGGTCGCCAAGAGTTTGCGGCGAGGCCTGCGCGAGCGAGATAGTGCGGGTCGGATACGACGTGTGAGCAGGCGCGCAGTTCAGATAGAACTTCGCCGGACGTGCGGCGTCGTCGCTGCCGAAGGCGATGGCCTGCGCACCTTGGCCGATGTAGATCGCCTCTTCGTTGCGCACTGTGTAGCGCGTACCGTCCACGTCGACCCAGCCGTCGCCGCCGATGTTGATCGCGCCGAGTTCGCGCCGCTCCAGCAGATAGCTCACGCCGATCGTCTTGCCGAGCGAACTGGGCACCTCGACCGCGCGTGCCACCGGCATCACGCCGCCGACGATGATCCGGTCGATATGGCTATAGGTCAGCTTCAGCGCATCGCGCTCGAACACCTGATCGACCAGAAACGCCTTGCGCAGCCCGTCGGTATCCAGCGTCTTCGCGTATTCGCTGTTGATGGCCTGTCTCACTTCCATTGTTCTTTCTCCGCTGGGGTTGTGGGCTCGACTGTAGCGCAGAAATATCGTTTCGGAACAGTGGTCCGAAAATATTGCGACGCCGCATCATGACTGGCAAGGCTTTTGAAGATCACACGGGTAAACGATGAGCGAGATTTCTAACAGAAACGGAACAGCGTTCCTTTCGCGGTGCTATATTGCGCCGAAAGGGAGCAGCCCGGCGTCAGAACGGGGACATTACCCAGGGTGAATTACCCAATAACTGGACGCGAAGTCCATGGAGGAGGCATGAAGCTCAAGAAGGCCATCGACCGCATTCCTGGCGGCCTGATGTTGGTGCCGTTGCTGCTCGGCGCCTGCGTCCACACGTTTGCGCCGGGCGCGGGCAAGTACTTCGGCTCGTTCACCAATGGGTTGATCTCCGGCACCGTGCCGATTCTGGCGGTGTGGTTCTTCTGCATGGGCGCGACCATCGATCTGCGGGCGACCGGCACGGTGCTGCGCAAGTCGGGCACGCTGCTGGTGACGAAAATGCTCGTGGCGTGGATCGCGACCGTTATCGCCTCGCACTTCATTCCGATCGACGGCGTCAAGGCGGGGCTCTTCGCCGGCCTCTCGGTGCTGGCGATCACGACGTCGATGGACATGACCAACGGCGGTCTCTACGCGGCCGTGATGCAGCAATACGGCACCAAGGAAGAGGCGGGCGCGTTCGTGCTGATGTCGATCGAATCGGGCCCGCTCGTCAGCATGATCATTCTCGGCGCAACCGGCGTGGCGTTCTTCGAGCCGCGTCTGTTCGTCGGCGCGGTGCTGCCGTTTCTGATCGGCTTCGCGCTGGGCAATCTGGATGGTGAGTTGCGCGAATTCTTCGGGCGTTGCGTGCATCCGCTGATCCCGTTCTTCGGCTTTGCGCTCGGTAACGGCATCGACCTCAGCGTGATCGTGAAAAGCGGTTTGCCGGGGATCGTGCTGGGTCTCGTCGTGATCGTCGTGACGGGCATTCCGCTGATTCTCGCGGACCGCTGGATCGCGGGCGGCAATGGGGCGGCGGGGCTGGCGGCTTCGTCGACGGCGGGGGCCGCGGTGGCGAATCCGGCGATCATCGGCGAGATGATTCCGAGCTTCAGGCCGCTGGTGCCGGCCGCGACCGCAATGGTTGCGACGGCCTGCCTCGTGACGGCCATTCTGGTGCCGATCCTCACGGCGATGTGGGTGCGCCGCCATCATGCGCGCGATGCGTTACGCGAGGAGTTCAAGGCGGCGAATACGCCGCCGCTCAATGAGCGGGATGTGCATGTGTAGAGCAGGGTGAGGGCGGCTCGCTTGCGCTTTTCAGTCGGGAGCGCGAGCGGGCCGAGCATTTGCTTTCACCGCCCCAGCTTCGCCTCCAGCATCGCCTTCACGTCACTCCATTCCTCATCAATGATGCTAAAGCGCACCGAGTTGCGCTTACGCCCATCCGGCATGATGCGTTCGTGGCGAACCACGCCTTCCTGTTTTGCGCCGATGCGCAGAATCGCCGCGCGCGATTTCTCGTTGAGTTCGTCCGTGGTGAATTGCACGCGCACGCAGTGCATGGCTTCGAACGCGTGGGCGAGCAGCAGGTACTTCGCCTCCGTATTCACCGCCGAGCGCTGCACCGATTCGCTCAACCACGTGTGGCCGATTTCGAGCTTGCGATTCACCCGGTCGATCTTCCAGAAGCGCGTGCTACCCACGATCGCGCCGGTGTCGCGCCGCACGATCGCGCCGGTGTCGCGCCGCACGATCACGAACGGCATCACGGTGCCGGCCGCGCGGCCCTCGAGCGCCGTTGCGATATAGCTGTCGATGGTGCCGGGTCCGGGCACCACGGTCAGCTTCATATTCCACAGTTGCCCGTCCGCTGCGGCATCGAGCAAACCTTGCGTGTGTTCCCGCTGAAGCGGCCGCAGTTCCACGGTCTTGCCAGTCAGCGTGGGCTGCATGAGTCTTGAAGTCGTATCGTTCATGGCAATAAAAAAGGTCCGCGAGCAATGACTCGCGGACCCGGTACGGTGGTGTAAAAAGAGGCGGCTGGTAAGCCGCCTCTGTCCGCCTTAAACCGACATCACCGATACCGCCTTGGTGACCAGATAGCCTTCCATCGCTTCCGGACCACCTTCCGAGCCATAGCCCGAATCCTTCACGCCGCCGAACGGCATTTCCGGCGACGGCGTGGCCGGCTGGTTGATCCACAGCATGCCGACTTCCAGTTGCTGCGACAGCAGATGCACGTTGGTGAACGACTTCGTGAACGCGTAGCCCGCGAGACCGTACGGCAGACGGTTCGCTTCGGCGATCGCTTCCTCGAGCTTGTCGAAGCCGCGAATCGCGGCGATCGGGCCGAACGGCTCGTTGTTGAACACATCCGATTCGAGCGACACGTTGGTCAGCACGGTCGGCGCAAAGAAGTTGCCTTCCGAGCCCACGCGTTCGCCGCCCGTTTCGACCTTGGCGCCCGTCTTGCGCGCGTCGTCGAGCACCTTGCTCATCGCCGTGAGGCGGCGTGCGTTGGCGAGCGGGCCGAGCGTGGTGCCTTCGGCGAGGCCGTCACCGAGCTTGAGACTTTCAGCGTGCTTGACCAGCGCCGCGGCGAATTCTTCGCGGATGCTGTTGTGCACCAGGAAGCGCGTCGGCGAGATGCAGACCTGGCCGGCATTGCGGAACTTCGCGCCGCCCGCGGCCTTCACGGCGAGCGCCACGTCGGCGTCTTCGGCCACGATGACGGGCGCATGACCGCCCAGTTCCATCGTCGCGCGCTTCATGTGCGCGCCGGCCAGTGCCGCCAGTTGCTTGCCGACCGGCGTCGAGCCGGTGAAGGTGACCTTGCGGATCACCGGATGCGGGATCAGGTAGCTCGAAATTTCGGCCGGGTCGCCGAACACCAGGCCCACCGTGCCCGCCGGCACGCCGGCTTCGACGAAAGCCTGCAGCAGTGCGGCCGGCGACGCCGGGGTTTCTTCCGGCGCCTTGACGAGGAACGAGCAGCCGCACGCGAGTGCGGCGCTCAGCTTGCGCACCACCTGGTTGACCGGGAAGTTCCACGGCGTGAAGGCCGCGACCGGGCCGATCGGTTCCTTGAGCACCAGTTGCTGCGCTGCGAGGTTGCGCGACGGCACGATCCGGCCGTAGACACGGCGGCCTTCGTCGGCGAACCATTCGATGATGTCCGCCGCCGCCAGCACTTCGACGCGTGCTTCGGCAAACGGCTTGCCCTGTTCCAGCGTCATCAGGCGGCCGATGTCCGAGGCGCGCTCGCGCACCAGCGCGGCAGCCTTGCGCATGGTCGTGGCGCGCTCGTTGGCCGGCACTTTGCGCCAGGCTTCGAAGCCGCGCTGCGCGGCGGCGAGCGCCCGGTCCAGGTCGGCAATGCCGGCGTGCGCCACTTTGCCGATGGCCTTGCCGGTAGCAGGGTTGATGACGTCGAGGGTCTTGCCGCTGGCGGCGTCGCACCACTCGCCATTGATCAGAAGTCGGGTATCGGTGTAGCTCGAGGTGGCCATGCTGGGGTTCCTGTGTAGGGGAAAACGACAGGTCGCGCGGTCTTGAAACATTGGGCTGGACTTGCGCGGCCATGGATGGACTGCCGATAACCGATCATCTTATCCGATTGTGCGAAATCGCACCGGCGGCCTTGCCGGCCGTGGTGCGCGGCATGCGTCTTGCGGCATGGCTGCTGCGGCGGCGGAAAACCGGGCAAAGCAGCGCCGCGCAAAGAAGCGTAGAGTCGAGCAGCGGTGACAGGATCCGGCGCACACCCGCGGCGGCGGGCGAAGCTCGGCGAATGCTGCCCAATCAACCCAGATGCACAGAGGAATCAACATGCCAACCGGTACAGTGAAATGGTTTAACGACGCAAAAGGCTTTGGCTTCATCACCCCCGACGATGGCGGCGAAGATCTGTTCGCCCACTTCTCGGAGATTCGTTCCGAAGGTTTCAAGTCCTTGCAGGAAAACCAGAAGGTCAGCTTTGAAATCAAGCAGGGGCCGAAGGGCAAGCAGGCGGCGGATATCAAGCCGGTCTGACGTCATGGCCGGTTCGCGCGCGCAACGCGTGCGGCCGGCCATCATTCTGCGTGATCCAAACACCGAAAAAAGCGGCTCGTTCACACGCGTGACATGAAGTGCCGCGAGCGGGATTTTGCCCGCTCGATCCTCTCTGCTGCACCTGTTCCGACGCCTGTTTCGAAGCATATTGGACTGCGCCGCCGGCATTGTCAGCGCCCGCCTTTTCCTTAAGGTTTCCTTCAGCTTTGCTCCGTAGTATTTGCGCGATTCCCCCGCCTCCTGGCGGGCAATAGTTCCGATAGTTTGTCGACAGAGAACTGAAAGCGCCAGTCAATGGCTCGCTGGAGCATCCATGAAAACCCTGTTCTTGCAGGCACCGTCATTCGACGGTTTCGATGGTGGCGCGGGTTCGCGTTACCAGAACAAGCGTGAAGTCCGTTCGTTCTGGTATCCGACGTGGCTCGCGCAGCCCGCCGCACTCATCCCCGATAGCCGTGTGCTCGACGCACCCGCCGACGGCCTGTCCGTCGAGGCATCGCTCGACATCGCGCAGCACTACGAGCTGGTAGTCATTCATACCAGCACCCCGTCTTTCCCCACCGACGCTTTTTTTTCCGAACAACTCAAGAAGCGCAATCCTTCGGTCCTGATCGGTATGGTCGGCGCGAAGGTCGCGGTCGACCCGCACAATTCGCTGACAGCAAGCGACGCGATCGATTTCGTGTGCCGCGAAGAATTCGACTTCACCTGCCAGGAAGTCGCCGAAGGCAGGCCCTTCGACCAGATCCAAGGCCTGAGTTATCGTGCGCGCGACGGCTCGATCGAGCACAACGAAGCGCGCCCGATCCTGGAGAATATGGACGAGCTCCCCTTTGTGGCGCCAATCTACAAGCGCGATCTAAAGATCGAAAATTACTTCAACGGCTATCTGAAGCACCCATACGTATCCATCTACACCGGGCGGGGCTGCCGGTCGAAGTGCACCTTCTGCCTGTGGCCGCAGACGGTGGGCGGCCATCGCTACCGCACGCGTTCGGTCGAGAACGTACTGGCGGAAGTGAAGTGGATTCGCGACAACATGCCTGAAGTCAAGGAGATCATGTTCGACGACGACACCTTCACCGACTTCAAGCCGCGCGCGGAGGAAATCGCTCGCGGTATGGGGAAGCTGGGCGTGACATGGTCATGCAACGCGAAGGCCAATGTGCCCTATCCGACGCTGAAGATCATGAAGGAGAATGGCCTGCGGCTGCTGCTGGTGGGCTACGAATCCGGCGACGATCAGATACTGCTGAACATCAAGAAGGGGCTGCGTACCGATATCGCGCGGCGTTTCAGCGAGGATTGCCGCAAACTTCGCATCAAGATTCACGGCACCTTCATTCTCGGGTTGCCGGGCGAAACTCGGGAGACGATCCAGAAGACCATCGAATACGCGAAAGAAATCAATCCGCTAACGATCCAGGTGTCGCTCGCCGCGCCCTATCCGGGCACGACGCTGTATAACCAGGCGGTCGAAAATGGTTGGCTGCAGGAGAACAAGGTCATTAATCTTGTCAGCAAGGAAGGCGTGCAACTCGCCGCGATCGGCTATCCGCACCTGTCGCGCGAAGAGATTTATCACCAGCTCGAAAACTTCTATAAGCGTTTCTATTTCCGCCCGTCGAAGATCTGGGAAATCCTGCGTGAGATGTTGACGAGTTGGGACATGATGAAACGGCGCTTGCGTGAAGGCGTCGAATTCTTCCGTTTCCTGCGCGCCCACGAGGCGTGAGCGCCGCGCACCTGCTCGCCGTCACGCTGGCCTACGCTTGCGCGGCGGGCGCAGTTTTCGGCGTTGGCTATACGGTGCTCGCCGGCGCGTTGATTGGACGGTTCTTCGCGCGAGCGGTGTCCGAGCCGACCGCCTTTCCGCCGGTCACGATCGTCAAACCGCTGCACGGCAATGAGTGGGCGCTGCTCGCCAATCTGTCGAGCTTCTGCCGGCAGGATTATCCCGGACCCGTGCAATTCCTGTTCGGCGTGCACGACTCGGCCGACCCCGCGCTGCAAGCCGTCGACGACCTGCGACGCCTCTATCCCGAAGCGGACATCACCGTCGTGGCCGACGCGCGGCTATACGGCCCGAACCGCAAGATCAGCAACATCCTCAACATGCTGCCGCAGGCGCGGCACGACGTGCTCGTTTTCGCCGACAGCGACGTGAGCGTCGGCCCGGACTATCTGCGCAATGTGATCGGCGAGTTGCAGAAGCCGGGCGTCGGATTGGTCACCTGCGCGTATCGTGGGCAGCCCGATCCGGGCTTCTGGCCGCGCCTGTCGGCTAAGGCGACCAACTATCAGTTCCTGCCGGGTGTCGTGACCGGTCTCGCGCTCGGGCTCGCGCGCCCATGCTTCGGGCAGAGCATCGTGATGCGGCGCGAGACGCTCGAAAAAATCGGCGGTTTTACGCCGTTCGTGCGGCATCTGGCCGAGGACCATGCGATCGGCGAGGCGGTGCGCCTGATCGGCGAGAAGGTGGTGATTCCGCCGTTCACCATTTCGCACGCCTGTGTCGAATCGAGCGCGGCGCAACTGATCGCGCATGAACTGCGCTGGAGCCGCACCATTCGCCGCATCGATCCGCTCGGCCATCTCGGCTCCGCGCTGGTTCATCCATTCGCGTTCGCGCTGCTCGCGGTCATTTTCTCGGCCGGCGGGTGGTGGGCGTGGTCGCTCGCGCTGGCCGCCATGTGCGCGCGGCTCGCCTTGAAACTGCTGTCCGATCGCGCGTTGAAGCAGGCGCATCGCGATCTGTGGCTGCTGCCGCTATGGGATATCGTATCGTTTGCAATCTTCGTCGCGAGCTTCCGGTCGTCGCGCGTGATCTGGCGAGGCTTCAGCTTCAAGGTGGATGGCGACGGCCTGTTGTCGGCGGCACAGGACGAATGAACGGCAGCACGGATCGGTCATGATGCGCAGATTCTTTAAAGCAGCGGTTAAAAGCAGGGCAATGCGCCTGAAGCGCACGCGCGAGGTGTTCGCGTGATGAAGCATTTCGGCCGCATCGCCGCGCTAGCCGGCTTGCTGGTGTCGCTCTGGCTCGTCTGGCAGGACAATCCCGGCGCCGTGCTCGGCGCGTTGCGCGCGGCCGGCGCGGGACTGTTGCTGGCGGCGCTCGCGCACGTGCTGCCGATGCTCGCCAACGCTTGCGACTGGCGTTCGCTGATTCGCGGCGCGAACCGTCCCGGTCTCGTCAATATGCTGCACCTCGTGTGGGTGCGCGAATCGGTGAATAGCATGCTGCCGGTGGCGCGCATCGGCGGCGAAGTGGTGTCGTTTCGCATGCTCAAACGCTGGGGCGTGCGGCCGTCCACGGCGGTGGGCAGCATCATCGTCGATATGCAGCTCACGGTGATCAGCCAGTTGCTCTTCACGATGGTCGGCATCGGCTTTATGTTCGCGCACGCGCATTCCGACACGCTGCGGCTCGCCGGACAACTGGCGTGGGGCGTGGTGGTGCTCACGCCGTTGCTGGTGCTGTTCGCGCTGGTGCAGCACGCGAGTCCGTTCGAGCGCATCACGCGCGCGCTCAATCATCTGACGAGCGGCAAGCTTGCCGCGCTAGTCGGCCAGTCGGCGCAGATCGATCAGGCCATCAAGCTCATCTGGCGCCGGCGTGGCGCGGTGCTGCGCTATCTGTTCTTCTGGCAGCCGCTGCAGTGCTTCCTCACGTCGCTGGAAATCTGGCTGGCGCTGCACTTTCTCGGCGTACAGGTCACGCTCGTGGAAGCGGTGGTGATCGAATCGCTGATCCAGGCGATCAGCAGCGCGGCCTTCTTCGTGCCGGGCGGTCTCGGCGTGCAGGAGGGCGGCTTCATTCTGATCGGCGGCGCGCTGGGCCTCGATCCTTCCATCTGTCTCGCACTGGCTGGCGCGCGCCGTATTCGCGATCTCGTGATGTTCGTGCCGGGGCTCATTGCGTGGCAGTTCGCAGAGTCGTCGAGTCGGGCACCGCAGCGGGAGTTCGAGCGCGCGCCTTAGAGATGAACGGGCAGGGCGCGTGGGCCTGATGGAGCGCAGCGTCGCGAGCGGGGCGAGCAGGCGCGGCGCTGCTCGGCAATCTGCTCAGTTCGCCTGCGCATAAGCGGGAAACGACACCTCGACCGCGAGCCCGCGCTCGCCGATGCCCGTGCCCAGACGCAAGCTCGCGCCGAAATGCTCCGCGATCCGCGCGACGATCGAAAGGCCCAGCCCGCTGCCGGTGGCCTGATTGCCGGTTGCGCGAAAAAAACGATTCGTCAGACGGTCGAGATCGCCCGGCGCGACCCCGGGGCCGTCGTCGCGCACGGTCACCTGCACCCGGTCTTGCGCGTGCTGCACCGCCACTTCGATGCTGCCGCCGGCGTGCCCGTACTTGATCGCGTTATCGAGCAGATTGTCGAGCAGGATGCCGATCAGCACGGGCTCCGCGTTGATCTCTGCGCGCAGGTCGCCCGACAGCATCACATGAATGTTTTTCTGCTGCGCGTTGCGCTCGTTGGCGAGCAGCGCATCTTTTGCCACCGTTGCCGGTTTGAGCGGCGCCGTCGAGATTTTTTCATGCACGTCCAGACGCGCGAGCAGCAGCAATTGCTCCGCGAGCCGCGCGCTGCGATCGACGCCTTGCACCACACGTTCCATTGCCAGCCGCTGGCGCGCCGTGTCCGTTTCCGCCAGTGCGACCTGCGCCTGCACCTTGATCGCGGCCAGCGGCGTTTTCAGTTCGTGCGCGGCGTCGGCGGTGAACGCGCGTTCGCGCTCGAGTGAATGCAGCAAACGCGACAGCAGCAGATTGATCGCATCGACGAGCGGGCGCACCTCGGTCGGCGCGCGGCCGATATCGACCGGTTCCAAACGGTTGACGTCGCGTGAACGGATAGCGCGCGAGAGCAGCCTGAGCGGCGCCAGACTCCAGCCGATGCTGAACCACACCAGCACCGCCAGCACCGGCAGCGCGACCAGCGTGGGGCGGGCGATCCGGCTCGCGACGCCGCTCACCAGGTCGCTGCGCGTGTTGGCCGGTTCGAACACGCGCACGGTGTGGCCGAGCGCGGTGTCGCGCAAGGTGAACGAGTGGTACATCTGGCCGCCGAGCGTGATGTCCAGCGTACCGCTCACGGCCGGCACCGGCAGATCCCATGCCTTGAGCTCGCGCAATTGCGGGCTGCCCGCCAGCACGGCGCCGTTCGGGCCGCGCACCTGGAACAGCGCGTCGCGCGGCAGCGCGTCGTCGTCGTCGCTGTCATTGGCGCCGGGCTCGCCGCCTTTTTCTTCTTCGCGCACGTCGATGCGCGCATTGGCGAGCGTGGTCAGATTGCGCTGATCGAGCAGGGCGAGAATCTGCGCGAGTTCCGCGAGACGCGCCTCTTCCCATTCGGCGACTTCGCGGGTGGCCTGACGATAACTCGACACCAGCGCAATGCCCCAGACCAGCGCGATGCTGGTGAGGACCAACAGCACGAGACGCCGGCGAATCGACGCGCCCATCATTCTTTCTCCACCACGTAGCCGATATTGCGCACCGTCTTGATCAGCTTCGCGCCGAGTTTCTTGCGCAGATTGGATACGTGCACCTCGATCGCGTTGCTCTCGATTTCTTCCTGCCAGCCATACAGGCTCTCTTCGAGACGCGAGCGCGACTGGGGAATCCCCTGATTGGTCAGCAACTGCAACAGGATCGCCCATTCGCGCGAGGTGAGGGACACGCGCGTCGTGCCCACTTCGACGGTTTGCGCGGCCGGGTTGACCGTCAGATCCTGATAGCGGATGTGCTCGACGCTGCGGCCCTGCGCGCGGCGCAGCAAGGCGCGGCAACGGGCGATCAGTTCGGTCAGATCAAAGGGCTTGCCGAGGTAGTCGTCGGCGCCCGCTTCGAGGCCGCCGACACGGTCGACCACCGTGCCCCGCGCGGTCAGCACCAGCACCGGCACGTCCTTGCCCGAATCGCGCAGCCGTTTCAGCAGTTCCATGCCCGACACGCGGGGCAGGCCGAGATCGAGCAGCACCAGCGCGTAGGCGGTGGTGTCGAGCGCGAGACCGGCCTTGTGGCCGTCGCGAGCCCAGTCGACCGTGAAGCCGGCCTGACGCAGTCCCGCTTCGATACCGCAGCCGATCAGGTCATCGTCTTCTACGAGGAGTACGCGCATGAGTCCATTATTTCCGTTCGATGTTTCATTGCACAGCAGCCGCGATATTCAAGCAGGCGCCGGACTGTAATCCGAAGTTTAACCATGCTGTTCATCACCCGCTTTATACGCCTTCTTCCTTAAGTTTTCCTTCAGCTTGGATCGCTACTATCGCCCCTCAACAGGTCGCTGTCGCGGCGTCATCGCGGGCACGCGGCGGCGGGTCTGTTACGACGTTGTTGCAGTTCAATCGTAAGCACATCGATGGGATGGACAGTCGGTGCTTTTCCACGCCGACGAGTTGCGTCGAATCAGGGCGCCGGGCATTCCGTCAGGTCACGAGACCCAGCCATGAAGCCAGTCACCGTCGACATGCTACGCGCCCACCTGATGGTGGCTTCGCTCACCGCCATGGGCGCCGAGCTGCTCGCGTGCCTCGCGCTGCTGGTGCTGCCGGTTTCGCAGAGCGCCTTCAGTTCCATGCCGTTCCGGCTGCTCGCCATCGCGGTGATCGTGAGCGGCGTGATCGTGACGCGCCAGTTTGCGCACGCCGCCTTCGAACTCGCGTTGCAGGGGCATTACGCGACTGGGACCAACCGCCTCGCGCGGCCGGTCACGATCGCCTCGGATTGTCCGCGGCGCTGGCTCGTGATTCTTCATCTGCGCCTGACCGGCAGAGCGTTCGTGCTGGCCGAGTACTGACGGAACCGGACGATGGCGGCGCACGCAGTGACGGCATCCCAATGGATCCTGCTAGCCGGCTGCGCATGCGCGTCGCTTTATGCGCTGCTGGCGGCGGTCGCGATGCCGTTTTTTTGCTTGCACCGTGGCGCGGCCGGTCGTGCCTCTTATTCCGCCTCACAAGCTTCGCAGCCGCTGCATCGGTTCGCGCGTGTCGGCGTCAGCGTACTCAAGCCGCTGTGCGGCGCGGAGCCGCGTCTGTACGACAATCTGCGGACCTTCTGCGACCAGCGTCATGAGCATTTTCAACTCGTGCTCGGCGTGTCGTCACCGGACGATCCCGCAATTGCCGTGGTGCGCCGCTTGCAGGCCGCCTATCCCTTGCACGACATCGAACTCGCGATCGACACACGCGTGCACGGCAGCAATCTCAAGGTCAGCAATCTGATCAACATGGCGGCGCGGGCACGCCATGACGTGATCGTGATTGCCGATAGCGACATTGCCGTCGAAGCCGATTATCTCGACAGCGTGGCCGCGCCGCTCGCGGATGCGCGGGTGGGCGTGGTCACGTGCCTTTACGTGGCGCGGGGCATTGGCGGCTTCTGGCCGCGCGTGGGCGCGCTCTTCATCAACGAATGGTTCGCGCCGTCGGTGCGGGTCGCGCACGCGGCCGGCTCGCGCCGCTTCGGCTTCGGTGCGACGCTCGCGTTGCGGCGCGCGACGCTCGAGCGCATCGGCGGTTTCGAAGCGCTGAAAAACTGTCTCGCGGACGATTACTGGCTGGCCGAACACGTGCGCGCCCTCGGCCTGCAAACCGTGCTCTCGCGCGTGATGGTAGCCACCGACGTGATCGAGCCGACGTTTTCCGCCCTGTGGCAGCGCGAAACACGCTGGTTGCGTACGATTCGCTCGGTGAATGCATCGGGTTTCGCGTTCCTCTTCATCACGTTTTCCACGCCCTGGCTGGTGGCCGGCGGGTGGCTCACGGCCGGCCTCGCGGCCGGTTCGTCCGACGCGCTGCACGCGTGGGCCGCGTTCACGAGCGCATCCGGCACCGCCGCCGGCCTGGCCGCGCGTCTGTTGATGCATCTGCGCTCGGCGCGTCGTGAGCGTACGTTCTGGCGAGATCTGCCGCTGGTGCCGTTGCGTGATACGTTGCTGGCGTTGCAGTGGTGCGCCGCCATGTTCGGCTCGCATGTGATGTGGCGCGGTGCGCGCGTGCCCGTCGGGGCTTCCACGTCGAGGGCCGCGCGCAACGGCGCGTTGAACGTGATGGATGTCATGGAGGCGTCGGATGGCGGCTAAGCCACGCGCGTTGATCGTGACGGCCGACGATTTCGGCCTGCACGCGCGGGTGAACCTGGCGGTCGAGCGGGCGCATCGCGACGGCGTGCTGACGGCGGCGAGCCTGATGATCGGCGCGCCGGCTGCCGACGACGCGGTGGCGCGCGCCCGCGCCTTGCCGCGACTGCGCGTCGGCCTGCATCTGGTGCTCGCCGACGGCGACGCGGTCACGCCGCGTGCGGGGATTGCCGCTTTGCTCGACGAGCATGGCCGCTTCGGCGACAACATGGTGCGCGACGGCGTGCGGTTTTTCTTTTTGCCGCATGTGCGCGAGCAGCTTGCGCGGGAAATTCGCGCGCAGTTCGAGGCCTTTGCGCAGACCGGTCTGACGCTCGACCATGTCAACACGCACAAGCATTTTCATTTGCACCCAACGGTGCTCGGACTGATTCTGGAGATCGGCCGCGAGTACGGGATGAAGGCGATGCGCTTGCCGTTCGAAGCGAATGCGCCGCTGTGGTTGCGGCCGTGGATCGCGCGGGTCGCGGCACGTCTGGATCGCGGCGGCATCGCGCATAACGATTATGTAGTGGGGATCGCGGATAGCGGCCGGATGGATGAGGCGGCGTGGCTGGCGGCGCTCGCCGATCTGCCGCATGGGGTGGGGGAGATTTACTGCCATCCCGCGGTGGCTGGGGAAAGGGCGTTGAGTGACGGGATGAGGATGTATCGGCACGAGGATGAACTCCGTGCGTTGTTGTCGCCGAAGGTGGCTATGGCGATTCGGGCGGCGGGGGTGCGGGTTGGCGGGTTTGGGGATGTGCTGAAGGCGTAGGTCTCTCACTGCGTCAACTGAATCCGCGGTGCGCCCGCGGCGAGCCACGGGCGCACAAACAGGCAGCCGCGCAGGCCGCATAGCGCAGCTTAGATCGCCTCCTTCTTCATCAACAACTTCAACAACACCGGCAGCAACAACAACACCAGCGGCAACTGAACAATCAACCCCGAAATAATCGCGATCGCCAGCGGCTGCTGCATCGCCGAACCCTGCCCAAGTGCAAAGGCCAGCGGCAGCAGCGCCAGAATCGCGGCAATCGTCGTCATTGCGATGGGCCGCAGACGATTGCGCCCGGCGCTCAGCAGCGCGTCTTCGAACGGCATCTCGTCGTCCCGCACGAGCCCCTGCAACTCCGATACATAAAAAATCGCCACCTCGGTCACGATGCCGATGATCATCGTCATCCCCATCATCGCGGAAATGTTCAACTCGATGCCAGTGATCCATAAGCCGATGAACACCGCGCCCGCCCCCAGCAACGGCATCGCCATGACCGCCAGCGCGACGCGAAAGCGCTCGTACAGAAACAGCAGCAAGCCGAACACCAGCGCGATCGCCGCGCCGAACACGCTCAGCAGCCCCTTGAACGCGATCTGCTGTTGCTGATACAGGCCGCCCAATTCGTAATACACGCCGCTCGGCAACAGACTCTTATCGCTGAGCGTCTTCTGCACGTCGGCAATTGTCGAGCCCAGATCGCGGCCGTCGATGCGAGCGGTCACCGCCACCATCCGTTTCAGATTGTCGCGGCTGATCTCCGGCTGGCCGGTCACCGTCACCTGATCGGCGACGCGATCGAGCGCGAACAGGTGGCCGTCCGGCGCGCGAATCTGCAACTGTCCCAGTTGCGTATCCGTGAGCTTCATCGCGCCGGCCACGCGCACGCGCACGCCAACCGTTTTCGGCCCGCTCTGGAATTGCGTGGCCAGATTGCCTTCGACCATATCGGACACGGCCTGTGCGATCGATTGCGGGTCCATGCCTTCGGTGGCCGCCGCTTCCGGGCGGATGTGCAATTCGAGGGCGTCGCCGGCCGGATTGATGCCGTCGTTCACATCGACCACGCCCTGAATCTTGCCGATTTGCGCCGCCACCTTGCGCGCGGTCGTGTCGAGCGTGTTCGGGTCGTCGGAATAGATCTTGATCTGGACCGGTTGCGGCACCGCGGTCAGGTCGCCGATCAGATCCTCCATCAACTGCGCGAGTTCGATACTCACGCCGGGCACCTGAATCTCGATCTTCGAGCGGATTTCTTCCATCACGGTGTCGATCGGTTCGCGATTGCCCGATTTCAGCCGCACGAAGAAGTCACCCTTGTTGGGTTCGTTCAGATCGCCGCCGAGGCCAGCGCCGGTGCGGCGCGAATAGGTCGCGACATTCGGATTCGCGCGAATGATGCCCTCGATCTGCTTCATCAACCGGTCGGTTTCGGTCACGGACGTGCCCGGTTCAGTGTGATAGTCGAGCACGAAACCGCCTTCGTCCATGCTCGGCATGAAACCGCTGCCCACTTGCGTGAACGCGAACGCGGCCACGACGATCAGCGGCAGCACGCCCAATAACACGAGCACCGGCCGCGCGGTGACGCGCTCGACCAGAAGCGCGTAGCGCCGGTTCATCCACGAGGCGAAGCGAGTTTCCTTGTGTTCCTCGGCGTCTTTCGGTCTCAGCCAGCGGTCGCACAGAATCGGCACCGCGAGCCACGTGACGAGAAACGAAATGAACAGGGCGCTCGCCATGGTCACGGAGAGCGCCTTGAAGAACGCACCCGTCACGCCCGATAGAAACGCCAGCGGCACGAAAATGATCAGCGTCGCCGCCGACGACCCGGCCAGCGGCCGTGTGAATTCGAGCGCCGCCGCCATCACGCGCCCATGAAAAGCACGTGCGCCGCCTTCTCGCATGCGCCGCACGATGTGTTCGATCATCACGATCGCATCGTCGATCACGAGACCGACGGCGGCGGCCATGCCGCCGAGCGTCATGATGTTGAAGCCCATGCCGAACACGTCGAGCAGGAGGATCGTCGCGGCCATCACCACCGGCACGAGCGCGACCGCGATCGCGGTGATCTTCCAGTTGCGCAGAAAGGCGAACAGCGTCAATGCTGCCAGCACCACGCCGATCATGATCGCGTCGCGCACGCTGGTGGCCGACGCGATCACCAGTTCGCTCTGGTCGTACCAGTTCGACAGATGCACGCCGGCCGGCATCTGATGCTGGAAATCGGCGAGCTTCGCGCGGATCGCCTTCGCCATCGCCACACTGTTCGCGCCCGGCTGCTGATACACGTTGATGAGCACGGCGTCCTGGCCGTCGGCGGTGACGCGCATCCATTGCGGCGCCACGCCCTGGCGTACGGTCGCGATGTCGCCGAGGCGAATCTGTGTCGCGTCGTTGGCCGACACCACGACATTGCGCAATTCGTCGAGCCGCGTAATGGTGGTGTTGGCGATCACGAGATAGAGCTTGTAGTGATCCTCGATGCGGCCGTTCGCCATCAGCACATTGCTCGCGCCGATCGCCTTCGACACATCGGACAGCGAGAGCTTGTACGCGGCGAGTCGGGCGGGATCGATCGCGACTTCGAACTCGTCTTGCGCGCCGCCCGTCACGTCGACGCGCGCCACGCCTTCCACCGAAGACAGCAACGGCCGCATCTGGAATTGCGCGAGATCGTGCAGCGCGGAGAGCGACTGCCGCTTCGAAGTAAGGCTATACGCCAGCACCGGAAACACGGTCGGGTCCATGCGCCGCACCTGCATCGAGGTGCCTTGCGGCAGCGTCGCGAGAATCTCGCTGATGGCCGACTGCGCCTGCAAGGTGGCTTGGGCCATGTCGGTGCCCCAGTCGAAATTGATCGAAATTTCAGCTGCACCGCGGCTTGTTTTCGATTCGACGTCGCGCACGTTCGGCACGCGCCGCAGCGCTTCTTCGACCGGCATCGTGACGAGCGTGGCCATCTGTTCGGCGGGGCGGTCGCCCGCATCGAGTGAAACGACCGCGCGTGGAAACGCGACGTTCGGGAACAGCGAGATCGGCAGACGGAACGCGGTCAGTGCGCCCGCTATCGCCAGCAATGCGATCACGAACAGCAGCGAGCGGCGGTGCTTCTGCATCCATTGACCGAAATTCATCGCGGCGCGCCTCCGCTGGTTTGCACCGCCATGCCGTCCTTCAGCTCATAGTTGCCGCTGACCACGAGGCCCAGAGCGGCGTCGATCGGACCGTCCACGCCGTAGCGGTCGCCGTTCTCGACCTGCGTGGCCACCGCCACGCGGCGCGCCTTGTTCTGCGGTGTGATCTGGAACACGTACGCGCCTTTGTCGTCTTTCAGCATGGCGGCGCGCGGCACGATCCAGTGCGTGCCGCTGCGGGTCGCGATATCGGCGCTCACGCGCGTGCCGGGAATGAAGGCCGTCTGACCGAGCGGCACGTTCGCGCCGACGTCGACGAGCTGGCTCTGCTGATCCACCGAGGCGCCGACCAGCGCCACGTGGCCGTTCGCCGACGTCTTCGCCAGCGACGTGGACAGGCCGTGCAACGTGACGGTGTCGCCGGCGTGGATCGCGGCGGCATCGGCGGGCTCGACGCCGAGCATCACGTTGGCGCGAACGTCCTTGCCGCTGCCGCCGGCGAGTTGCAGGATCGCCGCGCCGGGCTGCACCTGGTCACCCTGAGCGGCGGTGACCTGCAGCACCACGGCGTCGTTCGGCGCGGTGATGATCTTGTTACCGCTTGCCACGCCTGTCTGGTTCTGCGCGGCGAGCGCCTGCTGCGCGTCTTCAGCGGCCTTGCGGGCGCTGGCGAGTTGCGACTGCGTGGCGAGCGCCTTGTCGTACAGGGATTGCGTGCGCGTCAGATCGCCTTGTGCGAGCGTCACGGCGCTTTTCGCCTGGGTGGCCGCGAGAACGGCGGCAGGGTCGGCCTGCACGACGAAGAGTGGCGTGCCGCGCGCCACGGTTTGCCCCGGCTGCACGCGCATCTGCACGATGCGCGCGGTGTAGGGCAGATTGACGGTGGTGAGGTTCGACGCGGACGCCGCGACGATGCCATACGCTCGCACCGGCTGCGCGATCTCGGCGCGCTGCACGTGCACGGTCTGGACGGCGACCACGGGTTGCTCGGAGGCGTCGGCGGCGGACGCTGCCGCGGTGCTTGCAGCGCGGGCCACATGGACGCCGGCGCACAGCAACGTGGCGCAGGCGATGAAGATCGCACCAGCGGCAATGCGCGGCCGCCGCGCTGAAATCAGGCTATTTCGCATGAGTGTCGGAGTAAGTCTGAGCGGTGGAGTAGGCATCGGGAATCGCGCTGCCCAGCAGCGCCTGCAAGCCGACGCGTTGTTCGGCGAGCGACTCGCGCAACGTCGCGACGTCGATGTGTTTGGTGAGCGAGCCGCTTTGCGCGTCGGTGTAAGCGCCGAGCGCGAGGTTGTGTTCCGCGTAGGCCGCGGCCGCGTCCTTAGCGGCGACGTCGACATCGGGCAGGGCGGCCTCGGTCTGCTGCAATTGCCGCGTGAGGATTGTGTTGTCCGCGCGCAGATGCGCGACGTCCGCGTAAGCGTTGTTCAGCCGCGCCTGATATTCGTCGCGCAGGTGCTGGCGGGTCGCTTTCTCGATCGCGACGTTGCCTTGATTGCGGTTGAAGATCGGCAGGCTGAGGTTGATCTGGAAACCACTCGTGTAGATGTTCGACGTATCGCGTGCCCGCACGAAGCCCACGGACAGACTCGGGAACTGGCTGAGAATCGCGGCGCGATACTTCTGTTCCTGCGCCTCGTAGCCCGCTTGCAGCGCGATCAGATCCGGGCGGCGTCGAGGCAGTCCGGCGAGCGCGGTGTCGAGCGTCGTGTCGGAGAGCGGCTCGATGTCTTCGCTGCCGGTGAGCTGCAGTTGCACCTCGGGCGAGACGCCGAGGAGCGCGTTCAGATCGTGGTGCGTTTGGCCGGCTGCGCGCTCGGCGTCGGTGTATTGCTTGCGTGCGTCGCTATAGGCGAGGAGCGCGGCGCTCAGCGTGTCGTCGGTGAGGTTGCCGTCATGACGCGCTTCGGCCATGCGTTCGTAGCGCGTGCGCGCGAGATCGCGCTGTCGCTGCAAAAGCGGCAACGTGTCCTGCTGGAAACGCGTCTTGATGAACAACTGCCGCGCCTGCGCGACGATCTGCCATTCCTGCCACAGCAGGCCGAGATCGGTTTTAGCCACGGTGGCGTCCGCGGAATGTTGGTTGGCGCTGCGCAGCACGATCGCCATCACATCCATGCTCAAGCCGTAGCTGAACGCGCGCGTGGTGCCGATCTGGCCGGGATAATCGCTCGATACGCTCAATTGCGGGTCCGGCAGCAGACCCGCCGAGTAGGCTTGAGCGCGGGCGATGCCGAGATCGTCGCGAGTCAGCTTGAGATCGGGATTGTTGGCCACCGCGAGCATCGCGACTTCGTCGATATCGAGCCCATCGGATGGGTCGAAGCGATGCGTGGCCAGTTCCGGCAACGGCATGCTCGACGGATCGATACGGATGCGTTCGAGCGACTGGGCGGAGGTGGACGTATCCTGCGGCGCGAGCGGCTCGCGGTGATACCACGTGCAGCCGCCCATCAGCAGCGCGCCGAGCGGCACGAGTGCGCGCAGCCGTTCGTAGGGTCGCGGCGTGTGTTTGACCGCGGGCTCGGCCGCCGCGGCGAACACAGACACGACCGCCGATATAGCCGCTGTTGCGGCATTGATAACGGGCAAAATCCGGCTCCTGAACGAAGAAGTGAGGCATCCGCGAAGGGGTGCCGCATGACAGGAGCCGATTCTGCGGATGGGCTGCTTAAGACACGCTTAACGGCAACTTAAGGCTCCCCTCAGCGTCCCTTCAGCAAAACATAAGCAAGCCATAAGGAAGCGTTAAGCTACCGGGCGGGACAATGCCGGGGCACACACGGGAGAGGAGAGACCATGCGTCTGCTACTGGTCGAAGACGACGACATGATTGCGGAAACGGTACTGGGCGCGATGCGCCGCGCCGGCTACGCGATCGACTGGGCCGAAGACGGCCGCGCGGCAGAGCTGTCGCTCGGCAATGGTGTGTACGACCTGGTGCTGCTCGATCTCGGCTTGCCGAAGAAGGACGGCATCGACGTCCTCAACGTCTACCGCAAGAACGGCGGTGCCGCGCCAGTCATCATCCTGACGGCTCGCGACGCCGTCGACGAACGGATTCGCGGCCTCGACGCCGGCGCCGACGACTATCTGATCAAGCCATTCGACCTCGACGAGCTGGCCGCGCGCGTGCGTGCGCTGCTCAGGCGCCGCACCGGCCAGAAGCAGCCGATATACGCGCATGGCGAGCTCACGCTCGACCCCGCCGCACACGAAGTCACCAAGTCCGGCGAGCCGGTGCCGCTCGTGCCGCGCGAATTCGCATTGCTGCAAGCGCTGATCGAAGAGCCGACGCGCGTCTTCACCAAGGCCGAGCTCGAAGAGAAGCTGTACGGCTGGGGTGAGGAAGTGGGCAGCAATACGATCGAAGTGCATGTGCATAGTTTGCGGCGCAAGATCGGCGCGGATCAGGTGGTGACCGTGCGCGGCGTGGGCTACCGTCTGAAGAGGTGCTGATGACGTCGATTCGCCGCTGGCTGCTGGGCTGGCTGATTTTCGGTCTGGCGGCTGCTTCGGGCGTGGCCGGCTACGGCATCTTCCACACGGCGCGCGAGGAAGCGAGCGAACTGTTCGACTATGAGTTGCGCACGATCGCGCTGTCGCTGCCGTCGAATCTCGCCGGCGCGGGCGACGGCGAACATCGCGACCCTGACCTCGGCGGTCTGGCCGACGACCGGGTCGTCATCGAAATCTGGGACGCCGACGGCAAGCTGATCTATCACTCGCTGCAGGCACCGGTGTTTGCGCGCCAGCCCGCGGGCTTCAACACGGTGGAGCGCAACGAGTATCACTGGCGCACTTTCGCCGTGCAGCAGGGACAGCGCTATATCCAGGTGGCGCAGCCTGTCTCCGTGCGCGAGGACCTCGCGATGCGACTCGCACTGCACACGCTCTGGCCGCTCGGCCTGCTGGTGCCGGTGACGATCGTGCTGGTCCTGCTGGTGGTGGCGCGCGGGCTGGCGCCGATCGGCGGGCTGTCGCGCGCGCTGTCTACCCGCACGATCGATTCGCTCGAACCGCTGCGTCTGGACGGCAGCGTACCGGTCGAAATCAAGCCGCTGGTCGAAGCGCTCAATGATCTGCTGCAACGGCTGCACACGGCGTCGCAGGCGCAGCGCACGTTCATCGCCGATGCCGCGCACGAGTTGCGCTCGCCGCTCGCCGCACTGAAGCTGCAATTGCAGGCCGCGTCACGCGACGGTTCGTTAAAGGGCGAAGGGCAAACGCTCGAACGTGTCGAAGGGCGCGTCAATCGCATCATTCACCTGGTGCAGCAACTGCTGACGCTAGCGCGTGAAGATGCGCATCCGGTCTCGTCGATGGTGCCGGTCAGCTTGCGCCGGATCGGTGAGCAGGCGGTGGGTGATTTTTCATTGCTGGCGGAAACGAAAGAGATCGACATCGGCCTGGAATGCGAGGGCGCGCGCACGGAGGGCGATGCTTATACCGTGCTGGCCGAGCCGCACGGCATGAGCGTGCTGCTGGGCAATCTGATCAACAATGCGATCCGGCATACCCCGCGCGGCGGCCGCGTCGATGTGATATTGAAGCGTGCCGGTACGCGCGTTGGCTTCGAGGTCGTCGATACCGGCGCGGGCATTCCGGAGACTGAACTCGAACGGGTCTTCGACCGCTTCTATCGCGGCGAAGAGGCGCAAGGCGAGGGCAGCGGCCTCGGGCTCGCGATTGTGTCGCGCATCGCCGAGCGGCATCAGATGGACCTTTCCCTGCGCAACAACGAGGGCCGGCACGGCTTGCGTGTGACGGTGTCGGGTCTGAAGGCGCATGACATAGACGCGCCGGTGGCCGTCAAAGGCTGACGGCCGTCGCGTCATCGCGCGGCGTTTATACGGGGCGCTCCTTGGACAAAGGCACTGAACGCGGCTCGTTCGATGCATCACTGGACGGCCCGTTCAGCGTTGCATCCAGTTCCGACGCGCTCGACACCTGGCGCAATTCGTCGGCGATGATCGACACCAGCGCATCCGCCGCGGCGCTCAACGGGCGTCGCGGATGGCTCACACACACGATATGCCGCACGATGCGCGGCGCGAGAATCGGATAGGCGCGCAGGCTGCCCCGGCGCACCGCGCGCTGCACGGCGATACGCGGCAAGATGGTCGCGAAGTGCGTGCTTTCCACCAGCTTCACGATCGTGCTCAATACGTCGATTTCGAAGCGCGGCGCGAGCAGCACGTCTTCATGCTGTGCGGCCGTGTCCAGCACGCCGCGCAAGCCGTGGCGTTTGGTCGGCAGGACCAGCTCCAGTTCAGGCAATTGCGCGAGTTCGATCGCATGCGGCAACTCGGGGCCGTGTTCGGCGCTCGTCACCAGCACCATTTCTTCGTCGAGCAAGGGCTGCGCGTCGAGCGAGAGGCGCGCGCGCGGTTTGTTGATCAGCGCCGCGTCGAGCTGGCCGCCCGCCACCCAGTCGATGAAAGTCGCGCTGTAGCCGTCCGCCACCGTTACTTCAACATGGGGGTAGCGCGCGTGGAAACGCGACAGCGCATCGGCCAGCACGCTTTCCGTGACCGACGCGATGAGCCCGATCGACACATGGCCGGTCACCACCTCGTCGCGCTGCACGAGTTGCTGGCGCGCGTGCGCGAGGTCGCGCATGATCGGCAGAAAGAGCCGGTACATAAGCCGGCCGGCGGCGGTCGGCGCCATGCCGTGGGCGTTGCGCTCGAAAAGCTGCTGATGCAGTTCGTCCTCGAGTTTGGCGATCTGCATGCTGAGCGCGGGCTGCACGATGTTCAGGCGTTTCGCCGCCCGCGTGACCGAACCGTCCTCGAAGAGCGCGATGAAATACTGGATTTGCCTGAGGTCCATGTTGGTATGAATAAAACATCAGCAAACGTAATGAGAATGGCGCGTCGTATCAGATGTAGGCCTGAACCGCGCCTCACGGATGCCGCGAAACCTCAGCCCGGCCCCCAGGATGCGCCGCTGCCCACGCGGTGTCTATTGATATCCTGCCTACAATTGCCTGTCATTGGTGCTAACACGCATATCATCGGGAATGATTCGACGCATCAATAATCAATATTAGAAGTTATAAGCTGATCTCGTTACGCTTCCATCATCAACTGGCAGTCCGGTTCGGACATGAAGCCAGGCATCGATGGAGACGTAGATGAACATTCGCGATGCGGCATCGCACGGTACCTTCCAGCTGACGTGGGCTCGCCCGTTCGGCGCGCTCACGTTGCGCGACTGGCTGGCGCATCTGGCACGCACGGGCCGGGTCGCGACGATCGACAAGCCGGTCGCGCTCGAACACGAACTCGCCGCGATTGCAAAGCGCCTGGACGGCACGCAAGCCGCGTTCTTCACGAAGCCGGGCGGCCACGACGTGCCGGTGGTCAGCGGCTTCATGTCGCGCCGCGCGTGGATCGCGGAAGCGATGGGCGTGGCCGAGGCCGATCTGCTGGCGCGCTTTCGCGACGCGGCCGATCAGCCGATTCCCTCGAAGGAAATCCCGCGCGCTGAGGCGGCCTGCCAGCAGGTCGTGCATACCAGCGGTATCGACCTCCACACGCTGTTGCCTATTCCGACCCATAGCGAGCACGACAATGGGCCGTACATCACCGCGGGTCTCGTGATTGCACGCAATCCGCGTACCGGTGTGCAGAACGTTTCGATCAATCGCATTCAGGTGCATGGGCTGGACCGCATGGCGATCCTGCTGTTGCCGCGCCATCTGTATGCATTCCAGAAAGCCGCGGAAGAGGCGGGCGAGGCGCTCGACGTCGCGATCGCCATCGGCGTCGATCCGTTGACGATGCTCGCCTCGCAAGCGATTTCCCCGATCGATTCCGACGAGCTGGAAATCGCCGGCGCGCTGCATGGCGCGCCGCTGCCGGTCGTCAAATGCGTGAGCAACGGCGTCAACGTGCCGGCTTTTGCCGAGATCGTGATCGAAGGGCGAATTCTGCCCAACGTGCGCGAAATGGAGGGCCCGTTCGGCGAATTCCCCAAGTACTACAGCGCTCAGGAAGCGCGTGAAGTGATCGAAGTCACCGCGGTGACGCATCGCGAGAAGCCGATCTTTCATACCATCGTGCCGGCGGAAATGGAACATCTGCTGCTAGGCGCGATTCCGCGCGAGGCGACTCTGCTCGCGCATCTGCAACGTAGTCATCCTAACGTGAAGGACGTGCATCTGTCCGTGGGCGGCGTGTGCCGCTATCACTTGTGGGTGCAGTTCGAGAAGAAGCGCGAGGGCGAAGCGAAGAACGTGATTCTGTGCGCGTTCGGCGCGCACTACGACATCAAACAGGTAGTGGTGGTCGACACCGATGTGGACGTGCACGATCCGGCCGAAATCGAATGGGCGATTGCCACGCGCTTCCAGGCCGATCGCGATCTGGTCTTGATCGAAGGCGCGCAAGGCTCGCCGCTCGATCCGTCGACCACCGTCGGTCAGCCGGAAGACGCGCCGCCGCATCTGCAAGGCGTGAGCGCGAAGATGGGACTGGATGCCACGCGGCCGGTGGTGTATCCGTCGCACGTGTTTACGCGGGTGCGCATTCCGGGGCAGGACACCGTGGATCTGGACGCGCTCGTCGCCGCCGACAACACCGCGCTCGACACCTATCTGGGTGACACTCATGTCTGAGCACAAACGTGAGCGCATCGTCGTGGGCGTTTCGGGCGCGAGCGGCGCGCTGATCGGCATGCGTCTGCTCGCCGCGTTGCGGCGCCTTGGCACGCATGAAACGCATCTGATCGTGTCGGCCTCCGGCGCGGTCACGGCGGCACAGGAACTCGGCATGACGCGCGGCGATCTGGAACGCCTCGCCGACGTGGTCTACAACGTGCGCGACATCGGCGCGGCCGTGGCGAGTGGTTCGTTCATCACCGCGGGCATGGTGATCGCGCCATGCTCGATGAAAACGCTCGCGGGCGTGGCCAACGGTTTCGCCGACAACCTGCTCACACGTGCCGCCGACGTCATGCTCAAGGAGCGCCGCCGGCTCGTACTGGTCGCGCGCGAAACGCCGCTCAATCTCGCGCATCTGCGCAACATGACTGCCGTCACCGAGATGGGCGGGATCGTCATGCCGCCGGTGCCCGCTTTCTATGCGCATCCCAAGACCATCGAGGACGTGGTCGACCACACGGTGGGACGGATTCTGGATCTGTTCGGTATCGAGCATCGCGAGATCGCGCAGCGCTGGAGCGGACTCGCCGACGAATTCGTGCAGCGCCGCGAATCGGGAGCGGACCAATGAATCAGTGCGACTCGCTTCATGCAGGCGACACGGCGACGCAGGAACGCGAGCCGGGGTTGGAGAAACGCCCACAACGGCATCTCGGCCGCCCGATGGAGCGTCTGGAAGATCCCGCGATTCTCACCGGCCGCGGCCGTTATGGCGACGACATCGGCATCCGTCCGGGCACGCTGCACGCCGCGATCCTGCGCTCGCCGCACGCGCATGCGGAACTGGTCTCGATCGACACCGATGCCGCCTCGACACTACCCGGCGTGCGCGCGATCCTGACCCGCGACGACCTGCGCGCCTGGTCGCGGCCCTTCGTGGTCGGCGTGAAATCGCCGATGGAACAGTGGGCGCTGGCGATGGACCGCGTGCGCTATGTCGGCGAACCGGTGGCGGTGGTGCTGGCGCAATCGCGCGCCATCGCCGAAGACGCGCTCGATCTCATCAAGGTCGAGTACGCGACGCTCGATCCGGTCACGTCGATCGAACAGGCGGCGAGCGACGAGTCGCCGGTATTGCACGAGAAGGTGGGCAGCAACGTGATCAGCGACCGGCACTTCCGCTACGGCGAGCCGGAGGCCGCGTTCGAGAAAGCGCCGCATCGCGTGAAACTGGTCGCGCATTATCCGCGCAATAGCTGCGCGCCGATCGAATGCGGCGTGGTGATCGCGGAGTATCTGGCGGGCGATGAAGGCTACGACGTCACGTCGAATTTCATGGGCCCGTTCTCGCTGCACGCGGTGATGGCGATGGCGCTGAACGTGCCCGCCAACCGTCTGCGTCACAAGGCGCCGCGCGATTCGGGCGGCAGCTTCGGCGTGAAGCAGGCGGTGTTTCCGTACGTCGTGCTGATGTGTCTCGCTTCCCGCAAGGCGGGCGCGCCGGTGAAGTGGGTCGAGGACCGGCTCGAACATCTGAGCGCGGCCACTTCCGCGACCGCGCGCGTCTCGACACTCGAAGCGGCCGTGGAAAGCGACGGCCGCATCACGGCGCTCTCCTACGATCAACTCGAAGATTGCGGCGGCTATCTGCGCGCGCCGGAACCGGCCACGTTCTATCGCATGCATGGCTGCCTGACCGGCGCGTATGCGATCGACAATCTGCTGGTGCGCAACCGCGTCGTGCTGACCAACAAGACGCCGACGGGTCTGGTGCGCGGCTTCGGCGGACCGCAGGTGTATTTCGCGCTTGAGCGGCTTATGCAGCGTATCGCGCTCGAACTGAAGCTCGATGTGCTCGACGTGTACCGCCGCAATTTCGTCGCCGCCGATGCGTTCCCGTATCGCGCCGCGGCCGGCGCGCTGCTCGACTCGGGCAACTATCAGGAAGCGCTGCGCCGCGCGCTGGCCGAAGGCGGTTATGACGAACTGCTTGCACGTCGCGAGGCGGCGCGCAAGGAAGGGCGTCTGTACGGCATCGGCTTCGCGGCGATCGTCGAGCCGTCAGTGTCGAACATGGGCTACATCACGACGGTGATGCCCGCCGACGCGCGCAAGAAAGCCGGGCCGAAGAGCGGGGCGATCGCGAGCGCGACGGTCAGCGTCGATCTGCTCGGCGGCGTGGTGGTGACGATTGCGTCGACGCCCGCGGGGCAGGGGCATATGACGGTGTGCGCGCAAGTCGTTGCGGACGTGCTCGGCGTCTCGCCGCACGATGTCGTCGTCAATGTCGAATTCGATACGCACAAGGACGCGTGGTCGGTGGCGGCGGGCAATTATTCGAGCCGCTTCGCCGGCGCGGTGGCGGGCACGGTGCATCTGGCGGCCGTACGGGTGCGCGACAAGATCGCACGCATCGTGTCGAAACAGTTGGGCTGCGCGCCGGACGATATCCGTTTCGAAGAAGGCCGCATCTATGCGAAGGGCGCCGAGGATCGCGCGCAGCCGTTCGGCCGCGTCGCCGCCAATGCGCCGCATTGGGCGCCCGCGCTGTTGCCCGAAGGCGAAGAGCCCGGCCTGCGCGAGACGGTGTTCTGGAATCCGCCCAATATGGCGGCGCCGGACGAGAACGATCGCGTCAATACGTCGGCGGCGTACGGTTTTGCCTTTGACATGTGCGGGGTCGAAGTGGATCGCGCCACCGGCCGCGTGCGGATCGACCGCTACGTCACCGCGCACGACGCCGGCACGCTGCTGAATCCTGCGCTCGCCGACGGCCAGATTCGCGGCGCGTTCGCGCAAGGGCTCGGCGCGGCGCTGATGGAGGAATTCCGCTACGGCGCGGACGGCAGCTTCCAGTCCGGCACGCTCGCCGACTATCTGATGCCGACCACCTGCGAAGTGCCGGATCCGGTGATCGTGCATCTGGAGACGCCGTCGCCGTTCACGCCGTTGGGCGCGAAAGGGCTCGGCGAGGGCAACAACATGAGCACGCCGCCGTGCATCGCGAATGCGGTGGCGGACGCGCTCGGCGTCGACGATATCCGTTTGCCGCTGACGCCGTCGAAGGTGATGGCGCTGATCGGCATCGACGACCCCGCGCCGTCGCGTCCCGAGTTGCGTGACGCGACGGCGGCCAAACCGGCGACGCCAAGCGGCGGCAAGGCGCTGACCGCGCAGGGCAGCGTCGATTTGCCGGCGTCGCCGGAAGCGATTTTTGCCGTGCTGCTCGATCCGGACGCGCTTGCCAAGGTCATTCCCGGTTGTCATGCGCTCGAAGCCGAAGGCACGAACCAGTATCGCGCCGACGTGACGGTCGGCGTCGGCATGATCAAGGCGCGCTTCGAGGCGAAGATCGGCCTGTCGGAAATCGACGCGCCGCATCGGCTGCGTTTGGCGGGCGCGGGCATGTCGTCGCTCGGCAGCGCGCGCGGCAGCGGCCTCGTCGAATTGACGCCGATTGAAAACGGCACGCGTCTTTCCTACGACTACGAAGCCCAGGTGTCGGGCAAGGTCGCGGCAGTGGGCGGACGCATGCTCGAAGGCGCGGCCAAAGTCGTGTTGCGGCAACTGTTCGAATCGCTGGGCCGGCAGGCGGCGGGCAAACCGGTTCACGCCGGCGGCTCGTGGCTCTCGCGCCTCTTCGCCCGTTTCAGGAGACACGCATGAAACCCGCGCCGTTCGATTATCTGCGCGCCATGACGACGCAGCATGCGCTCGATGCCCTCGCGCAAAGCGGCGAGGACGCGCGCGTGCTGGCCGGCGGCCAGTCGTTGATGGCGGTGCTGAACATGCGGCTCGCGCAGCCACGCATGCTGATCGATATCTCGCGGACCGACGAGCTGAACTCGGTGCGCGTCGATCACAAGGCGGGCTTGCTGGTGGTGGGCGCGGCGGCGACGCAAGGCAGCGTCGAGTGGCGTGAATCGCTGCGCGATGAAGTGCCGTTACTGGCGATGGCGTTCCCGCATATCTCGCACTTCCAGATCCGCAATCGCGGCACGGTGTGCGGCTCGATAGCGCACGCCGACCCGAGCGCGGAACTGCCGCTCGTGCTGGCCGCGCTCGGCGGTGACGTGATGCTGCGCTCGAAAAAGAGACACCGCGTGCTGCCAGCCAGCGAGTTTTTTCAAGGCATGTTGATGACCGCGCGCGAGCCGGATGAACTGGTCGAAGCCGTGCGCTTTCCGCTAAAGCGGCCGGGCGAACGCTACGGCTTCACGGAATTCTCCGCGCGCCATGGCGACTTCGCGATGGTCGCCTGCGCGGCCGTCGTGACGAGCGATTCGATCCGCCTCGCGGTGGGCGGCGTCGCGGACAGGCCGGTGGTCGAGCAATGGCCGCGTCTGCGCGACGAGGATCTGCGTAGCGCATTGAACGATTTGAGCTGGAAGCTGGGCGCGCAGGACGACGCGCATAACAGCGCGACCTATCGCCGGCATCTGGTCCGGCAACTCGGATGGCGCGTGATCGAGGAGGCGAAGTGAGCAACACATCGAACGGCAACGTCGTGCACGTGATGCGGCAGGGCGAGCGGCAGTGCGTCACGCTGACGCTCAATGGCCGTGAACGCAACGGCTATTGCGAGCCACGCGAACTGCTATCGGATTTCATCCGTCACGAACTGGGCGCGACCGGCACGCACGTCGGCTGCGAGCACGGCGTGTGCGGCGCGTGCACGGTGCACGTCGACGGCGTGGCGGGACGCTCGTGCCTGATGCTGGCGGTGCAGGCCGACGGCCGTCGTATCGATACGGTAGAGGGACTCGCGCCCGCCATGCAGTTGGGCGATCTGCAGCAGGCGTTCCAGCGTCATCATGCGTTGCAGTGCGGTTTCTGCACGGCCGGGATTCTCATGTCGTGCGCGGACTATCTGCAGCGCGTGCCCGATCCGAGCGAAGCGCAGGTGCGCGACATGCTCTCGGGCCATCTGTGCCGCTGTACGGGCTATACGCCGATCGTCGCCGCGGTGCTCGACGTGGCGGCGCGGCGCCGGCAAGGCAAGGCGGCCGGCGAGACTGTGGAGGCCGCCCATGCTTGACCTCGGCCGAACCTTTCTGCAAAGCGTGGAACGCAGCCCCAACGCACTCGCTCTGGTCGACGGTGAGCTGACGCTGACGTACGCGCAGTGGCACCGCCTCATTGTGAAGGTGGCCGAAGGTCTGCGCGGTCTGGGCCTGGCGCATGGCGACCGCTTGCTGGTGGTGTTGCAAAACCGCTGGGAGATGGCGACTCTGCATTGGGCCTGCCAGTTCGCGGGCGTGGTGATCGTACCGCTGAACTGGCGCGCGAAACCCGATGAACTCGAATACTGCGTGACCGATGCCGGTGTGAAGGCCATCGTGTACGAGCCGGTTTGCGCCGATGCCGTCGCGCAAAGTCCCGCAGCGCAACGTCTGCCGCGTATCGGTCTCGACGACGTGCAAGGCTGCACCGCGGGTTTCGAAACGTTGATGGCGCACAGCACGCCGGACGCGCTGAACGCCGGGCACACCTGCGCGGATGCCGACGACTACTCGCTGATTCTCTACACCTCAGGCACCACCGGCAAGGCGAAGGGCGTGCCGCGCCGGCATCGTCATGAACGTGCCGCCGCGCTCGCGCACGTCGCGCAGAATCTGTATGGCCACGGCGAACGCACACTCGGCGTGATGCCGCTTTATCACACGATGGGCGTGCGCTCGCTGCTCTCGATGGCGCTGGTGGACGGCCTGTTCGTCTGCGTGCGCCGCTGGAATGCGCGCTTCGCACTCGATGCGATCGCGCAACACAAACTCACCTGCCTCTATCTGGTGCCGACGCTGTATCACGATCTGCTTGCCGACCCGGCTTTCGTGTCGATTGATACATCGACGGTGAAGAAGCTCGGTTTCGCCGGCGCGCCGATGAACGACGGTTTGCTCAAGCGCCTCTCAGCGGCGTTCGAACCGGAACTGTTCGTCAATCACTACGGCTCGTCCGAGGTCTACACCTTCAGCATCGATCAGGACGCCACGCGAAAACCTGGCAGTGCGGGGCGCGCGGGCATCAACACGCGTTTGCGCGTCGTCAGGCTCGACGCCCACACGCCCGAGGACCTGGCGCAAGTGGGAGAAGAAGGCCAGATCATCGCGGACCTGCTCGGCGACGAAGCCTTCGAAGGTTACTGGAACCGTCCGGATGCAAACGCCAAATCATTGCGCGACGGCTGGTACTTCACGGGCGACACCGGTTTCTTCGACGCGCAAGGCGACCTGTACGTGTCGGGCCGCGTCGACGACATGATCATCAGCGGCGGCGAGAACATTTCGCCGGTCGATATCGAGTCGGTGCTGTCGCTGCATCCCGCGGTCGACGAGGTCGCGGTGGCCGGCGTGAAGGACGAGCGCTGGGGCCAGCGCGTGGTCGCCTTCGTCAAGCGCCGCGATTACGTCGACGCCGACACGCTCGATGCGCACTGCCGCACCTCCGACCTCGTCAACTTCAAGCGTCCGCGCGAATACGTGTTCGTCGACGACATACCGAAGTCGCCGGTCGGCAAGATCCTGCGCCGCAAGCTGTCCGCGGGCGAGTACCAACGCGACACGCGCGGCGAATCCATTGCACCTCACACGGAAACTACCAAGGAGTAACCTCATGACCGACCTGACTCACCGCGGCCAGAGCCTGCTGCAAGATCTCGACGGCTTTTCCATCGAGATCGACGCGCAACGCGAGCGGGCCGACATCATCCTGCACCGGCCGCCGCTGAACGTGATTTCGATGCATGCGCGCGACCAGTTGCGCGCGGCCTTCGAGGCGCTCGACGACGACCCGCGCGTGCGCGTGATCGTGGTGCGCGCCAAGGGTGAACACTTTTCGAGCGGCGGCGACATCAAGGGCTTTCTCGAAGCATCGCCGGAAACCGTGTCGAAGCTCGCCTGGAATATCGCCGCGCCCGCGCGTTGCTCGAAGCCGGTGATCGCCGCCAATCGCGGCTTCTGTTTCGGCGTGGGTTTCGAACTGTCGCTCGCGTGCGACTTCCGCATTGCCACCGACACCACCTTCTACGCGCTGCCGGAACAGAAACTCGGCCAGATTCCGGGGTCGGGCGGCTCGGCGCGTTTGCAGCAGATGGTCGGAATCGGCCGCACCAAGGACATCGTGATGCGCTCGCGCCGCATTCCGGGCAAGCAGGCCTACGAGTGGGGCATCGCGGTCGAATGCGTGGCCGACTCCGAACTCGAAGCCACGACCGACGCGCTGGTCGACGAACTGCGCGCCTTCTCGCCGCTCGCGCAGCGCACCGCGAAGAAGCTTCTGAACGATACCGAGGACGCGCCGCTGTCGATCGCGATCGAACTCGAAGGGCACTGCTATAGCCGTCTGCGTACCTCCGACGATTTCCGCGAAGGCGTTGAGGCATTTCACGGCAAACGCAAACCGGTGTTTCGCGGCAGCTAATGCGACCGCGGCGCAACGGCGAACGGGAAAACAGCAACCAGCTTGCATGGGACCGGAGTAAGCGCTAAAGCGCTAACTCCAGTCGACAGCCTTGCATGGGACCGGAGTAAGCGCTAAAGCGCTAACTCCGGTCGACAGCCTTGCATGGGACCGGAGTAAGCGCTAAAGCGCTAACTCCGGTCGACAAAGGAGACAGGTGGATGGAGCGCTTCGATTACGTGATCGTCGGCGGCGGATCGGCAGGGTGCGTGCTCGCGCATCGCCTGTCGGCGGTTGCGTCGTTGCGTGTCGCGCTCATCGAAGCGGGCGCGGATACGCCGCCGGGCAAGGTGCCCGCCGCGATTCTCGACAGCTATCCAATGCCGGTTTTCTGCGGCGACACGTACATCTGGCCGGAATTGAAGGCGAGCGCCACCCGCACCGCCGCGCCTCGCGTGTACGAGCAGGGCCGGGTGATGGGCGGTGGGTCGAGCATCAACGTGCAGTCGGCCAATCGCGGCTTGCCGCGCGACTACGACGACTGGGCCGCCAACGGCGCGAGCGGCTGGGCGTGGCAGGACGTGCTGCCGTATTTCCGCAAGCTCGAACGCGATGTGAATTTCCCCGCTGGCGAGTTGCACGGCAGCGACGGTCCGGTGCCGATCCGCCGTATCTTGCCGGCGTATTGGCCCGCGTTTTGCGATGCCTTCGCCGACGGCATGCGGAAGAACGGTTTCGCGGCCTTGCAGGATCAGAACGCCGAATTCGGCGACGGCTATTTTCCCGGCGCGTTTTCGAATCTCGACGACCGGCGCGTGTCGAGCGCAACCGCATATCTCGACGAGGTGACGCGCCAGCGCCGTAATCTGCACATCTATGCGGACTTGCACGTCGAGTCGATCGTCATGGAAGGGCGTGTCGCGCGTGGTGTAGTCGCGGTGGAGCGCAGCGGTGCGCGCATCCGTTTCGACGCGAACGAAGTCGTGGTAAGCGCGGGCGCGTTGCAATCCCCCGCGTTGCTGATGCGGGCCGGCATCGGCGCGAAGGCGGAACTCGACACGCTCGGCATTGAGTGCAGGGTCGAACTGCCGGGCGTGGGGCGCAATCTGCAGGATCATCCATCGCTCACGTTCTGTCATTTTCTCGGGCGGCGTTTTCGCATGCCGCTCTCGCGCCGTCGCGCGAGCATGACGGCCGCGCGTTTTACCTCGGGCGTCGCCGGTTGCGACGAGTCCGATCTGTATCTATCGAGTGCGACGCGCGCCGCCTGGCATGCGCTCGGCAACCGGCTCGGTTTGTTTTTCCTTTGGTGCAACCGGCCTTATTCGCGCGGCCGTGTGCAACTCGCTTCCGCTGATCCAGCTGTAGGCCCGCGCGTCGAACTGAATCTGCTCGACGATCCGCGTGATCTCGCGCGCCTCGCATACGGCGTGCGGATGCTGGCGAAGATCGTCGAGGCTTCGGGTCTCGGTGACCACTCACGCGACTTTTTCCCGGCTGCGTTTTCATCGCGTGTGAAAGCGCTCAGCCGCGTCGGCAAGGGCAATGCGGTGTTGACATCGCTGCTCGGCATGCTGCTCGATACGCCTGCGCCGCTGCGGCGACTGCTGATCGAGCGTTTCTTCACGCGGGGCCAGCGCATGTCCGCGCTGCTGGCCGAGCCGGGCGCGCTCGAAGACTTCATCCACGCGAATGTGTTCGGCGTCTGGCACGCGAGCGGTACTTGCCGGATGGGCCACGCGCACGACGTCATGGCGGTAACCGACGCTTCGGGGCGCGTGCACGGCGCGCACGGCCTGCGGGTCGTCGACGCGTCGTTGATGCCGCGCCTGCCCTCGGCGAATACGAATATCCCGACCATCATGATGGCGGAGAAGATCGCCGACGCGATGCTCGCGCAGCGCGAGGCAAATGCTGCATCGAATACGGCGCCGCTGACCACGGCCTCGCCATAAGGTTTCTTAACACCGCCAAGACCACGCGCAAGAGAACGTGCCTACAAACGGGGACGATCGAGAGACGGCCCGCTGATAGTCAAGGAGATGATGATGTCCGTAGCAGCGCAAAATGGCGCCGCCTTGCCCGCGGTAGACCAGCGGCAAATGATGGGTGCGGTAATGGCCTCGTGCCTCGGCTGGGCACTGGATCTGTTCGATCTGTTCGTGTTGCTGTTCGTCGCGCCGGTGGTCGGGCGGCTGTTCTTCCCGTCCGAGCACGCGATGCTGTCGCTCGCCGCGGTCTATGCGTCGTTCGCCGTGACCTTGCTGATGCGCCCGCTCGGCTCGGCATGGTTCGGCTCCTACGCGGACCGCCACGGACGCAAGGGCGCGATGATCATCGCCGTGGTCGGCGTGGGGCTCTCGACGGCCGCCTTCGGCGTGCTGCCGACCGTCGCGCAGGTCGGCCTCGTCGCGCCGATCCTGTTCCTCGTGCTGCGCCTCGTGCAAGGCGTGTTCGTGGGCGGCGTGGTGGCGTCGACGCATACCATCGGCACCGAATCGGTCGCGCCCAAATATCGCGGTGCGGTGTCGGGGTTGATCGGCGGCGGCGGAGCGGGCCTCGGCGCCTTGCTCGCCTCGCTCACGTATCTGGCGATGTCGGCGCTGTTCCCCGGCCCGTCGTTCGACGTGTGGGGCTGGCGCTGCATGTTCTTCACCGGCATCATCAGCTCGGTGCTCGGGCTGTTCGTCTTCAGTAGTCTCGAAGAGTCGCCGCTGTGGAAAAAGCTCGCCGCCGAAAAGGCCGCCAAGGCCGCGGCGCAGAAGCTCGACACGCCGGTCGAAATCGTGCGCTCGCCGGTGCGCACGCTGTTTTCGAGCGACTATCGGTCGATTCTGTTCGTCAACCTGTTGCTGACCATCGGCGGCGGCAGCGGCTATTACCTGACCTCGGGTTATCTGCCGACCTTTCTCAAAGTGGTGAGCCACGCGCCGAACGGCGCCGCGGCGGCGATCCTGCTGATCTGCAGCGTGGCGGTGGTGATCGCGTCGGTTGCGGCGGGGCATCTGAGCACGTTCATCGGGCGTAAGACCGCTTTCATCTGGCTCGGCCTGATTCGCCTGTTCGCGTTGCCCGCGTTGTTCCTGCTGCTGCCCACGGCGCAAAGCATCACGATGATCGGTGTCTACGCGGTGATTCTCAGCGCGCTCGGCAGTGCGGGCTACGCGCCGATGCTGATCTTCCTGAACGAACGGTTTCCGACCGCGATTCGCGCGACCGGCACGGGGCTCTCCTGGAACATCGGCTTTGCCATTGGCGGGATGATGCCGACCGCCGTCTCGCTGGTGGCGAAAGATGCGAGCGAGTTGCCGATGACGCTGGCGATCTTTGTAGGGGCGATCAGCGTGATTTTCCTGATCGGTGCGTTCGTCGTGCCGGAGACGCGCGGGCGGCTCGAGCAGGGGGCAGTGCGCGAGGCGGTTTAGGTCGCGGGTTGGGGCGTTCGCAGACGGCGTTTCAGACGACGGGCACACCCGTCGTCACCCGCCAGATCTCTTCGCCGATGATATCGATCAGCGCGTGCGCCGCGGGCCCGATCGGCCGCTTCGGATGGCTCACGCGAATGATGTGCCGCACGATCGGCGGCGACGTGATGGTGCGCGCGCACAGCACCCCTTCGTCGACCTTGCGCTGAACCACGACGCGCGGCAGGATTGTCGCGACGCCGCTCTGTTCGACGAACTGCACGATGGTATTCAGCAGGTCGATCTCGAACTTCGGCTTGATGACCACGTCGGCGGCCAGCAACGCCGCGTCCAGCACGCCGCGCAGGCCGTTGCGGCGGGTGGGCAGCACCAGTTCGATGCCGGCCAGTTTCGCGAGATCGACGGCCGGCGGCAGGTCGGGGCCTAGCGCGGCACTGGTCACCAGCACCATTTCCTCGTCGACCAGCGGCACCACGTCGAGCGTGAGGCGCCCGCGCGGCTTGTTGATGATGGCCGCATCCAGCCGGCCCGCTTCGACCGCGTCGATCAGCTGCGCGCTGAACCCGTCGGCGACCGACACTTCGACCTGCGGGAACATCGCGTTGAACCTGGCGAGCGACTCTGGCAGCACGCTTTCCGCCTCCGACGAGACCATGCCCAGCGACACGCGCCCTGTGACGATCGCATCCTGCCGGCTCAACTGGTCGCGCGCCCGCTCGATGTCGCGCATGATCGGCGTGTACAGGCGGTACATCTGGCGCGCCGCGTCGGTCGGCGTCATGCCGTGCGGCCCGCGTTCGAAGAGTTTCTGGCGCAATTCGGTTTCGAGCTTCGAAATCTGCATGCTGAGCGCGGGTTGCACGATATTCAGCCGTTTCGCCGCGCGCGTGACGGAGCCGTCTTCGAAAAGTGCGATGAAATACTGGATTTGCTTGAGGTCCATGAAGCGCGGGAGTGGGGACGGGAAGGAGCAAAAGGGCGCGGAAACGGGGCGGGTAGGGCCGGAAACAGTGAGTTTAACCGTGTCGCGCCGAGCGTACACGGAAACACACGCGGAAGCCCGCGCGGCGCCCCGCGCGGCGCGGCTCGCGGCGTCGTCACGAACGTGTTTCCTTACGCTGCTACAATCTCGTCTTTCTCGATCGATTGTGCGCTATGGGTTTCGAACAACTCGCTGAACTGAAGAAGCAATTGGCCGCGGCTCGCCGCGAGGCTGCGCCTGCCGCGAAGTCCGGCGCCAAGCCTGCTTCGAAGGACGCTTCCAAGCCGGCTAAGGACGCTTCCAAGCCTGCTGCAAAGGACGCGTCCAAGCCGGGCGCGAGGCCTGCCCGCAAGCCCGCGCCGCCGCGCCGTGCCGCGCCCGCCGCCGCATCCGACGCCAAACCGGCCGTGGATGCGAAGCCCGTGGATCCGGTGGTGAAATCGATCGGGCGGCTGCAGAAGCGCTTCCCCATCGCCTTCCCGAAGAATCCGGCGCCCAAGCTGCCGCTCAAGGTCGGTATTTTCGAAGACCTCGTGGTGCACGCCAAGGAACTGTCGTTGAGCGAAGCCGAATTGCGCGACGCGATCAAGACGTGGTGCCGTGGCAGCCGCTACTGGAAATGTCTCGTGGAAGGCGCGGCTCGCGTCGATCTGACGGGCGCGGAAGCCGGCAAGGTCACGGCGCAGGAAGCCGCGGGCGCGCAGCGTCTGCAGGCGCATCGCGCGGGCAGGGGTGCGCAGAAGGCGGCAGCCGGCGCGGCGAACGCGAACGCGACTGCGGCCGGCGAGGCAGCCACGCAACCGACGGCTGAGGTAGTCTCGCAAGCGTCCACCGAGACAGCCGCGCAGCCGAACGCTGAAGCAGCCGCCCAAGCCACCGCCGAGCCGGCCAACTCGCCGGCCACCCGCGAAGCGTAAAACCCGCCGCCCCGCCTAGGGGTGGCTGCCTTGCCGCGACGCAGCCCCCAGCCGGCCTCTCACGAAGCCGACGTGTTCTCGCAGCACATAGAACGCGTCGGCATAAGCGAGCGGCATGCGCAGCCGATCCAACGAATCCTCGATCTGATCCAGCTCGGCAAAGAGCCGCGTGCGCTCCTCGTCGGTCGAATCGGCGAGCGCGCCGCGTTCGATCGCAATCAGCGAACCATAGTAGCGATAGATGCGCGAGCGCACCCGCCAGCGGTACAGCGCCGGAATCAGGCGCATGGCCGGGAACAGCAGCACGGCCATCGGCAGCAGCAGAACGACCGTGCGGTCGCTGATGCTCGCCAGCCAGAACGGCAGCGTGCGGTACAGAAAGCTCTTGCCCGTCTTGTAGTAGCGCTGCGCGTCCTCGCTGATCTGATATTCGCGCGCGACCGGACTTGGGAATTCGCCCGCGCGCTGCAACAGTCCCGGCATGCCGTGCACTTCCTGAGCCGCCTCGATCAACGGATCGGAAATCGCCGGATGCAGTGTGGTGCGCGCCACCAGTTCGACCGTCGGGCTGATCAGATGCACCGTATCAGGCGGAATCCTGCGTTTCAGATCCAGCACGCCGGCCGGCAGGTCGATCTGGTCCAGATAGGGAAAGAGACGCGTATAGGCGCTCGCTTCGGCGAAGTTCATCACCGACACGCCGGGCACCTTGAGCAGACGCAGCATCAGGCCGCGCGTGGCCGAGTCGCCGTTCAGGATCGCCGCGTCTACCTCACCCGCCACCAGTTGGGTGGCGGCCTGCATGCCGTCGCTTGGCACCAATGTGGTGTCGCCGCCCGGCTCGATGCCGTTCGCATCCAGCAGTTTGAGCGCCAGCAGGCGCGTGCCGCTGCCTTCGCGGCCCACCGCGATCCGTTTGCCTTCCAGTTGCGAAAGCTGGCTCAAACCCGTGCCGCGATAGAACACCACCACCGGAATATAGAAAACGCTGCCGAGCGACATCAGCGACGAGGTGTCGAGGCCGTCGGCCACGCCGCCTTGCACGAGCGCGACGTCGACGCGCTGCTTTGGGTCCAGCAGACGTTGCAGGTTCTGCACGGAGCCGTCGGACTCCAGCACGTTCAGCTTGATGCCGTTGCGGGCGAGGATTTTCCTGTACTGCTCGGCGGCGACGAAAAACGAGCTGTCATGCGGACCGGCGCTCAGGGTAATCGTCTTGGGCGGCGCCGGATCGACCAGCCAGACGACCAGTGTGACCATGAGTATGACGAGCGCCGCCACGACGACATAGAGCAGGGTATGGTCGCGCCACTCGGCATGCGGCTCTTCGCCGGGAAAGTGCGGGGGACGCGGGCGCTGCGCTTTCATGGACACTCCGTGCCGGGAGCCGGGATGATCGCATTGTCCACTGTCCGCGGTGGGTTTGCCGTTGGCAGTTTGCTCTATTGACCGGGCGGGCGCGAAGCTCTTGTCGTTCGGCGACGCGAGCGCACGGCGCGGCACGTTCGAAGATGTGCGCTGCATGCGTGGCGCATGAGTGAAATGCCCAACATGACTGCCGCTGTCACGACCGGCATGCGGCATTGACCGTGGCATAATCCGCGACAGCTTCCCCCATCGTGTCGCCGGGCGCATCGTGAGTCGTTTCTATCGGAAGATCGGCAGTTGGCTGGGATTGTTCGCGATCCTGATGGCTACGCTCGCTCCGACGATCTCGCACACGCTCGCCGCACGCAGCGATGAAAGCGCTATGTCAGCCGAGCATTGCGACATGCCGTCAATGGCGTCCATGGGCTCGATGGACTCGATGGGTTCGATGGATTCGATGAGTTCAATGGGTTCGATGCAGGAAGACACGCCGGACGCGATGTCGGTCGCGTCGAACGCGCCCGATCAGGCAAGCGACAAACACACCCAACACACCGCCCTGTCCGACGGCGACGCCTGCGGTTATTGCAGCCTGCTCGCCCACATGCCGGCCGTGCCGAGCGTCGAGGCGCTGTTCGTCGTCACCGTGCGCGCTTTGCAGCACACGGTCGCGACCCGCTTCGAGAGCGTGCGCCGCGTCGAACCGCTCACCTTCGCTCAACCCCGCGCCCCTCCGTTCGCATCCTGATTCGAGTCACCACGGCGCGATGCATCGAACGCATCGCGGCTGCCGCCGCGCGTCCCTATCGACCCTGCGCGCCGGCATTGTCACGACCCATGAAACAGGATGAATCATGCCTACCCACACAACGTCCCGCAGGCAACCGCTGCGCTCGGCGGCGCTTCTCGCGGCCACCGCCGGCGCTTTGTTGTGCGCGCCAACGCTTGCCGGCGCCCACGCCATTGCGGGCAACCGCGTCTTCCCATCGACGATGGCCGTCGACGACCCCGGCGTCGGCGACGAAGCCAACTTCGAGTTCGGCCATCAACGCGTGCCGGGCGACAACGGCGACCAGAGCATCAACACCTTCGACTTCGAATACGACAAGCTGATCACGCCGCGGCTCGCGGTGTCCGTCGACGGCACTTATGCAATGCAGAACAATCCGCGGGCGCACGGCTTCGACAACTTCGGCGTTGGCTTGAAGTACCTGCTGTACGTCAACGACGCGCACGAATTCATGACCTCGATCGGCGTGGACGCCGAACTCGGCGGCACGGGCAGCCGCGCGATCGCCGACAACTTCTCGACGATCTCGCCGACCATCTACGCCGGCAAGGGCATGGGCGATCTGCCCGACTCGCTGGCGTATCTGCGGCCGATCGCCATCACGGGTGAAGCGGGACCGGCGCTGACCACCGGCGCGGGACAGCCGAACGCCTTCAACTACGGCTTCACCGTGCAATACAGCTTGCCGTATCTGCAACAGCATGTGCGCGATGTCGGCCTGCCGCAGCCGTTCGCCAATCTGATTCCGCTGGTGGAAATTCCGCTGTCCCGCAGCCAGGGGCAGACGACTGGCACGGTCAATCCGGGCTTCATCTGGATCAACCGTTATGGGCAGTTCGGCGTGGAGGCGCAAATCCCGATCAATCGTGCGAGCGGCTCGCATGTGGGCATTCTGGTGCAGGCCCATATCTTCTTTGACGACGTTGCGCCGACCACGATCGGCAAACCGCTGTTCCAGTGACGCAGGAGAGTGATGATGAATGGCACGATGAAACACCGACATTTGCGCGGTATTAACGCTACGGCGAAACTGGCGGCGCTGTTCGCCGGCCTCGCGCGCGCGCGCGCGGGCTTCGCTCACGTGTTTCCCCAGAAGCAGGAGCCGGGAGCGGGCGCGACGGTGGCGTCACCCGCGCAGGTGCGGGTGATTTTCGACGGGCCGCTCGAAGCGGCGTTCAGTTCGCTGACGGTGACCGACGCGAGCGGCAAGCAGGTCAACACGCAGAAGGCCGCGGTCGACGAGCAGCAGCCGGCGCTGATCGCCGTGCCGCTGCCGCCGCTCGCGGCCGGTCACTACACGGTGCATTGGGTGGCAGTGGCGTCGGACGGGCATCGCACCCATGGCGACTATGCGTTCAATGTGAAGTAGCCTGAAGCGGTGATGCGCTGCGTCATCCATCGAGCGATGGCGCAGCGCGTGAAAAGGTCTATTATCGAAAAGACGCATCGAGCGCCTGGCTGTGCAATGCAGCCGCCTTCGCCTTCGCTCCGGGGAGAAGAACACATGACGGAGTTCGTGAAGGCGTTCCCGGCAGTGGCGTCCGGCCATCAGCGCCGGCGGATCGCGTGGCTCTACGCGTTGCTACTGACCTTCAATCTCGCCGCGTGGCTTGCGGCCTTGATGGCATTTCGCGGCTATCCGCTGCTGATGGGTTCCTGTCTGCTGGCTTACTCGCTCGGTTTGCGGCACGCCGTGGACGCGGACCACATCGCCGCCATCGACAACGTCACGCGCAAGCTCATGCAGTCCGGCCAGCGTCCGCTGACGGCAGGGCTGATGTTCTCGCTCGGCCACTCCACCATCGTCGTGCTGGCCACGCTCGGCATTGCCGTCACCGCGATGGCCTTGCAAACCCGCTTGAGCGGATTCAGGGAAACGGGCGCCATGATCGGCACGCTCGTGTCGACGGTTTTCCTGTTCGCCATCGCGCTGCTGAACCTCATCGTGCTGCGCTCCGTGCTGCGCGCGTTTCGGCGCGTGCGCCGCGGCGAGCCCTACGTCGACGAAGATCTCGACATGCTGCTCGCCAATCGCGGTTTTCTCGCGCGCATGTTCCGGCCGCTGTTTCGCCTGATCACACGAAGCTGGCATATGTATCCGCTCGGCTTTCTGTTCGGCCTCGGTTTCGACACCGCGACCGAGGTCGGCTTGCTCGGCATTTCCGCGGCGGGCGCCGCGCAAGGCATGTCGATCTGGTCGATCCTCGTGTTCCCGGTGCTGTTTACGGCGGGCATGACGCTGATCGATACCACCGACAGCATCCTCATGCTGGGCGCTTACGGCTGGGCCTTCGTGAAGCCGGTCCGCAAGCTTTACTACAACCTCACGATCACGACGATTTCGGTGCTGGTGGCGCTGCTGGTCGGCAGCATCGAAGGGCTTGGGCTCGCGGCCGACAGGCTGCATCTGAATGGCGGATTCTGGCAGACGGTGGCGGTTCTCAACGATCACTTCGGCATGCTCGGCTATGCGATCGTCGGCGTATTCGCGGCCGCCTGGTTATTGTCCGTGGCGGTCTACAAATGGCAGCGAATCGGGGAGATGGAGATCCGTTCCTGATTGGCACGTAACGGCAGATCAGTTTGGCGCAAACCCTTAAGGGCTATCGTCAGAGAATTGAGTAGAGCGCGTGGACGCGGCTATCGCGGTGCGCGAAGCTTCGCGAATAAGCTATGAAAATTGGGTTATTCCGTGTCGCTGACCTATACTCGAAAAAGTTTTGCGGGCTCATTGCGATGAGCACCATTCAAACGAAAACATGCAGCAAATCCGATCTTTTTAACCGCTCCCCACGCGGAAATGACCCCTGATCGATTGCTGGACACGTGACTGCCGTGCGGCGCTCGCCACGTATCTTTGCTTGTCCAAAAGAACGTGAACGCAGTGGAGACACATCATGGCAGAAGCAGACAACGTCCCCTATGGGCGCAAGACTCAGCACGCGCCGGCCCTCAAGGAAGTGCACATCATCTGGATTACCGCGGGCCTCGGCTGCGACGGCGATTCGGTTTCCATTACCGCCGCCACCCAGCCGAGTATCGAGGACGTGATTCTCGGCGCGATTCCCGGCTTGCCGAAGGTGCATTTACACAATCCCGTACTGGCGTATGAAAACGGCGACGAGTTTCTCAAACCGTTTCATCAGGCCGCGCGTGGCGAGCTCGACAACTTCGTGCTGGTGATGGAAGGCTCGATTCCCAATGAGCGTATCAATCGCGAGGGCTATTGGGCCGCCTTGGGCACCGACCCCGAGACGGGCGACCCGATCACGATTCCGCAGTGGCTCGACCGCCTCGCACCGCGCGCGCTGGCGGTGGTCGGCGCGGGAACCTGCGCGACGTACGGCGGCATTCACGCGATGCAGGGCAACCCGACCGGCTGCATGGGCCTCGCCGATTATCTCGGCTGGGACTGGAAGTCGAAAGCGGGCCTGCCGATCGTCAACGTGCCGGGCTGTCCGGTGCAGCCGGATAACTTCATGGAGACGCTGCTCTATCTGCTGTATCAACTCGCCGGCCTCGCGCCCATGATTCCACTCGACGAGGCGTTGCGGCCGAAGTGGCTGTTCACCCGCACCGTGCATGATGGTTGCGACCGGGCGGGTTCGTACGAGCAGGCGATCTTCGCGACCGAATACGGCAGCCCGAATTGTATCGTCAAGCTCGGCTGCTGGGGACCGGTCGTGCAATGCAACGTGCCCAAGCGCGGCTGGATGGCGGGCATTGGCGGTTGTCCGAACGTGGGCGGCATCTGCATCGGCTGCACGATGCCGGGTTTTCCGGACAAGTTCATGCCGTTCATGGACGAGCCGCCCGGCGCGGTGTTGTCGTCGAATCTGATCAGGAGCTATGGCCCGCTGATCCGCAGCTTGCGCAAGCTGACCAAAAACACGCTCAACGATGAGCCGAAATGGCGGCACAACCGTTCGGAACTCACCACCGGTTACCGTCGCTGAGCGGGCGGAATACGCGCAGTCAGTGTCGTCAGCATAGTCAGCAGGAGAAGGTCATGGCCGTCAGCACAGCACCTGAAGCGACCAGCACCACCCAGGCAGCGCCGGGCAAGCTGGTCGAAATGAACTGGGATCCGATCACGCGGATCGTCGGCAGTCTGGGAATTTACACCAAGATCGATTTTGCGAACCGGCGGGTGGCGGAATGCTATAGCACGTCGTCGATCTTTCGTGGCTATAGCATTTTCATGAAGGGCAAGGACCCGCGCGACGCGCATTTCATTACGAGCCGGATCTGCGGCATTTGCGGCGACAATCACGCGACCTGCTCCGTCTACGCGCAGAACATGGCCTACGGCGTGAAGCCGCCGCCGATCGCCGAGTGGATCGTCAATCTCGGCGAAGCGGCCGAATATATGTTCGATCACAACATCTTCCAGGACAACCTGGTGGGCGTGGACTTCTGCGAGACGATGGTCAAGGAGACCAATCCGGGTGTGTGGGACAAGGCCCAGAAAACACCCGCGCCGCACGCGGACAAGCACGGCTATAAAACCATCGCGGAGATCATGACCGCGCTCAACCCGTTTACCGGCGAGTTCTACCGCGAGACGCTGATGGTGAGCCGCTACACGCGTGAAATGTTCTGCCTGATGGAAGGGCGCCACGTGCATCCGTCGACGCTGTATCCCGGCGGTGTGGGTACCGTGCCGACCATCCAGCTCTTCACCGACTACATCACGCGCTTGATGAAATATGTGGAGTTCATGAAGAAGGTCGTGCCGTTGCACGACGATCTGTTCGACTTCTTCTACGAGGCCCTGCCCGGTTATGAAGAAGTGGGCCGGCGCCGTGTTCTGCTCGGCTGCTGGGGCTCGTTCCAGGACCCGAACGTGTGCGACTACAACTACAACAGCATGACGCAATGGGGACGCGGCATGTTCGTTACGCCGGGTGTGGTGGTGGACGGCGAACTGGTCACGACCGACCTCGTCGACATCAACCTGAACATCCGCATTCTGCTCGGCAGCTCCTATTACGACGACTGGGATCACGAAGAAACCTTCGTGAAGAATGACCCGCTCGGCAATCCGGTGGACCGCAAGCATCCGTGGAATCAGACCACGCTGCCGCATCCGCAGAAGCGCAAATTCGACGGCAACTATACGTGGGTGATGTCGCCACGCTGGCTCGACAAACGCACGGGCGACCACCTCGCGCTCGATACTGGCGGCGGTCCGATTGCGCGACTGTGGTCCACGGCGTTGGCCGGACTGGTGGATATCGGCTATATCAAGGCGACCGGTCACAGCGTGAAGATCTATTTGCCGAAAACCGCGCTCAAGCCCGAAGTCGAGTTCGAGTGGAAGATTCCGAAGTGGAGCAACGCGCTCGAACGCGATCGCGCCCGCACGTATTTTCAGGCTTATTCGGCAGCGGCGGCGTTGTATTTCGCCGAGCAGGCGCTTGCCGAATTGCATGCGGGACGCACCCGCACGTTCAGCGATTTCACGGTGCCGGAAGAAGGGCTCGGCTGCGGCTTTCATGAGGCGGTGCGCGGCGTGCTCTCGCATCACCTCGTGATTCGCGAGGGTAAGATCGCCAACTATCATCCGTATCCGCCTACGCCCTGGAACGCCAATCCGCGCGATATCTACGGCACGCCCGGACCTTATGAAGACGCGGTGCAGAACACGCCGATCTTCGAAGAGAACGGCCCCGACAAATTCAAGGGCATCGACATCATGCGCGCGGTGCGCAGCTTCGATCCATGCCTGCCGTGCGGCGTGCATATGTATGTGGGCAACGGCAAGACCATCGATACCTCGCACTCGCCGACCTTCGGCGTGATGCAGGGAGCGCATACGTGAGCGCCCAGACGAGCGACCAGCACGCAGTCGCCGCCCAGCAACGCCGCATCGAGGAACTGATTGCGGCGCTGGAGACGCTCGACGATCCGCCTGCGCGCGAGAGTGCTCAGGAACTGTTGCAGGTGGTGCTCGATCTGCATACGAACGGACTCGCGCATCTGCTGGAAATCGTTTCGGCGGCCGGGGCGATGGATGACGCCATGCTCGAAGCGTTCGAACGCGACGCCAGCGTATCGGCGCTGCTGCTGTTGCATGGTTTGCATCCGCAAGACCTGCCGACCCGTGTATCGCGCGTGGTGGAGAAGATGCGGCCGCTGCTCGGCGTGCAGGGCGTCCAGATCGAATTGATCGACGCCGCCGAAGAGGCCGTGCGGGTGAAAGTGGCCGGGCGTCTGCAGGGCAAGCACAATTCGGTCGGCGAATTGCGGCAGGAAATCGAGCTTGCGATTTTCGAAGCTGCGCCCGAGGTGATGCGCGTCGACATCGCGGGTTTGCAGGACGTCAACGTGCATGAATTGCGCTTCGTGCCCAATGCGCACACTGAGCACACCGAGGTAGCCAGCCGGACCGAGGCCGGCGCGCAATGACACCCGCTGCCGCCACGACGCGCGGCTGGGTCGCGGCCGTGCGGCATTTCGTGCGCAAAGCCGACGACATGCATTGCGAGCTGTGCGGCGCGCCGTTGCTGGCCGACCATCCTCATCTGTTCGAAATCGCCAAACGTCAACTGTATTGCTGCTGCCGTGCCTGCGCGCTGCTGTTCGGCAATCAGCAGAACGCGCGCTATCGTCCGGTACCGCGCGACGCACATTATCTCGACGGCTTTCGCATGAGCGACGCGCAGTGGGACGCGCTGGCGATTCCCATCGACATGGCTTTCTTCTTTCACGACAGTTCGGCGCAACGTATCGTCGCGCTCTATCCCGGACCGGCGGCCGGCACGCAGTCGCTGCTGGATCTGCAGGCGTGGACCGAACTCGTCGCCGACAATCCGTGGCTCGCGCAACTGGAGCCCGACGTCGAAGCGCTGCTCGTGAATCGCAGCGAAGGCGCGCGCGAGTACTACCGCGTACCGATCGACCAATGTTATGCGCTGACCGGCGTGATTCGCGCGCGATGGCGCGGCGTCTCGGGCGGACGGCAGGCCTGGGACGCGATCCATCGCTTCTTCGCCGCGCTGAAGACCCAGGGCCGCGTACCGGAGGGCTTGCTCCATGCCTGATCTCGGGTTCACTGTCGAGTCGGCGGAAGTCGTGCCGTTTGCCGCGGCGCCGCTGCTGATGTTCAAGCTGCATATCGTCGATACGTCGGTTGAAGGTGCACCGAACCGCGAGATCGCCAGCATCACGCTGCAATGCCAGATCCAGATCGAAGCCGCGAAACGCCGCTACGCGCCCGCCGAGCAATACGGTCTCGAAGACCTGTTCGGCATTCCACCGCGTTGGGGCGATACGTTACGCACGATGCTGTGGACGCATGCGTCGGCGGTTGCGCCACCCTTTAGCGGCGAATGCACGCTCGATCTGCCGGTGCCGTGCAGCTACGACTTCAATGTAGCCGCCACCAAATATTTTCACGGACTCGAAGAGGGCGAGATTCCGCTGATGCTGCAGTTCAGCGGCACCGTTTTCTATCGCGAGGCCGATGGCGCATTGCAGGTCGCGCCGATTCCGTGGCACAAGGAGGCGGCGTACCGTCTGCCGGTGGCGCTATGGCGTGACATGATGGCGCGCTATTACCCGAACGGCGCATGGCTATGCCTGCATCGCGACGTGTTCGATCGCCTCTCGCGCTTCAAAACCCGTGGCGGGCTGACGAGCTGGGAGCAGGCGGTCACGAGCCTGCTCGACAAGCTCGAGGAGGACATATCGTGAACGCGGTCGAGAGCGTGGTGCAGGCGGTGCTGTACGAAGGCTACATGCTGTATCCGTACCGGCCGACTTCGGTGAAGAACCGCCAACGGTGGACCTTCGGCGGCGTGTATCCGCGTGCCTATGCGGAGGCGTCCGGCAGCGATCCGTGGGTGACGCAAAGCGAGTGTCTGCTGCGCGGCGGCGAGCACACGCGCGTCGCGGTGCGGCCCGGGTTTTTGCAGGTGATCGAGCGGATGGTGCTGGGCGTGCCGGAAAACGCCGCGGTACGCCCGGAGTCGGGTGAGCCCGCGTGGCGCACGGTGCCCGTGCTCGATATCGACGAACGGCGCTACACGCCGTGGCAGGAAGCGGCTGAACGGCATCTCGCGCTGCCCGTGCTGGCGCTGGGCGAATTGGTGAACGTTCCACGCGATATTTCTTTTTTATTCGATGCCGGCAGCGAACTCGAACCGCTGGCGGACCGGCACGGCACGCTGCGTGGCGCGTTGCGCCGCACGCGCGCGGCCCTGCAAGGCCGCGTCGAAATCAGTGCGGCGAGCGTGGCGGCGGGCGTCTATCGGCTGAAGGTGCGCATCGTCAACGAGACGCCGCTCGAATATGCGCGCAGCCTCACGCGCGACGCCGCGTCGCTGTATGCGCTGGTCTCGTGCCATACCGTACTGACCATCGAGCGCGGCACATGGATTTCGTCAATCGATCCGCCCGACGATCTCGCGGCGGCGTCGGCTGCATGCCGCAATATCGGCGTATGGCCGGTGCTGATCGGCGATGAACAACGGCCCGACACCATGCTCGCCTCGCCGATCATCCTCTACGATTTCCCGCAGATCGCGCCCGAAAGCGCCGGCGATCTGTTCGACGCCACGGAGATCGACGAGATTCTCACACTGCGCATTCTCACCATGACCGACGAGGAAAAGCGCGAGATGATCGCCACCGACGAGCGCGCTCGCGCCTTGCTCGCGCGTACCGAAGGCCTGGGTGCCGAGCAGATGCAGAAGCTGCACGGCACCTTGCGGCAGGTGCGCGCGCTCGACGCGGCAAGCGTGGGCGCGTCCCTCTCTGCGGCGCGGACCACCATGCCCGTTTCGCCGTGGGCCGAACTCGATGCGCGACCGCATCTTGCCTGCGTGCGGGTCGCGGGCGTGGAAATCCGCATTGGCGATCAGGTGCGCTTGCGCCCGCGCGGCCGCGCGGACATCTTCGATATCGCGCTGAGCGGCATGGTCGCGACGATCGAATCGATCGAACGCGATTTTGACGACCACGTGCATGTCGCCGTGACTATCGACGACGATCCGGGCAAGGACTTCGGCGTGCAGCGCATGCCGGGCCATCGGTTCTTCTTCGGACCGGACGAGATCGAACCGCTCGGCCACGCTGCCGGTGCTCGACGGGGCCGCGTATGAGCACGATTCTGGTGGCCGGCATCGGCAACGTGTTTCTCGGCGACGACGGCTTCGGCGTCGAAGTGGTGCGGCGCTTGCAGGAACAGTTGGCTGCGGGCGAATTGCCGGGATTCGCGGCGGGCGTCAACGTCGCGGACTTCGGCATTCGTGGCGTCGATCTGTGTTACGCGCTGCTCGACGGTGTGGACAGCGCGATTCTGATCGACGCGACGCAGCGCGGCGGCGCGCCCGGTACCCTGTACGTGATCGAGCCGTCCATGGATGAGTCGGGCGGCGCTGCGAGCGGCGATCCGTACGCCGTGCCAATCCTGATGTCGCCGCATGAGATGGACCCGGCCAAGGTGCTGCAAACCGTGCGGATGCTCGGCGGCCGGTGCGAGGACATCGTCGTGCTCGGCTGCGAGCCGCAGGACTTCGGTTGCGAAGAGGGTGAAGAAGGACGGATGAGTTTGAGCGGCCCCGTGGCGGCCGCGGTGGAACAGGCCGCTGAAGTGGTGGTGCGGCTCGTGACGGCAAGGCTGGAACAGCGCGCCGCGCGCATGGTTTGACATGCCGGACGCGCTGACATGCGATGGATACGGCGTGAAATAACTGAAGCGGGAGACATCATGAAAGGGTTTTTCAAGTACCTCTTGTTGCCGGCATTGGTGGTCGGCGTGTTGGCGAATATGAAGGACATCAAGCGCTATATCCGCATCCGCAACATGTAGGCGGCAACGGCCAGGGAGATGGCGATGAGCACGCATGCACAGCCCGCCGGGCAGGGTTCGACGCAGCATCCGGCGGTCGTGGGACCGGTCGGCGAAGAGATCCGCGTGCGCGGACTGGTGCAGGGCGTCGGCTTCCGGCCGACCGTGTGGCGGCTTGCGCATGCCTGCGGCGTGGTCGGCGACGTGTGCAACGACAGCGACGGCGTGCTGATTCATGCATGGGGCGACGCGTGGATGCTGCAGCGTTTCATCGACAGCCTGAGCGCCGAATGTCCGCCGCTCGCGCGCATCGACGCGATCGAGCGGCATCAGTTGAGCGAGGCGGCCGAGGCGAACGACTTTCGTATCGTGCCGAGCGTGAGCGGCCATGTGCAAACCGGCGTCACGCCCGACGCGGTCATCTGCGGCGACTGCGCGGCGGACATCGCCGACCCGGCGAACCGCCGCTACCGCTATCCGTTTACGAACTGCACGCACTGCGGCCCCAGGCTGTCGATCGTGCAAGCCATTCCCTACGATCGCGCCAATACGACGATGGCGGCGTTCGTCATGTGCGACGCGTGCCGCGCGGAATACGACGACCCCGCCGACCGGCGCTTTCACGCGCAACCGGTGGCGTGTCCCGCATGCGGCCCGCGTGTCTGGCTGGAGAGCCGCGACGGCGCGCGCGTGCATGGCGACGACCCGTGCCGCGCCGCGAGCCAACTGTTGCGGCACGGCGCGATCGTCGCGATCAAGGGCTTAGGCGGTTTTCAACTGGCCTGCCATGCGAGCGATGAAACCGCGGTCGCGCGTCTGCGGCGGCTGAAACGGCGCGAGCGCAAACCCTTCGCGCTGATGGCGCGCGATCTGCAAGCCGTGCGCCGGTATTGCACGCCGAGCGAAGCCGAATGCGCGCTGCTCGCGAGCGCCGGCGGACCCATCGTGATCATGTCCGCCGATGGCGCCGAATGCGTCGCGCCGAGTGTTGCGCCGGGCGTCGGCACGCTCGGCTTGATGCTGCCGTCCACACCGCTGCATCGGCTGCTGACCGAGTCGATCGATTCCGCGCTGGTGGTGACGAGCGGCAACACCAGCGACGAGCCGCCGTGCATCGACAACGCGGACGCCCGCGCGCGTCTCGGCCGTATCGCCGATGTCTTCCTGATGCACGATCGCGACATTTCGCGCCGGGTCGACGACTCGGTGGCGCGCGTGATGCAGGGCACCGCGCGGGTCGTGCGGCGCGCGCGCGGTTATGCGCCGGCGCCGCTGCTGTTGCCCAAAGGTTTCGCCAATACCCCCGCGGTGCTGGCGATGGGCGGCGAACTCAAGAACACCTTCTGCCTTGCGCGCGATGCCCAGGCAATCGTCTCGCATCACATCGGCGATCTGGAAGACGCGCTGACGTATGCGGACTATCGCCGCGCGGTGGCGCAGTATCTGCGTTTGTTCGAGCATGAGCCGCAGGTCATCGCACTCGACCTGCATCCCGAATACCTGTCGCGCAAGATCGGTTACGAGCTCGCGCAAGCCTCACAGATTCCCGTGGTCGAAGTGCAGCACCATCACGCACATCTCGCCGCGTGCATGGCCGAAAACGGCGTCGCCTTCGATGCGTTGCCCATGCTCGGCGTCGCGCTCGACGGTCTCGGTTACGGCGACGACGGCACGCTGTGGGGCGGCGAATTCATGCTGGCCGACTATCGCGGCTATACGCGGCTCGGCCGCTTCAAACCGGTGGCGATGCCGGGCGGCACGCGCGCCATCGACGAACCGTGGCGCAATGCGTACGCGCATCTGCAGGCGGCTTTCGACTGGTATGGATTCACGCGGCACTACAGCGGTCTCGACATGCAGCAGTTCCTGAGCAGCCGTCCGCGCGCCGCGCTCGACGCGATGATCGCGCAGCGCGTGAACAGCCCGCTCGCGAGTTCCGCGGGACGTCTGTTCGACGCGGTGGCGGCCACCCTCGGCGTGTGCCGTGAGCGTGTGCTTTACGAAGGCCAGGCCGCGATCGAACTGGAGGCGCTGGTCGATCAGCACACGCTGCGCAACGATAGCGACGCGCATGCGTACCCGTTCGAGTTGACCAACACCATACCGGGTGGTTTGCGCTGCATCGAACCCCGGCCGATGTGGGAAGCCTTGCTCGACGATCTGCTGCGCTGCACGCCCGTGCCCGTGATCGCGGCGCGTTTTCATAAGGGCGTGGCGATCGCGATCGTGCGCATGGTGGAGTGTCTTGCCGATCTGCTGACCGGCCCGGCCGACGCGCGCAGCGTCGCGCTTTCGGGCGGCGTGTTCCAGAACCGCATCCTGTTCGAACAGGTCGCAATGCGCCTTGGCGAAGCGGGTTTTCGCGTACTGACGCATCGCCAGGTGCCGGCCAACGACGGCGGATTGTCGCTCGGGCAGGCGGTCATCGCGGCGGCGCGGCAGCGCGGCGAGGGTTGATAGTTTGCACGGGGCAGAGGGGAGAACGACATGTGTTTGGGCATCCCAGGGCAGATCGTCGAAGTGACCGATGCGGCGAACGATCTCGCGCTCGTCAACGTCGGCGGTGTGCGGCGCGTGATCAACATCGCGTTCGTGATCGACGAAGGCCGGCCGGCGAGCGCGTGCGTCGGCGAATGGGTGCTGGTGCATGTCGGCTTTGCGATGAGCCGGCTCGACGAGCAGGAAGCGGCGCGCACGCTTGCGCTGCTGCACGAGTTGGGCGTCGCGCAGGGCGAGATGGATGAGCTGCGCGCGGCGCCGTGAGCGCGCTGTCACCAGCACATGGAGACCGACCATGCCCGAACATGAATCGCTGCAAGCGCTGTATCCGTTCCTGCACGGCGCGCATCAGGACGCGGAGCGGCTCGATGCGGCCCTGCTCGAATCGGTGCGCGGCAAGGCGCAGGACAGCGTGGATGCGAAGACGCGCTTCTTCGAGGAAAGCGCACCCGAGGTCGTGCGCGTTGCTCACGCCATTGCCGACGTGTATCGTCGCGGCGGCAGGCTCTTTGCAATGGGCAACGGTGGCTCGAGCTGCGACGCGGCGCATATCGCGGTCGAGTTTCTGCATCCCGTGACGACAGGACGTCCCGCGCTCACCGCCATCAATCTCGTCGCCGATATGGCGATGTTGACGGCGGTCGGCAACGACGTCGGCTTCAATCATATTTTCGTGCGGCAACTGGTGGCGCAGGCGCGGCGCGGCGATGCGCTGATCGGCGTGTCGACGAGCGGCAATTCGGAGAACCTGCTGGCGGCGTTCGCGAAGGCGAAAGAGATGGAGCTGCTGACCATCGGACTCTCCGGTCACGACGGCGGACGCATGGCCACGAGCGCCACGCTCGATCATTGCCTCGTGGTGAGAAGCGACAGCATTCATCGCGTGCAGGAGACGCATGTCGCGATTTATCACATTCTGTGGGACCTTGTGCATACGCTGCTCGCCGACGACCGCGGCGGTCTCGGCGCTTCGGCCTCGGCGGCTGCGGGAGGCACGCCATGAAATACGTCGATGAGTTTCGCGACCCGGAGAAGGCGAAAACGCTCGCGAGGGAAATCCGCGCGCTGGTGTCGCGCATCGAGCGCGCGAAGCAGCGGCCGCTGCAAATCATGGAAGTGTGCGGCGGCCACACTCACACGATTTTCCGCTACGGCATCCAGCAATTGCTGCCCGACGCCGTGGAGTTCGTTCACGGTCCGGGCTGCCCGGTGTGCGTGCTGCCGATGGGTCGCGTCGACGATTGCGTCGCGCTGGCAGAGCGCCCGGAAGTCATCTTCACGACGTTCGGCGACGCGATGCGCGTGCCCGGTTCGAAGAAAAGCCTGCTCAAGGCGAAAGCCGACGGCGCCGACGTGCGCATGGTCTATTCGCCGCTCGACGCATTGAAGATCGCGCAACTCAATCCGCAACGCGAGGTGATCTTCTTCGGCCTCGGTTTCGAAACGACCATGCCGAGCACCGCGATGACCGTCTTGCAGGCACACGCGCAAAAGATCACCAATTTCTCGCTGTTCTGCAATCACATCACGATCATTCCGACCATCAAGGCGATTCTCGATTCGCCCGACTTGCACCTCGACGGCTTTCTTGGTCCGGGCCATGTCAGCATGGTGATCGGCACGCGGCCGTATGACTTCATCGCGCGGCACTATCGCAAGCCGATCACGGTGGCGGGCTTCGAGCCGCTCGACGTGCTGCAATCGATGTGGATGGTGCTCAAGCAGATCGCGGATGGCCGCTGCGAGGTCGAGAACCAGTATGGACGGATCGTGCCGGAGGATGGCAACGCGCAGGCTTTGTCGGCGGTGGCGCGCGTGTTCGAGACGCGTGAGTTTTTCGAGTGGCGTGGACTCGGCTCGATCGATCATTCCGGCGTGCGGATGCGCGAGGCGTTTGCGGGATTCGATGCGGAGCGCAAGTTCGCGGTGCCGAACGTGAAGATCGCCGATCCGAAAGCATGTCAATGTGGCGAGGTGCTCAAGGGCGTGATCAAGCCGCATCAATGCAAAGTGTTCGGCACGGCGTGCACGCCCGAGTCGCCGCTCGGCTCGCTGATGGTGTCGAGCGAAGGGGCTTGCGCGGCGTATTACAACTATGGGCGGATCGATACGTCGCGGATCGATGAACGGCGCGAGGCGCGGCAAGCGGCGGCGCAGACCGCGGCATGTCTCGGCGCGGGCAGCATGGCCGATGCGGCTGTCACCTCCAGCGTGCGAGGCGGGCCATGAACGACCGCGCTTCCACTTCGATCAGAGCCAGCACGCCGCACCGTGTACGCGACGCTACCGTCAACCTGGCGCAAGGCAGCGGTGGCCGCGCCATGCGTGATCTGATCGAAGACGTGTTCGTGTCGACCTTCGACAATCCCACGCTCGCGGCGCTGGAAGATCAGGCCGTCTTCGCGCTAGCCGATCTCGCCGCGCACGGCGACCGGCTCGCTTTTACGACCGATAGTTACGTGGTCGATCCGCTGTTCTTTCCGGGCGGCGACATCGGCACGCTGGCCGTGTCCGGGACGGTGAACGACCTGGCGGTGTGCGGCGCGACGCCTTTATATCTGTCGTGCGCGGTGGTGATCGAGGAGGGGTTCTCCGTCGATCTTCTGCGCCGTGTCGCGGCGAGCATGCAGCGCGTCGCGCTCGAAGCGGGCGTCGCGATCGTCACAGGCGACACGAAAGTGGTGGAGCGCGGTTGCGCCGACAAGCTGTTCATCAACACCACGGGCATTGGCGTGGTGCGCCACGATGTCTCGATCTCGGCGCGCAACGCACGTCCGGGCGACGTGGTGATCGTCAACGGCTGTCTCGGCGATCACGGCGCGGCGATTCTGGTGGCGCGTCAGCAGCTTGCACTCGAAGCCGACATAGAGAGCGACTGCTGTCCCCTTAATGGCCTGATCGCGGCGATGCTCGACGCGTGCCCGCAGATCCGCTGTCTGCGCGATGCGACGCGCGGCGGTGTGGCGACCGTGCTCAATGAATTCGCGCAAAGTTCGAACGTGACGATACGGCTCGATGAAGCCGCGCTGCCCTTGCGCGAGCAGGTGAAGGGCGCGTGCGAGATTCTCGGCCTGGACCCGCTGTATCTGGCCAATGAAGGCAAGCTGGTGGCCGTCGTGCCCGCCGACGCCGCCGAACGCGTGCTGGCGGCCATGCGCGCGCATCCGGTGGGGCGCGAGGCGGCGGTGATCGGTACGGTTGAACGGAGCGAGGCGGAGACGAATGGGCTCGTCGTGATGCGGACCGTATTCGGCGGGCAACGCATTGTCGATATGCTGGTGGGCGAGCAACTGCCGCGCATCTGTTGAGCGGCCAACGGGGAGCGCGCCGTGCACGAGTTGAGTATTGCGAACAGCGTCGTCGAGATTTGCGCGGAACAGGCGCACGGCGCGCGCGTGCGGCGCGTGACGCTGGAGATCGGGCAATTGTCGGCCGTCATGCCGGAAGCGATCCGGTTCTGTTTCGACGTGTGCGCGAAGGACACCGCCGTGGAGGGCGCGGCGCTCGATATTGTCGTGATGCCGGGCGAGGCTCGCTGTCTGACGTGTGGCGCGACGCTGGCGGTCGACGTGCCGTTCGGCCAATGCGCTTGTGGCAGCGAGAATCTCGAACTGATTTCCGGCCAGCAGTTGAAGATCAGGCAGATGGAGGTGGTGTGATGTGTACGACATGCGGATGCTCGAATACGCAGAGCGCGGCGGTGACCGATCTGGATGAAGCGGCGGAGGGTGGTGCTCAGTCTGGGTCGACAACCGGAGGCGCGGGCCCGGCCGGAACTGCTTATCGGCGGGTCAGCTCGCATCTTCTTGTGGGTGTCAGTGCGCATTCGCATTCACACTCGCATAGCCATCACGATGATCACGTGCATGAGCACGGAGACGTCCACCACCATCACGAACATCACCACGAACACGAACACGAACACAGCACCTCGATCAACCTCGAACGCGACATCCTGGCCAAGAATCAGCTACTGGCCGAACGCAATCGCGGCTGGCTCGCCGGCCGTTCGATACTGGCGCTGAACCTGATGAGCTCGCCGGGCGCCGGCAAGACGACATTGCTGGAACGAACGATCCACGATCTGGGTAACGCGTTCCCGCTGACGGTGATCGAAGGTGATCAAGCGACGCTCAACGACGCCGAGCGGATTCGCGCGACCGGCGTACGCGTGGTGCAGATCAACACCGGCACCGGATGCCATCTCGACGCGGAGATGGCGTCGAGGGCACTGACGCAACTCGACCCGCCCATGCATTCGGTGGTGATGATCGAAAACGTCGGCAATCTGGTGTGTCCGGCGTTATTCGATCTAGGAGAAGCTGACAAGGTATTGATTCTTTCGGTGACCGAAGGCGAGGACAAGCCGATCAAGTATCCGCATATGTTCCAGGCGTGTTCCTTGTTGTTGCTGAACAAGATCGACTTGTTGCCGCATTTGCGTTTCGATGTCGAGCGGTGCATCGAGTATGCGAAGCGTGTCAATCCTCGAATGCAGATTCTTCAGGTGTCGGCGCAGAGCGGCGAGGGAATGGAGGGGTGGTATGGATGGTTGCGGACGAGAGCAACCTCGATTCACGCGTAGAGTGGAGCGGGGCCGCCGCATATACACGGTGAGCCACCGCTTCTGTGAGCCAGTATCAGAATTTATGCCGCATCCCAATCCGGACCACCGCCTGCTTATCATCCGCCGAAGCAGATGGTCCGTTGATCGCGGCAATCGCCTCTTTGCCGGTCGAGTCGGTTCCCGACGCCTTCTGATAAACCCCAATCAGATACACGTCCGTACGCTTCGACACGAAGTAATCGATACCTGACGCGAACTGATGATAAGTTGCCGCCGTCATGCCCTTTACCGAACTTCCCTTCGTATAGTCATACGCGAGTCCGCACAGCAGATCCGGGGTAATCTGATACTTGAAGTTCACCTCTGCATTATTCAACGTCGCATTGCCGCTTAATCCAGCCGGATTCGGTCCCGAAGATAAATCCCCGAGATCGCGAAAACTCGTATTCGAATAGGTCGCGCCGAAAGTCGCCGCACCAAAAAGGTAGGAGGCGCCCGCGCCGATCACGTGCATGGATTTCGCCGACGCATAGCCCGAATACACCGGCGAGAGCATATTGCTCCCCGGCACGCCGTTCACCGTCGCGGCAGGACTCCCCGTGCTGCCGAAGAAAGACGTATTCGGATTGGCGACGTCGAGATACCCCACACCCAGTGCCAACGGCCCGTTCACATAGCCAGCGGACGCCGACCAGATGCGATTGCGCGAGAAATTGCCGGCCACGCCTCCGAGACTGTATAGCGCTTCCACCGTCAACCCGCCATACGTATTGCTGGTGAACTTGACCGAGTTATTCGTCGAGTTGGTGTTGTTGATGTTGTCGAGATCGCCCGGATGCGCGGCCATGTAGCCGCCCCATTGATCGCCCACTTCGAACGGGCCGAGAATATCGACGTTGGTATCGTATTGCCGCCCGAGCGTCACCGTGCCTAACGCGCCCGACAATCCCACCCATGCCTTTTTGCCGAACAGGAGCCCACCCTGGCCGAACTTGCCGGTGCTCGCGTCGAAGCCGTTCTCCAGCATGAAGATCGCCTTCATGCCGCCGCCGAGATCTTCAACCCCGCGCAAACCCCAGCGGCTTTGCTGCATCACGCCGCTTAACAGACGAACCGCGCTGTGGCCCGAGACGCTGCCGTTGCCGTTGGTCGTCGCCGCATTGCTCGTATAACTCAAACCTTCATCGATGATGCCGTATAGCGTGACGGCACTCTGTGCGTGTACCGCTGCCGGAAAGGTCGCGGCGAGGCATACTGCCAGTAGCGTTTTTTTCATGTGGTCTGACGCTCAGGTGGAGAAAATGCGAAAAGTGACGGACGTGTTCGCTCCCGCGAGCCACGCGTTGCTTGTCTGCCAGCAGCCGGCGGGAAACCGGCTACTGGAAGAACCCGGGGGTTAAGGAAGCGCGTTTAGCGCGCGCCGGTGATCAACGGCGGCCGCATCGCTCCATGTGACGCCGCCGCTTCATAGGCGTGGCCGAATTGCAGCAGGCCCCAGTCGTCGCGAAAGCGTCCGGCGATCTGCAGGCCGATCGGCAGGCCGGACGCGCTGAGCCCGCACGGCAACGCCAGCACCGGCGATTCGGTGGATGACAGATACCAGCAGATCCGCATCCAGTCGATGTACGAGTCGTAGTGCGTGCCCACGAATTCAGCGGGCCAGCGCAGATCGGCATCGAAGGGCAGCATCTGTGTGGCGGGCAGCACGTAGAACGCGTGGTTCTCCATGAAGCGGCGCATACGCTCGAACAGCACGGTCTTGCGCACGAACATGTCGCCTAGGTCCGCCGCCGAGAGCGAGCGATGCAGACGGCACTCTGCTTCGATTTCTGGCTTCAATTGTGCGCGTGCGTCCTCATCGAGCCGATCGACGAGGCTGCCGATCATCCACGCACGCTCCATGCGGAACACGTCCTCGGCGTCGCCGAGATCGGGGTCGGCGAATTCAACCTCGCAGCCCATGGACTCGAACACGGCGGCCTGCGCGTGCACGGCGCGCTGAATCTCGGGATCGACGGCGAGGCCCGCGAGCTGCACCGACATGGCGATGCGCGTGCCGCGAAAGTCGCGTTGCAACGACAGTGCGAAGCGTGAACCGGGCTCGCTGATCTCAGTCGCGGTTTCGCCCGACGGACCGGCGATCGCGCTCAACAGCAGCGCTGTGTCGGCGACGTTGCGCGCCATCGGCCCGTCCACGCCGAGCGTCGCCCAGCCGTTCGAATCCGGCGCGCGCGGCACGCGTCCCGGCGACGGCCGCAAGCCGACCACCGCATTCCACGCCGCCGGATTGCGCAGCGAGCCGCCCATGTCGCTGCCGCACGCGAGCGGATTCATGCCGCACGCCACCGATGCCGCCGCGCCGCCGCTGCTGCCGCCCGCCGATTTGCTCAGGTCCCATGGATTGCGTGTGACGCCGAACACCTCGTTGAACGTATGCGAGCCCGCGCCGAACTCCGGCGTATTCGATTTGCCGATCATCAGCGCGCCCGCCGCATCGCAGCGGCGCGCGATCAGCGCACTATGTCGCGGCACATGGTGTTCGAAGATTTTCGAGCCAAAGGTGGTGCGTACGCCTCGCGTCGCGGTCAGGTCCTTCTGCGAAACAGGGAGCCCGTGCAGCGGACCTTGCCAGATGCCGCGCGACCATTGCGCATCGATTTCCGCGGCACGCGCGCACAGGGCGGAGGGATCGGCGATCGTCACCAGCGCGTTGACTTGTGGGTTCACGGTTTCGATACGCGAGAGGTGGGCATCGAGTATCTCGACGGCGCTTACGGTTTTTTTGCGCTGCAGATCCAGCAAGGTGACGGCGGACAGATCGCAGAGTTCGCTGCCCGTGGCGAGCGGTACATCGGCATGGAGAGTGTCTGACATGAGAATTTCGCGTTGAAAAAGAGTGAATGACGCGGGAGTCGCGGCTCAAATATCCTGGCGAGTGCGGTCGACCACGAACAGCAGCGCGATCAGCGAGAGCACGCCGCAGACGATCACGTACCACGCGGGCGCGGCGGGATCACCAGTCGACTGGATCAGCCACGTCACGATGAACTGCGCGAAGCCGCCGAAGATGGACACGCCCGCGGCATACGCGATCGACAGCCCAGTTGCGCGCGTGCTGCGAGGAAACATCTCGGGCAGCATGGTGCCGTTCGCGCCGGCGTTGACGGAGTGCAGCGCGGCAAGCCCGCAGACGACGAGATAGAGCGTGCTGGCGGATGGCGCGTGCTCGATCAGATAGAAGCCCGGCAGGATCAGCAGCGTCAGCAGCAGGCGCGAGATGAACGTGACGCGTTTGCGTCCATACATGTCGGACCAGATGCCGCCCACCGGCGACATCACCAGCATGACGGCGCCGGCGAGAATTCCGCACCACAAGGCCGCGTCCATGGGCAGATGCAGCACCTTGATCGCGTACGTCGACATGTAATAGATCACGATGAAATGCGCGGACGTGCCGCCGATCACGAGCAGAAACGCGACGAGCACGAGACGCCAGTCGCGTTTCATCACCGTCTTCAACACGCCGGCCGAATCGCGCGCGGCGTCGGCGGGCGCATCGGCTTCGCTGCCCAGACGCGAACGCAGATACAGGCCGAGCGGCGCGATAAGAATGCCCGCGAGGAACGGAATGCGCCAACCCCACGCTTCGAGCGATGCCTTGTCGAGGTAATGCGAGAGCAGGAAGCCCACCAGCGAGCCCGCCAACGCGGCCGCGCCTTGACTTGCGAACTGCCAGCTCGTGACGAACCCGCGCCGCGCGGTGGGCGCGCGTTCGGCGAGCAGCGTGGTCGCGACGCCGACCTCACCGCCCGCGGAGAAGCCTTGCAGCAAGCGTGCGGCGACGATGGCGAGCGGCGCTGCGATGCCGATTTGCGCGTAGGTCGGCATCACGCCGATCAGGCCGGTGCCGACTGCCATCGTGACGAGCGTGAGATTCATCGCGGCGATGCGTCCGAAGCGGTCGGCCAGCACGCCGAACAGCACGCCGCCGAGCGGCCGCGCCACGAAGCCGATGCCGAACGTGCCGACCGAGAGCAGCAGTTGCTGTTGCGACGAAGCAAGCGGAAAGAACAGCTTGCCCAGCAACACGGCGAAAAAACTGTAGACGGTGAGATCGAAGAATTCGAACGCGTTGCCGATGGTCGTCGCGACGATCAAGCCGCGGGTCGAAGCGCCGTGCGCGGCGCTGTGACTGACATCGTGCAGCGAGGAACTGAGTGACGGTGACTTCATGAACGGGATCCCTGTGGAGGTGAATCGAACCGTGATGCTTCAGGACACTGGCGCGCAGCGCCTTCAATGACGACGACATGAAAAGTCTAGGGAGTTCAAAAAACCATCTGGACTTGCTTTTTCTTATTGTGATAACGCTGGGTTATCGCGCCCGGCGGGACGGCCGTGAGCGGCGTGGGCAATGCGTATTTGGGAGCATGGCCGGGGTTTTTATCGCGGTGTACCATCGATTCAAGCCTTCAGCCGCCGCTCTGGCGCTGACTGTGAGTCCTTTCCACCAACGGTTCAACTAACCGCTCACGCCCGTGAAATACAACCAGTTGCGCGCTTTAGTGGCCATTGCCCAGCACGGCAGCATCCGCGCCGCGGCGAGGCCGGTGTGCCTGTCCCAGCCTGCATTGACGAAGGCGATCCGCGAGCTCGAACAGGAATTGGGCGTGCCGCTCGTGACGCGCAGCGCGCGTGGCGCGCAACTCACGCAATACGGCCAGGCCGTTTGCGCGCGGGCGAAACTCATCCTCGCCGAAATGCAGCATGCGAAAGACGATGTGGTGCTGCTCTCGGGCCAGGAGGGCGGCACGGTGTCATGCGCGGTCACGCCGCTGGTATCGTTGAAGTATCTGACGCGCGCGATCCATACATTCCGGCAGCGCATGCCGAAGACCCGGCTCTCGGTTCAGGAAGGTTTTCTCACAGCCGCTCTCGCGCGCCTGCGCGACGGTTCACTCGACTTCGTCATTGCGATCGTCGATGAAAAGAAGCTCGCGCCGGAGTTCGTGTTCCGTTCGTTGCTCGACGGCGAATTGATTATCTCGGCGCGAAAGGGGCATCCGTTGGCGAATGCGCAGTCGATCGCGGAACTGGAAGGCGCGGACTGGATGCTGAACACGACACCCGAAAGCATCGGCCAGTCGTTGCAGGATTTTTTCGTGCGGCACGGGGCGAGTGCGCCGCGCGTGGTGGTGGAGTGCAGTTCGTTCAGCGCGAGCTTTTCGCTATCGGTCAACAGCAATCTGCTGTCGTGCTGCCCGAAGAGTTTTCTCGAGACCGACTGGATCCGCGAGCGCATCGTCTCGGTGCCGGTGCGCGAAGCGTTGCCGCGCGTGTCGGTGGGGATCATTTCGCGGCGCGACGCATTGAATACGTCGGCCTGCGATTATCTGCTCGACTGTTTCGTCGAGGCCGTCGCGTCAGCGCCGCTTTTTCAATTCGACACCGATCGCGCGGACGTGATCTGAGCCGCCCACGCGCCGCGGTCATGCATCAATGCGATGCCGCGCGTTTGATGCGATGGAAGTTGCGATCGAAGTAAATCAGTCCATCGCCGTCGCTTCGCACGCTGATGCGTGTGATCTTCACGAACATCACCGAGTGCGAGCCGACTTCCTTCAGGTCGACGATCTCGCCTTGCAGACTCGCGAGCGCGTCGCGCAAGACCGGCACGCCCTGCGTGCCTTCATCCCAGATCGGCCAGCCGAAACGTTCTTCCATCGGCACCTGGGTCATGCCCGCGAAGTGACGCGCGAGCAATTCGTGCTCGCCGGGCAGCACGTTGACGCAAACATGACGGTTGCTCTGGAACGTCGCGTGCATCGCGCTCGACCGGTTCAGGCAGACGAGCAGCGTGGGCGGCGTATCGGTGACGGAGCACACCGCGCTCGCGGTGACGCCGCATCGTCCATGCGGGCCGGCTGTCGTAATGACGTTCACGGCGGCGCTGAGGTGCGCCATGGCCTGACGGAATTGTTGTTTCGCGTCCATATGGGCTTCGGCTTCGGGAGTCGCTTGAGGGGTCGGCGTCATCGTTCGGGTTCCTGCGGCAGGTGTCGAGTGATTGGATTCAAGCGTACTCAATCGCCGTGCAGAAAAAAATCCGCGCGAGCGCCAGCCGGGCAGGCGTGTTTCCTGGTCCGTCTAAAGCTTTCCCCAATGTTTGGTTGAGCGCTGGACGCACGGACCATGATTAATGAGTCTTTCAGGGTAACTATCGCTTTGCAGCGCTTTTTCCGCTGGTTATGATGGACCGGGTATCACGCTTCGAATCGCATTTAAAACGACCACTATGCCCCAGCCTTCGCAATCCGCCACAGCCCTCGCACCGATCGTCTACATCGTCGACGACGACAGCGGCATGCGCACGTCGCTCGCGTGGCTGCTCGAATCGGTTGGCGTGAAGTCGGCGGGTTTCGCCAATGCCGGCGAGTTTCTCGGTGCGTTCGATCCGGACGTGCCCGCCTGTCTCGTGCTCGACGTGCGCATGCCCGAGCAAAGCGGCTTCGACGTGCAAGCGGAATTGAACCGCCGAGGCGCCACGCTGCCGATCATTTTCGTCAGCGGCCACGGCGATATTCCGATGTCGGTGCGTGCGTTGCAAAACGGCGCGATCGATTTCGTCGAGAAACCGTATAACTCGCAGCAGATGCTCGACCGCGTGCAAAGCGCACTGAAGCTCGCCGCGCAGCGTCATGTGGCCGGTCAGAAGCAGCGCGAGCTGCGCAAGCGGATCGAGTCGCTGACCGCGCGTGAAAAGGAGGTGCTGCGCGGCGTGATCGACGGCAAGGGCAGCAAGCGCATTGCCAGCGATCTGTCGATTAGCGTGAAGACCGTCGACGTGCATCGCGCGAGCATCAAGGACAAGCTCGGCGCGGGCTCGATCGCGATGCTGGTGCGCGAGGTGATGGCGGTGTGGGATCAAGATGCGGCCACAGGCGGCATGCAGCGTTGACGCATGCCGCCGTGATGCGCAGGCGCATCAGCATCAGCGCATGAACAGCCCGCCGTTCACATCCCAGCACGCGCCGTTGGCGAAGTAGGCGTTTTCCGCGGCAAGCATCACGGCCACATCGGCGACATAATCCGCTGAGCCCAGACGTCCCGCCGGAATGTTCGCGATCACTGCCTTCAGTTTGTCGGGCGCCACGCTTTCATGCACGATCGGCAGATCCATCGGTCCAGGCGAAATGGCGTTGACGGTCACGCCCGCCGCGCCGAGATCGCGCGCGAAAACCTTGGTGAGCGTGATCACCCCGCCTTTCGCGGCCGCATAATGCGCGCCGGTTGCCGAGCCACCGTTCTGTCCCGCCAGCGATGCGATATTGACGATGCGGCCCGCGCCCGCGTCGGCGAAATGCTGGCCGAACACCTGGCAGCCGAACAGCACGCTGCGCAAGTTCACGTTGATGACCTGATCGAATTGCTCGGCGGTAATGTCCATCACGGACACGACTTTCGACGCGCCCGCGTTATTGACCAACGCGTCGACGCGGCCCCAGCGTTGAAGAATCGCGTCGCGCGCCGTAGTGAAAGCGGCCTTCGCGGTGACATCGAGATTCAGCGCGAAAGCCGTGGAACCGTCGGCGCTCAGATCGCGCGCGAGAGCTTCCGCGGCATCGAACGCGATGTCGCCGATGGCGACCGCGTAACCCGCCGCATGAAAGCGCGTGGCGATCGCGGCGCCCAGACCGCGCGCGGCGCCGGTGACAAGAACGACTCTTTTCTGCATTGCATCCACTCCACTTCGCTCCAGTTCGATAAAACGGCCGCTATTCGAGCGGCCTGAGGCACGGCTCAAGGGAATCAAGCGGCGAGGGCGGCTTCGAAACGCGCCGCGATCGCGCACACCTGCTCATCCTGACCCTTGTGTCCGACGATCTGCAAACCCGCCTTGAGCGGCGAGCCGTCGATCGGCAGCGGCAAACTCAGCGCGGGATGCCCGCTCAGATTGAACGGCCGGATCAGCGACGACATTGCGATCACCGACGTGCCGCCGCGCGCTTCGTCGAGAGTAATCGGCAGGGCGGGCAGCGTGGGAAGAATCAGCACGTCGACGTTGTCGAGCGCGTGATCGACTGCCGCGGTGAAGTCGCGGCGCACCTGTTCGGCCGCGTCGAGTTGCGCGATGGTGGTGTTGGCCGCGGCGCGCAGGCGCGCGTCGAGATCCGCGCCGAGCCTGCCGCTTGCCACCAGGTGACCGAACGCGCGCGAAGTCTCGGCATTGATGACGGCGAGGCCCGCGTCGAAGGCGGCGGCGAGGCCGGCGAGCGGCAACGTGTGCGCGGCGCACCCGGCTTTATCGGCCGCGCGTGTCACGGCTTCGAGGATCTCGGCCGTGGCCTCGGCCTGCACGATGCCGACCTTGCACACGCCTGGCCAGGCGTGTGCGGTGTTCCCATCGAAGTGAGCGGTGATGGCTTGCATCGCGGCAACGAGCATACGCATGTCACGTGCAAACGGCCCGACACAATCGAGCGTGGACTCTCGCGGCGCCACGCCGAGCCGCGACACGCGCCCGAAGGTGGGCTTCAAACCGATCACGCCGCAACATGCGGCGGGGCCGCGAATCGAGCCGCCGGTGTCGGTGCCGAGCGCGGCGTCGGCGAGTTTCAGTCCGACTGCCGCCGCCGATCCACTCGACGATCCGCCCGGAATGCGCGCAGCGTCTTGCGGATTCTGCGGCGTGCCGGTGTAGTCGTTGATGCCGGTCATGCCGAACGCCAGCTCATGCATGTTCGCCTTGCCGACGATGTGCCAGCCGGCCGCGAGCAATCGTTCGACGACTTCCGCATGCTTTTGCGCGGGCGGCGTATCGGCCAACGCGCGGCTCGCAGCGGTCGTGGCGTAACCGGCGATATCGATCGTGTCCTTGATCGCGATGCTCGGACCGGTGCCGCCTAACGACAGCGTCTGGATAAACTCGTTCATGGGTGCGGTTTCCTTGCATTGACTTGCCACGGTGCATCGAACAGGCGCTCCGTGCGAAAGTGCGTGATGAGCCAGTCGCGGCCGGTGCCGGCAGGCGCGAAATCCACTTCCAGGCGCGCCGAAATCAGTTCGGCTTTAGTGTCGACATAGCCCGAGGTCTGCAGCATGATCCAACGGCCTTTCGCCCTCGCGCCTTGCACGTCGATGGATTCCGACGTGAGGAAGTGCACGTTCACCGAGAAATGCGGCGAGGGCGGCAGGTAGCGCGTGAGCATCGCGAGAATTTCAGTGTGGCCCGTCAGGCGGCCGAACTTGTTCGCGTACTGTGGTCCGATGCCTTCCCAGATCGCGTCTGCGGCGAACAGTGCCGCGAGCGTCTCGTCTTCGAGCGCGCCGGACGGTACGTCGCACAGCGCCATATAGCGCGCCATCGTGCGGCGCACGGCTGATTCGGCTTCGAGCGCGGCGAGGCGTTCGGTCAATATGGCAAGCGTATCCTGGTTCGCGTTCATTGCGGCACGCTCAAGCGGCGTTGGCATGTTGCGGCGGCACTTGCAGCGCACGCCCGACACGCGCTTCGATCTTGCCGTAGCGCCACAGGTTGTATTCGCCCACCGGCGTGGTGCGATACAGGTTGCACACCGCCACGGTGGTGTCGAAATCGCGCACGTCGGCCATGATATAGAAGGTCCAGGGCGAGTTGTCGGCATGGCCTACCGTGAGGCGGTCGTCGTCCATGATGCCGAGCACCTTGACCCCTTCCATCGACTCGATCGCGGCCAGCATCTTGCCGTACGCCTGCCAGACTTCGCCGATTTGCTCGCGCGGCAAGTCGAAGAAATTCTGCGTGACGCCGCAGCAGAACAGAACACGCAATGGCAGCGTTGACGTATCGGACATGAGGTATTGCTCCTTTGCAATCTTGGTTGTGCGGATAGTGATCAATCAGAAAATGGCTTACAGGTAGCCCGGAATCGGTGGCACGCCCACGAATACCGCGCCGGCGCCGTCGTAGTTGCCTTCACCGAGAAACGCGTGCTGGGTCACGACCATCGAGTCGCGCATCAGCCGCTGCAACGGATGCGAGCGATAAATCGCCATCGTGCCGCCGAGCCGGTAAGCGCGCTGCACGACATCGGCGCCTTCGCGGGCGATCTGCGTCGCCGAGAGACGCAGCAGGCTCACCTGATCCGCAGTGACGGGATTGCCGGCGAGAATCGATTGCCAGACCTGGTGGGTGGTGTCGTAGAAGAATGCGCGGGCCGAGCGCAATTGCGCTTCGGCTTTCGCGAGTTCGATGCGGTAGTATGCGCGGTCGGCGAGTTGCGGCGCGCCGGTTGTGGTCTTGCGACCGCCGGCCATGTGGTTCGCGACGTCGAGCGCGGCGCGCGCGAGGCCGAGGTTGACCACGGCGAGCACTTGCGCCGCGTAGGCGATAGTCGGGTAGCGATACAGCGGTTCATCCACGCAGGGTTCGCCGCCGCGCACGAAGGTCCAATCGTCGGCGACGAACTGGTCGGAGATGCGCAGATCGTGGCTGCCGGTGCCCTGCATGCCGACCACATCCCAGTTCTCGACGATCTCCACCTGATGCGGACGGAACACGGCCGTGCGCGGTTTGCCGCCGGCACCGGGGGCGCCCACACCGATCCCCACGCCGAGCCAATCCGCGCCCTTGCAGCCGCTCGCGAATTTCCACGTGCCGTTCACACGCCAGCCGCCTTCAGCGGGCTGCGCCGGTTGCACCGGGAAGAGGCCGCCCGCGAACACCTGATCGGGGCCGTCGGCGTAAATCTCCGCCTGGGTCTGCAACGGCAGCGCCGCCAGGTAGACATTGGCCGAGCCGAAGCTCGCGACCCACGCCGCCGAGCCATCCGCCACCGCGATGCGCTCGATCATGTCGAGAAACGCGGCGGGCGCGAGCGCGTCGCCGCCAAAACGCCGCGGCGTGGCAGCGCGATAGACGCCCGCGCGTTTGAGCTTGGCGATCACGTCGCGCGGCACATGCGAAAGGCGGTCGAATTCGTCGCGGCGCGCGGCGATCTCGGCGATCACTTCGTCGAGCGTCAGACGGGCGGCGCTCGACGTGATCGAATGGTCGGCAGCGACGGCGGTGGCGGTGTCGGACATGATGGGGTTTCTCCTTGATTCGTTATTGGCTCGAACTCGCGGCACGTTGGGCTCGAAATGACGCGTCGTGCAGGTTCAGACCAGTCTAGAAATGCAAAAAGAACGCTTCAATTGGGACGCGGGGTGCTTGTTTAGGTAACGCTCCGGGGTCATCTAAAGAAATCTTCAGACGTGCAACACACGCACTGGTGTTATGTTTCTGCCCATACGTGATCGAACCTGTGTGCCGTACTGCCCGATGAATTTCCCCGCCGAAGAAGATTTCCACCGCCTGCTCGACGCGCTCACGCTGTGCGTGCTGTTGCACGACGCCGAGACCAAGGCGATCGTGTGGGCCAATCGCGCGGCCTGCGAGGCGCTCGGTTTTACGCTCGCCGAATTGCTGCCGCTCAAGGCGAAGGACATGACGCGTCCGGTGCCGAAGTACCGTCGCGAGATCGGCGTCGGCGCGATGGACCGTTCGATCGCCGAAGGCCCGCAGGTGTACGAATGGTGTTACCGCTCGCGCACTGGTGCCGACATGTTGTCCGAGGCGATCGCCACTTACGTGCCGCTGCGCGAGCGCGCGGTGGTGATGGTGCAGTTCCGCGATATCAGCGCCGAAGACACGCTCAAGCAAACGCTGCGCCGCTACGAATCGCGGCTGCGCGAATTCATGCAGGATCTCGGCGAAGGCGTCGCGGTGCTGACGCCCACGGGCGAAGTGGAGTTCGTCAGCGAATCCGGCCGGCGCGTGCTCGATCTGGAAGAGGGTGCGCCGATGGGGGACGTGCTCGACTATTGCAGCGAGCCGGACCGCAAGCGTCTGCTGGAACAGCTCGCGAACGCGCCGCGGATTCAACCGTCGGCGCCGCAGCGTTACCGCATCACGCGCCGCGACGGTACGCCGGGTTGGTTGCGCATTACGTGCCGGCGTATCGAGATCGAAAACGACCTGAATGGCCGGCTGCTGCACTTTCGTGACGTGACGGACGAAGTCGCCGTCGAAGAAGCGCGGCGCACCGAAGCGCGCCTGCTCGAATATGCGGGACGCTACAACGCGATGGGGGAAATGGCGACGGCGATCGCCCATGAACTGAGCCAGCCGCTTGCCGCCGTGCGCAACTTTATCGAAGGCGCGATCCGGCGGCTCGCCCAACCCGCTTCGATCGACGACGTCGTGTGGGGCCTGCGCAGCGCCGATCGTCAAGCGGAACATGCGGCATTGATCATCAAGAGCGTGCGCGATTACATCGTCAAGCGCGAGCCGAGCGAGACGCATGCGGATCTGCGCGAGGTGCTCGCGGACGTGGCGTACTTCATCGAATTGCGCGCGCGCGAGGCCGGCGTGATGCTCACGATCGAGCAGGCGACTGAGCCGCTGCCTGTTTATGTCGAGCGTGTGTTGATCGGGCAGGTGGTGTTGAATCTGGCCTTCAATGCGATCGAAGCGCTTGGAGAAGGGACAAGCGAAGGCGCGACCCTGGAGCGCCGTGAGCTTCGCCTCGTCACGCATTTGCGTGGCAAACACGCTATCACGCAGGTGATCGACAATGGCCCAGGCGTTCCCACCGATGCACACGGCCGTCTCTTCGACGGCTTCTCCTCGTCGAAAGCGGGCGGCAATGGCATCGGACTCTCGCTGTGCAAGAACATCGTCACGCGCCACGGCGGCGAGATCTGGGCGAAACCGGCGCAGCACGGCGGGCTCGAATGCAGCTTCTCGCTGCCGCTCGTCGCCGCGCCGGCCGGCTGATCGCCGCTCAATCATGCGTCGTGACGGTGTTGCGGGGAATCGTCACGAGCGTGAGCGCGGTGATCACGCCGAAGCCGATCAACATCAGCGCGACCGGCCACGGGGCGCGCACTTTCGCATACAACGCGGTGGCGACGAGCGGCGCGAGTCCGCCGGAAAAGACCGAAGCGATTTCGTGACCGAGCGCCATGCCCGAGTAACGCACTTCCGTGGGGAACAGTTCGCCCATCAGCGCGGGTTGCGTGCCGATCATCGCCGCGTGGCAGAACGGCAGGCCGAGCACGAGCGACAGGAATACGAGCATCGGCTGATGCGTGTCGATCAGCCAGAACGCGGGAAACGCGATCACCACCAACCCTAGCGCGCCGATCATATACACCGGCCGCCGCCCGATCACATCCGACAGACGCCCCCACAGCACGATCGTCACGAGTTCGAGCAGCATGGCGACCATCACGCCGCCGAGCATCACCGACACGGGCACGCCGATCGTCTTGCCGTACACCAGCACGAACGAAAGAAAGATATACGTCCCGCCGTTTTCAGCAACGCGCAGCCCCATTGCCTGCAAGACCTGCTTCGGATGATTGCGCAGCACCGTCAGCACCGGCATGTGTTTCGGTTTGGCGGCCGTGAAGTCGCGGCTCTCCGGCAAGCGCCGGCGAATGTACACGCCGACGCCAAAGATCAGCACGCTGGCGAGAAACGGCACGCGCCAGCCCCAGGACATGAAGCTTTCGAGCGGCAAGCGCTGCACCAGATAGAACGCGGCCGCCGACAACACGAAGCCACCCGCCACGCCCAACTGACTGAACGCCGCATAGTAGCCGCGACGATTAGCCGGCGCACTCTCGCTGATCAGCAGCACACCACCGCCCCATTCGCCGCCCGATGCGATGCCTTGCACGACTCGCAGACACACGAGCGCGGCAGGTGCGAGAAAGCCGACTTGCGAGAATGTGGGCAACAGGCCGATGCCGAAGGTCGCCACGCCCATCATCATCAGCGTGATGACGAGTGCGCGTTTGCGGCCATGCCGGTCGCCGATATGGCCGAATACGATGCCGCCCAGCGGCCGCGCCAGAAAACCGATCGCAAAGCCCGCGAACGCGGCGAGCGTGCCGAGCAGCGGGTCGCCATGCAGCGGGAAGAACAACGGTCCGAAGATCAGCGCGGCGGCGGTGCCGTACAGAAAAAAGTCGTACCACTCGAGCGCATTGCCAAGCACGGAGGCGACGATGATCCGCCGCAAGGTTTGCGAGGTGGCTGGCGCCGCGGATGCAGGAGGCGCTCCGGCCGTGGGAGAAAACGTGTCGTTTTGCATCGTCGTGCCCGCTGGTTCGCGTTAATTGGTAAGGGGAAAGGCGCTAGCGCCCGAGTGATTTCGCGGTTTGCCCGCCGATGCCGAAATCGGTATTCGGAATGTCCTTGATCATCACGCGAGCGGTGGCAAGCGGCGTGTCGAGTAACTCCGCGCTGGTTTGGCTGAGCGCGGCGATCAGGGCTTCCTTTTGCGCGGGCGTGCGGCCTGCGATCAGGATCGCCACGATGGTGAGCAGCGGCGCTCGAGTGTTCGCATTGCTCACGCCGCCCAGACCGAAATCGTGCGGCGGCAATTCACTCAGCAGAATCCGCACCGATTCGGCAGGCGCGCCGATCGCTGCCACGGTGGCCTGCGTAAGGCCTGCAATCAACTGCGCTTTGCGTGCCGGCCAGTGGCCTTCGGGTACATAGACTTCCAGTGTGGGCATCGTATCGTGTCGCTGCGCGGGCGGTTTTATGGATCAGAGTAGAAAGCCGATCGCGCTCAACGCTTCGGTCGAGTCGATCAGGCGGATCACCTTCTGCACGATGCGCGGCGCGCCGCTCGCGAAACTGATGCGATGCGTGAGGTCCGCCGCGAACAGCGTCGACTTGCCGCGTTTATAGGCGACGATGATTTGCGCCGAATTCACCGTGACTTCATCGCTCGCGTCGCTCGTCAGCGTGAAACGCGAAACCGTGCGCACCGTGCGGGCGGCGTCGCTCGCCGATGCCGAATAGCCGGACGTCATGCGTTGCACGCGTTTTTCGCGCATGTCCTGATCGTCGTACGCGTAGTTCAGCGTGGCGGCGAAGTCGGTGGTGTCGTGATCGATCGGCACCACGTAGAAGCCAGTCGGGTCCCACAACGTGAGCCATTCGCGATAGTCTTTGCGGTCCAGCAATTCGGCTTCGCGCCAGATGAGTTCGATCGCGCCGGCGAATGTCTTCTGCGAAAACAGCGTGTTTCTGTCGTCCATCATGCTTGCTCCATCATCGTGCGCCATTGCGCGTACGCTTCGCGCATGCCGGTTTCGTCGGTGGCGTGGGCGGTTTTTTCGCCGTTCGGCGCGGTGCTCTCGCGGTTCAGGCCGCGGTTCACGAGAATCGGCAGATCGGGTCCGGCCTGCGAGCCGCGCTGCACGCGCTCCCACGCTTCGGCGTCGTCCGGGCTGCCGAAGCCGAACGGGCCCTGAAAGTGTTCGTGAATGCGCAGGCGCACGCGGTTCGCCTCCTCGGGTCCGCCGTCCATCGCAAGCGCGACGTGGCGGATCTCGGTCTCATTTGCCGAAATGGGCCGCAGCACGCGGAAAAACGCCATCGACAGCGCGAGGTTCGGAAACAGATTCAGGTTGAAGCCGACGCCCATCAGCGAGCGCACGATGCGGCGCACTTCTTCGGGCGTGTGGTCCTTCGCGAGCGAGGCGGCGAGTTCTTCGAAGCGCTCCGGAATCGGCGCGCCGTCGTCCTTGTCGAGATCGACGATTTCCGGCACCAGTACGGCGAGGCTATGGCCGTTGCCGAGCGAGCGGCAGAAGGCTTCGCCGCTGGTCATGAAGCTCGTGATCGCGGCGGCGGTTTCGTCGTCGATCGATTTCATCCAGGACTTGTGGACCACCGGGAAGTGATACAGGTCAGTGGTGTTCTCGAGCTGGATCTTCCAGTTGCCGTTGAAGCGGAAGCGATGCTCGCCGTTAGCCTTGATCGGATAGCCCGCGCCTTGCTTCATGAACAGATCGATCCACGGCCTGGCGCCGCCGAGGAAATCCTCCAACGGCTCGATCTCCTGATTGAAGCTCGCGAAGATCAGGCCTTGATAGATACCCACGCGCAGACTGGCGAGCGGCAGTTCGGTCTTGTCGACCACGCCTTCATAGCCGTCGCCGTAGGGCAGTGCGCGCAAGGCGCCGTCGAGGCCATAGGTCCAGCTGTGATACGGGCACGTGAAGCCTTTCGCGTTGCCTTTGTGCTGTTCGCAAACGGTCGCGCCGCGATGACGGCAGCGGTTCTGCAGGACGTTGACCGCGCCGCTCTTGTCGCGCACCACGATCACCGGCTGACGGCCGATCGTGGTGGTGCGGAAGTCGCCCGGATTCGGCAGTTCGCTTTCGTGCGCGACCCAGATCCATGTCTTGTAGAAAATGCGCTCGAGTTCCGCTTCGAAGACGGCCGGGTCGTAATACAGCGACGGGGCCACGCGATCGGACTGCGCGCGCTGATACAACGCGCTCGTGTCGACGGTCTGATAGGAGGATTCGCTCATGGCTCTTGTAGGTGGGGTGGTCGATGAAGCGAAGTTTCGTCGACTCGTTGATATGCGTCAAATTGATCTAAAATGAAATGTAAGATCAACCGCATGGATATCTCGATGAATTCGCTGGACCACGTCGATCTCAATTTGCTGCGCGTCTTTCAGGCGATCGTCGAAGAGCGCAGCCTCACTCGCGCGGGCGAGCGGCTCGCGCTGTCGCAGCCCGCCATCAGCTATTCGCTGGGGCGTTTGCGCACGCTATTCGACGATCCGCTGTTCATCCGCACGCGCGCCGGCATGCAACCCACGCCGATTGCGCTGGAACTGTCGACTATCGTGTCCCGCGCGCTCGACACCGTGCGCGAAGCGTTGCGTTACGCGGAGCATTTCGATCCGGCGGTGAGCACGCGCACGTTCCGCCTTTCGCTCTCGGATGCGGGCGAATTGGCCTACTTGCCGCCGATTTGCGAGGCTTTGCATCAGCAGGCGCCGCGTGTGAGGCTGCGCATCGAGCCGTTGCCGGTCGAGGAAATGGAAGACGCATTGCGCGCGAGCCGGCTCGATTTCGCCATCGGCAATCTACCCACGCTGACCGCGCGCACGCGGCATCAGGCACTGTTCGAAGAGACGTACGTGTGCATGACGAGGAAGCGACGCGGCTTGCCGCGCACGAAGGAGCTGAGTCTGAAGGCGTTTCTGGATGCTTCGCACGTGCAGATCACGTCGGTCGAGCACAGCCACCACGCGCTCGACGACGAATTCCGCACGCAAGGCGTCGGGCGTCATATCGCGCTGGAATTGCCGCATTTCGTGGCGTTGCCAAGCGTGCTAGCCGTCACTGATCTGTTTGCCACGCTGCCGCGGCGGCTCGCGCACATCTTCAATCGCGACGGCGGTTTTCAGATCTACGAGTTGCCCGTGACGCTGCCGATCGCGGCGGTCACGATGCACTGGCACGAGCATTTCGATCAGGACGAGGGCAACGTGTGGCTGCGCAACCTGATGGCGGATATCGTGCGGCGCTTCGACGAGAAGTAACTGCGAGGCCGCGTCAGGCCCGTTTGAACAGGTCTCGTGCGATCGAACACAGTAACGTCGTGGTCGGCGATTCGTCCTGCAGACGCCGGCTCATGATGATCGGCGATGCGATATTGGCCGCCGGAATGGGCCGATACACCACGCCGTGCGCGCGCAGACCTTCCACGCTTTCCGGCACCAGACACACGCCAACCTGCGCCGCCACCAGACCCAAAGCGGTTTGCAATTCCCGCACTTCGTGGATCGCCTTCGGCTCCAACGCATGATCGTGCATGGCCGACAACTGCTGGTCGGCATAGCTCGGCCGCGGCGTGCTCGGGTAGACGATCAGGGTTTCCTGCGCAAGGGCCGCCAGCGTCAGTGGCTTCTTTTGTCGCGCGAGTGGATGATCTTGCGGCAGTGCGGCAATCATTCTTTCTTCCAGAAGGACTTCGCGTGCGAGCTGCGCGTCGTCGAAACGCAGGCGGCCGAAGCCCACGTCGATACGGCCGCCTTTGAGCGCAGCGAGTTGCTCGATCGTGAACATTTCGATCAGCGACAGTTCGATATGCGGCGCGGCCTCGCGAAACGCGCGGATCACGGCGGGCAACGCGCCGTATAGCGTCGACGGCACGAAGCCGATCACGACGCGCTCGGCCAGTTGCGCCAGGCGCCGCGTGAGCGGCGCGAGTTCGTCCGCTTCGTCGACGAGGCGCTTGGCCTGCGTATAGAAAATCCGGCCGGCTTCGGTCAGGCGCAGCGGCCGCGAGCCGCGCTCGAACAGCGCCAGGCCGACGCTTTCCTCGATCTGCTGGATCTGACGGCTGAGCGGCGGCTGCGTCATGTGCAGGCGATGGGCGGCCCGCGTGATGTTCATTTCTTCCGCGACCGCGATGAAGTAGCGGAGTTGGCGAAGTTCCATGCATACCCCTACGGTATGGAAGTAGTCGGAATCGGTGTTGGACTGCTTCGCGAGTTGTTTTTACTATTGGGGCTCCCGGTTCAGGCAGTTCAGGAGGGCAACGAATGATAGCAACACCCGTGAAGATCGAGAGCGTGGAGACGATTCTCGTCGACGTACCGACGATCCGTCCGCACCGCCTCTCGGTCGCAACGATGAATTGCCAGACGCTGGTGCTGGTGCGCATCCGTTGCGGCGACGGGTTGGTCGGCGTGGGCGAGGGCACTACGATCGGCGGCCTCGCTTACGGCGAGGAAAGCCCGGAAAGTATCAAGGTCAACATCGACACCTATTTCGCGCCGTTGCTCAAAGGGTTGGACGCGACGCGTCCGGGCGTCGCGATGGCGAAACTGCGCGAACTGTTTCAGGGCAACCGCTTTGCGAAATCCGCGCTGGAAACGGCGTTGTTCGATGCGCAGGCGCAGCGTCTCGGCGTGCCGCTGTCGGAACTGTTCGGCGGCCGTGTGCGCGATTCCGTGGACGTGGCGTGGACGCTCGCGAGCGGCGACACCAGGCGCGATATCGAGGAAGCCGAGCAGGTGTACGAGACGAAGCGCCATCGCGTGTTCAAGCTGAAGATCGGCACGCGCGCCGTGGCCGACGACGTGGCGCATGTCGTCGCGATCCGGAAAGCGTTGGAAGGACGCGGCGAAGTGCGCGTCGACGTGAACCAGGCATGGAGTGAATCGGACGCGATCTGGGCCGCGCGGCGTTTTGCCGATGCGGGCGTGACGCTGATCGAGCAACCCATCGCCGCGGAGAACCGCGCGGGTCTCAGGCGTCTGACCGACCTCGCGCTGGTGCCGATCATGGCCGACGAAGCGCTTCACGGTCCGGCCGATGCGTTCGCCGTTGCCAGCGCGCGCGCCGCCGATGTCTTTGCCGTGAAGATCGCGCAATCGGGCGGCCTCGTGGGCGCCGCGCACGTGGCGGCCATCGCGTCGGCCGCGAATATCGACCTGTATGGCGGCACGATGCTCGAAGGCGCGGTCGGCACGATCGCCTCGGCGCAGCTCTTCAGCACCTTCGGCGAGTTGAAGTGGGGCACGGAACTGTTCGGCCCCTTGCTGCTGACCGAAGAGATTCTCACCGAACCGCTGCGCTACGAGAATTTCGCGCTGCATCTGCCTCAAGGTCCGGGTCTTGGCATCACGCTCGACTGGGACAAGATCGACCGCCTGCGGCGCGATACGCGCAAAGGCGCCAGCGTCACGACCAACTGAACCACTGAAGGCTCATCCGTTAGCCATCCAGAACATCAAACGAAGGAGATATCCCATGAACAAGCAAGCAATCGACGCGCTGCTCAATAAAATCAACGACAGCGCCACCAGCGAAGGCAATCCGCGCACCAAGCAGATCGTCAACCGGATCGTGCAGGACCTGTTCTATACGATCGAAGACCTCGACGTGCAACCCGCCGAATTCTGGACCGCGCTGAACTATCTCGGTGACGCCGGCAAGAGCGGCGAACTCGGTCTGCTGGCCGCGGGTCTGGGTTTCGAACATTTTCTCGACCTGCGTCTGGATGAAGCGGAGGCGAAGGCCGGCATCGAAGGCGGCACGCCGCGCACGATCGAAGGTCCGTTGTATGTGGCCGGCGCGCCGCTCTCCGACGGGCATGCGCGTCTCGACGACGGCACCGATCCGGGCCAGACGCTGATCATGCGCGGCCGCGTGCTCGGCGAAGATGGCAAGCCGCTCGCTCACGCGCTCGTCGAAGTGTGGCACGCGAACCATCTCGGCAACTACTCGTACTTCGACAAATCGCAGCCGGCCTTCAATCTGCGCCGCTCGATCCGTACCGATGCCGAAGGCAAGTACAGTTTCCGCAGCGTCGTGCCGGTCGGCTATAGCGTGCCGCCGCAAGGGCAGACGCAACTGTTGCTCGATCAACTCGGCCGTCATGGACATCGTCCGGCGCATATTCACTTCTTCGTTTCCGCGCCGGGTTTCCGCAAGCTGACCACGCAGATCAACATCGACGGCGATCCGTATCTGTGGGACGACTTCGCCTTCGCCACGCGCGACGGTCTCGTGCCGGCGGTCAAACAGGCTGAAGGCGCCGAAGGCAAACCGTATGGCGTGGACGGCCATTTTGCGCTGATCGATTTCGACTTCACGCTGTTCAAGGAGCGCGACAATCTGCCGGACGCAGAAGTAGAGCGTCTGCGCGCTGAAGCCTGATGCTGCTTTCGCAGGGCTGAAGCCGGGTGCTTGAGAGAAAACGCCCGCACGTATCGCACGAATCTGTCGGCCCTGGTTGCGCGGCGCGATTGGCCGGGCCGCCAGGGCTTTTTTGTTACCGATCAGAGAGGAGAGCAAGCATGCTGTTTCACGTTGAGATGACCGTCCGCCTGCCGGCCGATATGGATGCCGAACGCGCCGCGCGCCTCAAGGCCGATGAGAAGGCGATCTCGCAAAGGTTGCAACAGGAGGGCGTGTGGCGGCATCTGTGGCGCATCGCCGGCCGCTACGCGAATATCAGCGTGTTCGACGTGGAGAGCCCCGCGCATCTGCACGACGTGCTGAGCCAGTTGCCGCTGTTTCCGTATATGGATGTCGAAGTGCGCGCGCTGTGCCGGCATGCGTCGTCGATTCGCGACGACGACCGGTAAGACGAGGCGTTTGTGAAAGGTGCTGCGAATGCAGCACCTCGTTCGGGCTTTAAAGATCCAACACCAGCACCGGCGACGCGGCGCGTGAAATGCAACAGCAGATCACCTTGCCGCTCGCTCGTTCCGCTTTGCTCAGGCAATGGTCACGATGCTCGGGCGTGCCGCTCACCACGTCGACCATGCACGTGCCGCACACACCTTCGCCGCACGACGTATCCACTTCGATGCCGATCGACGCCAGCGCCGCGACGATGGTCGTGTCCTTGTCCACGCGCACGGTCGCGCCGCTGCTCGCGATCTGCACGTCGAAGGTATCGAGCGTGGCCGATCCGGCGCTCGTGGTTGAAGCCGGTTCAGCGGCAAAGCGTTCGAGATGAATCGCTTCAGACGCGACACGCGTTTCGCCGATCGTCACCACACGTTCCATGAAAGGCGCCGGCCCGCAGGTATAGACGTGCGTGCCTTCGCGTGCATTCACAAGGCAGTTGCCGAGCACCGAATCGAGTCGCTCGCGCGCGACGCCGAAGTGGAGCTTCACATAATCACTAAACGGCGCGCGTGAGAGCAGCGGCAAAAACGCCGCGTGCTCCGCGCTGCGCGCGAAATAGTGCAACACGAAGCGCTGTTGCTGCTTGAGCAGACGGTACGCCATGCTCAGGAGCGGCGTCACTCCGATGCCCGCGGCAATCAGAACATGTTCTTCGGCGCCCGGCGCGAGCTGGAACAGATTGCGTGGCGCGCCAATGGTCAATTCGCTGCCGACGGTGACGTCCTCATGCAGCGAACGCGAGCCACCGCGTGACGTGTCTTCGCGCTTCACGGCGAACAGATGCGCGTCCCGCTGATCCGGGTCGCCGCACAACGAATATTGCCGCGTGACGCCGGATGGTCCTGTGACGTCGATGTGCGCGCCGGGTTCGTAGTGGTCGAACGGTTGCCCGTCCAGACGCGACACGCTGAACGAGCGCACGCCATGCGCTTCGTCGCGGACGCTATCGACGCGCACGTTGAAGGTGGTTCTTTCCATGATCTTGCCGGCAAAAAAGGAGCGGACGGCGCATGCAGCGAGCGGCATGCGGTTGTGCGTCAAGGATAAGAAACCGCGCTAAATCAGGCAAATCGATTAAAAATGACAGGTTAAATAAGTCAGGCTGATATTGCTCCGGAGCTGGAGGGCCGCGCTCACAGCCTCAAATCCCCGCCAGATGCCGTACCAGCGCCTTTTCCGGCCGCGGCATCGCGTTCAGATCGCGCGTGCAGATCAGCAACTGGCGCGCGGCCCAGCTATCGGTCAGCTCGATCGTGCGGATGCCGGGCGTGCCGCGATAGCGCTTCGCGGCCGTGGCCGGCACGATTCCGACGCCGGCGCCTTGTTCGACCATGCAGCAGATGGCGTCGAACGTCCGCACGTGGGTGCGGAAGCTGAGCGGCTGGCCGGCCAGCAGCGAGCGCTCGCCGAGATAGGCCTGCAACGCGCTGTCCGCGCTTAGTCCGATGAATTCCCTATCCGTCACTTCCGCCAACGTCGTGCGGCGGCGGGTGGCGAGCGCGTCGTCGCGGCTCGTGATCAGCACCAGTTTGTCGACGGCGAAGGGGAAGGTCTGCAACGCTCCGTGTTCGACCGCGTCGGAAATGATGCCGATTTCAGCCGCTCCGGTCAGCACCGCCTTGACCGTTTCGCTGCTTTGACGTTCCTTCAGGTCGATCTGCACGTTCGGATGATCGCGCAGAAAGAGGCCGATCGCGGAGGGCAGGAACTCGGTGATGGCCGCCGTGTTGGTCCACAGCCGTATGCAGGCTTTGCGGCCTTCCTGATGCTCGCCCAGTTCGCCCTGCATTCTTTCGATTTGCCCGAGCACGAGCCGCGCGTGATGCGCGAGCGTGTCGCCGGTCGGCGTGGATTCGACGCCGCGTCGCCCGCGTTCGAGCAGCGGCATGCCCAGCGCGTCCTCCATGCCGCGCAGCCGCGCGCTCGCCGACGGCAGCGACATGTTCGCGCGCGCGGCGCCGTGGGTGATGCTGCCGGTTTCGAGGATGTACAGAAAAAGGCGAAGGTCGATGAGGTCGAAGCGCATGGGGAACGGATTGTCGTGCGGTTGCCGGTAAGGTTCAGCCTGTCGTCACAGGCTTAGCCCTAGCCTAAGTCAGAGTAAGTATCTTACGCATTGTGGCCGGCCCTGCGGCGATTGAAAATTGCCGACATCACTTCAATAACAACATTCCGATGATCTCTTCGTTTGCAATGCGTGCGGGCGTGGTCGCCGCGACTTTCGTGGTCGCCGGCTTCGTCAAGGGGGTGACCGGCATGGGACTGCCGACCGTCGCCATGGGTGTGCTCGGCACGCTGATGCTGCCGGCGCAGGCTGCCGCGATGCTGTTGTTGCCGTCGTTCGTGACGAACGTCTGGCAACTGTTCGCGGGGCCGAGCGTGCGGGCGCTCGTCAGACGCTTGTGGCCGATGATGCTGGGCATCGTCGCCGGAACGGTCGCGGCCGCGTCGTTCATTGCGGGCGGGGGCGGCGTGTGGGCCGTGGTCGGCCTCGGCGCCGCGTTGACGCTCTACGCCGTGGCTGGTTTGCTGGCATGGCGCTTCTCGGTGCCGGCGCGGCACGAGCGCTGGTTGTCGCCGGCGATCGGCGCGGTGACGGGCGTGGTCACCGGCGGCACTGGCGTGTTCGTCGTGCCGGCAGTACCGTATCTGCAAGGGCTGGCGTTGAAGAAAGAGGATCTGGTGCAGGCGCTCGGTTTGTCGTTCACGGTGTCGACCATCGCGTTGGCAATCGGACTCGCCAGAGAGCACGCGTTTGCCGCCGGCGATCTGGGCGAATCGCTCGTCGCCGTGGTCCCGGCGCTGCTCGGCATGTGGATCGGACAGCACGTGCGCGGACGTATCAGCGCGCAGACCTTCAGGCGCTGGTTCTTTATCTGCCTGCTCGGACTGGGCATTCAATTGATGGCGCGCGCATTCGTTTAATCAAACAATGGTGAAAGCGAATGTGAAAGGAGCGATGTTGTGTGGCCCACTATTCTGGATACGCTCGGTGCGCTGGCGGTACTGGCCAGCGTGGCCGTGCAGATTGTGTTGATGCGTAAGTGCTGAATTCATTGCGCCGTAAGCCGTGTCAGCGCCATTGATGGAGCCGTTCTCACCAGAACGGCTCCGCTGTCGCGTCAGAACGGTTTGGTCGGCAGATACTTGCCGTCCAGCGTGATGACGGCACGCTGACCGCCTTCCGGATCGTCGACCTTCTTGATGTCGAGCTTGAAGTTGATCGCGCTGATGATACCGTCGCCGAACTTCTCGTGAACGAGTGCCTTCAGCGTCGAACCGTAGATCTGCACCATTTCGTAGAACCGGTAGATGGTCGGATCGGTCGGCACGCCGCCCGGAATGCTGCCGCGTAGCGGGATGGTTTGCAGCAGGCGCACCGCGTCTTCGCCGAGTTCGAGTTTGTCGGCTACGACCTTTGCGGCGTTTGCCGGCAGCGGATGCTGGCCGAGCAAGGCGGCGGTGACGAATGCAAGACTCAGACCCGTGCCTTCGTTGATCTGCTCGAACGTCAGATTCTTGCGAACCTTTGCGTCGATGATCGCGTCGGTCAGGGCTTCACGCGGGGCCTGGCTGTATTGGGATTGCGTCATGATGAATTTCCTCGGGGGTAAGTAAAGTCAGGCCGCGACGTCGAGTCGAGCCGGGGTGGCACACGCATGCGGATGTTCCGCGAGAGAAACGAAGCGGTTCGTCGAACCGTCGAGCGTATCGATCGAGCCGGTTTGGATGTCGTACACCCAGCCGTGCAGCGCCAGATGTCCCTGTTCGAGGGCGAGCCGCACGGAAGGATGGGTCTTGATGTTCGCGAGTTGCGCGATCACGTTTTCGCGGACCATCGAGTCGACCCGGTCGCGCTCGCTCTTGTGCTCGCGCGCCTCGTTGACGACTTTCGCGGAGTCCGCGTAATGCAGCCAGTTGCGCACGGCGGGCATATGGTCCATGCATTTGCAGGTCGCGATGGCCGTCATCGCGCCGCAGTCGGAATGACCGCAGATTACTACATCGGTGACGCCGAGCGCGGCGACTGCGTACTCGACCGTGGCGGTCACGCCGCCCGGCTCCGGACCGTACGACGGCACGATGTTGCCCGCGTTGCGGATCACGAACAGATCGCCGGGCTCGCGCTGCGTGACGAGTTCCGGCACCAGCCGGCTGTCTGAGCACGAAATGAACAGGGTACTCGGATGCTGGCTCGTGGCCAGCTTCCTGAACAGCTCGGAGCGCTGCGGGAAGGCGTCGCGCTGAAACTTCAGGAAGCCGTCGATGATGTCTTGCATGTTTCGCTCCATCGGGTTGCTGGTTGGGAATCGATGGATGAAGAATGCGCCGATCAAACTATAGCGTCCAAGACTGGTTTATTATTCTCTCGATAGGAAAGACCAATAGTTCGAGAGGACATCATGCTGCTCAGGCACATCCGATATTTCCTTGCAGTCGCCGAGCACCGCAATTTCACGCGCGCGGCCGAGGCGCTGCACGTGTCGCAGCCCACACTGTCACAACAGATCAAGCAACTGGAAGATACCTTGCGGGTGCAATTGCTCGACCGGTCCGGTCGCACGATCCAGTTGACCGATGTCGGCACGGCCTATGTGCGCTACGCTCAGCGCGCGCTGCAGGACCTGGAGGCGGGCAAGCGGGCGATTCACGACGTACAGGAGTTGAGCCGAGGTTCGCTGCGTCTCGCGATGACGCCGACGTTCACCGCCTACCTGATCGGCCCGCTTCTGGAGAAGTACAACCGCCGTTATCCGAACATCACGCTCAACATCCTCGAAATGCCGCAGGACCGGATGGAAGCGTTGCTGAACGAAGATGCGCTCGACGTCGGCATCGCGTTCGACGAGACGCATACACCCGACATCGAGACACAGACGCTATTCGTCGAAGCACTGGCGATGGTGGTCGGCAAGTCGCACCCGTATGCGAAGCGTCGTTCCGCGTTGAAGCTGGGCCAATTCGAAAACGAAGCGCTCGTTCTGCTCAATGAGGAGTTTGCGACGCGTCAGTACATCGATCGATATTGCAGACAGCACGGCATTTCGCCGCGCATCGCGATGGAGGTGAACTCGATTGGCGCGGTCGTCCAGATCGTGCGCCGCAGTGCGCTCGCCACGCTGCTGCCGGCCGCGATCGCGCGCGAGCATAGCGATCTGTTTCTCGTGCAGTTGGAGCCGGCTCTGCCACAGCGTACGGCTGCGCTGCTATTGCGGAAGGGCGCGTATCGGAACGCGGCAACGCGGGCGTTCATCGAACTCGCGCTCGAAGAGCGTGCGGCTGATACGGGCGGCCGGCGTACAAAGACTGTTTTATAAAAACGCCGACGCTGTGAACCGCCTACACTGACAAAGGGAGAGCGCTGGTCGGTCTTATGTGCGCGCTTACTCGTGATCCTCCCATTCGCGCTGGCGGGTGACGCCGCCACGCGCATCAAGCCTTCGAGCTATCCGCGTCACCTGTCTTCCGATTGTTCGGCTCAACCGACGTATCTATTCGCCTTCAGCCGCTTTATCCACACGGCCGAGGTGCCTACATTGTCACCAGTGTCAGCGCCAGTGCATTTCCAGCGCAACCCGCGAATCTTCGCGACAGCGTCGGCGCCAATCCCATTTAAAGGAATCGATCATGAGCAAGCTCACAGGTAAAGTTGCAGTCGTAACGGGTGCATCGAAAGGTATCGGCGCGGCGATCGCCAAGGCATTGGCCGCGCAAGGCGCTTCAGTGGTGGTGAACTACTCGTCGAGCAAGGCGGGCGCGGACAGCGTGGTCGATGCGATTACCGCTGCCGGTGGCAAGGCCGTGGCCGTTGCAGGCGACGTGTCCAAAGCGGCGGACGCGCAAGGCATCATCGATACGGCTGTGGAAACGTATGGCCGTCTCGACATTCTCGTCAACAACTCGGGCGTGTATGAATTCTCGCCAATCGAAGAGATCACCGAAGAACATTTCCATAAGCACTTCAACGTGAACGTGCTGGGTCTGCTATTGACCACGCAGGCTGCCGTCAAGCATCTCGGCGAAGGCGGCAGCATCGTCAATATCAGTTCGGTGGTGAGCCGCATCACGCCGCCGGGCAGCGCGGTCTATACCGCCACCAAGGGCGCCGTCGATGGCATTACGGGCGTGCTGGCACGTGAACTCGGCCCGCGCAAGATCCGCGTCAATTCCGTGAACCCGGGCATGGTTGCAACCGAAGGCACGCACGCCGGCGGCATCCTGGGTTCCGACTTCGAAACGTGGGCCGTCAGCACGACGCCGCTCGGCCGTATCGGCCAGCCTGACGATATCGCCGATGTCGTCGCCTTCCTCGCCTCCGACGACGCACGCTGGCTGACCGGTGAAAGCCTGATCGCAAGCGGTGGATCGCGTTAAGCGGTTCGGCGTGAAGCGATGACGCGTGGCCGCAAAGCGGCACGCCTTGTTGCGATGCGAAGAAGAAAAGCCGCCCGCAGGCATCGCCTGCCGGGCGGTTTGTCGTTTCATTCAGCGGGCGCAGCGTGAGCTGGCTTATCGTTTCACGCCGCCGGCGCAGATGTGGCCGTAGCCGGTTTCCCTAACTCCACCGCGAACAACGCGTCCAGCAGATTCGATCCCGGCCGCTCGGCGAGCCGCGTCAGCGATTCGATCATCCGCACCTGACAGTCCTGTAGCGGAATCATTCTGATCCGCCGCGATTCGTTGAATTCGGCGCGCGCGATCACACCCACGCCCATGCCTTGCGCGACTGCTTCCTCGAGCGCCTCGCGGCCGTCCACGTACATCACCGGTTCCACCTGCAGCGATTCGCGCACCAATTCGATCTCCAGCAACTGCTGCGTGACGGATTGCGACTCGCGGAAAATCATCGGCTGCTGCACCAGTTCGGCGTAGCTCAGCTTGCGTTTCTTCGCCACCGGATAGCTCGCCGGCACCATCGCGACCAAAGGATCGCGTCGCAACACCCGCGCCTCCAGCCGGCTGTGCACTTGCGGCGCGGCGGTAATGGCCGCGTCGACGGCACTCGAGAGCACGCGCTGCATGCAGTCCGCGGCGTTGGCGATGGACAGCGTCACGACGATGCCCGGATGGAGCTTGCGAAATGCGCTGATCAGCGCGACCGCCAGATCGGGCGCGTCCGCGGCCAGCGACAGCGAGCCGGATTCGAGCCCGCCCGCCGATTCGAGCAGTTGCCGCGCGTCGCGCTCGCAACTGATCATCTGCCGCGTCACGCTGAAAAGGCGCAGACCCAGTTCGGTGGTCTCGACGCCGCGCGGTCCGCGTTCGAACAGTTTGACGCCGTAATCCTGCTCCAGCCGCCGCACGTGATCCGACACGGCCGGCTGCGTGAGCGAGAGCGCCTGCGCCGCTTTGGAGAACCCGCCATGTTCCGCGACCGCATGAAACGCCCGCAATTGCGCGTATTGCACGTGTGCCTCGCTAGGCTATAAGTTATTGCGATATCAGTATCGATTATATCGATTTTACCGATGTCGCGCGTTTCTGTAGTGTGTGAGTCACCGAAACAGCGATATCGGAGATTCCGACATGGACAGCGTGATCGACCGTTCCCCAGCCGTGAGCGCCGCAGGACCCGCCGCAGTCACCTGCGCGCCGCCCGCCAAGGGCGAGCCGTACTTGTTGACGCCGGGGCCGCTTACCACGGCGTTCTCCACCAAAGAAGCGATGCTGCGCGACTGGGGGTCGTGGGACGGCGATTTCCGCGCGATGACTGCGCTGCTGCGCAGCAGCCTGCTGGAGATCGCCGGTGACACGGCGGGCGACTACGACTGCGTGCCGCTGCAAGGTAGCGGCAGCTATTGCGTCGAAGCGATGCTCGGCAGCCTGATTCCGCGCGACGGTCACGCCCTCGTGCTGGCCAACGGCGCGTACGGCAAGCGCATCGCGACCACGCTCGGCTATCTCGGCCGCGCCTGCACGGTACTCGACAAGGGTGATTACCTGCCGCCGCGCGGAGCGGAAGTGGAACGCATGCTGGACGCCGATCCGCGCATCACGCACGTGGTCGCCGTGCATTGCGAAACCAGTTCGGGGATTCTCAACCCTATCGAGGAAATCGCTGCCGCCACCGCAAAGAAGGGCCGCAAGCTGCTGATCGATTCGATGAGCGCCTTCGGCGCGGTGCCGCTCGACGTGCGCGAGATTGCCTGCGAGGCCTTCGTGTCGTCGGCGAATAAATGCATCGAGGGCGTGCCTGGTTTTGGGTTCGTGATCGCGCGCAAGAGCGCGTTGCAGCAGGCGAAGGGCCGCAGTCACTCGCTCTCGCTCGACGTCTACGACCAGTGGGACGTGATGAACCGCACCGGCCAGTGGCGTTTCACGCCGCCCACGCACACCGTGGCCGCGTTTATCGAGGCACTGCGTCTGCACAAGCTCGAAGGCGGACAGGCCGGGCGTCTCGCGCGGTATGCGAACAATCGCGACGTGCTGGTGGCCGGCATGCACGAACTCGGCTTCGAGCCGCTGCTGAACGCACGCTGGCGCTCGCCGATCATCGTGACGTTTTTCGCGCCGGCGCATCCGTCGTTCAGGTTCGAGCGTTTCTATGAATTGATGAAGCAGCAGGGCTTCATCATCTATCCGGGCAAATTGACGGTGGTGGACAGCTTCCGTATCGGCTGCATCGGCCAGGTGGATGAGCATGTCATGCGCCGCGTCGTGGCGGCGTGCGGCAACGCGCTGCGGACGATGGGCGTCGACCACGCCGCCCCGCCGGCGGCTGCGATCGAAGAACGCAAGAGATTGGCCGACGCGGCCTGAGGATCGAAGTCAATGAAACACGTAAAAGCAGTGATTTTCGATTGGGCCGGCACGGTGGTCGATTACGGTTCGCTGGCGCCAATGGGCGCCTTCGTCGAGACATTCGAGCAGTTCGGCGTGGCGATCACGATCGACGAAGCGCGCGGCCCGATGGGCATGGCCAAGCGCCCGCATATCGCGGCGCTGATGGCGTTGCCGCGCGTCGCGCAAGCCTGGGCCGACAAGTACGGGCACGCGCCGGGCGAAGCGGATATCGACGCCGTGTACGACGTATTCGTGCCGAAGAACATCGCGGTGGCGGCGAGCTACAGTTCGGTGATCCCCGGCGTGGCCGACGTGGCGAGCGCACTGCGCGGCGACGACATCCGGATCGGCACGACCACCGGCTACACGCGCGAAATCATGGCGGAGATCGTGCCGGGCGCGGCGGCGCAGGGTTTCTCGCCGGACAGCATCGTGTGCACCGGCGATACGCCGGAAGGGCGGCCGTCGCCGTACATGATCTACAAGACGTTGCCGGAACTGGGCGTCTGGCGCGCGAAGGATGCGATCAAGGTCGACGACACCGAGGTCGGCATCGAAGAGGGCATCAACGGCGGCACGTGGGCGGTCGGAGTCGCGGTGAGCGGCAACGCTTTCGGCATGGCCGAAGACGACGTCAAGGCGTTGGCGCCCGATGAGTTCGCATGGCGTCGCAAGGCGGCGATCGAGAAGCTGCAGGCAGCGGGCGCGCATTATGTGATCGACAGCGTAGCGGATCTGATGCCAGTGGTGTATGACATCGAGGCGCGCCTGGCGCGAGGCGAGCGGCCTTGATTAGGTGAGGGGCCGGAGAGGCCTCTCTATCCCCGCAGAACTACTCGAAAAACCCCACCGCCAGATCGATAAACTCCCGGATCTTGCGCGGCACGAACTCCCGGCTCGGGTACACGAGCGAGACCGCGACGTCGCCATTGAGCACGGCGTGGTCGTCGAGAATCCGCACCAACGTGCCCGCGCGCAATTCATCGTCGACCATCTCGAGCGGCAGCAGCGCGATGCCCATCGCGCCGAGCGCCGCCTGTTTTTGCATGATCATGCTGTTGACGGTGAACGACGCATCGAGCGCGATGCTCTCTTCGCCGCCGTCGCCCTTGCTGAACACCCAGGTCTGAGGGCTCGTGTCGAGCGGCGCGGTGATCACCCGGTGCCGCGCGAGGTCGGCGGGCGTTTTCGGATGACCGGCCTGGGCGAGATAGGCAGCCGACGCCACCGGCACCGCGTGCGAGTTGATCAGGCGGCGCACCACCAGCGACTCCGAGCGGATCATATGCTCGGTCACGATACCCACATCGAAACCGCCTTCCAGCAGATCGACGCGTTTTTCGGTCAGCGTGACGCGCAGATTCACGTGCGGAAACTTGGCTTGATATTCCGCGAACAGCGGCGTGAGGCGGAATAGCGAAAAGCTGCCCAGCGCCACGATGCGCAGGTCGCCCGCGACTTCCTTCGAGGCGGTGGTCGCGCGCGATTCGACTTCCTCGAGTTCGGCCATCAGGAGGCGGCAGCCGTCGGCATACTCGGCGCCGGCTTCGGTCAGCACCACCTTACGCGTGGTGCGCTGGAACAGGCGAATGCCGAGATGCTTTTCAAGGCTCGACACGTGGCGCGTCACCACCGAGGTCGAGACGCTGAGTTGCTCCGCGGCCTGCGCGAAGCTGCCCGCGTCGGCAACCTTGACGAACGCCTGCATGGCCTGAAAGAGATTGATCATGTGAGTGCGAAATGCGTTGTAGCGGGTGACGTGGCGCGACCGCCGCCATGCGTGCGCGCAGCCTCGCCAGCGTCGTGTTCAATTCAAGGATTCGGGACTCGCGCCGTGGCGTGCGACGATCCGGCCATTGGCCACCACCAGCTTGCGCGGCGGCCGCGCGACGAGCGCGTGCGCGAGCGTGTCGGCGTCGACCAGCACGAGGTCGGCGCGCGCGCCGGCGTGCAGGCCGTAGTCCTTGAACCCGCAGGCGCGCGCGGCCGTGCTGCTCACGCAGTCGAAGGCGAGGGCGAGATCGTCGTCACGGCGCAGGCCGTAGCGCATCGCAATCAGCATCGCGCGTTCGAGCATGTCCGGCGAGCCGTAAGGCGTCCACGTATCGCGAATGCCGTCGTTGCCGCCGAACAGCGTGACGCCTTTTTCAAGGCAGGTTTTGAGCGGCGGCACGGGCGTCGAGGAGGGTGCGGTGGTCAGCAGTGCGACGCGGAGATCGGCGAGGCGGTCCAGCAACGCGTCACGTTCGCGCTCGGGCAGCGCGCCAAGACAGAACGCGTGACTGACCACCACCTGGCCTTGCATGCCGAGCGCAGCGACGCGGTCGAGCAGAAGACCGAGCGTGAATGCGCCGATCTCGCCGGGCTCGTGCAGATGAATATCGATCGGTTTGTGATGGCGTTCCGCGAGCCCGAACGTCACGTCCAGCGAAGCCACCGGATCGCCGTCGATCAACGCCGGATCGAGCGCGCCGAGCACATCGGCGCCGGCGCTCAGCGCGCCGTCGAGCAACGCATCCGTACCCGCGCGGCCGAGCAGCCCCGATTGCGGAAACGCGACGATCTGCATGTCGAGCACGTCGCGCAGCGCGTCACGCGTGGCAAGCACACCTTCCAGATGACGCAGGCCCGCGTCGGTGTCGATATCGACGTGCGTGCGCAAGCGCGTCGTGCCGGCCTGCAGAAACGCGCGCGCGAGGGCGAGCGACTGCGCGCCCGCGTCATGGCCGCTCTCGGCGCGAAAGCGTCGTTCGTTTTCGATGCGGTCGGTCAGCTTCGGCCCAACCTCGTTGCGATACCAGCGCATGCCCCAGTTAGTCTTGTCCAGATGCGTATGGCCTTCGACTAAACCCGGCAGCAGCAACGCGCCCGCGCCGTCCTCGCGCGTCACGCCAGGCTCGCTCGGCAGATCCGCGCCGATTGCGGCGATGCGGCCGTCGGCGATCGAAACGTCGACACGGGTGCCGTCGGCGAGGCGGACGTCGGTGATGAGCAAAGCGCTCGTCGGGCGGTGATGGGCGGTTGTCGTCATGAGAACAGGTCGGCGGCGTCGCCCGCTTGAACAAAGCGCGGCGAAGGCATGGGCAATTGTCTGTTGAAAAGGATGTGCCGCCTGTTTTTTGAGCAAACGCAGGCGGCGCGTGACTGGCGGGTGAATTGTACTTCCTGGCGCCACGCGTCGATCCGCGCCGCCATGCCTGGCTTGCGCACGGACAAACTTCACGGCCGCTCAAGTTTCGCGTGCGTATGCCGTTGACACGAGCTAATTACATTCTGGAACCCAGCCGTGCAACTCGCCTTCAGTAACGACCGTCTGTCCAGCCGCATGCAGTTCGATTCGTCCGCCGCCGGCGAACCCGAGGTGGAATCGTCGGTGATCGAATGGCTGTTGCACGACGATCAGGTGATGCGCGAATGCTTCACCCACGCAGCCGAAATTCTCAAGAGCGTGACCGGCGCGGCGATCACCGCGATCACGCTGCTCGACGAGGAGTATCAGCATTACCGCGCCGAGGTCGGCATGGCGATGCCGCTCGTCACGCGTGCCCGCTCGCTCGCCGACTATGCCGTGCGCGACGAGGAGCTGTTCGTCATCGAAGATGCGCACAACGACGCGCGTTTCGGCGAATGCATGCTGGTGCAGCGGCATCCGTTCGTGCGTTTTTATGCGGCGATTGCGCTGCGCGCGCCCAATGGCGAGATCGTCGGCGCGTTGTGCGCGATGGACCCGTCGCCCGGCCGGCTCGACGCAGGGCAGCGCGGCGTGTTCTACCACCTGCGCGCGATGATCGAGAACGATCTGAAGATGCGCACGGCCACCGCGATCGATCCGCTGACGCAGTTGTACAACCGCCGTTTCCTGCTGGAGAGCATCACGCGCCGCTGGAAAGAAGCCCAGGACGGCGACGTCATGGGTTCGGTCGTGGTCGACGTCGACTGGTTCAAGCAGTACAACGACACCTACGGCCACCAGGCGGGCGATCAGTGCCTGCGCAAAGTGGCTTCAGTGATGCAGGCGGCGGCCGATGGCGAACGCATCATCGTCGGGCGCATGGGCGGCGAGGAGTTCGGCCTGCTGGTGTTGCAAGCGGAGCACGCAGCGCTCGAAGACACGCTCGACACGCTGCGCCAGCGCGTGGTGGATCTGGCGATCGAGCATCGCGCGTCGCCGCTCGGCAGGGTGACGGTGAGCGTGGGCGCGTCGTTGACACGCATCTGCGAGTCTTCACGGCCGGCGCATCGTGAGGGTTTCGCGAGCGCGGACCAGGCGCTGTATCGATCGAAACATGGCGGTCGAAACCAGGTGACGATGGCGTAGGGCGCCTTTGCGTTCAGGACGTCTCGTGCAGCGCGCAGAGCTGGCTCACCCAGTCGGCGAACACGCGAAGTTTGGTGCTGTAACGGCGGCTCGGTGGGTAGGCGAGATAAACCTGCAGCGGCTCCGGCCGCCAGTCCGTCAGGATCGGCACGAGATCGCCGCGCTCGACCGCCGGCCGCACCATGAAATCCAGCGTATGAACGATGCCGAGGCCCGCGAGCGCGGTGGCCAGATGCGCATTGCTCTCGCTCACCATGACTATATTGCGGACGTTGTCGAGCACGAGAGGCTCGCTGTTCTTGAAGAAATGCAAGGGCTGCACGATTCCGCTGCTTGCCGAGAAGTAGCCGACCACCGCATGCCCCTCGTCGACGATCTGGCGCGGGTGCAAGGGCGCGCCATGTGCGGCCAGATATGCCGGGCTCGCGCAAGTCGTCCAGCGTAGCGTGCCGATCGCGTGTGTCACCAAAGCGGGGTCATCCGCCGAGCTGCGAATCGCGCAGTCGATGTTCTCGGCGATCAGATCGGCCGTACGGTCCGTCACGCTCAAGCGCACCTGAATGTCCGGGTAACGCGCGCAAAATTCGGGGAGCGCGGGAATCAGGATGCCGCTCGCGGTCGAGCCGCCGGTGTCGACCCGCAGCACGCCGCGCGGACTCGCGCGATCACGGCCCAAGGTCGCCTCGATATCGTCGAGTTCGCTCAGCAGGTGCCGCGTGCGCTCGTAATACGCCGTGCCGTCCGTCGTGACACTGACGCTGCGCGTGCTGCGCTCGAGGAGTTTCACGCCCAGGTGATCTTCGAGCGACTTGACCCACTTGCTGACCGTCGCGTTGGGCATCTGCAGCGATTGCGCCGCGCGGCCGAAGCCACCGGTTTCCACCACGCGCGCAAAAATGCGGATGGCCTGCAAATGATCCATGAGGGTTCCGTTCGAGTGGATTATCCACAGATGTGAATAAAGAAACCACAGGATACATATTTATCTCCCTGTGTGCATGAAATAAGCTGGGTGTCATGGTCAACCGACCTCACACACAGGAGCAGTTCATGAATCAGTCCGCACTCGAAAACGTCAATCCCCGCAAACACGCCGGCAAGATCGTGCTGGTGACCGGCGGCAGCAGCGGCATCGGCCTCGCCGCCGCAACGCGTTTCGCCCAGGAAGGCGCGACCGTCTACATCACCGGCCGGCGTCAGGCCGAACTCGACGACGCGGTGGAGCACATCGGCCACGGCGCCATTGCGATTCGTGCGGACATCTCGTCGGCCGCCGACCTCGACCGGATGTTCAGCACGGTGCAGGCCGCCCACGATCGGCTCGACGTCCTGTTCGCGAATGCGGGCGGCGGCGAGTTTTCGCCGCTCGGCGCGATCACCGAGGCGCAGTTCGACAAGTACTTCGGCATCAACGTCAAAGGCACGCTGTTCACGGTGCAGAAAGCCTTGCCGTTGATGCGGCCGGGCAGCGCGATCGTCGTCACGGGTTCGATCGCCGGAAGCAAGGGCATGCCGGCCTTCGGCGTGTATGCCGCGACCAAGGCCGCGCTGCGTTCGTTCGCGCGCACATGGGCGACCGATCTGAAGGGCCGCGGGATTCGCGTCAACGTGGTGGCGCCGGGCGTGGTGGTCACGCCGGCCTACAAGTCCGAACTGGGCATGAGCGACGAGCAGATCGACGCCTTTCGCCAGCAGGCCAGCGAGACCACGCCGCTTGGCCGCGTCGGCGAACCGGACGAGATCGCCAAGGCCGTCTCGTTCCTGGCTTCCGACGACGCGAGCTTCATCACGGGGATCGAATTGGCTGTCGACGGTGGCATGACACAGGTGTAGTACTACCAAACAATCGTCGAGTCGTCATACAAAAAGGCCGGGTTTTCCGGCCTTTTTTGCATATTGAGAGGTAGAGCGACGCGGCGCCTAAAGCAAAACTTACCGATACTCATCAGGCAATTGGCAGCATGTATCGATCATGCGTCTGCGCATGACGTTTATTCGCCACGCATAAGGTTCCCTTAAGCTTCAACTGTTCAGATAGAAGGAGATGGTTGCGTCAGGCCGAAGCATAAGAACGCTTGGCTGCGCCGGCAGAGGAGAGCTGCTGGTTGTACACGCAACGAAAAAGACAACCGAGAAAAACAACGATGCGCAACGGACGAAAATCCGCTCGAGAGGCAGAGAAGGCGCTCTGCAGATCCACTTACATGATGGATCTGGCGCGCGGTAGTTCGTACATAGCCAGCACGTTGACGCCGGCGACGCAACAGGCCGCCATCGCCGAAGTCTTGAACGGATTTCGCGCGCAGCACGGCGCCGACACACTGCTCATATTCCGCGAGCTGCTCGCGGAGAGTCTCAAGAATCGCAAGGACACGCTTGCGGCGGAAGCAGTGCTGAGTTTCGCGCTGCCCTAGTCGCGCGAGCCTCAGTTCGCGATCAGCTTCAGTCCCGCCGGCAGCGACTCGCCGAACACGCGGCCTTCGTCGGCGTTATCGAGCTCGACGTTCTCGCTCACCATGGTGATCCACGCACGCGGCGCGTTGGCCGCTTCGAGCCGGCGCACTACCGCAAGACGCAAGTCTTCGGGCAAGTCGCGCGAGCGGTCGCCGGTCATGCGAGCGATCTGCACGGCGGCAAATGCGGCGGGATCGACCTTCTTCCAGTCGAGCGCGAGGATTGCGCGGAGCCATGCTCCCGCAATCTCCGGCGGCACGACGCTATGCGCGCTGCCGTAGAACGGCCGCCGTGCACCGATACGGCCGACCGCCCACCAGCTTTGATGATTCTCAGCGGGCTTCTTCAGACGCGTCAGCACCGATTCGCCGAGCTCGATCTTGCGCTCGACAGGAATCCGTTCGAGCGACGCGCTCAGGCGAACCATGTCGGTGAAGCCGGTTTTCGCCACGTCGAACGGCAGCTTGTGACGCGACTGCGCGGCGCCTTGCAGATACGCCATCGCGTCGAGCACACGCAGTTGCGCGCTTTCGTCGAGCCCGCCGGCGGCGCGGCGCCACAGTGTCCACCACTCCGACCAGACCTGGCTCTCGTTGACGTACTGGATGCCGTCGTCGAAGAGCGACCAGAGTTGTTCGACGCGCCATTCGTCGAGCGGATAGCCGAAGCCGGGACGCACGCAATAGCCGGCCAGATTCAGCCAGAGGCGCTCGTGATCCGCCGAGCGGCGCCGGCGGCGCGCGCGTTCCCACAGCGCGCCAAACAGTTCGCGCAGCAACGCGCTGTTCCAGGTTTCGCGCGGGCCCAGCAGTTGTTCGAGTTGCGCGCGCAGGCGTTTGACTTCTTTCGGATCGACCTTCTGCGCACGCGAGCCAAAGCTGCGGTCGATGTGTTCGATCGCCTGATCGAGCGCCGGATGACGAGCCGGTGCTGCATCGCCCGCCAGATTCACTTGCGCGTCTTCACGGCGCAACTGGAATTCGAGCAACCAGCGCTGCGCGGGATTGTCGAGTTCGATGCAGTGGACTTCGAGCGTGCCCACTTCGGTCAGTGACGTCGCGATCTGCACCGCGGTTTCGCGCGCGCTGCCCGCGCCGCGCGGCTGCACGATGGTCGCGATCGGCGGCAAGCGGACGAAGTCGCCGCCGGCGAGATCGATCAACTCGCCTGGTTGATACACCGTGTCCGCGCTCGACGACACGAGGTGAAAGCGCACCGGATGCCCGAGGCGCAGCGCGAACGTGCGATCCGCGATCAGAATCTCGTGGCCTTCTTCCGTGCCGCGCGGCAGCAGGCAGATGCCGCGTTGCACGGGCTCGGCATCATGCTTGCCGTCGCCGGCTTCGTCGAGCACGAGGAAGTAACTGCGCGGCGAGCCGCCGCCGATTTTCGGCGCGTTGCCCGCGCGCGCGAGCGAATAGGCGACCGCGCCGCGCGCCACGGCGACGTCGGGGTTGTCGTTGTGCAGCACGTTGAGCGGCTCGCCGCGCCACGTGCCCAAGGTGCTGGCCAGACGCTGCGTGAGCGCTTCGGCCCGGAACACGCCGCCGTTCAAGAGCAGCGTGTCGGGCACTGGCAACGCGTCTTCGTCCGGTGAACTGGAGGACTCGACGCCCAGCGCTTTACGCGACTGCGCTGCGAAGCGGCTCAGGAATGCCGCGATATGACGCGTGACCGCGGCATCGGTCGCATAGGGCAGGCCGAATTCGACGATCGCGCCACGCGGCCTGCCCGGCCGTTCGTGCGAGGCCACCGCCGGAAAGAAGCCGTCGACGATGATCCGCTCGACCTCCTCGCGCGTGACCTGCGCCGTGCGCGCGCCGCCGATCAGCTTCGAGCCCGCGCCGAGCAGCGTGATGGAGGCGGAGTCGGGCGCCTGCGGGCCGAGCAGTTGTTCCTTCGCATTGCGGCAACGCTCGACCAGTTGCGACAGACTCGCCGCCGACAGGCGCGCGCGCTCGCCCGCCTGGTTCGCGCCCGGCAGCCGCGCTTCCACCAGATGCGCGAGCGCCAGATCCATGTTGTCGCCGCCGAGCATCAGATGATTGCCCACGCCGATCCGCGTGAGCTGCGGCTCGCCGTCGCGCAGGCTCACTTCGATCAGCGTGAGGTCGGTGGTGCCGCCGCCGACGTCGCAGATCAGCACGAGGCGGGTATCCGCGAGCTCGCTTGCCAGCCGCTCGCGATGATGAAACAGCCAGTCGTAGAACGCCGCTTGCGGCTCTTCCAGCAGCTTCAGGTTGTGCAGGCCGGCCATGCGGGCGGCTTCCACGGTCAGCGCTCGCGCGCCTTCGTCGAACGACGCCGGCACCGTGAGCACCACATCCTGGCGTTCGAGTGGCGCATCCGGAAAACGCTGGTTCCAGGCCGCGCGCACGTGCGCCAGATAGCTCGCGCTGGCTTCGACCGGCGAGACTTTGCGGACGTCGTCGGCGGCGCCCCACGGCAGGATCGGCGCGGTGCGATCCACTGACGCATGCGAGAGCCAGCTCTTCGCGCTCGATACGAGCCGGCCAGGCACCTGAGCGCCCAGCACACGCGCGAACCGGCCGATCACGACCGGCTGTGCGTCCGCTTGCGCGCTGGTTTGATCCGCGCTGGACCACGGCAATTGCAGATCGCCGGGGTTCAGCTCGCCTTGGGCCGCGTGATAGCGCACCGAGGGCAGAAGCGGCCGCGCGGCCACTTCGCCAGGGCTCACCAACTGTTCGATCTCGAAGACCTGGATCGACGGTGACCCCGCCTCGGCATAGGCGAGCACCGTGTTGCTGGTGCCGAGATCGATACCGACGCTGTACCGCTTCATCTCATTCATGCATTCGCGTTGCCGCGCACGTCGAACTCGACTTTCCAGCGCTCGTCGGTGCCACGCGGCACGGCTTCGAGTTCGAGCGTGCCCGCCTCGGTGACGCGCGCATGCAGCTTCACCGGCACGACTTCACCGGCGGTGCGGCCGGCGGCGGGCAGCGTCGCCTGAATCTCCTCGAGTTCCTGCAATTCCTCGGGGCCCCAGAAGTCGAGCAACGTGCCGACCTGATCCTGACGGCGCACCGACGACCCGAAGAAGCGGAAGTGCACCGGCTCACCGACCACCAGCCCGAATTCCTGCGCGGGCAGTTCGGCATCGGTGCCTTCCTCCATGCCGAACGGCGCGACGCACAGCGCCTGGATCGGCGGCTCGAGACCGGGCACGGCGGGCATCGCCGATTCGATCGCGATGTAGTACGCGCGCGCCGTGCCGCCGCGGATCCGCACGCCGCGGCCGCGTCGCACGTAGCCGTAATAGGCCGCGCCGCGCGCGACGGCGAGATCGAGATCGGCGCCTTCGAGCAACCGCGCCGGTGCCGCGTCTTCCGCAGCGAGCCAGTTGTTGAGCGTGCCCATGATGCGTTCGACCAGCAGTGGCGACTTGAACACGCCGCCGTTGAACAGCACCGCCGTGGGATGCAGGAAGCTCGCATTCTCCGCAGCCGCGATGCCGCTCACACCTGCGAGTTCAGCCAGCGCGCCCACTTGACGGCCGAGAAACGCCGCGAGGTGCCGCGTGATGCCCGCGTCCTGCGCATACGGCAGGCCGAGCTGCGTCAGACCGGCACGCGCGCGGCTCACCGGACGCGCGGCACTGTCCACCTGCGGGAAGAAGCCTTCGAGGATCGTCTGGGTCAGTTCGGCCCGCGTGAGCTCGGTGCGGATCGAGCCGCCGATCAGCTTCGAGCCGCGGCTCGGCACGACGAGCGGGACCGTGTCGGTGGCCGGATCGCTGAGCAGCGTTTCCTTGGCCGAGCGGCACGCATAGGTGAGGGCGCGCAGTTGCCACGCGTCGGCCTGGGTACCATGTGCCGCCAGCTTGCGGGCGACCACGTGCGCGAGCGCGAGGTCCATGTTGTCGCCGCCGAGCAGAATGTGTTCGCCGACCGCCACGCGATGCAGTTCGAGATTGCCTTCGCGCTCGATCACGGCGATCAGCGAGAGGTCGGTCGTGCCGCCGCCCACATCCACCACGAGGATGATGTCGCCGACCTTGACCTGCTTGCGCCAGTCGCCGCCGCTCTTCTGGATCCAGCTATACAACGCGGCCTGCGGTTCTTCCAGCAGCGTCATGCGGCCAAAGCCTGCTGCCTCGGCGGCTTCGGCGGTCAGTTCGCGCGCGGCCGGATCGAACGATGCGGGGATCGTCACCGTGATGTCCTGCTCGCTGAACGGCGCGTCGGGATGCGCGTGATCCCAGGCTTCGCGCAAGTGCGTCAGATAGCGCACCGAGCTTTCGAGTGGCGAGACGCGCGCGACTTCAGGCGGCGCGTCGTTGGGCAGAATCGCCGCGCGCCGGTCGACGCCCGGATGGCACAGCCAGCTCTTCGCGCTCGACACGAGCCGGATCGGCGTGGCCGCGCCGCGGCTGCGGGCGAATTCGCCGACCGCGAATTCGCGCTGGCCGGTCCACGGCAGATAGAGGTCGCCCGACGCGAGTTCGTCCGGATGCGGCAGATAGAGGAACGAGGGCAGCAGATCGAGGTTGTCGATCGCGCCGGGGCCCGTGAGTTGCGCGATCGGCAGCACGCCTTGCGAAGTCTTTTCGCCGTCGCTGGCGCTCGTGTCCACGTAGGACAGCGCGCAGTGCGTGGTGCCGAGGTCGATGCCGATGGCGTAGCGTGATTGGCGTGCGTCGCTCATAGCTCCACCTCGGCCGGTGCGATCACTTTCGCGTTGTGGCTGTCCGCGAGTTTCGGCAGACGCACTTCGTCGACGCGCCAGCCGCGATGGCTGATGCTGCCGTTAAACGGCGCGCGGCCGACGACGTTGCCGGTCAGGCGAATCGAGGCCGCATCGAAACCTTCGGCGAGCGTGACGCGGCTGCCTTCGGCTTCGTCGCGCACCGGGCGGATCGTGAAGTGCTCGCGCAGCGTCGCGCGGCAACCGTCGTGCACGAGGCGCGCGGCCGCGCCAATGTCGGCGTCGCTATAGCTCTTGATGTCTTCCTCGACGAAATCGATGAAGCGTGCGTCGCGTTGCAACAGGCCGAGCAGTTGCAATGCGGCGTCGGGGCTGGCTTCCTTCAGCACGGGCGCCGGCTGCGGTGCGGGTGCGGGCGTGGGAGCCTGGGCGGGCGCGGCGCTGGCGGTCACGCCGCCGTCACGCAGACGCAAAACGCCGGCGGCGAATTCGCCATCGCCGAGAATGCGGAAGAACGTGCCCACGGCCAGGGAAATCCTGCCGAGGAAGGATGGGTTCGAATCGGTCATAAATGCTCCTGAGGTGCTCTGTTAAAGGACGAGCTGTCCTGGCTGCGCCGCACGCGATTGGCCGCCAAGCCGCGCACAGCTTGAGCGGGCCGTCGTCGTGCGAGTTTGCGAAGGTCGGCGGCGCGCGTGCCGCCGGCGTCTGATTCAGCGGATGCGCGGCGCGGTTTGCGCGCGCAAAACTCGTATTTTGCCTTGTGGCGCGCCCGAAGCGGCCAAAGCCGGCCATTCTAGCGGGCAATGCGGCGAGATTGGCGGGTTGTCACGGGCGTGTGGTGAGCATTGGCATGCGGCTCGTTCGCGCGTTGTTCACGCTTGGTTCACGCGTTGTGCGGGCCGAATTCGGCCACGACCTGGTCGATGAACGCGCGCAATTTCGGCGTGACGCGGCTGGCGGGGAATACCAGATGCATCGGCCGCGCGGTTGCCTCATAGCCGGACAGCAGGCGCACGAGGCGGCCCGCCGCGAGTTCGTCCTTGACCGCCACTTCGGGAGCGAGTATGACGCCGCCGCCGTTCAGCGCGGCGGCCAGTAGCGCCTTCACGTCATTGGCCTCGAAGCGGCCGGCGATCGGCACCACGTGCTCGCCTTGCGCGTCGGCGAAACGCCATTCGGTGTCGGCCGGCATGCTCGTATAGACGAAGCTCAGACATTCGTGCGCCGTCAGTTCTTGCGGCGTGCGCGGTTCGCCGCGTTCCGCCAGATAGCCGGGCGACGCGCACGCGACCAGCCGGTAAGGCATCAACGGCCGCGCGATCAGCGACGAATCCGACAGCGCGCCGAGGCGGATCGCAGCCTCGTAACCCTCGTCGATCAGATCGACGAAGCGGTCGGTCAGCGTCAACTCGACCCGCACCTCGGGATGCGCTTTCAGATAGCGCGTGATCATCGGCGCGAGACAGCAGGCGCCGAACGTGACGGGCGCGGTAATGCGCAGGCGTCCGCGCGGCGATGCCGACAGTTCCTGGGCGACCGACTCGGCTGCCGCGGCGTCGGCCAGCAGCGCCTTGCAGCGCTCGTAGAAGATCTGGCCGATCTCGGTGAGGCTCTGGCGGCGCGTGGTGCGGTTCAGCAGCCGGGCGCCGATGCGCTCTTCGAGCGTGCTGACGTGCTTGCCGGCCATTTGCGACGAGATGCCGAACGCGAGCGCCGCCGCGGCGAACGAGCCGCTGTCGGCGGTTTTGACGAAGATCGCCATGCTGGTCAGTCGATCCATGATTCCCCATTCCTGCTTTCGACAGTCATCGAAATAGGCGTATTTATTCCGTTTAAGTTTTGAATCATAGTGGTTCTGACCGGCGAGCGGGTGCTCGGCGGAGCGATCCTCGAACAGGCACGGAGTGTGAAACATGAAGATAGGCATTCTCGGCGCGGGCTTTATTGGCCGCGCGATGGCGGCTTTGGCGAAGCAGAACGGTCACGAAGTCATGATCAGCAATTCCCGCGATCCGCGGACTTTGATCAGCACGGCTGCGGCGCTCGGCTGCGCGCTCGGCACCGCGCAAGAGGCGGCGAAGTTCGGCGAGGTGGTGGTGGTCGCCGTGCCGTTCAGCAGCATCGACGCGCTGCCGGTGGCGGCGCTCGACGGCAAGATCGTGATCGACACGTGCAATCATTATCCCGAGCGCGACGGCCAGATCGAGGCGCTCGACAGTCACGCCACGACCACCAGCCAGATGCTTGCCGCCGCATTGCCTGGCGCTCGCGTGGTGAAAGCCTTCAACGCGATTCTGGCGAGGGATCTCGAAACCGATGGCTCAGCGCCGCATACGCCGAAGCGCCGTGCATTGCCGTTTGCCGGTGACGATGAAGCGGCCAAACGCGTCGTGAGCGGGCTGCTGGATCAGTTCGGTTTTGATCCCGTCGATGCCGGCGCGCTGGCGGACAGTTGGCGCTTCGAGCGCGCCAAGCCGGTGTATTGCATTCCGCTCGACCGCGCGGGCATGCTGGAAGGATTGGCTGCGGCACAGCGGGATGTGGAGTTGCCGCACGGCTCGTGGCGGCATTGATTGCCGTTGTCGTGGTTGCTTTGGAAATTGAAGCATCGGTGCTGATTGCGACGCGCATACCATGGACCGTGCAGCTGTCCTCCTGCGCGTCGTCGTTGGCCTTGCGTTCGACGTGTTCGATCTTCCGACGGCGCTCAAGGTATGGTTCTCGCGCGCCGTCGTCGCGATGGTGATCGGCGTGGTCGCCTTGCATATCGGCGGCAAGCGCGCCGAGGCGCTTTAGGGCGAAGCTGAACAAGCCGCCAGATCGGCGACGTTCAGAGCATTCATTGGCCAGGCAGCGATCGAATGTGTCGGCAAAATCATATTGCCGGGCCGTGACGGTATGCGTCCTGCTATCCGTCAAAACAGGCACGCCGTTCTATCCCCTCCACTGCGAGTCCTGTAGACGGGCGGATCCGTACGCACGATCCGCCCTGAGTTTCGCTACTTCAGCACACCATTGCGCTTGGCGATATGCGTGGACATCGCGTCCATCAACGGCGGGTTGAGCGCATCGTACGGTGGCAGTCCGAGCTCAGTGAGCCGCGCACGCACATCGTCCATCTGTTCCGGTTTCGCGCCGCCAGCTTCGATTACCGACGAGACGAAAGCCGCAAAGCGCGGCTCTTCCCAGCCGCTATCATCGGAGAGTTCGACGTGGATGAAGTCAAGACCGTAGAACGGATGGTCACGGTTTTCTATCCGGCCATACATGTGCGTTCCGCACGCCTTGCAGGCATGGCGCTGGATTGCCGCTTTCTCGTCGACGACCTGGAGTCTCTCGGCATGAGCGGTGACCGTGACCTTGTCGCGCGGCACCACGCCTATCATTGCGAAAGCCGCGCCAGCCGGCTTCCAGCACTTCGTACAGCCACAAATGTGGTTGTGTGCGACGTTACTTTCTACCCGAACTTCGACTCTGTCGCTCTGGCATTGGCAGTGGAGCGTACCGCCGGTGAAACCCGGCGTGCCCTTCCTGACACCGGCGTCCACTGACGGATGTATTGTCAAGGTACTCATTCTGCCACCTCCAACGTTTCTGAATGAAAATCGGCGCAATGACGCTGCACCGAAGACGGCGCACAGTCGTGTCCTAGTAGTTGATCACGGTGCGAATCGACTTGCCGTCGTGCATCAGATCGAATGCTTCGTTAATCTGATCAAGCGGCAATCTATGCGTGACGAACGGGGCAAGCTGGATGTCGCCTCGCATGGCGTCTTCCACCATGCCCGGCAGTTGCGAGCGGCCCTTCACGCCACCAAATGCTGTGCCTTTCCATGTGCGGCCCGTCACCAACTGGAACGGGCGTGTCGAGATTTCCTGGCCGGCCCCCGCAACACCGATGACGACGGACTGTCCCCAGCCGCGGTGTGCGCACTCGAGCGCCGCACGCATGACATTGACGTTGCCGATGCATTCGAATGAATGGTCGACGCCCCAACCGGTCATTTCAACGATGACCTGCTGGATCGGTTTTTCGTGGTCTTTCGGGTTCACGCAATCGGTGGCGCCGAAGACTTTTGCCAGCTCGAACTTCGAAGGGTTCGTGTCGATCGCGATGATCCGGCCGGCCTTGGCCTGGCGAGCCCCCTGAATGACAGCGAGTCCGATGCCGCCGAGTCCGAACACGGCGACGCTGTCGCCTGGCTGCACCTTCGCGGTATTGTGCACGGCACCGATACCCGTGGTGACGCCGCAACCCAGCAGGCAGACCTGTTCGTGATTGGCAGCCGGATTGATCTTTGCAAGGGAGACTTCGGCGACCACGGTGTACTCGCTAAACGTCGAGCAACCCATGTAGTGGTAGACCGGCTGGCCGTTGTAGGAGAAGCGGGTCGTACCGTCCGGCATCACGCCTTTGCCCTGGGTGGCACGTACGGCTACGCACAGGTTCGTCTTGCCCGACTTGCAGAACAGGCATTCGCCGCACTCCGCTGTGTAGAGCGGGATCACGTGGTCGCCCGGCTGGACCGACGTGACGCCTTCACCGATTTCCACCACAACGCCTGCGCCTTCATGCCCGAGCACGCAGGGGAACAGGCCTTCCGGGTCGTCGCCCGAGAGCGTGAAGGCGTCCGTGTGGCATACGCCCGTATGGGAGATCTTTATAAGCACTTCGCCTTTCTTCGGCGGTGCAACGTCGATCTCGACGATTTCCAGGGGTTTTCCTGGCCCGAATGCAACTGCAGCACGTGATTTCATGACAGATCCCTCAATGACTTGCGCGATAAATTTGTATAGACAAGTTTGCACAATTAAAAAATGTGCCGCAAGAGGTTTTGATCCTGAAGTCGTCAATCCTCGGGAAACTCCTTACATATTAAGAGTACTTAGCATCATGCCGGGGAGCGTTGCACGAAGCGAATTGAAGTACTCGCGTGTGAGTCTTTAGAAAAACTAAGCCTCGCCTGTAGTTCAAATCGTTTGATGATCCGCGGCTGTTGTTCCTATCCTTTGCCCACTGGACGATTGATTGAACACGAAAGGGGGCAGGGAATGTATTTGCGGAACGCGTGGTATGTCGCTGCCTGGAGCGACGAGATCGAAGACAGGCCGGTGAGGCGAATCATTCTGGAGGAGCCGGTCGTACTCTATCGCGATTCGGGGCGCGCGGTGATCGCGCTTGAAGATGCGTGCCCGCATCGCAAGCTGCCCCTGTCGATGGGCGAAGTGACAGGCGATAACCTGCGCTGTGGTTATCACGGACTGGAGTTCAGTCCTGACGGCGTTTGCGTGCATGCGCCGGGTCTTGCCAGGATTCCGCCGAAGGCCTGCGTGAGACGCTATCCGGTGGCCGAGCGCTACGGATTGGTCTGGATCTGGACGGGCAACCCTGAGCTGGCTGATCCGGACGAAATACTGACCGTTGCGCACTATGACGATCCGGCGTGGGGTGTCAATCTCGGTCCTGCGATGGACGTCAACTGCGGCTATCTGTACATGACGGATAACCTGCTCGATCCGTCTCACGTCACGTATGTCCACAAGACTTCGCTGGGTAACGTCGCCACCGCGGATGTGCCGGTCAGGATGACTGTCCTCGATAACGGCGTGCTCGCCTCGCGATGGATGCTGGATTGCGAACTCGCACCGTTCTTCCGACCGTATGTGAGCTTCGCCGGTCATGCCGACCGGTTGCAGCACTATGAGGTGCGCTATCCGTCGCACGCGATTATTCGCGACATCATTGCGCCGGCGAATTCGGGCGCGCCGCAGGGGCAATTGCATCCGGATGTGTTCCTCCTCGACTCATATAACTTCGTGACACCGGTGACCGAGCATACCTGCCGCTACTTCTGGTTTCAGGTGCGCAACTTCCGGCCCGACTGCGCGGCGACAGACCGGACGCTCACCGACGATTTCATCAGCGCATTCAATGAGGATCTGGTCGTGCTGTCCGCGGTCGATTACGGCATGACGAACAAGCGAACGCCTAATACGGACATCGAAACCGACGCAGCGCCGCTGCGTTTTCGCCGCATGCTGCAAAAGATGATCGAAGCCGAACATGCGCCACAACCTGTCGTTTCGTGACTTCCCCGGAGATACTGCGATGAGCGCCGGTACAGATACGATTGAAGTGCGCATCACGGACGTCGACGCGGCGGCCGACGACACCCGCGTGTTCTGGCTGGCCCGTGCAGATGGTGCGGCGTTGCCGGCGTACGCGCCCGGCTCGCATATCGACGTTCATCTTCCGGGTGGACTGGTACGCCAGTACTCGTTGTGCGGCGCCGACGCCAGTGCACCGGCGTACCGGATCGCCGTCAAACGCGAACCCGCGTCCCGGGGCGGATCCGCATGGCTGCATAGCGCCGCGCAGGTCGGCACGCAAATGCGGATCGGGACTCCGCGCAACGCGTTTGCGTTGAGCGATACGGCAGATCAGCACCTTTTGATTGCTGGCGGAATCGGCGTCACGCCGATTCTCTCGATGGCTTGCGCGCTCGCGGCATCGGGAGGGCGTTACACGCTCGCCTATTTTGCGCGCAGCGACGCGTCTGTCGTATTCCGTTCGGAGTTCGGACGATCACCTCTTGCGGATCAGGCGCGTATCCACGTCAGCCAGTCGCCAGCCGCGACTCGCGAGTGCATTACCGGTCTGCTATCCGCAGCGTTGCCCAACACGCATCTCTATGTTTGCGGTCCACCCGCCTTCATGGAGATGACGGTAGGCCTTGCCCGCGACATGCTGGGCGAACAGTTCGTGCATCAGGAGTCGTTCGGCCCTGCGGTGCCGGTTGCGGGCGATGAACGCGAGTTTTCGGTACAACTCGAAGGCAGGAGCGACGCAATACCCGTTCCGGCAGGCAAGACCGTGCTGGCGTGTCTGCGCGAGGCGGGATTCGACCTGCCATCGTCGTGCGAAGTGGGCGTGTGTGGGACTTGCATGATGCGCGTTCTCGCGGGCGAGCCCGATCATCGCGACACCTATCTGACCGATGACGAGCGCGCGGCCGGGACGTGCTTCCTGCCATGCGTATCGAGGTCGAATTCAGCGGTGTTGGTGCTTGACGAGTTGGCGTGAGCGGCACCTGGTTTTTCATTCAAATCCATAGGCAGGGAGACTTCAAATGAACCTCAGTCGTCGGGACGTTGTAAAGGCAGTGGCTTGCGCGGCGTCCGTCATGGCCGTCGCGTTTTCTTCAACCAGCTACGCGAAGGAGTGGAAAACCGTCACCATTGCCCTCGAGGGCAGCTATGAACCGTGGAATCTCACGCGTCCGGACGGGACGCTGGATGGCTTCGAACCGGAGCTCGCGAAAAATCTCTGCACGCGTATGCACGTCCAGTGCAAACTGATCGCGCAAGACTGGGACGGGTTGATTCCCGGGTTGAACTCCGGCAAATTCGACGTGATCATGGATGCCCTGTCGATCAGTGACGAGCGCAAGAAGGCGATCACCTTCTCGAAGCCGTATGCGAATACGCCGGCCGCTTTTGTCTCGGTCGGGTCGGGCGTGCTGCCGAAGCTGCCGCCGGGCGCCGTACCCATCAAGCTGACCGGCAATCCGGCAGCCGACAAGCCGGCCGTCGACCTGTTGCGCGTCAGCCTGAAGGGCAAATCGATCGGGATCGTCACGGGGACGGTCTATAGCAAGTTCATCAACGAGAACTTCAAGGATATTGCGAGCATTCGCGAATACAAGAACGCTCCGGAACACGATATCGATCTGATCGCAGGACGCATCGACGTGGCGTTCGACGACGCGTCCTACTACGCGTCCGCCTTGTCGAAACCCGCCAACGCGACGCTGGGATTCACCGGTCCGAAGATTGGCGGTCCAATCTGGGGGGATGGTGAAGCGCTCGGTTTGCGCAAAGCCGACACGGACCTGAAAGCCATGTTCGATCAGGCGATTGCCGCGGCGCTTGCTGACGGGACGGTGCACACGCTCAGTCAGAAGTGGTTCAAAACGGACGTCACGCCCTGAAGTTGAATTTCAGATCGATACTTAGTTTAGTTTTACTGATTGAATGAGCCGTCGATATCCATGGAATCGACGGCTCTCATTTGCCATTCCTGGAGCGGTTATTCGTGCAGCGCGCCGGTGATGTTTTCGACGACGCTCAACAGGTCGCCTTGCGTAACCAGTTCGTGAATGTGCACCATGTCCGGATGGAAGAAGCGATCGTCTTCCACCTTGGGCACCTTCTGCCTGATCCGGGCGTAGACCGCTGCCGTCGCAGGCGAGGCGTCTGCCGGGTCGAAGAAATCCAGAGCCTGGGTCGCCACCATCAGTTCGATCGCGAGGACATGCTGGAGTTTCTGCGACGTCTCATAGGCCTTGCGCGCGGCAAGATATGCAAAGCTCACGGGGTCCTCCTGATTGCCACTCGTCGAGACGCTATCCACGCTCGCAGGATGAGACAGAATACGCATTTCTCCGAGCAGGCCCGCGGCGGTGTACTGAACGATCATGTAGCCGCTATTCAGACCGGGGCGCGGCGCGAGGAACGCCGGCAGTTCGCTGAAGTGCGGATTCACCAGCCGATCGGTCCGGCGTTCGGAGATTTTGGCGAGGTTGGTCATTGCGATACAGAGGAGGTCGCTCGCGATGCCAACGAACGTGCCATCGAAATTCGCGCCTGAAATGGCGAGGCCGTCGCCCTCGTGCGGATAGATGACGGGGTTGTCGCCGCAGGAACCGACCTCGTCGAGAATGGCCTCGCGCGCGTCGTTGATGGCTCGCTTCGAGGCGCCATGGACTTGCGCCATCGCGCGCAGACTGTAGGTATCCTGCAAGCGGTAATCGACAAAGCGTTCGGTCAATGCACTGCCAGCGAGAATTCGTCGCAGATTGTCTGCCGCGTTGGACTGGTCCTGGTGCTTCTTGACCGAGTGGTAGCGAGCGTCGAGCGCGCGTGTGGTGCCCTTGAGCGGCTGTAGAGACATGGCAGCAGCAATGTCAGCAACCTTGGACGCTTCCAGCGCGTTATGCAGCGCGAGCATTCCGATTGCGGTCACCGAGGTCGTGCCGTTGACCAGTGAGAGCCCCTCCTTGCAACGCAGGGTATGAGGTTTCAGGCCGGCTTTCTTCAGCGCCTCCAGACCGCTCATCCGTTCATCGCGATAAGTCGCTTCGCCCTCGCCAATCAGGACGAGGGCCATGTGCGCTTCGGGTCCAAGGTAGCCGACCGAGCCGTCACCTGGCGCAACCGGCGTGATGCCGTTATTGAGCAGGTCCGCGATCTGCTGCAGCAAATCGAGCGTGACACCGGAATAGCCTTTTCCAAGGCTGTTCAGGACCATGAGCTGGGTGGCCCGGACTACCTCGCGCGGCAGCGGGGCGCCCACCGAGACCGCGTGTGACCGCACGATATTGCGTTGCAGGTCCTCTGCTTCTTCTGGCTGGATCACGCGGGTGGAATTGTCGCCGAATCCGGTAGTGACGCCGTAGACGAGGCGATTCTCCTCGAGAAACCGCTCGACCAGCATGCGTGAGCGCGACACGCGTTCACAATATTCTTGCGAGAAGCGTACCTTCGCGCCATGTTTTGCTACCGCGATAAATTCCTCGATCGATATGTCGTCATCGCCGAGCAGCACTTCGCTAATGTGCTTTGGACGAGCCCGCAGGCTATCGTGCCTTGTATTGATGTTCATGCGTGATCCCTATGATTTGGCTGGTTAGCTGAAGCCATGCGGCCAGGCATGCACCGGCAAACAGCTATGGCTGACGCGCATGGATTCGCTTTCGAGCATAGGGTGGCGCATGGACGCCGACAAACCATTTAATCTGCGGAGTCTCTATAGTTTTTCTAAAACACGAGCAGCGCTGTCGGGACCTGTAAAGATGAACGGATCAATCAAATATCGTGTTGATGTCGCGTTGCGTCTGTACGGCTTCCTCGGTCAGCCAGTCAAGGAATTGCCGTGCGTCCGGCGTATCGAGCGCGCCGGGTTGCCACACTAGGTAGTACGGGTACGGCATGGGCAGCGAGATCCTGAAGGGTGCGATCAGCAGTCCCTGCTTCAGACTATCGGCAGTGAAAAGTCCCTGACCGAGCGATACACCTCTGCCGCGTAGTGTCGCATCGACGGCCATTCCTGAAAGCGAATAGGTCAACGGAGCAAGTGTGTCCGGCACAGGGACGCCGGCTGCGCGCAACCAGTCGCCCCAGGTCGGCGGCGATCTGTCGTCCCAGCCCCACTCGACATGGACAAGCGGGTAGTGCAGCAAATCCGCGGGCTGCTCGATCGGGCGGTCCGCCAGCAGCAGCGACGGCGAGCACACGGGTGTCACCCGGTCGGTGAACAGGAGGCGGCAGTGGGCTCCGTCCGCCGGCGGCGATCCGTACGTCATACGGATATCCCAATTGCTTTCCCCGCGCTTCGGCTCGCGATCCGTGGCCTCGACGTGGACGCGCACGCCGGGTGATAGCGTGTGCCACTTATCCAGCCGGGACGCAAACCAATGCGTTGCAACCGAAGGGAACGTGCTAAGTGTCAAGTGGGGACCATGCTGTGCCGCTTCCAGGGTCGTGTGCGCGGTATGAAAGCATTCGAAGCCGCGGGCCACGTGCTCGTGGTAGAGCTGACCGAGCGCGGTGGGGCGCAGGCCGGTGCTTTCGCGATCGAACAGCGCGACGCCGAGGAATTCTTCGAGCTGGCGGATCTGTTGACTGACCGCTCCGGGCGTCACGTGCAGTGATTCGGCGGCGGCGACTACATTCTTGTTGCGGACCACGGCATCGAATGCCTGGAGGGCGCGCAGCGGCGGCAAACGGTTCATCTTCAGGGTTCCGGAACTGGCGGCACGCTGGCCATTCGGAGCGGACGCCAGCGCCCCGATATTAGTGTAAAAAGACGGTCCGAAGCTGCTCGCCAAAATAATCAGGATGCCGTTCGTGGATAGCCTTATCGTCGTGCGGGATCGTTCATCCCGAGCGCCGTTCGCCGTGTCGCGGCGAGAGGCCGAAGTTCGATCCATGGCGGCGGTCAGACCATGTCGCGCGTTACGCGAATGTGCGAGGAAGGATTCGTGGAGCATCAGGCCGCGAGCTTTGTCCGGCCGTGAGACCGGACAAAGCAGCCTGTTCACGTTCGGCGAACCAGGGCCTCGATTCGCCAGGCGCCGCCGCCTGCAAGCCGCTTCAAACCTTGACGACGGAGGCCTGATAGATCTCGTCGACGGACTTCTCGAGCGTCGCGTTGAACTCGCTGTCGCTCATCGATTCCTTGAGCTCGTTGATCAAAGCCCTTGAGAAGCTGGCGATCATGCCGTGATTCGAAGCGAGCCGTTCGCACGCGTCGGCTCGCGTGTAGCCTCCGGAAAGCGCGACTACCCGTGCGACGCGCGGGTGCTCGATCAGTGGACGATAGAAGTCCGCTACGTCCGGTATGGTCAGCTTGAGCATCACTTGACGGCTATCCGGCAACGCATCGAGACCTTTGGTCAGTTCGGCGAGGAGGGTGGCTTCCGCTCCGGGCTTGTCCGGACTCTTGATCGAAATCTCGGGCTCCAGGATCGGCATGAGACCGTGCGCGTCGATCTGTGCTGCCACTGCGAACTGTTGCTTGACGATCGCAGCGATCCCGCCTGGCGAATTCAGGTTGATGACCGAGCGCATCTTGGTGCCGCAGATACCGAGCTTCACGGCGCGGGCGAGCAGATCGTCCAGGCCGGGAATCGGCTTCATCAACTGGACACCGTCGGCTTCGGCTTCCAGGCCCTTATCGACCTTCAGGAACGGCACGACGCCGCGTTCCTCCCACAGGAAGGCCGGCACGGGTTTCCCCTGTGCCTGTCCGTCCATGGTCGCTTCGAACAGGATGGCGCCGATGATCTTGTCCCCCGTAAAGGCGGGCGCCGTGATGATGCGCACGCGCATCTCGTGTATCAGTTTGAACATCTCGGCGTCATTGCTGTAGGCGCTCTCCGGAATGCCATAAAGCCGCAGTGCGCCAGGGGTCGAGCCGCCGCTCTGGTCCAGGGCGGCAAAAAATCCCTGTTTTTCACAAACTTGCGCCAGCATCTTCTCATCAGCCACGATCGTCTCCCTCTTTCACAGTGGAATATCAAACCAGCACGTCTGGTCGCGACACGTTGCGTTCAATACGTTCAGTGTGATGATGTTAATGCAAATGTGAGACTCAATGAAAAAACGGTCATCCCTTGTTTCAGGGAAGGAGAAGTAGGTCGTTTTCATTACGCGTGACGCGCAAACATTATTTAACATACACTTACATCGCATTTTGCTAGGCTTGACGTCGCATGCGGCGCGGCCGGGAAGCAGACTCACGGCCGCTCACCAGCCAGTCGGTCAGAGGCAACCTCGCGCGCTGAACCGTCCGTTAAACCGCGCGCCAAACCGATTCCCCGCCATTCTCTCTGGGACACAGACATGAAGTCGAGAATCATCGCACCGCTTTTGATCGCTTCGTTACTTGGCACGTCGGCGGCGGCTTTCGCGCAGCCGCATCATGACGATCACGGCGGCGGCCAGCCTTCGCACGGCGGGCCAAACCCTGGTCACGGAACTCCGCATGGAAAGGGCCACGGGCCTGCTCCGCACGACGCGTCGCGTGGTGGTCCCGGTGGTCCCATTCCTCATAACGACTGGCACAAGGGCGAGCGGCTTCCGGCGGAGTACCGCGATCGCAATTACGTGGTCGACGACTGGCACGGGCATGGACTGCAAGCGCCGCCGCGCGGGTATCAGTGGGTGGGCGTGAACGGGGACTATGTGCTCGCTGCCATCGCGACAGGTGTCATCGCCAACGTTCTGCTTTCCGGGCACTGAGCGGCCGGATCGATATCGATCGATCCTCCGAACTGCCTGGCGTTGTTCGTTCTGCTGATATGAGGACCGGGGGGGGGGCGCGCGCGGGCGGCGCGGGGGGGTGGGTGAGTTTG
>NZ_JAQQEG010000025.1:0-128642 GCF_046027395.1 Paraburkholderia dipogonis | reverse complement strand
CCCCCCCCACCCCCCCCCACCGCCGCGGGGCGGGGCAACCCCCCCGCCACCCCACGGCCGCGGGGGCCTTTTCTTTTGCGCAGCCACCGCGCGACCCGACGGTAGCGCGCGCCATAAAAAAAGGCGCCCGAAGGCGCCTTTGAGGCAAACTGCTTTATTACGACTTATTAGAACTTGTGGCGGATGCCGACGCGTGCTGTGAACTGGTTCTGGTTCGACGAACCCGTCAGGCCATTGATGCCTGCCGTTGCGTCGACCACAGCGCCACCAGCGGTGACCGTGTCGCCCAGAGCGTGTTGGTACACGCCCGTCACGTACACGTCGGTACGCTTGGACAGGAAGTAGTCCACGCCAACTGCGCCTTGGTGGTACTGAGCACGCGAGTTGCCGTTGATTTCCGCGCCGCGCGTGTAGTCATACGCTGCGCCGACCAGCAATGCCGGGGTCAACTGATACTTGAAGTTCACTTCCGCGTTGTTGAACGTAGCCGACTGGCCCTTGAACGGCGATGCGAACGAAGCGCCCAGGTTGCCGAAGCGGATGTTCGAGTACGTCAGGCCAACCGTTGCCGCCCCGAACGTGTACGCGCCGCCAGCACCGATAACCTGGTACGTGTTAGCCGACGTGAAGCCAGCGTAGACCGGCGACGTGACAGCTGCGGCCGGTGCTGCAGCCGTGCCGCCGTTGTTGAACAGGCCGCCCGAAGCTGCCGGCGTACGTGCGTTCAAGTAACCAACGCCCAAGACGAGGGGACCGTTGTTGTAGCCAGCGCCCAACGACCAGATCTGGTTCGACGTGACGTTGCCGGCGATGCCGCCGAAGCTGTACGTGCCGCCGAACGTCAGGCCGCCGTAGTTTGCGCTCGTGTACTTGACCGTGTTGTTGGTGCGGTACGCGTTGTTGAAGTTGTCGATGTCGCCCGGGTGAGCAGCGATGTAGCCGCCCCACTGGTCGCCGGCTTCCAGCGGACCAACGTAGTCGACGACGGAGTCGTACTGACGACCCAGCGTGACCGTACCGAACTGGCTCGACAGGCCGACGTAAGCTTGACGACCGAACATCAGGCCGCCTTGACCCAGCTTGCCGTTGTTCACGTCAAAGCCGTTTTCCAACACGAAGATTGCCTTCAGACCGCCGCCCAGATCTTCCGTGCCGCGCAGGCCGAAACGCGAACCTTGCAGAACGCCGCTGGACAGGTTGTACAGGTGCTTGCCACCCGAGTTGGTGTTGATGTTGAAGCCTTCGTCAATGATACCGTACAGGGTCACGCTGCTCTGAGCATGTGCGACGCCTGCAAATGCGCCCAGTGCTGCGAGAGCGAGAAGCGACTTTTTCATCGAATGATCTCCAAGGATTACGAATCTTTTGTACAAGGCGAATATTTGTCTAGCGTTGAGGCCTTGCTTGTCCAACTTCGCGAGAAGTTGCACGTAATGTAACAAAAGGCATACATGGCACAAAGAAAAAGGAGCGGGGCGGGAACGCTCCTGTTTCGTTTACGCAACATGGTCTAAAATCAGAAATTGGCCGCCCGATTCATGCGGTTTGAAGGTTTCCGTGAAGCTGGATTTGCGCCGCAAAGCCTTGTCTAACGGACCTGGCGGATCGGTGAGGCGGCGTCGAATGAGGGAGTGCTGAATGTTTCTGGACGAGTTGATTAGCGAGTTTGATCGGGGTTTACGCTCAATGACCGGCGTGTCGCGGATGAGTCGTCCGTTGCCGGTTCCGCAAGATTCCGCGGTGACGGAACCGGCGGTCGAACTCTCACCGGCGGAGCGTGCGCACGCGGCTGGTTTGATGCGCGTGAACCACGTCGGCGAGGTCTGCGCCCAGGCGCTCTATCAGGCTCAGAAACTCGCAACCAAATCGCCTTCGTTGCGGGCCGTGTTCAATCGCGCCGCGGTCGAGGAAGAAGATCATCTCGCGTGGACTTCCAGACGCCTCGAAGCGCTCGACTCGCGTCCCAGTCTGCTGAACCCGCTCTGGTACACCGGCGCGCTGGCAATCGGCCTGGCGGCAGGGCGCATGGGCGACCGCGTCAGCCTTGGCTTCATGGCCGAAACCGAGCGTCAGGTGGAGCAGCATCTCGACAGCCATCTGGACGAGTTGCCGGCAGCCGACCACGAGTCGCGTGCGATCGTCGAACAGATGCGCGTGGACGAGGCAGAACACGGCAAGGCGGCAATGGAAGCCGGCGGCCTCGAACTACCGTTTCCCGCGCGCGCGCTGATGCGCGCCGTGTCGAAACTCATGACCCGTACCGCCTATTACATATAAGTTAAAGCCAGCCGTTCACGTACCTCTCGAAAGTGGGACGGCGCCTCGCGCGCCGTTCCTGGAGTACCCGGAAACGCCATCCCCACACCTGCCGATCCCGCTTAACGATCTCTTTCATTCCGCGCCTTTCCCCCGCACTTTTCACGTATCACCTTCACAAGCTGCACTAGCTCATTCATTTATAACGGTTTTCCGTTTTATGCGCGACGTGAAGGAGTCGCGCTAAGTCCTTGTTCTAACAAACAAAATTCGCTGGAAAAGCACGCATCTCCCTTGACCCCTGTTTAGCGTTCCTCTAAAGTGGGAGACAGTGTGAGAAAGTGTATTTTTGTGTGATCTCGCAAGCGGTTTCGGGTAGATTTTCATGGGTCGGGCAGCTGGCGCGCCAATGCGCCAATTGGGGAGAGCGAAGTGTTCCAAGGGGCGTCGGCGCTGACGCTCGATGCGAAAGGGCGGATGTCTATTCCCTCTCGATATCGGGATGCGCTGCAAACACAGGCAGAGGGCCGGGTGACGATCACCAAGCACCCGGACGGCTGCCTGTTGCTCTTTCCGCGCCCGGAGTGGGAGATCTTTCGCGACAAGGTCGACAAGCTGCCTATGAACGCGACCTGGTGGAAGCGCATTTTTCTCGGCAACGCAATGGACGTTGAAATGGACGGCGCAGGGCGCGTGCTCGTGTCGCCGGAATTGCGCGCGGCTGGTGGGCTGGAAAAAGAAGTGACCTTGCTCGGCATGGGTCGTCACTTCGAGTTGTGGGATGCACAAACATACGCCGCGAAGGAACAGGCGGCAATGGCCGAGGGCATGCCCGACGCGTTAAAAGATTTCACGTTCTGATCGCGGTTTACATATATGGCACCTGCGATGGGAAACGAATTGCAGCATCGCACGGTGCTGCTGGAAGAAGCGGTTCAAGCGCTGGTCACACGCGCGGACGGCGTGTATGTGGACGGCACGTTCGGGCGCGGTGGGCATAGCCGCCTGGTGTTGGAGAAGCTGGCTGAGTCGGGGCGTCTAATCGCTTTTGATAAAGACCCGCTCGCTATCGCCACGGCGCAGCAGATTGCTGATCCGCGCTTTGGCATCGTGCACGAGAGTTTTGCTTCACTGCGCACCGCGATTGCGGAGCGTGGCGTAGGGCGGGTGTCGGGTGTTTTGCTGGATCTGGGCGTGTCGTCGCCGCAAGTCGACGACCCGGAGCGGGGCTTCAGCTTCCGCGCCGACGGCCCGCTCGACATGCGGATGGACCCGACGCGCGGCGAATCGGCGGCTGACTGGCTGGCGCGGGCCACGGTGCAGGAATTGACGGAGGTGATACGAGATTATGGGGAAGAACGGTTTGCTTTTCAGATTGCAAAGGCGCTTGTTGCTCGCCGGGCAGAGTCCGACCGTCTTGGGCCTCTCGTCAGCACGGGCGAGCTTGCCCAAATCGTGGCTAACGTCGTCAAAACCCGTGAGAAGGGCAAGGATCCGGCAACCCGCACCTTTCAAGCTATACGGATTCACATCAATCAAGAGCTTGCGGAGCTGCAAGTCGTTTTAGAAGCAGCGTTGTCGCTGTTGGAGCAAGGGGGGCGGCTGGTGGTCATCAGCTTTCATTCGCTCGAGGACCGGATCGTCAAGCGATTCATGCAGGCGCACGCGAGTACGCCCGCGGTGGATCGCCGCCTGCCGATTCGCGCAGTCGATCTGCCGAGCCCTCCGCTCAAAATCATCGGCCGCGTGTTCGCCAGCGACGCTGAAGTCGCCGCGAACCCGCGCGCCCGTTCTGCCGTGATGCGTGTGGCGGAGCGGATCGCACCATGAACCGTCTCAACATCTTCCTGCTGATCATCGTGATGGGCTGCGCATTGTCCGTCGTCAACGCTACCAATCAGCAGCGCCAGATCTTTATCCAGTTGCAGCGCGCTCAATCGCAGGAGCGCCAGTTGCAGCAGGATTATTCGCAACTTCAATATCAGCAGAGCGCGCTGTCGAAAACGTCGCGCATCGAGAATATCGCCACTGATTCCCTGAAGATGCAATCGGTCACGACCGGCCGCACCCAGTACCTCACGCTCGATCCAGGCGCGGCGAGAGCCGAAGATGCACCGATTCCGACTTCCGGCCCGGCATCGGCGCCGGCGGCGACCCGTCGCGGAGGCGTGCGATGAAAAAATCGTCGGCTCGCAAGAGCGTGGCTTTCTCGGCCAATCCGATCCTGTCGGTGCGTCTGCCGATGTGGCGTTCCAAGCTCGTCGTGTTCCTGCTGTTCATGGCGTTCGTCGCGCTCACCGCGCGCGCGTTCTGGATTCAGGGCCCAGGCAACGCCTTCTATCAGAAGCAGGGTGAGATCCGCTATCAGCGGCGGCTCGAACTGCCCGCCACACGCGGCAAGATTCTCGACCGCAACGGTCTCGTGCTGGCCACGAGTCTGCCGGTGCGCGCGATCTGGGCGATTCCCGAATCGGTGCCGGACGACCTCGGCGCGGACAAGCTGACAACGCTCGGCAAGCTGCTCGGCATGACCAACAAGGAACTGCGCGCCAAGCTCTCGGAAGACAAGAACTTCGTCTACGTGAAGCGCCAGGTGCCGGTGGACGTTGCCGCAAAAGTCACCACGCTGGACATCCCCGGCATTTACGCGCGCGACGAGTACAAGCGCTTTTATCCAGAAGGCGAGATCACGGCCCACCTGATCGGCTTCACCAATGTGGAAGACGAAGGCCAGGAAGGCGTCGAGCTCGGCGACCAGAAGCTGCTCGCCGGCATGTCGGGCAGCCGCCGGGTGATCAAGGACCGCATGGGCCACATCATCGAGGACGTGGACGAGCAGGTCGTGCCGCACAACGGCCAGGACGTGGATCTCTCGATCGACAGCAAGATTCAGTACATCGCCTATACGAACCTGAAGGCGGCCGTCGAGAAATTCAAGGCGAAGGCCGGCGCGGCAATGGTGATCGACGTGCGTACCGGTGAAGTGCTGGCGCTCGTCAATTACCCGACGTACAACCCGAACGACCGTACACACCTGACCGGCGACCAGTTGCGCAACCGCATCCTGACCGACACGTTCGAGCCCGGTTCGATCATGAAGCCGTTCACGGTATCGCTCGCGCTCGATCTGCATCGCGTCACGCCGACTACACTGGTTGATACAGGCGGCGGCCGCTTCGTGCTTGACGGTGCGCCGATTACCGACGACAGCGCGTTCGGCGTGCTGACGGTGGGCGGCGTGATCCAGAAGTCGAGCAACATCGGCGCGACGAAGATCGCCATGCAGCTCAAGCCCGAAGAGATGTGGAACATGTACACCAGCATCGGTCTCGGCCAGGCGCCGAAGGTCGGTTTCCCTGGCGCGGCGGCCGGCCGTCTGCGTCCGTGGAAGAGCTGGCGCCGCATCGAGCAGGCCACCATGTCGTACGGCTATGGTCTGTCGGTGTCGTTGTTCCAGTTGGGCCGCGCTTATACCGCGATCGCGCATGACGGCGAGATCATGCCGGTGTCGATTTTCCGCACGCCTGGAGATCAACCGGCCACGGGTCCGCAGATCTTCGCGCCGACTACCGCTCGCCAGGTGCGCGCGATGCTCGAAACCGTCACGGCGCCGGGCGGCACGTCGCCGGATGCGGCGGTGCCCGGCTATCGCGTCGGCGGCAAGAGCGGTACCGCGTACAAGCACGGCGCGCACGGCTACGATCACTCGAAATATCGCGCGTCGTTCGTCGGTATGGCACCGATGCCGAACCCGCGCATCGTCGTGGCCGTCTCGGTCGACGAACCGACGGCGGGCAGCCACTTCGGCGGTCAGGTGTCGGGTCCGGTGTTCTCGAGCATCGTCGGCGATACGCTGCGCTCGTTGAATGTGCCGCCGGACATGCCGGTCAAGCAAATGGTGGTGTCCGACGATTCGGCCCCGGCCGCGCCGACTGCGCCCGCCACGCCTGCCACGGTCAAGAAGCTCTCCACCAGCGCCGGCGCGAAGAAGATGACGATTTCCGCGAACGCGAAAAGCCATCCGGGAGTTGTGCGATGAGCATGCTGCGGCAGAAGCATCACGCGCAGGGGCAGATCGCCGACGCCCTCGCCTGGCTGCACGCTCACGTGCAGCCAGGCGCGCATCTGCACGCCGACACGCGCTCGCTCGCGACCGGCGACGCGTTTTTCGCCTACGCAGTGGATGGCGCGGACAACCGCCCGTTCATCGACGGCGCGATCGAACGTGGCGCCGCCGCCGTGCTGGTTCAGCCCGAAGGCTTCAGCGGCGCGATCGATCCGTCGACCACGCTAGCCGTGCCGGCGTTGAACGAACTCGCGGGTTCGATCGCGAGCGGCTGGTACAACGATCCGAGCGACAGCATGCTGACGCTCGGCATCACTGGCACGAACGGCAAGACCTCGTGCAGCCAGTGGATCTCGGCGGCGCTGACGGCGCTCGGCACGCGTTGCGCGATCATCGGCACGCTCGGTACCGGTTTGCCGGGCCACCTGGTGCACACCGGCTTCACCACGCCCGACGCGCCGCAACTGCAGCGCAGTCTCGCGCAATTGCGCGACGCGGGCGCGCAGGCGGTGGCCATGGAAGTGTCGTCGCACGCGTTGCACCAGGGGCGCGTGAACGGCACGGCGTTCGATATCGCCGTGTTCACGAATCTCACGCAAGACCATCTCGACTATCACCACACGTTCGAAGCCTACGAAGCGGCCAAAGCGCGTCTGTTCGGCTGGCCGGAACTGCGCGCGGCCGTGATCAACCGCGACGACGCGGCCGGCCGTCGTTTGCTCGCCAACACGCAAGGCCATGCGCGCACGATCGCCTACGGGCTCGACGGCACGCTGCAAGACGCGCCGCAAGCTGACGCGTTGCTGCTTGCCTCGAATGTGCGGGCCACCGCCACGGGCACGGCGTTCCATCTGAGCACCTCCGATTGGGGCGATGCCGACGTCGAAGTGCAAACGCTCGGCGCGTTCAACGTGAGCAATCTGCTCGGCGTGCTGGGCGCATTGCTCGCCGCCGACGTTCCGTTCGACGCCGCGCTAGCCGAACTGGCGAAGCTCGAATCGGTGAATGGCCGCATGCAGCGTCTCGGCGGCCGCTTGCAGAACGACGAGCCGCTCGTCGTGATCGATTACGCGCACACGCCGGACGCGCTGGAAAAGACCCTCGAAGCGCTGCGCCCGATGGCAACCGCGCGCGGCGGCGAACTGATCTGCATGTTCGGCTGCGGCGGCGACCGCGACGCGACCAAACGTCCGCTGATGGGTGCGATCGCCGAGAAGATCGCAGACGGCGTCGTGGTGACCAGCGACAACCCGCGCAGCGAAGATCCGCAATCGATCATCGAGCAAATCACTGCCGGAATGAAAGACGCGTCGAAGGCCCGCCGTATCGAGGACCGCGCGAGCGCGATCCTGCAAGCGATCCGCAGTGCCGCGCGCGAAGACGTCATCGTGCTGGCCGGCAAGGGGCACGAAGCAACACAGGAAATCATGGGCAAGAAACGCGCGTTCTCCGATCAGGACCACGCTCGCCTCGCGCTGGCCGCGCGCGCGACGCATGCACGCGGAGGTGGCGAATGAGCATGTTCTCGCTGCGTGAAGCCGCCGCGCTGATTTCGGGCGCAACTGTGAGCGGTGACGATACGGTCACGTTCGACCGCGTATCCACCGACAGCCGTAGTGCCGGACCCGGCGATCTGTTCGTCGCGATCAAGGGCGACCGGTTCGACGCGCACGACTTTCTGCCGGACGTCGCCGCGCGCAACGTGACGGCTGTTCTCGTCACGCGCACGCCGCAAGACTGGACTGTGCCGGCGCTCAAAGTCACCGATACGCGCGTGGGTCTGGGCGCGCTCGCACGCGGCTGGCGCCGCAAGTTCAGCATGCCGCTCGTCGCCGTGACGGGCAGCAACGGCAAGACCACGGTCAAGGAAATGATCGCGTCGATCTTCGCCGCCGCGGTCGGGGCCGATGCACGCCTCGCCACCGCGGGCAACTTCAACAACGACATCGGCATGCCGCTCACGTTGTTCCGTTTGCACGCCGCGCACCAACTGGCCGTGGTCGAACTCGGCATGAACCATCCGGGCGAAACCTCGGAGCTCGCGAAAATCGCTGAGCCGACGGTCGCCGTGGTGAACAACGCGCAGCGCGAGCATCAGGAATTCATGGCGACGGTCGAAGCCGTCGCGCTCGAACACGCCAGTGTGATTCACGCGCTGACACCGGAAGGCGTCGCCGTATTCCCTGCCGACGACGCCTACGCGAGCATCTGGCGCGTGGCCGCAACCGGCAGCCTCATCATGGACTTCGCGCTGAACTCTGCCGAGCGCACGACTGAAGCCGCAGTAAAAGGCACGTTCCACGGCAACGTCTTGAGCATCGACACGCCGGAAGGCCAGCTCGAAGTCACGTTGCAAGTGCTCGGCGACCACAACGCGCACAACGCATTGGCCGCGACGTCAGCCGCATTGGCTGCGGGCGTGCCGCTCGACGCCATCAAGCGCGGTCTCGAATCGTTCGGCGCCGTAAAAGGCCGCTTGCAGGTGAAGCAGGCCGCGCTCGGTACGCTCGCCGGCGCCACCGTGATCGACGACACCTATAACGCCAACCCCGATTCGATGCGCGCCGCGATCGACGTGCTCGCCTCATGCGCCGCGCCGCGCGTGCTGGTGATGGGCGACATGGGCGAAGTCGGCGACAACGGTCCGGCGTTTCACCGCGAAATCGGCGCCTACGCCAAGGAACGCGGTATCGACGCACTGTACGCAATGGGCGACGCCTCGCGCGACGCCTGCACCGCGTATGGCGCCGACGCGCATCACGTCGCCGACATCGGCACGCTGGTCGCGCAATTGCAGCAGGCTGGCTTCGGTCCTGCCGCAACGCTTCTCGTGAAAGGCTCGCGCTTCATGCAGATGGAGCGCGTGGTGGACGCCGTAACGAGTCCACAACCCAACGCAGCGGGCAGTACGCCCGCCGCACATTGAAATAGAAGGACCGAAGCATGCTACTGGCGCTGGCGCAATGGCTGCAGAATGACGCAAGCTTCTTGCGCGTGTTCAGTTATCTGACTTTCCGTGCGGTGATGGCGACCATCACCGCGCTGCTGATCGGGCTCGTCTGCGGCCCGGCGGTGATTCGCAAGCTGACCGCCATGAAGGTCGGTCAGGCCGTTCGTAAAGACGGCCCGCAGACTCACCTCGTCAAATCCGGCACGCCGACCATGGGCGGCGTGCTGATTCTGCTCGGCATTGCCGTGGCCACGTTGTTGTGGGCCGATCTGACGAATCGCTTCATCTGGATCGTGATGCTCGTCACGTTCGGTTTCGGCGTGATTGGCTGGGTCGACGATTACCGTAAGGTGGTCTACAAGGATCCGCGCGGCATGTCGTCGCGCGAAAAGTATTTCTGGCAGTCGGTGATCGGTCTGTTCGCGGCGGTTTATCTGGCCTTTAGTGTGTCGGAAGCGAGCAATGTGCGCGTGTTCGACCTGTTCATGGCGTGGGTGCGAAGCGGCCTCTCGATGGGCTTGCCGGCGCGCGCCGACCTGATGTTGCCGTTCGTCAAATCCATCAGCTATCCGCTCGGCGTGTGGGGCTTCATCGTGCTGACGTATCTGGTGATCGTCGGCGCGAGCAACGCGGTCAATCTCACCGACGGCCTCGACGGCCTCGTGATCATGCCGGTCGTGCTGGTCGGCGCGTCGCTCGGTGTGTTCGCGTATGTGATGGGCAGCTCGGTCTACTCGAAATACCTGTTGTTTCCGCATATCGCCGGCGCGGGCGAACTGCTGATCTTCTGTTCGGCAATGGGCGGGGCAGGGCTCGCGTTCCTCTGGTTCAACACGCACCCGGCGCAGATGTTCATGGGCGACGTCGGCGCGCTCGCGCTCGGCGGCGCGCTCGGCACGGTAGCAGTGATCGTGCGCCAGGAAATCGTGCTGTTCATCATGGGCGGCATTTTCGTGGCGGAGACGCTCTCCGTGATGTTGCAAGTGACGTGGTTCAAATTCACCAAGCGCCGTTTCGGCGAAGGGCGGCGTCTCTTCAAGATGGCGCCGCTGCATCACCATTTCGAATTGTCGGGCTGGAAGGAAACGCAGGTGGTCGTGCGCTTCTGGATCATCACGTTGATGTTGTGTCTCTTTGGTTTGTCCACGCTCAAGTTGCGTTAAGCAGGTATTAGGGGAAGCAGGCGATGTTCGGCGAGAAGTTTCGGGATCGGCAAAAGCCGATGGTGCTCGTGCTGGGACTGGGAGAATCCGGTCTCGCTATGGCGCGCTGGTGCGCGCGGCACGGCTGTCGGCTGCGTGTGGCCGATACGCGTGAAGTACCGCCGAACCTGCCCGCGCTGGAAGCGCACGGCATCGACGCCGCATTCGTCGGCGGCCCGTTTTCGCCGGTGCTGCTCGAAGGCGTCGAACTCGTCGCCATCAGCCCAGGTTTGTCGCCGCTTGCCGCTGACCTGTTGCCGCTGATCTCGGCGGCGCGCGAGCAGGGCATCCCCGTGTGGGGCGAACTCGAACTCTTTTCGCAAGCGCTGAAGACGCTCGGCGAGAGCGGCTACGCGCCGAAGGTCATCGCCATCACCGGCACCAACGGCAAGACGACGACCACGAGTCTGACCGGCTTGCTGTGCGAACGCGCGGGCAAGAAGGTCGCTGTGGCCGGCAACATCAGCCCCGCGCTGCTCGACAAACTCTCGGAGGCGATCGACAACACCGCGTTGCCGGACGTGTGGGTGCTGGAGCTGTCGAGCTTCCAGTTGGAAACCGCGCACACGTTTACGCCGGATGCGGCGGTGATTCTGAATATCACCCAGGATCACCTGGACTGGCACGGCGGTCTCGACGCGTACGCCGCCGCGAAGGGCCGCATCTTTGGTGCGCAGACCGTGCGTGTGCTGAATCGCGATGACTCGCGCGTCATGAAGCTGGCGCCTGCGGAAGACAGCGAAGCCGAGATGGTCACGTTCGGCGTCACCGAGCCGAAGAACGATGGCGACTACGGTCTGTTGCGCGACAGCGGCATGATCTGGCTCGTCCAGGCGCACGATCGCGACGCGAGCGACGAACCCGTGCCGAAGCGCCGTCGCAAGAACGAAGTAGTGACGCCGCCGAACATTGCGCTGAAGCGTTTGATGCCCGCGGACGCGTTGCGCATTCGTGGCCTGCACAACGCCGCCAATGCGCTCGCCGCCTACGCGCTCGCACGCGCGGTCGGTCTGCCGGGCGCGCCGCTTCTGCACGGTCTGCGTGAATATCGCGGCGAGCCACATCGCGTGGAATTGATCGCGTCGATCGACGGCATCGACTATGTGGACGACAGCAAGGGCACCAATGTCGGCGCGACGGTTGCCGCGCTCGACGGACTTGCGCAGCGCGTCGTGCTGATCGCCGGCGGCGACGGCAAGGGCCAGGATTTCGAACCGCTCGCCGCGCCGGTCATGCGCTGGTGCCGCGCCGTGATGCTGATCGGCCGTGACGCGCCGCAGATCCGCGCCGCGCTGGAAGACACCGGCATCGCCATGACGGATCACGCCACGCTCGAAGAAGCGACGCGCGCCGCAACCGCGCTCGCGGAGCCGGGCGATGCCGTGCTGCTGTCGCCGGCTTGCGCGAGCTTCGACATGTTCAAGGGTTACGCGCACCGCGCCGCGGTGTTCCGCAGCACGGTAGAAGACATCGCGGCCGAACGGGGGACGATGATATGAGCTGGTCAGAACGTTTCGGTTCGCGTCAGGCCGCCGCCGGCGATGCGGGTGGTTCGGGCGGCGCGGCTCGCGTTGGTGGCCGCACGGGTGGCAGCGGTCTCGCAAGCGCCGTCAACGGCGTGCGGCCGCTGCGCTCGCGCATGCTCGACTACGATCACTCGCTGCTGTGGGTGGTCGTCGCGCTGCTGGGGCTCGGCGTCGTGATGGTGTATTCGGCGTCGATCGCCATGCCCGATTCGCCGAAGTACGCGTCGTATCGCGACTACGCGTTCCTCGTGCGCCAGATCATCTTCGTGGTGATGGGCTCGGTGATCGGCATCGTGTCGTTCCGCATTCCGATCGCGACGTGGGACAAGTACGCGCCGAAGCTGTTTCTGATTTCACTGGTCGCGCTGGTGATCGTGCTGATCCCGCACGTCGGCAAGGGCGTGAACGGCGCGCGCCGCTGGATCCCGCTTGGCATCACGAACATGCAGCCGTCGGAAATCATGAAGCTCGCGGTGACGATTTACGCGGCGAACTACACGGTGCGCAAGCAGGAATACATGCAGAGCTTCGCCAAAGGCTTTTTGCCGATGGCGGTGGCGGTGGGTCTCGTCGGCGCTCTGTTGCTGCTCGAGCCGGACATGGGCGCGTTCATGGTGATCGCGGCGATCGCGATGGGCGTGCTGTTTCTCGGCGGCGTGAACGGCAAGCTGTTCGGCGGCCTGGTGGCGACCGCGGTCGGCACGTTCAGTTTGCTGGTGTGGGCGTCGCCGTGGCGTCGTGAGCGGATTTTCGCGTACCTCGATCCGTGGGACGACCGTTACGCGCAGGGCAAGGCTTATCAATTGACGCACTCGCTGATCGCGTTCGGGCGCGGCGAGTGGTTCGGCGTGGGCCTCGGCGGCAGCGTCGAGAAGCTCAACTATCTGCCGGAGGCGCATACCGACTTCATCCTCGCGGTGATCGGCGAGGAACTGGGTTTTATCGGCGTGCTGGTCGTGATCCTGATGTTCTACTGGATCGTGCGCCGCTCGTTCGAGATCGGCCGTCAGGCGCTCGCACTCGACCGCACGTTCGCGGGGCTGGTTGCGAAGGGCATCGGCATCTGGTTCGGCGCGCAGACCTTCATCAACATGGGCGTGAACCTCGGCTTGTTGCCGACCAAAGGCCTCACGTTGCCGCTCGTCAGTTATGGCGGCTCGGGCATTGTGCTGAATTGCGTTGCGGTGGCGGTGTTGATGCGTGTGGACTATGAAAATCGTGTGCTCATGCGCGGAGGGAAAGTATGACCGCTCTGCCGCAACGCACGCTGATGGTGATGGCCGGAGGCACCGGGGGACACGTGTTCCCGGGGCTCGCGGTCGCTCATCTGATGCAGGCGTGGGGCTGGAAGGTCGTATGGCTCGGCAATCCCGCGGGCATGGAAGCGACGCTGGTGCCGAAGCACGGCATCCCGATGGAATACGTGCGCTTCGGCGGCCTGCGCGGCAAGGGCATGAAAACCAAGCTGATGCTGCCGCTGAATCTGCTGCGTGCCTGCACGCAAAGCCTCTCCGTGTTGCGTCGCGTGAAGCCGGATGTCGTGCTCGGCATGGGCGGCTACATCACGTTTCCGGCCGGCTTGATGACCGCGTTGAGCGGCCGTCCGCTGGTGCTGCATGAACAGAATTCGATTGCCGGTCTCGCGAACAAGGTGCTCGCGAAAGTCGCCAAACGCGTGCTGGTTGCGTTCCCGAATGCATTGCCGCACGGCGAATGGACGGGAAATCCGATTCGTGAGGAACTTGCGCGCGCAATTGCACCCAAAGCACGCTACGCGCAACGCAGCGGTCCGTTGAATGTGCTGGTCGTGGGCGGCAGTCTGGGCGCGACGGCATTGAATGAAGTCGTGCCGCGTGCGGTGGCCTTGCTTGCGCCGAATGAGCGGCCGCGCGTCGTGCATCAGGCGGGCGCGAAGCACATCGAGGCGCTGCGCGAGAACTACGCGGCAGCCGGTTTGCAAACGGGCGCCGACGTCGAACTCGTGCCGTTCATCGACGACATGACGAGTGCCTACGCGAACGCGGACCTGGTGATTTGCCGGTCCGGCGCAATGACGGTGTCCGAGATTTCAGCAGTAGGCGTGGCGGCGTTCTTCGTGCCGTTCCCGTATGCAGTAGACGATCACCAAACCACTAATGCAGCGTTCCTCGCCGACAACGGCGCGGCGCTGGTCGTGCAGCAACGCGATCTGTCGGCGGAAACCCTCGCTGACTGGTTGCGCAGCCAGACGCGAGAGACCCTCGCGGAGATGGCGGAGCGTTCGCGCTCGCTCGCGAAACCCGACGCCACGGAACAGGGCGCGCAGATTTGCGCGACCGTGGCGGGTTCGATTTCGGGCGCGAGCCCAGAAGGAAAGCAATGAAACACATCGTCAAACATATTCATTTTGTCGGCATCGGTGGTGTCGGCATGAGCGGCATCGCGGAGGTGCTGGTCAATCTCGGCTATCAGGTGAGCGGCTCGGATCTCACGAGCAACGCGGTCACCGATCGCCTCGCCGCACTCGGCGCGCGCATCGCGATCGGTCACGCGGCGGAGAACATCGAAGGCGCGAACGCGGTGGTCGTCTCGACCGCAGTGCGCAGCGACAACCCGGAAGTGCTGGCCGCGCGTCATCGCCGCATTCCGATCGTGCCGCGCGCGGTGATGCTCGCGGAACTGATGCGCCTGAAGCAAGGCATCGCGATTGCCGGCACGCACGGCAAGACCACGACCACCTCGCTGGTGGCGAGCGTGCTCGCGGCGGGCGGCCTGGATCCGACTTTCGTGATCGGCGGCCGGCTGATCAGCGCGGGTGCGAATGCGCGGCTCGGCACGGGCGACTTCATCGTCGCGGAAGCCGACGAGTCGGATGCGTCGTTCCTGAATCTGTTCCCGGTGATCGAAGTCATCACGAACATCGACGCCGATCACATGGACACCTACGGCCACGATTTCGCGCGGCTCAAGCAGGCGTTCATCGAATTCACGCACCGTCTGCCGTTTTACGGTATCGCGGTGCTGTGCGTCGACGATCCGAACGTGAAGGAAATTCTGCCTTTCGTGTCGAAGCCGATCATCCGCTACGGCTTCGCGCCGGATGCGCAGGTGCGCGCGGTCAACGTGCAAGCGCGCGACGGCAAGATGCATTTCACGGCAATGCGCGAAGACGCGGCGCCGATCGACATCGTCTTGAACTTGCCGGGCGAGCACAACGTGCAGAACGCATTGGCCGCTATTGCAATTGCGACTGAACTTGAAGTGAAAGATGCCGATATCCAGCGAGCGCTGGCGGATTTCAACGGTGTCGGCCGTCGCTTCCAGCGCTACGGTGAAGTGCCGGTGCTCAGCGAAGGCAAGACGAGCGGCGCGTACACGCTCGTCGACGACTACGGCCACCATCCCGTCGAAATGGCTGCGACGGTGGCGGCGGCGCGCGGCGCGTTTCCGGGCCGGCGTCTGGTGCTGGCGTTCCAGCCGCACCGCTTCACGCGTACGCGTGATTGCTTCGAGGATTTTGTGAAAGTGCTGTCGACCGTCGATGCGCTCGTACTGACCGAAGTCTATTCGGCCGGCGAGTCGCCGATCGTCGCCGCGGACGGCCGTGCGTTGGCGCGCGCGCTGCGTGTGGCGGGCAAGGTCGAGCCGGTGTTTGTCGATACGGTGGATGAAGTGCCGGACGCGCTCTCAGCAGTGGTGCGCGACGGCGATGTGGTGATCACGATGGGCGCGGGTTCGATCGGCGGTGTGCCGGTTCGCCTCGCGCAGGAAACGAAGGTGTGAGCGAAATGAGCAGTATCGACCCGAAACAATTCGGCAAAGTGGCAGTGCTGCTCGGTGGGGACTCCGCCGAGCGCGAGGTATCGCTCAACTCCGGCCGCCTGGTGTTGCAAGGTCTGCGCGACGCCGGCGTCGACGCGCATCCGTTCGATCCGGCCGAGCGTCCGCTCGCTGCATTGAAGGAAGAAGGCTTTGTGCGCGCGTTCAACGCGCTGCATGGCGGCTACGGCGAGAACGGCCAGATCCAGGGCGCGCTCGATTTTTATGGCATCCGCTACACGGGTAGCGGCGTGCTCGGCTCGGCGCTCGGTCTGGATAAATTCCGCACCAAGCTCGTGTGGCAGCAACTCGGCATTCCGACGCCGCCGTTCGAAGCCGTGCTGCGTGGCGACGACTACGCAGCGCGTTCGAAAGACATCGTCGCGAAGCTCGGCTTGCCGCTCTTCGTGAAGCCGGCGAGCGAAGGTTCGAGCGTCGCGGTGATCAAGGTGAAGAGCGCCGACGCACTGCCCGCCGCGCTGATCGAAGCGGTCAAGTACGACAAGATCGTGGTGGTCGAAAAGAGCATTGAAGGCGGCGGCGAATACACCGCGTGCATCGCCGGGAATCTCGACCTGCCGGTGATCCGCATCGTGCCGGCTGGCGAGTTTTACGACTATCACGCGAAGTACATAGCGAACGACACGCAGTACCTGATTCCGTGCGGTCTGGCGGCGGACGAGGAAGCGCGCCTGAAAGTGCTGGCGCGCCGTGCCTTCGACGTGCTCGGTTGCACCGACTGGGGCCGCGCGGATTTCATGCTCGACGCCGACGGCAACCCGTATTTCCTCGAAGTGAACACGGCGCCTGGCATGACCGATCACTCGCTGCCGCCGAAAGCGGCGCGCGCGGTGGGCATCAGCTATCAGGAACTGGTTGTCGGCGTGTTGGCGCTGACGCTGCAGGACTAACCGGGGCGACCCGAAAGCAACACCATGTGGAACAACGTTCGCCAGCTCAATTTCGCCGCCAACGCATTGCATGCGTTGCTGGTGCTCGTGCTGCTGGCGGCAGGCGGTTACTGGCTGATCCAGCGCCCGAATTTCGCGCTGCGCGAGATTCAGATCGACGGCGACACCGAGCACATCAATTCGCCGACGGTGCGTGCCGGTGTGGTGGGGCGCTTGAAGGGCAACTTTTTTACGGTGGATCTCGACGTGGCGCGTCAGGCCTTCGAGCAGATGCCGTGGGTGCGTCATGCGAGCGTGCGGCGCGTCTGGCCGAATGCACTGGCTGTCACGCTGGAAGAGTACAAACCGCTGGGGACATGGGGCAGCGATCAGTTGGTGAGCGTCGACGGCGAGTTGTTCACCGCGAACCAGGGTGAGCTCGAAGAGGACCTGCCCGCGTTCGACGGTCCCGACGGGACGGCAAAAGAGGTGGTCGCGCGGTATCACGACTTCCAGAAATGGTTTGCGCCATTGGGCGCGACGCCTGAAGAGGTGACGCTGTCGCCGCGCTACGCGTGGACGGTGAAGCTCTCGAACGGCACGCAGGTGGAACTTGGGCGCGAACGCAATCAGGACACGCTGCTCGATCGGAGCAAACGTCTGAGCGCGGCGTGGAGCGCGGTGACGCAACGTTGGGGAAAGGATATCGAGTATGCGGACTTGCGCTATCCGAACGGTTTCGCGATTCGCGCGGCAGGGATGCGCTTTATCACCGAACCCGACAAGGGCAAGAAGTAAACGGACATCACACGCAATGAGCACGCTATGAGTAAAGACTATAAAGATCTGCTGGTCGCCCTCGACATTGGGACGTCGAAGGTCGTGGCCATCGTCGCCGAGTTGAAGGGCGAAGGTCACTACGAGGTGATCGGCCTCGGCCAGAGCGAATCGAAGGGGCTCAAGAAAGGCGTGGTGGTGAATATCGAGGCCACCGTGCAGTCCATTCAGCGCGCGCTCGAAGAAGCCGAACTGATGGCCGACTGCAAGATCACAAACGTATTTACCGGAATTGCCGGCAGCCATATCCGCAGCTTCAACTCGAGCGGCATGGTGGCGATCAAGGAGAAGGAAGTCACGCAGACGGATGTGGCGCGCGTGATCGAAACGGCGAAGGCGATCAACATCCCGACCGATCAGCAGGTGCTGCACATCCTGACGCAGGAATTCATCATCGACGGTCAGGAAGATGTGCGCGAGCCGATCGGCATGAGCGGCATTCGTCTCGAAGTGAAGGTGCATATCGTCACCGGCGCGGTGAGCGCGGCGCAGAACATCGTCAAATGCGTGCGCCGCTGCGGCCTCGAAGTGAACGATCTGATTTTGCAGCCACTGGCGTCGTCGCTGGCGGTGCTGACGGAAGATGAAAAAGAACTCGGCGTGGTGCTGGTCGATATCGGCGGCGGCACGACGGACATTGCGATTTTCAGCGAAGGCGCGATCCGTCATACGGCGGTGATTCCGATCGCCGGCGACCAGATCACTAGCGACATCGCGATGGCGCTGCGCACGCCGACGCCGGACGCGGAAGACATCAAGGTGGATTACGGCATCGCCAAGCAGGCGCTGGCCGATCCGGACGAGATGATCGAAGTGCCGGGTCTGGGCGAGCGCGGTCCGCGCACGCTGTCGCGCCAGGCGCTGGCGGCGGTGGTCGAGCCGCGTGTCGAAGAACTGTTTTCGCTCGTGCAGCAGGTGGTGCGCGAGTCGGGTTACGAGGAGCTGCTGAGCTCCGGCGTGGTGCTGACCGGCGGCGCGTCGATGATGCTCGGCATGGTCGAACTGGGTGAGGACATTTTCCTGAAGCCGGTGCGCATCGGCGTGCCGGAATACGCGGGCGGTCTCGCCGATGTCGTGCGCAATCCGCGCTACTCGACGGCAATGGGCCTGCTCGTCGAAGGACGCTCGCAACGCATGCGCGGCCGCAAGGTCGCGGTGCAGTCGGGGTCGATGGGACAGGTGTTCACGCGCATGAAGGACTGGTTCCTCGGCAACTTCTAACGCATTCGCTGTATAGAACGGTTTTGAAAAATACGCGCCGGTGCCGGCGGCCGGCGCGCGACAGGGGGTTGCCCGATCTCCTGCCGAATAACGGCCGAGTGGCTGTAAATTTTTTATCTTGACGGAGGCATCATGGATTTCCAAATGCTGGAAACCGAAACGAACGGCACCATCATCAAGGTGGTCGGAGTAGGTGGCGCTGGCGGCAATGCTGTCCAGCACATGATCAACAAAGGCGTGCAAGGCGTCGACTTCATCGTGATGAACACGGACGCGCAGGCTTTGTCGCGTTCGCGTGCCACCGCGGTGATCCAGCTCGGTAACACGGGTCTGGGCGCCGGCGCCAAGCCGGAAATGGGCCGCGCCGCAGCGGAAGAAGCCCGTGAGCGCATCGCCGACGCATTGCGCGGCGCGCACATGGTCTTCATCACGGCCGGCATGGGCGGCGGCACGGGCACGGGCGCAGCACCCGTGGTCGCGCAGATCGCCAAGGAAATGGGTATCTTGACCGTTGGCGTTGTCAGCAAGCCGTTCGAATTCGAAGGCGGCAAGCGGATGCGCGTGGCAGAAGCCGGTTCGCAGCAACTGGAGGATCACGTCGACTCGCTGATCGTCGTCCTGAACGACAAGCTGTTCGAGGTGATGGGCGATGACGCCGAGATGGACAAGTGCTTCCAGTGCGCAGACGACGTTCTGAACAACGCAGTTGCCGGCATCGCGGAAATCATCAACGTCGACGGTCTGGTGAACGTCGACTTCGAAGACGTGAAGACGGTGATGGGCGAGCAGGGCAAGGCGATGATGGGCACGGCGACGGTTGCCGGCGTCGATCGCGCTCGCCTCGCGGCTGAGCAGGCTGTCGCCAGCCCGCTGCTGGAAGGCGTGGATCTGTCGGGCGCGCGTGGCGTACTGGTCAATATCACGTCGAGCCGTTCGCTGCGCCTGTCGGAAACGCGCGAAGTGATGAACACCATCAAGAGCTATGCTGCAGAAGACGCAACCGTGATCTTCGGCGCGGTGTACGACGATGCGATGGGCGACGCGCTGCGCGTAACGGTCGTGGCAACGGGTCTGGGCCGTGCGGCGAAGAAGCAGCAATCGGCACCGATGACGCTGCTGCGCACCGGCACCGACAATCAGCCGATCAGCACGATGCAACACGCTGCTTACACGCCGTCGCACGCCAGCACCGCCGACTACGGCGCGCTGGACACGCCGGCAGTGTGGCGCACGTCGCGCGATACGGCCGCTTCGCATGTGCAGGCGTTGCAGGAAAAGGGCGTCGACACGTACGACATTCCGGCATTCCTGCGCAAGCAGGCGGACTGAGCGCACGGGCAGGCTTTCGTTGCGGCGCTGCGAGTTGGACAGCAGTGCAGCGCTGGCGGACGAATGCACGAGCGTGGCGGGTGAACGGCGAACAAGTCGCGTATCTTTGAGGATTCGCGACAAGGACAACTGCCCTCTTCGGATTCGCGAAGCGGAGCGGGCGACTGTCGCCGGACGGCGGAGCATGTAATGGCTGGGCTCACGCCGGATTTTTCACTGCGACACGACGACGTGCGAGCGTGCTTCGCATCGATGCAAAGGACTGAGCATGATTCAAGCAGGTGACAAGCTGCCCGACGCAACGCTCTTCGAGTTGATCGAAGACGAGCGGGCGGGCTGCACGATCGGGCCTAACAGCTTCGACGTGCGCGAGCAGACGGCGGGCAAGCGCGTGGTGATCTTCGGATTGCCGGGCGCGTTCACGCCCACCTGTTCGGCCAAACATGTACCGGGTTATGTCGAGCACGCCGAGCAGTTGCGCGCTCTTGGCATCGACGAAATCTGGTGCGTGTCCGTCAACGACGCGTTCGTAATGGGCGCGTGGGGACGCGATCAGCACGCCTCGGGCAAGGTGCGCATGATGGCGGACGGCAGTGCGGCTTTCACGCGAGCGCTCGGTCTCGAGCAGGATTTGTCGGCGCGCGGCATGGGAATCCGTTCCCAGCGCTACGCGATGGTTGTCGACGACGGCGTGGTCAAGACGTTGAACGTCGAGGCTGCCGGCAAATTCGAAGTCAGCGATGCAGGGAGTATTCTCGCTACGTTGAGCTAGGCACGCTGGCGTCGTGGCCTTCGCCACAGGCACGCGCGGTTGGCGCGTTGTGCCGGGGCAACGGTTGATAAGACGCTTTTGTGACAGGCCGTTACGCGGGCCGATGACCGGAAACGCCTCCGTTCCGGGGCATCGGCCCGTCACGCTTTCCCTGACGGGCGCCCAGGGTAATGCAGCGAAACAGATTGATACGTTCCGCGAAAAGACGCTCCTTAGGGTATTGGAGTATAATTCGTGCTATGGAATAAAAAGTCCCGATTGGGATTTTCAATCGAATAGAAGATCACCATGTTGAAGCAGCGCACAATCAAGCAAATCGTCAAGACAGTCGGCATCGGCCTGCACTCCGGCCGTAAAGTCGAACTGACGCTCCGTCCGGCCGGGCCGGACACGGGCATCGTGTTTTCGCGCGTGGATCTGGCCACGCCGGTGGACATTCCTGCGTCGGCGATGGCGATTGGCGATACGCGTCTGGCTTCCGTGTTGCAGAAGGACGGCGCGCGCGTCTCGACCATCGAGCATTTGATGTCCGCTTGCGCCGGTCTCGGCATCGACAACCTGTATGTCGACGTCACCGCCGAAGAAATCCCGATCATGGACGGCAGCGCCGGTTCATTCGTGTTTCTGATTCAATCGGCAGGTATTGAAGAGCAGAACGCGGCGAAGAAATTCATTAAGGTCACGAAGCCGGTCGAAATTCGTGACGGCGACAAATTCGCGCGTCTCGACCCGTATTTCGGTTTCAAGCTTAAATTTACGATCGATTTCCGTCACCCGGCTGTGGATAAAACCGGCCAGGCGCTGGAAGTGGATTTTGCCAATACGTCGTACGTGCGTGAAATCGCGCGTGCCCGCACCTTCGGTTTTGCGCATGAAGTGGAAATGATGCGCGAACTGGGGCTGGCGCGCGGCGGCAGCATGGACAACGCGATCGTGCTCGACGAGTACCGCATTCTGAACAACGACGGCCTGCGCTACGACGACGAGTTCGTAAAGCACAAGATGCTCGACGCGATCGGCGACCTGTATGTGGTTGGCCACCCGTTGCTGGCGGCATATGACGCGTACAAGTCGGGCCACGGCCTGAACAATGCGTTGCTGCGCGAACTGCTGGCGCACGAAGATTCGTACGAAATTGTCACCTTCGACGACACGCAGAAGGCGCCGCGCGGTTTTGCCTACGAGACGCAGACGGCTTTCGCCTGACGCCGTCGCTTCGGGTGAAATTTCCGAAGCAAACGCATGAAAAATTAGCGGCCCAGTCGGGCCGCTTTTTTTTCTGGTCAGCGATTTCTCCGATGCCGGGCCGCCATTTTCGCCAGCGCTTCCTGTAACGGCGACGGTGCCAGCGATTCGCTGAGCGCGTGGAGCGCATCGGCGCCGGCGGGCGTCATGCGCGCCTGTTTGACCGGCGGCGGTTCCTTGACGGCCTGCGGCCGCACGCGAATCCGCAGGGAATTGACCGGCCAGCCGCGCTGCTGCAAGTCCGACAGCAGTCGTGGCTCCAGATGCCGCAGTCGTGCCGCCAGCGCGTTATGGCCGGCAAACAGGGCCAACACGCCTTCCTTGATAAAGCTAGGCTCGACGCTGGTTGCCAGGTAGTCCGGCAGCAGCGCCCGCAGATCCTTCTCCAACGCCGCAATCTGCTCGACGCCCGCGCGCAGGGCCGCGAACGCGTCCGTGCGATTGAGCACCTCGGCGACCGGCTGTGGGCGCCGAGCCTTGAACTGCTGGGGCGGCGGCCTTGAAAAGGAAGGAAAACGGCTCATGTTCGATGGTAACGGCGTATCCGCACCCTATGTGCGTTCACGCCGCGATTGTACCGCGCGAGATGCACGCGGACCTGCCTCAATGCGGACTGTCAAAGCTCGCTGTGACGGGCTTCGGATGCCCCGCCGCCGTCTCGCTGCCGACATAAGCGCGGGCGGGGGCGCGTGCTAAAATGCGCGATTCGAATTCACTCTTGGACTAAGCCGCCGAGGCCCTTCCGACCCCGGAGCGCACGTGCACGAAATGCACGGCGCGACCCAGCCGAAGCCGCGACGCAGACACCGATCCGATGACCACCGGTTTTCTACAGAAGATTTTTGGCAGCCGCAACCAGCGGCTAGTCAAGCAATATCAAAAGACCGTCACGGCGATCAATGCGCTCGAGCCGCAGATCGAGCAATTGACGGACGATCAACTGCGCGCCAAAACGGGTGAATTCCGCCAGCGCGTCGCGAGCGGCGAATCGCTCGACAAGCTCCTGCCGGAAGCTTTCGCGGTGTGCCGCGAGGCCAGCAAGCGGGTGCTGAAAATGCGCCACTTCGACGTGCAGCTGATCGGCGGCATGGTTCTGCACTACGGCAAGATCGGCGAAATGCGCACCGGCGAGGGCAAGACGCTCGTCGCCACGCTGCCGGTGTACCTGAACGCGCTTTCGGGGCGCGGCGTGCACGTGGTCACGGTCAACGACTACCTCGCCCAGCGTGACGCCGAGTGGATGGCGCGCCTGTACAACTTCCTCGGTCTGTCGGTCGGCATCAATCTGTCGCAGATGGATCACGGCGCGAAGCAGGAAGCCTACGCGGCGGATATCACGTACGGCACCAACAACGAATTCGGCTTCGACTACCTGCGCGACAACATGGTCTACGAGACCGATGCGCGCGTGCAGCGAGCCCTGAATTTCGCGGTGGTCGACGAGGTCGACTCGATCCTGATCGACGAAGCCCGTACGCCGCTGATCATCTCTGGCCAGGCCGAAGACCATACCGAACTCTACGTGCGCATGAATGCGCTGCCTCCGCTGCTCGAGCGCCAGATCGGCGAAGAGAAAGCGGACGGCACCGGCGTCGAAAAGCCGGGCGACTACACGCTGGACGAGAAAGGCCGCCAGGTGTTCCTGACGGAATCGGGCCACGAAAAAGCCGAGCGCCTGCTCGCCGAGTGGGGCCTGATCGGCGAGGGCGAAAGCCTGTACGCGCCGCAGAACATCACGCTGATGCACCACGTGTACGCCGCGTTGCGCGCGCACACACTGTTCTTCAAGGACCAGCATTACGTCGTGCAGAACGGCGAAGTGGTGATCGTCGACGAATTCACCGGCCGTCTGATGTCGGGCCGCCGCTGGTCGGATGGCCTGCACCAGGCCGTCGAGGCGAAGGAACACGTCAAGATCCAGAGCGAGAACCAGACGCTCGCGTCGATCACGTTCCAGAACTACTTCCGCATGTACGCAAAGCTGTCCGGCATGACCGGTACGGCGGATACGGAAGCGTACGAATTCAACGAGATCTACGGTCTCGAAACGGTCGTGATCCCGACCAACCGGCCGCCCAAGCGGATCGACAAGCAGGATCAGATCTACAAGACCGCCAAGGAACGCTACGACGCGGTGATCCGCGACATCCGCGATTGCTACGAGCGCGGTCAGCCGGTGCTGGTCGGCACGACGTCGATCGAAAACTCCGAGTTGCTGTCGCATCTGCTGAAGCAGGCCGGTTTGCCGCACGAAGTGCTGAACGCCAAGCAGCACGCGCGTGAAGCCGAGATCGTCGCAGAAGCCGGCCGTCCGAAGCGCATCACGATCGCCACCAACATGGCCGGTCGCGGTACCGACATCGTGCTCGGCGGCAACGCGGAAAAGCAGGCGTCGTTCATCGAACTGGACGAAACGCTGGCCGAAGACGACAAGCAGCGCCGTATCCAGAAGCTGCACGACGAATGGCAAGCCCTGCACGATCAGGTGAAGGCCGCGGGCGGTCTGCACATCATCGGTACCGAGCGCCACGAATCGCGCCGGATCGACAACCAGTTGCGCGGCCGTGCCGGACGCCAGGGCGACCCGGGTTCGTCGCGCTTCTATTTGTCGCTGGAAGATCCGCTGCTGCGCATTTTCGCCGGCGATCGCGTGCGCGCGATCATGGACCGCCTGAAGATGCCCGAAGGTGAAGCGATCGAAGCGGGCATCGTCTCACGCTCCATCGAATCGGCGCAGCGCAAAGTGGAAGCGCGCAACTTCGACGTTCGCAAGCAATTGCTCGAATACGACGATGTGTCGAACGATCAGCGCAAGGTGATTTACCAGCAGCGCAATGAGTTGCTGGAAGCGAACGACATCACGGAAACGATCGGCGCGATGCGTCAGAGCGTGATCGCCGATATTGTTCATCAGTTCGTGCCGGCAGGCAGTATTGAAGAGCAGTGGGACGTGCCCGAGTTGGAAGAAGTGCTGCGCAACGAATGGCAGCTGGACCTCGCGATCCAGGAAATGATCAACGAGTCGAATTCGATCAGCGCGGACGAGATTCTCGAAGCGGTCGAAGCCGCCGCGGACGAAGCCTACGAGGCGAAGGTCGAACTGGTCGGCCGCGAATCGTTCAGCGCGTTCGAGCGCTCGATCATGCTGCAAACGCTGGACCGTAGTTGGCGCGAACATCTGGCCGCGCTCGATCACCTGCGCCAGGGCATCCATCTGCGCGGCTATGCGCAGAAGAATCCGAAGCAGGAATACAAGCGCGAGGCGTTCGAACTGTTCGCCGCGATGCTCGACGCCGTGAAGCTCGAAGTCACCCGCGTGGTGATGAACGTGCAGATCCAGTCGCCGGAACAGTTGGAACAGGCCGCCGAACAGCTCGAAGAGCAGGGCGGCCACCTTGAAAACGTCGAATTCCGCCACGCCGAATTCGCCGAAGCCGCCGCAGCAGCGCCTGTTGCCGCGGAAGCGGCCACCGCCGCCATGATCGGCGATGCAATGAGCCACGGCCCGTCGCATACGGCCGCAGCGAACATGAGCGCGGACAACGTGCCGAAGGTCGGCCGTAACGACCCGTGCCCGTGCGGCAGCGGCAAGAAGTACAAGCAGTGCCACGGCAAGATCGCGTAATGCCGAAGGCGGCGCGCTGTGAGGCGCGCCGCGTCGTTTTACGCGCTACTTTGCCTTGATTTCGCGGTGGACCGGCAACACGCCCGGACCATCAGTTTCCGTTTCCCTCGATGCCGGCGCCTGCCGGCATTTTCTTCGACAGGTCGCGACCATGGCTGTCAATTTCCCTTCGATCGATCCCGCTCAACTCCAACCCGTCGCCGGCGTTTCGCTCGGCTGGGCGGAGGCGAATATCCGCAAGCCGAACCGCAAGGACGTGCTCGTCATTTCCGTGGGCGAAGGCGCCACGGTCGGCGGCGTGTTCACGCAGAACCGTTTTTGCGCAGCGCCCGTCACGGTGTGCCGTGAGAATCTGGAACGCGTGCGCGCAGGCGGCAAGCCGATTCGCGCGCTGGTGATCAACACCGGCAACGCGAACGCGGGCACCGGCGAGCCGGGCCTCGTGGCGGCGCGCGAAACCTGCGCCGAACTGGCGCGTCTCGCGGATATCACGCCGGAACAGGTGCTGCCGTTTTCGACGGGCGTGATCCTGGAGCCGCTGCCGGTCGATCGTCTGAAGGCGGGGTTGCCGGCTGCGTTGGCGAACCGCAAGGAAGCGAACTGGTACGACGCCGCGCAGGCGATCATGACCACGGACACGCTGCCGAAGGCCACGTCGCGCCAGGTCACTATCGAGGGCCACACGGTCATGCTGACCGGCATCAGCAAGGGCGCGGGCATGATCAAGCCGAACATGGCGACCATGCTCGGCTTCCTCGCGTTCGACGCCGCCGTCGCGCAACCGGTGCTCGATGCGCTGGTGAAGCATGTGGCGGACCGCTCGTTCAACTGCATCACGATCGATGGCGATACGTCGACCAACGATTCGTTCATCCTGATCGCGTCGGGCAAATCGAGCCTGCCGACGATCACGTCCACCGACTCGCCCGCTTATGCAGCGCTGCGCGACGCGGTGACCGAAGTCGCCCAGACCCTCGCGCAATTGATCGTGCGCGACGGCGAAGGCGCGACCAAATTCATGACCGTGCAAGTGGAAGGCGGTTCGAGCGTCGGCGAATGCCGCCAGATCGCCTATGCGATCGGCCACTCGCCGCTCGTGAAGACGGCCTTCTATGCATCGGACCCGAATCTCGGCCGCATTCTCGCGGCCATCGGCTATGCCGGCGTGGACGATCTCGACGTCGGCAAGATCGATCTGTATCTGGACGACGTGCTGGTTGCGACTGCCGGTGGCCGCAATCCGGCCTACCGTGAGGAAGACGGCCAGCGCGTCATGAAAAAGAGCGAGATCGGCATTCGTGTCGTACTCGGCCGCGGCGATGCGCAAGCCACGATCTGGACTTGTGATCTGTCGCACGACTACGTGAGCATCAACGCCGACTATCGTTCGTAATCAGGTTCATTACGCGGCCTGAAGGCCGCTTATTCCCAGCCATGGACAAACTCGAACAGTTTCTGACCCGGGCCGAAGCCGTGCTCGTCCGCCTCGAAGCGATGCTTCCGCCCGCTTCGCCTGATATCGACTGGTCGGCGGCAGTTGCCTTCCGCTGGCGCAAGCGCCAGGGGCGCGGCTACCTGCAGCCGGTGCCGGCCATCTCGGCGATCACGCTCGATGACCTGCAGAACATCGATCGGCAGAAAGGCCTGATCGAGCAGAACACGCGCCAATTCGTGCACAAGCAGCCGGCCAACAACGTGTTGCTGACGGGCGCGCGCGGCACCGGCAAGTCGTCGCTGATCAAGGCATGCCTGAACGCGTACGCGAAAGATGGCCTGCGTCTGATCGAAGTGGATAAGGACGATCTGCACGACCTCGGCGATATCGTCGACCTGATCGCGCAGCGGCCGGAGCGCTTCGTGGTGTTCTGCGACGACCTGTCGTTCGAAGACGGCGAGTCGGGCTACAAGGCACTGAAGGTCGCACTCGACGGCTCGATCGCCGCGCAATCGGACAACGTGCTGATTTACGCGACGTCGAACCGCCGCCATCTGTTGCCCGAGTACATGAGCGACAACGAGACGTACAAGCACACGTCCGACGGCGAGATTCACCCCGGCGAACTGGTCGAAGAAAAGATCTCGCTGTCCGAGCGTTTCGGGCTGTGGGTCAGCTTCTATCCGTTCAAGCAGGACGATTACCTGTCGATCATCAGCCACTGGCTGCGGCATTTCGGCTGCGATGACGCCGAAGTCGAAGCGGCGCGCGGCGATGCGCTGGTGTGGGCGCTGGAGCGCGGGTCGCGTTCGGGGCGTGTTGCGTGGCAGTTCGCACGCGACTGGTCCGGCCGCAAGACCTCAGCATGAGCCTCGGCATGAGCGACGACGTCGAGAAGAACGCCGCCGGCCGCAAGGTGACGGAAGTTGCCGTCGGCGTGCTGGTTCAGCCCGATGGCCGCTATCTGCTGGCGCAGCGCCCGGCAGGCAAGCCGTACGAAGGGTATTGGGAGTTTCCGGGCGGCAAGCTGGAAGCGGGTGAGTCGGTTGAGGCCGCGCTCGCCCGTGAGTTGCACGAGGAACTGGGTATCGACGTCGAAGCGAGCCATCTCTGGCACACGCTCGAACACGATTACCCGCACGCCTATGTGCGGCTCTTTTTCTGCAAGGTGACTCAGTGGTCCGGCGAGCCACACGGCCGCGAAGGCCAGGCTTTTGTCTGGCAGACGCTGCCCGCGGATGTCGAGCCGCTGCTGCCGGCGACCATTCCCGTGCTGGAATGGCTCGCAGCCGAAAAGGCCTGATAGGAAAGGATCAGGGCACGCGGTAGCGGGCGCTGCGCTGGCAGCGCCGGTCCGCGTGGCCCGGACAATGGGCCGCGCTCAATGCGGCGTGTAGTCCCCGCCAGGCGTCTCGTCCGACGACGCTTCCTGCTCGCTCCCGCCGATCTTGTACTTCTCAGCGGCCCAGGCGCCGAGATCGATCTGCTTGCAGCGATCGGAGCAGAACGGGCGGAAGCGGTTTTCAGGTGTCCAGCGGACGTCCTTTCCGCAAGTGGGGCATTTGACGACAGTAGGCATACGGTCAGGCAGTCAATCGCAAAACGGAACAAGTAACGAATATAGGGGCATTTCTCGCCGCTTTAAAGGCGTGCCCCTTCGGTTCGGATTTACCAGGTGAACGTGACAGGCTTGCGAGCGTGTTTTACAGGCTGCAAAGCGTGAGCTGGAAAGGTACATCGACGTCGACCGCACGCGGACGCAGATCGCCGTCCTGCACGGTGAAGCGCACCCACAGCATGTACTTGTTCGCACTGGCTTCGGGGATCACGCGCAATTCCGGTGCCACCCGTACCTGCATCAATTGATACGAACGGCCGGACAGCATTTGCTGATAGCTGCCCTGCATGGCCATGACCTTGGACGCCTGGCCGGATTCACGCGCGAGCCGCAGGACGATGATGGCCGCGTCACGCAGCGGCAGCAGCGGCGTCACCCACTTGGCGATGTCCTGACGGCGCTGATCGGGATGAATCTGCTGCCACGCGTAGTAGGACGGCAAATCGAACTTGCAGGTGCCGCCTGGAATGATCGCGCGGCTGCGGATGCTGGCGAGCCATTCGTTGTCTGCAAGATGCTGGCCGGTCTTGCCCTGCATCTGCGAAAGGCCCGCGAGAGTTTGCTCGATCTCGCCGAGTACGGCCTCAAGCGCATTCTGTTCGATTCCCGGATTGCCGCGAAACGGCGCCAGCGTTTGCCGTTGGCGTTCGAGTTCTTTCATCAGATCCGACTTCAGATCCGCGCGGCCCGCAACCTCTGAGATTTCGAACAACGTTGTCAGTGCGACGTGATGTTCCCTGGCGTCTTCCTGAGTCAGAAAGAACGTGAAGCGCTCGAACAGATCTTCGAGGCGCAATAGCGTCCGGATTCGCTCGTTGAAGGGATACTCGTAAAGGATCAAGCGGGCTCGCCTCGGGCGTGGTCGGTGACGGGAATGCAGAACATTCTAATGCCGTGGGACTACCCTAGCAATCACGCACTTTTTCAGCGCGCATTCGCAACTTTTTTCACGTGTTTCGGGCGGTTTCCAACGCGCTTTTGGCATGCGCATCGCTGCGAAGTTCAACCGGGATTTCCCGAAGTGTCACGTCGCCGTCATGCGCCGGCAAGCGACAGATACACACGATGCTGCGCGTCGACTTGCGCTTTTAGCGCGTCGAGTGGCGCGTTGCCGTTGTCGATCACGTCGTCGGCCGCGGCCAGGCGCGCTTCGCGCGTGGCCTGACGGGCGATGATCGCCAGCACCTGTTCGCGACTGAAATTGTTGCGGCTCATCACGCGCGAGATCTGCGTTTCGACGCTGCAGTCCACCGTCAGCACGCGATTCACGCGCGTCTTCCACTTGCCCGATTCGACCAGCAGCGGCACCACCACGATCACGTACGGCCCTTGAGCCTCGCGCTGCTCGCGTTCGGTTTCCGCGCGGATCAATGGATGCGTGATGCCCTCGAGGCGTTTGCGCGCGCCGTCGTCGCTGAATACGAGCGAACGCATGCGGGCGCGGTCGAGTGAGCCGTCAGGGGCGACGAACGCTGCGCCGAACTCGACGGCGATCTGCGGCATGGCGATGCCGTGTGGCGCGGTGATGCGATGCGCGATCAGGTCGGTGTCGACGAGCGGCACGCCGTGCGCGGCAAACAGGTCGGCGACAGTCGATTTGCCGCTGCCGATGCCGCCGGTCAATCCCACAGCAAACATGCTTCAACCTCCCAGTGCCAGATAAAGCGGTGTGCCGAGAAACAGCGTCAATGCGCCGCCTGCCGCGAGAAACGGCCCGAACGGCAGCGGCTCTTCAAAGCGGATGCGGCCGCGCCATGTTGCCAGTAGACCGACGACCGCGCCGGCGACCGCTGCGATCAGCACGATCTGCGGCAGCGCCGCCCAGCCGAGCCACGCGCCGAGCGCCGCCAGCAGTTTGAAATCGCCATAACCCATGCCTTCGACGCCGCGTACGAGGAGAAATAACCAGTGCACGACCCACAGCACCAGATAGCCGAAGATCGCGCCGAGCACCGCGTCGTGCAGATTCGTGAACATGCCGTTGAAGTTGACGATGATGCCCGCCCACAGCAACGGCAGCGTCATCGAGTCGGGCAGCAGATGCGTATCGATGTCGATCGCGCTCATCGCGAGCAGCGCGGCGCACAGTCCGAAGGCGGCGAGCGCCGTGAAGGTCGGGCCGAACAGCGCGAGAGAGCCTGCCGCGAATGCGGCACTGGCGATTTCGAGCAGCGGATAGCGCAGGCTCACATGCGCCTTGCATGCGGAGCAGCGCCCGCGCAGTAGCACATAGCTCAGCACTGGGAGATTCTCCCACGCGCTCAACGGATGGCCGCAGTGAGGACACGCGCTGCGCGGCACCCACAGGTTGTAGCGTGCCGGCAGGCCGTCTTCTTCCAGCGGTTCGTCGGCGGTCTCGCTGACTTCCGCGCGCCATGCGCGCTCGAGCATGATCGGCAGCCGATGCACGACCACGTTCAGGAAGCTGCCGATCACGAGGCCGAACACAATGGCAAACGTCATCTGCAGGGCGGCGGGCAAGCTGCCGAACGCCTCGCCGAGACCGGTCGCGAAATGGCCGGGCAGCAAGCCCGACAGCAGGCTGGAAGAAGTGTCTGGCACGAGTGGAAGAGTGGCCCGCATAGATTAAGGATGGATTCGGCTGCGATCCTACACCACGTTGCCGAGTTGAATAATGGGAAGATACATCGCGATCACGAGGCCGCCGACCAGCGCACCGAGCACAATGATGACGAGCGGCTCGCACAGGCTCGACAGCATGCCGATCTTTTCGTCTACCTGACGATCAGCGAGCGACGCCACGTCGATCAGCATGGTGTCGAGTGCTCCGGACTCCTCGGCAACCGCGATCGGCTGCACGACCTCGGGCGGAAAGCAGTGTGCCGCGCGCATCGCGGCGGCGAGTCGCTCGCCACGCCGCAGCCGCGCGGCGATATCCACGGTGGCGCGGTCGAAGAAGGCGTTGCCGGTGGCGTGAGTCAGCGAATCGAACGCGTCGGCCAGCGGTGTGCCGGCTGATAACAAAGTGCCGAGCGCACGGCTCCAGCGCGCCGCGCACAACGTGCGCAGCAGCGGACCGGCGACCGGTATTGTCAGCGATATGCGCGCAAAACGGATGCGCGCGGCTTCGGAACGTCGCAGTAGAAACGTCGCTGCCGAACCAGTTGCGAAGATCATTGCGAATGCCGGTACGCTCCATCGCGCCACGCCGGACGACAACGCCAGCACGAACTGCGTCGGTGCGGGCAGTCTGGCGCCGAAGCCGTCGAAGATCTGTTTGAAAGTCGGCACGACCCACACGAGCAATGCCGCGGTGATCGACATTGCCAGCACGAGAATCGCGACGGGATAGGTCAGCGCCGCGCGCACCTTGGCGCGCTGCGCGGCGGCGCGTTCGCGATCATCGGCGATGCGGGCGAGGACGGCCGCGAGCGCGCCGGCTGCTTCGCCGACTTCGACGAGCTGGCAGTAGAGCGCGTTGAATTGGCCGGGATGTCGCTGCAATGCTGCCGAGAATCGCAGTCCGCCAGTGATGTCGCGCGCGAGGGCGCCGACGATCCGCGGCATGCCCTGGCGGCGTGAAGCCTGCGCTTGCGCGAGCAGGTCCAGCGCGGGCGCGAGCGGCAGGCCGGCGCGCAGCAGGCTGGCGAGCTGCCGGGTGAATAGCGTGATGTCCGCGGCGCGTGCGGTCGGACGCGGTGCCGGTCCGTGCGCCGTGAGTTCGACGATGAACAGATTGTCGCGCTTGAGCACTGAGCGCGCGACGGCCGCATCCGGTGCGATGAGCGCGCCGTTTTTCCGCACGCCGTCGGCATCGACACCGCGCCATTTGAAACGCATGTCGGAGGCCAGAGCCCGTTGGGTCGTGGCCGTGTTCATGCGACCTCAGTGGCGGCGAGCGCTTCAGCGAGACTGGTGGTGCCATCGCGCACACGAGCCAATGCCGCGTCGCGCAAGGTGCCCACCTGTTCGGTTTGCGCGAGCCGCGCGAGTTCATGCGTGCCGGCGCTTGCGACGATCAACTCTCGCATCGCATCAGACACGGGCATCACCTGATGAACTCCGACGCGGCCCCGATAACCGATGCCGTGACACGCAGTGCATCCGGCCGCGGCGTAAGGTTGCCAGCCGTCGAGTTGATGCTCGCTGAAACCCGCCGCTCGCAGCGCCGCGACCGACTGCGGCGCCGGCACGCGGCACGCGACGCACAGCCGTCGCACCAGCCGTTGTGCGGTCACCATCCGCAACGCGGCCGCGAGGTTATACGGCTCGACGCCGATGTCGATCAGGCGCGCGACGGCTGCCGGCGCGTCGTTCGTATGCAGGGTCGACAGGACGAGGTGGCCAGTTTGGGCGGCTTTTACGGCGACGTCGGCGGTCTCTTCGTCACGGATTTCACCGACCATGATCACATCGGGGTCCTGACGGAGAAATGCGCGCAACGCGACCGCGAAAGTGAGCCCGGCTTTCTCGCGCACGCTGACCTGATTGATGCCGGCCAACTGGATCTCCGCGGGATCTTCCACTGAACAGAGATTGCGCGTTTCGCCGTTGAGCAGGTTCAGGAAACAATACAGCGACAACGTCTTGCCGCTTCCAGTGGGACCGGTGACGAGCACGAGGCCGTGCGGCGCGCGAATCGCTGCGTCCATTGTCTCGCGTTGGCGCAGATCGAGGCCGAGCAAGTCGAGTGAGAGATCGGCGGGCAGCGCGTCGAGTCTGCGCAGCACGAGTTTCTCGCCGAATAGCGTCGGCAGCGAGTTGACGCGATAGTCTTCGACGCGTCCGGGCGAAGTCGAAATACGAAGCCGGCCGTCTTGCGGCACGCGACGCTCCGCGATATCCATGCGAGCGAGCACCTTCACACGAGTGATGAATGCATCACGCAGATGCGCGGGCGGCGGCAGGATTTCGTGCAGTACGCGGTCGATTCGTAAGCGCACGCGCCAGCCGTGTTCCGCCGGCTCGATGTGAAGGTCTGACGCGTTGCGGCGGGTTGCTTCCTGCAATGTGTCGGTCAACAGACGTACGGCGGGAGCGTTGTCTGGATCGGTGAGGCTTGATGCGCTGAGGTCGGGTGAGAATGCCTTCGGTTTCGCCTTGACTGCGCTTTCGTGGGCGTTTGCGATGGGACGCGGCGATGCCGCCGCGGGTTGAAAAGAAGCTTGCATGAGAGACCGGTGATGAGCCGCCTGTAGAACACGACGGCTTCATCTTCCGGTAAGGCGGCGGGCGCCGCTACTCAGCCGTTCGGCTAATGGCGCGCGCGGCGCCTGTGTGGGATGCTGCTGCGTGTCGTGCCTGACTGTGGTGTTCGGCCGCGTCGCGCGGTTACGTCTACTGGCCTAGCCGCGCAATACCTTGCTGGCCTTCGCGCGCGTCGGCGGTCTGAACAGCTTGACCGTACGAATCGCCTGATCATCGCTGCGCATCACCTCGAGTTTGACTTCGCCGATCTGCACGCACACGTCGCCGTCGGGAATGTCTTCGAGAATTTCGAGGATCAGGCCGTTGAGCGTTTTCGGCCCATCGGTGGGTAGCGTGAGATGCAGCCAGCGGTTCAGTTCGCGCAGCGGCATGCTGCCGGCCACGATGCATTCGCCGTTCTCGTTCCAGCCGCCGCGCGAATTGGCGCCGCGCGGAATCGACGTGGTGAATTCGCCGATCAGTTCCTCGATGATGTCTTCCGGCGTGACGAGCCCCTGCAACTCGCCGTATTCGTTGACGACCAGCGCCGTGCGGTGACGGCTCTCCTGGAAGAATTGCAACTGCTGGAACACCGGTGTGCCGCTCGGGACGAAGTACGGCTCGGCGAGCAACTCACGCAGCGTCTCGCGTTCGAGTTCCTGGTTGTGTAGCGCGGCCAGCGTTTTGCGTACGTGCAGCACGCCGAGCACCCGGTCGATGTCGCCTTGATAGACGATCAGCTTGTTGTGATAGCAGGTTTCGAGTTGATGCAGGATCTGTTCGAACGGCGCGTCGAAATCGAGCGCCTCGATGCGGCGGCGCGGGATCATCACGTCGTCGACGGAAATGTTTTCGAGGTCGAACAGGTTCAGCAGAATGCTGCGGTGTTTGGTCGGCATGAAGCTGCCGGACTCGAGCACGATGGTGCGCAGCTCTTCGGTCGACAGGCGCTGGTCGTGCGCGCCTTTCGTATTGATGTGCAGCACGCGCAAGATGGCGTTCGCGAACAGATTGACAAACCAGACGAGCGGTTTGGCGACGCGCATCATCGGCGCGATCAGCAGGCTTGCGGGCAGCGCGATCTTTTCCGGGAACGTCGCGCCGACGATCTTCGGCGTAATCTCCGCGAACACGATGATCAGAAACGCGACGATACCGGTCGCGATCGACAGCACCAGATTGTTACGGCCGAACGTGTGCAGCGCGATCGAGGTGGTGAGCACCGGAATGATCGTGTTGAACAGATTGTTGCCGATCAGCACGACGCTCAGCAGTTGATCGGTGTGCGCCAGTAGACCCTGCGTGGTCTTCGCGCCGAGCGCGTTCTGGTTGGCAAGATGTTTCAGGCGATGGCGGTTGATCGCCATCATCGCCGTTTCGGAAATGGAAAAAAAGCTCGAGCAGACAAGCAGCAGAAAGACGGCGCCGATCTGCGCCCATAAGGGAAGTTGTTCCACGCGTCGTGAAGGATAGGGGAAAGGATGAAGAGAATATAGCAGAGGGGCTTGCGCGCGCCGTTTGGCACGGCGGCAAAAGACAGGGGCGGACGGCAGCCGCGGCGCAAGGCGCGTGTGGCGAACGACACTCGGCGAACACGCCGTACGTGACCCAAAAACAAAAAAACCGCCGAGCAAGCTGGGCGGTTTTTCGAGCCTTGAACTAACAAGGCAAATCTGGTCGGGGTGAGAGGATTCGAACCTCCGGCCTCTACGTCCCGAAGAATGCGGAACATCAGGATTGGCATTGTTTTTAAAAGATTTTTCCATCAAGTACTACACAAAGTACTAAAGTCAGCAATCTACATAACTAAACATTATCAAGTCAAGCAGCAGCAGTCACTTCAAGCTGGTGAGCGCCCGGTGTTTACACAGTACACACGAATGACGAGTGATCAGGCCCTTCTTTTGCTGCCGTCCGCTCGCTGCCCCTAGATCGGTTTTGCGTTGAGATCAGCAAGCTGCTTTTGCAGCTTCTGCATCTTATGTTGGATGTCGGCGCGCTTGGCGGCGACCGTCTGGCGCTTGGCCGCTAGCTTTTGCGCGTCGATACGCTGCGTCTCAAGGTCTTTGACTTCACGCAGATCGGAGCGGGTCAGGATTTCTTCGTATCTCACGGTAATAAGTCTCCTCGGTTGTGCAAGTATTTATGCGGCTGGAATACGCGATCGAGGTAGAGCCGAGGGCAATTGTCTCCCCACGGCTTATTGTGTAGTCGACCCGATGCGTTGCCGAGGCCTCGTCGCTTCACATCGTGCTAAAGAAGCTCGCTGCATTTGCCGTCAACCAGAGAGGTAGTAGTCGCGCGGGCACCGACATACGCAGAGACCTATCGAAGAAGAACAGTCCTGACCATGCGGCATAATGCTGCCAACCTTTGCTACGGTCGGGTGCTTTACTCCTCCTAGTATCAAAACGAGCGATAAGAATGGCGCCAAACGGAACAGCGGAAGATGTCCGCCTTGAGCAACTTGAAATCAAGGGTTACAGATCTTGCCTATCGACCAGCTTTGCGCCCGATAAGGACCTATCGGCCCTTATCGGGGTCAATGGAGCAGGGAAAACTAACATTTTGCAAGCCGTTCGCTTGTTGAACAGCAAGCAGGGGCGATTCAATAAGAGAGCACTTGAACAGCTTGGAAAGGGGGCGGACTCGGAAGTTACTGCTTGGTTCAGGCTTGGCGGAAACGATAAGCGAATTGGATTAAGGATGCGCTTCAGCATTATGGAATCCACACGTCGGGACGAACTCGTTGCGGTTTCGGAAGCTTGGAATCTTCAGAGTATCACTGGTTCAAAATCGTGGCGAAACTTACCACCGATCGAATTTTTCCGCGATAGCGCAAAGGCGCAATATTATCAAGAAGATTTTTTCTTGTTCAACGGCGAAGCTCGGTTTGGCCAGGTCAGCAAAATGGATATCGATCGGTCGGGAATCGATTTGATGCGGGACCCAACAATCGTCGACGCAGTTTCGTCGATCGCCGATTTTCGCGCAGGGATCACCTACTATAGTGCCTCGCGCTTCACTGATCCTGTTCGATGTCCGAGCAGCTTCGAAGTTGATGAGGACGGCCGTCTAGCAGACTCGTACGGTTCGTCGGCACCTCATTTGCGTTTCATCTACGATCTGTACCGGCTAAAGGTGCTAAACGAAGCACTGTATGATGCTTATTGTAGGTTTGTCTCGCGCCAACAACTTGGACTCCTTAGCCGCATCACGTGGAAAGAGATCGAGCTCAGTTCTTCTACGGCGGAAGTTCGCAGTGGAGGCGGGGTAAAGAAGGTCAGGAAGCGGAAGACACTTGTAATTCCAAAAGTACAGATTGGATCTTCTTACATCACGTTCAACCAGCTCTCTGAGGGAACGTTTAAAACGCTGGCGCTTGCTTTTTATATAATTACTGATTCAAGCCGGTTGCTCATGGTCGAAGAGCCAGAGGTCTGCGTGCATCACGGCCTCCTCTCACGCGTTGTCGACACTCTAAAAGCCTACTCAAAAACCAAGCAAACCTTCATTTCGACGCACTCCGATCTGCTCGTCGATCAACTCGAAACAGAGAATATTTTCGTAGTCGAAATGGCGCGCAACGGCACCCAAGTAAAGCAACTTGACAATTGGCTGACGAAGGATGCCAAGCGTGCCCTTCATACCTATCTCGCGGAAACGGGTTCGCTCGGGGAATATTGGCGCAGCGGAGGGCTATCATAATGCCGGCGAAGATTGGCATTATCGCCGAGGATCCGAGCGACGTCGAAGTGCTGAAATTGTTAGCCAGAAAAATCACGGGCAAGCCCGTTTCGACTGCGCACTTCACAGGCAAAGGTTGCGGACCACTCAAGAAGAAGACCCCAGGGTGGTGCAAAGATCTGGCGCATAAGGGATGCACAAAAATTTTGCTCGTTCATGATTTGGATCGTAACGATGCGAAAGCGCTTAGAACGACCCTAGAGGCAATCCTGGAAAAGAGCACAGCTTCTACGCAAGCTGTTGTAATACCCGCGGAAGAACTGGAGGCGTGGTTACTGAGCGATGTTTCCGCGATCACGTCAGCGCTGAATCTGCAAAAGGAACTGAAAGCGGTCCACCATCCCGAGACGATTCCCTCGCCGAAAGAATATATCCGTGACAAGGTGTGGCTCCTATCGAACAAGACCACGGCATATGTCAACAGCGTACATAACAAATTGATTGCCGAAAGGCTCGACGTCGGTTCTGTTCGGAGGAAATGCCCGTCTTTCAAACAATTTTCTGAATTTTTCGGCAAGTGAGGATGGCCATGGAGGCCGCCATTTTTTTCAAGAAGCCTCCAACCACATTCGGCTCCTATAGCGTTGCGCCCGCCCAGTATGTAATGCAAGCACAGATGTGCACTGATAAGCAATACAACTGGAACCGGTTTGGGAACGAAGTATTCGCGCCGATTTGCGAACAAGGACTGCCGGGTCAAGCAGTCCCCAGCGCATTCATTTGCCAACGAAGCCCGTACGCATCTGACCGCTGACGGCTTCGATTTGAGCGTCGAGTTCGCCGGCTGCGACTGCGACCTTGAGCATTTCAAGTGTCGGGATCAGGTCATCGAGCGTACCGATCTCGATGGCCGTCTTGCCCTTTGCCAGTTCGAGAGTTTTCGTTCCGTAGCGGACGTGCATGCAGACTTTGCCGTTTTCGGCAGTCCACCACCAAGCACGCACACGCTTCTGCACTTCCACGTTACGGCGCCCGCCGGTTTCTGCGTCCTTCACCGAACGGAACAGAGTCGGCCGAAACGCCGTGCCAGCTTGCTGAGCCTTGGCGAGTTCTGTCTGTTCCCAGATTTTCGAGATCAGACGGTTACGACGCTGCACGATCTGCGGCAGCGAGCCGGGACGCTTTGCGGCGACGAGTTTCAGGCTAGTAAGCGTGCTCATATTGGACTCCTGAGTTATTTGGTGCAATCCAGGATGTAGCCGCTTGCCAATGAAATCAATAGGATTGTGACACTAACCGTCAGGTTACGCCGTGGCCGGCATAAATACGGCTATGACGAAAAATACAGATATAAAGACAGCGACACGCGACTGGATGCTTGGCTACCGATCGTGGATGACGCATGCCGTTACGCTCACGATGAAACAGTATCGAATCGTCGGAACGGACAAAGGGCAGACAGTCCAAACGTTGACTGCTGAGGAAGCGCGAAAAAACTTCCGACACTTCATGAGTCGCCTGAATCGAAGCATGTACGGGAATGGGCCGAAGTGCCACTACGTGATTCCTGTGCTGGAAGGTGTGGCGACCGGAAAGAACCTGCATTACCACTGCGTCATGGGAAACTTCCGTGAGGAAAAGAGCCATGAGGAGATAGTCGAGGCAATACGTAACGCATGGCGGAAAACCAGCTTCGGTAACGAGCAGATCGACGTGCAGATAATGTACGGCGATGACTGGCTCAACTACATCACGAAGGAAGTCGGCATGGGCAACGCCGACAGCGTTGACTACGGGAATGTGTACGTTCCTGATAGCCGATAACAATAAAGCAAGACCCCACCAAGTAGTCCATGCTGCGTTGCTGACGTAATCGTCCTCGCAGCTTTCACTTCGAAGAGCACCACGCAATGCTCTTTAATGAATTCCTATGGCTATAGATTTCGTGAAGAAATACCTCGAAGAAGTTACGGTAGCTGACGAGGAACCAACGACTGACGGGAAGTTAGACAAGGAACGGATGACGGTCCAGATATAGAAGACAGGTGATCTGCATACGAACGCGGAACACATGGCGGAACGGAAAGTCACTAATACGCCATCACTGATACCTCGTCGATTGGTTTAACCAATGCGTTCGGCGCGACCGCAACACGAAACCAAAGCAAATAGCAAAAACCTTTGTTCTTCACGCAGGTGTTCGTTTCTTCTGATACCTACAACGCGTCATTCTTCTATTGATTCGTATAACTAAATAATACATCCTCTGGAACAAGGAATTCATTTGTTTAGAGGAAACACATGAAGCAGGCCAAGACATTCACTGAAAAGGAACTCAAGCAGGTACTGACCTATATCTCGCTACGTAGGCATGCGCTACGTAACCGGGCTATGTTGCTACTGACGCATTGGGCCGGTATGCGGGTCGGAGAAGTAGCTGCATTGCTTGTTGGGGACGTGGTCAACGCGGATGGCTCGATCAAGTCGGAAATTCGACTTGCTCCTGAGCAGACCAAGGGCCGTCATGCACGCACGGTATTTCTCGGGCAAAAGCTGCGGCGCGAACTTGCCGCGTATGTTGCGAGCTTGAAGAAGAAACAGCCAGACAGGCCGTTGTTCTATACACAGAAGCGGGCCGGTTTCACGGCCAACACGCTGTGCCAGTACTTCTACTGGCTCTACAAGGAAGCAGGTATCGAAGGCGCGAGCAGCCATTCAGGTCGGCGCTCGTTCATCACGAATCTGGCGAACAAAGGCGTAGGTGTTCGCGTGCTCATGTCGCTCGCCGGGCACCGCAACATCTCGACTACGCAAGCATATATCGACGTCAATGACGAGATGCAGCGCAAAGCCGTGGACCTCGTGTGATTGCTGGTCGGACTGGCTGATTCGATCCGTCTGAAACCTCGATCCCGAACAGCACGTTCCCGACCAGCTCTGTATTTCGACGTCAGCTTGCGGCGGCGCGATTGCAACGAAGTTGGGGGTGTGCAAGCTCGCATCAAACCGTGCTGGTCTTGCATTGATCACTTCTGGTCATTCTTTGTAGGTTCGTTCGCCGCATTCGCTGGACGCTCACGCGCGCTACCCCTGGCAGGCGCTTCTCTCTCAAGCAGCGTCGTCAGTCTGAATATTGCCATCGCGGTCGCGAGCGCAGTAAGGATGGCATAGATGAATAGCGCAAACCCCAAGAAATTTCCGATCGGCGCGATCCATTCATGAACGAAGTCGACGCTACCTACCGCACGAAATACTAGTGCTCCGACTCCTTGGTCCTCGCGCAGGCCAAAATCCAGTCCCTTTCCGATCAAGGCTGCGATTAACGCGACCAACTGTACGACTATAAAATGGGCTAGGGAAGCGCTGATCGTCACATACGGACTTGTTTTCCCATCCCTCCGTTGCGTAAGCAACGAGCGGAACTTCTCGTCGCCAAATCCGAGCACGATCGCATACGCCCCGATCGCAAACCCGATCATGGTTGGCAAAGAGGCAATTGCGTCTCCCCACCAGGCAGCATCCACCCATAGATGGCCGAGCAGGGCGGTCAGAACCATCGACGCGTGCAGATACGGGGACAAAAATACAGCCTTTGCCCCTCCGTATGCGGTCCAATACCGCGCGAATATCTCTGCGACGCCGCTATACGATCTCTTGAGATCACGTAGCATCAGTTAGTCTCTGTTGGCCGGCCGTGGTCGTCTAATTCGGGCGAGATGTGTCTCCGCAACGTTTAGCAGAGCCGTCCGAACTGTTTCTACGTCCGGATCGTACTGCGACGGGGCGAGCATGGGATGTTGCTTTGTCGAAAATGTCGAAACCTTCCCGCCTTCGACGGCTCCCCTGGCCTCGACGTAGCCATTGCTTTGCGCTACTTCGGAGAGCATGCGCGTCGGACCATTCGGAACAAGAGATTCACCTTTTTCTGCAACGAGGACCGTTACCATTGTGGCCGCATTTTGCTCCGCCAAACGGTCTCTGATTTCCTGCTCAAGATCGTGCCAGTCATCAGGGTTCGGCGGGGTGATGACGATGTGCAACTTTCTGAGATCCGGCAGACCAAGGATCCGTTCAAGTGAATCGGCATCGGGTATGACCGTAACGTTTACTTGCCCGTACTGGTCGACGAGTCGAGGCTGATTCAACAGCTCCCGAAAATATCTTCCCGCGTCGACCGGCCCAAGGTGTTCATTGGTCTCGCGACTAATGAAAAACAGCCTGTGCGTTGGCGCATGAAAAAGGAACGGGAATGCCTCCAATCCGGGCTTCAAATGTTCCGGGACCTTGAGGTCCGCCAGATCCTGCTCTTCCGCTGGCGCTTGCTGGAGCATGTTCAGCCACTTGCCCGTAAGCTTCAAATCGTAAAATTTGTAAACTTCCCCGTAGTAGAAGCCGTCTTCCTCTCGACCGTCGAAGGCCCCCAATATTCCAGCAAACTGGCCGCGGATTTTGACCACCCGCTTGGTTCGGTATGCCTTCCTGAACATTTCAACGTAGCGTTCAGGACTATGCGGCACCGGCATCACAATGTTTAACGCGCTAATAACGACTGCTCTCACAATCTCACCCTTTTTTTTGATTTTTGGATCAACGCCGCCACGGCCCGGGCAGCCACAAATGATAACCGAAAGGTCTATTAGGGTCCGAAACGCGAGCGCTTGAAATCCGGCGTCAGCACTTTCCGCGACGCATCGGGAGTTGTGAAGGCAAGACGCCGACCAGTGATGACAGTCGCGAGTTTGTGTACTGGTGCACGGAGACGATCTGGAGCCGGTGTTCGAAGTCGTTTTCGGAGACGCCAGCAAAACCCCGTGAACGGCGACATGCGCGTGTGCCGGCTTGGTGATCGAGCGCGCGTGGTCGTGTCTGCGAACTTCAATCGCATCTTCGGCGCGGAACTGGCGGAGGCGCGGTGGACGCGGTAGCGCTGGAAGATGTGCGCGCGATAGAGTTGCACTTAAGTTACAAATCTGTAAATCGATAGGATAATTCCCCTCCACCCTGCTCGCAGTTGGTGTGGGGGAATCCTGACGACTTGCGATCAATCTGGAGTTTCTTTGTAATAAGGAGATTTTGGTTTATGGCAGAGCGAAAACGCGGAACGATTCTCTATTCCGACTCGGACATTTACGACTGGTTGGCCGATCAGAAAGGGGCCAATCACCTTCTCGACAAGTTCGGTCTTGAGTTTGAGCGGCGAGTCCTGCTGGGCGACCGAGCAACTGCGCGGATGTCTATTTCTTACGTCTCTCCACACACAGAGGGGAGGTGGGCTGGTAAGGAGCGTCGCTATAGCTGTGGGACGTTTCCGACTGACTCGATCGAAGGTGCGCATCGCCAGATTGAAAATATGGACGCGCTGCTGGCGAAGGGCATCGACCCGAACGATGAGCGGGATGGGGGCCGTCCGAGAGTGGGCGACGGAATGGGTCCGGAGGGGAAGAACGGCGGAGGCTCTGGTGAGTGATATCGTCCGGGATGTATGACCGCTTGCTGTTCTGGAGCGGTCATGTGAACGTCCGGACGCCGCATCCGAGGAAGGTCGCGCCCTGGCCGACTACTGCCCTATACGATCGGCGGCGTGTGACCTACGAGCGACGGCTCGGAATAGCTTCCGCCTTGAACGTTGAGCGCTCGCGTTGGTGAGCCGGGTGTCAATGCCCGATACGTTTGGCCTCCATTGCAGTTAGCGCTTCCATGAAAATCACCTGCAAGGATGGCAACGCTTTCTCAAGGACATCGTACAGGCCCATATCTCGGCTGAGTTTCTCCAGTTTGGCACGATATAGCCGAGCGGCTTGGCATCGCTGATCGATGGGAACGAGGAAATACTCGCCGTTCCGATTTTTCGTGGACTCGATGTCCTCGGCTAGACCTTGCTCGTGTAGGTCGAACGCAGCGCCGACTGCCTGACCGCGACTGCACCCGAGCAGCGGGTGCAACTTGTCGAGCGAGATTTCGCCAGTGGAAAGCCCGATGTCCAGCGCCTTCGCCGCGAATACGGAAGTATTGAGCGTTTTCGCGAGGGCGGTTGCATACCGGCCTTGGTACAGCGACATGAAATTGTGAAAGCGTGTGATCGCGAACATGTAACTCCAAGCTGTGGATGTTGATCTTATATCTGCGTTGACTTCAACGATGCCAGATGCATGACGCATCGATATAAGGAGGGTAGCGAGGGGTTACTGGATCATCAAGAAAAGGTTGATGCGGTGGACTCAGGCGGATCGTCGCTTGATCCATGTGCTAGGTCAAACCTATCGCTGGGCGTACAGGCCTGTCCAATCAAAGTAATGCCGGGACAGGCCTGGTACTGGCTTACGGCGTCCTGGGCGCGGGAGCCTGCACTTGCGCTTGACGTTGGACAATCGCGGCTTTTAGCTGTATCGCTACGATCTCGCTGTTTGCGAGAATGGAGCGGGGATCGTTGCCCTTGGCGATGACATTGGTTCGAATGTAGCTGTCGGTGATTCTGCTGACATTCGGTACGCCGTGTTCGTCGAGCAGATTTCGGACAAGTGGAATCCAGACGTCCGTGCTTTCCGGCGCGAACGGAATGCAGTGGCTTCTCGATCTTACGCCCGCGTCAATACGGTTGAGGTGATTTGTCGTCATGATGAAGGCCGTAGTAAACAGGCCGTTTGCGTCAACCGAATTCATGACGCATTTAAGCTGTTTCATCGCGTCCGCTGTCAGATTGTCGGCCTCGTCAAGAATGACGTAGTGAAAGCTCCCGCTTAGAGGGTAGCCTTTGCTCTGTTTATCGATGGACTCGATCAGGCCGACGCCGTTGTTTCCGGCCATACAGTTTTCGTGACGCACGTTCGGCTTCTGCGTCGAGTATTTGGCTTCGATGTCAGCAGGCAGGAGCTTTGCGCAGCTCGACTTCCCTGTACCGAACGGGCCGTGGAGGATGATGCCGTTCCGCTTCGTGCCCGGAAATGAGTGCCCGGGTGTGATGAGCATACGGATTGTGGATTCTGCGGAAGCAGACGGATAGATCATGGTGTTGAGATTCATATTTCGTATTCCTATGTAAATGGTGGTCAAGGTCATCCTGACCACCGGATGGATTAAACAGCGATCAGTGCGTCCGCGATGGTTGTGAGGTCTTCGGCGGGCACCTTGGCCGGAGGTTGGGTGACAGCCTGTGCTACCGTTGCAGCGGGTGTTCCGCTGGTATCGGACGTAGTCTTTTGAGTCTGTTCGGCGGCATGCTCCAAGTATGCGGAATCGATCAGGCTCTTGCTGGAGACGAACCCCTTGATATCGATGCTGCCGTCCGGGTTACGCACAACGATGGCGACGTACTCAGTCGGCTTCTCCACTGGATCAAGATCCGCGTCCGCGAGTGCAGGCGCGTCGATAATGCAACGTGTCGCTTGCAGGGCATCACGGGCGCTGGCAACCTTGTCCGAGCGGTTCTTTTCGCGCTTCGAGCCGGAGACGTACTTGAGGTTAATCTCCCCGTCCGCGAGAAACTTCTTGCGCACGGCTTCGATGCCACCTGCTTCCTTGAGCCACTTGAGGAATTCACCCGGGGTCTTTTTCAGTGCTTGCGCGACAGAGAAGACATGCACGTATCCGGACGTGAGTTGCGGGCTCACGGTGACAACCAGCTTGACGAGTTTGTGCAGGTCGGTAGTCTGGTCGTTCGTACCGATTTGCTTAGCTTTGCACGCCTCGTCCAGAATTGCGCGATTCTTTTCGCGTTCTTCTGGCGCCGCGTTCACGATGTAGGCAAGGTGGGTGCCGTAGATGTCGCGGAGGGTTTCGTGCAATGCGTTGTGCGCGCCCGTGAATCGGGTCTCGAGTGCCGTGATCGTTTGCGCCAGAGGTACCGGCGATTGATACTCCGCGAGGCGGATGATTTCGGTCTGTTGCGTCGTGTCGCTCATGAAAATGCTCCTGTAAAGTTGAGGAATTTGCCGATCAGTGAATCGACGGTTCTACTTTATTGCGGAGCGGTTTTCGATGATATCCGCGTACTTGCCAAACGGTAAAAGTTCGCTTCCGTTTGGCAAGCAAGTGGCTAATTTTTCTTGCCTTGATGGCGTTTGAAGGTCATGCCCTTCAGCCAGTCATAGATTCTGCGGTAGAGCGTCTCGCTCTTTACCTCAATCTCCAAGCGCTTCGCTTCGGCGATAACTTCCTTTTCCAACTTCATGGCAGCATGGAGCCTGGAGTTGTAGTTGCCCTCCGAAGCAAGTTTTCGGGCATGCTGCCTTAACGGCTCGAACTTGGCGCTACGAGCAAGTCCACCTGCCGAGCCTCGTTCAGACAGTGCTTGCTTGCGAAAGGCTTTCATGAATCCGATGCCAAATGCAACGCCCATCCAATACTGTGCGTGAGCGATCCCAAGCCAGGAATTTTCGCGGTTTGCCTCGGCCAATGACGCGAGCGCGCCAAGAGCATACGCACACGAGAGGTGCATCATGTCTAGGTTGCTGACATCGCGGTCGGCAAAGCCGTCTTCAATGTCGTTCGGGTCGGCTTCCGCTGCCACGAGCTGATCGATGATGTCCGGCTTGAAATCCGCAGCAGTCTTATCGATGCCGAGGCTTTCGTACATCTCCGACAGTTGATTGAGCACTTGGAAGGCCATTGCCTCGCATGCCGATTCGTTGTGTGATTCGCGATTATCTGTTGACGTGTTGGATGCCATTTAATGTGTTGGGTGGATGTTGGGGCAAGGAAGAACGCCAGAAGTGATGTATGCGCATTCAGATGGTCGTCGGTCGAACCGACTGCATGTGATTAACGGCGTTCTGGCGGGTTGCTTGAATGCAGAGTTGCGCAGGTATCGAACAGACCGGCCAAGCGCATGGCTGCACGTCTGGTTTGCCGTAGGGGAAATGTTAGCTACGCTGCTATTTTCCGGGTATCCGGATTCAGCGGTTGATGTTCACAAGCATGTTGCGTTGCGAGAAGCGAACATCATGGGCATGTGTGGAGTATCGGGCAACTATCGACCCACTTCAGCCAGCCTACCGTCACGGTCGTCCGATCTCACGCTAGTATGAGACGCTCGCAGATCAAAATGCGACGCTCTGCGGCTCGGCCACTCTGGATACTCGCTCGAACGATCCGCGCCCAGCGACAGACCGCAGCGAGTAACGCCAACATCAGGCGAACCAGGCCAGAACCTTTATATCGCCTGTATATCGGGCAACAGTCGGTCGAACTCCCGTTTCACCACGCCATAGCATTCGCACGCGCGCTTTTCGAGTCCCGGCCGATCCAGCACCTCAACATGATTACCGCTGCATCGTACCAACCCGGCATCCTGCAGCTTCATTGCCACTTCGGTCATGCCGGCCCTTGGGATCCCAAGCATGTTCGCAATCAGTTCAACCGTCATTTTCTGTTCGTCCAGCGGTAGGCGGTCGACACTGAGCAGCAGCCATCTGCACATTTGCTGGTCCATCGAGTGATGCTGGTTGCAAACGACCGTCTGGGCCATCTGCGTGATCAATGCCTGGGTATAGCGTAGCAATAGCCGCTGCACCGGACCAGCTCTGTCGAATTCCTCCTTCAGGATTCGGGCATCCAGGCGATATGCCTGCCCGGCGCTTTGCACGATGGCCCTGTTTGGCATCGTCTCTCCACCCATAAAAAGCGCGATCCCAACGAGTCCTTCGTTACCCACGATCGCAATTTCTGCGGGCGTTCCGTCATGCATCAGGTGCAGCATCGATACAACTGCCGTCCTCGGAAAATAGACGTTCTCCACGTTTGCGTCAGACTCATACACAACCTGCCCCAGGGGCATATTGACAGGGACCAGGTGCGCTGCCAGACGCGCCCATTCTGCGTCCGGAAGAACACTGAGCAAGTGATTCTCTTTGGCACGATGTTCGTTCGTCATGTGTTTCGCTCCCAGGCATCTGATCCGCACCGCACGGCATGCGTAGGCGTCGTCTTGACAGGATCACGTAACGAAGCCGTGTGAGCGCGTCGAACAAACGGCAAGAATGTCGCTGCGCATTGCCCCGACCGTCAGCCCTGGCGTGGTGCGTTTACGTCGGCAAACCTTTCGCCTGAAAAGACGTGGCCCATCAAATCCTCTGCTAGGCTCGCGATCCTGGTAATCTCCCGGTCAATCGTGTCAATCGCCCCGAGTATCTCTGGCTGATCCGGAGATGCCGTGCGGAGGGTTTGAACCGCGAGTCGCAGTGGGGTCAAACGATTGAACAGCTCGTGCGCAATCGTCAACAAAATTTCGACCCTGCTCTGCGACAGGTCGAAATGGCCGTGGGTCAGCGGAACGTTGTCTGAAAAAGCGATGGCGGCTCGCCGGCGAGGGCGGTTCATATCTCGATCGCTCACGGCTGAGCGACGCTTACAGGAAATATCCAGATACCGCCGGTAGGAGATTCTCTGCGCCGACATGATGCTTCCTCTTTTGACTTCCGGATCGCGGTCAGCCCGAGAAATCCAGTGGTGTTTGGCGCCCGCTCCTAACAAGGACCGGGGGGGGCTCTGCCAACTGCAACGGGTCCGCAAACCCGCTCGGGCGACTCGCGATTGCCGGATGCACGTAGGAAGCGACAGCGTCTCACGGCACAGAGGGAACGTCTGTACGGTAGCGTTCAAGACTCTCCGCCAAGTGATTCAGGTCGATATTGCCTTTTCATCGGGTCAATTATCCAGCCCCTCGTCCCGCGTCGTCCGCACGTGGGAGTGACACTGAAAAGGAGGTCTCTGTCTCGCCGGACCGCGCTTCGATCGCACCGTGGTGGGCCTTGGCGATTTCGCTTGCAATATAGAGTCCCAGTCCGAGGCCATCCGCCCTGTCGTCTTTGCTCTGATGGTCCGGACCCCGCATCAAGGGATCAAAAATGCGCGCCAGCGTGGCGCGATCGATCGCAGGTCCGCGGTTGCTGACGTCGATACGAACAAGTGCTACGTCGCCAGTCACTGTCACGTGCACTGGAGTGTCTTGTGCCCCGTACTTAATGGCATTGAGTACAAGATTTCCGATCAATTGTTGCAGGCGGTGGCCGTCCCAGACCCCCTGTGAATTGCCACTCACGTGCAGCTCAATCTGCCTGTCAGGATGAACCGCGCGCAACTCGTCCAGCTCGTCGGCAAGCACGTCCGCGAGATTGACACTGGTGGGTATGACGTTGATGCCCAAGCCCAGTCTGGTCCGATTGAAATCGCTCAAATCGTCAAGCAACGCCTGCATTCGGGCCCCGCTACGTATCAGGCGGCCGGCGGCTTCCGATATTTGCTCCCCGGCGTTCAGTGCTGCCAGACACGACGCGGTCACCTGAATCGCCTGCAGAGGGCTGCGCATGTCGTGCCCCAGCATGCCAAGCAGAAGGTTACGGTTCTGCTCGATCTGTGCACTGAAAAATGTGACCGATTCGGCAAGTACCTGATCAATTGCTTCGTTGAATCGAATGATGTCGTCCAGATCAGCCGCTTCCGGCTCGCAATGGTCGATCCATAAGCGAAGCACGCTTGCGCGCAGTGCGCGATATTCGGCGGCAAGCTGGTTGATGTTGAAGCCGGCCCTCGCTCTCAGAAGGGCGTGGGCTTGCGCGGCTGTTTCGGTGGCGTCGATCAGAGTGGGCCCTCGCCCCATTGATTTTTCGCGTTGTGCTTCCCTGGTTTGCGAAGTCTGCAAGTCCTTTGCCACGGCGAGAAGAATCTGCTGCGCGTGGTCGCGCAGCGCCAACGATTCCATGTTTGCCGCCGCCGGCAGAAGGGTGGCGGCGAACGCCTCCCATTGCGCCAGAATCGGCTCCATGTCTCGCGAGATGAAGTCAGCAAGTCGCATGTAGGCGTCTCCAAAACGGGTGTCGAGGTCCGGTCGGCGTCCCTATGTTACGCGCAAATTAGGGACGATTCGACCGGAAGAAAAGCTCGTTGGTGGCCGAACGCTATCGTGGCCTGCGTGGCTGCCTGGCCGCGAAACTTGTTGATGTGAGATAGCGTTCGTGTTGCGAAAAAGGCGCGGGCCGATGGCACGATGGTATGCGCGCAATCGGGATACACGAACGCGACGTTAGGGGGCAAGTTTAATCCGGGAGCAGCCGTTTGCGCGAAGCAGTCGAACGTCTCAAAGTGGCCGTTCTGTGCCTTCGAATCAACGATCGCTTTACGTGGCGACTCCTGCATCGCACAAGAAGTGCTCAAGCACGGAATCCGAATACCCAATTTTCCGGAAATCCAGCGGCATCAAGGAAAGGCCGGATTTGACGAAAAGTCCGGCCACGCGAAGAGCAGTTACGACAGCGACAGCGGTGGAATAGAACTGGCCGGAAGGTTCAGTACTCCACTACCGGTCCCAGGCATGGCAGACGGACTTACCGGAGTCGTGCCCGCCTTGCTTTTCACTTTCGACGTGTCGGCTGCTTTCCCATCCGGTGCTTCTGCTTCGGCCTCTCGCTTGTTCTTGCGTTTGCGCTGCGACTGGATCACGTCGATATTCATTTCGCCGGTAAGCTCGCTGGCATAGAAGCGTTCGATCATTTCGACGGATGTACGGGCATTACGGGCCAGCGTCAGCATGTCGATGCCTTCCCCATTGAGCAAGCGATACATGATGGAGGTATGACGCAAACTGTAGATCGTACGCTCGTTGCCGCGAGCATCGGTTTTCATGCCGAGGTCGTCCAGCAGGAAGTTGAATTGCTGCTGCAGGCGCTTTAACGCGGTGTCTCGATTCGAGTACTGGGGCATGAACACGTAGTCATCCGGCTTTGCCAGATCGTCCGCCGCGTACAGTTTGCGTTGGCGCTCGTACACGTCAACGGCACGTTCCATCGTTGCGATAGGCTTGCTGTGCTTCTTGCTCTCAGGCAGTGATAGCCGCAGGTACGTGTGCTCGTCACGGATGATTTCGACATGCTTGTGCTGCATGTTCTTCAGGTCAGTCGGCCGAATGAAGCTGTTGACCATGAAAACGATCATGTTGTACAGGTCGGCCGTGATTTTGAGCTTGCGGGTTTCGTCCTGTCTGCCGTTGCCGCTTGGTGACGAAATCTCGTGTTCTGTGCCGATAAGGGCCTTCGCTCGTCGGTACAGCTTTTCGTATTGCGATTGGTTAAACCAAGCGCGTGGTTTGTCTTGCTTGCTGATTTTCGGAAAGCGGGGCAGCGTGTCGATTGCTCCTCGATTTGCTGCGTACTGAAGCACCTTATTGATGATGCCCACGTAACGTTGGATCGTCGAGGGATCGAGCTTTTCAGCGCTCAGCTTGATTACGAACTGGTCTAGTAGTTCGAACGTCACGTCTTTGATGGGGCGGCTGCGGAACTCCGGAAAGATTTTCGCTTCGAGCATGTACTTGTCGTTGCGATGCGCATCGTCCGAGAACTCCCTGCGATCGACGCGCCCTTGCTGCGATTCGAGCATCTTTTGCGTCCAATACTCGAAACCGGTCTGATGTGCTGGCGATGCGCTCGTGAATTGTCCTGCCATGACCTGTTGGCACAATGTCTTGGCAAACGTGATGGCTTCGCGCTTGTCTGAAGTCTTGGCGCTGCGCTTGATGGTCTTGAGGCCGTCGTAGTATCTGACCTGCCAGTGCGAACTGGCAGGCATCAAGTAGATCTTGAGCTTGTCTGGATAGCCCTTGATACTTTCGAGCGTCGCTGGGATGGGCACTGTCCGGTTGGTTTTGGACGTTGCCTGAGTGGATGATGTCGTGTTTGTTGTTGTAGTTATGGACATGATTGCGTTGTTGTAGTTGCAATGAAAAAAGCCCTGCGAACAAAAGAGTTTCGCAAGGCTTTATCAAGGGTGTGTACTACACAGCTTACTGTAGTACATCTGCAACGGCAAAATTCGCTAAGCCGTTGATTTTTAAACAAAATCTGGTCGGGGTGAGAGGATTCGAACCTCCGGCCTCTACGTCCCGAACGTAGCGCTCTACCAGGCTAAGCTACACCCCGATTTGTACTGCAGACTCGATTCAGACTAAGTCGGTGTTTCAGTCTCGTTCAAGACTGTCTTGCCGTCGAGTAAGAACATAATTCTAGCAGGCTCTCTTTAAAAATGGAATCGGGAAATGAAGAAATTGCTGCTGCGGCGGCCTGCGCTTCCTGCTTCGCGCATTCGAGCGTGTGATCCAGCGCGCCGGAACGCGTGATCGCCTCGAAAATGGTGTCGAAGCGGGCCGTGCCGCCTTGTTCGATCGCTTCCCGCGCGAGCGCCGATTGATCCGGCGTGCCGCGTTCGATCAGATAGATCAGCGGGAGTGTGGGTTTGCCTTCACGAAGATCGTCGCCGGCGTTCTTGCCCATCGATTCGGCCGTGCCCGTGTAGTCGAGCCAGTCGTCCATGATCTGGAATGCAGTGCCGATGCGCCGGCCGAATTCCGCCGCGGCGGCTTCCGTTTTCGCGTCCGAGCCGGCCAGCACCGCGCCCAGCTGGGCCGCGGCCTCGAACAGCTTGGCGGTCTTGTAGCGGATCACTTGCATGTAGCGGGCTTCGTCCACGTCGGCGTCGTGCATGTTGAGCAGTTGCAGCACTTCGCCTTCGGAGATGACGTTGGTCGCCTCCGACAGAATCTCCATCACGCGCATTTTGCCCACGCCGACCATCATCTGGAACGAGCGCGAGTACAGGAAATCGCCCACCAGCACGCTCGCGGCGTTGCCGAACAACGCGTTGGCGGTCTGCCGGCCGCGCCGCAGGTCGGATTCATCGACCACGTCGTCGTGGAGCAGCGTGGCCGTATGAATGAATTCGACGACCGCGGCCAGTTCATGCCGGTGCCCCGTGGTTTCGCCCAGCGCGCCGGCCACCAGCAGCAGCAGCGCGGGCCGCAGCCGTTTGCCGCCGGCGCTGATGATGTACTCGGAAATCTGGTTGATCAGCATCACGTCGGACGCAAGACGGTGCCGTATGACGCGATTGACCTGCTGCATGTCTTCGGCGATCGGAGCGAGCAGGCTGGCGGCGTTGGAGGAGGGGGTGGCAGTCGACGACATGATGGCTGAATTGGGTAGTGCCGCGAATTATAAGGCGAATCGCGACAGTTCCGGGTCGCAGGCTGCGGCGCGGCGCGTTCCGGGCGGCGGCAGAGCCGGGCACCAAGGCCGTGAGGCAAGGCGCCGGACGCTGCGCGCGGCGCCTCTCAATGAGTTTTGACCGAGCAGCTAACTCTATGTATAATCACGGGTTTCCGCGCGCGGTGCGTGGGAAAAATGAACACAGAGTGAGGTTCTCAATGTACGCGGTCATAAAAACCGGTGGCAAGCAGTATAAAGTTGCCGTCGGCGAAAAACTTAAAGTAGAACAGATACCGGCAGACATTGACGCTGAAATCACGCTCGACCAGGTTCTCGCAGTGGGCGAAGGCGAATCGATTAAGTTCGGTACGCCGCTGGTCAGTGGGGCTTCCGTCAAGGCTACCGTCGTGTCGCAAGGTCGTCACGCAAAAGTGACCATCTTCAAGATGCGTCGCCGGAAGCACTACCAGAAGCATGGCGGCCACCGCCAGAACTATACCGAACTGCGCATCGACGCGATCAACGCGTAAGCGCAACGGTTAAGGAGCAAATCAAATGGCACACAAAAAGGCAGGCGGATCATCCCGCAACGGCCGCGACTCTGAATCGAAGCGTCTCGGCGTCAAGGTTTACGGCGGTCAAGCCATCAACGCTGGCGGCATCATCGTTCGTCAACGTGGCACGCGTATGCACCCGGGCGAAAACGTCGGTATCGGCAAGGATCACACCTTGTTCGCGCTGACGGACGGCCACGTCAATTTCTCGACGAAGGGCGCAGCGAAGAAGCACATGGTCAACGTCGTCCCGGCAGCAGTCTGAGCTTACTCAGGCACGGGCTTCAGGACCGGAAAAAGGCCCCGCGAAGTTAGCGGGGCTTTTTTTATTCCGGCGGTTTTCGTCGGGTGAATGGGCGTGAATGTTTCGCTCACGCCAGCACGCCTATGCCGTTTGGTCGATTGATCAGCGCGCGGCGGGCGCGGCAAAATAGCATCATCCAGTAGCATCAAATCTAGCAGCACCATCGGGCAGCACACCACGGGACGGAGTTACGCATGAAGTTCATTGACGAAGCGAGGATTGAAGTCATCGCCGGCGACGGAGGGGATGGCAGCGCGTCGATGCGCCGCGAGAAATTCGTCCCGTTCGGCGGCCCGGATGGCGGCGACGGCGGCCGGGGCGGCAGCGTGATCGCGGTCGCGGACCGCAACATCAACACGCTGATCGACTACCGCTACGCGAAGAAACACTTGGCGCGCAACGGCGAAAACGGCCGCGGCGCGGACTGCTACGGCAAGGGCGGCGACGACATCACGTTGCGCATGCCGGTCGGCACCACCATCACCGACATGGAGACCGGCGAGTTGATCGCCGATCTGACCGAGCATAACCAGAGCGTGCAGATCGCTCAGGGCGGTGCGGGCGGTCTCGGTAACCTGCATTTCAAGTCCAGTACGAACCGCGCGCCGCGTCAGAAGACCGACGGCAAGCCGGGCGAGCGCCGCATGGTGCGCCTCGAACTGAAGGTGCTGGCGGACGTCGGTCTGCTCGGCATGCCGAACGCCGGCAAGTCGACCTTCATCGCGTCGGTGTCGAACGCGAAGCCGAAGATCGCCGACTACCCGTTCACGACGCTCGCGCCGAATCTCGGCGTGGTGCGCGTCGGGCCGAGCCGCAGCTTCGTGATCGCGGACATTCCTGGCCTGATCGAAGGCGCGGCGGAAGGCGCGGGCCTCGGCCACCAGTTCCTGCGGCATTTGCAGCGCACCGGCTTGTTGCTGCACATCGTCGACCTCGCCCCGTTCGACGACGCGGTCGATCCCGTCGCGGAAGCCAAGGCGATCGTCAACGAACTGCGCAAGTACGACGAGCTGCTGTATGAAAAGCCGCGTTGGCTCGTGCTGAACAAGCTGGACATGGTGCCCGAAGACGAGCGCGAAACGCGCGTCTCGGCGTTCCTCGAAGGCTTCGGCTGGGACGGTCCGGTGTTCGAAATCTCGGCGCTGACCGGCCAGGGCTGTGAAAACCTCTGCTACGCGGTGTTCGACCACATCGCCGCGCATTCGGATGCGCAGCGCGCGGCCGAAGCCGAAGATCTCGCCGCGGACGTGCGCTTCCGCGAGAAGCCGGAAGCTCCGGCCGCCGCAGACGACGCCGGCATCGACCCGCAGGCATAAAAAGCTCGAGCGCCGGCGCCCGAACGGGCTGCCGGTATGCATCACGCGTCATCTTGGAGACTGCGCACAATGCGTTCCGTCATCGCAGATTCACGGCGATTGGTAGTGAAAGTCGGTTCGAGCCTCGTCACGAATGACGGGCGCGGCCTCGATCATGCTGCTATCGGTCGCTGGGCCGCGCAGATTGCCGCCCTGCGCGCGCAAGGCAAGGAAGTGGTGCTCGTCAGTTCGGGCGCCATTGCCGAGGGAATGCAGCGGCTCGGCTGGACCAAGCGGCCGCGTGAGATCGACGAACTGCAAGCGGCCGCGGCCGTCGGCCAGATGGGTCTCGCGCAGGTCTACGAAAGCCGCTTTGCCGAGCATTCCATCCAGACCGCGCAGATTCTACTGACTCACGCCGATCTGGCCGACCGCGAACGCTATCTGAACGCACGCTCCACGCTGCTCACGCTTCTGCGCTTGGGCGTGGTGCCGATCATCAATGAGAACGACACGGTCGTCACCGACGAAATCAAATTCGGCGACAACGACACGCTCGGCGCGCTCGTCGCGAACCTGATCGAGGGCGATGCACTTGTTATCCTGACCGATCAGCAAGGGCTTTTCACCGCCGACCCACGCAAGAATCCGGCTGCGACTCTGGTCCAGCAGGCCGATGCCGGCGCGCCGGAGCTCGAAGCCATGGCGGGCGGCGCCGGTTCGAGTCTGGGGCGCGGTGGCATGCTCACCAAGATTCTCGCCGCGAAGCGCGCGGCTCACAGCGGCGCCAATACGGTGATCGCAAGCGGGCGCGAAGCGGATGTGTTGTCACGGCTGGCCTCGGGCGAGGCGATCGGCACGCAGTTGATAGCGCGCACGGCGCGCATGGCGGCGCGCAAGCAATGGATGGCGGATCACTTGCAAGTGCGCGGCCACGTGGTGATCGACGACGGCGCTGTCGAAAAACTGACCGAAGGCGGCAAGAGCCTGTTGCCTATCGGCATCGTCGGCGTGCAGGGCGCATTTGCTCGCGGTGAAGTGATTGCTTGTCTGAGCGCTGCGGGGCGTGAAGTGGCACGCGGCCTGACGAACTACAGCAGCGCCGAAACCAAGCTGATCCAGCGGCGCCCGAGCGGCGAGATTGAATCGGTGCTTGGCTATATGCTGGAGCCGGAGCTGATTCACCGTGACAACCTGGTGCTAGTCTAAGTCACTAATAGTCGCAGGCGCGGGAACAGGGACACGGCAAACAAAAAGCCGTTCCAGCGAAAGCTGGAACGGCTTTTTTTTTACGCCCGCAACCCGCCAGGATCCAAAGTTCAGTGGATCGACGAACTCGCTGTGCGCTTATAGCGGATGTTCTCCAGAATCGAGCTTGCGTTCCCCATGGGCATCTTGTTCGCGCACAGATAATCCTGATACAGCGCCGCCTGATAGGCGTTCAGCGCGCCATTCTCGATGCGCGTGAAGCTGTTCGCAACCGTCGTGTCCCAGCCGTCGTGATCAGAATTCAGGCCCGCATACTGGCGCCATTCATAGGTGTCGCAGCGAATCCCTTCGTAGATTACGTTACGAGCGCCGCTCGGGCTTGCGACGACGACGGTAAAGCGAACCACTCCGTCCGTACCGACGGTGAGCGAGTTCCGGTCGACCGCGAACTGCAGCGGTGTATTGCCGGATACTTCGAAAGGCAGCAGATTCGAGTCTTGCGGCAGCGGCGGCAGGGTGTCCACCTTGTTCTCAACCCAGTTGCTCTGCCGGTCCAGCAAATAGGTAAACGCGCTGTCGTCTTTATTGGTAGGTTTGCCGGCGCTCGAACAGCCAGCCAGCAGGGCGCCGGTGGCGACGCACGCCACGACGAGAGCAAGTGCTTTCAATATGATTTCCTCGAAACACTGACGCGGCTCGTCGAGCCGCGTCAGAGAGAGGCGGCGTGGACAGCCGCACAGAGTTGTTAATTGCGCACGCCCGGGCGGAACAGCGAGCCGGCCGTTTCGCCTGCCGATTCGTCTTCGTGCTCCGGCACGGCGCCTACCTCGGCCGTTGAACCGGAGCCCGGACCGCAATCGGACGCGATCGTTGCGTGAACCGATGTTTCGATGCTGACAGATGTCACCGAGGTCACGGTGGTCACCGTCATTACCGTGGAATCCGGTGGACTTTCCATTGACGACGCTATCCGGGGATAGCGCGGCCCATGGTGCCCGCCAGGTTTTTCCGCACGCGGCGCAGCCCGGCGCATGAAACGGGATAGCTCCGTCAGCGCCAACTGATATACATCCCGCTTGAACTCGATCACACAGTCGAGCGGCACCCAGTACTCGTTCCAGCGCCACGCATCGAACTCAGGGTGGTCGGTGGCGCGCAAGCAGATGTCGCAGTCGCGTCCAACCATCCGGAGCAAAAACCAGATTTGTTTCTGGCCGCGGTAATGACCGCGTACTTCGCGCTTGATGAACTTGTCAGGCACCTCGTAACGCAACCAGTCGCGCGTGCGACCAATCACCTTGACGTGCTCAGGAAGCAGCCCGGTTTCTTCGTGTAACTCCCGATACATCGCTTGCACGGGGGTCTCTCCGTACTTGATGCCCCCTTGCGGAAACTGCCAGGAATGTTCACGGAGCCGTTTGCCCCAAAACACCTCGTTGTGCGCGTTCAAGAGGATGATGCCGACGTTCGGGCGAAAGCCTTCACGATCCAGCATACAACCACCTTCGAATCCTTTAAAATTGCTTTGATTATAAACAGATAACGGGCCTGACGCACCGATTCGCACCAGATTGGAACGATTCGCCGCCAAAGGCTCGCGTTTGCGGTAGCCTGTCAGTCTTTCCGTGCCTTATCCCTTGTGCAAAGGCTTTGCGCGGCGGCTTCGGCGCCGCGGTCGGGCTGCGTTGTGCCGGTGTCAGGCAAACCGTGCCGGCTCAGAGCCGGATCTGTGTCGATTTCCCCACCGTTTTCACCTTTCGGGCGGTCCCTCCGGAGCCGCCGCTTTTGGATAATCTGAATGAAAGCTTCCCGTTTCTTTATCGGTACCCTCAAAGAAGCTCCCGCCGACGCAGAGATCGTCAGCCACAAGCTCATGGTGCGCGCGGGCATGATCCGGCGCGTCGCCGGCGGTATCTATAACTACCTGCCGGTCGGCCTGCGCTCGATCCGCAAGGTGGAAGCCATCGTGCGCGAAGAAATGAACCGGGCAGGCGCGATCGAGTTGCTGATGCCGGCGGTGCAGCCGGCCGAGTTGTGGCAGGAATCGGGCCGCTGGGAAAAGTACGGCCCCGAACTGCTGCGCTTCAAGGATCGCAGGCAGTCCGATTTCGTGATCGGACCGACCCACGAAGAAGTGGTGACGGACATCGCGCGCAATCAGATCAAGAGCTATCGCCAGTTGCCGGTGAACTTCTACCAGATTCAGACCAAGTTCCGCGACGAGATCCGTCCGCGTTTCGGCGTGATGCGCGGCCGCGAGTTCATCATGAAAGACGCGTACTCGTTCGACAAGGACATGGATGGCCTGCGCGAGTCGTATCGCAAGATGTACGACGCTTACGTGCGCATCTTCACGCGCCTCGGTCTGGACTTCCGCGCAGTGGCGGCGGACAACGGTTCGATCGGCGGCAGCGGCTCGCATGAATTCCACGTGATCGCTGAGACGGGTGAAGACGCGATCGCCTATTGCCCGACCTCCGAGTTCGCGGCGAACGTCGAAGCGGCTGAAGCGCTGCCGCTCTACGCGGAACGCGCTGCGCCGGCCGAAGAGATGAAGAAGACCGCCACGCCGGGCAAGGCGAAGTGCGAAGCGGTGGCCGAACTGCTGAACATTCCGCTCGAGCGCACGATCAAGTCGATCATCCTCGCGACGGAAAACGAAGGCGCCGAGCCGACCATCTGGCTGCTGATGCTGCGCGGCGACCACGACCTGAACGAGATCAAGGCGAGCAAGCTGCCGGGTCTGGCCGACTTCCGCATGGCGACCGAGGCGGAAATCATCGAAACCTTCGGTACGCCGCCGGGTTACCTCGGTCCGATCGACACGAAGAAGCCGATCAAGGTCGTCGCGGATCGCACGGTCGCGAACATGAGCGACTTCGTGGTCGGATCGAACGAGGTGGATTACCACACCACCGGTGTGAACTGGGGCCGCGATCTGCCGGAACCGGTCGTCGCCGACATTCGCAACGTCAGGAAGGGCGATCCGTCGCCGGACGGCAAGGGCGTGATCGACATCTGCCGCGGTATCGAAGTGGGCCACGTGTTTCAGCTCGGCACCAAGTATTCCGAAGCGATGAACGCGACCTGCCTCGACGAAACCGGCAAGCCGCGGCCGATGGAAATGGGCTGCTACGGGATTGGCGTGACGCGTATTCTGGGCGCCGCGATCGAACAGAATTTCGACGACAAGGGCATCATCTGGCCAGAATCGATTGCGCCGTTCGAAGTCGTGCTGTGCCCGATGGGTTACGACCGCAGTGAAGCCGTGCGCGCAGAAGCCGATAAGCTGTACGCGACACTGGTCGAAGCGGGCATCGACGTGATCCTCGACGACCGCGGCGAGCGCCCGGGCGTGATGTTCGCCGACTGGGAGCTGATCGGCGTGCCGCATCGTCTCGTGATCGGCGACCGTGGCCTCAAGGAAGGCAAGCTCGAATACCAGGGCCGCCGCGACGCTGAAGCGACGCTGCTGCCGGTCGAAGACGCCGCGCAAACGGTGATCGGGAAGGTTCGCGCAGCGTTGGCGCGCTAAACGGAGCGGACGGTGGAATACACCTTCGTGTCCGCGACTGTCCTGCTGATTCTGATCACCGATCCGCTTGGCAACATTCCGCTCTTCATCAGTTGTCTGCGCGGCGTGTCGCCGAAGCGGCGCACGATCGTCATTCTCCGTGAGGTGGCGATCGCCTTCGCGATCCTGCTGATCTTCATGGTGGTCGGTGACGGCTTTCTGCGCATGATGAGCCTGACCGACCAGTCGTTGCGCATCGGCGGCGGGATCGTGCTGTTCCTCATCGCGCTCAGAATGGTGTTTCCGCATCCGGACGGTCCGCTCGGCGGCGACACGCGCGGCGGCGAACCGCTGATCGTGCCGCTCGCCATTCCGGCGCTGGCGGGCCCGTCGGCGCTGGCCACGGTGATGCTGCTGACGTCGCAGGCGCCCGGCAAGATGCTGGAGTGGATCGGTGCGCTGACTGTCACGATGATCGTCTGCGCGATCGTGCTGATGTTGGCGGAGCGCATTCAGGCGTGGCTCGGCGAGCGCGCGATGATGGCCTTCGAGCGGCTGATGGGTCTCGTGCTGGTGGCAATTTCGGTGGAGATGATGCTCGGCGGTATCCGGTCGTTCGTGCATCAACTGTGATGCCGGAGCCGGCGGGGCATCCAGGCCCGTGCAGTGCAACGCAGCGCAAAAAAAGCGGCCCGTGAGCCGCTTTTCTTATACCGATTCACCGCCTCGAAAGCGGCGGCCTTAAACGGGCATCAAGCGCCTTCAGTCAGCGCGCGAATCGTGGGCAGGTTACGCCAGTAACCCTTCGCATCCATTCCGCAGCCGAACACATAGCGGTCCGGCACTTCGAAGCCGCAATAATCCGGACGCAGCGGCTTGGCCTTCGGAATGATCTTCTCGCACAGCACCGCGCTCAGGAAGCGCTTCGCGCCCATCGCGAGAATACGGTCGCGGATCGCGGCCATCGTCTCGCCTTCGTCGAGGATATCGTCGAGCACCAGCACGACGCGATCCTTCACCGACTCCGCCGGCGCCACGCGCCACTGCATCTCGTTGCCGCCCTTGGTGGTGTTGCGGTAGCGGGTCAGGTGGATGTAGTCGAACTCGAGCGGGAAATCGAGGTGCGGCAACAGCATGCCGGTGAACACCGCCGCGCCGCCCATGACCGACAACACGAGCGGGAAGTCCTCGCTCATCTCGTCGCGGATGGCGGCCGCCATGCCGCTGATCGACGCGTTGACGTCGTCGGCCGAAACGATTTCTTCGGAGTGGCTAAAAATGTGGAGAGCTTCTTCGCGGTTCATGACGTCTGACGGGCGGTGACTGTATACATAGTGTGGGTGAGGACGGCGGCGCGCGGTACAGAATAAACCCGCACGAATCCGGAGTCAGGTCGCGTTCCGTGGTCCATGCGCGGAACGCGCGCGCCGCCGTCTTGCTAAAGCTTAGCGCATGCCGGGCAACATGCCCTTCATGCCGCGCATCATCTTTTGCAGATTGCCGCCCTTGAGCTTTTTCATCATGGTGCGCATCTGGTCGTACTGATTCAGCATGCGGTTGACTTCCTGCACTTGCACGCCCGCGCCCGCGGCGATGCGGCGCTTGCGCGTGGCCTTGATGAGGTCGGGCTTGGCGCGCTCCAGCGGCGTCATGGAATTGATGATGCCTTCCATGCGCCGCATCTGCTTCTCGGCCTGGCCCATGTTGGCGCCGGCGGCGGCCTGCTGGAACTGCGCGGGTAGCTTGTCCATCAGCGACGACAGGCCGCCCATGCCCTTCATTTGCGTGAGTTGTGCGCGGAAATCGTTCAGATCGAAGTCGCCGCCTTTCTTGACCTTGTCAGCGAGCTTCTGCGCGGCCTGCACGTCCACGCCGCGTTGCGCTTCTTCGACGAGGGCGAGAATGTCGCCCATGCCGAGAATCCGGTTCGCCATGCGGTCCGGGTAGAAGACTTCGAGGCCGTCGAGTTTTTCCGCCACGCCGACGAACTTGATCGGCTTGCCGGTGACATGGCGCACGGAGAGCGCCGCGCCGCCGCGCGAGTCGCCGTCGAGCTTGGTGAGGACCACGCCGGTGAGCGGCAGCGCGTCGCTAAATGCCTTGGCGGTGTTCACCGCATCCTGGCCGAGCATCGCGTCGACCACGAACAGCGTTTCCGCCGGCTTCAGCGTGCTGTGCAACGCGGCGATTTCCTGCATCATCACTTCGTCGATGCCGAGACGGCCGGCCGTGTCGACCAGCAGCACGTCGTGATAGTGGCGCTTGGCCCAATCCACGGCGGCGCGCGCGATGTCGACCGGCTTCTGATCCGGCTCCGACGGGAAGAAGTCCGCGCCGACCTGCTCGGTCACCGTCTTCAACTGCGCGATAGCGGCAGGGCGGTAAACGTCGCACGACACGGTCAGTACTTTTTTCTTGTACTTCTCGCGCAGCAGCTTGGCGAGCTTGCCGACGGTGGTCGTCTTACCGGCGCCCTGCAGACCCGCCATCAGAATGACGGCCGGCGGCGTGACGGCGAGGTTCAGTTCGACCGCCTTGCCTTCGTAGTCGCCGCCGATGATCGCGGTCAGCTCGCGCTGCACCACGCCGACCAGCGCCTGACCCGGCGAGAGGCTGCTGATGACTTCCTCGCCAAGCGCCTTTTCCTTCACCTTGGCGATGAACTCGCGCACGACGGGCAGCGCCACGTCGGCCTCGAGCAGCGCCAGGCGCACCTCGCGCAGCATTTCCTGGGTGTTCGCCTCGGTGAGCCGGGCTTCGCCGCGCAGCGTCTTGACGACGCGCGCCATCCGTTGAGTCAGATTGTCGAGCATGGGGAGCGATGAACAGTGCGGCCCGGGCAGCGCGCGAAGCGGAAGACGTCGCGGAGTAGGGGCCTAGTGTAAACTTCGAATATGGATATTGTACTGTATGCCCTCACTGCGCTCCTCTACGGTGGTTTAGCCGTGGCCGGCTGGCGCTCGCACCGGCACGCCGCCATGCGTCCCATGCTCGAAAGCGTGCCGCCGGTGCCCGCCGCGGCTGCGCCCGTGTCGGCACCATCGGCCGCTTCGGGCATGAGCAGCTCGGGGCGCGCGCTGCTGTTCGTGGCGCTGCTCGCCCACGGCGTGCTGCTGCATACCACCATCTTCCCGCAGAACGCGATGGTGTTCGGTTTCGCGTTCGCGCTGTCGGCCATGTTCTGGCTGGGCGCCGGCATCTACTGGATCGAGAGCTTTTTCTTTCCGCTCGACGGCCTGCGTCTGCTGGTCCTGCCGCTCGCCTGCGTCGCCTCGTTGTTGCCGCTGGCGTTCAACGGCGTGCGCGTGCTGCCGTACTCGGCCGCGCCGATGTTCAAGCTGCACTTCCTGATCGCCAACATCGCCTATGGTCTGTTCGCGATCGCGGCGCTGCACGCCATTCTGATGCTGCTGGTCGAGCGGCGTCTGCATGCCATGCGCGGCGGCATGGCGCAGCGGCACGGGGCCGCGGCGGGCAACGGCTGGCTGTCGAGCTGGCTCGATACGCTGCCGCCGCTGCTGACGTTGGAGAAGCTGCTGTTCCGTTTGATCGGCGCGGGTTTCGTCTTGCTGACGTTAACACTGGTGTCGGGCATTCTGTTCAGCGAGCAACTGGTCGATCGCGCATTGCGGCTCGATCACAAAACCGTGTTCGCGATTCTTTCCTGGGTGATGTTCGGCGCGCTGCTGACCGCGCGCAAGGTTTCCGGCTGGCGCGGCCGTGCGGCATTGCGCTGGGTGCTGGCGTCGTTCGTCGCGCTGTTGCTGGCGTACGTCGGCAGCCGTTTTGTTTTCGAGGTGCTGTTGCACCGAGCTGTAGTGTGAGCGTGTCCCCATGCGACAAATATTTCTGCTGATCCTGTTGTTCATCCTTGGCCAGTGGCTGGTGAAGGCGCTGCGTCGTCATGACGTGCAGGCGTCCCAACGCAGCGGCACCGGCGCCGCGGGCGCCAAAGGCGCGAATGGCGCGAATGGCGCGAATGGTGCGAATGGTCCGAACGGCGGCGCGCGCGCTTCCGCGCCGGCGCAACTCGCCGAGCCGATGATCCGTTGCGTCGAATGCGGCGTGCACGCGCCGAAGAGCGATTCCGTGGTGGTGGCCGGGCAGCCGTTCTGCAGCGCCGCGCACGCGCAGCGTCACGGCGCGCGACCCACGGGCCGCGACGCTCGATGAGCGTCGAGTTCACCGTCGACACCGACGGTTGGGTCGCCGCCGCAAGCAAACTGCCATCGCCGAATTTCGAAGCGCGGCCCGAAGGGGCCGTGCCGACGCTGATCGTCGTTCACAACATCAGCCTGCCGCCCAACGAATTCGGCGGCACCGCGATCGCCGACCTGTTCCTCAACGCGCTCGATTGCGACGCCCACCCGTACTACGACTCGCATCTGCGCGGCGTGCGGGTGTCGGCGCATTTCGTGATTCATCGCGACGGCGCGCTCGAGCAGTTCGTGTCGTGCAACGAACGCGCGTGGCACGCCGGGCCGTCGAATTTTTTCGGCCGCGAACGCTGCAATGATTTCTCGATCGGCATCGAGTTGGAGGGCAGCGACATTACGCCTTTCGAAGCGGCTCAATACCGCACGCTCGGTGCCCTCGTGAGCGCGCTCAAGGCTCGCTATCCGGTCGAGGCGCTCGCCGGTCACTCGGACATCGCCCCCGGTCGCAAGACCGATCCAGGGCCCCATTTCGAGTGGTCGCGTCTGCAGCGCGACACGTCGCTTGACGCTCAGTATTTCCCCTATCTCAAGTTTTCCAAAGCGCCGTAACGACCCTTCGCGCGACTTCGCGTGATGCGAGGAGAGCAAGGCGCCGCCTTGTTCTCCGGGGAGTCGGCTTCGCGCCGCGCTAAGCAAAAGTCAAGACTTCGAAAGCAAATAAAACGATTTGACCTGTCTCGAATCTCCACTATACTTGGTGCCACAAATTCGGTTCTGCACTACATCTTGTGTTCCGCTGTGCATAACCGTGTGAATAACTGAGTGCATAACCGAGTGTATAAGTCCGCGGCGCCCCGCTCTCGAGCACGGCGCCGCAAGCATTCCAGGCAGCGAAAAAAATTCCTGTGGCGCGGCCGGCGAGACCACCGGCAGCATCCAGAAACATTCAGGAAAGGGGCTTAGCCAGTGATCGCGACCTACACGATGAAGACCGTTACCAATTCGAATCAGGCTTCATCGCAGTCGCATCCCGCCACGCGGCTTAGCCGGCCTTTTTCCTGCACCCCATCGCTTGCGCACGCGGCGGCGCAGCGTTCGTTTTAATCCGCGGATCTTCCCGCAACATTTCCAGGACCAGGAGCTTTGCACATGCAAACCACCGACAACGTGACGACCCGGTATGAGGGCTCACCGACTGGCCAGGCCTTCGGCCAGGCACAAGGCGCACAAGCGCTCGCGCCGCAAGCGACCTTCGCCGACTACAAGGTGATCCGTCGTAATGGCAGCGTCGTGTCGTTCGAACCGTCGAAAATCGCCATCGCCGTGACGAAGGCATTTCTGGCCGTGAACGGTGGTCAAGGCGCCGCCTCGGCGCGTGTGCGCGAACTGGTCGAGCAACTCACGCAGAACGTGGTGCGCGCACTCGTGCGCAGCCGCCCGAACGGCGGCACGTTCCATATCGAAGACATTCAGGATCAGGTCGAGCTCGCGCTGATGCGCGGCGGCGAGCACAACGTCGCGCGTGCTTACGTGCTGTATCGCGAGAAGCGCACGCAGGCCCGCGGTCATGACGACCAGATCGTGGCGAACACGCCGGGTCTGAACGTGACCGACAACGGCGTCACACGTCCGCTGGACATGGCTGCGCTGCGCGGCATCATCGAACTGGCTTGCTCGAACCTGGGCGACGCGGTGAGCGCCGATCCGATCATCGCCGAGACGGTCAAGAATCTGTACGACGGCGTGCCGATGAGCCAGGTCTACGACTCGGCGATTCTGGCTGCCCGCACGATGATCGAAAAGGACCCGGCTTATAGCCAGGTCACCGCGCGCATCCTGCTGCACACCATCCGCCGCGAGATCCTCGAAGAGGAAGTCACGCAAACGGAAATGGGCGAGCGCTACGCCGAGTACTTCCCGCAGTTCATCAAGCGCGGCGTGCAAGCCGAGCTGCTCGACGACAAGCTGCTGCAGTTCGACCTGAAGCGCCTCGGCGCCGCGCTCGACAACAACCGCGATCTGCAATTCGGCTACCTCGGTCTGCAAACGCTGTACGACCGCTACTTCCTGCATCACGACGGCGTGCGCATCGAAATGCCGCAGGCATTCTTTATGCGTGTCGCGATGGGTCTGTCGCTCAACGAGATCGACCGTGAAGCGCGCGCGATCGAGTTTTACAACGTGCTGTCGAGCTTCGACTTCATGTCGTCCACGCCCACTTTGTTCAACTCGGGCACGCGCCGTTCGCAACTGTCGTCGTGCTACCTGACGACAGTCGACGACGACCTCGACGGCATCTACGAAGCGCTGAAGGAAAACGCGCTGCTGTCGAAGTTCGCCGGCGGCCTGGGCAACGACTGGACGCGCGTGCGGGCGCTTGGTTCGCACATCAAGGGCACCAATGGCAAGTCGCAAGGCGTCGTGCCGTTCCTGAAGGTCGTCAACGACACGGCGGTCGCCGTGAACCAGGGTGGCAAGCGCAAGGGCGCGGTCTGCGCGTACCTGGAAACGTGGCACCTGGACATCGAGGAATTCCTCGAGCTGCGTAAGAACACCGGCGACGACCGCCGCCGTACCCACGACATGAACACGGCGAACTGGATTCCCGACCTGTTCATGAAGCGCGTGATGGAAGGCGGCGACTGGACGCTGTTCTCGCCGTCCACCTGCCCGGACCTGCACGACAAGTTCGGCGCCGAGTTCGAAACGGCTTACACGGCTTACGAAGACAAGGTCGCGCGCGGCGAGATCAAGCTGTTCAAGAAGATCCCGGCGGCGCAACTGTGGCGCAAGATGCTGGGCATGCTGTTCGAAACCGGCCACCCGTGGATCACGTTCAAGGATCCGTGCAATGTGCGCTCGCCGCAACAGCACGTCGGCGTCGTCCACTCGTCGAACCTGTGCACGGAAATCACGCTGAACACCAGCGACGCCGAAATCGCCGTCTGCAACCTGGGCTCCGTGAACCTCGTCGCTCACCTGAAGGAACAGGCCGACGGCACGCTCGTGCTCGACCACGACAAGCTGAAGCGCACCGTCAGCGTGGCGATGCGCATGCTCGACAACGTGATCGACATCAACTACTACGCAGTCGCCAAGGCGCGTAACTCGAACCTGAAGCACCGTCCGGTCGGCATGGGCATCATGGGCTTCCAGGACTGCCTGCACCTGCTGCGCACGCCGTATGCGTCGGAAGAAGCGGTCAAGTTCGCCGATACGTCGATGGAAGCGGTTTGCTACTACGCCTACTACGCGTCGACGGAACTGGCGCAGGAGCGCGGCCGTTACTCGAGCTACCGCGGCTCGCTGTGGGATCGCGGCATCCTCCCGCAAGACTCGGTGAAGCTGCTGGCCGACGCGCGTGGCGGTTACGTGGAAGTCGATTCGAGCGAGTCGATGGACTGGACCGAACTGCGTTCGCGCATCGCCACCTACGGCATGCGCAACTCGAACTGCGTCGCGATCGCGCCGACGGCGACGATCTCGAACATCATCGGCGTGTCGGCTTGTATCGAACCGACCTTCCAGAACCTGTATGTGAAGTCGAATCTGTCGGGCGAATTCACGGTGGTCAACGACTACCTGGTGCGCGACCTGAAGGAACGCGGCCTGTGGGACGAAGTGATGGTCGCCGACCTGAAGTATTTCGACGGCACGCTCTCGCGCATCGACCGGATCCCGGCCGACCTGCGCGCGATCTACGCCACCGCGTTCGAAGTCGATCCGAAGTGGCTGGTCGAAGCGGCATCGCGTCGTCAGAAGTGGATCGACCAGGCGCAGTCGCTGAACATTTACATGGGCGGCGCGTCGGGTAAGAAGCTCGACGAGATCTACAAGCTCGCCTGGGTGCGCGGTCTGAAGACCACGTACTACCTCCGCACGATGGCGGCGACGCACGTCGAGAAGTCGACGGTGGCGCACGGCGCGCTGAACGCGGTGAGCTCGGGCGGCGGCGAAGGTTCGGGCGGTGCTGCCGGCGGCGCTGCAGGTGGCTTCGGCGCGAGCGGCGGCGCGGCTTCAGGTGGCATTCAGGCAGCAGCGGCAGCGCCGGCAATCGCGGTTGAAGCAGCGCCGGAAGCGGATGGTCCGGTGTGCATGATGCGTCCGGGCGACCCTGGCTTCGACGAGTGCGAAGCTTGCCAATAAGCAGTCGGCAAGAAGCAGGATCGCTGCTTGCTGACGAGTCGTAGGTAATGACCCGCATGCAGCGAGCAGCGAAGCTGAAGCAAGTGAAGTAGAAGTGAAGTCGATGAACGGCGCGGCGAGTGAAATACGAAGCGCGCCGCTCATCGCAACGCAGCGAAGCAGGGCAGGTCACGGAAGTCTTGAAGCGGTCATCGTGACCCGGTCAATCAGCAGTCAGCAGTCGGCAGCACCAGACGAAGCGCGCGACACAGTGCGCGCAGCAAACGCTTCGATCGATGGGTCGATCAACGCAGCCGGCCCGATGCATCGCTCGACATTGCATTGAACTTCACCTCGCTAGCGCTGACGAACAGCCATATGCGAGGCAAGCGCGGACCACCGCGACGAGCAACGCGAGGCAACAGTCAGCAGTCGCAAGACGCTACAAGCACGCTCCGCAATACAGATAGATAGAGCAGCGAAACGTCGCATCGACACGTTGCTCTTCGAGCTCGCGAAGCACCTCGACGACACACGTTCAACACGCTTCACATGAGGTGATGCACACACTCTGTTGAACAAAGTGTTGTATGAACGTAGCAACGCGAATCGAAAACAGGATTTTTCATCAGCGAACTCTTTTATCGCTCGTGAAAAGATGGTACAAACCGTTCTAAATTGATGGTGACATTTATGCTCAACTGGGATGACGAGATCACTGCCGTAACTCCCTCGAGCGCTACGCAACAGAATGTGTTGCGCAACGCTGCGGGATCGGCTGTCGGTTCGCAAGTCGGAACGCGTTCCGCTCCTCACGCTCCCTCGGCTCAAGAAGTGTTCGCGAACGACATCGCTGTCGCTCCCGCCGCTTCCGCTTCTCACGCTGCTTCCACCGAAGCGCGGGTCAACGTCGCCGACAAGCGCATCATCAACGGCCAGACCGACGTCAATCAGTTGGTGCCGTTCAAATACAAGTGGGCTTGGGAAAAGTATCTGGCTGGTTGTGCCAACCACTGGATGCCACAAGAAGTGAACATGTCGCGCGACATCGCCCTCTGGAAAGACCCGAACGGTCTGACCGAAGATGAGCGCCGCATCGTCAAGCGCAACCTGGGCTTCTTCGTGACGGCCGATTCCCTCGCCGCCAACAATATCGTGCTGGGCACCTACCGCCACATCACGGCGCCCGAATGCCGCCAGTTCCTGCTGCGCCAGGCGTTCGAAGAGGCGATCCACACGCACGCCTACCAGTACATCGTCGAGTCCCTGGGCCTCGACGAAGGCGAAATCTTCAACGCGTATCACGAGGTCTCCTCGATCCGCGCGAAAGACGAATTCCTGATTCCGTACATCCACGTGCTGACCGATCCGGCCTTCAAGACCGGCACGCTCGAGGCAGACCAGACGCTGCTGCGCTCGCTGATCGTGTTCGCCTGTGTGATGGAGGGGCTGTTCTTCTACGTCGGCTTTACCCAAATTCTGGCGCTGGGTCGCCAGAACAAGATGACCGGCGCGGCGGAACAGTACCAGTACATCCTGCGCGACGAGTCGATGCACTGCAACTTCGGCATCGACCTGATCAACCAGATCAAACTCGAAAACCCGCAACTCTGGACGGCTGAGTTCCGCGCGGAAATCCGCGAGATCTTCCAGCAAGCGGTCGAACTTGAATATCGTTACGCAGAAGACACGATGCCGCGCGGGGTGCTCGGCCTCAACGCGTCGATGTTCAAGAGCTATCTGCGCTTCATCTGCAACCGCCGTTGCCAGCAGATCGGTCTCGATCCGCTGTACCCGAACGAGGAAAACCCGTTCCCGTGGATGAGCGAGATGATCGACCTGAAGAAGGAACGCAACTTCTTCGAGACGCGAGTGATCGAATATCAGACTGGCGGCGCGCTGACCTGGGAGTGATCCGGGTTCGTGCTGCAGATGCATTCATCGATGGGGATGCCGTCGGCTTGGGCCGCGGCAATTTTGGCTAGGAGCAGAACCGCCTGATGCAAAGCATGTCCGGTGCGCCGCGTGCCTTCGCGGTCCACAACTATGACAGGCACTTTGCGAACCCTTCAGTGGGATGGGCAAACTTCCCCCCGGAAAAAGCCGCTGGCGTCATTGTCGGCGGCTCGATCAAGCAATTGCCGGCGTTGAGCTTTCACGCCGAACAGATCTGGCGCGCGGTGCCTTTTGGCACGGCGCGCCTTACCGCATTCATTAGCGTAAGCGCGCAGCACCTGCGTACGCCGATGAATAGCCCGCTTCGTAGCGCGCGCCCTGAGAAGCGTCCGCGGGAAGCGGGTTTTGACGAAGGGTGTAGTTTGAACTGACTCTCATCTGAAAACCTGAAGGAGAAAATGATGGCAACTGCAAAAAAAGCCGCCGCTAAGAAACCCGCAGCCAAGAAGGTCGCAGCAAAGAAGGCTGCTCCCGCAAAGAAGGCTGCTCCGGCAAAGAAAGTCGCTGCCAAGAAAGTGGCAGTGAAGAAGGTTGCAGCGAAGAAGGCAGCACCGGCTAAGAAGGTTGCAGCGAAGAAAGCTGCTCCGGCCAAGAAGGTTGCAGCCAAGAAAGTCGCAGTGAAGAAGGTTGCGGCGAAGAAGGCAGCACCGGCTAAGAAAGCCGCTGTGAAGAAGGTTGCAGCAAAGAAGGCAGCACCGGCCAAGAAGGCAGCAGCGAAGAAGGCTGCGCCTGCTAAGAAGGCTGCTGCCAAGAAGGCTGCGCCTGCGAAAAAGGCTGCTGCTAAAAAGGCTGCGCCCGCGAAAAAGGCTGCCGCTAAAAAGGCTGCGCCTGCCAAGAAGGCTGCCGCGAAGAAGGCCGCTGCTCCTGCCAAGAAGGCTGCCCCTGCGAAGAAGGCTGTCGCCAAGAAGGCGGCCCCTGCACCCGCTGCGACTTCTGTCTCGAGCGCACCGGCGGCGACGGTGAAGACCGCGCTGAACCCGGCAGCGGCATGGCCGTTCCCGACGGGCAGCCGTCCGTAAGTTGGACGCTGAGCGGTAGAAGCACTTCGACACGTCGCATGATGTGTCCGATGATCGAGTAGCGCTTGAGTAGCGTGGCGAGCGCTACTCGGTCAGGGTCCCGTTGCCGGTTTCCGGCGACGGGATTTTTTTCGCCCGGCGAGAAACTTGCAGGCGAAAAAAACGCATGCACAGGGGAGGGCATGCGTGTGAGGTCGTCGCGGCGGCAGAAAGCCTCGCCGCGCGAGAGGGGAAACTTAGTGCGTGACGCGCGTGACGCCGCCGCTGGAGAGCAGCCGCACGCGCTCGCCGGCGCGGAAGATTTCGCCGGTGGCGCTTTGCGTGATGGCGCGCATGTCGCCGTTATCGAGCCGCACGGTGATCTCGAGGCCGTCATGCACGGCGACGCCATTTTCAACCGCATTGCCCGCCACCGCGCCCGCCAGACCGCCGATGATGCCCGTGATGATCGAGCCGGTGCCGCCGCCGATCGTGCTGCCGGCCACCGCGCCCAAGGCGCCGCCGCCGATCGCGCCGATGCCGCTCGGCTGGCCATTGTTCGAACTGATCTTCACGGCGCGCACGCTGTCGACCGTGCCCAGGCGAACCGTTTCTTCACGCTGTGCCTGCGACGCCGTGTACACGTCCGCAGAGCTGCTGTTGTACGCACACCCCGACATGGCCAGCGAACCGGCAATCAAGGCGGCCACGACCAGGCGACTCGTTGTTCTCATTCCCTAAACTCCAATAGCTCTCGGTATTACGGCAGGTCGTATCCGAACGCCTGCTTGAACCGCTCGTTGATCTCGGCCCGGCTGGGCGCATAGTTTTGCGGACCCTGGTGTTCGATCTTCAGCGCGCCCATCAGGCTCGCCAGACGCCCGGTGGTGGCCCAGCCGAGCTTGTTCTCGATGCCGTACAGCAAGCCGCCGCGGAACGCGTCGCCGCACCCTGTGGGATCGAGCACTTGTTGTGCCTTGACCGCCGGAATCTCTTCGATGCCGCCAGCATGATGGATCTGCGCGCCTTGCTCGCCGAGCGTGACGATCAAGGCCTCGACCTTGCCGGCGATCTCTTCGATCGACCAACCCGTTTTGTTGCTCACCAGTTTGGCTTCGTAATCATTGACCGCTACGTAAGTGGCGAGTTCAATCGTGCGCCGCAGCGACTCACCGTCGAAGAGCGGCAGGCCTTGGCCCGGATCGAAGATGAACGGCACGCCCGCGGCCGCCAGATGCTCGGCGTGCTGGATCATGCCGTCGTAACCGTCCGGCCCGACGATGCCGAGCGTGATGCCCTTGGCCTGGTCGGCGCGATTCAGATGCGACTGCATCATCGCGCCCGGATGGAACGCGGTGATCTGATTGTTTTCCAGATCCGTGGTGATCATTGCCTGCGCCGTATAGGCGTCCGGCACGACCAGCACGCTCTCCGTCGACAGGCCCAGTTGCCTGAACCGGTCCATGTAGAGCTGCGCGTCGACCGAGCCGAGCGTGCCCATGATGCGCGCGTCGCCGCCCAGCAGATGCAGCGAGTAGGCGATGTTGCCCGCGCAGCCGCCGAACTCGCGGCGCATGGTCGGCACGAGAAAGCTGACGTTCAGGATGTGGACCTGCTCCGGCAGGATGTGCTCCCGGAACCGGCCTTCGAAGGTCATGATGTTGTCGTAGGCGAGCGAGCCGCAAATCAGCGTAGCCAAGGCGAGCGTTCCTGTAAAAACGATAAAGAGAATGGGCGCGACGATGTGACAGCGCCGCGCATGAAGCGCGGCGCCGGGTTCGTGCGCGAAGGTGTTACTTCAGCGCGGCGAGGGCTGCGTCGTAGTTCGGTTCGTTCTTGATTTCGCCGACCAGCTCAGCGTGAACGACCTTGTCGTTCTCGTCGACCACCACCACGGCGCGTGCCGTCAGGCCGGTCAGCGGGCCGCTCGTCACGTCGACGCCGTAGGCTTGCGCGAACTCGTGGCCGCGGAACGTGGACGCCGTGACGACGTTCTCGATGCCCTCGGTCGTGCAGAAGCGCGATGCGGCGAACGGCAGGTCGCCCGACACGACGATCACGGCCGTGTTGGTCAGCTTGGCGGCGGCTTCGTTGAACTTGCGGGTCGAGGTGGCGCAGGTCGGCGTGTCGAGGCTCGGGACAATGTTCAGCACTTTGCGCTTGCCGGCGAAATCGGCGAGCGACACCGGCTTCAGATCCTTGCCGACCAGCGAGAAAGCGGGAGCGGCCTGGCCCACCGACGGGAACGTGCCGGCTACTTCGATCGGGTTGCCACCCAGCGTGACTTGACTCATGTTGTCGTGCTCCGAAAATTCGTCAGGATTGACGGTGAACGCGCCCGGTCAGCGCCAGGCGCGCGAGGATGCGTTACGGATAAAAAATCTGTACGCGGAAATTGGAAGCGACCGCATTGCCCGTGTCGAGATGCACGATCATGGTCTGGGTCGTATGCGCCGGCAGGCCGGTCGCGATCGGCGTGCCGGGCGGGACGTAGTCTTGCGGCCACAGCACGCGGCGTACCGCGACGTTGTTCTGGTCGTCGAGCAGCGTGAGTTCGATGGCCGGATAGGCGAGCGCAATATTGAAGCGGTTGCGCAGCGGCATCTTCAGTTCGAGCTTGTGCGGGCCGTCGATCTGCCGCAGATCGGACGGCTCGACCTGCAAGCCGTCGATGTCGTGCGGCGGCGTGACCTGGCAGCCGAGCGTCAGGCAGGCCTTTGCGTAGAGCGTCTGCGAGCGCGGGAAATACACCATCACCGTTTCGCGTTGCCACCAGGCGAGTTGCGCGAGCAGCGCGATGATCAATAGCGCCGCCACCACCGAGCCGGCGATGATCCAGCCCATGCGCCGCGGTTCGGCCGGGCGGGTTTCGCGCATCACGGGGAAGGGATCGGTGCCGTCGTTGACCGGTTGCACGGAGAAGGGCTCGCCGCTGGCGGAGACCGGGCCAGTCGTGGCCGCCGGGCCGGCAGCAGCAAAGCCGGCCGCGCCTGCGCCCGCCGCCGCGCCTACGCCGGCCGCGCCTACGCCGGTCGTACCTAAGCCGGCCGCGCCTAAGCCGGCCGCGCCGAAACGCGGCTCATTGTCAGGAATGCCATACAAGGTAGCCGGTTCGTCCAGAACCGGCTCTTCGAGCGGCTCGTCGTCCATCGGTGCGTCGGAAACGCGCTCGGTTTTGTGCCAGACGCGTGGCGCTTCCTCCTCGGGCGGATCGAGGTGATAAGCGAACGGGTCGAGCGGCGCGTCCGCGAGCAGTGGTTCGTCGTCGGGTGGAAGCGGTGGGGTGGATGCGCCGGGTGGCAGTTCGGGTTCCGTAGCGTGGCGCGGCGTGACCGCGACGCCTGCGCCGGTGGCGACCGGCGCAAGCGGCACATTGCTGGCGTTGTGGCGCAGACGGTTGTCGATGGCAGCGTCGGGTGCCGCCGCCCACGGATCCCATGCTTCGGCGCTGAAGTCGGGGCCCTTGGGGCGCACGCCCGAAAGCGCTTCGATCGCCGCGGCAGCGGCAACCGGTTTGGCGGTCGAGAAGTCACCGCCTTCGCTGATGTCGAACAGGCTGCTCGACGCGTCGAAAACTTCTTGGCAATGCCCGCAGCGCACCAGGCCGCGGCGCAGCGCAAGTTGTTCCGTTTGCAGGCGGAAGACGGTTTCGCAGAAGGGGCAACGCGTTGCCAGGAGCATATTGAGCCGATAAGCCGGAAGGCCGTTAGTTGGACAATACGCCTTATTCTAATGGCTTTCGCGACGCGTTCCCGACAGACATACCCAACCTTCGTGTTCGCGCCATACGCTGATGTCGATCCACCGCGAGTAGACCTGGGCGACCTCGTCCGCTTGCCGCGCCAGAATGCCGGACAGCGCGATCTTGCCACCCGGCTTGACCTTCGAGGAGAGCATCGAGGCCATCAGTTTGAGCGGGTTGGAGAGGATATTGGCGACCACGATATCGAACTCGCCGGTGGGGCATGCGTCGGGCAAACCGTACGTGACTTCCGCACGATTGCGCTCGCTGTTGTGACGCGCCGACTCGACCGCTTGCGGATCGATGTCGATGCCGTACACCGGATTCGCGCCGCACTTTTTCGCGAGGATCGCGAGAATGCCGGAGCCGCAGCCGTAGTCCAGAACCGATTGTTCGGGCTCGACCGATTGCTCAAGCCACTCCATGCAGAGCCGCGTGGTGGGATGGCTGCCGGTGCCGAAGGCGAGCCCCGGATCCAGTTCCAGCACCAGTGCTTCGGGGTCCGGCGCATCGTGCCACGACGGCACGACCCAGATGCGTTCGCCGATCTTGATCGGATCGAATTGCGACTGCGTGAGCCGCACCCAATCCTGATCCTCGACTTCACGCACGGTGAACGACGGCGCCGCCTCCAACCCGATTTCATTGGCCGCGGCGGTGAGCAACACCGCCGGCTCATGCTCCGGCGCAAGCAGCGCGATCACGCGCGAACGCTGCCACGCCGTGCGATCCGGCGTGAGACCGGGCTCGCCGAACAGCGGCTGCTCGTCGGGCGTGTCGGCGTCCGCATCTTCCACGGACACGGACAACGCGCCCAACTCGAGCAGCGCGTCGGAGAATTCCTCCGCGTGCTCGCGTGCCAGTTCGGCGATCAGTTCCCGGTAGCTCATGAGTTACGCTTCTTCCGGCGCGGCCTGCTGCTTCGCGGCCAACCGGTTTTCGAGGTAGTGAATGCTGGTGCCGCCTTCCACGAATTTCGCGTCCAGCATCAGCTCGCGGTGCAGCGGGATGTTGGTCTGAATACCTTCCACCACCATCTCCGACAACGCGATGCGCATGCGCTTGATCGCCTGTTCGCGCGTGGCGCCGTAAGCGATCAGCTTGCCGATCATCGAATCATAGTTGGGCGGCACGAAATAGCCATTGTAGGCATGCGAGTCGACGCGGATGCCGGGGCCGCCCGGCATGTGCCACGACGTCAAACGTCCCGGCGACGGAATGAACTTGAACGGATCTTCCGCATTGATCCGGCATTCGATCGCGTGACCTTTGAACACGATGTCGCGCTGACGGAACGCGAGCTTCTCGCCGGCCGCAATGCGGATCTGTTCCTGCACGATGTCGACGCCCGTGATCAGTTCCGTCACCGGATGCTCGACCTGCACGCGCGTGTTCATTTCGATGAAGTAGAACTCGCCGTTTTCGTACAGGAACTCGAACGTGCCCGCGCCCAGATAGCCCATCTTCTTGCAGGCGTCCGCGCAACGATCGCCGATGCGGTCGATCAGACGGCGCGCGATACCCGGCGCCGGCGCTTCTTCGATTACTTTCTGGTGACGGCGCTGCATCGAGCAATCACGCTCGCCCAGCCAGACCGCGTTCTTGAACGAGTCAGCCAGGATCTGAATTTCGATGTGCCGCGGATTCTCCAGGAATTTCTCCATGTAGACCTGCGGGTTGCCGAACGCACGGCCGGCTTCTTCGCGCGTCATGTTGACCGCGTTGACCAGCGCCGCTTCCGTGTGGACCACGCGCATGCCGCGGCCACCGCCGCCGCCGGCGGCCTTGATGATGACCGGATAGCCGACCTGGCGGGCAATCTTCACGATCTCTTTCGGATCTTCCGGCAACGCGCCTTCCGAACCCGGCACGCAAGGCACGCCGGTCTTGATCATGGTTTGCTTGGCCGTGACCTTGTCGCCCATCATCCGGATCGTTTCCGGGCGCGGGCCGATGAAGGTAAAGCCGGACTGTTCGACACGTTCAGCGAAGTCGGCGTTTTCCGAGAGGAAGCCGTAGCCGGGGTGAATCGCTTCGGCGTCGGTCACTTCCGCCGCGCTGATCAGCGCGGGCATGTTCAGATAGCTCAGATTGGAAGGCGCCGGGCCGATACAGACCGCCTCGTCGGCGAGCTTCACGTACTTGGCTTCCTTGTCGGCTTCGGAATAGACGACGACCGTCTTGACACCGAGTTCGCGGCAGGCGCGCTGGATACGAAGCGCGATCTCGCCACGATTGGCAATGAGGATTTTTTCAAACATAGCGGGTTTTCGACTCATCAATGGGCGCCGGGTTGATCACAACGTCGGCTGCCTCAGAGGATCGGTCGCGCGCCTAGGAAAAACGGCGCGCGGGCGGCATGCGCAAAGCGTGCCGCGTCAGCCGACCACGAACAGCGGTTGGCCGTACTCGACCGCCTGACCGTTTTCGACGAGGATTTCCTTCACCACGCCGGACTTGTCCGACTCGATTTCGTTGAGCAGCTTCATCGCTTCGATGATGCAGATCGTCTGACCTTCCTTGACCGTGTCGCCCACCTGGACGAACGGATCGGCGCCCGGGGACGGCGCGCGGTAGAAGGTGCCGACCATCGGCGAGGTCACCACGTGGCCTTGCGGCGCGACGGCAGCCGGCGTAGCCGGTGCGGTCGCAGCGGCCGGCGCTTCGCCACCGATTGCCGGTGCCGGCTGCGCGTACTGCGGCGCGTACGAGGCGGACGGTTGCACGTAAACCGGCGGCGCATTCTTGACGATGCGGACCTTGCCTTCGCCCTCGGTCACTTCGAGTTCGGAAATACCGGACTCCGAGACGAGGTCGATCAGAGTTTTCAGTTTACGTAGATCCATCAGGCAGCCCCTTTAATGCGTAAAGTGCCGGCGCGTACGCAGCCGGCGCAAATTAGACGTGTTTGGATTCAGCCGCGCGACGAGCCGGCGGACAGCCGGTCGAGCGCGAATTCGAGCGCGTACAGATATCCCTTCCAGCCGAGGCCGCAAATCACGCCCTCAGCCTGGTCGGAGAAATACGAGTGATGCCGGAACGGTTCGCGACGATGCACGTTCGACAGATGAATCTCGACGAACGGGATGCCGACCCCCGCCAGTGCGTCCCGAATGGCCACGCTGGTGTGCGTGTACGCGGCGGGATTGATCAGTATGAAATCGGTTTTTTCAGTCCGCGCGGATTGGATGCGGTCCACCAGAGCGCCTTCGTGATTGCTCTGGAACGACGCGAGCTCGGCACCTGCGTCCGCTGCGCGGTCCGCCAGCGCCTGATCGATCTGCGGCAAGGTCACGCGACCGTAGACCTCAGGTTCCCGGGTGCCGAGAAGGTTGAGGTTGGGTCCGTGCAGTACCAGCAGTCGCGTCATGGTCGCTTCTTTTTCCGTGGAATTGGGCGCACTTTAGCGCTGATTAGAGAAACTTGTCTAGTTTCGCGCGCGTACGGGTCGAGGGCGGCGGCCTTTCGTCGCTGCTCCGGGCGCTCATCTTCTCTCAAATCCGTCCGATTTGCGCCTATTTTCGCGCCTTCCGCGGGTAATCGAGCGTCAAAAGAATGTGAAATTTAAAGCGCATCGAGCGTCTGTTTCAGCGCCTGCGGGTCGATTTGTCCTAATTTTGTCGAGCGAATGTTGCCTTTTGCGTCAATTACGACGGTAAACGGCAGTCCACCCGCAGTATTGCCGAAGGCGCGCGCGAGGTCGGCGCCGCCGAAGCCGGTCACGTACACCGGGTACGCCACTTTCACTTTCTGCAGGAATGCCTGGACGTTCTTCTCCGAATCGACGCCAAGTCCGACGAACTGGATGCCTTTTTTCGCGTAATCGCGCTGAAGCTGCGACAAAGCCGGCATTTCTTCGACGCAAGGCCCGCACCACGAGGCCCAGAAGTTGACGACGATTGGGTGTCCTTTAAGCAAACTTAGCGTCTGCGGCTTGCCGTCCACTGTCGTTACTGGGGCGGTCCAAAGTTGCGCCACCGCGTTTTGGGTGGAGGGCGGTTGCGCGGCGTGCGCGACTTCCTCCGCGCCGCCGTTCAGCCAATGATTGGCCAGCACCCCGCCGCCCGCAGCGACAGCGGCGACAAGCACGCCCGCCAGAATCCGTCTCGTATTCATCTTGGTCAGTCTAGTTGGTTGAAGGAGCGACGTCGCTGCCGTCGAGCAGCGTCTGAACGGCCTGCAGATTCGCGCGCGCCGTGCGCCCGCGCGCGTCGGCGCGTACAGCGCCGCGCAGATCGTCCGTTTCGTAGAGCGCCACGTGCACGCCGGCCGGTTCCGCCTCGCGCCCTTCGTTCGTGGGGCGCCACAGGAAGCTCAGCGTCTCGACATAGCCGCGGCCGGCGAAATGCCGCGTTTCCGAGACGTCGTACTGAATGTTCGCGTTCAGAAAGTAGATTGCGACTTCTTTCGGGTTGTCGCAGAAGACCTGAAGGTGAATGTCCGAGTGTTCGCCGGCGGTGCCGCCGAGCACCGCGCCTGTCAGATACGGATTGAACGGCGCGAGCCGCTCCATCCATTCCACCGCGATACGGCGCAGCCGCCGCAGCAGCACGGGCTGGCTGTCGCCCTGGAACAGCGACTGATATTCGCGGATTTCTTCTTCGATCTGGTCGTTATCCGGCAGCCATTCGCCGGCAACACGGCTCTCGCCGACCACTTGCCGGGCGGCTTTGCGCTTCGCCGTGGCGTAATCCAGACCGTCTTCGGCGATCATGCGGGCAGCCGCGATGGCGATTTCCTCGCGCACGCGCTGCGGATCGAAATGAGATTTGCGGACCATCCCTCGATCATACTAGAGATTGATGACGGCCTTTCCTGGCGGGTCGCGCCGGGAGGGCCGGCGGGGGGCGAGCGCGCATAGGGTGATCGAAAGGCGTCGGTTACAATAGCGACCTTTGCAGACGGTCGTTTCGGCCGCTCTTCTGCGCTCCCATCCCTCTCAGGAAAACGCCGGGCCGCGCCCAGTTTTCTTGCCCCCTCAGGGGGCCTGGCGCCAAGCGGCAGGTTAGGGGGCCCTTCCAGGAAAAACGCCCGCGCGGCACGACAGGCTTATGCACATCCACATCCTCGGTATCTGCGGCACGTTCATGGGCGGTCTCGCGGTCCTCGCGCGCGGCGCGGGCCACACCGTGACGGGTTGCGACGCCGGCGTCTATCCGCCCATGAGCACCCAGCTGGAGGCGCAAGGCATTGGCCTGATTGAAGGCTACGACGCGGACCAGCTGAACGGCCTGAACGCGGACCTGTTCGTGATCGGCAACGTGGTTTCGCGCGGCAACCCGCTGATGGAAGCCATTCTCGACCGCGGCCTGCCGTACACCTCCGGCCCGCAATGGCTCGGCGAGCATGTGCTGAACGGCAAATGGGTGCTGGCGGTGGCCGGCACGCACGGCAAGACGACCACCAGCTCAATGCTGACCTGGCTGCTCGAAGACGCCGGCCTCAATCCGGGCTTTCTGATCGGCGGCGTGCCGCTGAATTTCGGCGTGTCGGCGCGGCTGACTGATTCCAGCTTCTTCGTGATCGAAGCCGACGAGTACGACACGGCCTTCTTCGACAAGCGCTCGAAGTTCGTTCACTACCGGCCCAAGACCGCGGTTCTGAACAACCTTGAGTTCGATCACGCCGACATTTTCCCGGATCTGGCCGCGATCGAAACGCAGTTCCATCATCTGATCCGCACCGTGCCGGGTATTGGCCGCGTGGTGACGAACGGCCGCGAAGACGCGCTCGAGCGCGTGCTGACGCGCGGCTGCTGGAGCGAAGTGGAGCGTTTCGGTGTGCAGGGCGGCTGGCAAACCTTGCCGGCGGAAGACGGCGTGCCGGTCGACGAGCGTTTCGCCGTCTATCACAACAGTGAGCGCGTCGGTGTGGTCGAGTGGCAGGTGCAAGGCGAGCACAACCGCATGAACGCGCTCGCCGCGATCGCCGCCGCGCGCCATGTCGGCGTGCCACCGGCGCAGGCCGCCCGGTCGCTGGCGAGCTTTCGCAACGTCAAGCGGCGCATGGAAGTGCGCGGCAGCGTCGACGGTGTGACCGTTTACGACGACTTCGCGCATCATCCGACCGCCATCGACACGACCGTGGCCGGCCTGCGCGCCCGTGTGGGTCGCGACAACACGCGAATTCTCGCCGTGCTGGAACCGCGCTCGAACACCATGAAGCTCGGCGTGATGAAAGCGCAACTGCCGGCCAGTCTCGCCGACGCCGACCTCGTGTTCGGCTACGGCGCGCCGACCGGCCGCGATGCGCTCGGCTGGAATCTCGGCGAGGCGCTCGCGCCGCTCGGCGGCAAAGCGCAGGCTTTCGACAATCTCGACGCGCTGGTCAAAGCAGTCGTCCACGCAGCGCGCCCCGGCGATCAGATTCTGGTGATGAGCAACGGCGGCTTCGGCGGCGTGCATCAGAAACTGCTCGACGCTCTTTCCGCGCGAGGCGCTTCGTGATCCTTTATCTGCACGGTTTCCGCTCGTCACCCAATTCGTTCAAGGCACGCGTGCTGGCGACGCGGCTCGTCGAGCTCGGTCGCAGCGACGAATGGTGCTGCCCGATGTTGCCGGTCTCGCCGTTCGAGACGGTGGCGCTCGCCGAATCGCTGGTGGCCGCCGCCCAGTCGGAAAACGTCACGCTGATCGGCAGTTCGCTTGGCGGCTATTTCGCCACCTATCTGGCGGAAAAGCACGGCTGGCCGGCGGTGCTGCTTAACCCGGCAGTCGTGCCGCAGCGCGATCTGAGCGCCTATCTCGGTGAGCAGCCGTTGTGGCACGGCGGCGGCAGCATCGTTGTCGAGCCGCATCATCTGGATGAGTTGCGCGCGCTCGGCGTCGCCGCGATCACGCGGCCTGAACGCTATTATTTGATGGCCGCCACCGGCGACGAAGTGCTCGACTACCGCGAAATGCTCGCGCACTATCCCGGCGCACGCACTACGCTGATCGAAGGGAGTGACCACGCGATCAGCGAGTTCGCGCAATACGTCGACGACGTGCTGGCCTTTTGCGACGCGGAAGACGTCGAGCCGCCGGCGCCGCGCGAAGCCGCGTAAAGTCGCGTAAAGCCGGGCGTTCCAGCAGCGGGGCGATTGCCGCGCATCATGATTCATGCCGCCGGCGCGCGCGTATCGCGCCGCGGATCCACTACCACGAACACGTTGCCGTGCCGCGCACGCAGTGACCGATCGCAAAGCAGGATCGGGCGCGCCGGCAGATGCAAGTCAGAACGAGAGTATTGAGTGAACGTTTTCTTCGAGGAATCGGGCAGTTTCAAGGCAGGCAGCGTGCTGTCGCGCCAGGGCGATGCTTTTCAGGTCGAGTTGCCGGGCGGCCGGCGCGCCAAGGTGCGCGCGAAAGATGTGCTGATCGAATTCGAAAAGCCGAGTGCGGCCGAACTGATGCAGCAGGCCGACGCCGCCGCGCAGGAGATCGACCTGGACTTCCTGTGGGAGTGCGCGCCTGACGACGAATTCCCGTTCGCCGCGCTCGGAGCCGAGTACTTCGGTGAGCGCTTCGGGTCGATCGAGCGCGCCGCGCTGGTGCTGCGCATGCATGGCTCGCCGGTGTACTTCCGCCGCAAGGGCCGCGGCATGTATCAGCGCGCGCCGCAGGAACAACTGAAGATGGCGCTCGCTGGCCTCGAGCGCAAGCGTCAGCAGGCGCTGGTGCAGGCCGGCTATGAAGACGAGCTGAAAGCCGGCCGCCTGCCGGAAGCCTTCACCGGCAGCAAGGCGTTGGCGCTGTTGACCAAACCGGACAAGAACACGATCGAATACAAGGCGCTCGAAGGCGCCGCGGCGGCGCGTGGTATTTCGCAGGCGCGTCTGATGCTCGAAAACGGCGCCATTCCATCGGCGCGCGCGTTGCATGAGGCGAAATTCCTCTCCGAGTTTTTCCCGCACGGCACCGGCTTTCCGCCGGTCACTGCCGGCACCTTGCCGGAAGATCTGCCTGAAGCGGACGTGCAGGCGTTCTCGATCGACGACATCACCACCACTGAAATCGACGATGCCTTCTCCGTCGAGCATCTGGCCGACGGCCGCGTGCGGATCGGCGTGCATATCGCCGCACCGGCGCTCGGCATTCAGCGTGGCGACGAGGTCGATGCGATCGCGCGCGCGCGTCTGTCGACCGTGTATATGCCCGGCGACAAGATCACCATGCTGCCCGACAGCGTCGTCGAAGCGTTCACGCTCGCCGAAGGCGGCTTGCGTCCGGCGCTCTCGCTGTATGTGATCGTCAATCGCGAGACGCAGGAGATCGTCGCGAGCGAAACGCGCGCCGAGCGCGTGTTTGTGAAGAACAACCTGCGCCACAACACGCTCGACGAACTCGTCACCGAAGAGGCGCTCGCCGCCGGCACCGGCGACTATCCGCACAAGGACGACATCGCCGTGCTGTGGCCGTTCGCGCAGGCGCTGTTCGAAAAGCGCCAGGCCGCGCGCGCCGGTTACGGTCTGCGTCGCGAAGTGCAGCGCAATACCGACTTCAACTTCTACGTGGAAGGCGAGCACATCACGATCACGCCGCGTCGGCGTGGGTCGCCGCTCGATACGATCGTCGCCGAACTGGCGATTCTCGCGAACTCGTCGTGGGGCGCGTTCCTCCACGACCACGGCGTGCCGGGCATTTATCGCACGCAGCGCGCATTCGGCGCGCCGACCGGCCCCAAGCGCACGCGCATGCAGACCAACGCCGCGCCGCACGAAGGGCTCGGTGTCACGCAGTACGCGTGGAGCACGTCGCCGCTGCGTCGCTATGTCGACCTGGTGAACCAGTGGCAGTTGATCGCCTGCGTGCAGCACGGCGTGACCGCGAAACTGGCCGCGCCGTTCAAGCCGAAAGACGCCGATCTGTTCGCCGTCGTGCAAGGTTTCGACGATACCTACACCGCGTATGCCGATCATCAGCGCCGCATGGAGTATTTCTGGTGCCTGCGCTGGCTGAAGCAGGAGAACAGGAAACAGGTGGTGGCGTCGGTGGTGAAGGGCGATCTGGTGCGTCTGGAAGAGATTCCGTTGCTGCTGCATGTGCCGGGCCTCGGCGTGCACGCGCGCGGCACGCGTTTGCAGATGGAAGTGATGTCGATCGATGAATTGACCGTCGAAGCGTCCGTGCGTCTCCTGCACGTGCTCGACGCGCCGACCGTGACGAGCGGCAGCGAGGCTGAAGAGGCGGACGAGGGCGAAGAGGAGATCATCGACGCCCCGGACGAGAGCGCCGAAGGCGAAGCCGAGGCGCAGGCCGAAGCCGAACTCGACGGCAACGATGCGGCCGCTGCGAAGGACGACGCCGAAAGCAGCGATGGCGCGGACGGTGCCGCCACCCATCAGCACATTGCGGAGCCGGGACGATGAGCACCCAGGATTCACGCGACCGCTATGCGGTGATCGGCAACCCGGTCGGCCACAGCAAGTCGCCGTTCATTCATGGACGTTTTGCGGCGCAGACCGGTGAGCCTGTCGAGTATGGCCACCTGCTCGCGCCGGTGGATGCCTTCGTACCGCACGTGCGGGCGTTTATCGAAGCAGGCGGGCGCGGGCTGAATGTGACCGTGCCGTTCAAGCTCGACGCGCATGCGTTCGCCGATACGCTCTCGCCGCGTGCGGCGGCGGCGGGCGCGGTGAACACGTTGCGCATCGATGCGAATGGTATCTACGGCGACAACACCGATGGCTTCGGTCTCGTGCGCGATATCGAAGTGAATCTCGGCGTGTCTCTGAAGGGCGCGCGCATTCTGTTGCTGGGCGCCGGTGGTGCCGCGCGCGGCGTGGTTTTGCCGATGCTTGATCGCGCGCCGCATACGCTGACCATCGTCAATCGCACGGCGGAGAAGGCTGACGCGCTGGTCGACCAGTTCGCGCAAGCCGCGCGCGACGCAGCGTGTCGTCTGAGTGGCGGCAGCGCGCGGGCGATCGAAGCTGGCACGTATGACCTGATCGTCAACGCGACAGCGGGCAGTCTGGATGCTTCGTTGCCCGAGTGCGACGACCACGCGTTCGGTAGCGGCACGCTCGCCTACGACATGATGTACGGCGCGCATCCGACCGTCTTCATGGAGCACGCGAGGAAGCTGGGCGCGCGTGGCGCGGACGGCCTCGGCATGCTGGTCGAGCAGGCGGCCGAATCGTTTTACGTGTGGCGCGGTGTGCGGCCTGACGGTGCGCCGGTGCTGGCTGAATTGCGCGCGTTGCTGACGGCGCCGTCCCACACCTAACGCTGGCGCCTTACGTTAAGGCACTTTCCCGCACGAGGATTGGAAGCACGATGACAGCAACGCGGCGCGTGAGCCGGCCAGGTCCGGTGCGGTGGATGTTCTATCTGGGCGCCGTGGTGGCGATTGCGTGGCTGGCGACGCAGGCGTTTTACTTCGCGCAGATCGCGGTTTGGAATTACGTCAATCCGCGGACTACCTCGTTTATGCGTTCGGATGCGTGGCGGTTATCGCAGGATCGGCCGGATCTTTCAGTGCAGCATACGTGGGTGCCGTATGACCAGATTTCGCGGAATCTGAAGCGGGCGATCATTGCTTCTGAGGATGCGAATTTTGTTAATAACAATGGGTATGAGACCGACGCTATTTTGCAGGCCTGGGAGCGGAATAAGGCTAAGGGCAAGATTGTTCGCGGTGGGTCGACCATTACTCAGCAGTTGGCCCGGAATCTGTTTTTGTCGCGGGAGAAAAGCTATATCCGGAAGGGGCAGGAACTCATCATTACGTGGATGCTTGAGACGTTGATGGATAAGGAGCGGATCTTTGAGATTTATCTCAACTCCGTTGAGTGGGGGAATGGGGTTTATGGGGCTGAGGCGGCGGCTCACTATTATTACAAGACGTCGGCGAGTAAGTTGACTGCTGCGCAGTCGGCTCGCTTAGCCGTTATGCTGCCGCAGCCTAAGTACTTTGATGAGCATCGAGGGTCGCAGTATTTGGCGCAGCGGTCGCGGGTTATTGCGAGGCGGATGGGGGCGGCTGAGTTGCCCGATTGATCAAGGTTTTTGCCTGATCGGCGGGCTGGGGCTTTATGGTGTTGGCCTCTCCTTGAATTCACGGTGGTCTATTGGCGTTGCCCCTGTGCGGGGCGGCACCTACTTTCTTTGCCGCGGCAAAGAAAGTAGGCAAAGAAAGTAGGCAAAGAAAGCTGCTTCACACCGCTAGCTTATAAGCGGGTCCCTCGCGCTGTCGCGGTAGTGGTGCATCTGGAATTTGTGTTCGCGCACATTCCGCTCTTGTGACACAGCCGTCATACTTCCCGTCTCGCGCTCCGCGCTCGCCGGAACGGTCTGTTTAAAACCAGTGGGTTTGTTGTGCGTCGTGGGGTCGTCGGCTTCGCCTCGGCGAAATGCCGTAACCCTTGTCAGGGTAGCCGTCGCGTTGCCACGAAGCTCAGTCAATTTCCGTCTCAGAGTCGCGAAGCTTCGTCACGCCCGTCGTGGGGCCGCGCAGTTCGGTCAATTTGCTGTCCCGGTTTGGAGACGTTCCGGCGATGTCGCGCCGAAGCGCCACGAAGCTTCGTCAATGTGCCGTCGCGGTTGACCGCGCGATCGTTCTGAAGCGGGTCTGTCTGTTCCCCATCATCCGCGTCGCGCCAATGCGTTCGCGCCTTTCTGATGCCGTCTGCGTGGCCTTCGACAGAAGGTCCGCTGCGTGCCGCGCTGTGATTCGGCTTTGAGGAATTCCCTTCGCGTCCAGCGCGATGACCTGATACAGCTCACGGTCGATTTCGACTTCGCGCCGGTAATCCTCGCCGGTGTCGACGAGCAGTTCCAGCAACTTCCGCTGGCCATGTCTTTCTTCCTGCGTCAATGCCGGACTCCTAACGATTGCAGCCGCAAGTTTGACCAGTTTGTCCAGTTGAGTTAATTGCCGCTCAACTAGTCCGAAAGCGGACAGGGCGAGTTTTTCGTATTGGAGTGCGTCAACAGGTGGGCGCGACGTAGTGCGTGAATGCTTGGAGGATTTACTCATGGTGCGATCTCCCTGAAACTTGACTGGATCGCCCGACACGCGCTTGCAAGGTGGTGAGCGGGCACAGTGACAGGTCGACAGACCGGCGTAGAACCAAAACCGGCAGACCCGAAGGTCTCCATGCCAAGGCCCGCCCATGGACAGAAGGCGTGCTAAAGCTAACGCGCGTCTGCGATACAGACGCGCGGGTTCTACTCTACGGACCAGGCTGTCGAACCTGAGCCATCGCGATCGCGACGGCAAACCGAGTTTAGACAGATCACGCCGAGAGTGATCACCTGTACAAGCTAAAAGGTGCGTGCCACCTTCATTTCCGAAATTTCCCTGGCATTACTTCCGATTCGCAGTGGTCGCGCTAAGCAAATTCCGCGGGAAATGTGGCGTTACTCGTTGAGAAATAATCGTGAGGTATAGCGACACGCACCCGTGCCCAGATCGTTCAGCAGAACGCGAACCCTAACGCTGCGATCGGGGCCTTGAGCGCCGCGTCGGCCACACCTTGCCAGACCTGTCGGCATTCCATCTCCGGCGGCAACTTTTCAGACACGGGCACTTCGGCGCCACGCCGAGGCGAAGCCGACGGCTCCCGCCGCGCACGAACAAACCCACTGGATTAAGCAGACCCTTCCGGCGAGCGCGCAGCGCGAGGCGGGAAGAATGACGGCCTTGTCACTCGCGCGAAATGTGCGAGGGCACAGATTCCAGATGGACCACTGCCCCCTCCAAGCCAAGGGACCCGCTTATGAGCTGGCGGTGTGAAGCGACTTTCTTTGCCTACTTTCTTTGCCGCGGCAAAGAAAGTAGGTGCCGCCCCGCACAGGGGCAACGCCAATAGACCACGAACAAAGCAAGGAAAGGCCAACCCCTACAGACCACAGCCCCAAAACCCCCAGCCAACACAAAATCCCATTATATGAATTCAACACTCACATATTGGAGCTTTCTCAAAAACCGCCCTACAATCCACCCCAACACGCAGAAAGCGCCGCACGAGCAAAGGGAACCCACCCACCGCGAGGCGCCAACTGCAACAGCAAAAAAACCGGAGACAACGCCCAACCATGCCTAAACCGCAAAGGCAGCACGCCCATGCCCGCGGCACCGCGAGCGACTCAGGCCCCCTCTCCGGCCCCGCGCTGTAAGCGCAAAAAAACCACCGAAAAGCGAATCGCCATGAACAAAGCGATGCCTACTCACGCCGCGAGCGAGTCCGAAGCCGATCTGGCGTCATCCGCCGGTCACGCGTCCAGCGCCACGCCACCGCGCCCGACGCCCGCCGCCAAAGCGCCACGCGCGGGCACAGGCGCGAACGCCAGCATCCACCCGGCCCCGATCGACGGAATCGCGCTCCCCAGCACGCTGCTCGACATCACCCCGCAACAAGCCGGCACGCAAACCCTCCTGCGCGGCCTGGCGATCCTCGAAGCGGCAGCAGCAGGTGTCCGCGACCTGCGCACCTTCGGCGCCGCGCTCGGCACGACCCGCAGCACCACGCATCGCCTGGTCAGCAGCCTCGTGCAAGCCCGCTACCTGCGCCAGGTGCAAGGCGGCTATCTGCTCGGCCCGAAGCTAATCGAACTCGGCACCATCGCGCTCGAACAGATGCCACTCACCGCCGTCGCCCGTCAGCATCTGGAATCGCTCGCGGAACAAACGCTCGACACGATCCACCTCGGCGTGCGCGACGGCGACGACGTCCTGTACATCGACAAAATCCCCGGCACCCGCGGCCTCGAAATGCGCTCACGCGTCGGTCACCGCATGCCGCTGGCATCGACGGGAATCGGCAAGGCGATGATGCTCGACCTCACGCCGGACATCTGGCAGTCACTCTTCGACGCGTCGCGCCGCGCGCTCGCCGGCGTCAGCTTCAAGCCGGATAACCGCCCCGACGCGCAGACCTTCATGCAGCGCATGACCAACTACGCCGCCGGCGGCTACACCTTCGATCTCGAAGAAAACGAAGCGTCGATCCGCTGCGTCGCGGCCCCCGTGCGCGATGCGTCGGGCGCGGTGGTGGCGGCTCTTTCCGTGGCGAGCACGATTCCGTACATGTCGCTCGAACGCATGGACGAACTGATTCCGGTCGTACAGCGCGAAGCGCGCGCGATCTCGGAAGAACTCGGCTGGCGCGCCCCGCAACCGGCAACCCGCAGGATCAAGCGATGAAGCGAGCGGGTTCTCCCACCCAGGCAGCTAGCCACGCCGCAGTAACTGCGGTCGACGCCAGCTTCGCGCACGCCGCGCTGATCGCGCTCGACTGGGGCACGACATCGCTGCGCGCCTATCTGTACGACGCGTCCGGCAACGTGCTGGCGACGCGCGCATCGACGGCCGGCATCATGAATCTGCCACGCAGCGCCGAGCAAGGCGGCTTCGACGCGGCCTTCGACGACGCCTGCGGCGCCTGGCTCGAACACGCGCCCGCCGCGCCGGTGATCGCGGCAGGCATGGTCGGCAGCGCGCAAGGCTGGCTGGAAGCGCCGTATGTGGACACGCCGGCGAGCGCCGATGCGCTGGTGGCCGGCATCGTCCACGTGAAGGCGGCGTGCGGCGTGACGCTGCACATCGTGCCGGGCGTCCTGCAACGCGGCGAACTGCCCAACGTGATGCGCGGCGAAGAAACACAGATTTTCGGCGCACTGGGCGAGGAAACGAACGCCGCCGACAGCGGCAAGCGCTCCCTGATCGGCCTGCCCGGCACCCACGCCAAATGGGCGGTGGTGCAGGCGGACCGCATCGAACGTTTTCATACCTTCATGACCGGCGAAGTATTCGCGGCATTGCGCGAACACACGATCCTCGGCCGCACGATGCTCACGCCGGATCGTCCGGACACCGTCGCGTTCCTGCATGGCGTGAACATCGCCCGGGAAAAGGGCCAGGCGGGTGTGCTCGCGACGGTATTCAGTTCGCGCACGCTCGGCCTCACCGGACAACTTTCACGCGAACAACAACCTGACTATCTGTCGGGATTGCTGATCGGCCACGAACTCGCCGGCCTCGACGCCGTGCTCGCGCAGCAGCAAAGCGCGCTCGCCGGCCAGAGCCTGCGGCTGATCGGCAACGAAGCGCTGTGCGAGCGCTATCGCCTCGCGCTCGCGCAATTCGGCTGCACCCAGGCGGAACTGGTCAAGCACGCCACCGAGCGCGGCCTGTGGCGCGTCGCGTCGCAGGCAGGGCTCGTCAAACCGGCCGCCAAGACGGCGCGCGCCTAACCCACAGCGCCGCCGCCCACGAAACAAGGAACCGACATGCAACCTCACATCAATCTGCCCGCTCCGTACATGCCGCACGCGGGTTTGATCGCGGCGTTCGAGGCGTGTCCGCTGATCGCGATCATGCGCGGCGTGACGGCCGCCGATGCCGCCGAGCACGGCCAGGCGCTCTACGAAGCCGGCTTCCGGATCGTCGAAGTGCCGCTGAACTCGCCGCAACCGTTCGACAGCATCGCCGCGATCCGCAAGGTGTTGCCGTCCGATGCGATCGTCGGCGCGGGCACGGTGCTGCATCCGAGTTTCGTCAACGACGTGAAGTCGGCGGGCGGCGAACTGATCGTCATGCCGCATAGCGATCCTGAAGTCGTCAGCGCCGCGAAAGCGCAAGGCATGGCCTGCGCGCCGGGCGTCGCGACACCCAACGAAGCGTTCATCGCGCTGAAGAACGGCGCGGACGTGCTGAAGATGTTCCCCGCCGAACAACTCGGCTGTCAGGTGGTGAAGGCTTGGCGCGCGGTGATCGCGGCTGAAGTGCCGCTGGTGCCGGTCGGCGGCATCACGCCCGACAACATGGGCCCGTTTCTTAGCGCGGGCGCGAACGGTTTCGGTCTCGGCTCGGCGCTGTACAAGCCGGGTCAGAGCGCGGCCGTGACCGCATCGCATGCCAAGGCTTACATCAATGGTTTGCGTATCGCCCGCGCAGGTGCGAAGAAATGAAACGGCTTGCCGGTAAAGTCGCTCTCGTCACCGGCGCCGGTCGCGGCATCGGCGCCGCGATCGCGCATGCGTTCGCGCGCGAGGGCGCGGCAGTCGTGCTGGCCGAACTGGATATTGAGACCGCGCAGCAGACGGCGGAGCACATCAAGGCGCAAACCGGCGCGCGCGTGCTCGCGGTGCACACGGACGTGACGCAAGCGGCGTCGGTTCAGCACGCGGTGAGCGAGGCCGAACGCGCATTCGGCGCGCTCGACGTGCTGGTGAACAACGCCGGCATCAACGTTTTCTGCGACCCGCTCACCATGACCGACGACGACTGGCGCCGCTGCTTCGCGGTCGATCTCGACGGTGTGTGGAACGGTTGCCGCGCGGCGTTGCCGGGCATGGTCGAACGCGGCGCGGGCAGCATCGTGAATATCGCCTCGACGCATTCGTTCAAGATCATTCCGGGCTGCTTTCCGTACCCGGTAGCGAAGCACGGCGTGATCGGACTGACGCGCGCGCTTGGCATCGAATACGCGCCACGCAATGTCCGCGTCAACGCGATCGCGCCCGGTTACATCGAAACGCAATTGACGCATGACTGGTGGAACGAACAAGCCGATCCGGCTGCCGCGCAGCAGGCGACGCTCGATCTGCAGCCGATGAAACGCATTGGCCGCCCGGAAGAAGTGGCGATGACCGCAGTGTTCCTCGCCTCGGATGAAGCGCCGTTCATCAACGCCACCTGCATCACCGTGGATGGCGGGCGCTCGGCGCTGTATCACGACTGATTTACAGGACTCGAATTGCGCAGGGGCGCATGGAGTACACCGGACGACGCGCTGGCCGCGTGTGTCACACCCGGTACAAGAAGACGCGGCCGATACCTTCTCGTTATCAATTAGTCAGGAGACACGCATCATGAAACGTAGAATTTTCCTCACGCTGGCAGCAGCGGCGGCGGGTGTGCTCTTCAACGCACCGGTCGCGCAAGCTGCCGATCCGGTGAAGATCGGCTTCCTCGTGAAGCAGCCGGAAGAACCGTGGTTCCAGGACGAGTGGAAGTTCGCCGAAATCGCCGCCAAGGAAAAGGGCTTCACGCTGGTGAAGATCGGCGCGCCGTCGGGCGAGAAGGTGATGAGCGCAATCGACAACCTGTCGGCGCAAAAGGCGCAAGGCTTCGTGATCTGCACGCCTGACGTCAAGCTCGGACCGGGCATCGTCGCGAAGGCGAAGGCCGACGGCCTGAAGATGATGACGGTGGACGATCGTCTGGTCGACGGCGCGGGCAAGCCGATCGCATCGGTGCCACATATGGGCATCTCGGCATACAACATCGGCAAGCAGGTCGGCGACGGCCTGGCTGCGGAGATCAAGAAGCGCGGCTGGGACATGAAGGACGTGGGCGCGATCGACGTGACCTACGAACAACTGCCGACCGCGCATGACCGCACGAGCGGCGCAACCGATGCGCTGATCGCCGCCGGCTTCCCGAAGGCGAACATCATCGCCGCGCCGCAAGCGAAGACCGACACGGAAAACGCGTTCAACGCCGCTAACATCGCGCTGACGAAGAATCCGAACTTCAAGCACTGGGTCGCTTACGGCCTGAACGACGAAGCCGTGCTCGGCGCCGTGCGCGCTGCGGAAGGCCGCGGCTTCAAGGCGGACAACATGATCGGTATCGGCATCGGCGGCTCGGAGTCGGCGCTCAACGAGTTCAAGAAGCCGTCGCCGACGGGCTTCTACGGCACGGTCATCATCAGCCCGAAGCGCCACGGCGAAGAAACCTCGACGCTGATGTACGACTGGATCACGCAAGGCAAGGCACCGCCGGCACTGACCCTGACGACCGGCATGCTGGCCACGCGTGACAACGTCGCCGATGTGCGCCAGAAGATGGGCCTCGCGGCAAATTAAGCGGTTTGATTCAGCACGTGGTGACATGAAGTGAACTGCCGGCGCGTGTTTCTCTTTCGCGAAAGAGGGCATGTGTCGGCAGCAGCAATAAAAGATCAGCAGTAGAGACAGACGGTTCACACGAAGCATTAGGAGGCGAAGTGTCAGCGACGCTACGTTTTGACAATATCGGCAAAGTCTTTCCAGGCGTGCGCGCGCTCGACGGTGTGTCCTTCGACGTCAACGTCGGCCAGGTGCACGGCCTGATGGGCGAAAACGGCGCAGGGAAATCGACCTTGCTGAAGATTCTTGGCGGTGAATATCAGCCCGACTCGGGCCGCGTGATGATCGACGGCAACGAAGTGCGCTTTACGAGCGCCGCGTCGTCGATCGCGGCGGGCATCGCGGTGATTCACCAGGAACTGCAATACGTGCCCGATCTGACGGTCGCGGAAAACCTGCTGCTCGGCCAGTTGCCGAACTCGCTCGGCTGGGTCAACAAGCGCGAAGCCAAACGCTTCGTGCGCGAACGCCTCGAAGCGATGGGCGTGGCGCTCGACCCGAACGCGAAGCTGCGCAAGCTCTCGATCGCGCAACGCCAGATGGTCGAAATCTGCAAGGCGCTGCTGCGCAACGCGCGCGTGATCGCACTGGATGAGCCGACCAGCTCGCTGTCGCATCGCGAGACCGAGGTGCTGTTCAAGCTGGTGCGTGACCTGCGCGCCGACAACCGCGCGATGATCTACATCTCGCACCGAATGGACGAGATTTACGAGTTGTGCGACGCCTGCACGATCTTCCGCGACGGCCGCAAGATCGCCTCGCATCCGACGCTCGAAGGCGTGTCGCGCGACACCATCGTCAGCGAGATGGTGGGGCGGGAAATTTCGGACATCTATAACTACTCGGCCCGGCCGCTCGGCGAAGTGCGCTTCGCAGCGAAAGCGATCGAGGGCCACGCGCTCGCGCAACCGGCCAGCTTCGAAGTGCGGCGCGGCGAGATCGTCGGCTTCTTCGGCCTGGTGGGCGCGGGCCGCAGTGAACTGATGCATCTGGTGTACGGCGCCGATCACAAGAAGGGCGGCGAGTTGATGCTCGACGGCAAGCCGATCAAGGTGCGCAGCGCGGGCGAAGCGATCAGACACGGCATCGTGCTGTGCCCGGAAGACCGCAAGGAAGAGGGCATCGTCGCAATGGCGACCGTGTCGGAGAACATCAATATCAGTTGCCGCCGCCATTATCTACGCGCGGGGATGTTCCTCGACCGCAAGAAGGAAGCGGAAACCGCGGACCGTTTCATCAAGCTGCTGAAGATCAAGACGCCGAGCCGCCGCCAGAAGATTCGTTTCCTCTCGGGCGGCAATCAGCAGAAAGCGATCCTGTCGCGCTGGTTGGCTGAGCCGGATCTGAGAGTGGTGATTCTCGACGAGCCGACCCGCGGTATCGACGTCGGCGCGAAGCATGAAATCTACAACGTGATCTATCAGCTTGCCGAACGCGGCTGCGCGATCGTGATGATCTCGTCGGAGCTGCCGGAAGTGCTCGGCGTGTCCGACCGGATCGTCGTGATGCGCCAGGGCCGGATTTCCGGCGAGCTGTCGCGCAAGGATGCAACGGAACAATCGGTGTTGAGCCTCGCGCTGCCGCAAAGCTCGACCGCACTGCCCGGAACCGCAACGGCTGCCCAGCAGGCGGCCTGAACATCATTCGGACGAAAGTCCGGCAACCCGTGGGGAACGGGAGGAGTCTTCAACATGCAAGCCAGAGAAAACCTCGCGCAACAGGCCGCCAAGAGCGCCGCCGATGCGCTGATTCCGCAGTCCAACGACAAGGCGAAATGGTGGCAGCAGATCACCGAGTACAGCCTGATCGTGATCTTCATCGTGATGTTCGTCACGATGTCGCTGACCGTCGATCACTTCTTCTCGATCGAGAACATGCTCGGCCTCGCACTGTCGATCTCGCAGATCGGCATGGTCGCGTGCACGATGATGTTCTGTCTCGCCTCGCGCGACTTCGATTTGTCGGTCGGTTCGACGGTCGCCTTTGCCGGCGTCTTGTGCGCGATGGTGCTCAACGCGACCGGTAACACTTTCATCGCGATCGTCGCGGCGGTGGCGGCGGGCGGCGTGATCGGTTTCGTCAACGGCGCGGTGATCGCGTATCTGCGCATCAACGCGCTGATCACGACGCTCGCCACGATGGAAATCGTCCGCGGTCTTGGCTTTATCGTCTCGCACGGTCAGGCGGTGGGCGTGTCGTCGGATACGTTTATCGCGCTAGGCGGTTTGAGCTTCTTCGGCGTGTCGCTGCCGATCTGGGTCACGCTGCTGTGCTTCATCGTGTTCGGCGTGATGCTCAACCAGACCGTGTACGGCCGCAATACGCTCGCCATTGGCGGCAATCCGGAAGCGTCGCGTCTGGCCGGCATCAATGTGGAACGCACGCGCGTCTACATCTTCCTGATTCAGGGCGCGGTGACCGCGCTGGCCGGTGTGATTCTGGCCTCGCGTATCACATCGGGTCAGCCGAATGCCGCGGAAGGCTTCGAGCTGAACGTGATCTCGGCGTGCGTGCTGGGCGGCGTGTCACTGCTCGGCGGCCGCGCGACGATTTCCGGCGTCGTGATCGGCGTGCTGATCATGGGCACGGTCGAGAACGTGATGAACCTGATGAACATCGACGCGTTCTATCAGTACCTCGTGCGTGGCGCGATCCTGCTCGCCGCCGTGCTGCTTGACCAGTTGAAGAACCGCGGCTCACGGGATTAAACCCGCGACTCACCCACTTGCTCTAAAAGGAATCGAACGATGTCGTCTCCGGCCAATGCAAACGTCCGTCTCGCGGACAGCGCCTTCGCACGTTATCCGAGCCTAGTCGACCGCACGGTGTTGATCACGGGCGGCGCGACCGGTATCGGCGCATCGTTCGTCGAGCATTTCGCGGCGCAAGGCGCGCGCGTTGCGTTTTTCGATATCGATACGACTGCCGGCGAAGCGCTCGCCGATGAACTCGGCGATTCGAAACACAAGCCGCTGTTCCTGCCGTGCGATCTGACCGACATCGACGCGCTGCAAAAAGCGATCGCCGACGTGAAGGCCGCGTTGGGCCCGATCCAGGTGCTGGTGAACAACGCCGCGAACGACAAACGCCACACGATCGGCGAAGTCACGCGCGAGTCGTTCGACGCGGGCATCGCGGTGAATATCCGTCACCAGTTCTTTGCTGCGCAAGCGGTGATGGAGGACATGAAAGCCGCCAATAGCGGCTCGATCGTCAATCTCGGTTCGATCAGCTGGATGCTGAAGAACGGCGGCTACCCGGTCTATGTGATGTCGAAATCGGCGGTGCAGGGTTTGACGCGTGGTCTGGCGCGCGACCTCGGCCACTTCAATATCCGCGTCAATACGCTGGTGCCGGGCTGGGTGATGACCGAGAAGCAGAAGCGGTTGTGGCTCGATGACGCGGGCCGTCGTTCGATCAAGGAAGGGCAGTGCATCGACGCCGAGCTGGAACCGGCCGACCTCGCCCGCATGGCGCTCTTCCTCGCCGCCGACGACAGCCGGATGATCACCGCGCAGGACATCATCGTCGACGGAGGCTGGGCGTGAGTGCGAGCGGTTCATCCAGCACGGCCGCGCTGCTGCTCGATACGAAATGCACGCTCGGCGAAGGCGCGACATGGTGCGAGCAAACCGGCCGTTTCTACTGGACGGATATCGAAGGCGCGCGTCTGTGGCGCTATGACCCGAGGGACGGAAGCAACATGTCCTGGCGCCTGCCCGAACGCCTCGCCACCTTCGCGTTGTGCGCGGATCCGCGTTACCTGTTGCTCGGTCTGGCCACGCATCTCGCCTTTTTCGAGCTGGCCACCGGCGAGACGCGGCGCATCATCGACGTCGAAGCCGGCTTGAACACGCGCGTGAACGACGGCCGCTGCGACCGTCAGGGGCGCTTCGTGTTCGGCACCAAAGATGAAGGCGCGCCGCCGCAGCCGATCGGCGGCTTCTACCGGCTCAATCACGATCTGTCGCTGGAGCGTTTACCGCTGCCCGCGCCGGCGATCTCGAACAGCATCGCGTTCAGTCCCGACGGCGCGACGATGTACTACTGCGATTCGCCCACGCGCGAAATCCGCGTCTGCGACTATCGCGCGGACGGCGGCATCGCTAACGACCGCCTGTTCACCCGGTTGACCGACGCCACCGGTGAACCCGACGGCTCGACCGTCGACCGCGACGGCGGGCTGTGGAATGCGCAATGGGGCGGCCGGCGGGTGGTGCGCTACGGCCCGGACGGCGTGGAAACGGAACGTGTCGATGTGCCGACCGCGCAGCCCAGTTGCGTAGCGCTGGGCGGCTCGCAACTCGGCACGCTGTACATCACGAGCGCACGCTGCGACCTCGATGCGGCGGCGCTCGCCGACGATATGCAGGCGGGTGGCGTGTTCGTCGCCACGCCCGGACGGCAAGGTTTGCCGGAGCCGGTGTTCCAAGGCGCGCCCGCTTAGCGCAGAATGACGCTGCCTCGCTCTTGAGGCAGCAATGAAGAATGAAGCGATGAAGCGTGGTTGGGCAGTGAATCTGAAAGTGAATCGCAAGTTGATGGTGCAATCCCAGTGGCAGCAAATCGGCAGCATGCAGTTCGGACCCAGAGGCGACCGGTTTAAGAAAATCGCCCAACAGCATCCGTCAGCAATGACGGCAACGTCCCAAGCCTCTCGATGGAGCCAGATATGACTGTTGCGAATCTTGTTTCCTCCTCCCCTCAGACCTCACAGAGTCGACGCTCGCGACTCGCGGCGGCGGCCAACCCTGTGCTCGCCGGTCCCAGCACGTCGGCGGTGGCCGTCGGTGAAGCCAGCGCCGGCGATGTCGCGTGCATCACGCTCGCCAACGCGCATTTGCGTCTCGACGTCGCACCGACGCTCGGCGGCGGCGTCACCCGTTTCGACTGGCGCAACGACGGCGCGCTCACGCCGATTTTCCGCCGTTGCCGCCACGTCGCGGCCGATACGCAACCGAACCAGTTGTCCTGTTATCCGCTGCTGCCCTATTCAAATCGCATCGGCGGTGGGCATTTCAATGTGGCGGGCCGGCGCGTGGACGTGCCGCGTAATCGTGCCGACGAACCCTTGCCGATTCACGGCGACGGTTGGCAATCGGCCTGGCAGGTCGCCGAGTCGGATCGCGAAAACGTCCGTCTGACGCTCGATCGCCGCGATGGCAAGCCGTACACGTACCGCGCGACGCAAACCTATACGCTGGACGGCCCGACGCTCGTCGTCACGCTCGACATCGAAAATGCCGGCCGCGAGGCGCTGCCTTTCGGGCTGGGCGTGCATCCCTTCTTCGTGCGTGACGCGGACACCGAGTTGTCGGCCGCGGCCGGTGGTTTGTGGCTCTCTGGCGACGACTGGCTGCCGGTGCGGCATGTGCCGGCGCCGCCCGCATGGCAATTCGGCGTGGCGTATCCGTTGCCGGAAACCATCGTCAATCATGCTTTTACCGGCTGGAGCGGGCAGGCGGCGGTGGTGTGGCCGAAGCGCCGCCTGTCGCTGAACATTGCCGCCGATACCGATTACTACGTGCTGTACACGCCGCCCGGCGAAGACTTTTTCTGCTTCGAACCTGTCGATCATCCGATCAACGCGATGAACCTGGCCGGCGGCGCGAGCGAAAACGGCATGACCTTACTGGGACGTGGCGAGAGACTGACGCGCACGTTCCGCTTCACCGTCGAACGCACGGGTTTGCGCTCGATGCCGGGTGCGCGCGGCTCGAAGCGGCGGCAGTAGCGGGCGAGGGTGGCGCCACACGGCGGACGTGTGCATGCCCGGGGCCCGCTCAGGACCACCGATGCGCACGCTTCCGGCGTGGCCTGCCGCGCAGGACGGGTAAAATACGCGCCTCTTCCGTTTCCAGCTCGCCGCGAGACCCACCATGTCCAACTTCATCCAGACACTCAACGACGCCTGGCAACGCACCAACTCGCTGCTGTGCGTCGGCCTCGATCCCGAGCCGAGCAAATTCCCGGGCGCGCTCGCGGGTCGTCCCGAGGCGATCTTCGAGTTCTGCCGCACGATCGTCGATGCGACCGCGCCGTATGCGTCGTCGTTTAAACCGCAGATTGCCTACTTCGCGGCGCATCGCGCGGAAGACCAGCTCGAGCAACTCGTCGCCCACATTCATGCGAACCATCCGGGCCTGCCGGTGATTCTGGATGCGAAGCGCGGCGACATCGGCAGCACCGCCGAACAATACGCGCGCGAGGCGTTCGAGCGCTATCAGGCGGACGCCGTGACGGTGAATCCGTACATGGGTTTCGACTCGATCCAGCCGTATCTGGAACACGAAGGCAAAGGCGTGATCGTGCTGTGCCGCACGTCGAACCCGGGCGGCTCCGATCTGCAATTCCTGGAGACGGGCGGCCGTCCGCTGTATCAGGTCGTCGCGAAACTGGCGGCGGAGAAATGGAATGCGAGCGGCCAGCTGAGTCTGGTGGTCGGCGCGACGTTCCCGAAGGAAATCGAAGTGGTGCGGGGGATCGTCGGCGACATGCCGCTGCTGATTCCGGGCATCGGCGCCCAAGGCGGCGACGTGCAGGCGACGGTCAACGCCGGCCGCACCGCGAACGGCACGGGCATGCTGATCAACTCGTCGCGGGCGATCATCTACGCGGGCAAGGGCGACGATTTCGCCGAAGCCGCCGCGAAGGCCGCGATGGAAACGCGAGATCGGATCAACGCGTTCCGGTAATTGCGCGGGCTGTCTTTCTCGAAGACAGCTTCATGAGCATATGGGGCTCAGGCCGGCCCTAGCCGCTCGATCAACGCCGCATGCTGCGGGTGTCGCGCTTTCAACGTGCCGACATCCGCGAGTTCAAATTCGCTGAATTCAAAGCCCGGTGCGACCGTGCAACCCACCAGCGCGAAGGTCGCCGGATCGGCGCATTCCGCCGCGAACCATAAACCTGCCGGCACCACGGCCTGAAACACGGCATCCGGGTGCGTCAGCGCGTTGCCGAGCTTATGTGTCACCCATGCGCCCGTCTCGTCGAGCACGTGGACGTTCAACGGTTCGCCCGCATAGAAGTGCCAGACTTCGTCGGATTTGATCCGATGCCATGCGGAATGCGCGCCGTCGCATAGCAGGTAATAGATCGCCGTCGACGCCGAGCGCGTTTCCCCTGAGCTGTCGTCTTGGTCGCGAATCACGCGCTCTGCCGAGCGGTACGTCTCGCTAAAAAATCCGCCTTCGGGATGCGGCTTGAAATTGAGGCGGCGGATCAGTTCGTCTTTGACTGCGTGCGAATCAGGCATCGGCTTTCCGCTTCGAACAAAGGTTAGTGCTCGCGTTCGTCGAGCAAGGCGAGGACTCCGCGCAATGCATGCGCGGCAGCCTGCACGCGGACCTTCTCGCGGTCGCCCTTGAAGATCTTCGTTTCCACCGACGTATGCAGCCGGTTGCTCCAGCCAAACGAGACCATGCCGACCGGTTTGGTCTCGGTGCCGCCGCCCGGTCCGGCGACGCCGGTAATCGACAGCGAGACCTGCGCGCGGCTGTTGCGCAGCGCGCCTTCGGCCATGGCGCGCGCCACCTGCTCGCTGACCGCGCCGTGCTTGTCGATCAACTCGGCGGGCACGCCGATCATTTCGCTCTTCGCCTGATTCGAATACGTGACGAAGCCGCGCTCGAACCAGCCGCTGCTGCCGGAAATGTCGGTGATCGCGGTCGCCACCATGCCGCCCGTGCAGGACTCGGCGGTGACGAGCATGAGGCGCTCTTCGCGCAGACGGTTGCTCACGCGAATCGCAAGCTGGTGAACGACGGAATCGGTAGGCATGGCGTCAATCCGGAAAACGGGGGCTGGCGGTGAATGCCCGGCGGCGCGGCGGCCGCCGGGCAGCAGTCAAACGGACATGCGCCAGAGCGCGATCACGAGCAGCGTGAAAAACGCGGCGACCAGGTCATCGAACATGATGCCAAAGCCACCTTTCAGACGGCGATCGAAATAGCCGATGGGCGGCGGTTTCACCATGTCGAAGAAGCGGAACACGACGAACGCCCAGAACTGGCCGGTCAGCGTGACCGGCGTGACCATCAGCAGCACCAGCCAGAACGCGATGATTTCGTCCCACACGACCGGCGACGGATCGTCGATGCCGAGCTTCTTCGCGGTGAACCCGCAAATCGCAATGCCGCCGAAGAAGCCTGCGACGATCAGCAGGCCCCACTCGATTACGGTCAGATAACGGCTCAGCACGGCGAACGACGCCCATGCGAATAGCGTGCCGATCGTGCCCGGCGCGACTGGCGACAGGCCGCTGCCGAACCCCAGCGACAGAATGTGCAGCGGATGCGACAGCATGAAGCGCGCAGTGGCGCGGCGCGGCTGACGGCCCGGCGGGCGCGGATCGGGCGCGCGCGGCGCCTGCGGCGGCTCGGCGTTGATGAGTTTGCCGGCCGGGCCGAGCGGGGGATCAGTCTGCATGAAAGTGGTCGAAGCCTTGCAACGTCAGAGTGAGCGGCGCGCCGGCGGCATCGCGCCAGCCGATCGACGGGAGGTCGGCCGCCGTTTCGAGAGCGCTTATTGTACCGATGCGGGTGAGCTGGATGCCCACCTCGTGGCCGGCCTTTTCGACGGCGGCACGCGCCGCGATGGGCGCGGTGAAGCACAGCTCGTAGTCGTCGCCGCCGGCGAGCGTGCAGCGTCGCTGAATCTCGGGCGCGAGGCGGCGCAGCGCGGCGGAACGGGGCACGGCGTCGACGTCGACCGTGGCTCGCAGGTTCGAGCGTTCCAGAATGTGCAGCAGATCGCCCGCGAGGCCGTCCGAGAGGTCGAGCGCCGCGTGGGCGATGCCGCGCAGTACGAGCCCGAGCGCGACACGCGGCTCCGGGCGTTCGAGGGCGCGACGAAACGTCGCAGTGTCGCTGACGTCAGCGGACCATTCGCCGCGTTGTACGCCAAGGCCGGCGCGCGCGTCGCCGAGCGTTCCGGAAATCCAGACGTCGTCACCCGGCTGCGCGGCGTCGCGGCGCAGCGCAGCGCGCGGTGGCACGCTGCCGAACACCGTGATGCACAGATTCAGCGGGCCGCCGGTCGTATCGCCGCCGATCAGCTCGCAGCCGTAGCGTTCGGCCAGCGCGAAAAGCCCTTCGCTGAACGCGGCAAGCCAGGCTTCTTCGGCCTTCGGCAAGGCGAACGCCAATGTGAACGCCTGCGGCTGCGCACCCATCGCGGCGAGGTCCGACAGATTCACCGCGAGCGCCTTGTGACCCAGCGCCTCGGGATCGACATCGGCGAAAAAGTGGCGGCCTTCGACCAGCATGTCCGTCGATATCGCCAGCATTTCGCCGGCGCGCGGCGCGAGCAACGCGCAGTCGTCGCCGATGCCGAGCGAGCCGGCGGCGGCATCGGATGGCCGTGCAGCAGCGCGGCGGGCAAAGAAACGATCGATCAGAGAGAACTCAGAGAGCATGGTGGCGATGGGTGGACGCGAGGGTGGCCAATTAAATGTCGCGAAATGTGGCTAACGGCGCGCTTTGTATCGAGTGGCCAAAGGGTAAATGGGTGAATTGCCGGCAACTCCGCTTCGAGTTGCGCTCGGGCCGCAGCATGTTACGTCAGCCTTTCGCTATGTTTCAGTCGCGGCAGTTGTACCCGTATTGAACGAATTGGGCCGGCAATTGGGGCTACAATGCCGTCGAACGTCTATTCTAATCCGCCCTTCGAAGCCCGCCTTATGTCGACTCCCGTCAATAGCAAACTCCGCGAAGCCGCCCTCGATTACCACGAGTTCCCCACCCCGGGGAAGATCGCGATCGCCCCGACCAAGCAGATGATCAACCAGCGCGACCTCGCGCTGGCCTACTCGCCTGGCGTCGCGTTCGCGTGCGAGGAAATCGTTGAAAATCCGTTGAACGCCGCGCGCTTCACCGCGCGCAGCAACTTGGTCGGCGTCGTCACGAACGGCACCGCGGTGCTGGGTCTCGGCAACATCGGGCCGCTCGCCTCGAAGCCGGTCATGGAAGGCAAGGCCGTCCTGTTCAAGAAGTTCGCCGGCATCGACGTGTTCGATATCGAGCTGAACGAGTCCGATCCGCACAAGCTGGTCGATGTGATCGCGGCGCTGGAGCCGACCTTCGGTGGCATCAACCTCGAGGACATCAAGGCGCCGGACTGCTTCATCGTCGAACGCGAATGCCGCAAGCGCATGAAGATTCCGGTCTTCCACGATGACCAGCACGGTACCGCGATCGTCGTCGCGGCGGCCATCACCAATGGTCTGAAGGTCGTCGGCAAGGACATCAAGGAGGTCAAGCTGGTGTCCTCGGGCGCGGGCGCGGCGGCGCTGGCCTGTCTGGACCTGCTGGTCGACATCGGCCTGCCGCTCGAAAACATCACCGTCACCGATCTCGCCGGCGTGGTCTACAAGGGCCGCGTCGAACTGATGGACCCGGACAAGGAGCGCTTTGCGCGTGAGACCGACGCCCGCACGCTCGCTGAAGCGATTGGCGGCGCGGACGTTTTCCTCGGCCTCTCGGCCGGCGGCGTGCTCAAGCAGGACATGGTCAAGCAGATGGCGGACAAGCCGCTGATTCTGGCGCTGGCCAACCCGACGCCGGAAATCCTGCCGGAGCTGGCGCTGGAAGTGCGTCCGGACGCCGTGCTGTGCACCGGTCGCACCGACTACCCGAACCAGGTGAACAACGTGCTGGTGTTCCCGTTCCTGTTCCGCGGCGCGCTGGATGCGGGCGCGACCACGGTCACGCGGGAGATGGAAATCGCCGCGGTCAACGCGATCGCCGAACTGGCGCGCCAGGAGCAGAGCGATATCGTCGCGACGGCGTATGGCATTCAGGACCTGTCGTTCGGTCCGGAATACCTGATTCCGAAGCCGTTCGATCCGCGCCTGATCGTCAAGGTCGCGCCGGCCGTGGCGAAGGCAGCGATGGATTCGGGCGTCGCCGAGCGTCCGATCGAGGACATGGAAGCGTACGAACAGCATCTGCAGCAGTTCGTGTATCACAGCGGCACGACCATGAAGCCGATCTTCCAGCTCGCGCGTGGCGTCGAGCCGGAGAAGAAGCGCATCGTGTTCGCGGAAGGCGAAGAGGAGCGCGTACTGCGCGCGATGCAGATCATCGTCGACGAAAAGCTGGCCAAACCGATCCTGATCGGCCGTCCGGCTGTGATCGAGCAGCGCATTGCGCGCTACGGTCTGCGTCTGGTCGCAGGTCAGGACTACACGGTCGTGAACACCGACCACGACGAGCGCTACCGCGACTTCTGGCAGGAATATCACAAGATGATGTCGCGCAAGGGCATCAGCGCGCAGATGGCGAAGCTCGAAATGCGTCGCCGCACCACGCTGATCGGCGCGATGCTGGTGGAAAAGGGCGAAGCGGACGGCATGATCTGCGGCACGGTGTCGACCACGCATCGCCACCTGCACTTCATCGATCAGGTGATCGGCAAGAAGGAAGGCGCGAAAGTCTATGCGGCGATGAACGCGCTGGTGCTGCCGAACCGCCAGATTTTCCTGGTGGATACGCACGTCAACGTCGATCCGACGCCGGAGCAACTGGCCGAAATCACGATCATGGCGGCTGAAGAAGTGCGCCGTTTCGGCATCGAGCCGAAGATCGCGCTGCTGTCGCATTCGAACTTCGGCACCAGCAACGCGCCGACCGCGCAGAAGATGCGCGACACGCTGGCGATCCTGCGCGAACGCGCACCGGATCTGCACGTGGACGGCGAAATGCACGGCGACGTCGCGCTCGACGCAAATCTGCGCCGCGAAGTGATGCCCGACTCGACGCTCGAAGGCGACGCGAACCTGCTGGTGCTGCCGAACATCGACGCGGCCAACATTTCGTACAACCTGTTGAAGACCGCTGCAGGCAACAACATCGCGATTGGTCCGATGCTGCTGGGCGCGGCCAAGCCGGTGCACGTGCTGACGGCGTCGGCGACGGTGCGCCGGATCGTCAACATGACGGCGCTGCTGGTGGCGGATGTGATCGCGGCCCGTTAATCCGCGGTCCAGACGAGCATGGCGCCGGTTTGAAGACCGCGCGCCATGCAAAAAAAGGCGCGCCCGCAACGGGCACGCCTGAGGGTGCACAGGGGAATGTCACCCAAAAAACGACAAGTCAGACAAGATTCCGCCTTCAAGAGCGTTCAAGGGCTCAAGACCCTTGCCACGGGGAATCAAGGTGTCAGCAGACACATACGAAGCGCCTTGCCGTCGCTCCCGCTTGCCTCCCTTCACCCCGGTTCGCACCGTCAGGCTAAGTTTAGCTTGACTAAGCTAAATATTCTGTCAAAAGTCGTCAAAGCCGCTCTGGTAGCCTCTTCTCGCCTGATCCGAGGATTTCGCCCGCCCGGCGAACGTTGATTCCGAGGGCCATTAGCGATACCCTTACGACTTTCATGGTCGTCAAACTCGTGATCTAACAGCGGGGAACCCTGATACATGGCACGCAAGTGGCAACGCATGAAAGGCGTGCTGATCGGTGCTGTTACGCTGTGCGCTTTATCCGGCCCCGTGCCTGGCGCGTTTGCGCGCGACTCCACGGCACCCGCCGATGCGGACGCGCAGTTGCAGGGCACCATCGCGCTAACGCAGTTGCCACGTGAAGCGGTCAATACATTGAACTTGATTGCCGCGGGCGGGCCTTACCCGTATGAGAAGGACGGCATCGTATTCGGCAATCGCGAACGGTTGCTGCCGGCCCATCGGCGCGGTTATTACCACGAATACACCGTTCCCACGCCTCGCTCACGTAATCGCGGGGCGCGTCGCATCGTCTGCGGAGGTCCGCTGAAGCGAACCGACAATTGTTACTACTCGGACGACCACTACACCAGTTTTAATCGTATTGTTGAATGACATCGGGATGAACGGCATGAGCGACAACGTCTACGCGCACGACTCCGGAGTCGCGACGGATCTTTTCGCGGCCGGCGACGGCAATTTGTTCCAACGCGTCATGCAGATGCGAGCCGGCGATCAGGGCCGCGAGAACCAGAGCGAAGCAGGCACTGTGGTTTCATCGAACGAGGAGCCCATGAGTCTTTTCAAGACCGTACGACCGAACATCGTACAGTCGATCCGCGCGTTCCGCGTGCAGGATCTCGCCGACGAGGCCAACCAGCTTGGCCAGCATTTTCTCTATGCGTATTGCGCCAATGCGCAGTCCAAGCAGGAAGTGCTAGAGACCATCGCGACATCGTTCCTGTTTCCGAAACATTTCGGCAAGAATTACGACGCGCTCTACGACTGCCTGACCGATCTGGTTCAGAAGGCGGGTGCGCAGCCAGGCTTCGTGATCGTGCTCGAGCAGTTGCCCGTCGCGCAGAAGTTCGACAAGGAAGGGCGTGAAACGCTGCTGGACGTGTTCCGCGAAGCCGCGGAGTTCTGGGCCGAGCGGAAGGTCGCGTTCCGGGTGTTCTACTCGTTCGCTTAAGTATTTGCTTGAACGTTGCCTGTTTAGGCTAAGTAGAAGAAAGGCCCGCCAATCGGCGGGCCTTTTGCTTTGATGTTGCAGTCGATATGGCTTGGCCGCCCTAAATCGAAGCGGCCAGCCCGCCACGCAAGCGGCTTACCACCCGCCCCAACCGGCCGCCAGCGCCGAGAGCACCGCGATGCCGGCAGTTTCGGTGCGCATCACGCGCGGGCCGAGGCCGACGGCAGTGAAACCGTGATCGGTCGCCGCGGCTTCTTCGGTAGCGGAAAATCCGCCTTCCGGGCCCACCAGCACCGTCACGCGTCCTTTCGGCGGCTCGGCGGGCAAGGCGGAAAAGCTGATGCTGGCGCGCGGCGAGAGCAGAATGCGCAAGTCGCCTTCCTCGGGCGTGCGGGGCATCGTGCCGAGCCAGGTGGCGATTTCGCGCACCGGCATCACTTCCGGCAGGCGATTGCGCCCGCACTGCTCGCACGACGCCCGCACGATGCCTTGCCAATGCGCATGCCGCCGCTGCGCGCGTTCGCCGCTCAGACGCACGACGCTGCGCGTGGTGGTCAACGGCACGAAGCTGGACGCGCCCAGTTCGACGGCTTTTTCGATCAGCCAGTCCATCTTGTCGCCGCCGGCAATGCCCTGCGCGAGCGTGAGGCGATATGGCGCTTCGACCTCGATATTGCGGAATTCGCGGATTTTTACCGTGGCCGAGCGCCTTTCGACTTCGACGAGTTCGGCGCTGTATTCGCCGCCTTTGCCGTTGAAAAGGACGATCGAATCGCCTGGCTGCAGGCGCAGCACGAGGACATGCCGAACGACGTCATCGGGAAGCGGCATGATGTCGTCGGGCTGGAGAGGCTTATCGACGAAAAAGCGTGGCATCAGAAAAATACTCATTGGTTCACGAAAGGTGGCGAGCGAGCGCCCAGCGGTAGCCGTCCAGATCTTCGACCTGGGCGAAGCGGTCGCCCCAGAACTGATCTTGTGGCTCGCTCAGCGATTTGGCGCCGGCGGCCAGCGCCCGCGCGTAAATCGCGTCGACATCGTCGACATAGACATAGAACGATTGCGGTGCGATGGCGCCCGCGCTTTTGGGTGTTTTCGCCGCCGAGCCGAACGCGCCTTCCGGAGCGAACATCACAATCAACTGGCCTTGATAGGTCATCTCGACATGCATGACGACACCGTCGTCCTGGACACTGTCGCGCACTTCGAAGCCGAATGCCGCCGAGAAGAACGCAGACGCGGCACGTGCGTCGCGCACCGTCAGATAGGGGGTCAACCAGGGCACACCGGCTGGGCGGGTGGCGGTCATGGGATTCTCCGGATCGTGAGGTTGACGGGGCACATGCTGCGAGTCCAGGCGGAAGTCTGCGTATCGAAATACCGATAGCGCAATCCGACGGAGCCGTGCATTTTGCCCACGCGTTAGCTTGCTGGCTTTAAGAATTGACTTAGTTTATCGCGCACTGAGCGGGATGCCGAGCACAGTCCGGCGTGCGCGGCCGCGTCGTAATGCATCAGGCCGTTGATCCCGCGCGTGGCGCCGTCGGGAGCCCGGAGGTCGAGTTTGTGCAATTGTAAAGGCCGAAGCTCGGCGGGCATGTCGGGCCACACCGCCAGACGGCTTTCGGAGCGGGGCGCGGTCAACGTTCTGTTAGAATGTCACGCTTTCAGCCTTGTCCGTTTGCTCTGCCCGTTTCGCGTCTCCTGGCGCCGCATCGTGCGCCAAAGTGAACCGGCATTCGAGCATCCGGGCCTCAAGCGCGCACCGCTTTCTGACTCTGTCTCCGGACTCGACATGACGACCCCGTCTCCCGCACACACCTCATTGATGGCCAACGCAATCCGCGCGTTGTCCATGGACGCCGTTCAAAAAGCGAATTCCGGCCACCCCGGCATGCCGATGGGCATGGCCGAAATCGGCGTGGCTTTGTGGTCGCGTCATCTGCGTCACAACCCGACGAACCCGCAATGGGCCGACCGCGACCGTTTCGTGCTGTCGAACGGCCACGGTTCAATGCTGCTGTACTCGCTGCTGCACCTCACCGGCTACGATCTGCCGATCGACGAGCTGAAGAACTTCCGCCAGATGCATTCGAAGACGCCGGGCCACCCGGAATACGGCATCACGCCGGGCGTCGAGACGACTACTGGCCCGCTCGGCCAGGGTCTGGCGAATGCGGTCGGCATGGCGCTCGCCGAGTCGCTGCTCGCCACCGAATTCAACAAGCCTGACGCGAAGATCGTCGACCACCACACGTACGTGTTCGTCGGCGACGGCTGCCTGATGGAAGGCATTTCGCACGAAGCCGCTTCGCTCGCTGGCGTACTGAAGCTGAACAAGCTGATCGCGTTCTACGACGACAACGGCATCTCGATCGACGGCGAAGTGGTGCACTGGTTCCACGACGACACGCCGAAGCGCTTCGAAGCGTACGGCTGGAACGTGATTCCGAATGTGGTCGGTCACGACGTCGACGCAGTCGATGCAGCCATCAAGCAGGCCAAGCAATCCGACAAGCCTACGCTGATCTGCTGCAAGACGGTGATTGGCGAAGGCTCGCCGAACAAGGCCGGCAGCCACGATTCGCACGGCGCGGCGCTCGGCGACAAGGAAGTCGCGGCCACGCGCGAAAAGATCGGCTGGAAGTGGGAACCGTTCGTGATCCCGCAAGAAGTCTACGCAGCATGGGACGCGAAGGAAGTCGGCGCCCGTAATGAATCCGAGTGGGACAAGGCGTTCGCCGCGTACGCAGCCAAATATCCGCAGGAAGCCGCTGAATTCAAGCGTCGCGACGCGAAGCAATTGCCCACCGACTGGAAGGACAAGGCCAAGGCGATCATCGCCGGCGCGAACGAACGCGCGGAAACCGTCGCGACGCGCAAGGCATCGCAACAGGCTATCGAGGCTTTGTCGGCCGTGCTGCCCGAACTGCTCGGCGGCTCCGCCGACCTGACCGGCTCGAACCTGACTAACTGGAAGGCCGCCAAGCCCGTGCGCGTGAACGCGGAAGGCCACGCCGCCGGCAACTACGTCAACTACGGCGTGCGCGAATTCGGCATGAGTGCCGCGATCAACGGCGTGGCGCTGCATGGCGGCTTCAAGGCCTTCGGCGGCACGTTCCTGACGTTCTCGGACTACAGCCGCAACGCGCTGCGCGTCGCCGCGCTGATGAAAGCGCCGTCGATCTTCGTGTTCACGCATGACTCGATTGGTCTCGGCGAAGACGGCCCGACGCACCAGTCGATCGAACACGTTGCCAGCCTGCGTCTGATTCCGCACCTGCAAGTGTGGCGTCCGGCTGATACCGTTGAGACTGCGGTGGCCTGGACTCACGCCGTCGAACATCACGGCCCGTCGGCGCTGATCTTCAGCCGTCAGAATCTGCCGTTCTCCGAGCGTACGGACGCGCAGATCGCCAACATCGAGAAGGGCGGCTACGTGTTGCGCGACTGGAACGACGAAATCGTCGCGCGCAAGATCATCCTGATCGCTACCGGTTCGGAAGTCGAACTGGCGCTGAACGCGATCGAGCCGCTGGCGCGCGAAGGCATCGCGGCGCGTGTCGTGTCCATGCCGTCGACCACCGTGTTCGACAAGCAGGACGCCGAGTACCGTGAGCGCGTGCTGCCGCAAGGCGTGCGCCGCGTCGCGATCGAAGCGGGCGTCACGGATTTCTGGCGCAAGTACGTGGGTCTGGAAGGCGGCGTGGTCGGCATCGACACGTTCGGCGAATCGGCCCCGGCTGGCGTGCTGTTCAAGCATTTCGGCTTCACCGTCGAGCACGTGGTAGAGACGGCAAAAGCCGCCCTCGGCTGATCCTGAACAAGCGTTGCCGCTGGCGTGTGAACGCGCGGCAACGCTCTCAGTCAGACGAACCAGGACGTATTTTTTCAGCCCTCAGGAGATAGACCATGACGATTCGCGTCGCAATCAACGGCTACGGCCGGATCGGCCGCAACACGCTGCGCGCCTTCTATGAAAACGGCAAGAAGCACGATATCGAAATCGTCGCCATCAACGATCTCGGCGATGCCAAGACCAATGCTCACCTGACGCAATACGACACGGCGCACGGCAAGTTCCCGGGCGAAGTGTCGGTGGACGGCGACTACCTCGTTGTCAACGGCGACAAGATCCGCGTGCTGGCCAACCGCAACCCGGCTGAACTGCCGTGGGGCGAGCTGAATGTGGACGTCGTGCTGGAATGCACGGGCTTTTTCACGACCAAGGAAAAGGCGAGCGCGCACATCAAGGGCGGCGCGAAGAAGGTGATCATTTCGGCGCCGGGCGGTAAGGACGTCGACGCCACGATCGTCTACGGCGTGAACCACAACGTGCTGAAGGCATCGGATACGGTTATCTCGAACGCATCGTGCACGACGAACTGCCTCGCGCCGCTCGTCAAGCCGCTGAACGACAAGATTGGCCTCGTGAACGGTCTGATGACCACGATCCACGCGTACACGAACGACCAGGTTCTGACGGACGTGTATCACGAAGACCTGCGCCGCGCGCGCTCGGCCACGCACAGCCAGATCCCGACCAAGACCGGCGCGGCTTCGGCGGTCGGCCTGGTGCTGCCGGAACTGAACGGCAAGCTGGACGGCTACGCGATTCGTGTTCCGACGATCAACGTGTCGGTGGTCGACCTGTCGTTCATCGCCGCGCGCGACACGACGGTCGAAGAAGTCAACGCGATCATGAAGGAAGCGTCGGAAGGCTCGTTGAAGGGCATCCTCGGCTACAACGAGGCGCCGCTGGTGTCGATCGACTTCAACCACAACCCGGCTTCGTCGACGTTCGACGCCACGCTGACCAAGGTGTCGGGCCGTCTGGTGAAGGTGTCGAGCTGGTACGACAACGAGTGGGGCTTCTCGAACCGCATGCTGGACACGGCTGTGGCGCTGGCCAACGCGAAGTAACTGACTGCGCCTCGCGCGCTTTACGCCCTGCAAAGCCGGCTTCGAGCCGGCGGTGGCTGGGCAAACAAAAACCGCTCTTCGGAGCGGTTTTTTTTTGCCTACGCCTGCGGCTGCGGCGTTGGGAAATACACGCCGGCGCGCTGCGCGGCGTTCGAGATATGCGTCTCGATGGCTTTGCCGGCCGCGGCGGAATCGCGCGCCTTGAGCGCGTCCAGAATCACGCGATGCTCGTTGTACGTGGACAGCACCAGTTCGCGCCGGTAGAACGGCATGCGCTGGCTTTCCTTCATGATCTCCGCGCTGCTGCTCAGAATCGATTCGATCGCCGCGTTGCCGGCAATGTTGACGATCCGCATGTGGAAGTCGTAGTCGAAGCGGGCGGCTTCGTCGAGTTCGTCGCAGGCGAGCGCCGTTTGCATGGCCGTGATGTTCTCTTCGAACCAGGCAAGGTCTGAATCGCTGACCGCCAGCGCCGCCATGCGCGCGATAAAGCCTTCCAGCGCGAAACGCATCTGATAGGTGTCCGGCAGCGACGACTGCTCCGCGAAGCGCCACGCATGCGCGGCCGAGGCCTGCGCGCTTTCCACATACACACCCTTGCCGGGCCTGATCACCAGCAAACCGAGCGCCTCGAGCGTGGAGAGCGCCTCGCGCAACGACGCGCGGCTGATCGCGAGTTCTTCGGAGAGTTGACGCTGCGCCGGTAGCAAACTGCCCACGGGATAGGCGCCCGCTTCGATCCGTTCGCGGATGGTCGCGATGGCGGCATCGGTGACGGTATGCGGGACGTTTTTCATCGTTGGCTCACTTGAAAGCGCGGTCTGACCAGCATTGTAATACGTCCGAACGCCCGTGCGGCTTGCCGCTCGCCGCTGCCGATCCGACCCGAAACCGCTTGAAAAACAGCGGGTAAACACTGTTCTATGAATCCTTGACGTCAGTATATCGGCTTCCTACTATTCGAGATAACAGTACTGGTCGGACCAGTCTGAACAGATGTGAATCGTAACTAGGAGGAAGCCGTGTTGAAATTTTTCAATTCGCTGTTTGGCCGGGTCGTCATAGCGCTGGTGGCGGGCATCGTAATCGGTGCCGTCTTCCCGCATTTCGCCCAATCGCTGCGCCCGCTCGGCGACGGCTTTCTCAAGCTGATCAAGATGGTGATCGGGCCCATCGTTTTCTGCGTCGTGGTCAGCGGCATGGCGCATGCCGGCGACTTGCGCAAAGTGGGGCGCGTCGGCCTGAAGGCCGTGATCTACTTCGAGGTGATGACGACGATCGCGCTCGTGATCGGCGCAATCCTGGCGTATGTCACGCGTCCCGGCGTCGGCATGAACATCGATCTGCACTCGCTGGATCCGGCTTCGCTCTCGACCTACACCGAGCACGCGAAGAGCCTCAAGGACACGGCTGGCTTTCTGCTGAAGATCATCCCCGACACGGCGATCAACGCGTTCGCCACCGGCGACATCTTGCAGATTCTCGTGTTTTCGGTGCTGTTTGGCTCGGCGTTGTCGCTGCTCGGCAATAAGGCGCAGCGCGTGAGCAACCTGATCGACGAACTCTCGCAAGTGTTTTTCCGCGTGATGGGTTTCATCATCAAGCTCGCGCCGCTTGGCGTGCTCGGCGCGATCGCGTTCACCACCGGCACGTACGGCGTCGAGTCGCTCAAGCAACTCGGCATGCTGGTGCTCGTGTTCTACGTGAGCTGCTTCGTGTTCGTGGCCGTCGTGCTGGGCGTCGTCATGCGGCTCGCGGGCTTCAGCATCTTCAAGCTGATTCGCTACCTGCGCGAAGAGCTGTCGATCGTGCTCGGCACCGCTTCGTCGGATGCGGTGCTGCCGCAGATCATGCGCAAGCTCGAATGGATGGGCGTCAAGGATTCGACCGTCGGCCTCGTCATTCCGACCGGCTACTCGTTCAATCTCGACGGCTTCTCCATCTATCTCACGCTGGCCGTCATTTTCATCGCACAGGCTACTAACACGCCATTGTCCCTGCATGACCTGATCGTGGTGGTGCTGGTGTCGCTGGTGACGTCGAAGGGCGCGCACGGCATTCCCGGCTCGGCCATCGTGATTCTGGCAGCCACGTTGTCCGCGATTCCGGCGATCCCCGTGCTCGGCCTGGTGCTGATCCTGCCGGTCGACTGGTTCGTCGGCATTGCCCGCGCGCTGACCAACCTGATCGGCAACTGCGTCGCGACGGTGGTAGTCGCCGTGTGGGAAAACGATATCGACCGGGCGCGCGCCCATCGCGTGCTGAACCGCGATGCGGCGTTGCGCTACGTGCCGGCCGGTGACGACGCCACGCCCGCCGTCGGCGAACACGCCCACGCCGTCTGAACCTGAGAAACCGTATCCCAATCCGCGCGCCAAAGCAGCGCGCTTCCAGCGTCGGCAGATCCCAAGAACGCCGGCGCTCCTTCACTTTTTCGCTGCCTGACCGAGACTAGAGACTATGGCCAATCCGATCCTCGACCCCAACGCTCCCGCTTTCACCCGTCGCTATATGAACCTCGCCGACCCGCGTCTGGGCGCGAAGGCGCTCTTCGCCAGCGACGAATTCTTCGCGCCGAAAGAACGCATGCTCGAGCCGCAACCGGCGGTGTTCATCCCCGGCAAATACGACGACCACGGCAAATGGATGGACGGCTGGGAAACCCGCCGCAAACGCACCACCGGCCACGACTCCTGCGTGATCCGCCTCGCGCACCCGGGCGTCGTGCACGGCGTGGATCTGGATACGAGCCACTTCACCGGCAACTTCCCGCCGGCGGCGTCGATCGACGCCTGCTACGTGGACGGCGACGTGCCGCCCGATAACGCCGACTGGCAAACGCTCGTGCCGGCCACCACGCTGCAGGGCAACCAGCACCACTACGTCGACGTGAACGACGCGCGCGCGTTCACCCATCTGCGTGTGAATCTGTACCCGGACGGCGGCCTCGCGCGTCTGCGCGTGTACGGCCAGCCGAAGCGCGATTGGGAGCGCGTGGAGCGCGGCACGCTGCTGGATCTGGCGGCGATCGAGAACGGCGCCTATCTGGTCGCGGCGAACAACCAGCACTTCGGGCCGGCCTCGCAGATGCTGATGCCGGGCCGCGGCGTCAACATGGGCGACGGCTGGGAAACCCGGCGCCGTCGCGAGCCGGGCAACGATTGGGCGATCGTCGCGTTGGCGCGGCCGGGCGTGATTCGAAAGATCGAAGTGGATACGGCGCACTTCAAGGGCAACTTCCCGGACCGCTGTTCGCTGCAGGCCGCGTCGGTGACGGGCGGCACGGACGATTCGCTCGTCACGCAGGCGATGTTCTGGCCGGTTCTGCTCGGTGAACAGAAACTGCAGATGGACCACGTCCACACCTTCGCGGATAACCTCGCGTCGCTCGGCCCGGTCACGCATGTTCGTTTCAATATCTTTCCGGACGGCGGCGTGTCGCGCCTGCGCCTGTGGGGCGAAATCGCATAACGGAGTGGCGTCGATGAAGACATTGCAGTTGGAACGCCTCACGCGCGCGGCCTTCGCGCCGTTCGGCGACGTCATCGAACTGGACGGCGCGCGGCATTTCGCCATCAACGGCGGCACGACCGAGCGCTATCACGACCTGGCTACCGTCGACGTGACGGCGGACGGTGGCCGGCCGCTGATCAACCTGTTTCGCGCGCAGCCGCGCACGCTGCCGGTCGAGATCACGATGATGGAACGGCATCCGCTCGGCAGCCAGGCTTTCATTCCCTTGACGGCCGGCCGCTATCTGGTGGTCGTCGCACCGGCCGGCGAGTTCGATCCGGCGCGGATGCGCGCCTTCTGGACCGACGCGTGGCAGGGCGTGAACTATGCAAAAGGCGTCTGGCATCACCCGTTGCTCGCGCTCGATCAGGTGAGCGATTTCGTGGTGGTGGATCGTGGCGGCGAGCAGCCTAATTGCGACGAATTGTCATTGGCGGAGCCGTGGCGGCTAATGTTCGAAGCGAACGCGGAATTGGTGGAATAGGGTCGCAATCGTTCCCGCAAAGAGACAGCGCCGCAGATGAAAAAAGACCCGGCCGATTCGCATCGGCCGGGTCTTTTTTGCCCCGCCTGACCGCGCACCCCAGCGCGGCCGGCACCTCATCAATGCTTGCGATGCGGGCAATTTTCCTTGGTGCAGGCGCCGTACAGCGCCAAAGCGTGTTCCTGCAGCTTGAAGCCGCGTTCTTTCGCGATGGACTGCTGACGGCTCTCGATCTCGGAGTCGAAAAATTCTTCGACGAGCCCGCAATCGAGACACACGAGGTGGTCGTGATGCGACCCTTCGTTCAGTTCGAACACCGCCTTACCCGACTCGAAATTGCTGCGCGAGAGCAGGCCCGCCTGCTCGAATTGCGTCAGTACGCGATACACGGTTGCAAGGCCGATATCGAGTTCTTCGTGCAGCAGGTTACGGTACACGTCTTCGGCCGTCAGGTGGCGCACCGGGCTGTGCTGAAAAATCTCAAGGATTTTGAGGCGCGGAAGGGTCGCCTTGAGCCCGATATTCTTGAGATCGGTTGGATTGGTCATGACAAGGGATCCCTAGAGTACAATGCTGGGCTCTCATAGTAATGTGTTTTTGCCGTTCTGGTCATCTTCGATGGAATGAAACTCGCGCGGCTCGTCAGCGGGCCCGCACGGTGAGTGAAATGATTTCAAAATCTCAATTGATCTACCGGGGGAGCCGCATGCGGGGTACCTTGATCGCTGTTGCGACTGTCGCGGTTCTTGCCGGATGTTCCACTTACGACAGCCTGACGCAGCGTATTGCCCAAAGCATCACGCCGTACCGCATTACAGTGGTGCAAGGCAATTTCGTCTCGAAAGAAGCGGCTGCACAGATGCAGGTCGGCTTGTCCCGCGCGCAGGTCAAACAGCTGCTCGGCACGCCCCTCCTGGCCGACATGTTCCACGCGGATCGCTGGGACTACGTGTTCTATTTCAAGCGCGGCTCGACGAGCGTCGTCCAGCAGCGCGACTTCGTGGTCTTGTTCGCGGGTGACCGTGTCGCCAGCTGGTCGGGCGGCGAAGATCTGCCGTCCAACCTCGAGTTGCTGGCTGAAATCGACGGCGACAAGTCGGGCAAGAAGAAGGCCGCAGCGGCCGTGGCGAGCGGCGCCAGCGGCGCGAGCGCGCCGGCGGCAGCAGCCGAGCCTGCCACGCCGGACACCACGCGTTCGCCGTCCGTGGCCGGCGCTGCCGCAGCGGGCATTCCGTCCACGGACGCCAACGCGGAAGCCGCGCAAGCCGCCAATCGTGCGACCAATGCAGTGCAGTTGTCGCCCAATGCGCGTCCGGCTGTGCCTAGCGCGCCGACCGCCAACGGCGGCGGCATCCCGCAACAGGGCCCGACGGCCGCGGGTCAGCCGCAGTTCCAGTTCCACCGTCCGCCGCCGCCGCAAAATCCGGGTACGGACAACAGCAATCCGGTTGGACCGACGGGCCCGCAGAGCAGCAACAGTGGCCCGACGCACGACGCGCCGCTGACCTCTTCTCCGGCTTCGGGAACGGGCGGCTAATCGCGCTGTCCGTGTCTTAAGACGGGCGCTGCGCGCGGGCAACCGCACCGTGCAAAGCGTCCGTCCGGTTCTTCGTTTTTTCAGTCATGCGCGGCGCCTGGGTGTGCTGCCCGCCGCCGCTTTTGCCCGCCTTTGCCGGGTTTTGCCTTCGAACCCTCGTAGCCATGAAAATTGCCATTGCTGGCGCATCGGGCCGTATGGGCCGCATGCTCATCGAAACAGTCCTTAACGATCCCGACGCCACGCTGTCCGGCGCGCTCGACCGTGCGGGCTCCCCGCAACTCGGTCAGGACGCCGGAGCGTTTCTGGGCAAACAGACGGGCGTGGTGATGACCGACGACGTCGAGCGCGTGTTCGCCGAATCCGACTACCTGATCGACTTCACGCGCCCCGAAGGCACGCTGATGCATCTCGAAGCGGCCCAGCGTCACAACGTGAAAATGGTGATCGGCACGACCGGCTTCGACAACGAGCAGAAGGCGCAGCTGCGCGCCGCGGCGGACAAGATCGCCATCATGTTCGCGTCGAACATGAGCGTGGGCGTGAACGTCACGCTGAAGCTGCTCGAATTCGCGGCCAAGCATTTCGCGACCGGATACGACATCGAGATCATCGAGGCGCATCACCGTCACAAGGTTGACGCGCCGTCCGGCACGGCGTTGACGATGGGCGAAGTGATCGCCAATGCGCTCGGCCGCAACCTCGACGACTGCGCGGTCTACAGCCGCGAAGGCGTGACCGGCGAACGCGACCCGTCCACGATCGGTTTTTCGGCGATTCGCGGCGGCGACATCGTCGGAGACCATACGGTGCTGTTCGCGGGCATCGGCGAGCGCATCGAAATCACGCACAAATCGGCGAGCCGTCTGTCGTACGCGCAAGGCGCGCTTCGTGCTGTGCGTTTCCTCGAAGGCCACCAAACCGGCTTCTTCGACATGCAGGACGTGCTCGGTCTGCGTTGAGCGTGTCTTGAGCGAACGTAAGGGGCATCGCGCCCCTTGTTCGCGCCCCTGAAATCACAACGCCACGGCGAGGTCAGATGGCAGGCAGCAGCGGCATCATCCATTACCTGCAAACCAGCGATGCGATCACGCATGGTGTCGCGTACGTGCTGCTGGCCATGTCGATTGCGAGTTGGTGCTTTCTGATCGTCAAAAGCTGGATCCTCACGCGCGCCAAACGTCAGGCCACGCACGCGATCGCCCAGTTCTGGCAGGCGCCGACGCTGTCCGAAGGCGTCGCGGCGTTAAAGCGCGCGGACCGTGAGCGGGTCTTCACGCCGCTGGCGGAAGCGGCGCTGCATGCGTCTGAAGTGGATATTCCGGGCGCGTTGCTCGCGCGCGTCGAACGCGGCGAGCGGGTGCTGCGGGCGTTGCGTCAGGCGCTCAATGCGTCGCAGCGGCGGCTCGAATTCGGCCAGGTGCTGCTGGCCTCGGTGGGCAGCACGGCGCCGTTTGTCGGCCTGCTCGGCACCGTGTGGGGCATCTATCACGCCCTCGGCAGCATTGCGGCGAGCGGTCAGGCGCAGATCGAAAACGTCGCCGGGCCGGTTGGCGAGGCGCTCATCATGACCGCTTTCGGCCTCGTGGTCGCGATTCCGGCCGTGCTTGCCTACAACGTGCTCGGGCGGATGGTGCGGCAGTTGACGGAAGAACTCGACGGCTTCGCGCACGACCTCCACGCCTACGTATGCGCGCCCGCGGAGCAGGGCCACACTCAGGCGCCGGCGCGGGCCCAGCAGGCCTCGACCCACTAAGCGCGGCGCTCAGGCAGAAGGAGGCGAGATGGCATTCGGCGGACTCGAGAAAAAGCAGACGGCCGCGCCGATGGCCGAGATCAACATGACGCCGCTGATCGACGTGATGCTGGTGCTGCTGGTGATTTTTATCATTACCGCGCCTTTATTCACGCACGCGATCCGGCTCGATTTGCCGAAAGTGGCGGCCGCGCCCGCGCGTCAGACGCCGCAAACCATTTCGCTTTCCATTGACGCCGCGGGCAAGCTGTACTGGGACGGCAGCGTGATTACGCTTGACCAGATGCGGACGCGTTTCTCGCAGGCGGGCAAGCAGAGCAACCAGCCTGAAATCCAGCTACGCGCCGAGCGCTCTACGCGCTACGAAGTGATCGCACAGGTAATGGGCGCGGCGCAGCAGGCCGGGCTTGAGCGGATCGGTTTCGTGACGGATCCGCCGCCGCCCGCCGCGAAGCCTTAGCGGCGTCGCGCTCGACAGGATTAGCGGCTAGTCGATCCGCCGCGGTTCCTGGCTGTGAGCGTATTGCTTTAGCGCTGCGCGCCCGCAAATACTTTCGAAGACAAGCCAAGCCAAGCCAAGCCAAGCCAAGCCAAGCCAAGCCAAGCCGGGTCCGTTGTCGCATCGACCACGCCGCGCGGCGTACCCGTCCGCGGACGGTATAATCAGCCCTTTCCCCCGCCGACGGGGAAACGACGCCATTTCATCCAGCAGAGCACCAAAGCGGCCGGTGCGAAAGCACCGACCCAGCGATCCCATCACACCATGCACGAAAAATACGTTCCCTCCGACGTCGAATCCGCCGCGCAAGGGCAATGGCGCGCCATCGACGCGTACAAATCGACGGAAACCACCGACAAGCCCAAGTTCTATTGCGTCTCGATGCTGCCGTACCCGTCGGGCAAGCTGCACATGGGTCACGTGCGCAACTACACGATCAACGACGTGATGTACCGCTATCTGCGGATGAACGGCTACAACGTGCTGATGCCGATGGGTTGGGACGCGTTCGGCATGCCGGCGGAAAACGCCGCGATGGCCAACAACGTGCCGCCGGCCAAGTGGACCTACGACAACATCGCTTACATGAAGAAGCAGATGCAGTCGATGGGCCTCGCGATCGACTGGTCGCGCGAAGTCGCGACCTGCAGCCCGGACTACTACAAGTGGAACCAGTGGCTGTTCCTGAAGATGCTCGAAAAGGGCATCGCGTACAAGAAAACCGGCACCGTCAACTGGGATCCGGTCGATCAGACCGTGCTCGCCAACGAGCAGGTGATCGACGGCCGCGGCTGGCGTTCGGGCGCGCTCGTCGAAAAGCGCGAAATCCCGATGTACTACATGCGCATCACGCAGTACGCGGACGAACTGCTGAACGACCTCGAAGGCCTCGGCTGGCCGGAGCGCGTCAAGATCATGCAGCAGAACTGGATCGGCAAGAGCTTCGGCGTGAACTTCGGCTTCCCGTACGAGATCGACGGCGAGCAGAAGCTGCTGCGCGTGTTCACCACGCGTGCCGACACGATCATGGGCGTCACGTTCTGTGCGATTGCCGCCGAGCATCCGCTCGCCACGCGCCTCGCAAAAGACAAGCCGGAATTGCAGGCGTTCATCGAGGAATGCAAGCGCGGCGGCGTCGCTGAAGCCGACGTCGCGACCATGGAAAAGAAGGGCATGGCCACCGGCTTCTACGTCACGCATCCGCTGACGCAGGAACAGGTCGAAGTGTGGATCGGCAACTATGTGCTGATGAGCTACGGCGAAGGCGCCGTGATGGGCGTGCCGGCGCACGACGAGCGCGACTTCGCGTTCGTGAAGAAATACGCTCTGCCGATCAAGCAGGTGGTCGCGGTCGAAGGGAAGGAATTCTCGACGGACGCCTGGCAGGAATGGTACGGCGAGAAGACCGGTACGCTGGTCAACAGCGGCAAGTACGACGGCCTCGATTACGAACAGGCGGTGGACCACATCGCCGCGGACCTGAAGGAACTCGGCCTCGGCGACAAGCAGATCACGTGGCGTCTACGTGACTGGGGCGTGTCGCGCCAGCGTTACTGGGGCACGCCGATTCCGATCATCCACTGCCCGACGTGCGGCGACGTGCCGGTGCCGGAAAAAGATCTGCCGGTGGTGCTGCCGGAAGACCTCGTACCGGACGGCACGGGCAATCCGCTCGCCAAGTCCGAAGCGTTCGTGAACTGCACCTGCCCGACCTGCGGCGGCGCGGCCAAACGCGAAACCGACACGATGGACACCTTCGTCGATTCGTCGTGGTACTTCTACCGCTATGCGTCGCCGGATGCGAAGACCATGGTCGACGAGCGCACCGACTATTGGGCGCCGATGGACCAGTACATCGGCGGCATCGAGCACGCGATTCTGCACCTCTTGTACTCGCGTTTCTGGGCGAAGGTGATGCGCGATATGGGGCTGGTCAAATTCAGCGAGCCGGCCAGGAACCTGCTGACGCAGGGCATGGTGCTCAACGAGACCTACTACCGTGAAAACGAAGCGGGCAAGAAGACCTGGTACAACCCGGCCGACGTGACCGTTTCGTTCGACGACAAGGGGCGCCCGGTCGGCGCCGTCCTGAACGCGGACGGTCAGCCGGTGGTGCTCGGCGGCGTCGAGAAAATGTCGAAGTCGAAGAACAACGGCGTCGATCCGCAATTGCTGATCGATCAGCACGGCGCGGACACCGCGCGTCTGTTCGTGATGTTCGCCGCGCCGCCCGAGCAGTCGCTCGAATGGTCCGGCTCGGGCGTGGAAGGCGCGAGCCGCTTCCTGCGCCGCGTGTGGAACTTCAGTCAGACGAACGAAGCCGCGTTGCGCCAGGGCGGCACGTTCGACGCCGCTCAACTGAACGACGTCGAAAAGGCGCTGCGCCGCGAGATCTACACCGTGCTCAAGCAGGCTGACTTCGACTACCAGCGTCTGCAATACAACACGGTGGTATCGGCCGCGATGAAGATGCTCAACGCGCTCGACAGCGCGAAGGGCGCGCGCCCGGCCGTACTGCGCGAAACCTGCAGCGTGATGCTGCGCGTGCTGTATCCGGTCGTGCCGCACCTCACGTTCCAGTTGTGGCAGGAACTCGGTTACGCCGACGAATTCGGCTCGCTGCTCGACGCGCCGTGGCCGAAGGTCGACGAGAAGGCGCTGGAGCAGTCCGAGATCGAACTCGTGCTGCAGGTGAACGGCAAGGTGCGCGGGGCGATTACCGTGGCGAAAGACGCCTCGCGTGAAGCGATCGAACAGCTGGCCGCCGCTCACGAGATGGTCGCGAAGTTCAGCGAAGGCAAAGCGCCGAAGAAGATCGTCGTGGTGCCGGGGCGCCTCGTGAACGTGGTCGTGTGAGGATCAACGAAGACATGCCAGCCGGCAAGACGCCGCCGCGCGCGGCGGCGCTTGTCCGCGCTGGGGAATCTACTGCGAACCAGGAGCCAATGTGACTCGCAGATCGTTTTTGACGCTGGCTTGCAGCGTGCTGATGTTGTCCGCCTGCGGCTTCCAGCTGCGCGGTCAGCAGGACTACGCATTCAAACGCCTCTTTATCGCCGGCGGTTCGCCAGCGGCGGCCGCGCGCCTGACGCGTATCGTGCAAGGCGGCAGCGACACGGTCGTGGTCAGCTCGGTTGCGAACGCCGACGCCACGTTGCAGATCACGGAAGGCCGTGGCACCAGCACGCTGACGCTGAACTCCCTCGGCGCAGTCGAAGAGTATCAATTGAATCTCAACATGAACTATTCGCTGATCGCCAAGGACGGCACGCTGCTGATTCCGCCGAGCGTGATCGCGCTAAACCGCGCGATGACCTATAGCGACCAGTTCTCGCAGGCGAAAGCAGCCGAAAGCGACATTCTCTTTGCCGATATGGAAAACGACGCGATCGACCAGCTCACGCGCCGTCTGGGGGTCGTGCGCTCGATGCATCCGGCGCCGGGCCAGGAAGTGCCGTCGATTGCGCCGCGCGCGCCGTTGCCGCCGCCGCCGCTGTGAGCGTCGTGCTGTGTTCAATGTGCCGCACCTGTTCAACCTCGCCGATCGGTAGCCATGCAACTGCGACTTGACGCGCTCGAAGCGCATCTCGCCAAGGGACTTGCCGGACTGTACGTCGTCTACGGCGACGAGCACCTGCTCGCGCAGGAAGCCTGCGATCGCATTCGCGCCACGGCGCGCGCGGCCGGCTTCACCGACCGCTCGGTGTTCACGGTCGAGCGCGGGTTCGACTGGAGTTCGCTGCTGGGCGCGAGCCAGTCGATGTCGCTGTTCGGGGACCGCCAACTGGTCGAGTTGCGTATTCCGTCGGGCAAGCCGGGCAAGGAAGGCGCGGACGCGTTGAAAGCGCTCGCTGCTGCCGTCAATGACGACGTGCTCACCATGATCATGCTGCCGCGGCTCGACGCGGCCACGCAGAAGTCGGCGTGGTTCACGGCTTTGTCCGACGCGGGCGTCGCGTTGAAGATCGATCCGGTCGAGCGTGCGCAGTTGCCGAATTGGGTCGGGCAGCGGCTCGCGGCGCAGGGTCAGCGAGTCGTCGCGGGTGAAGAAGGGCGGCGCGCGCTGGCTTTCATCGCCGAGCGCGTGGAAGGTAATCTGCTCGCCGCGCATCAGGAAATCCAGAAGCTTGGGTTGCTGTATCCGGCTGGGTCGCTGAGCTTCGAACAGATTCAGGACGCCGTGCTCAACGTCGCGCGTTACGACGTCTTCAAGCTGAACGAAGCGATGCTGGCGGGCGACGTCGGCCGCTTGTCGCGCATGCTCGACGGGCTGCGTGGCGAGGGCGAGGCTGCGGTGCTGGTGCTGTGGGCCGTCGTCGAAGAAGTGCGGACGCTGCTGCGGATCAAGCGCGGCGTCGCGGCCGGCAAGCCGCTGGCGATGCTGGTGCGCGAGAACCGTGTTTGGGGGCCACGTGAACGGCTGATCGGGCCGGCGTTGTCGCGCGTGAGCGAAAGTGCGCTGGAGAAGGCGCTTGCGTTGGCGGCGCGGATCGATCGTCAGGTGAAAGGTTTGTCGGGCGGTACGCCGGGCAATCATCGCAACGATCCGCCGCCTGATCCGTGGGACGGGTTGTTCGAACTGGCCATGACGGTGGCCTCGCCGAAGACGGCGCCGGTGCCGCCGGCTCGACCTCGGCCAGGCTCTGTCGCGCCGTCGCGAAGGCCGGCCTGAAACGCGTCGCGAGGCGCCTGGTCCGGCGCCTTTGAGGGCGTGCTGGGCGATCTCGGGAACGTCGACGTCAGCGTCTCCATGATCGTTTGCGGCTGCCAGGTTCGGCGTGAAGTGAGCGCTGGTCTCTGTGCAACCTCGGCTGCGTCGCAAGCAAAGCGCCTTCGCCCGACTTACAATCGCTTGATCTTTCGCTCATTCTGTTTGTCCGACGCACCTCGACGTGCGCGGCACCACGAGAATCACCATGGATATCGACCAGTACATGACCGACCTCGGCCGTCGCGCCCGCCACGCTTCACGGGCGATGGCGCGGGCGTCGACGGCGGACAAGAACGCCGCGCTCGCAGCGGTTGCGCAGGCTATCGAACGCGATGCCGCGTTGCTGAAGGAAGCCAATGCGCGCGACGTCGCGCGGGCGCGCGAGAAAGGCCACGACGCTGCGTTCATCGACCGTCTGACGCTGTCGGACAAAGCGCTGAAGACGATGGTCGAAGGTCTGCGGCAAGTCGCCGCGCTGGCCGATCCGATCGGCGAAATCAGCAATCTGAGGTACCGGCCGAGCGGCATTCAGGTCGGCCAGATGCGCGTGCCGCTGGGCGTGATCGGCATCATCTACGAATCGCGTCCGAATGTGACGATCGACGCCGCGGCGCTGTGCCTGAAGTCGGGCAACGCGACGATTCTGCGCGGTGGTTCGGAAGCGCTGGAATGCAATACGGCGTTGGCGAAGCTGATCGGTGAAGGGCTGGAAGCGGCCGGTTTGCCGCAAGACGCTGTGCAAGTGGTCGCCACGTCGGATCGTGCGGCGGTCGGCAAGCTGATCACGATGACAGAATACGTCGACGTGATCGTGCCGCGGGGCGGCAAGAGCCTGATCGAACGGCTGATGAACGAAGCGCGCGTGCCGATGATCAAGCACCTCGACGGCATCTGCCATGTGTATGTCGACGACCGCGCGGATCTGGGCAAGGCGCTGACCGTCTGCGATAACGCGAAGACGCATCGCTACGGCACGTGCAACACGATGGAGACGCTGCTGGTCGCGCACGGTATTGCTGCTGACGTGCTGCCGCCGTTGGGCAAGCTGTATCGCGATAAGGAAGTCGAGTTGCGAGTGGACGCGGCGGCGCACGCGGTGCTGGCGGATGCGGGCGTGGGTCCGCTCGTCGATGCGACCGAAGAAGACTGGCGTACCGAATATCTCGCGCCGGTGTTGGCGATCAAAGTGGTCGGCGGGCTCGACGCGGCGATCGAGCACATCAACGAGTACAGTTCGCACCACACCGACGCGATCGTCACGGAAGACCACGATCGCGCGATGCGCTTCTTGCGCGAAGTGGATTCGGCGAGCGTGATGGTCAACGCATCGACCCGTTTCGCCGATGGTTTCGAGTTCGGTCTGGGCGCGGAAATCGGCATCTCGAACGACAAACTGCATGCGCGTGGACCGGTGGGACTGGAAGGGCTGACGTCGCTCAAGTACGTCGTGCTGGGCCACGGCGAAGGCCGGCAATAAAACGAGAGGACCGCTGATGCTTTGGGTAAAGACGTTTCATATCGTTCTGGTTGCGTCATGGTTTGCCGGCCTGTTCTATTTGCCGCGCATCTTCGTCAACCTGGCGATGGAAACGGAACCCGCCGCGACGGCGCGGCTGTTGACGATGGCGCGCAAGCTGTTCCGCTTTATGACGTTTATCGCGGTGCCGGCGCTGGCGTGCGGGCTCTGGTTGTGGCTCGTGATCGGAATCGGGCGCGGGCAGGGGTGGATTCACGCGAAGGTTGGCGTGGTGGTGCTGCTTTTGATTTACCACGCTTATTGCGGTGTGCTGCTGCGGACGTTCGAGCGTGGGGAGAATCGGCGGACGGATAAGTGGTATCGGATGTTCAATGAGCTGCCGGTGCTGGGGATGTTGGCGGCGGTGGCGTTGGTGGTGATTAAGCCGTTTTAGGGCGGTGGTTGGTGGGGTGGCTGGTTGCGCTGTACAGGTTGTGAGTTTTGATTTGCTAGAAGGGCGGTTTGCTGGGTTGTTCGGCAAACCGCCCTTTTTTGTTGTCGGCGCTGGGGTGCGACGCGGTGTCTTAGGCCGAATGGCTAGCTCGGTTGTTAGCCTATATTGGGACGGCCGATGGGCGTGCGGGGTGATTTATAATTTGCAGACCATCGGCACCAACCGGTGGTCTGGTTTAGCAGCCAGTGCCAAAAACCGCACACCCGCCCAGGCGGGGCGTGCGTCTGCCTCTGCACGTCTATATTTCAATGGGCGGGCCGTGGTGGGGAGCCGCAAGGCTCGCCGGTTTGTTTTTGGCCCGGTCTGCTAACCCGCTACGTGCCCGCTCACCCTCCTTGCAAGCGAGTGTCGGGCGATCCAGTTAGGTTTTAGGAGATCGCACCATGAGCAAGTCCATCAAAAATCAAACGGCCTCACGCCCACCCGTCGATGCCTTGCAGTACGAAAAGCTCGCCTTGTCGGCATTCGGTTCATGCGAACGGCAGTTGACCCAACTCAACCGATTGGCCACGCTTGCGACCTCGATATATAGGAATCCTGCATTGACAAACCACGAACGACGCAGCCGACAAGTGCTGCTCGAATTGCTGGTGGAGACGTGCGAGGAATATGAGCGGGAAGTGGAATGCGACCGCGAGTTGTATCAGGTGATTGCGCTGGACGCGCGGGGGATTGCGCGTCGGCGGATTACGGCTGGTGCGGCGGCGAAGCTTCTTGCGGATGCGGCGCGGGGTGCGGAAAAGGCTGAGGCGGTCGCTGAAGCGGGCGTCGAGGTGACGCGCAAGCCGGCACAAGGGAAGGCCGACGTAGTGGTGGCCGTGACGGCGCACTGAGACGGACTGCGGACGCGCTCCGGCAATGAAAAGAGGCGCGAACGATTCGCGCCTCCTGACTTTTGACTCACGGCCGCTACCGCGCCATCTGAGTACTTAGGCGCTGGCCTCGCGTGTCGTACTTGACGCCGCCACACGCCATGCGTCGCCACGACGCACGTACACGTCAGTGAAAGCGTAATCGGTCGCTTTCATGCCTGAGCCTGGCGTGTAGTGGTTGACGCCCGAAACCATGGCGATGTTTCCGAAGACATGCACCTTCAGTTCACCGAGCGATTGCGTGGAACCAGACGGTAGCGTGGGCGCGAACAAAACATCGGCTTTGGTGCGGCGTGCGCCGTTGGGCATCGTCTCGATGAACGAGTCATCGAGCAGTTGGTCGAGCGTCGCGCGGTCGCCTCGAATCGCGGCGTTTACCCATGCTTGCTCCATTGAGGCAAGCGTTGTTTCGACTTGCACCTGTGTGTTCAAGCCGGCGGCCAGCACGCAGGTCGAGAGGCCCATGGCGGCCAGGAAGCCTTTGTATTTCATGATTGCCTTCTGCTGAATCGGTGACTCAAGCAAGGTTGGAAGCGCTCGCCTGGTCACGTTGAGTCGCTGTGGTGCGCCGAAAGGAGGCAGTGCAAGCCCACCGGTATGGGGCCGGCGCGGCGAGCACGTCGGCCTTGCCACGGCCCGCGTCGTGTTGGTCCGCCGATGCTCATCTGCGTGACGAACTAGCCGCCAGGCAGTTCGACGAGCACGGCCTCATCGCGACTTGAGGCGGCGTTTGCCGGGTCGCGGCTTTCACAGTCATAGACGGCGACGCACAGGCCGCCGCGAAGGACTATCGGCGACTCATTTGCGACGACATGATGCGCCAGCCATCTGCTTTGCGCACGAACACATCGGTAAACGAATAATTCACCGGTTGGGCGGCGGGGTTCGTCTTGAAACGATTGGTGCCAATGACAATGGCCGTGTCACCGTTCACGCGTACATCCATATCCGTCAAGTCTTGCGACGACCCCGGCGGTGGCGGCGGTGCGAGCAGCAGGTCACTCTTGCTGCGGCGCACGCCGTTGGGCGAAGTCTCGACGAAAGAATTGTCGAGCAGTTTCTCAAGCGTCACGCGGTCGGTGTTGGTGACTGCGGTGATCCACGTTTGCTCCATGGCTTTCAAGGTCGATTCGTCCTGATCCGTTGCGAACGCGGGCAGTGTGAAGGAAGCCATTAATAAAGCGGTGAGGGCGAAACGGTAGGGAGTCTTCATGCTAATTCTCGATAAAGATGGGTTATGCCGAGGGAATGCTTGGTTTTCGATCCAATGGTCCATGCGGAATCAATCGCTTTCCGCTAGTGAATTGCCGGCTTTGGGTCAGTCGATAAGCGTTTGTTGGCTGACTATTTTTCCGATCAGAGGCAATTGTAAAAATTTTAGTCATTTTTGGATTGGACTAAATAAGACGAATCTTAATTAAACTTGGTTGTTTAGGGCCTGCGCAGTTTCCGACAGCCGTCGCCTCTTCACATTTTTTTGCCATCTCCTTTTCCCTTGATAGCCTTTTGCGTCCGCAGCCGTCGCGCGGGCTGCTAACCATTTCCTCGGTTTGATGTTTGACGAGCTTTCGCTGGTGTTTTTGCGAAGGTTCTGCATCGGTGGCGTCGATTCGATTGAGCTTAGCTTCCAAATTCATTGCTGAGCTTATTTAAGATGTGTCTTATTCACCGCCTGAATGGCGGGCGCTACATTTGGCAATGCCGTGCGATTTGAAGAAATTGTTAAGTTTCTTCTCATTATCGCCGTCGCTCTGTCAATTTTCCTGCTTCTCGTTGTGCTTTATGAACGCGTACCTCAATGGCCGCGGCGCAGCAATGGGCAGCTCCTCGCCATTAGATAGGTGAATTTGTGAATAAGTCGTATAAAACTGTTTGGAATGAAACAACTGGGACGTATGTCGCGGCGCCCGAAGTGGCGAAGAGCCGGGGCAAGGAGAGCAGGAGCAAGAAAGCGCTGGTCGTGGCGTTGCTGGCTGCTGGGGCAGGAAGCGTTGCGTCAATGCATGCGTACGCAGGTGCGGTTGACGGCGGAACGGCGAACGGTGGCCCGACTTCGGAGGCCATCGGCACAGGTGCGACCACAGCGTACAACTACGATATCGCTGTGGGCTATGGTGCAACAACGGTGGGCGGGGCTAACAATAACGTAGGGGCTATTGCAATTGGCGCCGGTGCGACAGCATACGGAGGGGGGGCAGTACCATCGGCCCAAACATCGCAATCGGTTATCAGGCTGTCGCCGGCAATTCCGGCAACGCTACCGGGCAAGCCACAGCATTGGGTAGCTTTGCGCAGGCGACAAACTGGGGAACGACCGCTATTGGCTCCGCTACGACTGCTTCGGGCAATTACGCGACGGCGGTTGGCACGGGTGCGGTAGCGAGCGGCGCCCAAGCCACCGTGTTCGGCACCAACAGCAGCGCCGGCGCCACCGACTCGCTTGCGATCGGCGAAGGGGTGACTATAACTACCGCGGGCACTGCCGGAACAGCGCTTGGGCGGCAAGCGCAGGTGTCCGCTGCCCAAGGCAGCGCGCTAGGCGGCTTCGCTACCGTCAGCGGAACGAGTTCTACTGCCATCGGCTATCTCGCAACGGCGACGGCTGCCAATTCCGTCGCTCTTGGTTCGGGCTCGACGACGACGGCGAACCTGTCGGCGGCGGGTTACAACCCGGGTTCGGCAGCTCTGTCGGGTACT
>NZ_JAQQEG010000024.1:0-144752 GCF_046027395.1 Paraburkholderia dipogonis | reverse complement strand
ACCTGTGCCGCGCGACTCACACTAGTGCCCATTGACAAGGAAACAGTCAAAATGACGGCGAACGATGCACTTCCTCCCGGCGGAATCTGGCCCGTTCTGTATGCGTATTTCGACTCGCGCAACGAGCTCGATCGAAACGCAATGCGCGCGCAGGTCGATACCACGATTCACGCAGGCGCGCCGGGCGTTGTGATCCTCGGGCTCGCGACTGAAGTGCACCGCATGTCGCTCGAAGAGAAGCATCATGTGATCGACTGGGCCAGCACTGACATCGATGCGCGCGTGCCGCTCGCCGTCACGATCACGGGCGACACTGTTGACGCCCAGGCCGTGCTTGCCGATTACGCTGTGACGCGTGGTGCGTCATGGCTGATCCTGCAGCCGCCTTCCGCGCGTAATCAGCCCGAATCGTTCTATTTCGATTTTTTCGCTGACGTGATGGAGCGCGTACATGCTCCAGCTGGAATACAAAACGCGCCTGAGTATCTCGGCGTTGGACTGTCCGCGGAGTCGATCGTTGAACTCGCGCGCCAACGCGACAATTTTCGATGGCTCAAAGGCGAAGGACCCGCGATTACGATCCGTAACACCATCGACCAGTTACACGCACTTGGGACACCCCTGCCCGTATTCAACGGACGCGGCGGTCAGGAGATCATCGACAATCTGCGTGCGGGTTGCGCCGGCCTGATCGTTGCACCGGATACCTTCGACAGGCAGGTCGCTATCCAGCGAGCGTTTGTTGCTGGAGACGAGGCGCATGCGGAGGCGCTGTATGCAGAAGTACTGCCGTCCATTGTGTTCGTGATGCAGTCGCTGGACTCGTTGACCTGCTACGGCAAACGGATCGCAGCATGGAGAATGGGCTTTGATGTGCAGTACGATCGCGGCATCGCGCCAACGGCATTCGGACTCGAATGCGCGCGGCGCTTCGCACAGCGACTGGGGGCCTACGCCTGAACGCGAACGTGACAAAGCCGGTCTTCCGCGAGGAAGGACCGGCTTTGTGGACTTCACGCCGACGCCGCGTCTTGCGGCGTCGTCACGCGCGGATTCGCGCATTAATAGCGCTGCGGCGGACGATGTTCGTCGTGGTGATGCGGATCGTAGTCGTGCGGATGATGGCGCATCCAGTCGTCATGGGCCCAGTAGCGATGGCCGTCATAGTAACGATCGCCGTGCCAGCCGATATTGATCGACACGCCTACCGGCATCATGTGCGGCTGGCCGTAGACTGCCGGTCCCGGACCGTTTTCCACGACCACGCGTTCTTGGGCAAATGCGCTGCCAGCCGCGAGCAACGCGCCGCCCGCCAGCAAGGTTGCGATGATCGAACGCGGTGTCTTGTTCAAGGTTTTCATAGTGACCTCCCATCAAAGTTTTGTATCAAGCCAGCGTCCGTGCTCGAGATCGACCTGAACCTGCAATTTCAGGCTCGAACCAGACGCCGTACGCTTGAGACCAACTTTAGCGGCGCAAACCGCATGAAGACGTGAGCACTTGTAAGCGCACATTTCATAGAAAGGGACGGATGGCCAAAGCACATTTAGCCTGTCGCGCCCTGTCTACAAAGCTATGCGCCGTGACTGGACCGCGCGGGCTCCACGGCCACGTTTCAGGCTCCGTTACATTCATTTCGGCCGGGAAATATTTCGAGACAAGCGCCCGGCGGTGGAAAAGCGCCGGAAAAACAAAAAGCCACGGTACGCGTTTCGCGAACTGTGGCTTCAATGGTGATGCGATGCGCATCCGAAATGCGCGCCCGTACGCGGTTGCTCCGCGCTTAGGCCGGTACGACTTTGCTTTTAGTCGCTCAGCTTGACGCCGAACAACGTAGCTTGTGCTCTGCGCACACGTTCTGCTTCGCGGCTACGCGCTTCGTACGAGTAGTCCGCATCCAGCGGCAGATGGGGCGACGCAAAGAGGTCGCTGACCTTTTGGAACAATGCAAAAATGAAGCTCATGGCGACTCCCGGTTAGTTACTGCATTTGCTAGGGTTTTCCCTTAAGAAGAAGTATAGGGTTTTCCCTAGGCAAAAGCTAGTGCAATGCAGCAATTTTTTGGTGTGGTGCGTTGTCGCAGGCTATTTTTTTACATGTTGCGTCGCATCATGACAACGTCCCTGTTTTTTGAATATCAGGGTCGAAAGGGCCGGCCTACTGCAGCGTGGTCGACACCGGCCTTCTGCTGCGCACCGGCTTCGCGCTCGCCGCGGCCTTGCGCGGGTTGACCAAGGCGGCATCGACGGCACCTGGCGCCGTGCTGTCCGCGCGCATCAGCGTCGCGCTATTGACCGACACGATCAGCCCCGGCAGCGTCCGTGCTGGATTGTCTTGCGGTTTGACGGCGGCGCCCGTCGCTGAAAACTCGACGTTCAACGCCCAGTGGCCCTCGTGGATGCCCTGATCGCGCAGAAGTGCGCCCAACAGTTCCTCGATCGAATATTTGTGTTCGCTAGTCGGCATGGTGGCTCCCTCCTGTCAGAAGATGCTCTGGCGTATCCGGTCCGGCTTCGCAACAGCATTGAAAGTGTAGAACGCGGGGTTTGCGTTGCGGCGTGGTGGAAGCGCGCGGCGCCTTACGGCGTCTATCCGGTGAAATGGGGGTGAGCGGTTGGCGGTTGGCGGTGGGCGGTGGGCGGTGGGCTAGCCCCGAGTGGCGAGTGGCGAGCGAACGTTGGCAAACGGGGAGCGGAGGCCGGCGAGTGCCGAGTGGATCGCCGCGGCCGGCATGGTGCTAGCGCGGCGCTCACCGACTGTCAGTGCGGGGTAACGGCTTTCGGCTTATGCGTGTGCTGCGCTCGCGCGGCGCGCCTGGCATGCGCCGGCGTGGCGGCGGCTTGCTGAGGCGCGGCGGGCGCCGCCGCTGCCGCGTCGGAAGCGGCATTGGCGGCGGCTGCGTTCGCCATCGCCATGTGCGTGTCGAGCAAACTGGCCATCGCCGCCTGCTGGTTCTGCATCATCTGCTCGATGCGGTGCTGCTGGGCCGTGGTCTCGCGCGTGAGGCGCATCAGCAACAGGGTTTGCGTGATGCCGATGACGACCGTCACCAGCAACGCGCCCACCACGATCGACAGCATCCATTTCATGCGTCGCGAATGGTCGGTCGCGGCGCGGCGCTGATCGGCGATCACGCCATAGAGCGCGTCGACAGTATCCGCGAAGGCGGTTGCCCGCGCGCGATCGAGTTCCGGCGTGGCGCGCAGCGCCGCCGCAGCCGCTTCAGCGCGTCGGGCTTCCCGCCACGGCGTGGCGAACGCGGCGTTGGCCTGTGCGGACGCCGCTGAATTTGTCGACGCCGCCGAGCCCGGTTGCGAACCTTCAGGAGCAGCTTCCGACTGTGCGGACGCAGGCTCGCTCGGTGTGTCCGCCATGCCGGCCGCGACTGCCGCCGGTTCTTGCGAAGCCGAAACCGAAGCCGAGGCCGCCTTGGCAAAAGTCGCCGCGAAGCGCTGCGGCGCCTTACCACCGCCTGAAGCCGGCGCCGTCGCAACGTCAGTTGCTGCCCCCGGCTCGGACGCCTGGCGCAGCGCCGTCACGCTGCGCGCCACGGTCGCGGCCGCCATCGAGGGTGTAAGCGCCGCCGATGGATCACGCGCCGGTGCCACCGATTTCTCTTCAGCGGCAGTGGCCGAGTCCGCCGCCGCCTTCGCGTCAATCAATGCCATTTCGCCGGCCGCCGAAGCCGTCGCCACCAACGGCTCGATTTCAAGCCCACTCAATAGCGCGTTGACCGGCACCGGCTGGTCATCAGACTTCGCAGCACGAGGCGCGCGGCGCGTAGCCCGCGCGTCCACCAACGCGTTGTCCCCGGCATCGATCGCGCCAACCGCGGCCAACACTACATCGGGTAATTCGAAACCATGCAGCGTGCCTTGGCGGATATCGATATTCATCGCTTCCAGCGTGGCGCGGGTGGGATCGTCGGGGAACAGGTCGAGCGTGCTTTCGTCGCGGGAGGCGTCGCTCAGCTGCGCGAGACGTTGTGCCGAGCGCGCGGCGCGCGCCAGCTTGTTTTCAGTTTCGGTCGAGACGATGGCCTGGCGACGCTTCTTCGAAGCGGCGCGCTGAGGCCGGGACTGCGGGGATGCTACGGAATCTGCCATAGAGAAAAAAGCGGTCGTCGCCGGAAAGCGGGCGCCGAGCACCGCTCGTCAATGCCGTTGGAATTTTTCGAGACCGCATTGTCGCATGGCCGCCCGCGCCCGCCGAAGCCATTCGGCGAGGATTTTCCGTTTTCAGGAAGTCGTGTCGTCCTGCCGGAACTGCTTGACGCCGTGCAGTTGACGCAAGCGGCCGCAGATCGCCTCATATTCCGTATTCGACACGCGATGCAAGGTGATCACCACTTCATCGCACTCGGGCGCGTCCTCGCTTTGCTGCATCACGAATTGCTTGACGCGCGGGCTCGCGGCGCCGAGTTCGTCGTGCAGCGAGTGGAATGTCATGGTGCCGCGCTCGACGATCATCGTCAGTTGGCGCCGTTGCTTGACGGTGATGAAGCGGCGCTCGAGCGGCTTGATGCCGGCCAGGATAATCAGAATGATGATGGTCGCCGCGATGGACGCCGTGTACAGCCCACCGCCGACTGCAAGACCGATGGCGGCGACCGACCAGAGGCTCGCCGCCGTTGTCAGTCCGCGCACGATCTCGCCACGCAGCAGGATCGAGCCCGCGCCGAGAAAGCCGATGCCCGACACCACCTGCGCGGCCATCCGCGAAGGATCGAGCACGACGTGGTCGCCGTTCAGCACTTCAGCAAAACCATAGGCCGAGACGATCATGATGAGCGTCGAACCCACGCACACCAGCATGTGTGTACGCAGACCCGCAGCCCACGAAAGCCTTTCGCGCTCGAAGCCGATCACGCTGCCCAGCGCAGCGGCCAGCACCAGCCGGGCGATGAGATCCAGATTCCCCAACATTATTTTTCCTCCTTATCAGAAATTATTCGAAGTACTTTCCGCACCGACGCCGCAGTGCCAGCGTGACCCGTTTGCTTTATGCTAGGCCGCACGCCGCCAAGCGGGTTGCACGGCTAATCGCTGTCCTGGTTTTCCTGTTGCCGGTTTGCAAAGCAGGTAGCATCCACGCTCACCCGCAGGTTTGCCGGCAACGGCGCCGCACTGAAACTCCGGCTACAGACCCGCTGCGCGGCCGCTTCGCTTCGAAATACCCTGTTTGACCCATTTGATTATGCAGAGCATGAACCCACCCGCCGCTTCCACCGTCGCACTCGCTGCCAGTCTGCGCGATCACTTCACTGGCGTGGTACTGCCGATCTGGCGCGGCCCGGGTTTCAACACCGCACTGAAGCTGCCCTACGAAGCGGTCAGCGCCGAGGATCATCGGCCGCTGCCCGCCGAGCGCTACCGTGCGATGGCCTGCGCGCGGCAATTGTTCGTGTTCTCACAAGCGGAGGACGCGGCCCATGCGCAGGTGCTGTTCGATTCGCTGATGCATACCTTTCAGGACACGCGCAACGGCGGATGGTTCTACAGCGTGGATGCGCAAGGCGCACCGCTCGACACCACCAAGGACCTGTACACGCACGCGTTCGTGGTGTTTGCGTGCGCCGAGTATGCCCGACGCTCCGGAAATCGCGACGCCCTGGAAATCGTGCATCGCACGTCGGCGTTGATCCAGTCGAACTTCGCCGCAGAGGGTGATCTGTTTAACGCCGCGCTGACTTCGGACTTCGCCAAAGTGACGGGCACGCCGATCCAGAATCCCTTGATGCACCTGACCGAAGCCTGGCTGGCCGCTCGCGAAGCCACGCACGACAACGCTTTCGACGCCGCGCTGCGGCGTCTCGCGGGTGCGGTCGCGCAGCGCTTCGTGCATGCGCCCACGGGCTGCATCGCCGAATTGCCGATCGGCGCGGACGATAACCGTCTGGAACCCGGCCACCAGTTCGAGTGGTTCTGGCTGGTCAAGCAGGCGGGCGCGCTGTTCGAAGGCGCGGGTCTCGCCGAAGCCATGTCGCGTGCGTTCAGCTTCGCGCAACAACATGGCGTGGATCGGGAAACCGGCGGCGTGTACGCCTCGCTCGACGAAACCGGCCGGATCAAGGACGCGACCCAGCGGATCTGGGCTCAAACCGAATATCTGCGCGCGCTGGCGAGCCACGGCGAAACGGTGGCACGCGCCGCGCTGCCGCGGCAAATCGAACTGTTCCAGCAGCGCTTCCTGCGTCCGCAAGGCTGGTTCGAATGCAAGACGCCGAGCGGTGAAGTGGCGCGCGCCGATATGCCGTCGACCACGCCGTATCACCTCGCGACCGCCTACAACGCGTTGCCGGCCTGAACGCCACCGAAAAAAAGCCGCACGACACTCGGGCGTCTCAACTTCGCTAGCCATCCTGGCCATGGCCAAGAAACTTGCCGAACCTTGGTATCGACCGCCGCCGGCTGACGAAATCTGTCCGCTCTGCGGCCGCCCAATCCCGGCGAGCCAACGCGACTTGCATCATTGGGTGCCGAAAACAAAAGGCGGCAAGGAAGTCGCCGCCCTACACCGCATTTGCCACCGCCAGCTCCACGCGCTGTTCACGGAAGCCGAACTGGCGCAGCGCTATTCAACGGTCGAGGCGCTCCTCAACGACGAGGCGGTACGCACCTTCGTCCGCTGGGTTCGTACCAAGCCGAATGATTTTTACGAGCGCACGCGCCGCAGTGGGCGCAAAGGCTGAGGCCGAAGAACGGCTAGGCGCCCGACCGATCGCGAAGCCGGCTGAACGCCGGTCGCGATCCCACGATGGAGCGCGGACGCAAAAGCCGACCGCCCGGTCGATCAATACTCTTCGCGCTGCCAGGGGCTCCAGCCGCTGTCGGCAGATTTGAAACGCATATAAGTTGCGCTCTGCCCGGTGGGGGTGTCCGATGTGTCGCCGTGCGGCTTCTGATCGGTTGTGTGAAGGGCGAAAGCCTGGCGGTCTTCGGTATCGACCGTGATACGGCCGACCGGGTCCGGGGCGCCTTCTTGAGGTGATTTAGACTCCAATATCGCCAGATAGGGGGTCAAACGACTCCAGAACGAGGTAAGTTCCTCTTGCAAATAATGTGTCAATGTTTTTCCTGGAAGAGTAGTACGAGCAGTTTACCCTACCCGCGGGAACAGCCTTCCAATTGCTTTCCAGGTCTCAAAAAGACCGGAGCCGGGGAATACCCGAATACTGGTTGATTGGCGTCCGTCATAAAGACGTGATACAACTCCTACTTCGCGCTCGATCTCGTGTTGAGAAATAGCGGTCGCGAATGCAACACACAACATTTACTGGATTAAAAATGGCAACAGGTACTGTGAAGTGGTTTAACGATGCAAAGGGCTTTGGCTTCATCACGCCGGACGACGGCGGCGAAGACCTGTTCGCGCACTTTTCGGAAGTTCAAGGCAGCGGCTTCAAGTCCCTGCAGGAAAACCAGAAGGTGACGTTTGAAGTTAAGCAAGGCCCGAAGGGCAAGCAAGCTGCGAACATCCAGCCGGCCTAAGTACCGTCAGGTACGTTGAGGCACCCTTAGGCGCTTGCGTCTAATGCAAAATGGCCCGCTTCGGCGGGCCATTTTCTTTGTCTGACGTTTTCGTTTTGAGCGCTCGCGCGGGTTAAATTGCGCGCATCCCCGACAGCGAAAAATCGGTTGCTGGCCCGCGAGCTTCGTCGATTTGTTGCGTGCGCAACACAGATTCAGAAATTTCGAACACGGAAACAGCCTGTTTCAATTGCTGCGTCTGTTGATGCAGCGAAGCCGCCGCCGCCGCGGCCTCTTCGACGAGCGCCGCGTTCTGCTGCGTCATCTCATCCATCTGCACCACCGCCTGATTGACCTGCTCGATGCCGGTGCTCTGCTCGAGCGACGACGCGCTGATCTCCGCCATCATCTGCGTGACGCGCGAGATCGAGGCGGACACGTTGCTCATCGCCGCGCCGGCGTGCTCGACAAGCGTCGAACCGCCTTGGATCTCGGCGACCGATTCGCTAATCAAAGTTTTGATTTCCTTCGCCGATTGCGCGCTGCGCTGCGCGAGGCCGCGTACTTCGCCTGCCACCACGGCGAAGCCGCGCCCCTGCTCGCCCGCGCGGGCCGCTTCGACGGCCGCATTCAGCGCGAGGATGTTGGTCTGGAACGCAATGCCGTCGATTACCGAAATGATCTCGGCGATCTTGTCCGAGCTCTGCGCAATGCCGCGCATCTTGTCGACCACCTCGTTGACCACTTCGCTGCCGCGCGAGGTCGCTTCGAGCGCGGTCTCGGCGAGCGCGTTGGCTTCACGGGCGTGCTCGGCGTTCTGGCGCACGGTAGCCGTCAGCTCCTCCATGCTCGATGCGGTTTCTTCGAGCGATGCCGCCTGATTTTCCGTACGCGCCGACAGATCAGCGTTGCCGGTCGCGATTTCGTCCGCGCCGAGGTGGATCGAGTCGGCGGATTCGCGCACGGTCTGCACGGTGCGCGCCACGCTCGCCTGCATTTTCGCGAGGCCCGAGAACAGGCGGCCGATTTCATTGGTGCCGCGCCCGGCGATCGGCTGGTCGAGACGGCCCTGCGCGATACGGTCGAAGTGACGGCCCGCTTCTTCCAGCGGCGCCACCACGCCACGGCGCAGCGCCGCGTACACGGCGAACGTGCCGGCCACCAGCACCAGCAGGATCACGATGCTGACGGCGCGGAAGGTCGCCATGCGCGTGTCGATCGAATCGAGCGAAGCGCGGCTCGCCGCGTTGCCGAACTGCACGAAGTTGTGCGACTCGCCGAGGTACGCGTCCTGGAACGACTGCGTCGGCTGATCGAGGAAGGCCTGGATGTTGTTCGAATCGAGAAACTGCACCAGTTCCGCGAGCGCGTCGTGCAGCTTCTTGTAGCGCTCGGCGAGCGCAGCCGCGCGGGTACCGTTTTCGTCGCCGGTCTTCGGCGCGCTCATGAAGGCCGCGAACGACTGGTCAGCGGCCGTCAACTGTTCGCGGGCGTGCTGCACGATATCGGTCGGCTCGGAGCCGCCGCGCACCATGCGCGTCCCGGCGCGCGAGAGGTTGATGCGTGCGTCCATCAAATGCTGGGTCGTTTCGTTGACCGCATCCACCTGCTTCAGGGCGATGTTCGACAGATCGCCCACGTCGTCATGAGTACGCGTGAGCGACCAGAACCCCAAACCCACCGTGACAAGCTGGAAAACGCAGAACGCGGCCAGAACACACAACAGGCCGGATGCGACCTTGATCTTGCTGAACATCGTGAATACCTGAAGACAAAGAATGACGGGAGCTACGTCAGGGTTAACGGCATAGGCGCGCCGCGCTTGAGGCCAACTCCATCAAAGATCGTCTTACGTCCCCTTTCCTCGGCCAACTTCACTATTGCAATCATTTCGCGCAACAATGCATGGCGCAAAATATTGATTCACCTTGACGCGGTGCGTGCGCGCTTCCTAGAGTGGGTAGGGACTGCACGACGCAGGCCAGTGCAGATTGCCACCGCGGGCCACGCCCGAAGGAATCACAATGACCGACCTCCTCGACCGGGCGCGCGGCGCACTGCATGCTCAGCCGTTCAGCATGCTGTTGGGCGCAGAGTTGATGCACACGGGCACCAACGAACTCACGCTGAGTCTGCCGATCCGCGACGATCTGCGGCAACAGCACGGCTTCGTGCATGGCGGCGTCATCAGCTATCTCGCCGACAATGCACTGACCTTCGCCGGCGCGTTGCTGCTCGGGCCGAAGGTCGTCACCGGGGAATACAAGATCAACTACCTGCGCCCCGCCATCAACGGCACGCTGATCGCGCGCGCGAAGGTCGTCTATGCGGGGCAGCATCAGGCGACCTGCCAATGCAACGTGTATGTGATGGAAGGCAACCGCGAAAAACTGATCGCCGTCGCGCAAGGCACAGTCAATAGGATCAGCGAGAGCGGCGAGCACGAACACGCGGGCTGACGTCACGGTGCCTGATGAATCACATCGCGCCGTCTTCCAGGCGCTTGTTCACGTTTCGTCATTTAGCTAATATACGAAACGTTATCGACTCATGGCTCCGTTCCACGCGCCACTTCATGACAGACGAACTCACCCGCATCAACGCGCTCGCCAACGCCAGCAGGCTCGCCGTCATGCGCTGGCTGAAAGAGCCGACGCGGCATTTCCCGTATCAGGATCACGCCGATATCGAAACGGTCGGCGTGTGCTGCACGTTCATCACCGACAAGCTCGGCATCGCGCCCGCCACCACCACGCGTCACATGCGTATCCTCGCCGATGCGGGACTCGTGCGCGCGCAGCGAATCGGCAAATTCACCTATTACAAGCGCATCGACGCCGAGTTGCAGAAGCTCGGCCGCGACCTCGCCAATCTCTAGGCACGCGGTCTTCTTCGCGCAACCGCACCGTTATTTTCTCGATACTTCAGGGAGCCACATGGACGAACTTGCACTCGCCGCCGACGCCGACCAGCGCGCGCACGCTTACCTTGCCGGCATCGGCAAGCGCCGGGTGTTTCCGGACGCAGCCGCGCTAGCGCAACTCGCCGCCTTCGACGAAGCCTTCCCGCAACACGGCCACGCGCCCGCCGACGTGCTACGTCTGCTCGACGAAAGCGGAACGCCTGGCACGGTCGCGTCGAACGATCCGCGTTACTACGGCTTCGTGATCGGCGCGGTGCTGCCGGCCGCCGCGGCGGCCGAGCGTCTGATGGGCGCGTGGGACCAGTGCGCGTCGACCTTCGACAACTCGCCGGTCGCGGCCACGCTGGAGAAAATCGCGGCGCGCTGGGTGCTCGACGCGCTCGATCTGCCGCGCGAAGCGGCGATCGGCTTCGGCACCAGCGCGACGGCGTGCACGCTCGTTTGCATCGCGGCCGCGCGGCGCGCGCTGCTCGCGCGCAAGGGCTGGGATTTCGACAACGACGGCCTGGACGGCGCGCCGCCGGTGCGCGTCGTGATCTCCGAGATGGCCCACATCACGGTGAAGAAGGCGTTGCGCGTGCTCGGCTTCGGCATGAAGCGCGTGATCAGCGCACCCGTGGATGAGCATGGCCGCATCGACCCCGCGCAGTTGCCGCCGCTCGACGACATGACGATCTTCTGCGTGCAAGCGGGCGAAGTGAACACCGGCGAATTCGATCCGTTCGCGGAGCTGATTCCGCGCGCCAAGGCGGCCGGCGCGTGGGTTCATGTGGACGGCGCATTCGGCCTGTGGGCGCGGGCGTCGTCGAAACGGGCACTGACCGATGGCATCGACGGCGCCGACAGTTGGACCACCGACGGCCACAAGTGGCTCAACACGCCCTACGACGGCGCCATGGCGATCTGCCGCGACGCGCGGGCGCTCTCGGCGGCGATGAACAGCGACGCGGTCTATCTGACCGGTGCGCATGATTCGCAGAAGAACGTGAACCTCGAGTTCTCGCGTCGCGCGCGCGGCATTCCGATCTGGGCGGCGCTACGTTCGCTCGGGCGAAGCGGCGTGCAGGAGATGGTCAACCGGCATTGCGCGCAGGCTTCACGGATCGCCGAAGGTTTGCGTGCCGCTGGGTTCGAGGTGCTGAACCGCGTCGTGCTGAACCAGGTGCTGGTGCGCGCAACGACCGATGCGGAGACGGTCGCGATTCGCGAAGCGGCGCAGGCGTCGGGTGAGACATGGTTCGGCCAGACAGTCTGGCAGGGCCGACCGGCGTTTCGCATCAGTGTGTCGTCGTGGCGCACGGAGGATACGCACATCGATCAGTTGGTGGCGCTGCTCGCAAGACTGCTCGCCGAACAGAGCGACTGACCAGCGCGACGAAGACACGCGTGGCGATCATTTAGCGGCACCGCGCGTGCGACTGCTGATCAAGCGCCGCGGGTGAACGGCAGCGGCGCACACAAAAAAGCGGCTCCTGCTTGTTGGTGCAGGAACCGCTGCTCTTCATGCCCCGCGAAGCCCGCAGGCGGATATCACTCCGCCGCGTACGTCTTCTGCGTTTGCTCGCCCAGACCTTCGATACCCAGACGGATCGTCTGACCCGGCTTCAGGAACACCGGATTCGGCTTCACGCCCATGCCGACGCCCGGCGGCGTGCCGGTCGAAATCACGTCGCCCGGTTGCAGGCTCATGCACTGCGACACGTACGACACCAGCTTCGCGACGCCGAACACCATTGTCTTCGTGCTGCCGTTCTGATAACGATGGCCGTCCACTTCGAGCCACAGGCTCAGGTTCTGCGGATCGGCGACTTCATCGCGCGTGACCACCCACGGACCGATCGGGCCGAACGTGTCGAAGCCCTTGCCCTTGTCCCACGTGCCGCCGCGTTCGATCTGCCATTCGCGTTCCGACACGTCGTTAATCACGCAATATCCGGCGACGTAGTCGAGCGCGTTGGCTTCGTCGATATATTTCGCCGGCTTGCCGATCACCACGCCGAGTTCGACTTCCCAGTCGCACTTCTTCGAGCCGCGCGGAATTTCGACGTCGTCGTTCGGACCGCTGATCGCGCTCGTCCACTTGTTGAAGATGACCGGCTCGGCGGGCACCGGCAGATTCGATTCGGCCGCGTGATCCGCGTAGTTCAAGCCGATGCAGATGAACTTGCCGATCTTGCCGACGCACGGACCCATGCGCGGATTGCCTTCGACCAGCGGCAGCGAGGCCGGATCGAGCGCGCGCAGTTTGGCGAGACCTTCGTCGGTCAGCACGGCGCCGTCGATATCGGCGACCACTTTCGACAGATCACGAATCTTGCCTTGCGCGTCGAGCAAGCCCGGCTTTTCCTGGCCCTTCGGCCCATAACGAAGCAGTTTCATCCTGGCACTTCCTTTCAGTGGTGTTCGGTTCGTGGTTCAGCTTGAGTCCGCGTGGGTCGGCGTGCGTCAGTTCGACCAGCCGCCGTCGATCACATGCGCATGGCCCGTGGTAAACGACGATTCGTCGGACCCGAGATACAGCGCCAACGCGGCGATCTCTTCCGGCTTGCCGATGCGGCCCATCGGCTGACGCGCGACAAAGGCGGCCTGCACGGCGTCCAGCGTCGCGCCCTGCGCCTGAGCCTGCGCGACGATCCGCTGTTCGAGCGACGGCGAAGCCACCGTGCCCGGGCAGATCGCGTTACAGCGTACACCACGCGTGATGAAGTCCGCAGCAACGGACTTGGTCAAGCCGATCACGGCGGCCTTGGAGGCACTGTACGCAAAGCGGTTCGGCACGCCCTTCACGCTCGACGCCGCCGACGACATGTTGATGATCGACCCGCCGCCGTTGTCCAGCATGGCGGGCAGGAACGCGCGAATCATGCGGTACATCGCCTTCGCGTTCAGATCGAAGGCGAAGTCCCAGTCTTCTTCGCTGCACTCGAGAATATTGCCCGCGTGCACGAAGCCCGCGCAGTTGAACAGCACATCGACCGCGCCGAGCTCGGCGGCCAGCGCCTTGATCGCCACGTCGTCGCGCACGTCGAGCTTGCGCGCCTCGACCGGCTTGCCGGCGAGTCCATCGATGCGGATATCCGTGGCGATCACACGCGCGCCTTCGCGTGCGAAGAGTTCGGCGGTGGCGAGTCCGATGCCTTGTCCTGCCGCCGTGATCAGGGCCGTCTTGCCGGCCAGTCTTTGTGTCATCTACGACTCCAGTTGAATGGGCTGTTGCTTGTCTCTTCCAGAAATCACAATCGATAAAACGCGGCGGCATTGCCGCCGAAAACCGCTTCGCGCTCGCCCTCACTCAAGGACGTAAGCAAGGTGTTCGCCACCGAATGCCAGAGCAGATAGTCGCCGTTCAGATCGAGCACCGGCCAGTCGCTGCCCCACATCAAACGCGCCGGACCGAATGATTTCAGCAGATGATCGACATACGGGTGCAGCGTTTCCTCGCTCCAGCCGGGCGATGCCTCGGTGACGAGGCCCGACAGTTTGCAATGCACATGCGGCAGTTGCGCGAGCCGCGTGATCGCGGCGGCCCAGCTTGGATAGCCCGCGCGTCCATAGCGGATGGGCGGCTTCGCCCCATGATCGACGACGATGCGCAGCGCCGGAAAGCGCGTCGCGAACGTTTCAAAAGGCTCGACATGGCGCGCGTAAATCAGCGCGTCGAACGCGAGGTCGTGCGCGATCAGCGCTTCGATCGCCGGCGCGAGATCGGGGTTCGCGATCCATGTGTCGTCCGGCAAATCCTGCAGCATCGGCCGCACGCCCTTGAACTTCGGCTCATGCGCGAGCGCGTCGATCACCTCCGGCGCCGTGGGCAGCAACAACGGCACCCAGCCGACCACGCCCGCAATCGACGGCTCATGGCGCGCTATGTCCAGCAAATAACGCGTTTCGTCGATGGTCGGCGCCGCCTGCACCACCACCGTCCGTTCGATGCCCACGCGTTCGCGCAATGGCTTGAGATCCTCCGGGCCAAACGTCCGGTACAGGATTTTCAGCTCCGGCGTGAGCCACTCGTAATCGCCACGAGCGGGATCCCAGTAGTGCTGGTGGGCATCGATAGGCATCGTCAATTCAATCCTCTGGCGCGGGTGCGCGGCTGTCGAGCAAGCCTTCGTCACGCAACGCGGACCACAACGCCGCGGGGATCGGCTTCTCGAACGATGCGGCGTTCTCGCGCAATTCGTCGGCACTGCGCGCGCCGGTCAACACGGTGGCGACCGCCGGATGCGCATACGGAAACTGCAAGGCGGCGGCCGCCAGCGGCACACCGTGCGCACGGCACACCGCTTCCAGCCGCGCGACGCGCTCGATCACTTCGGGGGGCGCCTCGCCGTAGTTAAATTTCAGATCGCCTTCGACGCCGCGCGCCAGAATGCCCGAGTTGAACGCGCCGCCTAACAGGATGCTGACGCCGCGTTTTTCACAGGCTGGCAACAGGTCGTCGAGCGTAGTCTGTTCGAGGAGCGTATAACGGCCCGCGAGCAACGCGCAATCGATATCGAACTCGGCCATCGCGTCGAGTATGACCGCGCCCTCATTGACGCCGAGTCCGACGGCCTTGACCGCGCCAGAAGAGCGCAACGCGTCCAGCGCGCGAAAACCGCCGCCTTCGGTCAGTTGCCGCCAGTAATGCGGATGGTTGTCGCCGTGCGTGACACAGCCGATATCGTGCACCAGCAGAATGTCGATTTCGACGATGCCGAGGCGCTGCTGGCTGTCTTCGAACGACCGCAGAATGCCATCGTGCGTGTAGTCGTAAATCGCTTCGAACGGGAGCGGGTTTTGCCAGCCTTCCTTGTCGTCGAAAGGCGTGGTGCGCGGCACGAAACGGCGGCCGACTTTGGTGGACAGCAGATAGTCGCCGCGCGGATAGCGCCGCAAGGCGTCGCCCAGACGATGCTCGGCCTTCGTGTTGCCGTAATGCGGCGCGGTGTCGAAATAGCGCACGCCGGCGTCCCATGCGGCGGCGATAGTGGCGTGAGCTTCTTCATCGGTCAGATCGCGGTAGAGGCCGCCCAAGGGCGCCGTGCCGAGTCCCAATCCGGTCACCTGCAACGGCCCGCGGCCGATGCGGCGCCGTTGCCCGATCTTCGATCCGATCGTTGCGGTCATTGAACGCGTCTCCAGTGTCGATCGGAGTTAGCGCTTTGGCTATCGACCAGAGTTGACGCTTCAGCGCTTACTCTGGTCCCATGCAAAGCACTGAGTCCGATTCCATGCGTGTTTTACCATGCGTGAGCGAGATTTGCCCACGGCGTCTATGGACTGCCTGTTGCCGGGACCGCGAGTGAGCCGCTTAGTGCGGCTCGATCGCCACAACCCGATGCTGCGCTGCGGCGCCCGACGGCAAGCAAGCCGGCCCAACCGGTTCGAACGTCTTGTAGGTCAGGATAAATTCCTGATGACCAAGCGTCTCCGACTTCGACGCCGTGCCGCGCGATACTGCCACCGTCTGCTCGAACACTTCGCGGCCCACTTCGTCGAGCGTGCCGCGGCCCTCCAGGATCCGGCCTGCATCGACATCCATGTCGCCGGAGAGATTGCGATACGTCGCGGGATTCGCGCACACCTTGATCACTGGCGAAATCGCCGAGCCCACCACCGAGCCGCGCCCGGTCGTGAACAGAATCACATGCGCGCCGCACGCAATCAGCTCGCCGATCTCCGCGTTATCGCTGATGTTCGGAAAGCCGAAGCGCGGCTCGCCGTCCGGCACCACGTCGAGCAGATACAGGCCGCCGGTCGGCGGAATATCGCCGGGTTTGATGATGCCGACAATCGGCGACGCCCCGCTTTTCGCATATGCACCCAGTGATTTTTCTTCCTGCGTGGTGAGGCCGCCGTCCGCGTTGCCGACCGCAAAACTGCCGTGGCCGAGAATCGAGTAATAGCGCGCCGCCTTCGCGACGCAGGCCACGATCTCATCGCCGAGCGCCGGCCGCGCCGCGCGCGTCTTCATATGGAATTCGCAGCCCACCAGTTCGCCGGTTTCTTCGAAGATGCACGTCGCGCCCGCGTCGATCAGATGATCGAACGCGCGGCCCACCGCCGGATTCGCCGTGATGCCGCTGGTGCCGTCCGAGCCGCCGCAGATCGTGCCGATCACCAGTTCGCTCAGCGCCATCGGCACTTTCTGCTGGGCGGCGAGTTGCTTGCGCGCATCGCGAATCCAGTCGACGCCATATTGAATCGTGCTGCGTGTGCCGCCCTTTTCCTGAATCGTCAGCACTTCGACGGGACGGCCGCTCGCGCGCACCACGTCCACCAGGTAGTGCTTGTTCATGCTCTCGCAACCGAGCGACACGAACAGCACCGCGCCCACGTTGGGATGCGTGGTGAGCCGTTCGAGCATTTTTTCCGCGTAGCCGTTCGGATAGCAGCCCGGAAAGCCGATCAGATGCACGGGCGGCTCGCGTTCGGCGGACGGATCGTCGAACGCATCGAGCGGTTCGCGAAACTGCGTGACGATCTCGCGCGCGACGTGATGCGCGCACTCGACCAGATACGCCACCGCGACCACATTGCGGATGCCCTTACGGCCGTCGCGGCGTAGATAGCCTTGCAACGTGGGCTGCTGCGATGCGGCAGAGGGAGATGCTACGGCAATGTCAGTCATGATCGTTCCAGCGCGGCGCGAGGCCACGTCATTGTGCTCACATCAGTGATGGACGAATTCGTGGCCCGCGTCGTGGGTGTACGTCGGCAGGTAATCGCTTTCGAGATTGTGCGTGTGCAGATGCGCACCGCGTGCCACCGCTTCTGTCACGTGACCGATCACTGCGCCGTAGCGCAGCACCTTGTCGTCTTTCGCGAGTTCATGGCGCGCCACCTTGTGACCGAGTTCGATGGTTTTAGTGAGCGTCACGCGCTCGCCTTCGATCTCGATCTGCGTGCCTGCGTCCAGACGCGCCGCCGCGATCAGGCAATTGTCGGCGGGGCTGAGCAGGATCAGGCGTGGGTCCGTTTGGTCCGTTTGCGATGGGCGGCTGGTCAAATGAGTTCTCCGAGGTGCGTGCGCATCAGTTCTGGCCTTCGCCGCTAGCGAGGCGCGCCACCATCAGCGAGCCCAGGATGATCGCGCCGTAGATCGCCTGAATCCAGAAAGACGGCACCTGGGCGAGCGTCAGCAGGTTCTGCACGACGCCGAGCAGCAGCACGCCGGTGAGCGCGCCGAACATGGTGCCCTTGCCGCCGTCGAGCGAAATACCGCCGATCACCGCCGCCGCGAACACCGTGAAGATCATGCCGTTGCCCTGGTTCGCGTTGATCGCGCCGACATAGCCGGTCACGATCAAACCGCCCACCGAGGCAAGTATGCTCCCGAGCACGAATACGCCCCACGTGATGCGCTCCACGCGAATCCCCGCCGCGCGCGCCGCTTCCGGATTGCCGCCGATGGCGTACAACGCGCGGCCCAGCCGGTGATAGCGCAACATAAAGGCCGCGATCGCGAACGCCACCGCCGCGAGCCACACGGACAAAGGCAGGCCGAGCACGATGGTGGTGGCGAGCGCGAAGAAGGACGGCGGCATGTCGAACAGCGTGCCGCCCTTGGTCGCGCCGACCAGCATGCCGCGCAGCACGATCAGCATGGCCAGCGTGACGATGAACGCATTGAGCCGCAAGCGCACCACGAGGAAGCCGTTGATCAAACCGATCACCGCGCCCACCACCACGATGGCGAGCAAGCCGGCCGCCGCCGGCCATTGCATGCCGAAGCCCGCGGACGCTGCCGGCATCACCAGCATCGCGCCCACGGCGGGCGCGATGCCGACCGTCGATTCGAGCGACAGGTCGAACTTGCCGGTCAGTACGATCAGCGATTCGGCAAGCACGACGAGCGCCAACGCCGCCGACGCGCCCAGCACGCTGATGAGATTGGCCTTGGTCAGAAAGCTCGGGCTGACAAATGCGCCGATCACGATCAACAAAGCCAGCGCGGGCAACAATGCCAGTTCGCGCAGGCGCGCGAGTTCGGAGCGCGCGCGTTTGCCACGTGACGCCTGCGCGGCCAACGGCGGCTGAGCCGGGGTTTGCGCGGTGCCGAATGCTGGACTGGGCACACTATTCTTCATGGAGACTGACTCCTTCAACGGATGCGATCAGGTCGTGGTCCTGCCAACCCGCGGGAAATTCGGCCGCGACACGGCCACGGAACATGACCAGCACGCGGTCACAGGTGCGCAGATCGTCGAGTTCGCCGGACACGACCAGCACGGCCTTACCTTCTTCGCGCACGCGATCCACGACGGAGAGCAACGCTTCCTTCGATTTCACGTCGACGCCCGCGGTGGGATCGATCAGCACGAGCACATCGGGGTTGGTGGCGAGCGCGCGGGCCATCACCACCTTCTGCTGATTGCCGCCGGACAGACCCGACACGACATGCTCCGGACCTTGCGCGACGATGCCGAGCGCGTCGATCATCTTCTGGCCGAAGGCGTTCTTCTTCGCGGGCGGCGCGATGCCGAATCTGCCGAGCAAACGGGCGATCGTCATCGATGCGTTTTCCGCCACCGATTGCGTGAGCACCAGACCTTCGTGATGGCGATCCTTCGGCACACAGCCGATGCCGTGCGCGAGCGCCGCGGGCACATCGCCGGGTGGCAAGGTTGCGCCGTTCACGCTGACCGTGCCGCGTTTGGCGGCACGCAGGCCGGCAATCGCTTCGGCCACGCTCGTGCGGCCGCTGCTCGTCGCGCCGGTCAAGCCAACGACTTCGCCGCGCTTGACGGTGAATGACACGCCTACGTAATCGGCGCCGGCCAGTTCTTTGATTTCCAGCGCGATCGCCGTATCGGCGGGCAACGCGACGCGCGCCGCCGCATCAGCGACGGCGAGACCGCCGCGTTCGCCGGTCATCGCTTCGATCAACTGCTCGCGTGGCAACGCGGAAACCGGCGCGCTGACGATATGCCGCGCGTCGCGCAGCACCGTCACGGCCTGGCAGATTTCATAGACTTCCTGAAGATGATGCGAGATGAAGAGGAACGTCACGCCCTCGCGCTGCAACTCGCTGATGCGGCGAAACAGACGCTTGATCTCGTCGCCGTCGAGCTGCGCGGTCGGTTCGTCGAGAATGATGAAGCGCGCGCCGTACGACAGCGCGCGCGCAATCTCCACCAGTTGCCGCGCTTCCACCGACAGGTCGCCGGCGCGGGCATCTTCGCGCACGTCGATCTTCCAGTGATCGAGCAACGCGCGCGCGTCGCGCCGCATGGCTTGCCAATCGATCACGCCGCCGCGCAACGGCTGGCGATTGATGAACAGATTCTCCGCGACGCTCAGATCGCGGATGATCGTCGAGTGCTGGTAGACGCACGCCACACGCTCGCGCCACGCGTCGCGATCCGCGATCGATGGCGCAGCCGCGCCGCTGAAACGCACCTCGCCGGTGTCGGGCTTGCGCAAGCCGGTGAGGATCGACACCAGCGTCGATTTGCCCGCGCCGTTGCGCCCGACGAGCGCATGCGACTCGCCGGGCATGACGCGAATGCTCACGTCTTTCAGCGCGGCCGTCGAGCCGAAGCGTTTGGTGACCTCAAGCGCTTCGACGACGGGCACGGAGGACGTGAGTTCGCTCATTTGACCGCTCATTTAACGGTATTGCCCCACAAGGCTTTGTCGTCGACGTTCGATTTCGTCACGAGCGGTGCGGGCAATTGGTCTTCCAGAATACCTGGCGCCAACTGGATGATGTTGCTGCCGTGATCGGTCGGGCCCGGCTTGAAGGTCTGACCTGCCAATGCCGCCTTGATATAGAACAGTCCGTATTTCGCGTACGAATCGGCGGGCTGCGACACGGTCGCGTCGATGTCGCCGCGGCGGATCGCGTCGAACTCTTGAGGAATGCCGTCGTTGCTGACGATCACGACGTGTTTGGCATCGCCGGCGGGAAACAGCATCTGCTTGCGCCGCAAGGTTTGCAGCGTCGGCGACAGATACACGCCGCCTGCCTGCATGTAGATGCCCTTCACGTCAGGATTCGCGGTCAGCAGACTGTCGAGCGCAGTGGCCGCGACGTCACCCTTCCAGGCTGCGGGAATTTCCAATACCGACACGCCGGGATAACCCTTCATGCAGGTGCGGAACGCTTCGGAGCGATCGCGTCCGTTGACCGATGCCAGGTCGCCCATGATCTGCACGACCTTGCCCGACTTCACGTGATCGCCGATGTACTTGCACGCCTTCTCGCCATACGCGTGATTGTCGGCGCGCACCACCATCGCGACCTTGCCTTGCGTCGGCGCGACGTCCACGGCGACTACCGGCACATTCCTCGCCGCGGCGGCGTCGAGCGCACGGCTGATCGCGGCCGAATCCAGCGGGCCGACCACGATGCCCTTCGCACCGAGGTTCAGCAGGTTGTTCATGTCCGTGATCTGCTGGACGGGATCGCCATTCGAATTGACCGGCGCGAGGATGTCGAGGCCGCTCTCCTTCGCATATTTGGGCAGATAGTTGTTGTACGACTGCCAGAACGGCGACGTCAGCAGCGGCAGGCCGAGGCCGATCTTGCCGGTGTCGGCGGCTTGCGCGGCGCCCGTCATGGCGAGGCCGGCGAGGCACGCAGCGGCTGCTGTGACGGAGAGCGAAGTGCGGAACAAACGGCGGGCCGTGAGCGGCCCTTTCGCGAACGACATGGTTGTCTCCAGATATGCGTTGTGGGAACTGCGTGAACCGGCTCTGAGGCCGGCACTTCGTCCTGCGCTTTCTTATTCGAGTCTTGTCGAGTATTGGCGGCGTTCATTCACCAATGAACGTATTATTCATATATGGACTTTTCGAAGTCAAGGAATATACACTGCACCGACCGTCCGTGTTTTCCCTGGACGTGCTCCATCTCCGCGAGATTCGTCCCGCACGTACACTCACGCGCCACATAATGAGAACAGCCCAAGGAACCTCCCTCACGATGGACGCAGACGACAAAGACGACGCCGATCGCTACCGCGCCCCGGCGCTCGACAAAGGCCTCGACATCCTCGAACTGCTCGCCGAGCAGAAGGAAGGACTCACGCGTGCCGAAATCACCAAGCTGCTGGGACGCAATGCGAGCGAGATGTATCGCATGCTCGAACGGCTGGTCGCGCGTCAGTACGTGGTGCGCTCGGCGGCGGGAGACCGTTATTCGCTCAGCCTCAAGCTGTACGCGCTCGCGCACCGTCATCCGCCGATGAACCGTCTGATCTCCGAGGCGCTGCCGCTCATGCAGCGCTTTGCCGATGCTGCCGAACAATCGTGTCACCTCGTGGTGTACGACCGCGGCAATCTGCTGGTGATCGCCCAGGTGGACGGTCCGGGTACGTGGGGCATGTCGGTGCGGCTCGGCTCGCGCGTCGGCCTGATCGATACGGGTTCGGGTCGCGTGATGCTGGCGTTTCAAAGCATCGAGCAGCGCGAACAGATGCTGGCCGAACACACCAAGGTGAAGGGCGAGGTCACGATCGATCGCGCCGCGCTCGAGCAGGCTTGCGAGCGGATTCGCGCGGTGGGTTTTTCGCAGAAGGACAGCCAGCAGACGTTCGGCGTGACCGACGTCACGTTTCCGATCCAGGGCCCGTCCGGCCAGGCGATCGCGGTGCTCACCTGTCCGTACTTGCGGCGTATCGACGAATACGTCGCGCCGACGCTGGAAGCCGCCACCGCACTCCTGCGCGAGACGGTCCAGGCGTTGTCGATGTTTCACGAGAACGCCGCCTAGCACGCCATGCCGGCGAGTGAACCCGCGCGGCGGCTCTTCGAAAATCGGCCGCTCGCGCACATGGTTTAGAATGGCGACCCTCTCAAAAATCACGCCGCATGGGTTCGCTCATGCGCGCTCATCGATAAGCAATGGCGAAACTTCTGACCGATTCCGAATTCCAGCGTTTTTCCGAACTCCAGCAGAAGCAGTCGAGCTTCACGATCACGCCTGAAGAAGCCGACGAACTGCGCGACATCGTCGCTCATGCGCAGAAGCGTCGCGACGATCGCGCCGCGGCGATGCAAAGCATCGAGACGTTCATTCAGCAATTCGACATCAGCCCGGACGAACTGTTTTCGCCGGAGCAGATCGGCGAGGCCGCGCGCACGTACGGCCTGATTCCGGCTGCGAAGAAAGAGCGCGTGCTGCCGCCGCAATTCACGTTCAACGGCAAGCCGTATCAGTGGACGACGCGTGCGCTGCCGGACGATATTCGCGTGCCGCTGTTCGATGCGTTCAAGGCGGGTGAATCGGTGAAGTCGTTTATCGCGACGCCGAAGGATGCGGGTCGTTGTGCGGCGACGATCGCGCGGCTGGAGCGCGAGACCGGAGCGGTTTACGGGGATGCGTGGCTGGACGAGTTGGCGGTGACGCGCACGCAAGTCGACGAGGCTGCTGCGAAGCTGGCGGCCTGAGGTCGCTCGCGCCCTTCTGGCTTCTTGTGGCGTGAGGGCTTCGGCGCTTCTCGCCGCCTCGATCACCGCCTCGACCGGCCTTGGCCCGCTGTGCCGACGGCGCGGCGGCGATCGGTCCCATTTAGCACGGCGAGCGCTTTTCATGTTTCCCGCGGCGTGAGGCATTCGGCGCCTCTTGCCGTTTCGATCGCCGCCTCGACTGCCTTGGGCTGCGTCGTTACCCACTGTGCCGACGAGCGCCGCTGATCTGCGCAACTCAGCGCTTTGAGCATTCCGCCTAAGCGCTTGCCTCTGTCGCTTCATCCAGCGCCATTCTGAACCCGACCACGCCCGGATCCTCCGTCCGCGTAATCGTGAAACCGCTGGCTTTGGCGAGCCCGATCATCGGGGTATTTTCGCGCAGCGCCTCGCCGACCAGCCAATGGATGCCGCGCACCCGCGCGTATTTGATGATCCGGTCCATCAGCAAGTGGCCGAGGCGCCGGCCTTTCTGATCCGAGCGCACCGCCACCGCGAATTCCGCCGTTTCGTTATCGGGATCGGCAACCGCGCGCACCACGCCCAGCGTCCGCGTGAAGCCTTCTTCGCTTTGTACGGTGGCGATCAGCGCCATTTCGCGGTCGTAGTCGATCTGCGTCATACGCGCGAGCTGCGAGTGGTCGAAGCTGCCCACCGCGCCGAAAAACCGTAGGCGCAAATCTTCGGGCGTCATCGCTTCGACGAAGTCGTGATGCGCGGCCTCGTCTTCCGGACGGATCGGCCGCACCGTCACCCGCGCACCTTGCCAATCCAGCGTTTCTTCGAAGCGGCGCGGGTACGGCACGATGGCGAGGCGGCTGCGCGTCGCCGCAATTTTCAGCGTGGGGTCGACGACCGCCACGCGATCGCGGTACACCCTGAGCGTCAGCGTGAGACCGACGAGTTCCTTGACGTCGCACACGGCTTGCGAGAGCGCCGTCAGTGCGGCCAGCGCCGGCTCCGGCGCAACCAGCCGCGAGTACGGCGAACGCGTGACGATGTCGCGCGCGAGCATCGGGTTGAGCGGCGGCAAACCATAGACGCGCAGCGGCTCGGACACGCCATCGGCCGATGGCGCCGTGAAGCGGAAGACGGGGCCGAAGTTGTCGTCGTCGTGGAGTTCGACGGCGATGTCGACGACGGGTTGGGTCGACGAATCCGCTTCCACCCGCAACCCGAACCGCCCCAGAAACCGCGCCGCCGCTTCGCCGGTTAGTTCGCGCTCACCTGCGGCTAGCGCCGCACGCGCCTGAGCCTGAGCTGCGTCGATGCATTCGGGAATTTGCGCCGGCAAACCCTCCGGCGTCTGCATCAACAGTTCGCGGCCCATCCGGTAATCGACCAGCCGTGCGAAGGCGCGCGCGAGGCGCTGCGGCGTCGTATGAACCGGGATGCCCTGTGCATGCAGCGCGTCGCGCGTGGCGGCATCCAGGCCGCCGAAGAAGCACGCGAGCAAGCCGCGGTACGCGAAACGCTGATTCGCGATCAAGGCCTGCGCCACCTCGCCAACGGGCGCGCCATGCGTCGACGCGTGGACCACGAAGGCCGTGCCGGTGCTGCGATGCTCCGCGAGCAGTTTGAGGGCAGTGCCGAAATGCTCAGGGCGCGCGTCGTCGCCGAGTTGCAGCGGATTGCCGCCGACCGCGTACGGCAAGGTCTGCTTCAAGGCATCCGACGCTTCCTCCGGCCACGCCGCGAGCGTATCGCCGGCCGCGACAAAGGCGTCGCAGGCGAGCGTGGCCAGGCCGCGGTCGCTTGTAATCAGCGTGGCCGTGGCTCCCGCCGCCACGCGGCCCACGCCGAGCGTCTCGATCTCGTCGAGCAGATCGTCGAGCGAATCGACGCGCACCATGCCCGCGCGACGGAACGCGGCGGTGTACAGCGCGTCGGCAGGATCGGCGCGGCCCGAGCGTAACGCCAGTACCGGCTTGTTGCGCGCCGCCGCGCGGGCCGCCGACATGAACTTGCGCGCCGCCCGCACGCTATCCAGTTCGAGCAGGATAGCGCGCGTGCCGGGGTCGCTGGCCAGGTAGTCGAGCACGTCGCCCGCGTCCACGTCCGCTTCGCCGCCGAGGGCCACGGCGTGCGAGAAGCCGAGGCCGCGCGCGTGCGCCCAGCCAAGTACGGCATTGGTCAGCGCATTCGACTGCGACACCCACGCGACGCCGCCTGCCTTCACCGTGCACGACGGCGCGCCCAGATGCGCGCGCAGCGCCGGCGACACCACGCCGAGACTGCCCGGCCCGACGATCCGCAGCAGATTCGGCCGCGCCGCCGAGAGCGCGTGCCGCAGCGCGAGCCGGTCCTCATCGCAACGCACCTCGCCGACGATAATCGCCGCGCGCGTACCCAGGCCACCGAGCTTGTGGATGATGCCCGGCCACGTCGCCGGCGGCGTGCAGATCAGCGCGACCGTGGGCGCTTCCGGCAAATCGCCCGGATCGCTGAACACGGCGTGGCCGCCGAGCGTTTCGTACTTCGGATTGACCGGCCAGAGCGGGCCGTCGAAGCCCCCTTCCAGCACGCGCGCCCACACCATCGCGCCGGTGCTGCCGGGCCGCTCGGACGCGCCGATCACGGCGACGGATTTGGGTCGAAACAAGGCGTCGAGATTGCGAACGGTCACGGGCACTCCGAAGACGGGGGAAAGCAAGCCGGCTCGGCGGCCGGGCGCGCGTCTTCGTCAGCATAGGCGAAGTTGAGCGCTCGCGCGGCGCTTCTCCTCAAGCGCCGGGCAGGCATCCGGCCGCGGTCGACGGCTCAGGGCGCACAGCGGATATTTCTTATCGAGATCAAGCAAAACGACGGGCGCCAATGCGACAATCTTCAGACCGCCACGCTGGCGGTATGCCTTGAAAAATCGCTGGCCCGATGGCGGTTCGGATCGCGCGCGCAGGAGACAAACGCGCGGCCGGCGACGCAGCGCAACCAGAGTCCGCAGTCCGACCATTTGCCGGCCAGATCGCGCACGATTAAAAGTAACAGAAGGTGATTTATGCGGCGCTTGCCATCGCTGATCGCGTTGCGCTTCTTCGAAGAGACTGCCCGTCACATGAGCTTCAACCGCGCGGCCATTGCACTGTGCGTGACCCAAGGCGCCGTGAGCCGGCAAATCAAGCTGCTCGAAGAATCGCTCGGCGCGAAACTGTTCGAGCGCGACCACAAAGGCATCCGTCTGACGCAGGCGGGCCTGCAATTGCTGCCATGCCTGTCAGAAGCCTTCGACACGATCGAGCGCGGCTTTCGTCAAATCACGGCCGCCAAAGGGCGGAGGCGTCTCGTGCTCGCTCTGCCGCCCACTTTCGCCACTCAATGGTTTTCGCCGCGGCTAGGTTCGCTCGCGGTGGAATTGCCCGACGTCGAACTGTCCGTTCGCACTGAGGCGCACGGCGACGTTCACTGCCAGATTCGCTTCGGCCGCCAGGCACTGGCAGACGCGCACTCCGAATTGCTGATGATGGAGCGCCATGTGCTCGTCGGCGCCCCGCGTCTGCTCGGCCAACCGCTCGACGCGCTGCTCGAACGCATGCCGGCGCTGCATGTGCTGCACAACGACGCTCGGCTCGAGTTATGGCCGAACTGGCTGGCGAAGGCCGGCATGCCCGCGCGTTACGCGAACAACGGCATCGAGTTCTCAACGCTCGAGCAGGCGATTCGCGCGGCGAGTAAAGGCGCGGGGCTGGCGATCGTCGACCGGAACATGATTGTCGAGGAACTGGCGGACAGCAGTCTTGCGCAGTTTTCCGATGTCGAGGTGAGCGGGCCGTTCGGATACTGGCTCGATATTCCCCAGCGGCATGTTGGGCTCGAACATGTGCAGGCGCTGGCCGGGTGGATGCGGGAAGAGGTGTTAAAGCTCGATCCGCGCTGATGAATCGCCGGTAGTCGTCGTGCCGTTAACGCAAAAGGCCCCGTTTTTGGCGGGGCCTTTCGGTTTGCGCTGCTTTACCCGGCACTCACGTACCGGCGCGGCGGATTTACATCGCCTTCTTGAACGGCGCGCCCGAATGCTCGCGCAATTCGTTGAACACGATCTTCGGCCACGCCTTCTGCGCGACTTCAATCTCCGACACGTGCGAGGCCAGATACGTCGGTGCGTCCGACGCGTCGAGTGCGATCCGCGCCGCGTACGAATCGGTGAAGCGACGCAGTTCGGCTGGATCATCGCAGGTCACCCAGCGCGACATGCGGTAACGCGCCGGCGCCATACGCACGTCGACCTTATATTCCGTCGACAAACGGTGCGACACCACTTCGAACTGCAGTTGCCCGACCGCGCCGAGAATCATCAAACCGCCCACTTCCGGACGGAACACCTGAATCGCGCCCTCTTCGCCGAGTTGCTTGAGTGCCTCGCCGAGCTGCTTGGCGCGCATCGGATCGACCACTTCCACCGTCTGGAAAATTTCCGGCGCGAAAAACGGCAGGCCGACGAATTGCAGCTGTTCGCCTTCGGTCAGCGTATCGCCGAGACTCAGCGTGCCATGATTCGGAATACCGATGATGTCGCCCGGATACGCCTCACTCACCGTCTCACGACGCTGCGACAGGAACGTCACCACGTTGTTCGCACGGAACGTCTTATTGGTGCGCGTCACCTTCACGGCCATGCCGCGTTCGAAATGCCCCGAGCACACGCGGATGAACGCCACGCGGTCGCGGTGCGCCAGATCCATGTTCGCCTGCACTTTGAACACGACCCCGGTGAACTTCGGCTCGTCCGGCATGACCGGACGCTGCACGGTCATGCGCATGGAGGGCGGCGGCGCCAGATCGACCAGCGCGTCGAGAATTTCCTTCACGCCGAAGTTGTTGATCGCCGAGCCGAACAGCACTGGCGATTGCTGACCGGCGAGGAACTGCTCGCGATCGAAATCCGGCGACGCGCCGGTGATCAGATCGATCTCTTCCTTCGCCTTGACCCAGGCATGACCGAAGCGGCGTTCGCCTTCTTCGTCGCTGAGCGCTTGCAGCGTTTCGACCTCGCCGCCCGCCTTATCCTGCCCGGCGCGGAACAGGCGCACCTGATCGCGCTGGATGTCGTAGACGCCCTGGAAGTCCTTGCCCATGCCGATCGGCCATGTGAACGGCACGGCGGCGACGCCCAGGTGCTGCTCGATTTCGTCGAGCAGTTCGAGCGGCTCGCGCACTTCGCGGTCGAGCTTGTTGATGAAGGTGACGATCGGCGTCTTGCGGCTGCGGCAGACCTCGAGCAGCTTGAGCGTTTGCGCTTCGACGCCGTTCGCGCCGTCGATCACCATGACGGCGGCGTCGACCGCCGTCAGCACGCGGTACGTATCTTCAGAGAAGTCTTCGTGGCCCGGCGTGTCGAGCAGATTGATGACGGCGTCGCCGTACTCGAACTGCATCACCGAGCTCGCCACCGAAATGCCCCGCTGCTTTTCGATCTCCATCCAATCGGACGTCGCGTAGCGGTTGCTCTTGCGGCCCTTCACGGTACCGGCGATCTGGATCGCGCCCGAGAACAGCAGCAGCTTTTCCGTGAGCGTGGTCTTACCCGCGTCCGGGTGGGAAATGACCGCGAACGTGCGGCGGCGTTTGAGTTCGGAAACTGACATCGGGTCTGGCGGTCACGGATAGGGGTTCGGGCGATTCCCAGCGGCTTGTGGCCACCGGTGTGCCACGTCATGCGCGGCGGCGTCGAGCTGCGGGAATTGGGCCGATGACCCGCATCACAGTGGCAACCCAGCCGCGTCGGAAACAGGTCACGAACGAGCGTTCGACAATACGGGAATCGCCACAGCAGAACAGCGCAGGGAACGAATGATACACGTCATGGGCGCAAGACGGTTTGAAGGCGCTGCGACGAGGTGCGACGGGCGGCCGACCAGTCCCGGCATAAGGGCGATCGGGCAGATCCCTTGTCTTCCGAAAACGTGCCTTCCGGCAATAGCAGCGGGCCGCAACCGGCACGCAGATCGATCCCCCGCGAGACCAAGGAGGGACGCGAGATTTACACCTACTGATAACTCATCGTAAAGATGGCGGTCGCCCGAACCGTTCCGGCAACTACAGGCGCAACCCCCAGCCGATAGTATCGTGAGAAAAACTGAAACGACATATTGCCTGTCGTGCTCGACGTAAGCGGAAGAGCAGCATCCAGTGTAATCGGCGCCTGCGACGCGTCCAGCAATTGCACACCGATGCCCGTTGCAGAGCCCGCGTTCGCCAGAACTGACGCGACGCCTGAATTGCCGGACGTCGAACTAAATGTCACTGAGACCTTAACGCCGGACTGGCAGTTGAGACCCAGAGAAAACGGTGTCTTGGCGGCGACTGAGCCGGCAGTCGGAAACATTGCCGGGCTTATCGTCGCGAGAGGAATTGTCTGGTTAGCGCTTGCGGACGTCACCGAGCAGGTGACGCCTCGCACGGGCGTGTTGTTCGCGACGGACAGCGTGCTAGCGCCGTTGTTGAGCGGATACCCGGTGTTTAGCACACCGCTGTTATAGGACGCGCCCGTAATTGATCCGCCAGTGACAGAACCCGTTTTGACAAGCTCAAACGTTCCTGAAACATTAAAGCTCCCGTCGCTGCCGGTGGTTCCGAGTTGGGAATCGGTAGAGCATGCACTCGTTCCCACCATCGGTTTGCCGTTAGCGTCGCGCATCCGCATGCCAACCCCCGCGACGTTCGTTGGATAAACACCCGTCATGCCGGACACCGCTGTCCCGCTCCCTGGGCAAGAAACTATCGGTTTGTTGAAAAGCGAACTCAGGGAACACTTTCCGATGACGGTGAATTTCTGAACCGTCCCTGGAATCACATCGCCAACGGCAGTCGAATCGGAGACGGCCACCGAGCCATACGTGAATATCACTGGCAGACCCGTCGTGGTCGGGCACTCCGCATACGCGTGTACAGACCAGCCAACCGCCAACGCCAATACGACAAGAACGTGCGCCAACCAGCGCGGAGCAAGCATCTGTTTACGCATCATGTCCACCTTTAGAGTTCTTGAACGAATCCGGTCACCTAGTTACCCAGACGCTCGGCTCAAACGCCACCGGCGCAATGCGCTTCCACCGACGTATAAGCCGCATCCGCGTTAGCGTCCTTCACCGGCAACGCATACTGAATCCGGCATACATCCCCGTCTTTTTCCCCGAACTTCACAACGAGCGTCCCTTTGTCGCCGATGCCGCGTGCAAAGATCCGGCTGTCCTGCGCAACCACGCCGACATGATTGCCGTTGGCATCGAGCACATCCGCGCCGAACGGAAGCGCTTCTCCGCCCAAGCGCGGCGCGCGAATCAGCGCAGCGCGTCCCGTCACCGTCTTGTACTTCAGCATGACCACCGAACCCAGTCGCGGCACCGCATGCTCGGACGTCGACGCAAACTCAACGTCGCTCGACGAGCCTTTCGGATCGATATCCACCGTGTTCATGCTATACGGCGTGAGATACGGCACTACTGCATAGCCACGGCGGTCGAGCTTCACGCCCGTCGCGCTCGACACCGTCGCCCCCCCCGCGCCCGGCGCTTCGACGATGCCAAACGTATCGCCCACCGTCTGCGAGAACGTCACGCCGCCCGGATGCGCGACGATCGAGCCACTCACGCCCGCCGAGACCTGCGTCGAGTTGCTTCCCGCACTCGCCGACGCCGTCATCTGCGCATAAGGCGCGCGATAAACACCGCTCACACCGCCGTTCACATTCGCACCCGATGACGAACCCTGCCCCGCCGTCCCGTACGCGTTGTACGAGTACTGGTTCTGATCGCCCGCCGATCCACTGATATTCGCCTGCATCGTCGCTGCGCCACTACCCGCGTTCAGGTTCGTCGTCAGCACCGGCGCATGCGGCGTGTGGCCAAGAGGAATCGTCGTGCTAAGCATGATCTCGTTCGACAACGTGCCGTCCGAGCTGCGCGTGCGGCCCGCTGTCACACTGTAGGTACCGAACTTGAAGCCATTCGAATAACCAGCCTGATAAAACACGTCGCTGCCGGGCCGGTTCCAGTAATGCTGCGACGACGCCGTCAAGAACACCGAACCGTGGTTGTTGCTCAGGTTCTGGTTCACCGTCAGTTGCAAACGGCCACGTTGACGGTCGGCGGCATTCACGTCGCCGCCGTGCTGCGCGAGGTCGCGCAACGTCGCAGCGTCCGCGAAGTTCAGATAACCAGCGTCCGAGTAACGGTAAGCGCCCACCGAAATATTCGTCCCCGTCGGGTCAATGAACTTACTGTAGCCGATATGCAGGCTGTTGCCATGCAACGATTCGTGACCCGGCACTTCGGTGCGTGCGGTCGTGATGTCGGCGGCAACCGCGCCGTACTTCGTGTTGAACGCCGCGCCCATGTTCGCCGCCACGTACCCGCTCGATGCGATCGCGCCGCCGTACAGCGTGACCAGATTCGTGAGGCCGCGCTGCATCGTGAACTGTGTGAAGCCGGGCTTCGTCTGTAGCGAGTCGTCGCGCAACTGGCCAGCCGTCACCGCAAAACGCGTCGTGCCGGGGCGCAATGATTGCGCGACCGCTGCGTAGGGCACCGTGAAGCTCTTCGTGCGGCCGTCCGCTTCGGTGACGGTCACGTCGAGATTACCGCCGTAACCGGTTGCATAGAGATCCTTGATCTCGAACGGACCCGGCGACACGCTCGTCTCGTAGATCACCTGACCGTTCTGACGGACCGTCACGCGCGCATTCGAATCCGCCGTGCCGCGTACGACCGGTGCGTAACCGCGCAGCGATTCGGGCAGCATGCGGTCGTCGGTGGCGATCTGCGCGCCACGAAACGACACGCTGTCGAATACGTCACCTGTCGTTTGCGCGTCGCCGAGCGTCACTTGCGAGCGCAGCTTCGCGACGTCGTGCTGCACGTAGGTGGCGATGTTGTCAAACTGCGTCGCCTGGCCCGTCGCCGCCGATACCGACGACTGATGACGGAAATGCCACGCTCCGATGTTCACGCCGGCGTTGAGGCCGAGATACTCCTGCGTCGAATGCACGCCGCCGCTGTTCGATTGATAGGCGTTCGCGTTGTAGCTGACGAAGCCGGCGTTCACGCCGTTCTCCCACAACTCGGGCGGCACATACCCGCGCGCCGAGTTGCGCATGTATTTCTGCGGTACCGTGATCGCAACCTTCTGTTCGGTGAAGTCGAACTCGATACTCGCTTCCGGCACTGCTGCGGCAACGTCGATGCAATCGTTCGCTGCGGACTTCGTCGCGCCTTCGTTGCGCTCTGCGTCGACCTTGGCGAAGTCGATGCCATAGCCTTCGAGCGTTTTGCGATCGAAGCATGCACGCGCGCTTTCGCCATCGCGCGTCGCGACGAAGCGCACGTTGTCGTGTGCTACGCGCACATCATTGACCAACACGTCGACCGAGTACACGCCGGGCGACACGGTATTGCCACGCGCAAAGCGCGAGACATCGACGGTCTGTTTCGCATCGGTCTGCAGGAAGGTCGTGTCGAACGTGACGGCACTGGCTACCTGCGCTGCATCCTTTGCGCTGACGCTTTCCTGCGCCATATAACCCAACACAGCAAATACCGAAAGCACGACAGCAGTGACCGGCTTGAGGCCGAACGAACCGCAATCGCCGTTGGAGTGGGAATTCGATTGAATTTGACGCGAGGATTTCATGACCGTAACACCGCTTGCAGAAAACTTCGGCCTCTTGATGAGGTACAAGTCGATGTTATGGATTTACAAGATAGGAATATCTAGGACAGTTCTGAATTACGAGATAGGCGAATGAAGGGGCGCGGGACGCCGCGTATAGCGGCCTGCGCGATACGGACGGGCTTGAACTGAAACGAGACGGGCAGCGTGAAGCCGCCCTCTGCGATGACGCGAGGAACGGGCCTCGCGTTATTGGCTCAGCGTCGCATCGCCCTCGATGGGGCCGCCGAAATCGCTGATGGCGGTGTAGTGGACCTTGGCGCTCGCCTGCACGCCGGTCATCTGCGGCACGGGAATGATCTGCGTACCGTGCGGCGCCACCATGCCGCCGTTGTCGTTCTTGTACGTGTGGCCGTTCGCCATCACATCGATCGCGCTGAACGACACGTAATAGGCGCCCGGATTGGACACTGCCAACGCCTGCCCTTTGCCATTCGGCGCGGGCACGACCTTCCAGTCGAGTTGACGCGGCGCCTCTTCGGGCCGGCCCGGCAGCTTCGGCGGCCGCACGAACACTTTGATCCGCGTGCGGTACGCGAACTGGAGCGTGTTGGCGTCGGTGGTGTTCGCGGCCTTGGGCGGAATGTCCAGCACGTTCAGCCAGTAGACGGACTCGCGGTCCTGCGGTAACGCTTCGCCGCTGTACATCACACGCAGCGTCTGCGATTTCTGCGGGTCCATCCGGAAGATCGGGGGCGTGATCACGAACGGCACCTTGGTCTCGCCGGGCTTCGCGTCGGCGTTGCCGTCATCCATCCACACCTGTACGAGCGACGGGTTGCGGCTATCGTTTTCGAGCTTGACCGTGACCTCGCGCTGATCCAGCGGATACACGACCCGCGTGCCACCGATCGTTACGCTCGCGTGCGCCGCGCCCGCGAACAACGCACCCGCCATACCCGCCACCGCCATCCATCGACGCATCGCTTTCATCACCGTTCCTCTTCTTTTCAAGCATGATCACGACTAATCTCAAAATTAGTCCATAAAAATGGCGTTTGCCGCAACAAACGCCGTTTTTTCGCTACTTATTGATATTGCATCGTGTACTGAACCGACGACGTCACCGAGCCTGCTACCGCCTTGCCAGTCGCAAAGTACTGAGCGAAGTACTTCACCGTCGCGTTGCCCGCGGCAATCGGCGCGCCGTTGGTGGCGATGTCGTTGTTGCTGCCGCTGAGGATGCTGATCGGTTGCATATTCGCGTTCAGCAAGCGGATTTCGACGTTTTGCGCAGGGGCTACCATCGACTGATTGGCTAGGTAACCGGTCGATTGATCGACGGTCGACCCGTTTTCGAAGTGCGCGATCGCCTTGGTGGCCACGCCGGAGCAGCCGCTCAACTGCATCTGGATGGCACCCGCGCTGGTCGTGCCGGCAGTCGCGCCTAACGTTGCCAATGCGCCTGCGGAGACCGGCGCCAGCGTGACGGCGATATCGGCCGGGGTGCCGGAGGTCATGCCGTTGATCGAGCAGGTCGTGTCCGAAACAGCGCCGGTGAACGTAATGGTGCCGTCCGCGGCATGGGCCTTCATCGAAAACAGGGCGACTGCACCCATGGCGGCCACGAACAGTCCGGAAATCATGCGTTGTTTCATTTTAAGCTCCTGAGATTCAATCAATTAAACGGTTTCGGATTCAGCGGCCACTTCGTATCGTCACGTCGAACCGCCCAGGTTATCGCTGCTTTCGCTTGACTCCGTGTCTGTATCCACCGAAGCGTTGATCACCATGAATAGAATCTTAAAAAAACATGGCCCGACAGTCGCTCAGACGAGTCTTAAATTAATGGGATAACGTTAAGAGCACGACACGGCATCCTTGCCGCTTCTGGTATAGCCTTGCGGGATTTAATAAGAATTTTTGCGATGCGTCAGGCGGGATGGATTAAGAAAAATCCTAGTCTTCGGCGGGCCGCTCATCGCGTCGCATGGCAAGCAGATTTTTCCCCGCAGGCCTTGACGGGCGGTCCAAAACAAAAAACCCGCCGCATCGTTGTCGATGCGGCGGGTTTTCTACAGCGTTCTAGCGAACTAAGCGCCGCTAGCTTCGTTCAATGTCAAATGCTTCGTCTCCGGCGCCCACGCAATCGACACCACCATGCCGATCAGCAACACCGCCGCGAGCACCATCATCGTAATGTGGAAGCCCAGATGCACAATGCCGAGCGGCAGCAGAAACGTCCCCACCGCCGACCCAAGACGGCTGCACGCAATCGCGAGCCCAACACCACATGCGCGCACTTCAGTGGGAAAGCACTCCGGCGGAAACACGCCGACGAGATTCGAGAACGCCGACATGGTGAGCGTGAAGATCCCAAACGCGACGATCATGCCGAGCGTCGCCGACTCCGGCAGCAAACTCAACGCGATCAGCGAAACACACGTTACCGCGAACGAGCCAATCAGGAAAACACGACGCGGCAATTTGATGGTCAGCCAGATGCCGATCAACGCACCGAGCACGAGGAATCCGTTCAGCAGAAAGTCCGCGCTTGAATCATTGTTCAAATGAATCGCCTTCAGGATGGTCGGCAAAAACGTATAGATGGCGAAATACGGAATCACGAGACACACGAAGAACGCGCAATTGAAAATCGTGCGCCGAATCAGATCCGGTTTGAACAGCCGCATGAAACCACCCGCCGATTGAGCGTGCTCGTCGTGACCGCCATCCAGAATGACGTTCGCGCCGAAATGCTTCAGCACGATCGACTTCGCTTCCGCCGTGCGGCCTTTGCCATGCAGCCAGCGCGGCGACTCTGGCGTGCCCATGCGCAACACGAGTACGATCAGCGCCGGCACACCCGCCGATGCCAGCAACCAGCGCCACGCATCCGGCGAGGCATCGGCGTAATGCATGCCGAGCACATTCGCCACCACGTAGCCAATCGTCCACACCACGCTGAACGACCCAAGCAAGGTGCCGCGATGTTTGCGCGGCGAGAACTCCGCGAGAATCGCATGGCCCACCGCAAAATCGCCGCCCATGCCGAAGCCGATCAACACGCGCAGCAAACATAGTTCGAGCGGTGAGCGCACATAGAACTGCGCGAACGCAGCCGCTGTGATAATCAGAAAGCTCAGCAGAAAAATCTTCTGGCGTCCCAGGCGATCCGACAACCAACCGAATACCAGACTGCCGACAAAAATGCCCATCAACGCGGAACTACCGATCATGCCCATCCAGAATGCGTCGAGCGGCATCTGCCGATTCAGTGACGCGAGTGCGTAGCCGATCGTGCCGAGCGCGAAACCCTCAGTGAAGTGCGCGCCGAACGTCAACCCGGCGATCTTGACGTGAAAGGCGTTCAGCGGAACGTCGTCGAGAGGAATGGGGCCGTGCGCGGACGCCGCTGCCGCCGGCAAAGTGGGGGCGAGGCCGAGAGTGGCCGCCTGCATATCCTGATTACTCACGCTGTCTCCTTCGTTAGTATGGATCGCCGGGCGTGGCTGGCGTGTTGCCGTGCGCCCGATTGCGTCGCGCGGTGTGAAGATCAGCGTCCGAGGCCGCCCATCATCATGTACTTCAGTTCGGTGTATTCATCGAGCCCATACTTCGAGCCTTCGCGACCGAGGCCCGACTGCTTGACGCCGCCGAACGGTGCGACTTCCGTGGACACGATCCCTTCGTTGATGCCGACCATGCCGCTTTCCAGCGCTTCGCCGACACGCCATGCGCGAGCCAGGTCGCGCGTGTAGAAATACGCCGACAAGCCGAACGGCGTATCGTTGGCCGCGTTGATGGCTTCCGCTTCGGTCTTGAAGCGGAAACACGCAGCCACTGGCCCGAAGGTTTCTTCCTCGGCGATCAGCATCGAACGGTTGGCGTCGACCAGAACGGTCGGCTCGTAGAAGGTGCCGCCGAGCGTGTGAGGCTTGCCACCGGTCAAGATCTTTGCGCCCTTCTCCAATGCATCGGCCACGTGCGTTTCGACCTTCTTCAATGCAGCCTGATTGATCAGCGGACCTTGTTCGACTTCGCCTTGCAGCGCGTTGCCGACGCGCATCTTGCGCACCGCCCGCGTCAACGCGGACGTGAACGCATCGTAGATGCCGTCCTGCACGTAGAAGCGGTTGACGCACACACACGTCTGCCCGGTGTTGCGGAATTTCGAAGCCATTGCGCCTTGCACGGCGGCGGCGAGATCCGCGTCGTCGAATACGATGAAGGGCGCGTTGCCGCCGAGTTCGAGCGACAACTTCTTCAACGTATCCGCCGACTGCTTCGCTAGCAGTTTGCCGACGCGCGTCGAGCCGGTAAATGACAGCTTGCGCACCACGTCGGATTCGGTGAGCGCGCCGCCGATCGCGACGGCATCGCCGGACACGATGTTGAACGCGCCGGGCGGAATGCCCGCCTTCCCGGCCAGCACCGCCAAAGCAAACGCGGACAACGGCGTTTCTTCCGATGGCTTGAGCACCATCGTGCAGCCGGCCGCGAGCGCGGGACCGGCCTTGCGCGTGATCATGGCAAGCGGGAAATTCCACGGCGTGATTGCCGCGACCACGCCGACCGGTTCGCGCGTCACGATGATCTTCGCGTTCGGATTCGGACTCGGGATCACATCGCCGTAAGCACGCTTCGCTTCTTCCGCGAACCATTCGAAGAAGCTCGCCGCATAGCCGACTTCGCCGCGCGCTTCGGCAAGCGGCTTGCCTTGCTCGAGCGTCAGCAGTTCGGCGAGCACGTCGCGATTCTCGAGCATCAACTCGCCCCAGCGTTTCACGCGCGCGCTGCGTTCTTTTGCGGTCAGCGAACGCCATGCGGGAAACGCGCGCCCGGCAGCCGCGATGGCCTGCGCGGTTTCCGCCGCGCCACCTTTGGCCACTTGCGCGACCACCTCGCCGGTCGCGGGATTCAACACGTCATACGTGTCGGCGCCTTCGTACCACTCGCCGCCGATGTAATGCCCGGTGCGGAGAAATTCGTTCATGCCGCTTTCTCCAATGTTTCGACGAACATGCCCTGCGCACGGCGCGGTTCGCGCGCAACGCGTTTGCCCGCGGTGTAGTCGTTGATCAGATCGCACGGTGTGTAGTTGCGTTCGAGCTCGAACAGTTCGTCCGCTGAGAGCGTCGTGCCGAGCGCGGCGAGCGCGCTGTCGAACTGCGCCGGCGTATCCGCGCCGACCAGCATGCTCGCGACACCGCCGTGGTTCAGCACCCACGCCTGCGCGATCTGCGCGGCGGAAACGCCACGCCGCGCGGCCACGCGCGCCACCGATGCGGCAATCTCACGCGAAGCCACATCGCCATACATTTGCGCGGTGAAGAAGTCGGTCTGATTGCGCGTTGAGTGCGGATCGCACGTCAACAGCCCGCGCGCCAGCGGACTGAACACGGACACGCCGACGCCCTGATCCTGGCAATATGGAATCATTTCGCGCTCTTCCTCGCGGTACGCCAGGTTCAACTGCAATTGCATATTGATCGGCTTGTGCCAGCCGTTGCGCTCGCAGACCTGCATGATCCTGGCGAACTGCCATGTGTACATGGTCGAAACGCCGATATAACGAGCCTTGCCGGCGCGCACGATATCGTTGAGCGCGCCCATGGTTTCTTCGACCGGCGTATTCACGTCGAAGAAATGCAGCATGTAGATGTCGACGTAGTCCATGCCGAGACGCGTCAGCGAGCCGTCGATGCCGTCCATGATGTGCTTGCGCGAATGACCACCGGCGTTCTGATACGCGCCCATGTCATAGCCGACCTTGGTTGCCACGACCATTTCCTCGCGACGCGCGAGACGCTTCAGAATGCGGCCCACTACTTCTTCACCGACGCCGGTCGAATAGAAATCGGCGAGGTCGATGAAGTTGACGCCTGCTTCGAGTGCATGACGAATGATCGGCTCGCTCTGCGCCTCGTCGAAAATCCACGGCTTCCATTGCGGCGTGCCCATGTTCATCGTGCCGAGGCACAGACGCGAAACCTTCAGACCGGATTGGCCGAGGCGAATGTATTCCATAGTGCGTGTCTCCTTCCTGATCGGGATCCAGCAGCGCGGACAGTTAGTTGCGCATTCCAGGACGCGCGCCGAACCGCGCTGCGTGCCATCAACGTTGCTTGGGTGTGTAGAACGGGTTCGATACGTCGCGCGCGGCGGCGAACACTTCATCGCGATGTGGCAGGCCCTTCATCGCCGCGAGGATCGCGTTCTTGCACGCGCGGTAGTTGTTGTCGAAGACGGCGTCGAGGTCGTCGGTCGACGGGTTGACCCAGTTCGCCGACACCACCACCCAGTCGTTTTCCGCTTCAGGCGGCAGCGTGCCGTTCTCCAGCGACTCGGCCACCGCCTTCGCGATGCCGGCTTGCGAGGCGCCCCAGGTCGCGTTGCCGTGGAAGTCGCTGCCGATCTGCGCCTTGTTCACATACAGCGTCAGCGGCTTGGTCGGCACGCCCGGACGCGCGATCACGACGAACGGTGCGTGGCCCGCCGAAGGCGTCGCCAATGCGGTAGCAAAGGCCTGCCCGGCCGGACCGTTGCGCGGGCCGACCAGCACGTTGATGTGCGCGAGATTGACGCCGGGGCCTTCGAATCCTTCGCCGATAAAGAGTGGTTTGTCCGTCGATGCGCTCATGGTCTTTCCGTCGGGGTTGAGTGGATAACCGATTGTGAGGTTCGGCTTCCGCGACCATGTATCGATGAGTTCTGATGCGAGGTATGAGAGGAACTCAACTCCGGGTTAGTCCTGAGCGCAGTGGCCTGCGGGTATCAGAAAGCGCAAAGGTGAGGGTTTTCGGGACTCTCGCACGTGCATGCTTGAATCACCGCAAAGGTGAGCGTGTCGATGATCGGTCGCGCACCTGCGCAGCGAAATTCTGCACAGCGGTTTAACGCGGCAGACGCAACTGAAGGAGACTCAAGCGTTGGCCGCAGCGATTCTTCGCAGAGCCTGGGAACGGCCGCCAGCAAAGGCTGGCGCGGGTTTCGGAGGAAGTGGGTCAGTCACGGCGGCCTGCCGCGGCGAGCTTGCCGCAAGGTGCGTGATTCGATAAAACCAGGCTCACCGAAGCAACCAGGCTTTGAGTTGACCACGTCGCCGAGTTCAAGACTCACGCGCCAGGTTCACGCGAAAGGTGAGCGTTTTCGGGACCTGCTCAGCGTGTAAGAAAGGTGCGAGAAAAACCGCGCGCGACATCACTTTAGACAATCCGGCGCACGACGAACGGACAGGTCATGCGCTGAAGCACTTCAACCTTCGATCAGAAAGCGCTCGCGATTCTTGCCTACGAGCCAGGCGGGCGAACGGCCGCGGCCGCTCCAGGTCTCGCCGGTTTTCGGGTTGCGATACTTGGCAACCGAGGGCGTTTTCCGGGCCGCGGTGCCCTTGCTCGTGAAGCCCAGTTCTTCGGCAGTCAGGTCGTACTCGGCCACCTTCTGCTTGATCTCGGCGATCGCCTGCGCAATTTCCTTCTCGCGCGCCGCCGCGACTTCCTTGTGGAGTTTTTCGAGTTGGGCAGTCAACTGCTTGTACGAGGCCATGACGGGTGCTCCGATCGTTTTGACGAGAACTGAAGTGCGGACACTATCAGACGAATAAATTGCCGGATAGAGAAGCCCGACACCGCGAGCGGGTAACACGCTTAAAAGACGCCGGCCCGGACGCAGCCGCTTCGCTCAATCGTCAATTGCATCGTACACGCGACATTCGAAGTCCACTGCCATGGGAAACGGTTCGACGGAGCGCCTTTGAATCAGCATCAGACCGATCAGGTCTTCCACGGGATCGGCGAACCAGCTCGTGCCATACGCACCCGGCCAGCCGAACGAGCCCATCGAACGATAGCCGAGCGGCAACTGCTGCGCCGGATCGTCGACGATGGACACGCCGAGGCCGAACCCCTGGCCTGCCCACAGCACATGACCAAAGGCCGACACGCGGCGTTGGTCGCGCGTCAGAAAATTCGAGCGCATCAGATCGACCGAGCGGTGCGACAGCAAACGCGTCGTGCCGACCCGTCCGCGGCCGAGTAGCAGTTGTGCGAATTGCAAATAGTCCTGCGCCGTCGAAACCAGCCCGCCGCCGCCGCTCTGGAAGCGGTCCGGATCCGCCCACCGGCTCGCAGACGGATGGTCCTCGACGATACGCTGCCGCGTCGCCTGTTCGACGCCGTAAGCCGTGGCCAGCCGGGCGAGTTGCGCGTCAGGCACCCAGAAAGCGGTATCGCGCATGCCGAGCGGCTCGAAAATCCGCGTCCGGAAAAACTCGCCGAGCGACACCCCGCTCACGCGTTCGATCAGCACGCCGAGGACATCGGTCGCGATGCCGTAGTGCCAGCGTGAGCCGGGTTGGAACATCAGCGGCAAATCCGCGATGCGGGCAAGCCAGGCGTTGCCGTCCATGCGCGCTTCGAATCCGTTGAAGGCGGCTTCGTAAGCCTCGGCCAGTGGCCCGGTCGCGGTGAAGTGATAGGCAAAGCCGGCGCGGTGCGTCAGCAGATCCAGCACGGTGAGCGACGCTCTGGCGGGGTCGGTTTCGTCAAGCGGGCCGGTGGGGTCGCGCAGCACGCGCGGCGCGGACAGTTCGGGCAACCAGAGTGAGATCGGCGTGTCGAGGGCGAGCCGATCTTCTTCGATCAGCATCAGGATGGCCGCGCTGGTCACCGGCTTGGTCATGGAGGCTATGCGGAACAGCGTGTCGCGCTCCATCGGTAACTGCGCCGCTTCGTCGCGCAAGCCGAGCGGCTCGAAATAGCCGATCTCGCCGCGCCGCCAGACCATCGACACGACGCCCGCCACTTCACCGCGCTCCACATAGCCTTGCATGGCATTGGTCAGCGCCGTCAGCCGAGACGCGGAAAGTCCTGCTGGTTGCATGTTTGTCCTGAATCAGTGGATGGAGGTGGCGGCCTGCGCGCCCTTGCCTGACGCGCGCCTTCCGTCCGCAGCCGGCGGATATCCGCCGGCTGGGCGCCGTTAGCGCGTGCGCAACAAATGACGCGGCTTGCACCGTGTCGAGACAACGCGCTACACCGCGTCGGGTGCGTGGCCGTTACGTTCCCTTATTTTTGCAGAAAACGTTACCCGATCGAAGAGTACGTCACAGCGGTCCACTGCGCAGGCGTTCAGGCTTTTTGCCGTCGCTCCAGCGCCGAGAGCGCGGCGTTGAGCCGTTTGACGCGGGTCGCCTGCGACGGCACCAGTGCCGCGCCGGAAACGGAATCGATGCGGTTTCGCCAATAGGACAGTGGGATGCGGTCTTCAGCGGAGATATGCGAAATTACGTGTTCAAGATGCTCAATATCTTTTTCGAGTTGGTGATGATTCATTGCTTTCCCCGGATTACTCGTTGAACTATTTTCAATGCGTAAATCGAAGCATGAAGCGTGCCGCAATTACTCCCGGTTTTGGCCTGAACGGAAAATCCTTCCTGACACGTTCCGCATAGTGACCAAACCGGCAAAACCTGCTTGCAACTTGAATCTTGAGCCACTGGCAAAAGAGTACTGCGGCAGAACTTCGCGTTCCGTTGGGTGCCGCACCGACTTGGCTAAACGGCGAAAATCGAGGCGTTTTTAATTGTGCCCGGCGACAAGAAAAATAATCTGAAGCGCGACATTAATACCCACTGCGCATCATAGACGCGGAGAGAAACCGCATTAGACACAGGTCTTTATGACGGCCATACGCTTATCGTGACAACCTTGAAGCATCGCGTGAACAAGTTTGCCGCGCGCGACTGAAATCGGTGCGGCGATCGAGGCGCCCGCATTCGTTGCCGAACCGCGGGCTGAAGGAAGGATGCTTGAGGCGCTGGTCGCGCCGGCCTTACGCCGGCGGGCCGTTATTTTGCCCGGCAGGCGTAAATCAGGTTGAGCGTGCCATTCTCAGTGGACTGGCGCACGACATCGAATGCGCCGCCGCAACTCGCGTTGGCCTGCTGCGAGCAGGAGTCGGAACCGGCGGGACACTGCACCAGCGTGGTCGCGCGGCCGTCCGGCAGAAACAGCGGCGCGCTGCTGCTGCAACCGCTCAGCGCGACCATGACGCCGGCCGCCAGCGTGGCGCAGGCCCGGCGCGCGAAGAAGGAGAGACTGCGTTTCATTTGAAACCCCGATCACGTCTTGTTTTTCGATCACGCGATTGTGCCACGCGTCAAATACGCTGCGTCAATTGCCATCGCCGAACGTTGTCACACGTCGATGCCGTACGCCGCGATCTTCTTATAGAGCGTCGCGCGACCCATGCCGATCCGGTTCGCCGTCTCGATCACGCGGCCGCCGTTGGCGCGCAAGGCATCGCTCAGGAATCGCTTTTCGAAGGCCGCCATCGCCTCGCTCCACGACGCCGGTTCAGGCGTGCCGACCTGCGCGCCTGCAGCGTGCGCCGACGGAAGCGCCTCGTTGGTGGAAACGAAATTCGGACGATGCCCGCCGCCGTGCGCCGAGCCGATAAACGGCGCCAGCGCCCGCGCATCGATCCGCTCGCTGTCAGACAGCATCACGGCGCGCTCCAGCGTGTTGCGCAATTCGCGCACATTGCCCGGCCAGCCGTACGAACACAGCAGCCGCAGCGCGTCGTCCTGCAATTCGAAGTGACTGCCGCTGCGCGCTTGCGTCGACAGATCCTCGAGCATCGCGTAAGCCAGTGCCTCGATATCGGACGCTCGCTCGCGCAACGGCGGCGCATGGATCGTCAGCACGTTCAGCCGATAGAACAGGTCCGCGCGAAACCGCCCCGCGGCGACCAGCGCGGGCAAATCGGCCGACGTCGCCGCGATGATCCGGACGTCGGCACGCACGATCCGGTTCGAGCCCAGCGGTTCGAATTCCTTGTCCTGCAACACCCGCAGCAGCTTGCCCTGCAAAGGCAGCGGCATATCACCGATTTCGTCGAGAAACAGCGTGCCGCCGTTCGCCAGCTCGAACTTGCCGACGCGCCCTTTGCGGTCCGCTCCGGTGTAGGCGCCGGGCGCGGCGCCGAAGAATTCGACTTCGAGCAAGGTGTCGGGAATCGCCGCGACGTTGACCGTCACGAGCGGCTGATTCGCGCGCGCCGAGCCGCCGTGGATGGCATGCGCGAGCAACTCCTTGCCCGTGCCGGTTTCGCCGAGCAGCAGCACCGGCGACTCGAGCTGCGCCGCGCGGCGCGCCTGGCGCTTCACTTCGAGGCTGGCCGCGCTCGTGCCGACGAAACTGCCGAACGTATATTTGGCCCGCCGCGCCTGCGCGAGCGACTGGCGCGTCGCGATCAGCTCTTCCTGCACGCGCGAGTAGTGGGAAAAGAGCGGCGTCAGCGCCTTCAGTTCGTCGAAGAGAGCGAAGCCCACCGCGCCCACCGTGGCGCCCGCGTCGTCCTTCAGCGGCAAACGCGTCACGACGAGCGGTTCGCGGTCCGTTTCCAGAATATCGAGGAGAATCGGTTTGCCGGTGTTGACGACCTCGCGCATCAGGCTGTTCGGGATCACCGCTTCGCAATCGCGGCCAATGGCCTGCTCCGGGTCCGAAAAACCAAAGCGCGCCGCATAGCGCTTGTTGATCCAGACCACGCGCGCGTCGGCATCGACGATAAACGTGCCCTCGCTGAAATTTTCGAATGTGCGGAAGAGCGAGTCCATCGCCCGGCGCAGTACGTCGCCGTAGGTGGCGGGAAGGCCCGCCCAGTCGTTCATCATGCTGTCGCTGTCTCCGGCTATCGTTTTATTATGCGCGTCTCATTTCGTAGACAAGCTTATCTCATTGACGAGATCGCCAGCAAGCTTGCCGCATAAGGGTTTAACCTCGGTTTGGCCTATCTTCGGCCAATTTACGTCCCGTTTTAGAGACGTTTGGGTACAATCGGCCCGATCACATTTCGACCTTCGGTCCGCAGAATCAGGCGGCTGGCCGTTGCCGTGCGCGTGGCACGGAACCTGCGTTTGCCCGGCGCCGTGCCGTCGCACCCTTCGGGACGGCGACCATGTAGAACAACCAAGCTTTGGAGACTCAATGTCCTTTGTCATCGTCCTCGCCGCGCTGGCGTTTCTGATGTTTGCCGCTTATCGCGGCTACAGCGTCATTCTCTTTGCGCCGATCGCCGCGCTCGGCGCCGTGCTGCTGACCGATCCAGCTGCCGTCGCGCCGGTTTTCACCGGCATCTTCATGGAGAAGATGGTCGGCTTCGTGAAGCTGTACTTCCCGGTGTTCCTGTTGGGCGCCGTGTTCGGTAAGGTCATCGAACTGTCGGGCTTCTCGGAATCGATCGTGGCCGCCGCGATCCGCTATATCGGCCGCTCGCGCGCCAACGCGGTGATCGTTGCGGTGTGCGCGCTGCTCACCTACGGCGGCGTCTCGCTGTTCGTGGTGGTGTTCGCGGTCTATCCGTTCGCCGCCGAGCTGTACCGCCAGAGCAATATTCCGAAGCGCCTGATGCCCGGCGCAATCGCGCTCGGCGCATTCTCGTTCACCATGGATTCGCTGCCCGGCACGCCGCAGATCCAGAACATCATCCCGACCACTTTCTTCAAGACGACCTCGTGGGCCGCGCCCGCGCTCGGCGTGATCGGTTCGCTGTTCATCATCGTGGTCGGCCTGACGTATCTGGAATGGCGCCGCCGCTCGGCGATGGCGACCGGCGAAGGTTACGGCACGGAACTCGTCAACGAGCCGGAGCGCGTGGAATCGAAGCAACTGCCGCATCCGTTGCTGGCGGTTGCGCCACTGGTTCTAGTCGGCGTCGCGAACTTCCTGCTGACCCGCTGGATTCCGAACTGGTACGGCGCGTCGTACACGGTCGCGCCGGACATCCTGCCGGGCATCCACGCACCGGTCACGACCACGATCAAGGCCGTGGTCGCCATCTGGGCCGTCGAAGGCGCACTGCTGCTCGGTATCGTGATGGTCGTCGTGACGGCGTTCAACCGCGTGCGCGAGCGCTTCGCGATCGGCACCAAGGCCGCGGTGGCGGGCGCGCTGCTGGCTTCGTTGAATACGGCGTCGGAATACGGTTTTGGCGGTGTGATCGCAGCGTTACCGGGCTTTCTGGTGGTCAGCGACGCGTTGAAGAGCATTCCCAATCCGCTCGTCAATGCAGCCGTGTCGGTGAGTTCGCTGGCAGGTATCACGGGTTCGGCGTCGGGCGGCATGAGCATCGCGCTCGCGGCCATGTCCGACACGTTCATCAAGGGCGCGGAAGCCGCGCATATTCCGATGGAAGTGTTGCACCGGGTCGTCGCCATGGCGAGCGGCGGTATGGATACGCTGCCGCATAACGGCGCGGTGATCACGCTGCTGGCGGTCACGGGCTTGACGCATCGGCAGTCGTATCGCGATATCTTCGCGGTCACGGTCATCAAGACGATGGCGGTGTTCTTCGTGATCGCGGTTTATTACGCGACTGGGTTGGTCTAAGCGGGTGGCAGGCTGGGCACGATGCCGGCAACGCGCACGCATCGTGAGTTTTGATCGGTTACCTTGTCATCCCGACATCCGAACTTGCCCAGCACACCTGCCATGAGCTCAGCTCCTTCTTTCTGGATGATTCCCTCAGCACCCACGCCGGTCGGCCCGTTCTCGCATGCTGCCGAGGCCGATGGCTGGGTCTTCCTGACTGGCCAGATGCCGACCTCCCCGACCGACGACGCCGCGCCGCTTCCCGAAGGTGTCGTCGCCCAAACCAGGCGCGTGATGGACAATCTCGTGCTGGTCCTCCAAGGGCTGGGCCTCGGCCTGCAAAACGTCGTGGCCTCACGTATCTTCCTGACCGAGTTCAAGCGCGATTACGCGCCGATGAACGAGATCTACCGCGCCTACTTCCCCGCCGATGCGCTGCCCGCGCGAACCTGCATCGGCGTCACCGCACTGGCGCGCGACGCGCTGGTCGAAATCGACTTCATCGTCAAACGGCCGGGTTGAGCGCGGGTAGGCCGAACGCGGCAAATCAGTGCGCCGACTGCTCGTCGAGTCCGTAGTGATCGGATAAGGCTTCGTGCAGCGAGATCGCGACCTCGTCCATCTCGGTTGTCCAGTGTCCGCTGTCGTGGCAGAGCCGCTGCAACCGCCGGCATTGGTCGACGAACTGCGGCTCCTGCACGACGACGAACGCACCGCTCGCGCTATGCGCCCAGCCGGCCAACGCCTGCACGTCTTCCTCTTCGACGATCGCAAGCAGTCTCGGCAGATCCTTTTGCAAGTGCTCTTTGAGCATCGCCGTGTAGCGCGCCTTGTCGTCGGCGCTGAGCGTGCTCGCTACGTTGGAAGCCGAAGCTGTGGGCTCGGCCAACGCTATCTTCTCTGGAGCCCCCCGCGTTGGTGCCGGCGCCACCTGCAGCAACGCGGCTTGCAACTCGCTCAACGACGCCGGCTTGGGCACAGACCCGCTAAAGCCGCACTCGCGCCAGTTGTGCGCCTCCTCATGTTCGGCCACGGCGCTGAAGGCGAGCACCGGCGCGGGCGCATGCAATTCGCGCAACGCGGCCAGCAGTTCGTAACCGTCCATCTCCGGCATGTGGATGTCGGTCAGCACCACCTCGAAACTTGTCTGTTCGAACAACCTCAGCGCGTGTTTGCCGTCATGAGCGATAGTAGGCACGCATCCCAACTCGACCAGCTGTTCGGCGATCAGATTCTGGATCAAGGGATTGTCTTCCGCGACCAGGACCGACAAACCTCGCAGCGTCGGATGGATTCCCACCGAATCGGCCCCCGCCCGCGCGGCGCTCGGCGCCGAAGTCGCGGACGTGCCCTCGCGCGCCAGTTCGATCGCCGACAGAACCGCAGTGCGGCTGAATTCAGTCACCTCGAGCACGCCGTCGCCGCGCGCCTCGGGATGATGCGGGCCGCCACGCGTGATCCACACGACCCCCACCGGCTGCAAAGCACGCAGCGTCGCAATCACCTCGAGATCGTATTCGCCGGAGACGATCAACAGGTCAGGGGGAGCATTCACGCGCAACCACGCTTGTGCAACGGCCGGTGAGGTCACCAGATGTCCTGCCCACCCTCCGCGCTTAAGCCAGCGGTCCATCAACTCGCCGGCTTCCTGCTCCTGCGACAGGACGAGCACCGTCCCGCGCGGTTCGGGAACTGCCGCCGGCGCGAGCGAATCGACGGCCGGCTTGGCGAGCGGGATCGTCACGCGAAACGCGCTGCCCACGCCGGGCACGCTCTCCGCGGCAATCTGGCCGCCCATCAGCTCGCACAAACGCGCGCAGATCACCAAGCCGAGTCCGCTGCCGCCAGCGCCGCGCGACGCACCCAGCTCGCCTTGCGCGAACGGTTTGAACAGCCGCGCCAGCGTTTCCTCGTTCATGCCGGCACCCGAATCCGAGACGCGGCAGGTCAACATCGCGCGATCCGGCGAATCGTCCGTCACTTCGGCGCGCAACGTGATCTTGCCGGTCGAGGTGAACTTGAACGCATTGCTCAGCAGGTTGTTGACGATCTGCGCGATGCGCATGCGATCGCCGACCAAGGTCTGATCGAGCGTCGGAGAGAAGAGCGCATAGAAACGGATCGGACGGTCGCCGTGCATCGGCACGTAGGACAGCGCGACGTTTTCGAAAACGTCGATGAGATGAAACGGCTCGCTGATCAGCAGCATCTCGCCGGCATCGATCTTCGAGAAGTCGAGGATGTCGTTGACGACGCGCCGCAGCGCATCGGCCGCGAGGCTCAATGTGGCAAGCCGCTGCGAATGCGCCTCGAGTCCCGGCGTGCGGGCGAACAGTTCGAGATTGCCGAGCAGCGCGTTCAACGGCGTACGGATCTCGTGGCTCATCGCGGCGAAGAAATTCGTACGCGCACGCATCAGCGCCTCGGATGTCTGCTGGGCGTGCCGCAATTGCTGTTCGAGCATGGTCTGTGCGGTGACGTCGAGAATCGCACAGAACAGCACGTTCTCGCCGGCGTAACGCGCGGGCGCGTAGATGAATTGCAGGAACCGCGAAGGCGCGCCGCCTTTGTTTGACGGCAACGCGGTTTGCGGCTCTGTTTGCGGCGCGGGTTGCGACTCCGTTTGCGAGGCGGCGGCTTGCGGCTCTCTTTGCGACGCGGGTTGCCGCTCCATTTGCGACGGAGGTGCAGACTGATACGCGGGCTGCGCGGGCGCGACGAATGCACTCACTCGGGCAAACGCCGTGGCCGACGTCTGATCCGGCGCCTGAGCCAGAAACTCGCCGACGATATGCGTCGGAAGCCTGCTGCCGTCTGCCTCGATACCGAGCGACTCGGCCGCGAGTGCATTGGCGGTCAGGATCGAATAGTCGCTCTGCCTGACGATGCACAACCCAACTGGCGTCGCGCTGACGAGAATATGGTTCAGGGTTTCGCTTTGCAGCGCGCGCGACGTTTCGGCAAACGAATTGCGTAACAGCCGCAGCCCGAAATAGCGGGCCATCAGCGCGATGCCGAGCAGCGTGAACGCCGCGAGGCAACCGATCACGGCCAATTGCCAGCCGAGCGCGACGATCAACGCACGCCACGGTATGTAGCCGACCAGGAAGCCGAAACCAGGCCCGAGCGGTTCGTGAAAGATTGCGCCTTCGCGGCTGTAGTGAAAGACGTGGGTCGGCGTAGCGGCGACCGCCTGTTGCACGAGTTTGACGGTTGACGTGTCGAGCGGCGTCGACGACACGGCGATGCGGCGGTCCACCGTCATCAGCAGGATCACGCCCTCGCTGTCGGCCTGCGCGATACGTGAGGCGAACACGTCCAGCGGAATGTTCATGCTGATCAGCGTGGTGGGCGTGTCGCCGCCATAGTAGGCGCTGACCGCGGATATCACCGGGCGGTTCTGGAGCGGGTCGCGGTACGGTCCCAGCCAGATTCGTTCGCCTTTTCCCGGCACAAGCTTGCCGGTTTGCGCCTCGAGCTGGCGTTCGAGCGTCTCGCGCAGCAGGATCACGATCGCCGGTTGCGGCGCCGACGCAGCGGCCTGACCGGCTGCGCCGGTTTGGCCCGCGAGAGGATGCGCCAGCGACGGCAGGATCACCGCATAGTCTTCGTTCAAGCCGATCAGCGTCGCCCGTTGCCGCAGTTCAAACGCCTCCTGGGTCACGAGCGTCGATCGCGCCGATTCGTAGAGGCGGCCGAGATTTTCGCCCAGTTGCGGGCCCCACGCATTGCGCGTGGTTTCGCCGACCACCAGGTCGAAATCCGCATCCACCCGGTCTATCGTGCCGCGAGCAACGCCGGTCTTGAGGATTGCCTGCTGTATCGCATCCGGTGCGCTCCGCGGCGCGGCGGCGCCGTGATAAAAATCGAGCGTCAGCTCGGCGCGCCGCAGGAACGACTCCTCCTGATGCAGGAGCAGCGAGAGGTCGGTGGCACTCTGCGCGGCGAGCGTGCGGCGATAGTCGAGTTGCTTGAGCCCGGCGACGACAACCAGCACGAGCGCGAAAATCACCACGATCAGCATCAGCGAACCGATCGTCGCCAGATAAAGCCGCTGTTGGCGCTTCGCGCTCTGGGCGAGCGTGGCGAAGGCCTGCGCCAACGACTCCTGAGTGCGGTCGAGAATCTTCTGCATCAGCTCGCATGGGTAGCGGATTCGCGCGGCAGACCGCGGCGAAATCGAGGGGCGAGATGCATCTGCAGCCCTTATACGGGCGCAGTGTAGTCCTTTTGAAGGGATTGCGCGACGCATCCGGCACCGTTTTCACGCGGTCATCCAAGATGGGTCAAACAACCATGCATTAACGGCTTGGGCCGACCTAAACCTGAGTGGTTTACTGGGAAACCCTCAAGGCCGCGGGGTTAATTGCCGATATTCCTTGCAACCATGTAAGCGCCGCGTCCACGCGCGGGCTAGCACCAGCAAGGAAAGCCATGCGCAACAACCAGCCTGTCACCGGGCACGAATACGAATTCCCGTCGTCACACATGCTTGTTTCCGCGACCGACCTGACCGGCCGCATCGAGTACTGCAATCCGGCCTTCATCGCCGTCTCGGGCTTTACGCGCGACGAACTGATCGGCCAGCCGCACAATCTGATTCGCCATCCGGACATGCCGCGCGAAGCCTTCGCCGACATGTGGGCAACGATCCGCGATGGCCGTCCCTGGACGGCGCTGGTGAAGAACCGCCGTAAGAACGGCGATCACTACTGGGTGCATGCCAACGTCACGCCGGTGGTCGAGAAAGGCACGGTCGTCGGCTATTTGAGCGTGCGCGTGAAACCGGAACGCAATGCGGTGCGCGCCGCCGAAGCGCTGTACGCGCGCATGCGCACCGGCGCGTCACGTGGCGTGAAGCTGCGCCGCGGCGTGGCGGTGCGCAGCGGCGTGCTGGGGCGTTTGCAGTCGCTGATGCGCCTTCCTGTCGCGACGCGTGCGGCGATCGGCTACGCGATCACGCCGCTGGCGCTGCTGCTGACCGGTCTCGCGGCGTGGCAAGGCGCGCCGCCTGTGCCGTTCTGGATGGCGTTCGGCGTCACCACGGCGGTCAGTATCGTGTCGTGGCAGGTGCTGACGCGACAACTCGCCGCGCCGATCCGCGACATGTCGGGATTCGCCACGCGTCTCGCCGCCGGCGATCTGACCGCCGATCTGCAGATCGCCCGCCACGACGACCTCGGCGACGTGTTGCAGGCGCTGAATCAGTTGAAGGCGAATCTCGCGGCGATCGTCTACGACGTGCGCGCCCAGATCACCGGCATGCTCGACAACGCGCGCGAAATTTCCAGCGGCAATGTCGATCTGGCGAGACGCACGGAGTTGCAAGCGGCGTCGCTTGAAGAAACCGCCGCCACCATGGAAGAGCTGACGACCACCGTGCAAGCCAACGCCGACGCGACCGTGCGCGCGCTCGATCTGGCGAGAGACGCCCAGGCGGCGGCAGCGGTCGGCGGCAAGATCGCGGGCCAGGTCGAGCAGACCATGGCGGGCATCACCGCGGCATCACGGCGTATCGCCGACATCACCGGCGTGATCGACGGCATCGCCTTCCAGACCAATATCCTTGCGCTGAATGCCGCCGTCGAAGCGGCGCGCGCGGGCGAAGCAGGCCGCTCGTTCGCGGTCGTCGCGGGCGAAGTGCGCATGCTGGCGCAACGCTGCGCGGCGTCGTCGAAGGAAATCAAGTCGGTCGTTGAAGCAAGTGCCACCGAGGTCGCGGCCGGCACCGAACTGGTTGCGCGGACAACGTCGCAGATGCGCGTGATCGACGAGGCGGTGGGCCGCGTATCGTCGATCATCGTCGACGTGGCGAACGCGAGCAGCGAGCAGGCCGAAGGCATTCGCCAGGTCAACCAGGCGGTCTCGCATCTGGACGGCGCCACGCAGCAGAACGCGGCGCTCGTCGAGCAGGCGGCAGCCACTGCGCAGCGTCTGGCGGAACAGGCGGACGTGCTGGATGAAGCGGTGCGTCTGTTCACCGTCGCCGACGCAGCGCCGGCGCGACGCGCCGCCGACACGAAGCGTCAGGCGTTCACCGCTGACGCAGCACAAACGTCGGCGCCCGAGATCAAACGACACCGTGCGCCAGTCACCGCACACGATGTCGAGCAGGAAGAAGCCGCATTGATCTGATAGATCGGCGTTACTCCCACCTCGACAGTCCAGTATTGACGCAGCACGATGGCACCGTCAGCGCCCAGTTGTTTGCAAGGGCAGGCTGACCCGAGTAACAACGGCGTTTAGCGGCCCGCCCCCTCCGTGGACGGGCCTATTTTTTTTGTGGGCTGACGCTGATGTGCGCAGTTGAGGATGGTTGAGGTTTTGACTTCGATCATTCGTTGCAGCCGGTGCAGCAGATAAGGCGAATGGTGAGGGAATACAGGAGCGCGTCTTCATGAACGCGGCGCACGTCGATTGCCTCGCGCGAAGCGATGCTACGCTAGACAGGCAGCGCTTCCATTCTCGCGCCACGTGTTCCCACGACGACGCGCAAGCGCACCCGGCGCACCCTCATGCCGATTCCCGCCACCGGAGGCCGACGTGACCCCTTCCGACCCGCCACGCGTCAATCCGCTGTCTTCGCACCTCACCGCCATGGCGCGCAACAACGCATGGTCCAACCTGCGCCTCTACCGCGCCTGCCTCACATTGACCGACGAAGCGTTCGCCGAGCGCAGGGTGAGCTTCTTCCCATCGTTGCAGCTCACGTTGAATCACATCCTTCTGGTGGACCGCTATTACTTCGATGCGCTGATCGGCGGCGGCGCGGGCCTCACCATTTTCGACAACGAATTGCCCTATCTGCGCGCAGCCGACTTGTGGGATGCACAAGCTCGGAGCGACCAGCAACTGCTCGCCTTCTGCGCATCGCTCACCGACGACGATCTGCAACGCGAAGTCCAGATCGACCGCGGTCCGTCGGTGGGGGTGCAATGCGAGCAGGTCGGCCGCGTACTACCGCATGTTTTCGTCCATCAGATCCATCATCGCGGGCAAGTTCACGCGATGCTGAGCGGCACAGCGGCCGCCCCGCCGCAACTCGACGAGTTTTTCCTCGCCGCCGACGCACCGCTGCGCGTTGCCGAACTCGGCGATCTGGACAAGATGCGCTAGCCACGAAGTACGCCGCGCCGCGCCCATTTCCCTTAACCGGAGCGCGCGTCAACAGCGTGACAGCCATGGAGAAGGATCGCACCGTCACGGGGCACGAAAAATGCATCCGTCGTTGCCGAGAGTCGCGTTAAACTGGCTGTCACGGCGGGACGTCACAACACGCGCTGCCCGGCGGGCCGCGCCAGTCAACGCGCCTGGCGGCGTATGGCACGCAGGCAGATGAACAGGCAAATGCCCGGGCAACTACGTGAAGCGTGACGGTGGCGCGACAGACGCTGCACTATCCTGCCCGTACAATGGTTCGATCAACAACGGAACAAGGACAACTTCGATGCGCACTACCGGGTCCTCCGGGTCAATGGCCCTGCTCGCCGAATACGACGACGCAACCGCGCGCGAACTTCGCTCGCTGCGCCTCGAATCGACAGAAGACGGCAAAGGCATTCTTTTGATCGAAGTCGATGAGCGCAAGCCAGGCATACACCGCGAAGTGCGCTACGAAATCACGCCGGCCGAACTGATTGCCGCGATTCGCGCGCACGGCGCCGAATTGCCGGGCGAACAGCACAATCATCGTCAATGAAATACGTCATGCGGCAATTGCACTTCGGGTGCGAATGCCGCGTGACGCTTAAGCGTTACCGGTCATCAGTCACTTGCTGAGCGGGCTTCTGCCGCCCGTCCATCGGGCATTATTTCCGTTTCAGCATGAGGCGCGTCATTCGCACCTTTTTTGTTTTGTTCGAATCGCGCTGCTAATGCGTCTTCAAGCGGTTCAGTGGGCTTGAGATAGCGCTTTCCACACCCAACTAAAGGGCATCTTTTCAAGGCGTTTGCACGTCTTGAAAATGCGTCCATAATCCTTGCATTCTCCTTTGCATTTTCTACCTGCGCCGCGCCCGAAAGGGCTGCGGATGTAAGCCGATGCTACATGATCTCGTCGAGCAATATGGGCCGGCGCTCGTGTTCGTGAACGTGCTCGCCGCCTCGATCGGGCTGCCGGTTCCGGCGATGCCGTCGCTCGTGCTGTTCGGGGCGATGGCGGCCATGCATCCCGGTTCCGTGGGCACGCAGTTGGCGCCGGTGCTCATCCTGTCGATATTCGCCACGCTGATCGGCGACAGCGCGTGGTATTTCGCTGGCCGTATGTACGGCGGCAATACGCTGAAAACGATTTGCCGCCTGTCGCTCTCGCGTGACACCTGCGTAAAGAAGACCGAACGCTTTTTCGGTCGCTGGGGCGTGCGCGTGCTGGCCGTGGCCAAGTTCGTGCCGGGACTGTCGATCGTATCGATCCCAATGGCAGGCGCCATGGGCACGCGCTACCGCACGTTCCTCACATACGACAGCATCGGCGCCGCGTTGTGGTCCGGCACCGGCCTGATCATCGGCGCGTTGTTCGCAAGGCAGATCGACATGCTGTTCGCCATGGCCGGGCGCCTTGGCCGCACGGCCGCGCTGGTCGCCGTCGGCCTGCTGCTGGCGTATGCCGCGTATCGCTGGGTGCGCCGGCGTCAGTTGATTTCGAAGCTCGCGACCGCGCGCATCGAAGTCGACGAATTGGCGTCGCTCGTGAAGGCTGGCAAAACGCCAGTGCTGTTCGACATCCGTTCGCACGAGAAGCGTGCGCTCGATCCGTTCGTGATTCCGGGCTCGCAATTCGCCGACGAGCGGCAACTCGACGAGATCGTCGCGACCTATCCGCACGATCAAAAGTTGGTGATTTACTGTTCCTGCCCGAATGAGATTTCCGCGGCATGGATGGCCAAGCAATTGAACGAAGCCGGCTTCTCCGACGTGCTGCCGCTGCGCGGTGGCATGGAAGCCTGGCGCGACTCGGGCAAGCCGGTGGATTCGCTGCCCAACACGCCGCCGCCCGACGTGGCGGTCGACGACGTCGCGCCGAAGGCCGTGTAGCGCAAGCAGCGCACCTGGATTCGCGCCTTCGGGCGCCGCGCCGCTTCGCCTCTCGTTCGATCCATCAATGAACACCGAAGGAGCGGTTCAATGCTTTCGACTCAAGAACCTGAAGTGCAACAAGCGGTAGGGCAACAGCAGGACGTCGTCGCCGACGCGCCGTTTTCGTCGCTCTCGACGCGCATGCATCAGATGTTCCCCGCGCTCACCTGCGCGGAAATCAGCCGTCTGCGCCGTTTCGGCGAGATTGGCCACTGGAAAGCCGGTGAGCTGCTGTTCGAGACCGGCCTCACCGGTCCCGGCATGTTCGTGCTGCTCGAAGGACGCGTGAAGGTGTATCAGCGCGACGGCATCGGGCGCGAAGTCCTGATCAACGAACATGGCGCCGGGCATTTCCTTGCCGAAGTCGGCCAATTGTCGGGACGGCCCGCGCTGGTCAACGGCATGGCGCTCAGCTCGGTGGAAGCGTTGCTGATTCCACCGGAGCAGCTGCGCGCGTTGATCGTCGCTGAGGCGGAACTCGGCGAGCGCATCATGCGCGCGCTGATCCTGCGGCGCGTGTCGCTGATCGAAAAGGGCGCGGGCGGGCCGATCCTGATCGGCAACAGCAGCGACGCCCGGCTCGTCATGTTGCAAGGCTTCCTGTCGCGCAACGGCCATCCGCATTCCGTGATCGACGAACGCGACGAAGACGCGTTGCGGCTGATCGAACAATTCGCCGCACAGAAAGAAGACATGCCGCTGGTGATCTGCCCGGACGGCTCGGTGCTGCGTCATCCGAGCATGCCGGAACTTGCCACGTGCCTCGGCTTGCTGCCCGATCTCGACGATGCGCATGTGTACGACGTCGCGATCGTCGGCGCCGGACCGGCGGGGCTCGCCACCGCGGTGTACGCCGCCTCCGAAGGCCTGTCGGTGATCGTGCTCGACAGTCGCGCGCCAGGCGGCCAGGCCGGCGCGAGTTCGCGGATCGAGAACTACCTCGGCTTTCCGACCGGCATCTCCGGTCAGGCGCTGGCGGGCCGCGCGTTCGTGCAGGCGCAGAAATTCGGCGCGCACGTCGCGATTCCGGTCAACGTGAAGGCGCTGCATTGCGCGGAACGGCCGCATCGGCTGGAACTGAAGTGCGGCGGGCATATCACGGCGCGTGCCATTGTGATCGCGAGCGGCGCCGTCTACCGGCGCCCGGCGCTCGAAGGGCTCGACCGCTTCGAGGGACGCGGCGTCTACTACTGGGCGTCGCCGGTCGAAGCCAAGCTATGCAAGCGCCAGGAAGTCGTGCTGGTGGGCGGCGGCAACTCGGCCGGCCAGGCGATCGTCTATCTGGCGACGCACGCGGCCAAGGTCCACGTGCTGATCCGGCGCAGCGGTTTTGAAGCCACCATGTCGCGCTATCTGATCGATCGGATCCGCTCGCTGCCGAATGTGATCGTGCATCCGAACTCGGAGATCGGCCGGCTGGATGCCGACGAAAGCGGTTTGTCGTCGGTTGCCCTGAAAAAGCCGTTGCCCGACGGCACCGATCATTTCGACACACGCCATCTGTTCCTTTTCACCGGTGCGGATCCGAATACCGACTGGCTGCGTACCTGCGGCGTGGAGCTCGACGAGAAAGGCTTCGTGCTGACCGGCACGAGCGCCGACGGCGCGTCGGTCTGCGATCTCGCGACGACGGTCGAGGGCGTGTACGCGATCGGCGACGCCCGTGCCGGCTCGACCAAACGGGTGGCGGCGGCCGTCGGCGAAGGCGCCGCCGTGGTCGCGCAGATCCATCAACTGCTGGCGGTTTCGGCGGGAGAAGCGGTTCCGCTGGGCGCCTGAATGCTCTCAACCGCCCGCCGGCCTTGCGACTGCCGGCGGGTAACCTGCTGTTACACACGCCTTCAACTGGTTGCACCTGGCTTGCTTTCTGCCTCGTAATATTGCCGTCAGCCATTCGACAGTGAATGGCCTGCTCTTTCGACCGCAATCTTGCAGGAGACAAGCATGATCCAACGCGCGATCATTTTCGCCGCCTTCGGCCTTGCCGCCGCGTGCGCATCGACTGCCGCCTCGGCGCGGGTGAACGTCGGCGTGTTCGTCAATACACCAGGGCCGGTGTACGCGGCGCCGCCGGTCTATGCACCACCGCCGGTCGTGTATGCGCCTCAACCGGTCTACGGTTACGGCTACCGGGACGACTACTATCGCGGCCGCCACTGGCACCACGATCATGGCCGTCATCGCGGCTGGGATCGGCATCACGGCCGCGGGTGGTAAAGGCAAGTTTGGGCGCTTCACGCTACAGTAGCGGCTGCTGATCCAGACTGGGTCCCGCGTCCGCTCCCATCGCAGTCACTCACTGATCAATACCCGCGTGAAGACTCTTTCGCTTTCCGCCGCCCGTACCCTGCATCTGGCCGCGCAAGGTTTGCTGACGCCGCCGCGCCGCAAAGCCGTCAAGGCCGACGTGCTCGACACGATCCACCGCATGGCGCAATTGCAGATCGACACGATTCACGTCGTCGCGCGCAGCCCCTATCTCGTGTTGTTCAGCCGGCTCGGCGCCTATCCGCAGCAATGGCTCGACGAGCATCTCGCCGAAGGCAAGCTGTTCGAATACTGGTCGCATGAAGCCTGTTTCGTGCCGATTGAAGAATACGGCCTGCTGCGCCATCGCATGCTCGATCCGAGCGGCATGGGCTGGAAATACGCGGCCGAGTGGCACAAGAAGTATCGCAAGGACATCGAGAAGCTGCTCGCCCACATTCGCGCGACCGGTCCGGTGCGCTCCGCGGATTTTGCCCGCGAGGCCGGCAAGGGCAACGGCTGGTGGGACTGGAAGCCGGAGAAACGCCATCTGGAAGTGCTGTTCGCGATCGGGCAATTGATGGTGGCCGAGCGGCGCAATTTTCACCGCGTCTACGATCTGACCGAGCGCGTGCTGCCGGATTGGGACGACGCGCGCGATCTGCCGCCCGCGCACACCGTGACCGAAGCCGTGTTACGCCGCACGTGCCGTGCGCTCGGCGTCGCGCGCGCCGATTGGGTCGCCGATTACTACCGGCTGCCGCGTCGCCCGTATCGTGACGAACTGCATGCGCTCGCCGACCAGGGCGAGCTGATCCCGGTAAGCGTGGAAGGCTGGAAGCAGGACACGTACGTGCATCGAGACTTCGCCGCGATACTCGACGATGCCGCGAGCGGCAAGCTCTCGTCGACGGTCACCACGGTGTTGTCGCCATTCGATCCGGTGGTGTGGGACCGCAAGCGCGCGGCGGCGCTGTTCGACTTCGACTACGCGATCGAATGCTATACGCCGGCCGCGAAGCGCAAATATGGTTATTTCGTGTTGCCGCTGCTGAGCCGCGGGCGTCTGGTCGGCCGCGTGGATGCAAAAGCGCATCGGACCCAAGGCGTGTTCGAGCTGAAGTCGCTGCACATCGAACCGGGCGTGCGTCTGAGCGCCCGTCTCGCCGGCGATCTGCGCCGCGCGTTGCAACGCTGCGCGGATTGGCACGGCACGCCGCAACTGCAAATCACCTCCGCGCCGCCGGAATGGCTCGACGCGCTAAGCGTCGACGACGCCTTAGGCGACAGCGTGGCCGCCTGAACGTCGCATCAGCGCCGCACTCAATGCAGCGCCGCCCACGCAAGCGACAAGGAAAACACGCCGAGCACGATCGAAGCGCCGCGCTGCATCTTGACCGGATTGAGCCAGGTGAGCCTGCCGCTGCCGAGCGCCGCGCCGAACGAGATCCACGCGAGTGCGATCGGCATCAGCAGGCAGGCGAACATCAGCATCGAGAAGGCGTAGGCCGGCAGGTGCGCGAAAGCGATAGCCGGAAAGATCGTGCCGGCGAACAGCAAGCCCTTCGGATTGAGCAGCGTCGCCACGAACAACGTGCGCATGCCGCTCGCCCGCTGCGCCGAGTCGGGCAAGGCGACCGCCGCGCGCCACATATCGACGGCGAGATAGGCGATGTACAAGCCGGCCGCCACACGCAACAGCGAGGGCAACCACGGCAGCGCATGCGCCGCCTGGACGAGGAAATGCCCCCACACAGAGATCGAGACGAGATAACCGCCCAGTTCGGCGACGATCAGCGGCAGCGAGCTCCGTACGCCCTGGCGCAAGCCGGCCGCGGCAAGCAGTGTATTGGTAGGCCCGGGCGTGATCAGCACGACGACAATGCCGACGGCCAGCAACGCGATAGCAGACGCAGAGAGCATAAAAAAGGCGCAATGTTGGAGACAGTGCGCCTTTTTATCATAGACGGCGGCGGCGCCGAAATGCAGCGGCCGAATGCGATGATGAATCGCAACCGCTTTATGCCGGCACGCGAAACAGAAGCAACGGCCTTTCGACATCGGCACGCATGCCGATGCGAATCGCGCCGCCCACGGACAGCGCGCGGTCGCCTTTAGTGATCCAGCTTCGCGCGTAGCTCGCGAGCGGCTTCCAGCAGCCCTTCGTAACCCGAACGCGCATGCTCCGGTAAATCGGGATCGCCGACAAACGTGCCGAGCGTTTCGATCAGGCTATACAGAATGCCCTTCGCGGCACCGGATGCAATGCTGCCCGACGATACCTGCTGATCCACGTGACTAAGCGCCGCGTCGAGGTTTTCCAGATCGGGCCGGTCGCCCGTGGGTGGCTTAGGCGTTACGTCTTGCGTCATGATGAAACTTCGCTCCTGTTGATGCAGCGGTGAACAAGCCATCCTTTCATGTTGTTATATACCGATCGTGCGTTGCCGTCCATTCGGGATCGGGCCGAACGCGATCTGCGTTAAGGCGTCCATCGATACATCAGAATTTTTGCGCGGGCGTCGTCTTCGACTAGGACAGCGTACTCGCCATTGTCGCGTTGCACGGCGCTGATACCAAGATACACGTCGACCCAGCCGCTCGTGCTGCCGACGCTCGCGCCCGGCGTCATTGAGCCGACGGCCTGGCCGGTGCGCGCGTCGTACACATCCACCTTCTGCGTGTACAACTCCGCCACGAAAATGTAATTGCCCGCCACCGCGACGCCCACAGTCGTCGTTTGCGGATTGCTCTGCGTGTTCCAGGGCAGCGAAATCGTGTACTGCTGCGTCGGCGTGCCGGAGCTCCAGTTGTCATAGCGCGCGAGCACCGGGCCAGCCTCTTTCCAATGCGTCGCATCCCACGGGATCGCGCTGGTGAAGCCGGAGATGTACATGGTATCGGTGGCCGCAATGTAGACGATCCGCGCAATCCGCGTGAACGGTTGTGGCATCGCGAACATCTTTGAACTGGCGTACGTGTAGATCGGATTGCCGGCGGAATCGAAACCCTGCAACGGCATTTCGCGGACGCCGCTCAACGGCGTGGCGAGCCAGACATTGCCTAGCGTGTCGACCCACCAGAACCCGTTGCCCACGGTGCTGCCGGTCGACGGATTGCTGCTGATCTCGCTGGCGTCGACGCTGCCGTTGCCATTGCTGTCGCGCCACAGCCATTCACCATACGTAGGCTGCGCCGCGGGCCACGCGCCCGGCAGCGGATTTTGCGCGAGCAGGCCAGACGGAATCGCCATTTCACCGTGCGCGGCGTCGAAGCGATAAACGTTCAGATAATGCGCGCCCGGATCGAGTGTGTAGAGAAACGGCTGGCCGTTGATTCGACGTACCATCGGCTCGCCCCGCACTCCACGCGGCTCGTGAAACGCGGGGTCGTCCGGATAGTCGAAACGATCGAGCGTGAAACCCGCGTACGACCACTCGTGGCCGACGGGCTGGTTGTAATCGAGCGTGAAGCGCTTCGAGCCTGTGTAGACGGAATTGGGCGTGGCGGGATCGAACGCTGCGCTATCGACGAACGTCAGGCCGTACAAGCGCCAATTGAAAGCGTGCGAACTGTACACGTAGCTTTCGAGCACCGCGCCTTGTCCGACCGATGCCGATCCGACCGGTCGCGGCCCTTCGCCGTTCTGCGCGACGTACAGATTGCCTGCTGGATCGACGCCGATGCCCGTCATGCCGTTGAAGCGCCAATTTCCGGGCACGCCCTTGACCGTGTGAAAGATGCCGTTGCGCGTGCCGATCGCCGCGGCGGCTTGCGGTTGATCGTTGGCGTCCTTGTTGAAGACAAGAATCTGTTGCGACGGACCATTGTCCGCGACGAGGATTTGCCCCGCCGGCGTGACCGCGATATCAACCGGCACGGCGCCCGCGGGCAGCGTCAACCTACCGGCGAGCGCGGTGCCATTTGCCGCACAGTGTTGAATAGTTAGGTTTCCAGAAGAGACGCCACTTATCACCCACAGCGTCGAGTCGGTATCCACCGCGATGCGTCCCGGCGACGTTACGTTCCAAGAGCGCAAGCGCTGCATCGAATTCGCGTCCAACACGACGATCCGGTTGGCGTAGGTATCGGCCACATACAGTTCGCTGTCGGTGGCGGCCATGCCGCGAATGCTCGCATCGGTGCCGGTCGCAGCCGCCTCGAGCGGCAGAAAACTGTTCTTCGTCGCATTGGCGCTATTGCCGGTGCCGCCGCTGAACGGCGCGCCGGTCGCCAGATTGGCGAGCGTGCGGCGCGTGATGCCGTACCAGGTCAGGTTGGCCGCCGGATAATCCGCGCCGACCAGGGCGTTGCTCTCGTTGCCGATCGACATCGCCGCATACAGGTACGTGTGATTCACCGCGACCGCGTCGCCACCCGCCGCGCCCCAGCCATGCGTCGAACCGGCGACGGCGATCTTGTCGCCCGCGCGGTAGGCTGCGATTTCGCTTCCGCTTTCGTCCCAGGGCGCGTTGGTGTAAACGGTGCCGTCGGCGCCGACGCTGATAGCCTGGATATCCTGCTGCATCCATTTGCCGTCGCCGAAACCAAAGCTATTGCCGATCCATGACGTGGTGTAATTGAGTTGAGATTGCGCCGACGCATTCAGCGGAATAAGACTGTGAAAGATAACAACTGCCACGCCCAGGCGAGAGAACAATGTCACGACGGTATTTCCTTGCAAGGTGCGAAGCGCGCACGGCCGGCGTGTCGGGCGACAGATTCGCAGGCATGCGGATCGATAGGCAATCGCGCACGCGTAAATGTTGACGTTTTATCCTCGCATAGAAAAATCGGAAATATATTGATAAAAAATTCGCGTTAAAAGTTGAATTGTCCCCAACCATCCGGAGCGCATAAGCTCGCGCAAAAATGCGGTGCTACCTGCTATTCACGCGGATGCGATAAACGCAGCGACGCGCGCCTGCCAGCACATGCTCTTCGCGCTCGATCGATCCGTCTTCCCCGACGATCTCCGCAAAGAGTTGCAACTCCGTGCGGCAAAATCCCTGGCAAGTTCGCGCCGCCGCGCAAATCGGGCAATGGTTTTCGAGCAGCAGCCAGTCGCGTCCGTCTTTGTGCAACTCCGCCATGTAACCCTCGGCGCTGCGAATCTCCGCCAACTTCGCGAGCCGCGCCTTGAGGCCTTTGACCGGCTTGAGCGCCGCCAGATAATTCGCGCGCGTTTCAACGGCGCGCTGGTCGATCAGCTTGTCGAGTCCCGCTTCGCCGAATAGCTGGCGAATCGACCCGAGCAATTGCACCGTCAATTGCGGATGCGTGTCGGGAAAACGCGCGTTGCCCCCCTCCGTCAAAGCCCAGCTTTGACTCGGCCGCCCAGGTCCCGTTTGCGACGCTTGACGTCCTTCTATCAATCCGCCGCTCAGCAGCTTCTGGATCTGCTGGCGCGCCGCCTCGACGGTGATACCGAGTTCGCTCGCGATCGATGCCGTCGACAACGGCCCCTGCACTTTCAACAGATTCAGGATGCGATCCACCGGCGCGAGGCCCGGTGAATTTTCCAAGCTTTCATTTGCATATCTCATCGAGTGCCATTATTATCCAAGCCAATACTTGCATAATAAGCCAGCCTCGCACGGCTGTCCACGACATGAAAAATCTGCAATCGAATGCGCCCGCATGGAGCGATCTTCTCAGTGGCAGCAACGGCTGGCGGGCATTGGGTCTGGCCGGCGGCGTCGCGCTGCACGCCACCAACGTCTATGTCGCGACGACGATCCTGCCCTCGGTCGTGCACGACATCGGCGGACTCGAACTGTATGCGTGGAACACCACGCTATTCGTGGTCGCGTCGATTCTGGGTTCGGTGTTGTCGGTGCGTCTGCTTGCGGGGCTCGGCGCGCGCGCCGTTTATTTCAACGCGCTCGCCGTATTCGCGTTGGGCACTGTGGTCTGCGCGAGCGCACCGTCCATGCCGTGGATGCTGGCCGGCCGCACGTTGCAAGGCCTCGGCGGCGGCATACTGCTCGCACTCAGCTATGCGTTGATTCGCGTCGTGTTCGAAGAGCGCCTATGGCCTCGCGCGATGGGACTGGTGTCGGGCATGTGGGGCGTTGCCACGTTGTGCGGGCCCGCGCTCGGCGGCGTCTTCGCGGAACTCGGCGACTGGCGGCTCGCGTTCTGGGTCTTGCTGCCGGCCATCTTGCTGCTCGGCGTGATCGTGCATCGCGAGGTGGATGGCAAGCACGCGACCGGCGCGGCGGCGCCCATTCCGTTGCTCAAGGTCATGCTGCTCAGCGCTTCTGTTCTGGTGATTTCGCTTGCCGCCTTGAGCGAGAACATTGTGTGGAACGCCTTCGGCGTCGCGGCCGGCCTTGGCTTCGTCTGGCTGCTCGCGAGACTCGAACGCGATAGCACGCGTACGCGCTTGTTGCCGAGCGGCTCGTATTCGATCCGCACGCGCATCGGCAGCATTTATGCGTGCATGAGCCTGCTCGGCATCGGCGTGACCAGCGAAATCTTCGTGCCGTATTTCTTGCAGACGATTCATGGCCGTTCGCCGCTCGCGGCCGGCTATCTGACCGCTTTGATGGCGGCCGGCTGGTCGTGCGGGTCGATGTTCAGCGCCGGACGTTCCGCCGTCGCCGCGCAACGCTTGAGCCGCGCGGGCCCGATCGTCGAAGCGCTCGGTCTTGCCGCGCTCGCGTGGCTGATGCCGCAAGCCGGCCTGTTCGACAGCGTGAGCGGAACGCTGACACTGTGCGCGGCGCTCGTCAGCGTCGGGCTGGGTGTCGGAATCGGCTGGCCGCATCTGCTGACGCGCGTGTTCACCGCCGCGCAATCCGGCGAGGAGAACCTCGCATCGCTCTCGATCACCACCATTCAACTCTTCGCGATGGCGCTGGGCTCGGCACTCGCCGGTCTCGTCGCGAACGGCGCGGGCCTCACCACGCTGCCCGCGCAGCCTGGCGCGCAACAGACCGCCGTGTGGCTGTTCGCGATCTTTGCGATCGCGCCGCTGCTCGCAGCTGGATTGATACGGCAGCAGCCGCGCTCAAACGGAGAAGCATCGTGATAGATCGCGTGCAGGCCATGCGGATTTTCGTACGCATCGTCGATATGAGCAGTTTCACGCGCGCCGCGGAATCGCTCGAAATTCCGCGGGCCACCGCGACGACCACCGTGCAGGCGCTCGAGTCGCTGCTCGGGGTGCAACTGCTGGTGCGCACGACGCGCAAGGTCACGCTGACCGCCGAAGGCGCCGCCTACTACGAGCGCTGCGCGCAGATTCTCGCGGCGATCGAAGAAGTCGAATCGGGGCTTTTCAACCGGCCGGAAAATTTGCGCGGCCGCTTGCGCGTGGCCATGCCGGGCATGATCGCAGCGTCGATCGTAGTGCCGGCATTAGCCACGTTTCATGCGCAGCATCCGCATGTGGAACTGGCGCTCGGCGTGCATCATCGCTCGCCCGATCGGGTCGGGGAGAGCGTGGATTGCAGCATCGAGTTAGGTGAGTTGCCGGATTCACGCTTGCTTGCGCGCCGGCTGGGGTTGATCGAGCGCGTGACCTGCGCGAGCCCTGCGTATCTCGCACGATTCGGCGAGCCGCGCCATCTCGACGATCTCTCGGATCACGTCGCCGTGCACTGGCTGTCGACGCAAACCGGCCGCCGCATGGACTTCGACTTCAGCGTGGCGGCGCGAGCGAGCAAGGTGAAAGTGGACAGCTTCATTCAGGTGAACGACGAACACACTTACCTCGCCTGCGGACTCGAAGGCCTCGGCTTGATTCAGCCTGGGCGCGCGATTGCCGCGCCGTATCTCGCGTCGGGACAGTTGGTCGAAGTGTTGCCGAAGTGCAGGCCCGCGCCGGTGCCTGTCGCTGTGACGTATGTGAAGAGCCGGCAGATTTCGCCGCGCGTGCGCGCTTTCGTCGACTGGCTCGTCGAGGTATTCGAAAGCGCGCCCGGCATGGTGAGAACGACCCACGCGCAGGCGGTCGATTCATCGCCGTGGCCAGCGCTCGATTCGACTCGCGACGCCACTCTGACGCTTTGTTGAGCGGCGAGTTTCACGCGTGATCAGCAGTCGCCGCTTGCGCGGCCGCGGCCGCCGCCTCCGCCGCCGCAACAGCGGGCGATACGATCGCCGGCTGCCCCGTCTGCCGACGCGAGCGGCCCGAGCTCAGATAGTCCGCGATCGAATCCTGCGTGACTTCGCCGACGTAACGGCCGTCCGCATCCAGCACCGGCATCCATGACGAGTTGAACTGGTACATCTTCGACAGCACGATGCGCAGATGCTCGTCCGCGCTGACTGTCGCCTTGAACGCGGTCAGATGGTCGCCGCACACGCCCTGGCCCGCGCGCGCCGCGCGGCGCGTCACGTAGCCGAGCGCCTGCTGCTTGTCGTCGACGATGGTCAGATAGCGGCTGTCGCTGTCGTCCATCATCTGGAACGCGCGCGCGACCGGCATGTCGGCATGCGCGGTTTCCGGCTGGGTGGCGGCGTCGCCGGCCTTCACCAGCAAGAGGCGTTTCAACGTGCTGTCCTGACCGACGAACGCGCCGACGAACTCGTCGCGCGGATGCGCCAGCAGCGTGTCAGGATGATCGTATTGCACCAACTGACCACGACGGAACACGGCGACGCGGTCGCCAAGCTTGATCGCCTCGTCGATGTCGTGGCTCACCATGATCACGGTCTTGTTCAGTTGACGCTGCATCTGGAAGAACTCGTTCTGAATCGCCTCGCGATTGATCGGGTCGACCGCGCCGAACGGCTCGTCCATCAGCAGCACCGGCGGATCGGCGGCCAACGCGCGAATCACGCCGATGCGCTGCTGCTGGCCACCCGACAGTTCACGCGGATAGCGCTTCAGATACTGCTTCGGATCGAGCGCGACCATCGACATCAGTTCCCTGGCCCGCTCGCGGCAACGCTTCTTGTCCCAGCCGAGCAGGCGCGGCACGACCGTGATGTTCTCCTCGATCGTCATATTCGGAAACAGGCCGATCTGCTGGATCACATAGCCAATGTGGCGGCGCAATTCGACTTCGTTCAGACCCGAGGTGTCCTCACCGTTGATCAGCACGCGGCCCGAAGTCGGCGCGATCAGACGGTTGATCATCTTCAGCGTGGTGGTCTTGCCGCAGCCCGACGGGCCGAGAAACACGCAGATTTCGCCTTCGCCGACGGTCAGGCTCACCGAGTCGACCGCCTTCACCTGCTGGCCGTCCTTCTGCGTAAACGTCTTGGTCAGTTTGTCGAGTTCGATCATGTCTTTTGTACTCCCTTCGGGGTCAGCAAGCGTTGCAGCGCTTGCAGCAGCAGGTCGGCGACGATCGCGAGCACGCTCACGAGCACGGCGCCCACCAACAGTTTCATCATGTTGCTCTGGCCGATCGCGCGGATGATCAGCGTGCCGAGACCGCCGGCGCCGATCACCGCGGCGATCGTCATCACGCCGATGTTCATCACGACGGCCGTGCGCACGCCGCCGAGAATCACCGGGACGGCGAGCGGCAAATCGACGAGCCGCAGCCGTTGCCACACCGTCATGCCGATACCGATGCCCGCTTCCTTAATGCCGGCGTCGACGTTACGCAGCGCGAGGTAGGTGTTGCGCATGATCGGCAGCAGCGAATAGAGGAACACGGCGGTGATCGCCGGCACGGCGCCGATGCCCTGGCCGAATCGCGAGAAAACGGGAATCATCAAGCCGAACAGTGCGATGGACGGCAAGGTCAGCACCACCGTTGCAATGCTCAGCAGCGGCGCCGCCAGCCACTCGTGCCGATTGATCAGGATACCTAGGGGTACGCCGACGGCAATCGCGCAACCCACCGCGATCCCTACTAGCCACACGTGTTGCGCGGTGAGTTGCAGCAATTCAGGCCAGTTGGCCGATAGATAGTCGAATACAGTCATAAAGAAGATCTCCGCTCAGGGCAGCTTGTGCGTGCGCAGGAATTCCGCCGCGACTTCGCGCACCGGCTTGCCGTCGATGTCGACCTGCTTGTTCATCTCCAGCATCGTGTCGTTGTTCAGCGCGTCGGACAACGCGTTCAATTGCGGCGCGAGTTGCGGGTTCTGGTCAAGCGTCGTCTTGCGCACCACCGGCGTGGCGTTGTACGCGGGGAAGTAGTGGCGGTCGTCTTCGAGCGGCATGATGTTGAAGCCCTTCACGCGACCGTCCGTCGTGTAGATCAGCCCGATCGGCACCTGGTTGTTATGCAACGCAGTGTAGACAAGGCCCGGATCCATCTGACGCGTTTCCTCGCGGCTGAACTGCATGCCGTAGGCGGCTTCGAGCGGCTTCAGGCCGTCTGGGCGATTGGCGAACTCCGCATCCATGGCGAACACGTGCTTCTTTTTCGGCTCCGCCGCCATCTTCGCGGCGAGTTGCGAAATCGTGCGGATGCCCGTTTGCTGCGCCACCTGCTGCGGCAAACCGAGCGCGTACGTGTTGTTCAGCGGCGAGCAATCGAGCCACACGAGACCGCGTTTCGCATCGAGCGTTTTCACGCGTTCGTACATCGTCTTCGGATCGAGCTTTTCGGTGATCTTGTTGTAGACGATCGCGGCGGTGCCGGTGTATTCCCACGTGATATCGACCTGCCCGTTCTCCTGCGCGCTGCGCAACAGCGTGCTGCCGAGACCGGTGCGGGCGTCGATCGTGTAGCCCTTCGCGCGCAGGTATTGCGACGTGATCTCGGTAAGAACGTATTGCTCGGTGAAATTTTTGCCGCCGAGTACGAGTGTCGCCGCGCTCGCGTGAATATTCGTGAAGAGCAATGCGCCGACGGCGATCCAGCGGCTGCGTTTGAACAGACTCGTCATGCCGTCACCCCGCGTCGCGCGAGCAGATAGCGGCTGCCGGTCGAGACGATGCCGTCCAGCACGAGCGCCAGAATCGCGGTGGCCGCCGCACCGAGCAATAGCTGCTGCTGGTTGTTCAGATAGATGCCGGGAAAGATCAGCGTGCCGAGACTGTCCGCGCCGATCAGATAGGCGAGCGGCGCGCTGCCCACGTTGATCGCGAGCGCCGTGCGCACGCCACCGATGATGATCGGCATGGCATTAGGCAACTCCACGCGCAACAGCGACTGCCAGCCCGTCATGCCGAGACCGCGCGCCGCTTCTCGCAGCGCTGGCGAGACGTTCTTCATGCCTTCGTAGGCATTGCGTGTAATGGGCAGCAGCGATGCGAGAAACAGCGCCACGAGCGCCGGAATATCGCCGATGCCGAAGATGCCGAGCGCGATCGCCAGCACGGCCAGCGAGGGAATCGTGTTGCCGATGTTGAAGATCTGCATGAAGCGTTCGGCGTGACGCGCGAACGACGGGCGGCTCAGCAATACGCCGGCGGGAATGCCGACCAGCAGCGCGAGAGCCATCGAATAGCCGACGAGCAGCAGATGCCGTTTCGTGTAGTAGACGAGATCAGGCGCGTACTGATGCAGCGCGCTGGGGTCGATCGCGCGACACAGCAACGCGACGACAACACCGATGGCTACAAGACTGCCGATCAGTCTGGCAGGACGTTGAATCATGAAGATGCGCCTCCTTGTTCGAGCGACGCGCGGAAATAGCCGCGCCGCACAGGCGTCGAGATGACGCTGCGAATGGGAAGTTCGGGACGCGGCAGATGCCGCGAGGTGAACCGAGTGGTGCCGGGGTTTTCTTTGCCCGGCGCGAAGGCGATGGGGTTTCGCCTTCGGTGGCGGACCAGTCAGCAAAACTGGTGCCAGATCCATCGATGAAGTTGGGCAGCAGCGCTGGGCTGCTTGTCCGGCGGGGATTTGGGCCCCCTATGAATACCGGTTTTTTACCGGCAATGGGCCACGATGCAAGTGCTGCTAGTTTGCATACAACCCCTTCTAACTTGGCTTATTTAGCTGCGATTTCGCGGTTAGGGTGCTGGGATTATACGGGCGTTGGGTGGCTTCGTCTACCCATGTGGTTAATGCGGACGAAGTGGTGACGGTGCTGGCTTTGATTTTTGCTTGATTTCCGCACTCCTGAAAAAGCTCACCCGTGGCTTCCTTCACTGCTTTTTGAGCTCCCGAAAATACTCACCTCAAACACTCGCAAGTGCCGCCGGGTCAACCTGATTCATCACCGTTGATCAAGGGGCGCGTTGGCAACCGGTGTCTCTTCGGCACTCTCGGCACGGCGGCGGATTAGCGCGCCGCCTCGCCGGGAAAACGTCCCTCAAGAAGTCCGCACCCGCCGCACGAAGATACGCCGCGTGAGATCGAACGCCACCAGATTGCCGGCCACCACCAGCAACAATCCGACGACGGCCAGCGCGGACCACCGATAGCCTTCGAATACCGTCGACACCGCCAGCGCCACGATCGGAAACAACACCGTGCAGTAAGCAGCCCGCTCGGGTCCGATGCGCCCGACCAGCATCAGATAGGCCGTGAAGCCAATCACCGAACCGAATATCGCGAGATAGGCCAGCGCGCCAAGATAACGTGCGGACGGCTCGACGGCGAACGAGAAGCCGGCCAATACGCTTCCCACCGTCAGGACACCTGCGCCGATCAGCATCGCCCAGCTATTCGTGGCGAACGGGTGCAAGCCCATCGATTGCATGCGGCTCGACAACAGGTTGCCGGCCGAAAAGCACAGGGTTCCAAGAAACGCGATGCCGAGACCGAACCACGCGGCATGATCGCCGAGGTGTCCGGTCATCTGCTGAACGAACAGGCACACGATACCGACGAGCCCCAACGCTGCCCCCGCGATCGCCGTGGGTTGCAACGGCCGGCCCATGAACAGGCGGCCGTTGATCGAATTCAGCAGCGGCGCGGTGGAGAACACCACCGCCACCAGGCCGCTCGGCACCACCTGTTCAGCGTAGTAGAAACACAGAAAGTTCAGGCAGAAGAGCGCCAACCCTTGCGCGACCAGGAATCGCCATGCAGCGCGCGGCGGCCAGATCGGCCGACGCATGATACGCAGCAACGCGAACAACACCAGCGCCGCGATCCAGAAACGCCAGGCAATGGATACCGGCGGCGGCACCGCCCCCAGTTGCCATTTGATCGCGATCCACGTGGTGCCCCAAATCAAAACGGTGGCGGCATAAAGGGACAAATTCATGGTCAAGCCTGCAGCAGCAAATACGGAAGCCCACTATGCCGCAGCCTGGCCGGCCGCACTTGTCCAGGATTGCGCACTTTTTCGGAGTGGCAAGCCGCCGCGCACGGGCGGCCGTATACTGGCGCTTATCCAGTCCTGACGAGTATTTCGCCCGCTTCGTGAACGCCAGACCGCCCGCCCACGCGACCCACCCTACCGAAACGCCGTTCGGCCTTCATTCGGTGTGTCATACGCTGAGCAGCGCCAATGCGAATCTGGACCGCTTCGCGTGGCTCGGCGACCGGCTGGCCATCGCCGTCTGGACTCGCGACACGGAAGAAGCCGAGACCGTCTACGAGCGGCCCGGACATCACACGTTGTCGTGCTATCTGGACGGCGGCTATCGCACCGAGCGTCAGAAAATGCCGGGGCATTATGGCGCGCCGTCGCGGCTCTGTGCGCTGCCCGGCGAGCACGAATCACGCTGGTGGGTGCGCGGGCACATGCATTTCATGCACCTGTACTTCCTGCCGGAGCACTTCACGCAGCGCGCTGTTCAGGAACTCGACCTCGAGCCGCGCGAACTGACGCTCGCCGATCGCACGTATTTCGAAGACGCCCGCATCGCCACGTTGTGTCAATCGCTTGCGAACGAAGACTGGCAGGACCCCGACGGCTTGCTGCGCACCAATGAGACCGCGCATCAGGTGCTGAGTCTGCTGTTGCGCGCGCAAGGCGTGCGCCGCCCGGATGCGTCGCTCAAAGGCGGTTTGTCGGTCGCGACTCGCCGGCGGCTGCATGACTATATCGAAAGCCATCTCTCGCAGACGCTCACACTCGGCGAACTGGCCGGCGTAGCGGCGTTGTCGGAATTTCATCTTGCGCGCATGTTCCACACTTCGTTCGGACTGCCACCCGCCGCGTGGATCGCGCAGCAGCGGCTCGAACGCGCCCGCACGCTATTGCGCACCACGACGCTGCCGCTCGCGCAGGTCGCCGAGCAGTGCGGCTATGCCAACGCCAGCCATTTCAGCCACCGTTTCCGCGAGAGTGTCGGTGTCGCACCGACTGCGTATCGGCAGGCTATCGCCGCCTGAGCGCGGGCCGGCGCGCTCTGCGTTGCTGCTGCTACTGCATTTACTGCAACGCCATCGCCAGCACACGCGCCACATGGATTGCGTCGACGCCCGCGCCGTCGTGGATCTGATGCCGGCAACTCGTGCCGTCCGCGACCATGAGCGTGTTGCCGTCCATCTTGCGCACCGCCGGCAGCAGTGACAGCTCCGCCATGGCCTGCGATGTCGCGTAATGCTCCGCCTCATAGCCGAAACTGCCCGCCATCCCGCAGCACGACGATTCCACCGTCGATACCTTTAATTCAGGAATCCACTTCAACACGGTTTGCACGGGCGTGAAGGCGTCGAAGGCCTTTTGATGGCAGTGGCCGTGCACCAGCGCCTGCTGCTTCGCCAAAGGCTTCAACGCAAGCTGCAAACGTCCGGCCTTTTCCTCGCCCACGAGAAACTCTTCGAATAGGAACGCCTGCTTCGAGAGTTGCTGCGCTTCTTCGCCAAAGCCATAGTGCAGGAATTCATCGCGCAACGACAGCAAACACGACGGCTCCAGTCCGACGATCGGCACACCGCGCTCCACGAACGGCTTGAACAGATCAAGCATGCGCCGCGCTTCCTGCTTCGCTTCATCGACCAGACCCGCCGCGAGGAACGTGCGGCCGCAGCACACGGGCCGCTCGCCCTGGCGCGTATTGAAGTGCACCGTGTAACCCGCGGCCTCCAGCACCTGGTGCGCAGCGCGCGCGTTCTCCGGCTCCATGTTGTTGTTGAACGTATCGACGAACAGCAACACTTCTTTGAGCGAGGCGCCTTGAGATGCTTTGCACGGCGGCACCGCGTCTGCCAAAAACGACTTCTTGAAGCGCGGCAAGCTACGCTCGGGCGCGAAGCCCACGGCCCGCTTGAACCAAGCTGACAGCACCGGCACGTTGTCGGCCAACGCCATCAACCCCGGCATGCGGCCCGCCGTCGACGCGTAACGCGGCATAAAAGCCACCAGCTTGTCACGCAGACGCAGCCCGTGGCGTTTGACCCGCGCCGCCCGTGCCTCGATCTTGAACTTCGCCATATCGACGCCCGTCGGGCAATCGCGCTTGCAGCCCTTGCACGAGACGCACAGATCGAGCGTCTCTTTCACGTCGTCGCTCGCGAGACCCGCTTCGCCGAGTTGACCGGAAATCGCGAGGCGCAACGTGTTCGCGCGTCCGCGTGTGACGTGCTGTTCGTCTTTCGTCACGCGATAGCTCGGGCACATGGTGCCCGCGTCGAACTTGCGGCAGTGGCCGTTGTTATTGCACATCTCGACGGCCTTCGCGAGCCCGCCGGACAGATCGTTGCCGCTGCCCGGCAAGGTCACCTGTCCGGTCAGCGGATCGCGTTCGACATTCCATGCCGACCAGTCGAGCGCCGTGTCGATGCGATGTTCCTTGTAGCCGGGTGCGAAGCGGAAATTGCGCGCGTCGTCCATCTTCGGCGGACGCACGATCTTGTCGGGATTGAAGCGGTTGTCCGGATCGAACAAAGCCTTGATCTCGCTGAACGCCTGATTCAGACGCGGCCCGTATTGCCACGCAACCCATTCGCCGCGGCACAGTCCGTCGCCGTGTTCACCGGAATACGCGCCCTTGTACTCGCGCACGAGGGCCGCCGCTTCATCGGCGATCGCGCGCATCTTCTGCGCACCGTCGCGCCGCATGTCGAGAATCGGCCGCACGTGCAGCGTGCCGACGCTCGCGTGTGCATACCACGTGCCTTCCGTGCCATGCCGATGGAACACCTCGGTCAGGCGGCTCGTGTACTCAGCGAGATGTTCGAGCGGCACCGCGCAATCTTCGATGAAGGACACCGGCTTCCCGTCGCCCTTCATGCTCATCATGATGTTGAGACCGGCCTTACGGACTTCCCACAATGCTTTCTGCTCGTTCGCGTCCGGCATCTCGACGACCGAATCGGGCAAGCCGAGATCGGCCATCAGTTCCGTGAGTTGCTTGAGCGACACGAGCTGCGCGTCGCGGTCCTCGCCCGCGAACTCCACCAGCAGAATGGCTTGCGGCTCGCCGACCAGCGCCTTGCCGATCACCGGACGAAACGCCGGATTGCTCATGGCCAGATCGATCATGGTGCGATCGACCAGTTCCACCGCCACCGGCTTCAGCTTGACGATATGCTGCGTCAGATCCATCGACTGCCAGAAGGTCGGGAAGTTGACTACGCCCAGCGTTTTATGCGCGGGCAGCGGCGCGAGCCTGAGCGTCAATTGCCGGCTGAACGCGAGCGTGCCCTCCGAACCGACCAGCAGATGCGCGAGGTTCGCGACGCCGTCGTCGGTATAAGCGCGCGGGTTCTGGCAATCGAACACGTCGATGTTGTAGCCTGCCACGCGGCGCAAAACCTTCGGCACACGCGCCACGATTTCGTCGCGCTCGCGTTCGGCGATCTGCTTCACGCCCGCGAGTATCTGCTCCAGGCGCGCGCCTTGCGGCGCTTCACGCAGCGAGGCGAAACGCGCTTCGCTGCCGTCGGCGAGAATCGCGTCGATTGCGTCGACGTTGTGCACCATGTTGCCGTATTCGATCGAACGCGAGCCACACGAATTATTGCCGGCCATGCCGCCGATCGTGCATTGCGCGGCCGTCGACACGTCCACCGGAAACCAGAGACCGTGCGGCTTGAGCCAGGCGTTCAGGTGATCCAGCACGACGCCCGGCTCGACCGTCACCGTGCGCGCTTCGGCATCGAAGGCGACGATGTTGTTCAACCACTTGCTCGTATCGATCACCAGCGCTTCGCCGACCGTCTGACCGCATTGGCTTGTGCCCGCGCCGCGCGCGAGCAGCGGCACTTTCTCGCTGCGCGCGATTTCCAGTGCGATGCGCAGATCGTCCTGGTCGCGCGGCACCACCACGCCGATGGGCGTGATCTGGTAGATCGACGCGTCGGTCGCGTAGCGGCCACGGCTCGCCGCATCGAACAGCACGTCGCCACGCAATGATTTGCGCAGATGCTGCGCGAGCGGACTCGTCAGGCGCGCGGAAGACGGAACCAGGTGGATCGGCTTGACGAGTAAAGCGGAAGTGGGGTTCGTCATATCGTCGGTCTATGGCAAATACAGGGGAAGCGGCTAGTACAGCGTGAGGCTGACCGGCGCGAGTCCTTCAATGCGCCCGCTCGCCGTGCCCGCCGTCTGCGGAAAGAACATGCCGGTATATGAACCGGCTGTGACGATCATCTCCGGCGCCACGGCAATGCCGCGCGAGGTGGCGTGATTGACGAGCCACGTCAGCAGGCGCCGCGGATCGCCGGCCGGATTGGCAGGCGTTGCTTTAACCACATCGTTTCCGTCGAAATTGAAATGCAGCGACGGCGCCACGAACGGAAAGTCCTCGCGATACGGCGTGAATTCGCTCACGATCAGCGCGCCGTGGTTCTGCAAATCCGCGAGTTGGGCGAGCTTGTCGACAGCGGGCCATTCCGCGTAGCGGCTCGCCACGATTTCGATGGTCGCGCCGATCCAGCCGATGCCCGCCAGCACTTCAGCCTCGCTATAAGGCGTGGTGGAAACTTCAAAGCGGCGTCCGAAGCGAAACGCGATTTCCAGTTCGAGGCCCAACGGCGCGAAGACTTCGCGCGGCAAACGGGCACCGTCTGCATGCAAGTCGATGTCGGGCAACGGCGCGCCCTGGATCGGACCGCTTTCGGACTTCGCGCCGATCTTCCAGCCGGCGATCCGCGCGCCGCATGCGTCCAGGATTTCGTGCTGGATCGCGTACGCCGCAGCGGCGTCGGCGGGTGTTTGCTCCGCCGGCAACGTGTCGAGCGTGGCGTGATTGCGGCGTGCGTCGGCAAGAAGCCGGCTGAGTGCTGTCGTCATATCATCAAAGGCGAAGAGAGAGGGAACGGTGTAGTGCGCTCAAACGCCCATGCCGGTGGGGACGTGCGCCTTGTCGGCTGCGTTGAGGGCAAATTTGCTTTCCGGCTGCATGCGGAACGCGAGCACCACGCCGATTGCCATCAACAGCATGCTGCCGACGAACGGCAATTCCCAGCTACCGAAGTAGTCGATCAGGAAGCCGCCGACCACCGGCGAGATGATCGCGGCCAAAGCCGAGCCCGTGTTCATCATGCCGCTCGCCGTGCCCGAGTATTCCGGCGCGATGTCCATCGGAATCGCCCACATCGGACCGATCGTCATTTCAGCAAAGAAGAAGCCGGACGCGAGACACGCCATCGACAGATACAGGCTGTGCGTGAACATCAGCGGAATCAGCGAAAGCAGGCAAAAGAACATGCAGACCGATACCATCCAGCTGCGTGCACGCTTCAAGTTGCCAGTGCGCGTGAAGATCCAGTCGGTCACGATGCCGCCAAGCGTGTCGCCGATCACGCCGGCGAAAAACACCACCGAAGCGAAGATCGCCGACTTCTGAAGTTGCAGGTGATAGCTGTGCAGAAAGTATTGGGGAATCCAGCTCAGGAACAGCCAGAGTGTCCAGCCATAGCAGAAATACACGATCGTGACCGGCCACATGCGGCGAAACAGTTTGCCCCACGGCACGCCAGCGACTTTCGGCTTCGGCGCGGGGAGCGCGGCGAGCTCGTCGTTCGTGATACGCGGATGATCTTTCGGATGTTCGGTGAAGGTGATGGTCCACACGGCGACCCACAACAAGCTGAACACACCGCAGATATAGAACGACTCGCGCCAACCCCAGGTCGCCATGACGAGCACGATCAGGCCGGGTGCCACCGCATTGCCGATCCGCGACGCCGCATGCGTGATGCCCTGCGCGAAACCGCGCTTTTCTTTGGCGACCCAGCGCGCCATTGCGGAAGTGGCGGCGGGAAACGTCGCGCCCTCGCCGAAGCCGAGCAGCACACGCGCGGCCAGCAGCGAAACGAGGCCGCCGGCAAAACCCGTCAGCAAAGTCGCGACGCCCCAGATTGCGCCGCAAAAAATCAACGTGCGTTTCGCACCGAAGCGATCACTGACCCATCCGCCGATGATCTGAAAGATCAGATACGGATACGCGAAGGCCGAGAACACCAGGCCGACTTCCGTATGCGAGAGATGGAATTCCTTGCCGAAACCCGCAGCCGCGGTGCTGACGTTGACGCGGTCGAGGTAGGTGATGAAGTACATGATGCATAGCATCACTAGAACGATACTGGTCGCACTGGTCACACGAAACCGCTTCATCGTCTCTCTCCATTGCATGTGTCGACGGCGGCCTGAGATGGCGCGCTGCGTCGTTGCCCGGCAGCGGCTCGCGCCGCGGGACCATCGCATTTGATCGGGGCCGCGTTCTATGCGCGGCTTCGTGAGGGGGAGTCCCTTTTTTTTGCGAGTCGTTGGCTGTGCGCGGCGCTCAGGCTGCGGCTTTCAGGCCTGATGCCTTCGTCGGCTGGCTCAACCATTCCATAGCGGCAGGCATGCCGCTTTCCTTGAGCGGCACGCCCGCGAGCCGCAGACCCATTTCGCAGCCGGCCAGCGTGGCCAGCAGCATCAGGTCGTTGCAGTCGCCGAGATGGCCGATGCGGAACATGCGCCCTTTCATCTTGCCGAGGCCCGTGCCAAGCGACATGTCGAAGCGTTCGTAGATGAGCTTGCGCACCGCATCGGCATCGATGCCATCGGGCATCATCACGCCCGTGAGCACCGGGCTGTACACCGACGGATCCGCACACTGAATCTCCAGGCCCCATGCGCGCACCGCGCGGCGGGTCGCTTCGGCGAGACGTTCGTGACGGGCGAACACGTTGTCGAGCCCTTCGCCGAGAATCATCTCGAGCGCTTCATTAAGTCCGTAAAGCAGGTTCGTGTTCGGCGTGTACGGCCAGTAGCCGGTCTTGTTCATCTCGACGATGTCAGTCCAGTCCCAGAAGCTGCGCGGCAGTTTTGCCTGCTTGCTGGCGGCCACGGCTTTCGGCGAGATCGCGTTGAAGCTGATGCCCGGCGGCAGCATCAAACCCTTTTGCGAGCCCGAGACGGTGACGTCGACGCCCCATTCGTCGTGACGGTAGTCGGCACAGGCGAGGCCCGAGATCGTGTCGACCAGCAGCAAGGCTGGGTGACCCGCAGCGTCGATCGCGCGGCGCACGGCGGCGATATCGGAGGTCACGCCCGTGGACGTTTCGTTGTGCACCACGCACACCGCCTTGATCGCGTGTTGCGTGTCGGCGCGCAGACGCTCCTCGATCATTTGCGGCTGCACGCCGCGACGCCAGCCTTCAATGCCCGGCAGGCCGAGAAACTCCGGCTTCAGCCCGAGGCTTTCCGCCATCTTTTTCCACAGCGTGGCGAAGTGGCCGGTTTCGAACATCAGCACGTGGTCACCGGGGCTCAATGTGTTCGAGAGCGCCGCTTCCCAGGCGCCCGTGCCCGAGGCCGGGTAAATCACCACCGGCTGCTGCGTCTTGAAGATTTTCTTGATGCCGTCGAGCACCTTCAGACCAAGTTCGCCGAACTCCGGACCGCGGTGGTCGATGGTCGGGTAGCTCATCGCCCGGAGGATACGGTCGGGCACCGGGCTCGGACCCGGAATCTGCAAAAAGTGACGGCCAGCGGGGTGAAAGTCTAGCTTGAGCATTGGGCTCCTCCGATTGAATTTTGCATTCAAAAAACTATATCAGACGAACCGTGATGATCCCAAGGCGAAAATTGCCTGTCGGCACCGGTGTTTACCCGTGCTATTAACTAATCTTTCAGCTTCCTATAAAATCTGAGCTAATGGGATGTTGAGGGTTTTTGTATGCAAAATTCGGATTTCGAGGCGAGCGTCGCTACTTCCCCGTTGATGCCGAAGGTCGAGCGGCAGCGCTTGCACGACACGGTGGTGGAACACATTCGGCGCTTCATCGTCGAAGGCGTGCTCGAGCCGGGCAAGAAACTGAACGAGCGCGAGCTGTGCGAAACGCTCGGCATTTCGCGCACGCCGCTGCGCGAGGCGCTGAAGGTGTTGGCCGCGGAAGGGTTGATCGAGATTTCGCCGAATCGTGGCGCGTCGGTGTGGAAGATGTCGGAGGCTGAGTTGCGCGAGACCTTCGAACTGATGAGTGGTCTCGAGGCTTTTTCCGGCGAGTTGGCGGCAGAGCGGATGACGGCTGCTGAACTCGCCGAGATCAAGGCGCTGCACTACGCGATGCTCGCGTGTCGTACGCAGAATGATCTGGCCGGGTACTACAGTCGCAATCAGGCGATTCACGACAAGATCAATGAGGCGGCCAGGAATTCAGCACTGCGGCAGACTTATGTCGCGGTGAATCGGCGATTGCAGGCGCTCAGGTTTCGGTCGAACTTCCAGGTCCCTAAGTGGGATAGCGCGATTCATGATCACGATGAGATGCTGAAGGCACTTGAAGCGCGGGATGGTAAGAAGCTGAGCGCGATTCTTCGGCAGCATCTGCTTGATAAGCGTGATGCGGTTTTGCAGGTGCAGTCGCGGGAAGAGGTGGCGGCGTCGCCGTTGAAGACTTGAGTTGAGTTAAGGTATCTAAGCGGCATTTGCTTTCGGCGTCGGCGTGGTCTGCATGTCCGCGCCGAAGGCAAAACTTGTCCACCTAAAATGTTGGCAAGCCTGTGGACAACCTTCTTACATCCCAGGCAAGTGGTTGATGTGATGGACGTATTGGGTTGCGGGTGATGCGTGAGCAAGAGGCGGGACTTTGCAATAGGCGACGCCAGCAATGGGTTACAGAAATGCACGGCCTCTCAAACTATGGTCACAAATCACACCCTATGATTTTCCGTCAGTAGCTAGGGCCACCGCGCCCGAGAAACAGGGGCGCTGGCCCGAACTTCTAAAGTGTGTTGTATCGGATCAGTCAGCTGTCATACCGCGTGATCCGAGTGACTAAAAGGCTTGCAAAGTTTAGTGCGGGGGGCGGTCCGACTCCTTGTACACATGTCGCAAATCTGCCCCACCTATGCGTCTCCCTGCCTCCACGATCATGAGGCTATCACCTGGCTCAGGATAAGCAACAAGCGGCTCGCCATCAAGGCGGTCAATGTTGAAAGAGTCCAAGACCAAACCAACTTGCGTGCTGTGGACTATTGCGTAGATAAGCACCGGAACTCCTTCATCGAGTGCGATCAATTCACGTCCGAGCGTGTAGGAATTTTCCCAGCCTCCAAAACTTTCCTCTGCGTGGCTGATCGAAAGGCAATATGGAACGTTAACTTCGCAAACAGTACTGTTTCGAATTTGATCCATCCAGCGCGGTGCGTCGCTGCGATACAACGACGCGTTGACCGATATCAGAAACTCGACCAGCCGGCGTTCTTGAGGTTTGAAAGTTCGTTGCATAGATATACTCCACTGCTGAATTACTGTGGCGGCCGAATCGAGCCAACCCGAACGACGTTCGCGGACTGCCGATGCGCAGAGTACCCGATCTGCATGTTATCGACGGTGACATAGAAAGTTTCGCCGTCTCCCACCGCTAAATTTGCACCGCTGTTTTCCGCGACGTCTTTTGTGATCGCCTCAATGACCGGCTGGCGGGGAATACCTTCTGCATCAAGGTGACGGAACGTGTGGTTGAGCTGATTTTCATTTCGCCCGAAGTTTATCTCCGACGTATCCTTAACAACTGGCTTGCATTGCTCCTTGATACGCTCGATTGTTTCTGCAGCCTTTCTTGCGCCTTGCCCAATGCCATAGCGGACTGCCGGATACTGAACCAGTCGCCAGACAAACAAGATGCCACGCAGAATGCCGTCCGGCAGACCAGCCGAAAAGTGGCAACCGCTGCATACCGTCGACGTGCCAAGGAAGTTATCGCCGAGCAACCGGCTCGTGCCCTGAAGGTTGGCCGGCGGTCCTACAGGGGCTTCTCCGAAGTTGTAGTTGTCGATCCACTCGTCAATCTCCTGGCTAGAGATCGGAATGTCCGTGCCGTCACCCATGTCAAGAATGCTGCCATTCTTCGCGACAGTACCCGTACGTAAAGCGATCTCGCCGTTCGGCGAATAGCCAAACTTCACCTTAAAAACGCGTCTTACACCGCCGTTTGACGGGCTCGCGTATTCATTAAATTTGAAGTTGTCAATGCGACCGCGTCGATCATAGTGAAGGTTGAAATCGCCGGTCGGGTTGAACCCATATTCAACTCGGTGCGCGGCATCGCGAGACGCCATTTCCGTCGCTTGCGGAAACTGCTGTTGAAGTACGATTGCATAAACATTGCCGGTAGAGTCGCGCACGACCTTCCACTGCCCCACCAACGCGTCACCTTCATACATCTGCACGAAAGTAAGCCGGTTAAATGCGTCGTACACCATGCCGTATGCACGGGTCGTGCCGTCCGACTTTGCCGCCTCAAACCCGCGTGCCCCCGTGCTGTCCGTAGTGGGCGTTTCGCTCATACCGGCCGCATTGCCCTGAGCGTCGTAGACGAAGGACTGAATCACACTGGGCGACGCAACGGTCAGCGGATGCAGGCTTGCCGCATCCGCGTATCGGATCGTTGTAATCAACGCGCCGGACGCGCTATTGACTGTTATCCGAACCGGTCGCCCCGCGTCGTCGTAGCTATATTCGGAATTGCCGTTTGCGCCCGTGTCTTTCAACAAATTGCCGGACGCATCCCACGTCAGACTGATGGCACCATCAGCAGAACTGCTCGAAGTGGGCCGCAGCATGCCGCCGACGGAAGAGAAATTCAATGTTGTCGTGCGCTTGTTGTCGGTGACGGAAGTTGTCCCAGGTCCGTAGTTGAACTGTGCATTGCGGGACGCATCAGCGTGACTAACCGCCGTTGCCCGACCTTGAGCGTCGTAGCTCCACGTTGCAACGCGGTTGCCAACTTCATCGATCTCGCCGGTCAGCGCATTCTTGAAGCGCGCATCGTCGTAAAGGTAGCGATGGGCATAGCCGTCAGGCCAGGTAACTGCAATCAGATTACCGTTCGCGTCGTACCCGTATTGCGTCATCCGACCCAGCGGGTCATTCAGGCGTGACAGACGGCGTTTGTCGTCATAGTCGAGACGGAGGGTAATGTCCTTGTTCGCATCCGTCCCTGCTGCATGCTGCGTGATCGTCGTCAGCAGTCCCGAACCGTCGTAGGTCAACGTACGGACAAATCCAGTCTTCGTGCTCTCCGAAAGCAGTACACCCTGCGTCGAATACGACTCGACAGTATCTGTCTTGAGATCGACGAGCGTCCATCCAGAACCGAATTGGCTCAACGAAAGCCCACTGCCGCCTGCAGAACGCCACGTGCCCGCTGACCAGTTGAATGTGACGGGATCGCCGTTCCCGCGATAGGCAAATACCTTAGATGAGCTACCGCTGTTAGCGTTTGTCAGGCCTAGATTGCGTTGCCAGTTATGAAACCAGACCGGTCCCATCCCGGCAGCGGTGGTACCCAACGACTTCGATCGGTAGGTTCGCGTGAACTGCAATGGAATGTCGTCGCCGCTGACAAAGTCAGCCTCGGTCAACGTGACGGCTCCACTGCCGGGAAGAACCGGATCAGCAACCGGACAACTGGCTTCCGGCTGGTCGGCAGGCGGTGTCGCACACCACGCGTCGATAAGCGGCAAGCTAACGCAGTTGTAGTACTGTATGCCGCCAGGCACGCCGGCATAGGCATCCCAGCGGCAGGTGGGCGAGCCTGGTTTTGCGCCAGTAGCCGCCCACACCGCGTTGCAATCAGCCGCGTTTGCGCCGAACGCGACCACGAGCAGCATGAATGCGATCAGCAGGCGAGCCACCACACTCGCCTGCCCCTCAGTGATTCTGTTGTTTTTCATAGGCATCCTTATTGGTTGTACTTGTTTGAAGCCCAAGCACCCTATAAGGAGCGTTGCATCCCGACTATCCGACAACTCCTAAAATTACAATTGCCTTCGTTTTACGCAAGCAATGCCTTACTACGCACCACTCACTGCGTAGGAAAACATGCAGGCGTTTGTCGGCTATCACCCCGTCGTCACGAGGATAACGGGAGGTTCAAAATGAAGAAAATCTCACAGGCGCTCAGTCCAAGCGCGGACCGTCTGAGCTAACACCCCTCCAAACTTATCCCCACAAATTGGTCAGAAGCCTGTGGACAACCTGCGCACAGTCCACCCAAGTGTCTGACGCCACAGGACTATCCCGTCCCGGCGCAACCACAGGCACCCCACCCGCCGTGTGATAAAAAGTAATTCGCCAGCCATCTACCGAGGCCGAACATGTCGTCCGTCATGGGCTTCAAAGTCGTCCTGCTGTCGCTCGTCGCGATCATCGGTCTCGAACTGCTCGCCAAGCGGCTACGTCTGCCGCCAGCCGCGGCGCTGCTGGTCGGCGGCGCCGCGATGGCCTTCGTGCCCGGACTGCCACGCTTCAATCTCGATCCCGAACTGGTCCTGATCGTGTTCCTGCCGCCGCTCCTCATGGACGGTGCCTACTTCTCCGTGTGGGACGAGTTCAAGGGCAATCTCGGCGGCATCCTGCTGCTCGCGATCGGCGCCGTCGCGTTCACCACGCTCACGGTCGGTCTGGTCGTGCATTGGGTCGTGCCCGCCCTGCCGTGGGGCGCGTGCTTCGCGTTGGGTGCGATCGTCTCGCCGCCCGACGCCGTCGCCGCGAAGGCGGTGCTCGAACGCGTCGCGCTGCCGCGCCGGCTGATGGTGCTGCTCGAAGGCGAGAGCCTCCTCAACGACGCCGCCGGCCTCGTGCTGTTCCGCTTTGCAGTCGCGGCCGCACTGACCGGCACGTTCAGCGCGGAGCATGCGGCCGGACGCTTCGCCGTGCTCGCCCTTGGCGGCGTGGCGGTGGGCGTGGCGGTCGGCTTTGTGGTCGTCAAGCTGCTGCGCTATCTCGACGACGCGTACCTCATCATCACCGCATCGACCTTGTCCGCTTGGATCAGCTACATCGTCGGCGACACGCTGGACGTGTCGGGCGTGATCGCGACCGTGAGTTGCGGGATGGTGCTCGGCTGGCATCAGCACGAAATCTTCTCGGCGGCGGTACGTATGCGCGGCACGGCCTTCTGGCAGGTCGTGATCTTCCTGATGGAAGCGCTGGTCTTCATTCTGATCGGACTGTCGCTGCGCGGCGTGATCGTGCGGCTAGGCGGCGTCGGCGACACGTTGACGGCGTTCGCGCCGGCCGTCGGCGCGGTGCTTGCGGTGGTCGTGCTGTCGCGTTTCGTGTGGGTCTTCGCTGTGGAATGGTTGAAAGCGCTGGCGTGCAAATTGACGCGCCGCGCGGGCGACACGTCCGACTGGCGCTCGGCCACCGTCACGAGCTGGGCCGGCATGCGTGGCGTGGTCACGCTGGCTATCGCGCTCTCCTTGCCTGAGACGATGCCCGGCCGCGATCTGATTCTGGTCGCCTCATTCGCCGTGATTCTGGTGACGGTGCTCGGTCAAGGCACGACGATCGGATCGCTGATCCAATGGGTCAATCCCGACCACGCGTCCGACCGAAACGCGCAGCATCTGACCGAGCCGCAAGCGTGGGCGCGGCTCGAAGCCGCGCAGCTCGCCGCCATCCAGCCGCTCGTGCATGGGCCGGATGGCAGCGTGATTCATCCACGCTTGCTGGAACAGTACAGCTATCGTGCGCGCATTACCGAGGCCTATCAAAACGAAGCCGCCTTTCCCCCGGAAGAACGCGCCGCGCACTTCGATGTGGTGCTGGCAGCCGTTTCGGCGGCACGTGTCGAGCTATTGCATCTGCATCGAACGGGCTTGCTTCACGATGAACTGCTAACCGTCCTCGAACACGATCTGGACCTGCAGGAAATCGCCGCGTTGCATAGCAGGGGCTGACCGATCGCGTCAGGTCAGCCTTTATCGCGCGGCTTCCTTGCGTCGCAATGCATCGGGCAATCCGTACAGCACGATCAACGCGCACACCAGGCTCATCGCACCGATCACATACAAGGCCGGCGTCGTGCTACCGGTCAGGTCTCGCACGCGCCCCACCATGATCGGGCTCACAATCCCGCCGAGTTGCCCGAGCGTGTTGATCAAGGCAATCCCACCGGCCGCGCCGGCACCTGTGACGAGCTTCGGCGGCAGCGCCCAGAACGCCGGAATCGAAGCGACCACGCCCGCGCCCATCACAGCCAGCGCGACGACCAGCAACGCCGTCTGCTTGTCGAAGAACCCAGCGGCAAAGAAGCCGATCGCCGACATCACGAGCAAGCCGAACACGAACTTGCGCCGTTCGCCGCTCGCATCGGACAAGCGCCCCACCACCACCGTGCAGATTGCGCCGGCAATATAAGGCACCGCCGTCAACAAACCGATCACCGTCGGATTGTTCGTGCCCGCCACGTGAATCAGATGCGGCGCCCAGAAATTCAAGCCGTACGACGCCACCTGAATCAGGAAATATACCAGCCCCAGCGTGAGAAAGCCCGGCGTTCTGATGGCCCCCATCAACGAATGTCCGGTGTCTGGATGACGGCTTTGCTGCGCAATCTGCCCCGACAGAAAGGACTTTTCTGCCGGCGACAGCCAACCCGCGTCTTCGATACGATCCTTCAGCAGTTTCAGCACCAGATAGCCGAGCACGATGCAAGGCAAACCGCCGAGCAGAAACAGCCAGTGCCAGCCCGCCATGCCCAGCACGCCGTTCATGTGTCCGATCACCAGTCCCGCGAGCGGCGCGCCGACCAGGCCGGAAAACGCGGACGCCAGAAATAGCATCGACGTGATACGCCCGCGATGGCTCGGCGGAAACCACAGCGTCAGGTAGTACAACACGCCCGGCGCGAAGCCCGCTTCCATTGCGCCGATCACGAAACGCAGCCCGTAGAACTGCCATTCGTTGCTGACGAACACCATCGCGGCCGTCGCCAGTCCCCACGAGATCATGATCCGCGCGATCCAGCGCCGCGCGCCGACTTTGTACAGAAACAGATTGCTCGGGACTTCGAACAGCACGTAGCCGATCACGAACAGGCTCGCACCGAGACCGTATGCGGTATCGGACAAGCCGAGGTCGCTCTGCAACTGGAACTTCGCGAAGCTGATGTTGATGCGGTCGAAGAACGCAAACAGATAGCAGATCATGATCAACGGCATCAACCGCCACGCCACTTTGCGGATGATGGCCGAAGCATCGTTCGCGCTGTGCTCACGGTTGCCGGTTGCGACTGCGCCCAGGTCACTCATGTTCGTCTCCAATGCCGGATTCGGCGAAGCCGTCCGGTCGTTTAATCGATTAGGGGAGGGTCAGATTTGTAGAACGTATTCGGGTACGGGATGCAGGTCGCAGTTACGGCCCGCTTTCGCTAGTTGCCCCGGCACGTCGTGGCCGAGCAAAGCGGGCAAGCCGCGCGACAACGCGATCAGCTTTCCCAGATCGATCCCGGTGGGAATGCCCATTTCATCGCACATGTTCACGAGATCTTCCGTGCAGATGTTGCCGGACGCGCCCGGCGCGAACGGACAACCGCCGAGACCGCCCAACGCGGCGTCGAAGCGGCGTGCGCCGGCTTCGTATGCCGCCAGCACATTCGCAAGCCCCAACCCGCGCGTGTTGTGAAAGTGCAATGTGAGCGCGGCGGCCGGCAGTCGTTCGAGCACGCGCGTGACCAGTCGTGTCACCTGGCGCGGGTTCGCCATGCCGGTCGTATCGGCGAGCGTGATGCCCTCGATCCCCATCTCGCAATATGTATCGACAATGCTGACCACGCGGTCTTCGTCGATCTTGCCTTCGAACGGGCAGCCGAATGTAGTCGCCACCGATCCGTTCAACAGCACGCCCGAGCCCTTCACGTGCCGCACGATATCGCCGAACGCCACCAGCGACGACTCGCAGCTCATCCGCATGTTGGCGCGGTTGTGGGTCTGACTCGCGGACATCACCAGGTTCAGTTCGTCGGCACGCGAAGCCAGCGCGCGTTCGGCGCCCTTCAGATTCGGGATCAGCGCGACGTAGATCACGCCCGGTTGCCGCTCGATCTGCTGGAACACGGCCTCGCCGTCACGCAATGCAGGAATCGCTTTCGGCGAAACGAACGAGCCGGCCTCGATGCGCGTGAAGCCCGCGGTGGATAGCGCGTTGATCAGCGCGATCTTGTCGGGCGTGTCGACCCAGGTGGGTTCGATCTGCAAGCCGTCGCGCGGCGCCACTTCCTGCACGATCAGTTTGTCGTAGTGCGGGGTGTTCAAAACGCCAGTCATTGCACGGCTCCTTCGCGGCGCAGCCGCTCGATATCTTCGTTGGCGAATCCGAGTTCGCTGAGCACGCTGCCGGTATGCTCGCCGAGCGCCGGCCCTTGCCAGCGCACTTCGCCCGGCGTGTCCGAGAGCTTCGGCACGATCCCCGGCATCTTCACCGACGCGCCGCCCGGCAGTTGCGCGTTCAACAACATGTCCCGCGCCTGGTAATGCGGATCGGCGACGATGTCGGCTACCGAATAGATACGCCCCGACGGCACTTCAGCACGTTCGAGCGCGGCCAACACGTCGTCAGTGGAGTGATGCGAGGTCCACGCGGTGATCGCCTGATCGAGCATCGCGCAGTGTTGAACGCGGCCGTCGTTGCGCGCCAACGCGGGATCGTCGGCGAGATCGGGACGGCCGATCACCTGCATCAAGCGTTTGAAAATCGGGTCGCTGTTGCCGGCGATCACGACGAAGCCTTCGTCTTCTGTGCGATACGTATTCGACGGCGCGATGCCCGGCAACGCGCCGCCGCTGCGCTCGCGCACATGACCGAGCAGATCGTATTCGGGCACGAGGCTTTCCATCAGATTGAACACGCTCTCGACGAGCGAGACATCGACCACCTGGCCCTCGCCCTGACCCGTCTTTACGCGCAGCAGCGACATCAGCGCACCGATCACGCCATGCAGCGAGGCGAGCGAATCGCCGAGACTCACGCCGACGCGCGCCGGCGCGCCGTCCACGTCGCCGGTCGTGTAGCGGATGCCGCCCATCGCTTCGCCGATCGCGCCGAAGCCCGGACGATCACGATACGGGCCGCTCTGGCCGTAGCCGGAAATGCGGACCATCGTCAGTTTCGGATTGATGGCGTGCAGCACGTCCCAGCCGAGGCCGAGCTTTTCGAGCGCGCCGGGACGGAGGTTTTCGATCACGACATCGGCGTCGGCCGCGAGCCGTTTGACGATCTCGACACCGTCCGCCGACTTCAGGTTCACGCAGATGGACTTCTTGTTGCGCGACTGCAGGTACCACCAGAGCGAGGTGCCCTCATGCAACTTGCGCCATTTGCGAAGGGGATCGCCGGTCTCGGGCGCTTCGATCTTGATGACGTCGGCGCCGAACTCGGCCATGAGGCGCGCGGCAAACGGCGCGGCGATGAGGGTTCCGATCTCGATGACGCGGATACCCTGAAGAGGTCCACCCATAATGCTGTCTCCGATGCTGGTTTCGTGTTGAGAGACAGCTTATGAGCGGCGCGGCCGCATCGTCCAACCGCAATTCGCCAACGACCGTTCGCGAGCGGCGAACGCTCCTCGTCAAGCGGTGGTGGGCGGGGCTTCCGAGGCTTCGATCGAGCGCAGATGGTCGAACAGCAGGCGGCTCACCGGCGACAATGCGTCGACGTCGCGCACCACCAGCACGAGGCTGCGTTCCGACCAGTCGTCTTCGAGCGGTGCGCCGACGAGACCCAGCGGACGACCCATGAGTTGATACACCTTGAGCGGCAACACGCCGACGCCCATGCCGGCCTGCACCATCCGGCAGACCGCGTCGAAGCCGGGCACGTGGATGCGCAGCCGCAGCGGCTTGCCCGCCTGACGCGCGGCGAGATGCGTGCGAGCATTGATCGAACTCGCGGCGTGCAGACCGACGTGATCGCCGTCCAGCGTTTCGACGAAGGCGACGCTTTCGCGCGCCGCCAACGGATGATCGTCGCGCATCACGAGCACCAGCGAATCGTGCCGGTAGTGTTCGACGTGCAGGTCGCGCGTGTCGGCGTCGCCGGAACAGATGCCGACGTCGACGAGGCTGTCGTCGACGGCTTCGACCACGCCGCCGCTCGGCCGCTCTTCCAGATCGAGCTTGACGCGCTCGTGCTGCAACTGGAACGCGCGCAAATCCTCCGGCAGGAATTCGACGATCGCCGACAGGTTGGCCATCATGCGGACATAGCCGCGCACGCCGCTCGCATGACCGGCCAGTTCGATGCCGATGTTTTCGATGTCGCGCATCACGCGGCGCGCGTGATGCAGCAGCGTTTCGCCAGCCGGCGTGAGCGTCATGCCGCGCGCGTTGCGTTGGAACAGCGTGGCGCCAACCGCCTGTTCGAGTTCGAGCAGACGCTTGCTTGCCGCGGACACGGCAATCGCCTCGCGCTCGGCGGCACGTGTGAGGGTGCCTTCTTCGTAAACCGCGAGGAAGAGTTGCAGCGTGGTGAGGTCGAGCCTTCGGAGAAGGTTTTTGATTACCATGGCGGGACGCCGCGTTGTTGTGCGATCCGCCTATTCTGACTCCAGATGCAAAAAATAGGTGTCGTGCCCCCGCGGATCCCGTCCCTCGTCAAAGGAAGTCTTCCGATGCCCACCGTCGCGATCGCGATCTTTCCCGGCGTGCAGGCGCTCGACGTCGCCGGTCCCGTCGACGTGTTTTCCGAAGCCAACCGTTTCATCGCGCCCGCGGATGCTTACGAGGTGAGGTTGCTCAGCGCGGAACCCGCACCGCTGCGCGCGTCCAACGGCATGATGCTGGTCGCCGACGCTACGTTCGAGAAGGCACGCGGCCCGTTCGATCTTGCGTTGGTCGCGGGCGGTCCCGCGCTGCCGGACACCACGCCTGATGCGCCCCTGCTGGAGTGGCTGGCGAACGTCGCCACAAAGTGCGGCCGCTATGGCTCGATCTGCACCGGCGCATTCGCGCTCGGTCATGCGGGCCTGCTCGACGACCGCAACGTCACGACGCATTGGCAGCACGCGGCGCAACTGGCGGTGCAATTTCCGAAGGCGCGCGTCGACTTCGACCGCATCTATCTGCGTGATGGGCAACTCGTCACGTCGGCTGGCGTGACGGCGGGCATCGATCTGTCGCTCGCTCTGGTCGCCGAGGATCACGGTCCGCACACGGCGCTCGCCGTCGCCAAACGGTTGGTGGTGTTCGCGCAGCGGCAAGGCGGCCAGTCGCAATTCAGTCCCTACCTGACAGCGCCCGCCGACGACACCTCGCCAGTCGCCAAAGTCCAGGCGCACGTGATGGAACGGATTCGCGAGAGCTTCACGGTGAAGCAACTCGCGGACGTCGCGGGCATGAGCGCACGCAACTTCGCGCGCGTGTTCGTGCAGGAGACCGGCGTGACGCCGCATGAATTCGTCGAGCGGGCCCGCGTGGATGCGGCGCGCAAGCTGCTCGAAAGCAGCGCTGCGGCGCTCAAGGCGATTGCGTACGACTGCGGCTTCGGCACGGCGGATCGCATGCGCATTGTCTTCGCCAAACGAATTGGCGCGACGCCGATGCAGTATCGCGAGCGCTTTCGCTCGGCTTGAAGTGAAGCGCACGCGCTGGCAGTGAGGGCCGCCGCACGCGGAAAAATGTCGCGTGAGAAAATAGCGCCCTTTCCAAGCCAACGATCCCAAGGACCGACATGACCACTTCTTCTCCGATCCGCGCCATCGTCACCGGCCACACGCGCGGTCTGGGCGCGGCGCTCGCCGAACAACTTCTGGTTCGCGGGATCGCGGTGCTGGGCTTGTCCCGCTCGCGTCATGACGCGCTCAAAGCGCGCTTCCCGGCGCTGCTCGAAGAAATCGAACTGGAACTGGCCGACACCGCACGTGTCGCGCAATGGATCGCGAGCGATGCGCTACGTGGATTCGTCAGCGGCGCGCAAACGGTTCTGCTGATCAACAACGCGGGGATGGTGCAGCCCATCGGCCCGATTGAAGGACAAGACGCGGCATCCATCGCGACCGCCGTGAGCCTCAATGTCGCCACACCGTTGATGCTGGCCAGCGCGCTTGCCGCAGCCGCCGTCGACGCAACCGATCGGCGCATCGTGCACATTTCCAGCGGCGCAGCGCGCAATGCGTATCCGGGCTGGAGCATCTATTGCGCGACGAAGGCCGCGCTCGATCATCACGCACGCGCCGTCGCACTCGACGCGAATCGTGCGTTGCGTATCTGCAGTCTGGCGCCGGGTGTGATCGATACGAATATGCAGGCGGAGATTCGCGGCAGCGGCGTCGAACAGTTCCCCATGCGCGAAAGATTCGAAGAGCTCAAGCGCAACGGCCAACTGTCGACGCCTGAACAATGTGCCATCCAGTTACTCGATTACGCATTGAGCGATGCATTCGGCCAAACGCCGGTCGCGGACATTCGCGAGATCGCGAAGGCGGTGTAATGCGCTGATAACGGAGCGCATCGAGCGCTCCCGAAAACCCTCACCTTTCGCCCGAATCACCGCGGATTTACACGCCGGGCGCGACCATCACATCGCGCTCGGCCGCACCGAGTTCGCCGTGCGGCACGAACACGTAGCCGCGTCCCCACACCGTTTGCACATAGCGCGGCTCGGAGGGATCGATTTCGATCAACCGGCGCAGCCGCCAGATCGACACGTCCAGGCTGCGCCCTTGATGCAACACGCTATTGCCGCGCAGTTTCTCGTTGAGCTGCACGCGCGTGAGCACGGTCATCGCGTGATTGACGAAGATCTTGAGCAACGCGAACTCGGAACTGCGCAACGCGAAGTGCTCGTTGTCGCGGCGCAATTCGCGCGCGGAGAAGTTCAGTTCGCAGCGGCCGAAGCGATAAGGCGGCCGCGTCTCCGGCGCGCCGGGCGCGAGTGAACCGCGCCGTCGCAGCAGCACGCGAATGCGCGCAAGCAGTTCGGCCGGGTCGGCGGGCTTGCTCATGAAGTCGTCGGCGCCGAGTTCGAGACCGATCACCCGATCAATCGCTTTGCTGCTTGCCGATAGCAGAATCACGGGCACGTCGTTGCCGCTCATGCGCAAGTCGCGCAAGACAGCCAGGCCGTCGCCGTGCGGCGCCGAGATGTCGAGCACCAGCAACGAAGGCCGCTCCGTCTCGACCACGTGCTTGAGCCCGGCGCCAGGCGGACGCGCGGACATGCCGCAGCCCTGCCCGCGCAATGATTCGCCCACCACGGCAGTCAAGCCGGCGTCGGCACCCACGAAAAGAATATGCTGACTCATCCAACTGATTCCAGGAGACGATCGTTTTCCAGAGACAGGCATCTGGCATGCGGATATAGCCGATCCGCGCACCCTGTCGTCCGCGTCGCCATCTTCCCTGCATGCGGGTGTTCTCAAAACGCGGAACAGCCCCCTAGGTTGCCAATTTCTTCCCAACTCTTTCAGCTCGAAACGTGATATGAGTCGGCGCGTCTGGCGCACCGTACGATTTTTCCGGTCGGCTCCTGAAAAACCTCACCTTTGACACGGAGCGCTTGGGGTTCGAGGCGAGATGCGAGTCGGATTGCTCCCGAAAACCCTCACCTTTCGAGCTTGGGGGCAGGCCGCAAAGGCATGCTGGGCATGGTTCGACTACTCCAGAACAGGCCACTCCCGCAAACCCTCACCTTTAAAGCCGGTGGAGTAATTTGCATACCCAGGTAAGCAGCCGTGCACGTGCAGGGCTTTGCAGGTGATGGAGATGCGCGATTCGCGCGGGGGAATGGGTGTTGCGATGGCTATGTATGCCGGCGGCCGACACCGCCGTGCCGAAACAGAGGACCGCGGTGAGTGCCAGGCGATTCTGCCGCTCACCGCTTCCAATCAAGGCTCACTGAGGCTCGCGGAGCGGAAAAAACAGCATGGTCCCGCGCACGCCGCAATAAACCAAACTTTGCGGCGCGCATGATGCGAATACTCGGAGGGTCCCGAATATCCTCACCTTTGAGCAAGCAGAGGCAGCGGGAGGCATCGCTTCGATCACTTCGTCAGCCGGTTTACTAGCGTTTTTTCCGCGTTTCGGCAGCCGCGGTGACCGCGAACCAGGCTCAAACACCGCCTCGGCGCGAAGCTCCCGAAAACTCTCACCTTTGCGCTCGCTTGCAGCAAAAGAAGCGCTTAGCTCGCCAGTTTGCGGAACGTTTCCAGCACCGCATCGCCCTTGAACGGCTTGACGATCCAGCCTTTCACACCAGCTGCCTTGCCACGCTCCTTCATCGCCGGGCTGCTCTCGGTTGTGAGCATGATGACGTTGACGGTCTTGTTCGCGAGTTCGCCGCGAATCTTCTCGACCATCGTCAGGCCGTCCATATTCGGCATGTTGACGTCGCTGATCACCAGCTTGATACCGGGGCTGGCCTTCAGCTTGGCGAGACCGTCCTTGCCGTCCACGGCCGTGTCGACGTCCAGACCGTTCTTCTTCAGAAAGCCGGCCACTTCGTCGCGCACCGTGCTCGAATCATCCACCACCAGAATTTTCGACATGTTTTTTCCTATGACAACACTCAGAACAGATCCAGTTCACCTGCCTCCACCATTGCGCCGACGTCGTCCGTGACTTCCTTGAAGTCCTCCGGCGACCAGCTCAGGCTGAACACAAAACGTTGATGCAGCTTGACCGCACGGCTCGACTGCGGATCCTTCAGCCAGTACGTGAAGCACAGTTGCGGATTGCCGCTGCCGAACGAGATGTACTTGTGCTTGTGATTCACCAGCAGCGGCACCTGCACCTGGCTGCGCGCCCAGGCGTCCGCGTCGCCGACATAGCGGTTCTTGAACGAACCCCAGATCAGATTCGTCACTTCACCGAGCACGCTGTTCAGGTCGCGGAAATCCGCTTCGCCATGTCTCGCGTTGTCGATCATCTGATAACGATCCAGCAGTTCGAGGATCGGCGTCTCTTCCGCCTGCATCATCATGTAGCCGCGGCACCATGCGCTTTCCAGCGGGATCAGACTGAACACCTCGCCGAAGATGATGCGGTCGCGCACGATATACGGCGTGTCGCACGTGATGGTCAGGTCCCTGAACACGTCGCCGAGAATCGCCTGCGTCATGTCGGCGATGCCGCGCACCAGCGCGTTCGGATAATCCAGGCTGAAGAGGTAGTCGTCGATCACTTCGCGCAGCGGCGCCATATCGTGCGCGACGTACGCGGCGCAGACCACGCGTCGCAAGCTCTCCGGCAAGCCGTCCATGCCGGGGTCGTTATCCCGGCGCATGATGATCGGCAATTCGGGGCGCACCGCGTTGATCCTGATCGCGATCTCCGCGCTCGCTTCCGGCGAGCCGCCATAACTTTCGGCAAACAGCACCGCGCCCAGATCGATGTTCGAGCGCAGCACCGACTGCAAGCGGTTCTTGCCGACTTTCACGCCGACCAGATTGTTCTCGTCGCAAAAGCGCTTCAGCGCTTCTTTGTGCGCCGGGCAGTCGTCCAGCACCAGCACTTTGCTGACCGGCTCATTCATGTTCATGTCGCGCTCCTGCTCACAGCGGCTATTCATTTCACGGTCAGAACAACTCCAGCTCGCCACTGGTTTCTTCGACAGCGCTCGTATCGGCGACGAAGTCGAGCGGCGCATGCGCGCACACGCATATCGTCGCGGCAAGCCGCACGCTGCCGTCGAGCGTGATCGAATACGACGACAACAGAGCCGGCTTCAATTCATGCAGATGCGGCAGGCAACGCGCGTTCAACACATAAGGCGTCGACATGCCGAGGTCGGGGAAATAGTGCAGCAACTCCTGATTCATCGCCCCGCAACACAGGTTGCAGATTTCCAGAAAGGCTTCCTGGAAGGGTCGCTCGTCGGCCGCGTCTTTCAGGTAGTAGCTGCGCGTGCTGTCGTCTTCGTCGAAATGGAGAATCAGCAGCAGTCTGAATACGATCGACGAAATGGTCAGCACGACCACTTGCGTGTCTTTCGACGCACCAGCGCTGGCTGAGGCTATCGGCTCGATCTCGCACAGATCGCCTGAATCCGGCGGCAAACGCGCCTGCGCGGCCGTGCGGAAAATGCGGTCGAAGCTGTCCTTGGCGTGGGCCGAGATCACACCGCCACCTCGTGCAGCTTCGAATGAAACCGATGGGCCAGCGACTCGACGCTGGCGAGCGATGCCGCGATCATCTTGCCGCCCGCCTGAATGTCCTGAAACGTGGACGTCGTGGTCAGGTCGTTGCGGTGCAAACTGTCGCGATAGCTCTTCGACAACTCTTCGGAACGCGCGGCGAGGGCGCGCACTTCACTCGCCACCACCGCGAAGCCACGGCCGGCCGGACCGGCGCGCGCCGCTTCGATCGACGCGTTCAGCGAGACGATTACCACGTGCCGCACAATCGACGACAGCTCCTGATTTTTCGCGTGCATGTCGTGGTTTTGCGTCATCAGCGAAATCATCTGTTCGTGCCAGCGCTCGAACGTCGCACCGAGACTCTTCAGACGCTCGGCTTCGCCGGCGATCTGCCGCGCTTGATGCGCTAACTGGTCTTTGTCCTCGGCGGCCGCTTTCAGTGCGGCGCGCAGTTCGTCGGCGCTGCCTGATTGCTGCGCGAGTTCCTCGCGCAACTGCGCGGTCAAGGCATGGAGTTCATGCGCTGCCTGCTCTCGCTCGCGAATGGCTGCGCCGTGATCGGCCCGCTCAGCCTCGAGCCTGGAGATGCTGGCTTGCGCTTCGGCGCGCAGCCGTGCCGTCAGCTTCGCGCTGTGCAGCCTGTGCGCGGCAAGTGCCAGCAACGCGGTCATCGCGCTGCCTGCCGCCGCCGCCAATACATACTGTTGAATCACAACCGTTCCCTTCGAATTCCGTCGCGACGTACGCCGATGCGGCGCTCAGTCGGCCATCGCGTCGAGTTGCAGTGCGCCGGCTTCGCCACGCGCTTCCACGCCGAGCGTATCGACGGCAAGGCTGTCCGGCAGGCAGACGATCGTCTGGAACTGACGGAACGCCGCGCCCTTGTGATCGTCGGTGAAGCGCAGTTCGATGCTGCCGTTCGCGCGCTTGAGGAAGTCGCGCACGGCATCCATACCGACACCGCGGCCCGACAACTCCGTGACCGTCTCCGCGGTCGAGAAACCCGGCCGGAAAATGAAATCGGCGATGGCTTCGTCGCTCAGCGTGTCGTCGCGGCCGATCCAGCCGCGCTCCATGGCGATGCCGCGAATGCGCTCGAGCGCGAGGCCGCGGCCGTCGTCGCTGAGCGTGATCTGTAGCGCGCCGTTGCCGACGCCGACTTCGACAGCAATCGTGCCGGCCGGCGCTTTGCCGTGGGCGCTGCGCGCCTCGGCGGTTTCAATGCCGTGATCCATCGAATTGCGCAGCAGATGCATGAACACATTGTTCAGCGTACTGCCCGCCTGGCCACGCAGACGATAGCCGTTGTCGTCGATACGCACGTTCGGCGCAGGCTTGCCCAATTCGCTCGCGAGCGACGGCAGCGAGTCCAACACGCCGGCGAGCGCGTCGCGCACACTTTCGCTGCCCAGTGCACGCAGCGTGCGGCGCAGTGCATCGCGCATCGACTGAAGTTCGTGCAATTGGCCAGCGTTGGTCTGCTCCAGCATGCTAAGCGTATGCTGGATATGGTCCTTCGCGACCATCACGTAGTGGCCGGAGCTGGCCGCGGCGTCCGTCTGGTTCTTGTTCTTGCGGCCAAGGCTCTGTTCGTTGATCTTCGCGTAGCTTTCGATGGCTTCGCGCACGCGCGTCAGTTCGCGCATCAGATGTTCCTGATCCCATGAACGATCCGCGTCCGGTTGCCGCAGTTCGTGATAGCTCTGCTCGGTTTCGTGCACGACGTTGGTCAGATGCTGCAGGTTGTAGGTCCGCGCATTGCCCTTGATGGTGTGCATGTTGCGGAACAGTTCTGCAATCGCCGCGTGATCCGCCTCCGAATGCTTGCGGATAATCCGCTCGTTCTCGCTAATAAAGCCAGCCGAGCTTTCGATGAAGTGGTGGAACTTCTCCTCGCTGACCGCGAGAATCTCGCCGATCATATCGAGGCGGCGACGTTGCTCGCTGGCTTCCGCCGCGAGCTTGCGCAATTCGGTGACGTCGCGCACGCAGAGCATCAGGCGCATGATCACGTCGTTTTCATCGGTAATCGCCGACCAGCTCAGGTCGAGAATCTTCACGCGGCCATCGGGCATGCGTTTGGAAATCTCGCCGACCAGCAGATGCTGATTGAAAGCGAAGTTGATGCAGTCTTCGCCGAGACACGCGTGCGCGGCCGCATCGACTTGCGAGAGCGCGTCCGAACCGAGATCGGTGTCCGCGAATACCAGATCCATCAAACCGCGCCCGGCAATATCCTTCGTTTCGAAGATGTCTTCCAGATACGCCGAGTACTCTGCGTGGATCACGGCGCCGTCGATTACGGTCAGAATGCCTTGCTGCATGTTCTGCAACATCGCCTGAATGTCGGCGGTTTTCTGCTTGAGTTGCGCCGAGCTTTCCTGAATCCTCTCGATCATGCCGTTGAAGGCGACGATCGAATGGCCGATCTCGTCGAGCCGGCCCACCGGCACGCGCCGCGTGAAGTCCTGGCTCGAAGCGATTTCGCTCATCATCGCTTGCATGCGGCTGAGCGGGCGCGTGATCTGCCGGTAGAGCAGCGAGCCGATGGAGGTCAGCAGAATGATCGCGATGCCCGTGACGACGGCGATTGCCGTGGTCGTGGTCGAGAGCGTGGTGTTCAGCGTGCTGATCGCCTCGTCTTTCTCGCGATTCTTCTCGACGCGCAGGGTTTCGACGATCCCTTCGAGTTCGTCGCGATACTGCGCGACGTTGGCAAACAGATAGGCCTGCGCGAGTTCGTTCTTGCCGTCGGCCTTCATTTTGGCCGTCTCGGCGATCGCGGAGAAATAGTTCTCGAGGCTGTCGTTGGCCTGAGAGACGAGACCCTTCTGGGCATGGCTCGCGGCATCTTGGGCTTGCAGAGCGAGCGCCTGTTGCAGCGAGGCCCGCTTCTTCTTCAGTTCGTCCTGTGCCTGGGCGACCATGTTGGCGTCGGGCGCGTAGACCAGCGTCATCGTGGCGAGTTGTACATCCTTCACTTGCGACACGAGGTCGGCGGAAGCGAGCGCGCTAGGCACGACGCCTTCCGTCACCTTGCGCACCTCGACCGCGCTGCCGCGCGTCTGATAGACGGCGTAGCCGCCGATCGCCGATAAGGCGACAAACATCAAAACAACCAATAGCGTGATGCGATGACGAATAGTCATGTAAACCCCCCGGGGTCTGGCCTTCGCGTCAGCCCTCGTTGGGAGCAGCGCGTTTTTATGCGAAATTTGGTCTGACTTGCAGCGCTGCGGAGTATTGCGCACGCATGTTACTCAGCGATGACTGCAGACTTTTAGAGCGCATTCGACGCGTTAAATTTATTGCTAAAGTTTCTGGATAAAACGCCGTTAATCTATGCCTTTTTCGATGTCAGCGAATCGCCGGCAGATGCTTTGACGCTTCGCGCAACGTGAGCGGGGAGATGAGGTCTCGTGAGGCCGAAAGAAAGCCGCTCACCGCTTCGGGAGCGTGCCGCGCGTAATCCCGTAACGCCCAGCCGATGGCTTTGCGGATGAAGAAGTCGCTTTCCGCTGCTAGCGAACGCGCATAGCCGAAGAGGCGATCTTCGTCGGTATGCTCGCGCCAGCCGAGTTGATGAATCATCGCGATGCGCCGCACCCACAGCGATTCGTGCTGAAGCGCCGCGTCCATCGTGGCCTGCGCCTGCGGCGTCTCGACTCGCGCCGCTTTCAGCACGTCGCCGACCACAGCGGCGAGCGGATCGATCGAATCCCACCACGAAGCATGCTGTGCGATGGTCAGCAGATGCGCGATATCGGCCATCGCAAGCGTCTTCCAGTTGCGCGCCAGCAGATCCGTCGCGACGTACTGGTATTCGCGCGCCGGCATCGTCCATAGGAGATTGGCGCACGCCAGCAAGTGATCGGCGTTCTCCACCGGCAGCCGCCGGAAGACCGGCGTTACAGCGTGCCGCCGCAGCGGCGTCGGCACGCCGATAAACTCGAACTGATCACGCATGTAGGCACGCATTGCGAGCGCGCGCTCTGCGTCGGCGTGCGGCACGAGTGCCGCCTTGATTTCCTTGGCGAAGGCGCGGGGCGTCATTGAGGAAAGCGCTCGACGTGAACTTCACCGCGTCGGCCGAAATACTGCACCTGGCGTCCCGCGATCCAGACAAAATAGCCAACGCATCCGGCGGCCAGAGTTCGGCGCACGAACTCGGCGTATTTGACCGCGCCGCTTTGCGCGCCACGCACAGCCCGGTTGACGGCGTCGGCATCGAACGCGTCCGCGATGGCAACGTCCGGCAGTGGCAAGGCGATCACATGCGTTCCGCCGCCGGCGGCGTAGTACGTATGCTCGCCGCGACGGTAATCGGTGAAATACGATTCGATGCCGGCCTCACCGAGCGCGCGCACGACGGAGCCGAAGTCGATCGTGCCATCGTGGGAGCGCTGCGCGCAGTCTTCGGCAACGCGATGGCTTGCTTCATCGAGCTTGGTGGGCATGGTGATCTCCAGCAGAGTTGGGCGTTTATTCGATGGAAGCATCGAATCAACGTTGACCGAATACTAGTTTCCTAGGAAATCACTGTCAAGCTCATGGAAAAAACTCACTCGATGACAGTTCGGACTTCTGCTCCCGAATTTCCTCACCTTTGTGTTTGAAGTGCGCGCACAGGTAGCCAGATTCTCACCTCGCCGGCTCCCGAATAGTCTCACCTCTCCGCTCTCACCCTTGCTCCCAACCGCTGCCTAACACCTTGTGCAAGGTACGAGATTGGCTTGCCGCGACAGCGAATCGGTCGCGAGTTGCTGCTGCGCGGTGTAGAGCGTGCGCTGCGCGTCGAACAGACTTGAGAGCGTCGAACTCGACGTGCTAGCCGTCGCTATCAACTCGATCTTCAGGAAGAAGAGAAGAATTGCCCAGTTTCCGAACGCGCTGGGTCACCTCGTACGTCGACTGATCCGCCTTGACCGTGTCTTCGGTCAACTGCAGCAGGCGTTCATCGGACAGCAACGTCAGATAGCCGGTCGCCACCGTCGCGATCAGACTGATCTCCTCACCTTATCGCAAGTGCGGATTCAGCGCGGCGTCGACTCACCTCTTGGAATCGCACACCTTTGCTTGCGATCTCCTGGAACGGCTCACCTTGGCGTTTTTTTGTGTGGGGTGAAGGTGCTGCTTTAACTCTCAGGACGGCTCACCTGTCATCAGGTTTGATCCGCTTGTCTCCTGGAAAGCTTCACCGTTGATCGTGATGAGGTCGTCTCCTGGAATTCCTCACCTTTGTTCGTGGTGGTGTCGTCTCCTGGAATTCCTCACCTTTGTTCGTGGTGGTGTCGCCTCCTGGAATTCCTCACCGTTCATCGGTGTGGCGCTATCTCCTGGAATTCCTCACCATCCTGGAATCGCTCACCTCGACGCGCGTCCATATCAACAAGCCAGAGGACGGCTCTCACTGCCGCGGTGAGCGCGTCGTCCTTCGACGAAAACGCTGCGTCGCAAGAGTTTTGGCCCGGCGTCTGGGCTCCGCCGTCTCCGACATCGCAGCAGAACTCCTGCCGGAAACCCGCCATGAGCGCCGCTGCACCATTGTTCGGTTTGTAGCAATTGTGATTTCACGCTATCGGCATAGAAGAAAGATAGACACCGCCTAAACTGAACCTTGTCAGCGGCGCGCGTCTCACTCGACTCGCGGCGCTCTTAAAAACCGCATTGGAGATTCATCATGAAAAGCAAACTTCTTGCAGCTTTGCTCGTCGCAGCCGCTACCGCTTTCGCCGCTCCTGCGTTTGCCAGCGGCTATGGTCCGGCACCTTCTTATCGCCCGTCGGTAGGCGCCCCGGCGTCGCAGCGAGGCCAGAGCGCGCAAACCGTCGCAGCCGAACGCAACAATGCGGTCGGCTCCGTCAATGATTCATACGGTGGCGTAGTTGCGTCATCTTCGCAGTCTGGCAGCCGTCAACCTGCGGAGTCTGTTGGTCGTCTGTACTCAGGTCACTAATGTGGCGGTCGCCTGATGGCCAGGGCTGTAGCGAGGTGTCGAAATGTCGAAAATTATCGAAGGTGCGGTGGTTCTGGGCGCGTTGATGCTCTATCTGGCGCCCGCAATGATCGCGGACGCCAGAGAACGCAAAGACGCCTTTGCGGTGACCATGGTGAACATCTTGCTCGGATGGACGGTGATCGGTTGGTTCGCAGCGCTGGTATGGGCGCGGCAACCGGTCAGTGACCGTCGTCTGAAGCACTTTGCGAAGCGTGCACAACGCGCGGTCGCACGAGTCACCATTGATGCAATCGTCGCTCGAGCTGAATGTCGTGATAGCTTGATTCCGGCGTTCAACCCTCGCCTGGTGCCTCTAGTCGCGCGCATTGCTGCAAATAGTGATCGCCGGAAAATGTAATTCGGCGTCTTATTCGGGTCGCAGGCCATAACAGCGCGCCATCAGCACGATCGAGCCGGCGCCGCCGACGAGCATCGGCGGTGCGAAACACCGCGCGACGACGTTGGGTCGACAGGCGCGATGCCTGCCGACAAAAGCGAAACCCGTTCATCCGTTTTCATGCGGTGCCTCGAATCTTCGTGGCCAGCAGGGCTGTTAGTCGGCGATGCACGCCGACGTTGATCGCTGGTTCCGCCAATCCCGTCAACTTCGTGGTTTCAGGGACGAAGAGTCTCTGCGGCTTCACGTGCACGATCGGTAAGCGCTGCGTGTCGGATAGCTGCTCGAGCGGCGTGCTCAGGTCGCGGCGGGCTTCGGCGGGCTCGGCGTCGCTGATGGCGAGCGGCGAATCCCTCCGGTGTGCTCGCCAACCGCCGCACAACGGCCGCACAACGGCCGTCGCGGCGGATGGCGTTCCAACTGCCGGGAAGTCAATGGCGGCATGGTCGTCACAAGGGGGATCGAGGCTGCGCGCCGTGCAACCCCGCAGGTGTGCCGGGGCTTCGTTGCGACCCCAGCAGCTTGTCTTCCAGTTCCAGGCTTTCCCTCTCCCGGAGCTGAAAGTCCTTCCAGACATCGTCGTTAATCCTGAAGTTGCTCTGGGTCGGACCGAGACTTTCATACGACTCGCGACCATTGTTCGGATTGACCGTCGCCCGCCAGACAGCCTTACCGCCGAGCGTTCGCACTTCGAGTTGGTTCGGGCTAGTTGGGACTGCGTAGAAGCCGTCCCGGAAGATCCAGGCTGCATTCTCCGACGCCAGCGACTCAATCGCCTCTTCGGCTGTACCGACTCGTTCCAGATACTTGATATAGTCGCTGAAGTTACCTAGGAAAGGGTCAAGCAGCACTTGCGTAACGAAGTGCGTGGTCCCCGGGGGCAAGATGGAATCCGGGTTCTGATCGAACTGATACAACTGTTCGCGAGTGCCGACCGTGGTCTCCCTGTAGTAGGTGTTTTTGTTTGAGGCGGGCGGTGTGACCGCAATGCCGGCTGGATCTGTCAGTTGCCAGTTCGACCTGTCTCCGGCGTAGTAGTCAGTGACAAACGGTGTAGACACAGACTTGCCTACAGTCAGGTATTTTTGGTCCTCGAGATGAATGAGCTGGAAGGGCTTGGTGCCACCGTAGCGAAAAACACCGTTCAGGTTCCGTGAATCCGGGGGGATCGGGCCCACGAAGAGGTAACCATCGCTACCGACACGTAAGACCTTCTGGTAGTTGTTCACAAAGTGGAAACGACCGTCGTCGCCCATTGCGAATTGCCTTTCGCTTCGCCGTATGCCGGAGGCGTAGGAAGCCTGGTAGACATGGAGGCTGTCAGTTTCGTCGGCATAAAGTATGTACGACCCGTTTCCGCCGTAAGCCTGCAGGGTCATCGGGCCGCGATAATCTTTGTTGATCGACTGTCGCATTCTGGCCTGATGGACTTTCAACGCGGCACCGAGATAGAAGTCAGCCTGTGTCAGGTTGGGGTCTTGCTTCGGGGCGGTATAGATCTTTCCCTTGCGCTCGACCGTTGACGAGAATGGCTTGTAGGCGGGCTCCTGCCAGGCAGGGCTGTTCATCGGGAAGCGGGCCAATTGGGGCTGCGCTCCTGGGGCCCGCGTAAAGTTATACACGTCCCAGCGAAAAACCGGGTTGATCGTCAACCGCTTTACATCCGGATTTTGCAGGTCTTGCGTCCGGTACCAACCGACTATCTGCGTGTTGTCGATGTGCCCCATGGCGGCAAATTCTTGGTTTTTTGGCGAGAGGGTGTGTGGGCCGAGGCTGGCGTTCACATCCACCATGTTGGGGGACGGCGCGACAATGTAGATATAGCCGTCGGCGGACTGATGTCGCTGACGCTCCTCGGCGGCAACTAAACTTGCGAATGTTCCGAGGTAGCCGGCGCTGTCTGTCTCCCCTGCGTGGGCCGCGATGTCAAAATTGTGCATTTGCAGATTGACGTCCCGCAGCGGTGTCTGTCCGGAACTGAACCCGCCTCTTTTCGCGACTCCCTCTGGTGTCTCCGTCGATGGTCTAAAGAGCACCCGCGGTTCCGTGCTCGTTTGCGAATTGGTTGAACGTTTATGTTCGAATCGCAGCGCCAAGGATGCAAGCGGAGGACGGTCGGTGACCGGTGCGTCTGGCAGGTCCGCGCGTGGTGGTACGAGCGGACCTCTCGGCGCCAGCCCCCCTATTTGTTCTGCATGGTCCAAGGTAAAGTTTCGTGCGTGTGACAACCATGGTAGCCCCGGTCCCGTGGCATACCAGTCAATATTCTCGGTTTCGCCGGAGAACCACGTGGTCGTGGCATGGATGATTCCGCCATCGGCCGTATATCCTTCGTTGTAGATGCGGCGCATAGCGGCCGACAGATCTTCAAAACCCTGGTACGTATAGACCCCGAAATTGGGATCGTAAAGCTCGTATTGAGCGTGCTCGAAGTCGAGAGCGAGATCGAGCCGATGCACGATGATCGGTCGGCTAGGTTCTCGTCCGGACGTTCCGGCGGTTTGGGAGGGCAGCGACATATCGATGACCGCGAATTCGTTGTGGAAATGGGCTGCTGAGCCTTCGCCAACATACGGATCCCTAAAGTTTGTTCTCAGATCGTTGATGAGATCGTCTGCATTTGAAGTACTGAAACTGCCGCTGTGCCGGGTGTGATTCACCAAAGCTGCGGTAGACGCCGACTGGTACTGTTCGTGACGCGCATTCAGATCGGCGACGACGGCTTGGCGTGTATTCGGGTCGCTCAGCGAGCGGCTCAACGCGGCTGTGGCGGCGGTGAGGCGCGACGCTCTCCCGTTGGCGACTTCCTGTAGCACATAGGTTCCCAAGCTCTCGCCCGGACTGCGGAGGCCGGATCGCTCCGCGCCGCTCGGAAAGAGTGCGTCGAGCGATAGTCCGTTTGAGGAGGCCGCATGCTCTTGATAGATCTGATTTTCACAGTCGGGCTCGGGCGGCCCATGACCGGCCGTTCCCCGTTGCGGTGCGAGAACTGGCGGCGGCGCTGGATTTGCTTGCGGCGTCGAGGAGTACACCTGCATTTTGAACGGCATGACTTTATACTCGCTCCCGGCTCCGTAAAAGGGCAGTTCGTCGAAAGAGGAGCGGACCCCGAAGGCGGAGTCCATATATTGGTTTAGCGCTTCTGCTGTACTGGTCCAGTTTGCATATTCGAATGCGCCATTGTTGGGATCGAAAATCGAATAGTGATCGTTGGCTCCCCTCTGGATGAGAATAGCGTGCCCGTAGTCCCTTCGATCCCCTGGCCCCTCCAAGCTCAATTGGACATACGCAATGTCGTTGGGATTGCGCAGCGACGTGTTCAAGTCGCCGAGGAACCAGTCGATCCGGGTATCGCGCGACACGTTGGGGTTATTGAAGGTGGTCGATGGCTGCGGCACATAGTGGCTGAAGCCAAGCGTGGTTCTACCGGTCTGGAAGTTCTGGATGCGATCGAACATGTCTCTCCGCGTGCTGGAGGGAATGGCGTCCGCATGCATGTCGCGCACGGCTGACATTAACGGCGACGTGCGCTGATCCTGAGATCCAGTTGTCGTTGGCTGATCGCCTCGGGCGCGGTCGACCCGCCGCATGGCTTCTCGAACCATGCCTTCACATAGGCCGCCATTCGCCTGCCCGCGGCTCTCCGGATAATCGACCTGATCGAATCGTTCGAAGGCAACGGAGTTTCGCCTCAAAGCGTTGCCGCCACGATCCATGATGCATTTGCTGAAAACTGGACCCCTTTTCACTCGCGGCCCGCCGTTGTCGGACTCGTCAGTGTGTTGCAAGGCGGCAGGCATGACCGAGCCAAGGTGGTACTCGTTTCTAACGCCGGCTCTCCCTACTTCCGGAATAACCCCGGTGGACAACGTGCTTACGTCGTGAGCGGCAGACGCATGCTGACGAGCGTGAAGATTCGCGCGGCGCTTCGTCGTGAGGTGAGCCCGAGGAGCGATGCCATTCCGCATTTTCGCCAGCGCCTCATGGGTTCCACCCGTATCTTTGGCGGGTCGCTGCGGGCGGTTGCCTGTGTTGCCCGGCGAGGGCGCTGACGCGTTGCTACCCGCAGCATTTGGGCTAGCGGCCCGCATGCTCCATTGCCTGGCGCTGTCCTGAGCCGAGCCTGAACTGGACGCGGAGTTGCCGGCGTTCTGCTCATCGGTCGAGGGGTCGTTGCTTTCGCTGGTGATGTAGCTTTGGTTTATGCCGGAGACGCGCATGTTCAATGCTCCAGGAAATGAAACGCTGAGGGATGTCTCGTGGGATCCGGAGATCCCTGCGGATAATCGTAGGCGTGACGGTTGGCACCTAGGTGGTATCGGGGCATGGCGTGTCGGAGTGGTCACCCGTGGCTATCGGGAGCATTGACTGTCAGGCCGTTCGGCCAGTCATCGGCATCGTCATTCGCGTTTCGAGTAAGACACCTCGTGTCACCCGCAACTTATCAACCGGCAAGGGGTCGTGTTTTACGAAGCCGTTACACCCTGAACGAGCAATGTCTATCGCCGCACGCTTGCGCCTCGGTGCGCGTCGCCTTGCGCAGTTCGAGCGGTTCTCGCGAGGGACGCGCGGCGCGTCGGCGCGCTCGCGCTTTGTTTGTATATGGAAGAGGATGTAAGCAGATTGACGGTCGCGGCATCGCGCCGCGCCACTACACGGTGAGGTGCAGGGCAAAAGATATGTCACCGTCGGCGATCATGGCGAGGACTCCCTGGAAATCCTCACCGTCGGCTCAGGTGAGGTTCAGGTGCGCTTGAATCGCAGTGATGGCTCACCTCCTGGGATACCTCACCTTTTGTACGCGATCTCCTGGAACGTCTCACCCTCGCGGGCTGGCTTGAAAAGTCACGGCTTATTTGTGAATTGAGACCTCGATCAGAACTTCACCTTCACCTGAAACCCAATGGTGAACGGAAGATCATCTGACGGGATTGGCGGAATCACAATGAAGTTCGCGCCCACCCGCTTGTATTCGACCATGACGATCGGCGCGACCACCGGTCCGATCGTATGATTGCGGCCCAAGCCCCAGTTGCCATAGTTATAACCCGAGATGATCCCGCCGATCGCCGCGATCCGCACGATACCCCAGTGCGCGAACTCCGGCGCCCATACACCGCCGCCATAATAGGAAGGCCGGCGCAGTGAGTTGCGAAAACCGCCGGCCGTCAACGCCCATTGGTTATTGAGCCAGCATTCGACGCCGAGGCCCGGGTTGAACTGTTCGAAATGGGTGTTCGGGTCGGGGTTGATGTGATACGAACCCAGCATGGCGTCGACCCATATGCCGCCCTCGCACCAGTTGCCCGCATGCGCGGCGGACGCCGCGGCCAGGCTGGCAACGAGCGCCATTGCAGTACGTCGCAAGTTCCTGTTGATCTGCCGAAAATGCATGTCCTCTCCGCCACCGGTCGAGCGCCGGCGTCATCTATGTTCTGGGTATGCTTGCATGCCGTCCGTCGCGCACTGTACCTCAAGCCGCACACGCGATGTTGAGGAGACGCTCGGGCGCGCGGGCACAAGACGTGCCCGGCCGCGCAGACACAACAGTAACGGAGAATCGATGGCAGAGCGGTGAACGCGTATCACGCGTTCACCTGTGGAAAGTCAGAGACCGAGATCGGACAGGCTCGGATGATCATCGGGGCGGCGGCCGAGCGGCCAATGATAAAGACGGTCCGCTTCGCGAATCGGCATATCGTTGATGCTGGCGTGACGGCGCGCCATCAGTCCGTGCTCGTCGAATTCCCAGTTCTCGTTGCCGTACGAGCGGAACCAGTTGTTCGAATCGTCGTGCCATTCATAGGCAAAACGCACGGCGATGCGGTTATCGGTGAACGCCCACAGTTCCTTGATCAAACGGTAATCGAGTTCTCTCGCCCATTTACGGCGCAACAAGCCGACAATCTCCGCGCGACCATTCGTGAATTCGGCGCGGTTGCGCCATACGCTATCCACCGTGTAGGCGAGCGACACGCGCTCGGGGTCGCGAGTATTCCAGCCGTCCTCCGCGGCGCGCACTTTCTGGATCGCGGTTTCGCGTGTGAAGGGCGGCAGCGGCGGGCGGGTTTCAATCGAGTCGGCCATGATAGTTCCTCAGTCAGGTTGCGGTTCGCCGGGATGGCGGTCGTTTGCTTGGCTGTATGCCTGGCTCGCCCGGGCACTCCGCGTCGAGCAGGACTTGGGCTGCAGCTTGCGCGTCGAGCGCGGCATCGGGCTCGCCGCCCACCAGCGCCACGGCAATGGCGCCGTCGAGCAAGATCAGCCATTGACGCGACAAGCGCGCCGTGCGGCGGGCGTCGATGTCCGACTCCGCCGCGAATGCATCGCATTCGGTTCGCACGAACGCCAGCAGGCGTTCCTTGTGATGGCGCGCGACGATCCGGATCGGGTCCTCCGCGGAGGCAATCTCGCCGGACGCATTCAGAAACGCGCAACCGTGAAAGTCCTCCGATGCAAACCATTCGCGCAGCACCTCGAACATGCCGAGCAGGCGTTTGCGCGCCGTCTTGCCATGCCGTTGCGTGCCCGCGATGAACCAGTTCATCCAGCGTTCGTCGCGCCGGTCGAGCGCGGCCGCCACGAGCGCGTCTTTCGATTCGAAATGCGTGTAAAAACTTTTGCGCGCCGTGCCGGACTGCTTGACGATCGCGTCCACGCCGGTTGCATGAATGCCGCCGGCGTAGATTAGCGCCTCAGCCGCGTCCAGCAGCCGCTCGCGCGCGCTGCCGGGTGTGACTGATTCAGTGTGAGTTTCGGTAGCCATGGACGAAGGGTAGAACGATCATTCTCCCTCGTCAAGTCTTTTGCGTTTTTGCAGGTTGGCTGCGCGAACTGTTATCTTGGGCACGATCGGTCAACGGGAACGAACTTCATGAGCACACTGATTCTCCGCGCCACGTTCGTGCGCGCCTTGCTCAGCGCAACGCTACTGACGGCGGCGGCCTGCACGCCTGTACAAGTGCTCACGCATACGGTCAGCCAGAACGAAACGCGCGTGCCGCCCGGCCGCTACGAAATCGATCCGGATCACTGCAGCATTACCTTCGACATCGATCACTTCAAGTATTCACGCTTCACAGCGCGCTTCGATCGCAAGAAGGGACAGCTCGACTGGAACGAAGGCGGTCTGGACAAGAGCACGGCATCGGTAACGATCGACGCCGCGAGCGTCGATACGAATGTTCCGTTGCTCGACAAGATGGTGAAGAGCGCCAACATGCTCGACGTGGAGCGCTATCCGGAGATTCGCTTCGTCAGCACGCGTTTTGAGCGCACGGGTGAATCGCGCGGCATGTTGACCGGCGATCTGACGATTCGCGGCGTCACGCAACCGGTCACGCTCGACGTCACCTTCAATGGTTTTGCCCCGGATCCGCTCACGAAGAAAGACACGCTGGGCTTTTCTGCCGAGGGTCATTTCAGTCGCGCCAAGTTCGGCCTGGCGACGTGGTATCCGGCCGTCGGCGACGATATTCATGTGCGCATTCAGGCCGAGTTCGTTAAAACGCCCGCAGACGGGTAAGCGCGGTGCGGGCGTTTTGCCTGAGCGTTTTCTTGAGTTGTGCGCGCTGCTGCGATTGCGCGCGCTAAAGCATGTTCACATGCTAACTCACGCGGCCGTCCAGTCGAGAATCACCTTGCCGCTCTCGCCTGACAGCATGGTGGCGAACGCTTCCTGATAGTCGTCGACCTTGAAATGGTGCGTGAGGATCGGCGAAAGATCGAGACCGCTTTGCAGCATCGCGACCATCTTGTACCAGGTCTCGAACATCTCGCGCCCATAAATGCCCTTGATTTCGAGGCCTTTGAAGATCACCTGAGTCCAGTCGATCGCGGTCTGCGCGGGCGGAATGCCGAGCAGCGCGATCTTGCCGCCGTGGTTCATCGCTTCGAGCATGCCGGTGAACGCGCTCGGTACGCCGGACATTTCCAGGCCGACGTCGAAACCTTCGGTCATGTGCAGGTCCGCCATCACGTCGCGCAATGATTCACGCGAGACGTTGACCGCACGCGTCGCGCCCATCTTGCGCGCGAGGTCGAGGCGATAGTCGTTGACGTCGGTGATCACGACATTGCGCGCGCCCACATGTTTCGCGATCGCCACCGCCATGATGCCGATGGGTCCGGCGCCGGTGATCAACACGTCTTCGCCGACCAGGTTGAACGACAGCGCGGTATGCGTGGCGTTGCCGAACGGATCGAAAATCGCAGCGAGGTCGTCGGAAATCTCGGGCGGAATCTTGAATGCGTTGAACGCCGGAATCACCAGATACTCGGCAAACGCGCCTTCACGGTTCACGCCGACGCCGACCGTATTGCGGCACAAATGCCGGCGGCCCGCGCGACAATTGCGGCAGAAGCCACAGGTGATATGCCCTTCGCCCGACACGCGATCGCCGATTGCAAAGCCACGCACTTCCTGGCCCATTTCGACGATCTCACCCACGTATTCGTGACCGACGTGCATCGGCACGGGAATCGTTTTTTGCGCCCAGTCGTCCCACTTCCAGATGTGAATATCGGTGCCGCAAATCGCGGTGCGCGTGATGCGGATCATCACGTCGTTGTGGCCGACTTCGGGTTTCTTGACGTCCGTAAGCGTGAGGCCGGGAGCGCGTTCGAGTTTTGCCAATGCTTTCATGTGCGCCTCCGTATTAGATGACACCGAGTTCACGGCCGACGCGGGCGAATGCATCCACCGCGCGGTCGATCTGTTCGGGCGTGTGCGCGGCGCTCATCTGTGTGCGAATGCGTGCGCGGCCTTTCGGCACCACCGGGAACGAGAAGCCGATGACGTACACGCCTTCCTTCAGGACTGCATCGGCCATTTTCGAAGCGAGTTGTGCGTCGCCGAGCATGACCGGAATGATCGGATGTTCGCCGGGCACGAGCGTGAAACCGAGCGCGCTCATCTTGCTGCGGAAGTGCGCGCCGTTTTCGCGCACGCGTGCGCGCAATTGCGCGCCTTCATCGCTCGCCAGTAGTTCCAGCACTTTCAGCGAAGCGGCGGCAATGCTCGGCGTCAGCGTGTTCGAGAACAGATAGGGACGCGAACGCTGCCGCAGCAACTCTACGATCTCCTTACGCGCGGCCACGTAGCCGCCCGATGCGCCGCCCAGCGCCTTCCCCAACGTGCCGGTGATGATGTCGATGCGCGACAGCACGCCACAATGTTCCGGCGTGCCGCGCCCGTGTTCGCCGACAAAACCCACTGCGTGCGAGTCGTCGACCATCACGAGCGCGCCGTAACGGTCGGCCAGATCGCAGATGCCGGCGAGGTCGGCGATGATGCCGTCCATGGAGAACACGCCGTCGGTCGCGATCAGTGTGAAGCGCGCGCCGGCGGCCTTCGCTTCGATCAGCTTCGCTTCGAGATCGGCGAGATCGTTGTTCTTGTAGCGAAAGCGCTTCGCCTTCGAAAGCCGCACGCCGTCGATGATGCTCGCGTGGTTCAGTTCGTCGCTGATGATCGCGTCGTTTTCGTCGAGCAGGGTTTCGAACAGGCCGCCGTTCGCATCGAAGCAGCTGGAGTAGAGGATGCAATCGTCCGTTTGCAGAAACGCGGCGAGTGCGTGCTCCAGATCCTTGTGCACGGTTTGCGTGCCGCAGATGAAACGCACCGACGCCATGCCGAAGCCATCGTTGTCGAGGCCTTGCTTGGCGGCGTCGATCAGCCGTGCGTCGCCGGCGAGACCGAGGTAGTTGTTCGCGCAGAAGTTCAGCACGTCGGTGCCGTTAGCCAGACGAATGTCGGCCGATTGCGGGCTGGCGATCACGCGCTCGTTCTTGTAAAAGCCGTCAGCGCGAATCTGCTCGAGGGTGCCGCGCAGATGGGCGAGGTATAGGTCACGCATGAACCAGACTCCTGAAAGGGTGATAGCGCCCGTGTCGGCGTGTTCGGCATGTGCGACCACGAGGCGGCCTGTTATAGTCGGCTGTCAGTTTTATCGGATATTTTCGTTTTTCCGAACTAAAATCCGGTATGTCGAACAACTCTAAACGATGGGTCAGGAAATGGCAAGTTCGGGTATCCGCCGCGCCGCGGCCAACGCGGCGCCCATCCCAGGCGCAACTTCGGTCCCGGCAGTCGCGGCGCCGCCGCGCGTCGGCGAACAGATTCAGCGTTTGCGCGCCGAACGGCGCATGACGCTCGACGATCTGTCGCGCGCGGCCGGCGTGTCGAAATCGATGCTTTCGGAAATCGAACGCGACAAGGCGAATCCGACCATTGCGGTCGCCTGGCGGCTGACGAATGCGCTCGGCGTCAGCCTCGATTCGCTGTTTGCGCCGCAAAAGACGCCCGAAGCAATCGCCGTCTCCGGTCCGCACGAGATTCCCACGCTGAGCGGGCACGACGCGAAGTACCAGTTGCGCGTGTGGGGGCCAATCGAGCTGGCCGGCAAGTTCGAGTGGTACGAGTTGACGCTGCAACCGGGCGGGGCGCTGGTGTCGAACGCGCACGAGCCTGGCACGCGTGAACATCTGACCGTGCTGCAAGGGTCAGTCGAAATCGAGGCGGCCGGCGCGACGAAACGGCTCAAGGCAGCGGACACCGCGCGCTATGTCGCCGACGAGCCGCATGCTATCCGCAACGCCGGAAAGGGCGAGGCAAAGGCTCTGCTGGTGGTGATTCACGGCTGATTTTCCGGCGCACCGTGGCTAGCAGTTGGCGGAATCGGCACTTCGGCCGAGGTTGCGTCCGACACTGTATATTTGTACAGTACAGGGTATCGACTGGAGCCGATCATGAATAAGCTGACAACCGACTCGACTGACCACGCTCTGGCCGCGCTGCGCTATCAAACCGCGGCGCGCGATCTCGAACGCATCGTGCGCAATATTGCTGCGCGCTACATCGTGCAGCAGGTGCCGCTCACCTGGCGTTTGCTGCATGCCATCGAAGCCGAAGCGCTCGCGGATCTCGGCTTCGCCAGCCGACATGACGCGGTGATGCTGGGCCTTTTTCAACGGCCGTCCGACCTGCCGTATCCGGAAACGGACGAGGCCGTGGACTTCGGCACGTCCACGGCACTGCCGGCGGTGTTCGCGTTCGCAGTCAGTGCCTATGAGGAGGCCGCACGCCGCGCTGCGCAGCCGTCGTCGGAGAACGCGCCCCTGAAACACGCGCGCGCTTGGGGCGACTGAACCGGGGCTGCATTTCCAGCGGTTGCCATCTACAATGTGTGCAACTAACGGAAGAATAGCGCATGTCACCTCCTCATCTGACCGACCCAAGCCCGCGTCCTGCGCCGTCCACGGATCTCTTCGATCAGCAACGTGAAGACTGGCGCCGCGACCCGCAAATCGCATTCGATGCATGGCTTGCCAAACAACATTTCCGCCGTTCTTCCGCTGAAGTCTACCAGGCGCAATGGGGGCTTTTTCTCGATTGGCTGAGCGTGCGTCAGAAGAGTCTGGTCACGGTCGACGCTCACACGATTGCCGAATTCGTCGCTGTGCTCGACGTCAAAAAGACTCAGCGTATGCGGTATTTGCGGCTGATCGAGCGGGTGCTCGATCATGTGCGCGAAATCGAATCCGCTTCGACCAATCCGGCGCGCTTCATTGCTCAGGATGGCGAAGCAGCGTGGCGAAACGCGCGCGATAACGAGCCGACCGGCTTTCTCAACCACGCCGAACGAACCGCGCTGATCGCGCATCTGTTTTCGCCGTTGCCGGATTTGTCTGCGGCGCAACGTTGGAGAGAGCGGCGCGACCGCGCTTTGATCGCTGTGTTTTTAGGTGGCGGGTTGAAGACGGGCGAGGCTGCTGCAATTACGGTTAGTTGCGTGAATGCGGGATCACCTTGGGTGACCATCGAGTCAGCCAACCCGATGCTGACGCGGCGCACCCGGCTCGCACCTTTCGCCACGGCTATTCTCGACGCGTGGCTCGCCGAACGGCGTCTGTCGGAATTGGCGGGTAACCTGGTTTTTCCGGCATCCCCTTCCGGACGGCCGATGCATAAAGCCACCATGCTGCGCGCGGTCGACGCCTTGATCGACGGCGCCGGGATCGCCGAGTCGCGGGCGTCGCGAGCCAGTCCGCAAACATTGCGTAACACGTTTGCGGCCGATCTGTTCGAGAGTGGGGTCGAGGCGGAACTGGTCGGGCAGTGGCTGGGTTTTGTGCAGGCGGTGTCGGCGAACCGTCTGTATCGCGCGTGGCAAAACTGGATGGATCAGCAGGATTCCCCTGCCGCGGACGTGCCGGATCCGGCTGTTCCGCCTTTGCCAGCACCTAGGCGCGACGGGCGTTTGACGAGGAAAAGGGGAGCCAGCGAGTCCTGAAATTCCTCACCTTTCGAGTCCCGAATTTCCTCACCTTTGGCAATTTGTCCGCTATTGCGCCGGGGCAAACGTCACGCCGACGTCGCAATCGGGTCGCTCGACAAAAACCGGCTAACTGCCTCCAGCCTTGATTCCCCGAGACCCGACGAGTGATCGCACTCCGGACATTGCAGTTCGAAGCGGTGATCCACTTGCGACAGTTCCGGCTCACCTTCCTCGCATTTTGGACACCGCAGCGGCAGGGCGACATGGCCGTCTGCCGCAGTGCCGATCGCCTTTAATTCGTCGCCCGTCAACCGGCGGGCTTCGACCAGCGAGCAAAGCAGACTCGCGATCGCCGGATCGATACCTTGCTGACCGCGCAGGACGGCGACTTCTTTCGTGAGCGCGTCCACTTCGTCGGATTGCTCGCGCAACTGAGCGTCGAGCCGGTCGCCGCGCGCCTTGGCCGCGGCGATTTGCTGAATAAACTCAAATTCTTTGCGGCTCGCGTCGCGCACCCCGGACTGGTAAGTGCCCGCCATGCTGCGCAGGGAATCGAGCTCGACCAGCATCGGCTTGACACGCCGCTCAGCTTCGGCGACGGCGTCCTTGATCTGCTGCGCATAGTGTTCGGTACTTTGGCGCAATTCGACGTGCAATGCGTCGATCCGGTCCCGCAGCGCCGCATTAGTCGCGAGTTCGTTGTCGAGGCGTTGACGAAGCGCTTCATTTTCGTGATCGAGTCGGCGCACCGTCGCCTGTAAGCCTTCCTGGTGAGCATTCCCGTGTGTGGTCGCGTTCGACAACTCGGCTTCGAGCGCGCGAACACGTTCCCAGGCGGCCTCCGCTCGCAATTCGCTGCGCTTGATCGCGTCTTCCGATGCTTGCTGGCGAATTTCCGCTTCTCGAGCGCGTTGGTCGGCGGCGGTGATTTGCGCGCGAATTTCCTCGCGCTCGTCGTCGAGCGTTGTGTGTGCATGAGCGACGGCTTCTTCGAAAAGTGCGCCCAGCAATTCGCCGGCACGGTCTTCGAGTGCTTTGGGGATAGCACCGGCGCCAACTTTCACGCGCGACACATTTCGGATGCGCTCCCAGAAGTGGTCAATATCTTTTGGAATGTCGCTCGCGCTGCCGGTCTGGGTCAGATCACGAACGGCGGCCATGGAGGGCCGGATTCCCAGATCAAAAAACAGACGCTTGCATGCGTGCAGCGAAAGTTCTTGTCGCCGTGCCCCATTGGCTCGCAGCGCTTCAAGCTCGTTTCGAATGGATTGCCGTTCCTGATCCAGATTCATGTATACCTCGATGTCGCTCGAATTGGATGAATCATAACAATTTACGTACTGTTTGCTACGTATTTGTTGGACTGGAACACGGATTAGCGAAAAGGCGTGTTTTGCTGCCAGACGTGGGGCGGCGGATTTGTGCTAGCTGGTTTTTTCCGTGAAACAAAACGAAGAATAGCCAATAAGGTCTTGTAAAGAAAGCGCTTTTAAAGGTTTTACAGCGATCGCGCACTGTTTCACGAACGCTTCATGATGGCTACTTTGGTTGGAAGGCTTTGTCCGAAGGACACGCGGGGAAATGCTAGAGAGTAATAAAAGTAAACACCTTTGAACCCATGTTAAAAACGTTAACGCCACGGCAAAGCCTTATCTGGCAAGGGTTCCAGCCCGGTAAGGTGAAGCTTTGCGGGAGAGGTGGTGAGGTCTTGCGGGACTGTCGAGTGATGAGGTTCGGGGGCCTCGGTGAGCGGGTCCGGGACAGAACGTGAGCGGGTTCAGGAGCCACCTCAAAAGTGCGGTATGACCAAAGGTGAGATTTTGCAGGACCTGAACGCCGGGGATCGCCCGGCAGCGCTCGAAAGTCTGTCCGACGCCCGACCGGGGCGAAGGTGAGCGCTTTCGGGATGTGTTCGTCCGCCCAATTTCGGCCTTATTTTGAGCTCGTTAACCTCATTGGTGAGTCAAGTCGGGAGAAAACGCGAACCGAAGGTGAGATTTTACGGGGAAGGGGTGGCATTTTTGCCTCATTTCTGTGCATTCCGGTGCCTAAGGTGAGAGTTTTCGGGAGCGAGGCCGGGTTTCGGGCTGAATGTCGGGGCGACGCTGATGAGTTGGTCGATCGCCTCGTGTCAAAGGTGAGGAAATTCGGGAGATCGGATTTTGTCGCATGTACCGTCCGCGAAATGCCCCGGTTTGGCTCAAAGGTGAGGTTTTTCAGGAGTCGTTTGGGTGCGTGGTGACCGCCAAGGTGAGGAAATACGGGACCAGAATAGCTTCCATCGCCCGGAAAAGCCCTACTGACGCTGCCGAAGGGGTTTGCGTTTTACGGTCGCGGAAATCGAACGGTGAGATTTTTCAGGGCCGTGACGACCGCGATCAAAAATGCCAGATTTCACCTAAATCGGCTTTGAGGTGAGGTTTTTCGGGAGTGTTCGCGGACGGTGCCGCTAAAGTGCAATCTATAAGTTGCTGAAATCATTGAATATTTTTGTTGGATTTCGCAAAGGTGAGGTTTTTCGGGGGCTCTTTTTTAGGCGGTTGGAAACCCTCAGATGGCTCTATGGTGAGGTTTTTCGGGACCGTTTTTCCGTGCTTTTGGAGTTCAACACGTCTGAAGGCCGCGTCGTTTCAAGCACGCCGCTAACATTAAGGTGAGGTTTTTCGGGAGGTCTGGGGAGGGTTGGGCCGAACCCATCAAGTCAGGACGGCCTGCGCAAGCACTGTCGATAACCTTTGCACAACTGCTAGTTGCATCGATGCGCGAAGCTCTGGCGGTGCCGATCTGGACCGGGTGTACGGTTGGAAAGCTTGCGACTGCGGTGGAGAGATTGCCCGTGGGGCTGCTGCATTGCCTCTATGCGTGACTGCGTGCGGGGGCGGTCTCAAGAACGCGGGCGGCCGGCTTGTAGCTGTGCTTGGCGTGCTCTCCGCACGGGTGCAACGCGCATGCGCAGACGTTGCTCATTGAGGTGGCGTCGATTCGACCACTCGCATGATTCGACCACTCGCATGTCAGCGACCCACGTTTTTGCGCCGACGCAGCCCTCCCCTACCGGCCAAATATTGCTCGAAGCTTGTGCACCGATTTGGTCGACCGCCAGCGCACCCGGTCCGCGGGCGCATCCGTCAAAATTCTCGCAATATTTTTTGAGGTGAGAAGATTCGGGATCCGGTGGCTTCGGTTCGCGCCTGCCGCGGAAATGGTCCGTATTTGCCAGGCCCGCGACCTGCAAGGATGGCCCGAACCTGGCGCGAAACGGTTGAGGTGAGGGTTTTCGGGAGTTGTTCGAGGTGAGTTGCGTCTCGTAAACTCGCTTCACCCGCAACGGTGAGATGCACGCTATAGACGCGTATCACCGCAGCCGGTATGCTCTCGCCAAATCCCTCCTCGACCAGACGCATGGCCACGAAGCGCGCGAAGAAGACCGACGTTGTCAGCCCGAGCTCGGCCGAATTGCGCAAAGCCGTCGAGGCGATCGCGATCCAGCCCAAAAGCGGCAAAATCACGCTCCTTACCCGCAAGCTGTTCAACGTGCTCCTCGCCGTGGCCCAGCAAGCGGACGAATCCGGCGACACGTATCGGGCCTTGCTGTCCGATATCGTCGCGAACTCCGCGTTTGATTCCAACGACACTGCGCTCGTCAAGGAGCACTTGCGGCGCATGGTGTCGGTGCAGGTCGAATGGAGCACCGGCACGTCCAGTCAGAAGCCGGGCCGGAAATGGGGTATTTCGACGCTGATTGCCGACGCGGAAATTCTCGAAGACCCCACCACGCGCCGTGTCTGGGTGGAATTCTCGTTTGCGCCGAAGATCAAGAAGAAACTGCTCGATCCGGTTCAGTACGCCCGCCTGAGTCTCCAGTTCCAGAGCCAGTTGCGCAGCAGCGCGGGTCTCGCACTGTACGAGATCTGCGTGCGCTACCTGACCAACCCGAGCCATCTGACGATGCGCGAGACGTGGGAATGGTGGCGCCCTATCCTCTCCGGTACGCCGGACACGGAAGCGGGCGATGAAGCGAAGCGCGAGTACAAATACTTCAAACGCGATTACTTGCGCCCGGCCATCGCCGAGGTCAACGCCGTTACGAACATCTTCGTCGAACTGATCGAGCACCGGGAAGGGCGACGGGTCGCCGAGATCCAGTTCCGGGTGACTGAACGCAAGCAGCCGATGCTCGCGCTCGACGAACATCCGAACGTGTTCGACAGCACGTTGGTCGACCGGATGGTGAAGATCGGCATCCCGCTGAAAGAAGCGCAAACGCTCTACGCCGACAGCGAAGAAAATCGCATTCGCGCCGCGCTGCAGATGACCGAGCAACGCATGCGCAGCACGTCGTTGCCGCCGGTGCGCAGCGCGCCCGCATTGTTCAAGGACGCGTTGAAGAAAGGTTACGCGCCGCCGGTCGAAGCGCTGCCGTCGGGTGGTGGCGGCAAGGCTGCGGTTGCCGCGCCAGCCGACGACCTCAAGGCACGCCTGCTCGGCGAGTACTCGGCGTATCGCCGCAAGGAAGCGCGCGAGTTGTACGACGAACAAGGTGAGTCCGAGCGGGAGATCGCGCGGCAGTCGTTTGAAGAAGATGAATTGCCGGGACTCGGCACGCACATGCGCGACGACTGGCGCCGTCGCGGGCTGGATTCGAAGATTGTCGAAACGGCATTCTTCGACTGGCTGGCTCGCAAGACCTGGGGCGAGCCTACTGACGGTGATCTGCTTGCCTTCACGCTGAGCCAATCGCGCGCTGCGTAATCATCTAGCGGGGCGAGGCGGAGTCGCTGCCGCCCTGCCCCACCTCCTTGCCAGCCTTGCTTACTTCAACATCTTTTCAATCTGCCGAAGGATGTCGTCGCGCTTTTCACGCGTGAGCCCCTTCAGGCGCAGTTCGATTCGATCTTCCCCGTATGATTTGAGATCGCCGACCGACACTCCGTCGAGTTTGATTTCCAGACGTTGCGCGTAGCGTTGCCGGCCCGCTGGTTTGGTGCTTTCCTGGGCGCTCGCCCTTCCCTTGACGATGTCCGCGACCTGCCGCGTACTCAGATCGTCCGAGAGGATTTTGTTGATCAGACGCAGCGTTGCATCGGCGCCGCGGGCAGTGTGATAACGACCCACCTGATACGCCATGTTCGAGCCGAAGCGGTCTGGTCGCGCGACCATCTCATGCATGACGACCTCAGGCAATTTGGCGATCGACAAGGCGACCGCAACGGTCGACTCATCTAACCCAAGGTGTTCGGCAAGTTCCTTCTGACTCTGAAAATGCCGGTCGTCGAGAAAGCGTTTCCATACGACCGCGTTGTCGAACACCGTCTGCGAATCGCGTTGGACGTTGAGGTCGTAGCCGAGCTTGTAGCTCTGGATGCCGATCGGCAGATCGATGACGATCGCCTTGACCGTTTCCTTGTTCGCTTCTTTCAGGGCCCGCACGCGTCGTCCGCCATCGCTGACGTAGTAGGTGCCGGGATTGTCGTAATCCGGGATGACGTGAATCGCCTGCTGCTGTCCCTGCTTTGCCAGATTGACAGCGAGCTCGGCAATCGACGACTTCAGATAGAAATGCCGAGGGTTGAACGGGCTCGGCTTGATCGTCTTAAGCGCCAGCTCGATGACTTGACCCGGCCGGTAGCCGTGCTCGTTGCGCCACGTACGGTAGGCCGCCGATTCATTGGCTGCGTCAATGGCGTCGACTTCGGCAACGCTTTGCGATGGCAGGATGGGCGCGAGGGTACGGCCCGCCGCCTCGCTACTCTTCGGGTCATTCTTGACGAGGCCGTCGATAGCATTCAGGCGATCGAGCGCGGTTCGCTTTTCGCTGCTGGTCGAATCAGGACGTGCTTGAAAGCCTTTGGCGAATTGGGAGGGTTTCATTCAGGGTCCTTTATGCGCATAAATTTCACGGGAGCAAGGCGGCGATCTCATTCGCGCATGCCCGTACTTCGATGGCGGCCAGCTTGGCGCCGCGATCATTCATCTGAAGCACTGTTTGCCCTAACGCCATGGCCTGCTTGTAGGCCTCACGAGTCGGGATCTGTGTCTTGAGCAGCGGGAACCCGAGCTCTTCCAACGCGCGCTTCAGTTCGCGCGTCAGCATCCGTTTTTCTTCGGTCTTATTGAGCAGGAAGACCGCACGCAGGTCTTCGTTCATGACCTGAGCCTGCTGGACAAGCTTCACCAATCCAATACTCGACCAGTAGTCGGCGGGCGATGACGATGTCGGGATCACCGCGACGCTCGCAGCGAGAAGGACGACGCCCGAGACTTTCTCGGTGATAGAAGGCGGGCAGTCGACGACGATGATGTCGTAGTCAGACACGAACTTCTTGATCTCGCGGTGGATCTGGCTGCCTGCTTCGGAGAGGTTGACGACTGGAAAGGGGATGCCGGTGTCGCCGTCTGATGATGCACTGGCCCAATGGATCAGCGTGTTTTGACCGTCTGCGTCTACGACGAGGACGCGTTTGCCTTTCTCATGAAATGCAGCGCCGAGGTGCATCGCGATTGTGCTCTTCCCGACCCCGCCCTTCTGCTGAGTTACCGCGATGATTTCCGCTGCCAATCTTCACCTCCTCTTTTTAGACGCAGATGGATTCTACCTGGATGAATTTGAATTTCAATCGTTTTTGTGTAAACACTAGAAGGATTAGCCGTTCGGGATAGGTTTATGCGCATAAAGGACGGCGCGCGGTGATGGGGACGCTGTTGGGGTTGAGAGAGGGTGCGGGGGCGATGTGTCGGGGAGCGGTTGGTCGATGATGCCGCGCTCTAATGGCAGCGAGTGGCTGCGGATTGATGGCCGCTTGGACGCTCAGAGCGCTCAAGCGGATTGGCCGGCATGCGCCAATTCGAATGCGTTCGCGCCGTGTTCGGATCGCTGTATTTTTCAGCAGGGCGTTGTCGGCAACGTGACATGCGCTGGCGGCGAGCGCGTGATAACGCGCCGGAACTGGCTGCGAGATTTATGCGCATAAAGTCCCCGCAACAGGCCATCCTGCGCTGATTCTTCGTCGGAGCGAGCCGGCCAGTAGTTCGCGGCGACAGGCGACAGGCGATCGGCGCTTCGAGCTGAGAGCTGAGAGCTGAGAGCTGAGAGCTGAGAGCTGAGAGCTGAGAGCTGAGAGCTGAGAGCTGAGAGCTGAGAGCTGAGAGCTTCGAGCCGGGAGCCGGGAGCCGGGAGCCGGGAGCCGGGAGCCGGGAGCCGGGAGCCGGGAGCCGGGAGCCGGGAGCCGAGAGCCCGAGAGCCCGAGAGCCCGAGAGCCCGAGAGCCCGAGAGCCCGAGAGCCCGAGAGCCCGAGAGCCCGAGAGCGGGGGACCCGGGGAGCATGGCCAGCGATTACATCCACGAGCACGGAGGACGCGCGTACACAGCGTGCGTAGGGTCGAGTTCGCTGCGCTTCAATGATCTGGCTATCGCGGAAAGTGGGTCGCACGGTTTATGCGCATAAACCGCGAAATCAAACCGTTGCAAACACAGGCGCCGTTCAACACCTAGCCGCCGCTTAGCCAAGTCCTTTGCCTACCAGTCGCTGAAGTTCATGGATCGCAGGCGCTTCATCTTTTGGAAGCCCGCCAGGTCGCGTTCACGCAGCGCCGGACAGGTGATCCACAAATAGCTGGCATGGCCTGCCGAGCCCGAATCATTCCGCAGACGCTCAATGATTTCGGGTGTGAAGCGAACAGAAAAAAACTTCATCGACGCGAAAGCCTAAGCCGAAAGCGGTAATCACGCGCGTCACGCGATTACGGAACGCCTCCGCTCTCCGTATCTACATCCGCATCCACGGCCCGTAGCGCAACCCCGCAACCACAAAAATCTCTGCAGCAACGCGTCGCCCAGCCATCTCCCCACCCGCTAAAATCCCACCAACTATCGTCGCGCACACGCATTCCGGAACCACCCACACCAGTCCAAAACCCATGATCACGATCTACCACAACCCCCGCTGCTCAAAATCGCGCGCCGCATGCGAGCTAATCACCAGCACCTACAACGGCGCAAGCGAAGCAATAGAAATCGTCGAATACCTGAAGCATCCGCTCACGGTCGAACAACTCAAGCAACTGAACGCACAACTAGGCTGCACTGTCCGCGAGATGATTCGCGACAACGAAGCCGAATACAAGGAACTGCAACTCGCCGACACTACCTTGACTGACTCTCAGTTATACGAAGCATTGGCGAAACATCCGATCCTTCTGCAACGGCCGATCGTCGTGCGAAACGGGCGAGCCGTAATCGGCCGCCCGCCGGAAAACGTCGCCGCACTTTTCGCCTGAATGACGCAGGAAGGCTCTCAAATCGAAGCCGAGTATATGAAGCTAAGCCTGCAGACTAGACCTTGCTACCAGGCAACGCCGCATCCTTGGTAACGATCTTCGTCGGGATGATACGCAGCTCACTGAAGGTGTCTGCGATACGCTGCTGTTCTGCAAGCACATTCGCATCGACGGGTTTGTAGACGTGCGCGTAGTGCCGCAAGCCCGCTTCGATCACGCCGGCGTCGAGCCCCTGAATCGGCGCGAGTTGCGCGGCAGCCTCGCTGTAGTGCTCCCGAACCCACGCGCCTTCTTTGCCCACTTCGTCCATCGTAATCGCGAGCACATCGGCGTTCTGTTGCGCGAACGACCGCGCGCTCAGGAAGAACTGGTGATGGCTGACGATGCCGTCGGCATCCGCGAGCAAGCGCGCGTTCGACTGCCGCTTCGCCGCTTCGAGGAACGGATCCCAAATTGCCCACGCATCGATCGCACCGCGTTCGAAGGCCGCGCGCGCATCGGCTGGCGCCAGAAAGACCGGCTGAATCTCGCTGTACTTCACGCCGCTCTTCTGCAGCGCGGCGACCAGGAACCAGTGGACATCCGAACCCTTGTTGAAGGCGATCTTCTTGCCCTTCAGATCGGCCAGCGTTTTGATCGGCGCATCCTGATGCACGAGGATGCCTTCGGCATGCGGCGTCGGGATCTCATAGGCAACGTAGACGAAGTTCGCGCCGGCGGCCTGCGCGAACACGGGCGGTGCCTCGCCGACATAGCCGAAGTCGATGGCGCCGACATTCAGTCCTTCCAGTAACTGCGGCCCCGCAGGAAACTCGGTCCATTTGACGGTGATGCCGAGCGGCGCGAGCCGTTTTTCGAGCGTACCGTGCGCCTTCAGCAACACCAGCGTATTGGCGGCTTTCTGATAGCCGATGCGGAATTCCTTGGCGTGCGCCTCGGCGGCAAAAGCGGACGCGGAGATGACGGGCAGCGTGGCGGCGGCGAGCGTTGCGCCCACGCCGGCAATGAACGCGCGGCGCGTGAGCAGCGGATGACGTGACATAAGAGGGCTCGTAAAAAAGACGGACGCAAAACGGACCGATTGGCTCTGACGATAATTCGTCTGCAAGCCTGGACGAACCGATAAATTCGCATAAGCAAATCACGCGAATGAAACGAAGCAGGACGGCCTGCGCTTTGCCTGCCTAACTGCGTCGAATCTGAAGCCGCCGCTACAATTCGTCATCCGCGCCCGGCCGCGGCTGCGTCATTCGACAAAAAAGGAACAGCGTGCATCTGACGACAACACTCGCGCCGTGGTCATCCCACGACACCCAACTCATTCTGTCGTGCGTGCTCGGGCTCGCACTGATCATCGTTTTCATCAGCGTGCTGAAACTCGCGCCGTTCCTGTCGATTCTGGTCGGCACGTTCGCCGCGGGTTTTTCAGCCGGCCTGCCGCTCGAAGCCGTCGCGAGTGCATTCAGTAAAGGCGCCGGCGCTTTGCTCGGCGACGTCGGCATCATCATTGCGCTCGGCGCCATGCTCGGTGCGCTCATGGCCGAATCCGGCGCCGCCGACCGGCTCGTCTCGACCATTCTCAAACACTCCACGCCTCGCACGCTGCCGTGGATGATGGCAGTCGTCGCGCTGATCATCGGCTTGCCGCTCTTCTTCGAAGTCGGCCTCGTGATGATGGTGCCGATCATCTTCGTCATGGCGCGCCGTTCGCAGCAGCCGATCCTGCGCATCGCAATTCCGGCGCTGGCCGGCATGACCACGCTGCACGCACTCCTGCCACCGCATCCGGGTCCGCTGATCGCGGTGAGCGCACTGCATGCCGATCTCGGTCTGACGCTCGGGCTCGGCCTGATCGTCGCGATTCCGGCGGTGATTCTCGCGGGTCCGCTGTATGGCATCTGGTTATCCAAGCGGATGCACGTGGTCGAACCGGAGGAAATGGGCAAGCTCTTCAGCGCCAGGCAAGACACCGGCGAGCCGCCGAGTTTCACGATCTCGCTCATTACGATCCTGTTGCCCGTCGTGTTGATGCTAGGGCGCACCGTCGCCAAACTGCTGCTTCAGCCCGAAACGTTCCTGTTCAACACGTTGAATTTCCTGGGTGAGCCGTTGATCGCGCTCGGCCTCACCGTGTTGTTCGCCGTGGTGGCGCTCGGCTGGTCGCGGGGCATGGCGCGCGAGCGCGTCGGCGGCATTCTGCGCAAGAGTTTGCCGCCGATCGCCGCGCTGCTGCTGACCATCGGCGCCGGCGGCGGTCTCAAGCAGGCGCTCGTGGTGGCCGGCATCAGCTCGACCATCGGCAAGATCGCGATCGGCGCGCACATGCCGCTGATTCTGCTGGCGTGGCTGATCGCCGTTGCGCTGCGCCAGGCGACGGGCTCGGCGACGGTTGCCACCACGACGACGGCCGGCATCGTCGCACCGGTCGTCGCCGGTCTGAGCACGACGCACAATTCGCTGATGGCGCTCGCCATCGGCGCGGGCTCGGTGTTCTTCTGCCACGTGAACGATGCAGGCTTCTGGATGGTCCGCGAGTACTTCGGCCTGCAACTGAAACAGACGGTGCTGGTCTGGTCGGTGTTGCAGACGATCGTGTCCGTCGTCGGCCTCGCGCTCACGCTCGTGTTGTGGACCGTGCTGACGTGACGGTGCGCCAGGCTCTCGCGGCGTTGGCAGGAATTGATGCCCGGCTGTCCATTCCGGGCGGCCGACGCCGCCTACACTGCCTGGCAGGCGAGCTGCGGTCCCGCACCTCGCTTCCCTGAAAACGCGGAGTCACCATGCTTGAACTGAGACCGTCCTGCGAAGGATGCGGCAAGTCACTGCCGCCGAACGCATCCGATGCCATGATCTGCACGTACGAATGCACCTTCTGCGAAGTGTGCGCGCTCACTACGCTGCGCAATGTATGTCCGAATTGTGGCGGCAATTTCCAGCATCGGCCGATTCGCACGCGCGCGCAGCTCGAGAAACATCCGGCCGGCACCACGCCGCATCCCGTTTCGATCGACGAAGCATCGCACGCGCGTTTCTTCGGGCGCTACCAGAACACGCCGCCCGGCGAGCGCTAGACGAAGTGGCGCGCTCACCGCGCGCTTCAATCGTCACTATTCACCGCACCCGGCGTCGCGATTCCACTCAACGTATGCGCTGCCACGCGCAGCAGACGGATCTGTTTGCGATAGTTGCGACAGCCACTGCAGGTCGGCAGATGCAGCCGGATCGCGACCCACTCGCCGGTCGTCAACGAACGGTCGAGCGCGTCGGACAACAAGCGCGTGATGTGCTTACATTTCCCCATTCGCATCCTCGCTGGATAGGCCCTTTTCGCTCAGGCAAGTGCGCAAGCGCAGCCGCGCGCGGTAGATCAGCACGCTGCAATGATTGGCGGTCATCTGCAATTCGGCGCAAATCGCCTCGGTATCGAGATCGAGGAATTCGCGCATCATGAACACGCGTCCGATGTGCTCCGGCAAGTGTTCGAGGCACATCTCGAACAAGGCCCAGAACTGTTGCTGACGCAGCGCGGTTTCCGGCGTCGGCCAGGGGCGCGGCTTGGTTTCGCGCGACCAATGGCCGTTGTCCTTGAACAGCTCGCGATCGAGCAACGCTTCACCGTCGAGTTCGGATTCGAGCGCCGACAGGTTGATCGTGCGTCGCCGGGCTCGCAGGGTGTCGACGAGTTTGTGCCGTAGGATGCCGAACACCCAGGTCTTGTGTTCCGACTGCGCGGCGAATCGATCGGCTTGCGTCCATGCCGCAGCGAGCGCTTCCTGGACGGCATCTTCCGCGGCGGCGGCATCGCGCAATTGCAAACGGGCAAAGCGCACCAGGTCGCGCCGCAATTGCGCCAGATAAACGGGATCGTCGAGCGCCGTGCCGCCTACTTGCGCCATGGACTGCCCCGTTGGCGCGATGCCGTCTGGCGCGCGTTTTTTCCTGGACCGTAGTGATTCATAAGCGGGTGGTTTTCCTCGCACTGTGGCTGAGCGCGTGCGCCATTCTCCCGCGAGCGCCTGCGCAATCGAATCGGTATTGAACATAGGCCCGACCATGAGCGATGACCAGATGAGCTTGGTCGCGCCGTGCGGGCACTTATGACAACGACAATAGATTATTGCGAAAAGTGAAATTGCAGGGGAGCGGCGCTGGCGGTGTATCGCCGGGCGAGCAATACCCACCGCCAATGGGCGCCCGAAACTGCACCGGCTGGCCGGCCGGATTATTTCAGTATTTGAAAAAAAGTCTTATTGTCTTCGCTGTTTGTCGGCGGACCCTCAGTCGATATTCTTCAGTCCATCGATCGCCCCAGATCGCGAACCAAACGCTGAGGAGCAGCACCATGAAACGCATTCTTTCCGCCCTGATCGCTTCCGTCGCCCTGTTTGCAGCCGCTTCCGGCGCCGCCCACGCTGCCGCTCCGTCGCAGTGCAACGGCCCGGCGTCGTACTGCAACGTGTTCTTCGGCAACTGATCGGCTGACGGGCGCGGACCCGTCGACGCGAAAGAGTTTCTCGAAGTCAAAAAAGAAGGGCGCCAGTTCATAGTGGCGCCCTTTGCTTTTGAGCCAGAGATTAGACCGGCTGCGCGATACTGGCGTGAGGTCTTCCGGGCAACCCCGCTACACGCCCAAAATCAAAAGCGGCGAGTGCCCTCCGCCAATAAAAATCCAGAAAAACACGGTCCAAGAGACGCGGCGCATCACAGCAGCGGAAAACAATACCCGGCACTCCGAAGCAACACTCGCGCCCGGCACACAAATGCGTTCAATGTTCACCCTACTAACGTGTTACAGTGGGTCAACAGCTTGCAGTTCTCCTGCGCATCGCGCGCAGTCTCTGACGCAAACGCCTCGCATCACAGCGCCCTGAACTCAACGGGGTCCCTTCCTTCTACGCAGCTCTGCGATGTCGTCGGCCCGGCCTGATTGAAGCGGCCGCTCTGTACGCACATCGTCGATCAACACCACGTTTCGCTGGTACGCCGCGATCCGGCCGGCATTGCGCCCGACGACGACGTCGCGTTCCACGAAAGCCTTCACCGGAGACGAGCATCATGGGTAATACGATCAGAAGCTACCGGGGTCTAGAGATCTATCCGTTGGTGTATCCGCACCAGCCGAGCGGTCTCGATGGCGCCCGCCACTACGATTCGGGCTTCGATGCCGCCGTGCGAATCTGCCGGCGCGGCACCGACGACACGATGACCAGCAGCCGCGTGTTTCGCGTGCCGAGTCGTTCACCGTTCGGCGCGGCCGGTGACGCGCGCATCGCTTCAGCCAGTTACGCGGAGCAGGTCATCGACGGCATGGTTGCCGGCCAGTCGATCGCTGGGCTCTGATGCGCGCGCCAATGGCAAGTCAAGCTTCCAGGCGCTCGCAGGGCGCGAATCTTCCGGCTCTGACGGGCCGCGCGAACTATCAGGTGATGGCGTCTTCCCGCCGTACCTCGAGCGGCACGGTGCCGACACTGAAAGTGATCCGCTTGAGCGACGAGCGGGTGATCTACCCGTTCCAGGGTCACGCCGACATGCCCTTTTTCGAAGACGCCGACGCGGCCCAGCTGTTTGCCGAGACCTACGGCTGGCAACTTGTGGACGGCGACATTGCTGTGCCGGAGTAACGCGGCTAATGCGGAGCGAGACTAACTCGTGACGTAGGCAGCAAGGCATCACAACGCCTCGCCTTCATGGTTTGACGATACCCACCACGAAGCGCCAAACGCAAGGCACAACGCGACGGCCCAAGACAACAGGCGCGCCGCGCTACCGGCGACTAAATCTTCCCGCCGCCATCCATGCCGCTACCGCGGCGCCACACTTCCTTGCCGCGTTCGGACAACTCGCCGCTGCTATGCACGGCGTCCGCTTCCGTACCGTCGACCGCCATCTCGCCGCCCGGCTGTTCCTGCGCCCGCTGCTTTTCTTTCTTGCGAGCAGCGACCGCTTCGTCGTGGGATTTGCCTGCGTAATTCGGACTCATCGCTCGATCCTCCATTAACTAGACTTGCTCACGCGGTACGCGTGATCGGTCATTTATGCCCGTCGCGTCGATTTCTGTCGGAGCAGGACAGGCACAAACGCCTGTTTGCCTCAAAACGTCCTAGACCGAAAGCATGCTTGATTGACAAGGCAAAAGTACCAGTTATCCACAAGGTTATTCAGCGAATCTGTGGATAACTTTGCGGGATGCAAAGTTATCCACTGCACGCCACCCTGTCGTACGTGCCCCAATAGTCGCGCGCCGGTATTTTGGCGCCCGTCGCCGCCGCCCGCCCAGCTTTTGCCTATGATGGACAGTTCGTACTGTTCTGCGCCTCGAGCGCCTCACAACAAGGAAGCGAATCATGGCCCATCACATTGCAGTCGTCGTCGGCAGCTTGCGCCGTGAGTCGTTCAACCGGCAGTTGGCGCAAGCCGTGATCTCACTGGCGCCCTCCGACTTCACCTTCGAATTCATCGACATCGGCTCGTTGCCACTCTACAGCCAGGACTACGACGCCGACTACCCGGAAGCCGGCAAACACCTGAAGCAGCGCATTGAAGCCGCCGATGGGCTGCTGTTCGTCACCCCCGAATACAACCGGTCCATGCCCGGTGTGCTGAAAAACGCGCTCGATTGGGGTTCGCGCCCGTGGGGCACCAATTCATGGGGCGGCAAACCCGGCGCCGTGATCGGCACGTCGCTCGGCGCGACCGGCACGGCGTTGGCGCAACAGCATCTGCGCAATGTGCTGGCGTATCTCGACGTCGCGACGCTCGGTCAACCCGAGGTGTTCATCAAGCACGATGCGGCGGTTATCAACGAAAAAGGCGAGATCCTGAGCGACGGCATACGCAAATTCCTACAGACTTTCGTCGATCGCTACGTCGCGTGGGTCAAGCACCAAACCGCGGCATGACGCAGCAGGTGCGGTAACAGGAGCGGCGGATCAGACGACTGAACGCGGCGACGATGCCGTAACCGCACGGCCCGCCGCCACGAATGCACTCACGCTCAGACGTGGTGATGTCCCGTCACCCGCTCCCAGCCGTGACGCACGGCCAGCTTGAAACGCTCCCACGTGCTGTCCGGCGAGGTGGTTTCCCAATGACGTCGTGCTTCCGGTTCGACGTCGTCCCAAGGCTGGTCGCGATAACGCATGTCCTTACCGATCTCCGCGCCATAGCGATAGGCCGGCACGTAGTCTTCGTAGCGTGCGTTTTCGGAGGCGTACTGCTCGTCATAGTGCGCGCGGAAGTCTTCCTCGTACTCGAGACATTCGTTCGGCATCTGGCCGCCTAAACCGGCGGCCGGCTGACCCGCTTCGGAGACGACTTCGGACGGCTGCATGACCGCGCCCGAACCCGGCACCGAGCCCGCGGCGATCGCGCTACGCCCCACGTCGCCGACTAGCGGATCCGTGACCGGTTCGTTGACCGGATCCATCAGCGGCCGCTCGCTAAGCGGCGGCGGCACGAACGGCTCGGCGTCGGTGCTGCCCGGAGGCACGGTGTACTGCGGATCAGCCATCGTGGCAGGCCGCGTAGTGGCGGCCGCGCTCGACGACGTCGATACGCTCGACGTACGCGGCGCGCCCGGCGTCACCGCGCCGATGCCGAGTTCATCGAGGACGGAATGCTCCCGCCCGGATTCGTCGATTGGCGTGTCCCAGTCGGGCGAGCGCTCGCCGATGTCGGTCGCGCCCAGTCCCGTCAAGGTACTGCGAGCGAGGTCCGCATGGGCTTCGCTCGCCGCATTGACGCACACCAGCACCGCGCCGCGGCGTACGGCCTCGGCGTAGCGCGCTGTTTCCGGCGCACGGGGGCCGCTTGCAAACAGGCTCGACAGAAAGCGTTCAATATTCGCCAGCACGCCCGAACCGGCGACTTCGTCGGTCGCGGAGCCGACGGACGGCTCCGGGGTCGCCTGCAATTCGATCGTCTCGCGTCCAAAACCGGTCTGGACGAGCGTGTCGCGCGCGGCTTCCGCTTGAGCGTAGGTGTCGAATAAACCAATCACGGTGTGTCGCATGGCTGTCTCCCGACGTATTTAGGCAGAACGGACGACGCGCCAACGCGACGCCCTCCTTACCCTAGTACGCCGCAACGATCGTGCCGGGCCCGTGCGACGGGCCTGCGCGCCTGCCGACGCCTACCCACGCGCGGCGGCGACGCAAAAAACCGCGGCATGCCGCCGCCGCGCTTTTACAACCGCCGGTAATGTCAGGCTTGGGCCGACGCCCGCCAGCGCGAGGCTTACTCCGCCGGATGCGCCGCCGGGTCGGCGCCCGTCTGCGTCAGATCGTGCTGGATCGCTTGCAGGAGTTCTTCCAGCAAACCGATATCGAAAGGCTTGGAGAGTACCCGCACATCCACGTGGCGGGCCCGGTCGAGTTCTTCCGCGTAGCCGGTGACGAGAATGACCGGCAGTTTGGTCTTGAATGCGAGCACCGCCTCGGCCAGATCGATGCCGTTCATGGTGCCGGGCATATGGATGTCGGACAGCACCAGATCGAATGGCAGCGGTTCGCCGGTGCGCGCTTGCCGCGCGTGGGCGTCGTCGAACAGGCGCAGCGCGGTGTCGGCGTTGAAGACGCACGTCACCTGGTGGCCCATCATCTGCAGAAGGGCTTCCGTGCCGGCGGCCACTTCCTCGTTGTCTTCGACCAGCAGAATGCGCAGGCCCGGCGGCGCGCCGTTCTCCTCGGCGCCGGTTTCGGGCGGTCCGTCGACCTCCGGCTCAGCTGTGGCGCGTGGCAGATAGAGCCGCACGGAAGTGCCCGCGCCGACCGCGCTGTCGATCGCGGCGAGGCCGCCGGAACGCTCGCAGAACGCGAAAACCTGCGGCAAGCCGAGGCCCGTGCCCATGCCTTTCGGCTTGGTCGTGAACAGCGGTTCGAAGGCGCGCGCGAGCACCTCGGGCGCCATGCCCACGCCGGTATCTTCGAGCGACAGTTGCACGAAGTCGCCCGTCAGCGGAAAGCCGTCTTCGTGCCGGAATTGGATATTGGTGGCGCGCACCGTGAAGCGGCCGCCGTTCGGCATGGCGTCGCGCGCGTTCACCGCAACGTTGATGAGCGCCAGCTCCAGTTCGGCGACGTCGACGCGCATCGGCCAGATCTCGACGCCGATATCGATCACCAGCGACACCTTCGCGCCGAGCGAGGCGCGCAGCAATTCGCGGCACGCCGGCAGCCAGCGTTTGAGCGACAGCGTCTCGTTGCGCAGCGGCTGCTTGCGCGCCACGCCGAGCAATTGCCGTGTGAGCGACTGGCCGCTCTTGAGCGCCCGTTCCATCGCCGACAATTCGCGGTCCAGACCCGTTACGCCGCGCCGCCGCGCGATCTGCACGTTGGCCGAGAGGATCATCAGCAGGTTGTTGAAATCGTGCGCGACGCTGCCGACCAGCGTGCCCAGCGCTTCCATCTTGCGCGACTGGCGATACGCCGATTCGATCGAGCGGCGCATCGACGCTTCGGCCTGCCAGCGCTCCCACGCCTCCTGCTCGGCGCCGAGGCGGCGCAGCGACAACCAGATCACGCACCACAGCGCGATGGACGGCGTGAACATCGACAGGATCAGCACGCCGAGGTGCCGGTACCATGCGGCCCAGATCGCCGAGGCACGGTAGCCGCACACCACGTACACGGGATACGAACCGACGTGGCGGAACGCGAGGATCAGATCTTCGCCGTCGACATTCGAATGCATGCGCACCACGCCAGCCCGGCGTCCCTGCGCGAGCGCTTCGGCGAACGGCGTTTGCGGCGCCATCGCGGTGGGCTCGCGCGGCGTGCGCGGATAGTGCGCGAGGATGGAGCCGTCGGTGCGCACGAGGCTCATGGTCATCGGCGTGCCGCTGTTGTTGCCGCCGAGCAGTTCGCGGTAGAACGCGTCGAAATAGCTCGGCCGCAGCGCGACGGAGACCACGCCGGCGAACGAGCCATCGGCGCTGGCCCGCTTGACGCCCATGTTGAACACCTGTTCGCCGGCCACGTGCCCCGTCATGACCTTCGACACATGCTCGAGATCCTTGCCGTCGCGAATGCCGGTGAAATCCTCGCGCTCGCCGACTGAAATGACTGGCGACGGCAGGTAGCGGCTGCTGGCGAGCAGGGCGCCGTCGCGCCCGAAGATCGATACGGCGGCCACTTGCGGATAGCCGCCGCCCATGACGCGCAGCTTCTCGTGAATGGCGGCTTCGCGGGCGCGAATGCCGTCGTCGTCCAGACCCTCGGTCAGATCGACGATGCGCGCGTCGAGCGTCTCGTTCATGTCGAACACTTTCAGCGCGTGTTCTTCGGCAATCCGGACCGTGCGCAACGTCATGTCGGTGGCGTCGGCCTCGCGCACGCGCAGATTGCTGAGCGCCATGGCCGCGACATACACGCAGGGCAGGACGATCGCCGCGATCAGCAGCGCGATCAAAGTGATGCGCCGCACATAAAAATTCTGTTCCGGCACGGCGGGGAACAAGGCCTCATCCTGCCGATGAGTGGCAAGGCGGCTCGCGGGCGGCGGTTCGAACCGGTCTGGTGTCATTGTCGATAATGCGAAGGTCGTTCGGGACAGAGGCCGGGAGTCAGCATCATACGAGAAGCATAGACACGGAGCGGCGGTAGAAGTTACCCGCGGCAAACGGACCGCCATCGACTGACGACTCAATCGTCTGCTTTTTAAAACAGCGACGAATCGAGAAGCGCAAACGTACACAAAAGGATAGAAGTAAAAGAATTCCTTCCGAATCTACCGAGATATTTTCAAAAATAGTATTTAATGGGAAAATCTCTTTAACGAAAGCGAAATTGGCGAGTTGCCTTTCCGCCGTTTTACTTCGAGAATCAGCGCCATGATAAAAATGCGTCCGCCATGTTCGGACGCATCTGCCGCGAGGGCACCCAGCCAAGCCATGCGTACCACGCGTGGCGGAAGGCGCTCGCGGATCACGCGCGCGGCAAGGGACCAGCCCGATCCACGAGGCCGCGCAGATTCATCTACGGGGTAGGCTTCGAACATGCCGGTCATAGCCGTCGTCCACCGTGCGCGTACGCTTTCAGGCGTGCCCACCGGTTCCGTCCATCGCGCCTCGCCGCGCGCGCTCCCCGCTCGCCTGCAATCCGGATTTCAGCAAGCTTCAGCCCGCTTTGCCGCTGGTCGACAGACTTCGCGCTAAAGAATCCACCTCGATCCGCCGTTAACGCGAATGAGCTAATTCCGCTTTCCGACCCGCCCATGCCTTTGCCTATTGTGATCGCCGATGATTCGTTGCTTGCCCGCAAAGTGCTCACCAAGGCATTGCCGCCGGACTGGGAGGTCGACGTGTCTTACGCATCGAACGGGCGCGAAGCGCTCGCTCTGTATCGTGAAGGCAAAGCGTCGGTGATGTTCCTCGACCTGACCATGCCGGACATGACCGGCTATCAGGTGCTGGAAGCGCTGCAGCACGAGGATCTGAACACCTTCGTCATCGTCGTCTCCGCCGATGTTCAGCCGATGGCCCAGTCGCGCGTGCGCGCGCTCGGCGCCGTGGCGTTCATCGCGAAGCCCGTGACGCCCGAGGCGGTACTACCCATCCTCAAGGAGTACGGGTTGTATGTCTGAGCCAGTCCTCAACGAAGATCAGCGCGACGCGCTGCAGGAGGTCGCCAATCTGGCGATGGGCCAAGCCGCGACGCGTCTTGCGCGGCTGCTCGATGCGTTCATCGAATTGTCGGTGCCGCGCGTGAAGGTGGTGGCGGTCAGCGAGGCGGCGCAGGCGCTGCGGGAGATGACCGGGATCGAGGACACGGTGAGCGCGGTGCGCCAGGGTTTCCGCTCCGATATCAAGGGCGAGGCGCTGGTGATCTGCCGCAGCGACAGCATCGAGCAACTGTGTGCGCTCGTCAGCGATCCGTACTCGCGCTCGACCTACGAGGCAGTGAGCCAGACAGAGCTGGTGTTCGATGTGGCCAACGTGCTGACCGGCGCCTGCGTGTCGTGCATTCTCGACCAGCTCGGCCGCACGCCGATCTTCTCCGCGCCGGGTTTGCTCGGCGAAGCCATGACGCTCGACGAGGTGTTCCAGCCCGGCGTGCTGCAATGGGAAGTCGCCTTGCTGGTCGAAGTGAATTTCGCGCTCGAGGACCAGAGCTTCCGCGCGCACCTCGTGATGCTGATGGCCGAAGAATCGATTCGCCACATGAACGGCGCGCTCGACGCGCTGCTGTCGAGCCTATGAATGTGCCCGTGGACTCGTTGAGCGATCTGGTGGTGGAACGTGTCGGTTTCGGCATCTTCGTGCTGGACCGCGACATGAACGTGCTCATGTGGAACCGCTTCATGCAGGATCACAGCGGACTGACGCCGGACCAGGTGGTCGGCAAGTCGCTGTACACGCATTTTCCGGAACTGCCGCGCGTGTGGCTGTCGCGCAAGATCGAAAGTGTTTTTCAGCTCGGCAGCTTTGCGTTCAGTTCGTGGGAGCAGCGCCCGTATCTCTTCAAGTTCGATCACGACCGACCGATTACCGGCGGCGTCGATTTCATGCAGCAGGACTGCACCTTCATGCCGCTCATGCGCGAGCGCGAAGTGGTGGCCGTGTGCGTGACCATTTCCGACGTTACGCACGTGAGCATCGTGCAGCGCGAACGCGAAGAGGCGGTCGCGAAGCTGCAGGAATATGCCGACCGCGACGGTCTGACGGGCATCGCCAACCGACGCTTCTTCGAAGCGCGTCTGCGCGACGAATACACGCGCTGGCAGCGCTACGGCGGCGATATGTCGGTGCTGCTGTTCGATCTCGATCACTTCAAGAAGATCAACGACCAGTTCGGCCACGGTGTCGGCGATACGGTGTTGCGCGTGATGGCGCAACGCGTCGTCGAGGTGGTGCGGGCGCAGGATACCTTCGGGCGTTTCGGCGGCGAGGAATTCGCGTTGCTACTGCCTTGCACGCCGCTCGACGACGCGATGCGCGTCGCGGAAAAGATTCGCTGCACGATCGCCGACACGCCGGTCGAAGTGCAGGGTACGAGCGTGCCGGTGACGGCGAGCGTCGGCGGCGCGTCGGCGCGGGTCGGCGTGCCTTCGTATGACGTGCTCATCAACGAAGCTGACGCCGCGCTCTATAGCGCAAAGCGGCAAGGACGCAATCGCTCGGTCGCGTTTGTCTGACGCCGCCACGCGGCAGCGACGTTTCCGCCCCGCACGAAGCGCCATGCAAGCCCTGCAGCAAGCCGTCTGACGCACCGCCCTACCGCTTCCGGGCTTCCTTCCGGCCCCAAATCCGCCGACGAAACTGCGGCATCTCACAAACGTTGATATACTTTTCGCCGTTTCCGGCCTCCCAGCCGGGTGTTTCGCGCGTGTCCCCGCGCGCGTGCCGCCGGCCCTGCGGGCAGGCATAAAACTTCTTGAACGCCTTTCAGCGGGCGCCTCCAGCGGAGATCGTCTTGGCTGTTTCCAATCTTGTCGTGGACGATACAGAAATCGACGCCGCTGCCGCCACATCCGGCAGCTCGTTCTATCTCGCAATGCGCATCCTGCCGGCCGCGCAGCGCGATGCGATGTATCAGGTCTACGCTTTCTGCCGCGCTGTCGACGATATCGCCGACAGCGACCTGCCGCGCGCCGAACGCGCCGCCGCGCTCGAGCGCTGGCGTGCCGATATCGACGCGTGCTACGCCGGCGCGCCGCGTGCTTCGCTGCGCGCGCTGACGCGGCACATTCACACGTTTCATCTGCAACGCGAAGACTTTCACGCGATGATCGACGGCATGGCGATGGACGCCGCCGAAGACATCTGCGCCCCCGATGAAGACACGCTCGACCTCTATTGCGACCGTGTCGCCAGTGCGGCGGGCCGTCTATCGGTGAGGATATTCGGGATGCAGGAAGAGCCCGGCCGTTTGCTCGCGCATCATCTGGGCCGCGCGCTGCAGCTCACCAACATCCTGCGCGATATCGACGAAGACGCCGGCATCAACCGCTGCTATCTGCCGCACGAACTGCTGGCGCGTGAAGGCATCGCGGTGACGAACCCCACGCAGATCGCCGATGACCCGTCGCTGCCGCGCGTGTGTGCCACGCTCGCCGAGCGGGCCAAGGAACACTTCGCCGCCTCTGACGCGATCATGGACCGCGAGCCGCGCAACCACGTGCGCGCGCCGCGCATCATGTCGGGCGTGTATCGCGTGCTGCTCGAACGGACGCTCGAGCGCGGCTTCGACATTCCGCGGACGAAGGTCAGCAAGCCCAAGCTCCGCATGCTGTGGATCGTCGCGCGTTACGCGCTCTTCTGAGCTGATGCAAAAGCTCGTACACGTGGTCGGCGCAGGCCTTGCCGGCCTGGCCGCCGCGGTGCAGTTGCAGCGGCGCGGCGCGCACGTCGTGCTGCATGAAGCGGCTGCCCAGGCGGGCGGCCGTTGCCGTTCGTACTACGACGCCAAGCTGGGCGCGACGCTCGACACCGGCAATCACATGGTGGTGTCGGGCAATGCCGCGACGCTGAACTACGCGCGAGCGATCGGCGCCGCCGACGAGCTGGTCGGCCCGGCCCAGCCCGAATATCCGTTCGTGGATCTGGCCACGCGGGCGCGCTGGACCGTGCGCCTGTCGCCGGGGCACCTGCCGTGGTGGGTCTTCGACCCAAACGCGCGCGTGCCGAACACCGGGCCGGGAGACTACCTGGCGCTCGCGCCGCTGCTGTTCGCCAAACCCGGGCGCAGCGTCGCACAGACCATGCGTTGCAACGGACCGTTGTGGGACCGCCTGCTGCGGCCACTGTTTCACGCCATGCTGAACGTCGAGCCGCGCGAAGCGTCGGCGGAACTGACGGGCGCCATGGTGCGCGAGGCCCTGCTTGCCGGCGGGCTCGCGTGCCGGCCGCTGGTGGCGCGCAACGGGCTGGGCAGCGCGTTCGTCGATCCGGCACTGCGGCTGCTGCAACATGGCGGCGCGGCGATCCGGCTGGGTTCGCGCCTGGACGGAATCGTCTTTGCCGCCGACAACCGCCGCGTGCAAGCACTGAATTTCGCCGCCGAAAGCATCGCGCTCGACGCGAACCAGGCCGTGATTCTCGCGGTATCGCCGGACATCGCGCAAACGCTCGTGCAAGGTTTGCGCGCACCGACGCGCTTCGCGGCGACCGTCAACGTGCATTTCGCGGTCGAGCCGCCGTTTGGTTTGCCGCAGGTCACCGGGCTGCTCAACGGCACGGCCGAGTGGCTGTTCGCCTTCGAAGGCCGCTTGTCGGTGACCGTGAACGGCGCTGAGCGGCTGCTCGACACGCCGCATGACGCACTCGCGGCCACCGTCTGGGCCGAAGTGGCTCAGGCGGCCGGATTACCGGTCGCGCCGATGCCGGCCTGGCAAGTCGTCGTGGAAAAACGTGCGACGTTCGCCGCGCTGCCGGATCAGGAAACGCGGCGGCCCGGCACGCGCACTCGCTGGAATAACTTGATGCTCGCGGGCGACTGGACGGCTACCGGCCTGCCCGCGACGATTGAAGGCGCGATCCGCTCCGGCCAGAAGGCCGCGGATACGTTGCTGAATGAACCGATGGAACGCCGATGAACGATTTATCTCAAGCCCAGCCGCTGGACGCCGTCCTGCCCGAATTCGCCGACGAAGCGCCGAATGCGCCCGCGCCCGCTGTTGTGGCCGAGGCGCCGGCAGCGTCGCTCGACGCCGCGATCACGCGCGCGACCGACGCGATTCTCGCCGCGCAGAAGGCGGACGGCCACTGGGTCTACGAACTCGAAGCCGACGCGACGATTCCCGCCGAATACGTGCTGCTGGTCCACTATCTCGGCGAAACGCCGAACGTGGAGCTGGAACAGAAGATCGCGCGCTATCTGCGCCGCATCCAGTTGCCCGACGGTGGCTGGCCGCTATTCACCGACGGCGCGCTCGACATCAGCGCCAGCGTAAAGGCGTATTTCGCACTGAAGATGATCGGCGACCCGGTCGACGCCGAGCACATGGTCCGCGCACGCGAGGCGATTCTCGCCAACGGCGGTGCCGAAACCGTGAACGTCTTCACGCGGATTCTGCTTGCGCTGTTCGGCGCGGTGTCCTGGCGCGCGGTGCCGATGATGCCCGTCGAGATCATGCTGTTGCCCATGTGGTTCCCGTTCCATCTGTCGAAGGTGTCGTACTGGGCGCGTACCGTGATCGTGCCGCTGCTCGTGCTCAACGCGAAGCGGCCGGTGGCGCGCAACCCGCGCCGCGTGCGGATCGACGAGCTGTTCCGCGGCGCGCCGGTCAACACCGGCCCGCGCGATCGGGCGCCACATCAGCATGCCGGCTGGTTCCGCTTTTTCAGTGGCGTGGACGTGCTGCTGCGCGCGGTCGACGGCCTTTTCCCGAAGGCCACGCGCGAGCGCGCGGTGCGCGAGGCGGTAGCTTTCGTCGACGAACGGCTCAATGGCGAAGACGGCCTCGGCGCGATTTTCCCGGCCATGGCGAATTCGGTGATGATGTACGACGTGCTCGGTTATCCGGCCGATCATCCGAATCGCGCGATTGCTCGTCAGTCGATCGACAAGCTGCTCGTTATCAAGGATGACGAAGCATATTGCCAGCCGTGTCTGTCGCCGGTCTGGGATACGTCGCTCGCGGCGCACGCGCTGCTCGAAACCGGCGAGGCGTATGCCGAACAGGCCGCCGAACGCGGGCTTGCGTGGCTGCGTCCGCTGCAGATTCTCGACGTGCGCGGCGACTGGATTTCGCGCCGTCCGAATGTGCGGCCAGGTGGTTGGGCGTTCCAGTACAACAACGCGCACTATCCGGACGTCGACGATACGGCGGTGGTCGCCATGGCGATGCAGCGCTCGGCAGCGCTCACGCAATCGGATGTCGATCGCGAAGCGATTGCGCGGGCACGCGAATGGGTGGTCGGCATGCAGAGCAGCGACGGCGGCTGGGGCGCGTTCGAACCGGAAAACACGCAGTACTACCTGAACAACATTCCGTTCTCCGATCACGGCGCCCTGCTCGATCCGCCGACCGCGGACGTCTCGGGCCGCTGCCTGTCGATGCTCGCGCAACTCGGCGAACTGCCGCAGAACAGCGAGCCGGCGCAACGCGCGTTCGCGTACATGCTGAAGGAACAGGAATCGGACGGTAGCTGGTACGGCCGCTGGGGCCTGAACTACATCTACGGCACCTGGACCGCGCTGTGTTCGCTGAGCGCAGCCGGCATGTCGCACGACGACCCGCGTATGAAGCGCGCCGCGCAGTGGCTCCTGTCGATCCAGAACGAAGACGGCGGCTGGGGCGAGGGCGGCGAGAGCTACAAGCTCGACTACCACGGCTATGAGCGCGCGCCGAGCACGGCTTCGCAAACCGCTTGGGCCCTGATGGGCCTGATGGCGGCCGGCGAGGTCAATCACGAAGCGGTCGCGCGCGGCGTCGCATACTTGCAGCGTGAACAGCGCGAGCACGGCCTGTGGGACGAAACGCGTTTCACCGCGACCGGCTTCCCGCGCGTGTTCTATCTGCGTTATCACGGCTATCGCAAGTTCTTCCCGTTGTGGGCGCTGGCGCGCTTCCGTCATCTGAAGCGCAATGGCCTCACGCGCGTCGCGGTCGGGATGTAACGGATGCCGCTTTCCACAAGCCTGTCAGTCGATGACGGCCGCAGTCCCTTGCCGGTGATCGTGGTGACGGGCATGGCGTTCGAGGCGCGCATCGCCCGTGGCGAAGGCGTCGAGGTCGTCTACGCGGCGCGCGCCGATCTGCTGGAGCGCGCGTTGAGCGCGGCAGTGGCGCGTGGCTGTTCGGGCATCATCAGTTTCGGCACGGCGGGCGGTTTGGCGCCGGATCTGGAGCCGGGCTCGCTGATCGTCGCGGACGCCGTCGAGGGGCCATTTGGGCGCCTCCCGACCGATCGGCCATGGTCCGACAGGCTCGCGGCCGCGCTGGCGGCCGGGCCGCCCTCCGCGCGTTTGCGACGCGGTCTCATGGCGGCCGTCACCGCGCCCCTGGTGACGGCGGGCGACAAGGACGTGCTGCATCGTTCGAACGGCGCTTTGGCGGTGGATATGGAATCGCACATTGCCGGTGCGAAAGCCGCCGCGCATGGCGTGCCGTTTGCCGTGTGCCGCGCGATCGTCGATCCGGCGTGGCGCACGCTGCCTTCCGCGGCCACGGCCGGTCTGCGCGACGACGGCAGCACGGCGCTCGGGCCGATTCTGCGGGAATTGATCCGGCAGCCATCGCAGCTCGGCGCGCTGATCCAGGTTGCCGTCGATGCCCGGGCGGCGCGCCGCTCGCTGGTCCAGGCACGGCGTGCGATGGGCGAGGCCGGGGCCTTGCGGATGGCCACCATCTGAAGCGCGCGTCGCGACGGCGCTTTCCCTGTTATTCAGCAGATGTTGAAGTACTAGGGAAAACCCTTATATTTGGTACAGTGTCAGTGTTAACCCTATGTCGTAACGCCAAGCGTTCGGCCTAGGCGCCTCAAACACGGAGTACCAAATGAATTTCCACACCAGAAAGTGGGTCAAGCCCGAAGATCTGAACCCCAACGGCACGCTGTTCGGCGGCAGCCTTCTGCGCTGGATCGACGAAGAAGCGGCGATCTATGCCATCTGCCAGATGGACAATCAGCGCGTCGTGACCAAGTTCATGTCCGAGATCAATTTCGTCAGTTCGGCGCGGCAGGGCGACATCATCGAACTCGGCATGACCGCCACGCATTTCGGCCGCACGTCGATCACGCTGCGCTGTGAAGTGCGTAACAAGATCACGCGCAAAAGCATCCTGACCGTCGAGAAGATGGTGTTCGTCAATCTCGACGAGAACGGCGAGCCGGCGCCTCACGGGCGCACGCGGATTCGTTATGCGGATGAGGCGTTTGCCCGATATCGCGAGGATTCGCGGCCGGTGCCGCAAGGCGCGGTTGCCGTCGAAGAAGAGCGGGTTGCGTCGCGCGCTGAGGTGGATAGCCTGCATTGAGCCGGTGATTGGCTCTAACCCAGGCTGCGGCGCGTTGCACGCCGAGGTTGGAGTTCGTCCTGTCTTGGCCAGCGTCTAGCCCGGCTTTACGGGGCGCCCGTTCTGGGTGCCCTGTCTGAATCCCAATACTTATTTTGCGTTTATTGCGTGACTGGCGCCGAAGCCGGCTGCGTGCCGTCGGCCGGTGCTGTGGGCGACGTCGGAGCGGCCGTGCCTGAAGCGCCGCTGGGCGTCGCAGCCGGAGCGGGCGTCTCGCCTGGATCGTTGTAGTTGGGCACACCTGCCGGCGCGGCCGGCGTCGAGCCCGCTGCGCCGCTCGCGGGCGTCTCTCCCGGATCGGTGTAGTTGGGCACACCTGCCGGGGCCCCTGTGGCGGCGCCCGAGGCCGCATTCGGAGCCTCCGCGGCGTCGCCCGGATCCGCGTAGTTCGGCAGAGCGCCCGCCGCCGGCGCGCCCGCCGCGGGTGCCGACGAGGCGCCGGAATCGCCCTGATCGTCATAGTTCGGCAGCGGCGCGGCGTTGTCGCCGGTGCCGCCCAGTCGCGCACGGCGTTGCTGCGTATAGGCGTCGCGCACGAACGAGTACTTGTCCAACGCGGCCTGTTGCAGCAGATCCGACGCACCCAGCAGGTCGGAGCGCACGCTCACGAACTGCAGCACGTACAGCGGATTGCGCACCGCCGGCTCCATGTAGTTCAGCGGATTGAACTTCACGTCGACGATAAGACCCATGCTGTCACGCACCGTGCTCGGGCCGAACAGCGGCAGGACGAGGTACGGGCCCGACGGAATGCCCCAGTGACCCAGTGTCAGGCCGAAATCCTGATGGTGCTTGGGCAGCCCGGCCGGCGTCGCCCAATCGAGCAGGCCGCCCAGACCGAAGGTCGAATTGAACGCGAAACGGACGAGGTCCTCGGTTGCGTCGGTGATCTTCAACTGCAGCAGCGCATTCGCGGCGTTGGTCAGATCGCCCAGATTCGAGAAGAAGTTGCTCACGGCAGTGCGCAACGGTTGCGGTGTCACCTTCTGGTAACCCTTCGCCACCGGAACGGCGACATAGCGGTCCAACCCGTCGTTGAAATTGAACACGGCCCGGTTCACCGGTTCGAACGGGTCGCCGGGCTTGCGGTCGGGGCCGGTGGCGCAGCCGGAAATCAAACCGGCGGCGACGAGTGCCAGCGCGCTGTTACGCAGCTTCATGCTTATATTCCTTTTTGCTTCGCGCGACGTGAGCGCGGCTTGCCCATCAGCACGGGTTGAAACACCACGGCGCCGATCAGCGTGCAGAACAACGAGAGCGCCAGCAGGCGCCCCATACTGGACGTCCCCGGATGGTGCGATAGCCAGAGGCTGCCGAACGCCGTCGCCGTGGTCGCCGCACTGAACAGCACAGCGTGCGTCAGGCTCGACTGCAGGAGGCCGGTCTGACCGTGGCGCCACGCCATCACGAAGTAGATCTTGAACGCTACGCCGACGCCGAGCATCAGCGGCAAAGCGATGATATTCGCAAAGTTCAGTGGCATGCCGAATACCACGCACAACTCGAGCGTCACGAGCGCCGACACGAGCAGCGGCACCAGCGTGCGCAGCATGTCGCCGACGCGCCGCAGCGCGATCCACAGCAGGATCGCAATCGACACGAGCGCGTAGCCGGCGGCCTGCAGGAACGCCTTGATGATGGTGTCGGCCGAATGCAGGATCGAAATCGGCCCGCCGATCGCGCCCGGCTCCGCCTTCTTCACCGCGTGGGCGAAGTGCGCGAGCATGACGTCGTCGTTCGGATCGGTGCCGGGTTTCACCTTCGGCGAAATGTCGACGAGAGCGCGGCCGTCCTTCGAGACCCAACCCTTGGAGATTTCCTTGGGGAGGTTCTCGCGGGTGATCTCGGTGGGTTGCAGCAGGTTGGCCAACTGCTTCAGCGCGATGCGCAGCGTGTCGGACATCGCGGTTTCGGCGCGATCGCGCGTGGCGGCATCGGCGGCGGCTAACTTCTGCAATGTGGCGGACAGATGCTTGGCTTCGGCGGCGCCTGGGCCCGGGTGATCGTCGGCGGCGAGCGAGAGCTGGTTCGACGCGCGCTTGAGCGCGGCGACGCGCACCGCATCCGTCGCCTGTTGCGCGGGCTGTTGCTGCAGCGCGGGCAATAGCTGCTGCGCGGCGCTCGCGATCAGCATCAGCTTCTGCTGCTGATCGGCGGGAACGAAGGTGTCGAGCGTGTTGACGCGGCCCACTTCCGGCAACGTACGCAGACGCGCGGCCATGCGGTCGGCCTCGGCGAGCGACGGCGCCAGCACATGCACGTTGTTGACCGCCGCCTCAGGCGAATCCTTCAGCGACAACAGCGTCGCCATCGATTCCGTGTGCGGATCCTTCAGATGAAGCGGGTTGAAGTCGAAGCGCAAATGCGTGAGCAACGGCGTGGCGCCGATCACGACGATGAGCGTGCCGATCAGCACCGGCTTGCGATGGTGGTCGAGAAAATCGTCGACGGGCGCGAGCTGCTTGAAGCCTGGCGAACCTGCTTCGCCGGGCGGCCTGAAGATCTTCAGCAGGGCCGGCAGCAGCGTCATGTTGGTGAAATACGCGACGAACATGCCGACGCCCGCGATTTCGCCCAACTCGGACACGCCACGGTAAGCCGTCGGCAGGAACGAGAAGAAGCTCAACGCGACGGCGACCGCGGCGAGCGTGAGTGGCACGCCGATGCTGTGCGATGTATGCATGAGCGCGGCGGAAAGACGGTTGTCGCGATTGCGCTCCTCACGATACTTGACGCCGAACTGCACGCCGAAATCGACCCCGAGCCCGACGAACAGCACCATGAAGGCGACCGAAATCATGTTCAGCGCGCCGACCAGCATCAGGCCGAGCGCCGCGGTGATCGCGAGCCCGACGAACAGCGTGATGAACACGGCGGCGATCATGCGGCCCGAGCGCAGGGCCAGCCACAAAATGATCAGCACGACGATGAAGGTGCCGATGCCGTTGAGCACCGCGCCGTCCTTGACCGACGCGAACTCTTCGTCCGCGAGCGGCTGTTCGCCGGTCAGACGGACGATGGCGCCGTAGCGGGACTCGAGGTGCAGCGCGGCGGCGGTGTCGCGGATCGACTTCGAGGCCGTCGCGCCCGGCTCCAGCGCGTCGTAGTTTACGACCGGCTGCACGATGACGAAGGCGCGCGCGGGCTCGGTGGCCGCGCTCCTGTCGACTAACGCACGCCATGAGAAGGCGGCCGGCTGGCCGGCCAGCACACGGTCGAGTGTGGTCGCGCTTTGCGACAGCAGGTGGCTCATGTCGCCGAGCTTCACCTGGCCGAGCTGAAGCGGCAGCAACAGACTCGTGGTCAGCGTGCCGGCAAGACCGGTCAAGCTCGGATCGTGCGCGAGGGCATTGACGAGCGGGCGCGACTGGACGAGCTGCGAGGTGGTCGACATGACTTCGTCGGTCGACGGGAACAGCAGGCCGTTGTGCTCGAAGAACGGACCGCCGGCCGGCTGCGAAACCGCTACGAACTCCTTTGGATCGGCCTTGAGCGCCGTGGTCAGGGCTTGCGCGGCGGCGTCGGCGAATTCCGGCGCGCGCGCTTCGACGACCACCAGCACGGTTTGACCGCGATCCGGGAAGGCCTGGTCCATGGCATTTTCGAGCGACGACCATTGCTTGTCGGTCTCGATGAGACGGCTGATGTCCGTGTTGATCTTGAAGTTATAGGCAACGTAGAAACCGCTCAGAACGGCGAGCACGAGCGACAGGGCGACGATCCTCATCGGATGACGCACTGAATAGGCGACGAGACGGACAATAGATGACTTCAGCATGTAGGCGAACGTGGCCTTATCACGGTTGTTGTTTTTGACGAAAGTGCACAAGTATACAGAGCCGGAGCGGTCAGTCTCCGGTTCGGTAGCAAGTGCGGCTCCCGCACACGCTCTTCGGGGCGGGAACGCAATCTCGGTATACTGGTCTATCCTGCTTTCGCCGCGTGCTTGCAAGCCCGGCGGCGCTTACTTCTTTCAGGTTCTGTCGAGCGTATGAAACGTTATCTGTCTGCTTTTCTGGCTGCGGCCGTGGTGTCCACCGCGGCATATGCGCAAAGCGCGCCCGACGCGGTGGTAAAAAGTGCTGTCGAGGGCACGGTGGCCGCGATGAAGGCTGACCCGCAGGCGCGCGGCGGCGACATGGCGAAGATCACCCAACTGGTGGAGTCGCGCTTCCTGCCCGCCACCGACTTTCAGCGCACCACGCGGATCGCGGTCGGCAAGGCCTGGGCTACCGCGACACCCGACCAGCAAAAGCAACTGTACGAGCAGTTTACGCTGCTGCTCACGCGCACTTACGCGGCCTCGCTGTCGCAACTGCGTGACCAGGACGTGAAGTTCAAGTTCTTGCCGGTCAACGTTCCGGCCGGCGCCAAAGACGTTGTCGTGCAGTCGCACGTGCTGAGCAACGGCGGCGATGATGCGATCGACTATCGCATGACCAAGGGTGCCGCTGGCTGGAAGGTCTACGACATCAATATGATGGGCGCCTGGCTGATCCAGGTGTATCAGACGCAATTCGCCGATCAGATTTCCAAAGGCGGCATCGACGGGTTGATCAAGTTTTTGACCGCCCACAATGCGCGCAGCGCGGGGTGACGGTTGATGGTCTCACGTCGAGCGTGAGGCCTGAGGTATAAAAAAGCGGGGGGGGGGGGGGGGGCGCGCGCGGGGGGGGGGGGGGGCCCCCGGGG
>NZ_JAQQEG010000023.1:0-149091 GCF_046027395.1 Paraburkholderia dipogonis | reverse complement strand
GGGGGGGGTGGCTGATTCAGGGGAAAACGCCGGCAGAGCCGGCGCCGTCGACTGGCGCGTCACCAACTATCAGGCGATCAAGCGCGCTTGAAGACCAGCGTGCCGTTCGTGCCGCCGAACCCGAACGAGTTCTTCAGCGCCACGTCGATCTTCATCTCCCGCGCGGTGTTGGCGCAGTAGTCCAGATCGCAGGCCGGATCCTGGTTGAAGATGTTGATGGTCGGCGGCGACACCTGATGATGCACGGCCAGCACGGTGAACACCGACTCCAGACCGCCGGCGCCGCCCAGCAGGTGGCCCGTCATCGACTTGGTCGAGTTCACGACCATGTCTTTGGCGTGGTCGCCGAAAGCGCGCTTGATGCCGGTGGTTTCAGCCAGATCGCCGAGCGGCGTGGAGGTGCCGTGCGCGTTCAGGTAATTCACCTGATCCGTGTTGATGCCCGCGTTCTTCAACGCAGCCAGCATGCAGCGGCGAGCGCCGTCACCGTCTTCCAGCGGCGCGGTCATGTGATAGGCGTCGCCGCTCATCCCATAGCCGCTGATTTCGGCGTAAATCTTCGCGCCGCGCGCCTTCGCGTGTTCGTACTCTTCGAGCACCATCACGCCGGCGCCCTCGCCCAGCACGAAACCGTCGCGATCCTTGTCCCACGGACGGCTCGCCGTTGCCGGATCGTCATTGCGTTGCGACAACGCGCGCGCCGCCGCAAAGCCGCCGATACCGAGCGGCGACACGGTCGATTCCGCACCGCCCGCGATCATCACGTCGGCGTCGCCGTATTCGATCAGGCGCGAAGCCTCGCCGATACAGTGCAGGCCGGTCGTGCAGGCGGTGACGATCGCCAGATTAGGACCTTTGATGCCGAACTTGATCGACAGATGGCCGGAAATCATGTTGATGATCGACGCCGGCACGAAGAACGGCGAAATACGGCGCGGGCCGCGATTGAGCAGTTCGGTTTGCGTCACTTCGATCATCGGCAAGCCGCCGATGCCCGAACCGACCACCACGCCGATACGCTCCGAATTCTCGTCGGTGACTTCGAGGCCGCTGTCCTGCATCGCCTGGATGCCCGCAGCCACGCCGTAATGGATGAACGTATCCATGTGGCGCGCTTCTTTACCGGGGATGTAGTCCTCGATATTGAAGCCCTTCACCTCGCCGGCGAAACGAGTCGAGAAGTTCGACGCATCGAACTTCGTGATATTGGCAATACCCGACTTGCCGGCGACCAGATTGGCCCAGCCGTCGGCAACATTATTGCCAACAGGCGAAATCAGCCCCAGGCCTGTAACAACAACACGACGGCGGCTCACGGTAACCCCTTTTTCATAGATGACAAAAGCAAAAGCCACAGCGGCCCCAGGAACCTGCCCTGTGTGCCCTGTGGCTGTTAATCCGGCAATCGCGCGAAAACTTGCGCAGTCAACATCGCTGGCTCCTGCACGGCAAAAAGCGCCAACCCTGCTGGCGTCGGCAACCGACACGGCAGGGCGTCATACGCCGCCAACGCAGAAACGCGGGCGTGAATGACTTTAGGCCTTGACGTTCGCGCGAGCGTAGTCGATCGCTTGCTGAACGGTGGTGATCTTCTCGGCTTCTTCATCCGGAATTTCCATGCCGAATTCGTCTTCGAGGGCCATCACGAGTTCAACGGTGTCGAGCGAGTCGGCGCCGAGGTCGTTCACGAACGAAGCTTCGTTCTTGATCTCAGCTTCTGCAACGCCCAGTTGTTCTGCGACGATCTTCTTGACGCGCTGTTCGATATTGTCCATTACCCCTCCAAGGGAAAAGAAGTTCAAAAATACAGGTGCGCGCATTTTATCAGGTTTGACCCGGCAAAAAAGCGGCGCATCGGGTTACTGTCAAGGCATGCGCCCTACGCATTTACAAACGCATCAAGGCGCGGATAGTAACCGAATTTGGTTACGCCATGTACATTCCGCCGTTCACATGCAGTGTCGTGCCGGTGATATAGCCGGCTTGCGGCGACGCCAGAAACGCCACGGCGTGCGCGATATCTTCCGGGCTGCCCAGGCGGCCCAGCGGAATCTGCGTTTTCAGCGCCGTTTGCTGCTCTTCCGGCAGAGTCTTGGTCATGTCGGTATCAATGAAGCCCGGTGCGACGCAATTCACCGTGATGCCGCGGCTGCCGATCTCGCGTGCGAGCGCGCGCGTCATGCCGGCCACGCCCGCTTTCGCGGCGGCGTAATTGATCTGCCCGGGGTTGCCGGCCGAGCCGACCACCGACGTGATGTTGATGATGCGGCCGCCCTTTGCCTTCATCATGGGACGCAGCACCGCGCGCGACAGACGGAACACCGACTTGAGATTGGTGTCCACCACCGCGTCCCAATCGTCGTCCTTCATACGCATGGCGAGTTGATCCTGCGTGATGCCGGCGTTGTTCACCAGCACGTGCAGCGCGCCGAATTCCTTCACCGTGCCGTCAATCAGCGCTTCCGCCGCGGCCGCGTCGTTCACGTTGAGCACCGCGCCGCGGCCGTTCACGCCGGCCGCGTTAAACGCTTCGCTGATGGCGGCCGCGCCGCTTTCGGTGGTCGCCGTGCCGATCACCGTCGCACCCTGGCGCGCCAGTTCCATGGCAATCGCACGGCCAATGCCGCGCGAAGCGCCGGTGACGATTGCGATCTGCTTGTCGAGAGTCTTTTCCATCTGTCAGTCCGGATGCCCTTCGGAGGGCTGATTGATTCTTGATGCGCAGTCCTGATGCCGTCGCTAAGCGCCTGCTGCCAGGTGCCGCGCGATGTTGCGTTCAGCCTGCCTTCACGAGTTTGAGCGTTTCTTCGAGCGAAGCCGGATCGAAAATCGAAGCGCCGACCAGGTTGCCGTCGATACGCTTGGTCAGACCCGCAAGGACCTTGCCCGGACCGCATTCGATCACGTGCGTGACGCCTTGAGCCGACATGGCTTGCACGCTTTCGACCCAACGTACCGCGCCGGCCGCCTGGCGCACCAGCGCGTCCTTGATCTTGACCGGCTCGTTGACCACGGCGACGTCGACGTTGTTGATGACCGGAATAGCCGGCACCTGCACCTCGACGCTCGCCAGATACTCACGCAACTGATCCGACGCCGGCTTGAGCAGCGACGAGTGGAACGGCGCTGATACCGGCAGCGGCAACACGCGCTTCGCGCCCTTCGCTTTCGCGACTTCGCAGGCCTTTTCGACCGCGGCCTTATGGCCCGCGATCACGACCTGCGCCGGCGCATTGAAATTCACCGCTTCGACGACGCCCGCCACCGACGCTTCGGCGCACACCGCGCGCACGGTGTCGTCGTCGAGACCGAGAATCGCGGCCATGCCGCCTTCACCGACCGGCACCGCCGTTTGCATGGCTTGCGCGCGAAAACGCACGAGCGGCACGGCATCGCGAAACGCCATCGCGCCCGCCACGACCAGCGCGGTGTATTCCCCGAGGCTATGGCCCGCGACGATCGCCGGCTTCGGCCCGCCAGCCTGCAGCCATGCGCGATACATCGCGTAAGCGGCAGTCAGCATGACCGGCTGGGTGTTGGTGGTGAGGTTCAGATCTTCGACAGGGCCTTCGGCGATCAGCTTGCCGAGGTCCTGATTGAGCGCATCGGAGGCTTCCTGAACCGTTTCACGCACGACCGCGTGATCGGCGAATGCGTTGAGCATGCCGACCGACTGCGAACCTTGCCCAGGAAAAACGAACGCAAATTTCATATCGTCCCCAAAATCGATTTAGTCAGATGTGGGTGGCGCGCCCGGTTGACGGCGAGCGCGCTCAAGCGTAGCCGAGCGCCGCAAACGGCGCTCGCCATAACGTCGCCGCTATCAGTAGCGGATAACCGACGCGCCCCACGTGAAACCGCCGCCGACACCTTCGATCAGCACGTTCTGGCCGCGCTTGATGCGGCCGTCGCGCACCGCGACGTCGAATGCGAGCGGAATGGACGCAGCCGACGTATTGCCGTGCTCGCCCACCGTGACGACCATGCGTTCCTGTGGCAAGCCGAGCTTGCGGCAGGTGCTTTGCATAATGCGGATATTCGCCTGATGCGGAATCAGCCAGTCGATCTGCTCAGCCGACAGATTGGCTTTTTCGAGCGCTTCGACCGCGACCTTTTCGAGCACATTGACGGCGAGCTTGAACACGGCTTGCCCGTCCATATGCAGGAACGCGCTGCCGGCCACCACACCGCCGTTCACGTTGCCCGGCGTGCAAAGAATATTCGAATGGCTGCCGTCGGCGTGCAACGCGCTTGCCAGCACGCCCGGTTGTTCGGACGCCTGCAGGATCACCGCGCCCGCGCCGTCGCCGAACAGCACGCAGGTGGTGCGGTCCTTGAAGTCGAGAATTCGCGAGAACGTTTCCGCGCCGATTACAAGCGCCGTGCGATGCTGACCACTGCGAATGAAGCTGTCCGCCGTGGCCACCGCATAAGCAAACCCGGAACAGACGGCCTGCACGTCGAATGCCGCACCGTGGTTCTTGATGCCGAGTTTGTTCTGCAACAGGCACGCCGTGCTCGGAAACACGAAGTCCGGCGTGGAGGTGGCGACGATGATCAGATCGATGGACTGCGGGTCGATGTCCGCCGCTTCGATCGCGCGTTGCGACGCGATGAGCGCCAGATCGCTGGTCGTGACATCAGGGTCCGCGAAGTGGCGTGCATGGATGCCCGTGCGGGCGACGATCCATTCGTCGCTCGTCTCGACACCCTGCTTGGCGAGACGCTCGGCCAGATCCTGATTGGTGACGCGTTGGGGCGGCAGATAGCTGCCGGTGCCCAGCACGCGGGAATAAATTGTCGATTGAGCCATTATGCCTTCGAGGATTGCGCAGCGTAGGGCTCGGCGGGCTGGCCTGCGATCGGGCTTGCGTGACCCGCACCGCTCGCGTCGCGCGCCGCCTGTTCGAGAGAACCCGCATTCTCTTCCATCGCTCGCGCAAGGCGTTCCAGCACGCCGTTTTTGACGGCATCATACCCGCGTTTGATAGCCCACTCAAACCCGTAAGCATCCGCCGAACCGTGGCTTTTGATCACCAGCCCGCGCAGGCCGAGCAACGCGGCGCCATTGTATTGCCGATGATCGACGCGTTTCTTGAAGCGCATCAATACCGGCAAGGCGAGCACCGCCATCACCTTGGTGAGCCACGAACGGCCGAACTCTTCCTTGATGATGTTGGACAGCATCTGCGCGAGGCCTTCCGACGTCTTCAGCGCGACATTGCCGACAAAACCGTCACAGACGATGACGTCGACCGTGCCCTTGAAGATATCGTTGCCTTCAACGTTACCGTGAAAGTTAAGTGTACTCGCGCGCAGCAGTTCGCCGGCACGTTTGATGGTGTCGTTGCCTTTGATGACTTCTTCGCCGATATTGAGCAGGCCGATGGTGGGCCGATCCTTACCCTCGAGCGCCGACACGAGCGCGTGCCCCATCTCCGCGAACTGCAGCAGATGCTGCGGCTCGCAGTCGACGTTGGCGCCCAGGTCGAGCATCATCGTGTAGCCATTGGGATTGGGCAGTGCCGACGCGATGGCCGGGCGTTCGATGCCCGACAGCGTTTTCAGCACATAGCGCGACACGGCCATCAGCGCGCCGGTGTTGCCGGCGGAAATGCAGGCTTGCGCCTCGCCTTCCTTGACGCGGTTCAGCGCCACGCGCATGGATGAATCTTTTTTCTTGCGCAGCGCGACTTCGACCGGATCGTCCATGGCGACGATCTCGGAAGCGGATACGACGGTCAGCGCAGGCAGGTCCTGAGCCTTCAACTTCTTCAACTGCGCACGAATCGCACTTTCAATGCCGACGAGCAGCAACTCAGCATCGGGATGCGAACGAACGAAGTTGACGGCCGCGGGAACGGTCACGGACGGGCCGTGGTCGCCTCCCATGCAATCTATCGTGAGCTTTACTGTCATGGAGTGCGACGAATTTCAGACGCCCTGCATGGGATCACAGTAAGCGCCAAAGCGCCAACTGCGATCGACACAAAAAAGCGGCAGTTGAATGCCGCCTTTTTGCCGAGCCGGGAAAATGTCAAGCGAGCCGATCGCCACGCGAAACGCCACAGGGCGCAACGCAGTGAAACGATTAGTCGTTCTTCGTCTTGACGACTTTCTTGCCGCGATAGTAGCCGTTCGGGCTAACGTGGTGACGCAGATGCACTTCGCCCGTGCTCGGTTCCACGGCCAGCGGCGCTGCCGTCAGGAAATCGTGCGAACGGTGCATGCCGCGCTTCGACGGCGACTTCTTATTTTGCTGAACTGCCATGACTAACTCCTAAAAATTTTCCGAATTCTAACACAGCCCGATCCGGTCTCCGCCACTGGCCGAATGGCCAATGCGCCCGCATCGCGCTCCCATGCAACTGTTCAGTGCTTCTTGTCGTCCGGCTCACCGCGCTTGAGACTCTGGAGCGCCGCAAACGGATTGGGCCGTTCGGGCTCACCGCCCTCGCCAGCTTCATCCGGCGCGACCTCGCCTTCAGCACCGGCCACACCAGAGACGAGACTCTCGTGCACTTCGGGACAGACCTCGTGCTTGGGCACGAGCGGCAAGGAAAGCAGCAGCTCTTCTTCGATCAAGTCGATGAGATCGAAATGGTTCGAACCCACGATCACTTCGACTTCATCCTCGTCGAGCGGAAACTCTTCGGCTTCCGCCTCAGTGTTGACGATCCGGTAAGTTGCATCGACGTTGATTGCCTGCAAGTACGGTGTCATGCACCGCTGACATTCGAGCCATGCGGCGCCGTGAATCGCCACCCTCAAATAAGGCTGGGGACCCTCGGTGCCGTCGTCCTGCAATTCCGGCTGCGTCGCCCCTTCGGCTTGCCAGGTGAACGCGGTATCGCGGTCTGGCGCTTCTGCCGGGACTTCGTTTAACATGCGCGGCAGTTGCGAGACGCGCACGACACCCGCGGCCTGACGCCCACTCCGCGCAAATTCGAATAGATCGATATCATGCGGGTCGGACAGACCTGCAGGGTTGCCAGGATGTTGAGTCATGTGCGCTCCTGCGTCGGCAAGGATTTCGCCGGGTATAAACCGCGAGGTATAACTGATTTGCGAGACAGCCCGCGAGACTCATGTGTTGCACGCAGTTACCACTGCAGTTGATACACACCGAGGCGCGCTTAGCGCAAGCATACCGATGAAAAGCCCGAAATCATATCCGTTTTGTCTTTTCGAGTCAAACACTTAAGCCCGTACACGCGCGAGCTTCGCGCAACTCCGTACGCCCCGCCTCTCTAGCCGTTGATTGCCCATGCCAGATTCCCCCAATCGCCCGCCACGCCTGATTCTGGCGTCGAGTTCGCCGTATCGTCGCGAACTGCTCGAACGCCTGCGCGTACCGTTCGATGTCGTCGTGCCGGCGATCGACGAGACGCCGCTCGCCGGCGAAACACCCGAAGTCACCGCGCTGCGGCTCGCGCAAGCCAAAGCTCGCGCGGTAGCCGACGGTCTCGGCGCCGGTGAGGCGGCGCTCGTGATCGGCTCCGACCAGGTCGCCACTTACGACGGTCTGCAGATCGGCAAGCCAGGCACGCACGACAAGGCGCTTGCCCAGTTGCAGGCGATGCGCGGCCGCGAAGTGCTGTTTCATAGTGCGCTGTGTCTGTTCGACAGTCGCTCGGGAAACGTACAAACCGTCGACGCAATCACCCGCGTGCATTTCCGCAATCTGCCGGATGCCACGCTGGAAGCCTATCTGCTGGCCGAAACGCCGTACGACGTTGCGGGCAGCGCCAAATCCGAAGGGCTCGGCATCGCCTTGCTGGAAGCCATCCATTCCGACGACCCGACCGCGCTCGTCGGCCTGCCGCTGATCGCACTCTCGCGCATGCTGCTGGCGGTGGGTTATCCACTCTTGGAGGCTCAATGAGCGGCACGCTCTATCTGATTCCGAACACGCTCGGCGAAGGCGACGCCGAGGCACTCGACGCCGTCCTGCCCGCGCCGGTGCGTGCCCGCGCAGCTTCGCTTCACTATTACATCGGCGAAAATGCGAAAACCACGCGCGCTTTCCTGAAGAAAGTCGGCACGGAACGGCCGATCCAGGAAATCGAGATTCGCGAACTGAATGTGAATACGCCGGCCGGCGAGATCGACAAGCTGCTCGCGCCGCTTCTCGCCGGCACGGACGCAGGCCTTGTTTCCGAAGCGGGCTGCCCGGCGGTCGCCGACCCAGGCGCGCTGCTGGTGCGCCGCGCGCATGAGCGCGGTGTGAAGGTCGTGCCGTTTGTCGGCCCGAGTTCGATTCTGCTGGCTTTGATGGCGTCCGGGCTAAACGGGCAGAGCTTTGCGTTTCACGGCTACCTGCCGGTCGATGCCACGGAGCGCGCCAAGCGTCTGCGAGACCTGGAGCAACAGTCGCGCAAAGGCAAGCAAACGCAGATTTTTATCGAGACGCCCTACCGGAATCGCGCGTTGCTCGACACGCTGCTGGCGACGTGCGCGCCGTCCACGCTCGTTTGCGTGGCGGTCGATCTGACGCTGGAAACGGAGACAATCGCCAGTCGCGCCGTGACCGACTGGAAGAAAAAGCCGGCGATCGATCTGCACAAGCGACCGGCTATTTTTCTGATCCTTGCCGTTTGACTCAGGCTGGATAGCCAACGAGGCGGAAAACAAAAAGCCCCGCGCGATCATCGAATACCGATCGCGCGGGGCTTCTTCAATAACAAGAACAGATCAACGCAGATTCATCTTCCCACCGAGCGCCATGGCGTGCACCGCGCCGCTGCCGACCGCCGCGCCGAATTTGCGCGCCACGCGATCCGTAATGCTCTCTTTCACCGTGTAGTCGACGATATCCGGCGCCTTGAACAGGTCGCGCGCCACGTAATCGGCGTCGCCCAAACCGTCAGCAAGGCCGAGTTCGACGCTCTTCTGGCCGGTCCAGAAAAGGCCCGAGAACATATCCGGCGTTTCATGCAGACGCTTGCCGCGCCCTTGGCGTACCGCGTCGATGAACTGTGCGTGGATCTGATCGAGCATATCCTGGGCATGTTCGTCCATCTTCGGCGTTTCCGGCGAGAACGGATCGAAAAAACCCTTGTTCTCACCCGATGTGTGCAGACGCCGCTGTATCCCGAGCTTATCCATCAAGCCGGTAAAACCGAAGCTGTCCATCAGCACGCCGATCGAACCGACGATGCTCGCCTTGTCGACATAAATCTTGTCAGCCGCCGCGGCCGCGTAATAGCCACCCGACGCGCACATATCACCTACGACCACATACAACGGAATCGACGGATATTTAGCGCGCAAACGGCGAATTTCGTTATAGATGATGCCCGCCTGCACCGGACTGCCGCCAGGGCTATTGCAGCGCAGGATTACGCCGGCAGTGCCAGCGTCGTCGAACGCGCTTTCCAGCGCGGTGTTGACATCTTCTGCGTTCGCATTCGTATCCGCCGATATCTCGCCGTCAAGCGTCACCATAGCCGTGTGACGGCCCGTGGCGGCGACCTTGTCGCCGGAGAAGTCGATGGCAACCCATATTGCCAGCACCAATACGACCAGAAAAACGAAACGGAAAAAAATCTTCCAGCGCCGCGCTGCGCGCTGCTCGTTGATCGCCGCGAGCGCGATACGCTCGAGCGCGGCACGTTCCCAGCCCGGCTCATCGGCAGGCGTGCGGGGGCGGCCTGTCAGGGACGGTTCCTTCGGCTCGGGAGTCAAATTGTCGGACATGCGGTGCAGTGGAAAGGTCTAAAGGGAGAAAAATCAGAGTGCGGCCGGGCGGAGTTCGCCGTCGGGCAGCCAGAATACGGCACGGCCTTCCGGCGTATCGCGTTCGTCCACCTGAACCGGCCGCAATCTGCCTCCGCGGCACGGACCACCAACGCATTTGCCCGTATCCGGCGCGTAAATCGCGCCATGTGTAGCGCACATCAAGTATAAACCGGACGATTCGAAGAACTGCCCCTCGGCCCAATCCAGCTCCATCGGCACGTGGGCGCAGCGGTTCAGATAGCCGTATGCGCGGCCATCATAGCGAACAAAAAATACGACGACGTCGCCGCCACCGAGCTTCGCCGCGTGACGCACGCCCGCGCCGCCGTCGACCAATTCGTCCGATGCGCAGACGCGAACCGCCTCCGCCGGCGCTTGCGTGGCAGCGGTGCTCATGCGTTCTCTCGCAGCCAGCCGGACAGCACACCGACGCTCGACGCAACGAATTTCGGCGACAACGCGCTCAACGAATCCGCAGGATGCGCCCCGTATGTGACGCCAATGCCCGCGACGCCTGCATTGATCGCCATTTGCAGATCGTGCGTCGTGTCGCCGACCATCACCGTACGCGCGTTGTCCTGCCCCAGTTCGCGCGTCAATTCGTGCAGCATCGCCGGATGCGGCTTCGAGAAGGTCTCGTCGGCGCAGCGGGTGCCGTCGAACAGGCTTGTCAGGCGCGACTGATCCAGGGCTCGATTCAGCCCGACGCGACTTTTACCCGTCGCCACGGCCAGCAGATAGCCCTGATCGCGCAGTTCCTGCAACATTTCGCGCACACCGACGAACAGCTCGGTGGTCTGATCCTTCACCAGATAATGGAAGCGATAGCGCTCGGCCAGCCGCGGATAGTCCGACGGATCGAGCGTGGGCGCGGCAATCTGCAGCGCGTCGCGCAAACCCAGGCCAATCACATAGCTGGCCGCCTCGTCGGCGGGAACCGGCAAACCGAGATCGCGGCACGCCGACTGGATGCTGCGCGTGATGTGCGCGGTCGAATCCATCAGCGTCCCGTCCCAGTCGAAGACGATCAGATCAAATTGCTCTCTAGCCATGCGGTGTCGTCTCCGGGTTTGACCCATTTCGTAATTCGTTGAGCTGCGCGATGAAGCTACGGCATTCTGCCGGCAACGGCGCCTCGAACTGCAGCGGCGCGCCGGTTGCCGGGTGCGTGAGCTTCAACCGGTAAGCGTGCAGGAACATGCGCTTCAGGCCAGGTTTGGCGTTGGCGCGCGCCAGTGCCTTGTTCAGCGCGAAGTCGCCGTATTTGGCGTCGCCCACGATCGGCAGTTCCAGATGCTGCAGGTGGACACGGATCTGGTGCGTGCGGCCGGTCTTCAGTTCCGCCTCGAGCAGCGCGTACTCCGGCCAGCGGTCGATCAGATTGAACACCGTGTGCGACGCGAGACCGTCCGGCTGAACGCGCACGCGGCGCTCGCCGTCGGCCGTCAAATACTTGTGCAGCGGCTCCTTGACCGCGCGGCGACGACCCCAGTCGCCGGCCCAGTCGCCATGAACGCAAGCATAGTAGCGCTTATCCATCTTGTTCTCGCGAATCTGCTCGTGCAAATTGACGAGCGCCGAGCGCTTCTTGGCGAGCATCAGAATGCCGGACGTCTCACGATCCAGCCGATGCACCAGTTCGAGGAATTTCGCCTGCGGACGCGCTTCGCGCATCTGCTCGATCACGCCGAACGCGACCCCGCTGCCGCCGTGCACCGCCACGCCGGCCGGTTTGTCGATCACGAGCAGGTGCTCATCTTCAAAAATAATTTTGAAATGCGCGGCTGGCACCGGCGCCTGAGCGGCCGCTTCGTTCTGTTGAGCGACGCGAATGGGCGGCACGCGCACCAGATCGCCGAGTTCGAGACGGTACTGCGCGTCTATCCGACCCTTATTCACGCGCACTTCCCCGCTGCGCAGGATGCGATAAATATGGCTTTTCGGCACGCCTTTACAGACGCGTAACAAGAAGTTGTCGATGCGCTGTCCGGCCGCACTGTCGTCGATCTCGATCATCGAGACCTGGTCGCTTGCGACCGATTTCTGGGATATTTTGCCTAACTCTTTCATTCTGAATATAATTTGCCCAGCAGTCTGCGGCGGCCGGCGCATTGTCCGGAATTCGGGCGGATTGCGCAGGTGCAAGCGATAAACCGTTATTTTACTTGCGCCGGGGTCTGGTTGCTCACCCTGAAAATGAGATGCAACAAGTTGCACGCACGAAGTCAGTGCCCGGCAGGGACGGCGCCCACAGGCGCGTTCGGTCAAGGTCGGCTTCGACGGTAACGGAATTTTGGTAAAAAAGAATTTAACTTTCAGCTTCGGTATCGGGCGGTCTGACGCCCTGCTGTACGAAGCTGCAGGTTGCGAAAATACGGCGTGCGCCCGAGGCGTCTTGTAGAAAGTACAAGACATGGCGACGTCAAAATGAGGCGAGACACCCCCAGCAGGAAAAGACGCGCCGACTGCGCGAACTTCCCGTTGCGGCACGACCGCAGCCTTCGACCCTCCGGTCACGCGCCCAGTTGGCGCACCGGCGCGAGTGGACGAAGGCTTATGAAGGTCGTCCGGCAGAACCCGCGGCGTGTCGGGTCGTTATTTGAAGCCGTGTTCGCATGTGCCCTGCGGCACCGTGCCCATTTTCAATGGGCCGGGCCCTCTCAGGCAATTCTCCCGCCAGCTTTCCCGCTCCAGCGTGCTTGTGAAAACACAATAAGGCGCGGCATGCCGCTGCCCGCTTCGCTCTCGCGACTGACAACCGCGCAGCGGAGGGACAGGCTAAGCCGCTCTGGAGCCGTTCAATGAAACGAATGTTGTTCAACGCGACGCAGCAGGAAGAACTGCGCGTCGCCATCGTCGATGGGCAAAAACTCATCGATATCGACATCGAAACCGCCGGGCGCGAACAGCGCAAAGGCAATATTTACAAGGGCATCATTACTCGCATCGAGCCGTCGCTCGAAGCCTGTTTCGTCAACTACGGCGAAGACCGCCACGGCTTCCTGCCGTTCAAGGAAGTCGCCCGCCAGTATTTCCGCGACGGCGTCGACATGCGCTCCGCGCGCATCCAGGACGCGCTGCGTGAAGGCCAGGAACTGATCGTTCAGGTCGAAAAAGAAGAACGCGGCAACAAGGGCGCGGCCCTCACCACGTTCATTTCGCTCGCCGGCCGCTATCTGGTCCTGATGCCGAACAATCCGCGCGGCGGCGGCGTGTCGCGCCGGATCGAAGGTGACGACCGTCAGGAACTGCGCGAAACCATGGCGCAGTTGCAACTGCCGGAAGGCATGAGCATCATCGCGCGCACGGCCGGCATTGGCCGCAGCGCCGAAGAACTGCAGTGGGACCTGAACTACCTGATGCAACTGTGGCGCGCGATCGAAGCCGCGTCGCAAAGCGGTTCGAGCGGTCAGCCGATGCTGATCTATCTCGAATCGAGCCTCGTGATCCGCGCGATCCGCGACTATTTCCAGCCGGATATCGGCGAAATTCTGATCGACACCACCGAAATCCATGATCAGGCCCGCGCCTTCATGGATATCGTGATGCCGGACAATGTCAGCAAGGTGAAGCGGTATCACGACGACGTGCCGCTCTTCTCGCGCTTCCAGATCGAGCACCAGATCGAAACGGCGTACTCGCGCACGGTGCCGCTGCCCTCGGGCGGCGCGATCGTGATCGACCACACCGAAGCGCTGGTCGCGATCGACGTGAACTCGGCGCGCGCCACCAAGGGCGCCGACATCGAGGAAACGGCCGCGCGCACCAACCTCGAAGCCGCCGACGAAGTCGCCCGCCAGCTGCGCCTGCGCGATCTGGGCGGCCTGATCGTGATCGACTTCATCGACATGGAATCGGCCAAGAGCCAGCGCGAAGTCGAGCAACGCCTGAAAGATGCGCTCAAGCATGACCGTGCGCGCGTCCAGATGGGCAAGATCTCGCGTTTCGGCCTGATGGAACTGTCGCGTCAGCGTCTGCGTCCGGCCCTGTCGGAAGGCAGCCACGTGACCTGCCCGCGTTGTAACGGCACGGGTCACATCCGCGACACCGAATCGTCCGCGCTGCAAGTGCTGCGGATCATTCAGGAAGAAGCGATGAAGGAAAACACCGCGGCAATCCATTGCCAGGTGCCGGTCGAAGTGACCGCCTTCCTGCTGAACGAGAAGCGCGCCGAGATCAACAAGATCGAGTCGCGTTTCAAGGTCAACGTCGTGCTGATTCCGAACAAGCACCTCGACACGCCGCATTACAAGCTGGAGCGTCTGCGTCACGACGACGCGCGCCTCGACGAGCCGCGTGCTTCGTGGAAGATGGCCGAGGAAGCAGCCCGCGAACTGGAATCGGAAACCGGCTACAGCAAGCGTGCCGAGGAAGTGAAGCCGAAGCAGGAAGCGGCGGTCAAGGGCATCACGCCTGAAAAGCCGGCGCCGAGCGCACCGGTTCGCCAAGTCGCTACTCCGGCTCCGGTCGTGGTCACGCCGGCGAGCGGCGGCTTCATCGGCTGGTTGAAGAATCTGTTCGGCATGCAGCCGGCCGCTCCGGCGCCTGCCGCGCCGGCCACGGCGGAAAAGCAGACGCGTCCGCAACGCGGCGAACGCACGGAGCGCGGTGAGCGCACGGGCGAACGCGGCGGCGATCGCAACCGTAATCGTCGTAGCGGCGCAGGCACTCGTGATACAGCGGGCCGTGGCGAAGGCACGACCGGTGGCCGTCAAGCGCAAGGCCAGCAACCGTCGCAACGTCGCGAAGAACGCGAGCCGCGTGAAGGCCGCGAGGTGCGCGAAGGCCGCGAGCCGCGCGAAGCACGTGAAGCCCGCGAACCGCGTGGCAATCGTGAGCCGCGTGAAGCCCGCGAAGGCCGTGAACCGCGCGAGGCCCGTGAGCCGCGCGAGGGTCGCGACAACCGTGACCGCGACAATCGCGGCGCCGAGCGCGCGGAAACGGCGGAGGCCGCACCGCGTGGCGAACGTCAGGAACGCGGCGAGCGCCGTGAGCGCGGCGACCGTGCTGAACGTGGCGAACGCCGCAAGCCGCAGGCGGAAACCGCGGATGCACTGACGCAAAGCGAAGCGCAAACAGCGGAAGAATTGGTGCAAAACCAGACCGCTTTGGGCGAAAACGGCGCGCCGGTCGATCAGGAAGCGGTGGCGCGTGAAGGTGAAGAGCGTCGTCGCCGCCGTCGCGGCCGTCGTGGTGGCCGTCGTGAGCGTGAAGAGGACGTGAACGGCAACCTGGCGGCGGACGTCGCCGAAGCCGAAGGCGACAACGCGAGCGCAACCGACGAAGCACCGGTGCGCGCGGCGCATCAGCCGCTCGAACGCAAGCCGGAAGTCACCGAGGCGCAGGACGTGACGCCGGTGGAAGTGGTGGTCGCTGCTGTCGCGACTGAAACCGCCGTGGTGACCGAACTGCACGCTGCAACCGAAACGCCGGCTCTGGCCGTCGAAAAGGCTGCGAAGACGGAAACGGTGGTACCGGTCGCGGAAGCGCCGGTTGCGCCGGCAGCCGTCGAGCCGGTCGCCGAAACGCCGGTGGCGCAAGCCGCCGCCGAGCCGGTCGAAGCAGCGCAAGCTGCGCCGGCCGCTAGCGAAACGGTTTCGCTGGTTGAACCGGTCGCACGTGTCGAAGCCCCAGCTCAAGAGCAGGTCGAGGCACCGGCAGTTGCGCCTGTTGTCGAAGCGCAAACCGCTGCTCCGGCTCCGGTCGAAACCGCGGCTCCGGCAGCGGTGGTCGACGCGCCGGCCTTCCAGCCTGCGCCGCAAGCTGAGATCGTCGAACCGCAGCCGGTCGTGGCAGCGGTTGCGCCGGTTGTCGAACCGGCCGCGGTTGAACCGGCGCCCGTCGCCGTTGCGCAACAAGCACCGCGTCAAGTCGCCGTGTCGGCGGAAGCCCTGCAGCCGGTGCTGGAACAAGCCGGTCTCGTCTGGGTGAACACCGACGCCGACAAGCTGCGCGCGGCTCAGGAAGCCGCTGCGCAGACCGCCAAGCCGACTCGGGTGGTGCGCGAACGCAAGCCGCTGCCGCCGCTCGACAGCGCGCCGATGCAACAGGTGGAAACAGGCCGGCATCCGCAGTAAGCTGACCTGCCGCACTCGAAAAGCCCGCCCTCACCGGCGGGCTTTTTTTTGGACGCGCGGCGCAGCCCGAGCGCGCCGCGGTAAGCCACTCCCCGTATACCCCGACACGGCCTGGGGTACCCCTGCCGTCGGAAGCATTTCCGATAGAATGAATATCTAGCTTTAATTTCAAGCACTAACCGACGCAATTCATCGAAGCAATTCATGTCCCGACGCATCATCCCTGTTGCCGATCTCAGCGCCGTGCCGGTCATCGCCGGCCCCGTGCAGACGCCCAGCGGCGCGCTGCACGACACGCTTGCGCGTCCGTTGCGCGACCTGCGCATTTCGGTCACGGATCGCTGCAATTTCCGGTGCGTCTACTGCATGCCTCGCGCGGTGTTCGACAAGGACTACACGTTTTTGCCGCACAGCGCCTTGCTGAGCTTCGAGGAAATCGAACGGCTGGCGCGGCTGTTCGTCGCACATGGCGTCGAAAAAATCCGTCTGACCGGCGGCGAACCGCTGTTGCGTAAAAATCTGGAATTCCTGATCGAACGGCTCGCGCAACTAACCACGCCGGCGGGCCGTCCGCTCGATCTGACGCTGACTACCAACGGTTCGCTGCTGGAGCGCAAGGCGCGCAGCCTGAAAGACGCCGGTTTGAGCCGCGTCACGGTGAGTCTCGACGCGCTCGACGACACGCTGTTTCGCCGCATGAACGACGCTGACTTCGCCGTCGGCGACGTGCTGGACGGCATTGCCGCGGCGCACGCGGTGGGCCTCGCGCCGGTCAAGGTCAATATGGTCGTCAAACGCGGCACCAACGACAGCGAAATCGTGCCGATGGCGCGTCATTTCAAAGGCTCGGGCGCGGTGCTGCGCTTTATCGAATACATGGACGTCGGCACGTCGAACGGCTGGAACATGACTGAAGTGCTGCCGTCCGCCGACGTCGTCACGCGCGTCGCCGAGCACTTCCCGCTCGCACCGCTCGAAGCGCACAGCGCCGCCGAAACGGCGCAACGCTGGGGTTACGTGGACGGCAGCGGCGAGATCGGCGTAATTTCGAGCGTGACACGCGCGTTTTGCGGCAGTTGCACGCGAGCGCGTCTCTCGACCGAAGGCAAGCTCTACTTGTGCCTGTTCGCATCGTCGGGTCACGACCTGCGCGCGCTGGTGCGCAACGGCGCGAGCGACGCCGACATCGCCACCGCCATCGCCGAAATCTGGCAGGACCGCGGCGACCGCTATTCGGAACTGCGCGGCAGCGCCGCGGCCGAGTCGCGCGCGCGGGATGGCCGCCGCGTCGAAATGTCGTACATCGGCGGCTGAGCGGCGGCGCATGAAGCCGACGCGCGAACACATCACCGGATTGTTGCTGGCGGGCGGCCGCGCCACGCGCATGGGCGGCGCCGACAAGGGCCTGCAAACGCTGCACGGCGAACCGCTCGCCGCGCACGTGCTCAAGCGCCTCGCGCCGCAAACCGGCGCCCTCTTGATCAGCGCCAATCGTCACCCTGAGGCTTACAGCGCGCTCGGCGCGCCGTTCGGCGCCACAGTGGTGGCGGACACTCTGGCCGGCTTTCCGGGCCCGCTGGCAGGCCTGCTCGCCGGCCTGGGCGCAGCCACCACCGCCTATGTACTCAGTGCCCCCTGCGACTCACCGTGGCTGCCCGCCGACCTGGCCGATCGCCTCGCGCACGCGCTGGACTCGAACGGATCTGACATCGCCACGGTCGCCACCACCGACGCGCACGGCCAAACGTCCTTGCATCCCGTCTTCGCGCTCTTGCGCGCGAGCCTCGCCGACGATCTGTCGGCCTTCCTGGAAGCCGGCGAGCGTAAAGTCCGCGCGTGGTACGCGCGCCACAAGACGGTGGAAGTCGTCTTTACCGACGAGCGCGCGTTTTACAATATCAATTCGCTACAAGAACTCGCCGACCTCCAGCGTGATTGAGGCCCCGGTTGAAATCCCGCTCCGGCCGCACGGCAACCGCCGCTCCCGCCTTCGGTCGCGACGCCCAGCTCTTCATGACCACGCTTAACGAATTTTCCCGCTGCGTCGCGCAGTACGATCCTCACGCGCTACCTGTGCCGGCCGCTCAGGCGATTGTTCGCCAGTGGGCCGCGCCGGTCACGGCGGTTGAACGCGTGGCCTTGCGCGACGCGCTCGACCGCGTGCTCGCGGCCGATATCGTGTCGCCGATCGACGTCCCTTCGCACGACAACTCCGCCATGGACGGCTACGCGTTCAACCGCGCTGCTCTCGCCGTCGGCGGGACCACCGTCGAACTGGCGATCGTCGGCAAGGCGCTGGCCGGGCATCCGTTCGCAGGCCGCGTCGACGCTACACAATGCGTGCGCGTGATGACCGGCGCCTGCATGCCGGCCGACTGCGACACGGTCGTGCCGCAGGAACTCGTCGAGCGCGGCGCCGATTCCGTTTCGATCCGCTTCGCGGCCAACGCCGTGGCGGGCGGCGCAAACCGGCGCCTCGCTGGCGAAGACCTCTCGCGCGGCCACGCCGCGCTGCGGGCGGGCCGCATCATGCGCGCGTCGGACCTCGGTTTGCTGGCCTCGCTCGGCATCGGCGAAGTCAATGTCAGGCGGCGTTTGCGCGTCGCCTTCTTCTCGACCGGCGACGAATTGCGCTCGCTCGGCGAGCCGCTCGATCCGGGTTGCGTGTACGACAGCAACCGCTACACGCTGTTTGCCATGCTGCGGCGCCTGAACGTCGACACGCTCGACCTCGGTGTGGTGCGCGACGAGCCCGCCGCGATGGAAGCCGCCTTGCGCAGCGCCGCGGCGAACGCCGACGTGGTGCTGACCTCGGGCGGCGTCTCGGTCGGCGAGGCGGATTTCACCAAGCAGCTGCTGCAAACATTCGGCGACGTCGCGTTCTGGAGTCTCGCCATGCGCCCGGGGCGCCCGCTCGCATTCGGCCGCGTCTGGTCCGGCGAGCGGCCGGGCGTCGGACTTCCCGCGTTATTCTTCGGTTTGCCGGGCAATCCGGTCGCCGTGATGGTGGCGTTCTATCAGATCGTGCGGGAAGTGCTGCTGCTGATGTCGGGCGCCATGCCGCAACCGCTGCCGGTCATTCACGCCATGAGCCGCCGGACCATCCGCAAACGCGCCGGGCGCACCGAATTCCAGCGCGGCGTAGCGGAACAGGACGCGCACGGACATTGGCACGTCACGCCGACCGGCTCGCAAAGCTCCGGCGTGCTGAGTTCGATGAGCGAAGCCAATTGCTTCATCGTGCTCGGGCACGATGAAGGCGAGATCGCAGAAGGAGAGCGCGTCGCTATCATGCTGTTCGACGGTCTAATCTGACGCACGGCTCAGGCAACGCACCGGCCGGCGTTCATTTGCAGCTTTACCCATTACCACTACGACACACGGGTTTGACTTACATGAAAAAACAGATCTCGTTCATTGCACCGGGACAGACGGCCAAAGCACTGATCCTCGTGTACCTGACGTTTTCGGTGCCTATCGTGCTGCTGGGCGTGCTGGTCGCGTTCGTGCGCTATGGTTCGGTGGAATTGAGCACGGTGTTCAGCGCGTTGCTGCTGAATGCGATTCTCGGTTTCATCCTGCTGTGGATCGCGTGTCATGCGTACAACTGGGTGGCGTCGCGCTTCGGCGGCATTGAAATCCAATTGACCGACGCGCCGGAAGAGGCGTAATGCCCGCGACGATCCGCGCCGCCACGCCCGCGGACACCGGCGCCATCTTCGCGCTGACGTACGAGCTCGCGCAGTTCGAAAGCCTTACGCACGTGTTCGTCGCGACCGAAGACGGCTTGCGCGACGCGCTGTTCGGCGCACGGCCTTCGATCGAGGCGCTGGTGGCGGAGAACGAAGGACGCGTCGTCGGCTATGCGCTGTTCTTCCACAATTACTCGAGTTTCGTCGGCAAACGCGGTCTGTATCTCGAGGACGTGTACGTGCAACCCTCGCAACGCGGTAGCGGCCTTGGCACCGCGTTGTTGCAGCGTCTTGCCGCATTGGCGGTGGAACGGCAATGCGGGCGGTTCGAATGGACCGTCCTCGATTGGAACAAGCAGGCCATCAGCTTCTATGAAAAGTTGGGCGCGACCATCATGCCGGATTGGCGCGTGGTGCGTCTGGCGGGCGAAGCGCTGGAGCAGTTGGCGGCGGGCGCAGGCGCCTGAGCGAGTGCCGGGCGGGTTATCGCGCGTTGGTTTCCGCGAAGCCAACTTGCCGCGCCACCGCGACTACCCAACCGCTAGCACCGCTCCGTCACTGCTCGTCGGGATCCACACCCGACAGCGCATCGCCGAGCAACCCGCTCGCCTCCCCGCCCGGCAACGCCTCGACGTCGCGCAATCTGCGGCTCATGACACGCGTGCGCGTTTCCGCCGCCTCGATAGAACGCGTGACGGTTTCCAGTTGCGCCTTCGTCTTCGCCAGCACATCGCCGAATTTGCCGAACTCCGTTTTCACCGCGCCGAGCACCTGCCACACCTCGCTCGATCGCTTCTCGATCGCGAGCGTGCGGAAACCCATCTGCAAACTATTGAGCAATGCGGTCAGCGTAGTCGGCCCCGCAATCGTCACCCGATAGTCGCGTTGCAACAGGTCCGTCAAGCCCGGCCGGCGCAACACTTCCGCATATAGCCCTTCAGTCGGCAGAAACAGCAGCGCGAAGTCCGTGGTGTGCGGCGGCGACACGTACTTCTCCGCGATCGTGCGTGCCTCGGCACGAATCCGCGCTTCGAGCGCGCGTGACGCTTCTTCCACCGCGACCGGATCAGCGCGCTCCTGCGCTTCGATCAGACGCTCGTAGTCTTCACGCGGAAATTTGGCGTCGATGGGCAGCCACACAGGTGTGGCCGCAGCGCCCTGCTCCGCGCGTCCCGGCAGCTTGATCGCAAACTCGACGCGCTCCGCGCTTCTCGGCACAGTCGCAATGTTTTTCGCGTACTGGTCGGCGGTGAGCAGTTGCTCGAGCAATGCTTCGAGCTGCACTTCGCCCCACGTGCCGCGCGTCTTCACATTGGTGAGAACCTTTTTCAGATCGCCGACGCCGGCCGCCAGCGTCTGCATCTCACCCAGGCCGCGGTGAACCTGTTCGAGCCGGTCCGACACCAGCTTGAACGACTCACCCAAACGCTGTTCAAGCGTAGCGTGCAATTTTTCGTCGACGGTGCGGCGCATTTCGTCGAGCTTGAGCGAGTTGTTCGCCTCGATATCCTTCAGCCGCTGCTCGATGGTCGTGCGCACTTCGGCGAAGCGGCGGTCGTTCGCCTCGGTGAGCTGCCCAAGTTGCAAGCTCAACGTATCTCCGAACTGTTTGAGCGAGCGGCCTTGTTCGTCGCGCGCCTGCTGGGCCTGCGCTTGCAGACTGTGGCGCACGGCGTCGAGCTGTTGCGCGAAGCCGTCGATCTTGCCGGCCTGCACTGTCGTCATGCTGCTGAACTGCGCGGCCAGCGTCTGCTGAAAATGCGCGAAGCCGCTGCTCTGTTCGGTACGCGACACGCGCGCCGTCTCGGTGATGTCATTGCGCAGTTGCCGTTCAAGTCGCTCGTAGGCATGCGCTTGCGCGTCGGCCGCGACGTCGATGCGTTCATTGAGCAACTCGAACTGCTCGTTGTCCTCCGCGCGGCTACGGCCGCGCATCAGCAAGGCCAGCGCGATAACCAAGGCGACCGCCAACACGGCGACGGCCGCCACCAGATACATTGTCATGAACGCGCCTTGCCGATGACCTCGGGGTTGACCGGATTCGGCGGCCGCCCCGCGCGCGGACCTTCACCCAGGCCCGCGATCAGATTGTCCGCGGCGAGATTCGCCATGGCGCGGCGCGTGGCTTCGGTCGCGCTGGCAATGTGCGGCGTCAGCACGACATTCGGCACGCTGAGCAGATCCTGATTCAGATTCGGCTCGCCTTCGAACACATCGAGACCGGCGGCGGCAATCTGCTTCGAGCGCAACGCCTCGACCAGCGCCGCGTCGTCGACGATGCCGCCGCGCGCGATATTCGTAAGCGTCGCGGTCGGTTTCATCAGCGCGAGTTCGGCCGCGCCGATCGTGTGATGGTTCTCCTTCGTGTACGGCAAAACGAGCACGACGTGATCGGCGCGCCGCAACAGGTCCTGCTTCGATACATACTCCGCGTTCAACTCGGCCTCGATCTCGGGCGCCACGCGCGAACGATTGTGATAAATCACCTGCATGTTGAAGCCCTTCGCACGACGGGCGAGCGCCTGGCCAATGCGACCCATGCCGATCACGCCGAGCGTCGAGCCGTGCAGATCGCTGCCGAGAAACGCGTCATACGCCCACTTCTGCCAATGGCCCGCGCGCAGCCAGTGCTCCGATTCGGTGATGCGGCGCGCCGCCGCCATCATCAGCGCCCAGCCGAAGTCCGCCGTTGATTCGTTCAGCACGTCCGGCGTATTGGTGGCGAGCACGTTAGCCGCGTTGAAGGCGGCCATGTCGAAGTTGTTGTAGCCCACCGCCATATTCGACACCACGCGCAGACGCGGCGCCGCCGCGAGTTGCGCCGCGCCGACCGGGTCGCCCGCGGTCAGCGTGCCGTCTTTGTCCGCGAGACGGCGCGTCAGTTCGTCGGCGGGCAACACGTCGCCCTGATTCCAGTCGACGTCGAAATACTGTTTGAGCCGTTCGATCACATCGGGAAAGATCGGACGGGCGACGAGGATCTTCTGCATTGCAATTCTCCGTATAGCGCGTCGAGTTCGATTGCCTCGGCGTCAAAAAAAGAGCCAGCCGGTGACGAGGAAAAGCGGCAACAACACCACGGCGGACCAGCCTAGATACGCGAAAAAACCCGGCATGCGTACGCCGCGCGATTCCGCAATTGCCTTCACCATGAAGTTCGGCGCATTGCCAATATACGTGTTCGCCCCCATAAACACCGCGCCGGCCGAGATCGCCGCGAGCGTGGTGGCGCCGGTGGTCATGAGCGTCTGCGCGTCGCCGCCGGCCAGGTTGAAAAACACGAGGTAGGTCGGCGCGTTGTCCAGAAACGAAGATAGCAGGCCGGTCGCCCAGAAGTACATCAGGTCGTGCGGCTGGCCCGAGGCGTCGTTGACCAGATGGACGATGCCCGCGAACGCGCCCGCCTCGCCGGCGCGCAGAATCGTGATGACCGGCGCGATCGTCACGAAGATGCCGGCGAACAGTTTGGCCACCTCTTCGATCGGCGCCCAGTTGAAGTCGTTGCCCGTGCGGGCTGCGCGCGGCGTGAGCGCCAACGAGAGCAAGGTGACGCCGATTAGCGCGATATCGCGCACGGCATTTTGTAAAGCCACGTGCGTGCCGAACACGTCGAATTCCACGCCTGGTTTCCACAGCCCGCTCATCAGCACGAGCGCGATCACCGCGGCAAGCAACACAAAATTGATTTTGCCGTCGATGCCGAGCGGCGGCGAGTCGGGCGTCGGATCGAGAAAGCGCGAGCGCTCTTCCTCCTTCCGATGAAAGTAGTACGAGTCCAGCGCATAGAACCCGAGCAGCAGCACGCCGCAGACGAACAGCATCGGCAGCGCGAGATGCGTGGTGGTCCAGAAGAAACTCACGCCCTGCAGAAAGCCGAGAAAGAGCGGCGGGTCGCCCAGCGGCGAAAGCGAGCCGCCCGCGTTGGCCACGAGGAAGATAAAGAACACGACCACGTGAACGACGTGCTTGCGATTGTCGTTGGCGCGCAGCAACGGACGGATGAGCAACATGGCCGCGCCAGTCGTCCCCATGATGCTCGCGAGCAACGTGCCGAGCGCGAGGATCGCCGTGTTCAGGCGCGGCGTGCCATGCAGATTGCCGCGCACGCAGATGCCACCCGCCACGGTGTACAGCGCCGTCAGTAACACGATGAATGGAATGTATTCCTCGAGCAGCGCATGCACGAGCGAGCCGAATGCGACGCCCGTGCCGAAGCTGAATCCAAACGGCACGAGAAATACAAGCGCCCACGCCGCCGCGATCTTGCCGAAGTGGTGATGCCAGAACGCCGGCGCGATCAACGGAAATACCGCGATCGACAGCAGCACGCCCGCGAATGGCAGCCCCCACAACGCCGACAGAGTCGCGCCATCGAGCGTGGCGGCCGACGCCAGCTGCGGCCAGCCGGCCAGCGTCAATGCAGCCGCGAGCCCCATGCCCGTCCAGACGGCACGTCCTTTCATAGGTTTGAAGTCCTTGTTATTGATTGCGGCCGCGCATCGGAACATGCGTCCTGCGGCACGGCCGTACTTGCCGCTCAGGCGTCTTGCACGACGATCACATGCACGCGGTAAGGCCCATGCGCGCCGAGCACAATGGTCTGTTCGATATCGCCGGTGCGTGAAGGCCCGGAGACAAAATTGACCGCACGCGGCAGTTCGCCGCGTTCCTTGCGGATCAGTGCGAACGCCTCTTCATGACCCGAGACGACGCGCGAAGCCGGCACGATCGCAATGTGCGTTTCCGGCAGCAGACCGGCCGACGCATAAGTTTCGGGCCCGGACAGCAGCACGAGCGTGCCGGTCTCGGCGGTCGCACAGAAGCAGCCGGTGAGACCGACCACGTCGCCGTCTTGCGGCTTGCGAAATTCGACGGTGAGGCCGGCCTCGGTCCACTGCAGATCCCGCAGCGTTTGCCAGGCGATGGCTTGCAGCGGCAACGCATGTTGCGTGAGGTAGCGATGCGCCGCAGCCGGCACGTCGCTCAATGCCTGAACCGAGTCGACTGTGGTCGCCATTTTCTGCGCTTCATCGATAAAGCGCGCGACGAGGTCGGCCGGCATCTCCGGACGCGGGCCGGCAGGATGGCGCGCCAGGTAATCCGCGGCGGTCTCGCGCTCGCAAGCGGAAGGCTCGGGCTCACGCCCTTGCGCCGCGCGGATGCGCGCCAGGATGTTGCGGCGGGCAAGCGATGTGTCCATGTGCGAAATCCTCGTGTCGACAGCCGTGCGATATGGCGAGAATTATACCGGCCACCCTGCGCACGAACACCCTGGCCGAACGGTCTATTGCCACGCATCACACACGCGGCTTACGCTATAGCCAGCTACGAACCGCGTTACTTCGCCGCCTCTTCCTCGGGCTGCGCAATGCCGAACACCTGGCGCAGATAAGCGAGGTAAGCCTTGTCTTCGCACATGTTCTTGCCCGGCGAGTCCGACAGCTTCGCCACCGGCTGACCATTGCAGCGAACCATCTTGATGACGATCTGCAGAGGGTTGTAGCCGAGGTCGTTGGTCAGATTCGTGCCCACGCCGAACGCCAGCTTGCAGCGGCCGCGGAAGCGCTCGTAGAGTTGCAGCACCTTGGGGATGTCGAGCGCGTCGGAGAACACGAGGATCTTGGTGCGCGGGTCGCAGCGATTCGCTTCGTAGTGCTTGAGCAGGCGTTCACCCCAGTCGAACGGATCGCCGGAATCGTGGCGCGCGCCGTCGAACAGTTTGCAGAAGTACATGTCGAAGTCGCGCAGGAATGCCTCCATACCGTACACGTCGGAGAGCGCGATACCCAGGTCGCCGCGGTATTCCTTGGCCCACATTTCGAAGCCGAAGATCTGCGAGTCGCGCAAGCGCGGACCGAGCGCCTGGCACGCCTGCAGGTATTCGTGCGCCATCGTGCCGAGCGGCGTGAGGCTGTGCTTCATCGCGTAGAAGACGTTGCTGGTGCCGGCGAACTGCTCGCCGAGGCCTTCTTTAAGCTTGAGGATCACTTCCTCGTGCCATTGCTTCGAGAAGCGCCGGCGTGTGCCGTAGTCGGCGATCTTGCAGTCGGCGAATTCCGGACGCGCGCCGAGCAGCTTGATCTTGTCGACAAGACGGCCGCGCCCTTCGCTGTAGTCCGGCTTCTGCTGGGTGTTGCGGAAATAGACTTCGTTGACGATCGCGAGCATCGGAATCTCGAACAGGATCGTATGCAGCCACGGCCCCTTGATCTCGATATCGATTTCGCCATTGCCCTTCGGCGACGGTTCGATCGAAATGTATTTCTCGTTCAGATGGAACAGCGCGAGAAACTCGATGAAGTCGCCCTTGATGAAACGCATGCGCCGCAGGTAGTCGAGTTCGTCGTCGGTAAAGCGCAGTTGGCAGAGCTTGCGCACTTCGTCGCGAATCTCGCCGATATACGGCACGAGATCGACATTCGGCGTACGGCAGCGGAAGCGATATTCCACGTTCGCCGCGGGAAAGTGATGCAACACCACTTGCATCATCGTGAACTTGTACAGATCGGTGTCGAGCAGCGAAGTAATAATCATGATGGTGCGAACTGGACTGCGGAGAAACGGAAGGCCTGACACGAAGGCCCGACTCACCCATGCGCGTAGGCACGCCCCGTGCGCACCGACCTGACGCATGTTACCCGAATGCGCCCGCATTCAGCGCGCCGGCAGACTCCCGCGCCGCGCGCCCCACGGAAGTCCCAATGCGGACGCCATAAACTAATCACGAAAACGTATAAACGGTCTTGCGCGATGCTGCATGCGCCTCTTGACGTTACGATACAATAGCGCTTTTGGCGTTTGCGCCTCCCCAGATACCGCATGCAGGAGCTGCCTGAATGACTCACGTTGTGACCGAAAGCTGCATCAAGTGCCGCTATACCGACTGTGTCGATGTGTGCCCGGTGGACTGCTTTCGCGAAGGTCCCAACTTCCTCGCGATCGACCCCGATGAATGCATCGACTGCGCCGTGTGCGTGGCTGAATGCCCGGTGAACGCCATCTATGCCGAAGAAGACGTGCCGGGCGACCAGCAGAACTTCATCGAGCTGAATGCCGATCTCGCGAAGAACTGGCCGAGCATCACCAAGACCAAGGCGCCGCTGCCGGAAGCCGACGAGTTCAAGGACGTGAAGGAAAAGCTCGAGCTGCTCGCACGTTGAGCCTCGCTGCCTGTCGCGTGCGCAGCCGAATTCGAATGAAATCGAGATGAACGCAAGGTATTGACAGGCGCTTAAGCTCCTCCTACAATTTCGTTTCTCTGCTGTTGTTGTTCTGTTCCTCGATAGCTCAGTCGGTAGAGCGCCGGACTGTTAATCCGTAGGTCCCTGGTTCGAGCCCAGGTCGAGGAGCCAAGAATTGCAAAGGCCCGTTAACCAAGACGGGCTTTTTTATGTAGATCAAGTTGTACTGCTGTTCCTCGATAGCTCAGTCGGTAGAGCGCCGGACTGTTAATCCGTAGGTCCCTGGTTCGAGCCCAGGTCGAGGAGCCAAAAAATTTGAAAGGCCCGCATTCGTGCGGGCCTTTTTCTTTTTGCACGGTGCCGAACATGCCACCCTGGTCGATGCCATGCTCACGCCGCTACAGCCAGGCGCGTCGCTCGGGAGCATGAGCCCTCTGAGCCACCGGCCGTTATACGATGGCGATTTCCCGGCGCACGTCCTGCGCCGAACCCAGGCGCTCAACTTCCGGCAATCTCATCCCATGAAACCCATTTTGTTGCGCATCGCGCTTGCGGCGGCCGCCGCCCTCCTGCTGCCTTCGGCACACAGCGAAGAAGTCGGCAGCGTCAATACCAATTTCCGCGTCACGGGCTCCGACCGCGTGGTCGTCGAAGCCTATGACGATCCGGTCGTTCAAGGCGTGACCTGCTACGTGTCGCGGGCACGTACCGGTGGCGTCAAGGGTACGCTCGGCATCGCGGAAGATCCCACCGAGGCGTCGATCGCCTGTCGTCAGGTCGGCGAAATCCACTTCACGGGCCCGGTGAAGAAACAGGCCGACGTGTTCTCGGTGAGCATGTCGTTCATCTTCAAGTCGCTGCATGTGGTGCGGGTGGTCGACGCGAAACGCAACTCGCTGGTGTATCTCACCTATAGCGACCGGGTGGTCAGCGGCAGCGCGAAGAACAGCGTGAGCGCCGTGCCGGTGCCGGCCGGAACAACGATCCCGGTCAAGTAGGCGCCGCCCTACGGCAAAACGCAGCCGGCCGGCACGTCGGTGCATGACGTGGTACCGGTCGCGACGCGCTACACTGACCGGTCCAGCCGGACCTTCATCATGACCGCCGCCCATCGTTTCCAGGATTCCGCCCGCTACTGGCGCACGCCGCTTCTGCCCGGCGCGGACCTGCTCACGGCCGAATATCACGATCACGAGTTCACGCCGCATTGGCACGACGCGTACACGATTCCGGTGATCGTGGCGGGCGCCGAGGGTTACCGGTATCTCGGGTCCGACTATGTCGCCGAAGCCGGCAGCGTGCCGATCATCAATCCCGGCGAGTTGCACACCGGCTCGAAGGCGGTCGAGGCGGGCTGGCGGTATCGCGTGATGTATGCACCGGTGGATTTCATCCACGCCCTCGCCAATGAGGTCAGCGGCAAGCCGCAGGCCTTGCCGTGGTTCGCGCCCGGCGTGATCCGCGATCCGGATCTGGCCGCGCGGCTGGCGCGCGCGCATCGTCTGCTGGAAGCGGGCGACGACGCGCTCGCCGCCGAGGCCGCCATGCTCGACGCCTTGTCCACGCTGCTGGTGCGCTATGCGCAAACGCAGCCGTCGCGTTCGCGCCTCGCCCCCGACGACGCTCGCGTGGCGCTCATGCAGGAGCGCCTGACGGGCGACCTCGTCGAGCCCGTCACGCTCGCTGAAGTGGCCCAGGCGGCGGGACTCTCGCCGTTCCACGCGGCGCGTCTTTTCACCCAAACGGCCGGTCTGCCGCCCCACGCGTGGCGCAACCAGGTGCGCTTGCAGCGCGCGCTCGCGCCACTGCGCGCCGGCGTTTCCGTCACGGATGTCGCGGCCGCCAGCGGCTTCACGGACCAAAGTCATTTCACGCGACACTTCCGGCGCATGTTCGGGGTGCCGCCCGGACGCTGGCAAGGCGTGTGAGGCGGCGCCGGGGCATGCGTTGTGCGGACCATCTTTGCGCATGCCGCGTTAGCCAGCCCAGCCGCAAACCACGCCTGGCGCCCACACCGCCGCATCAAACCACCCCATCCGCAAGAACGTACAAGCCCCGTCCAGCCGCCGCCGCTATGCTTCCCGAATCAAGGAGGCCAGATTGACCCATTCCACCGCAGGCCAGCCCACGAGCCCAGGCCATTTCAAAGAGTTCACCGCCGGCGCGCGCGACATCATCCCGATGATGGTCGGCGCGGCGCCTTTCGGCGTCATTTTCGGCACCCTCGTCGCATCCGGCCCGCTGCATCTATGGCACGGCCAGTTGATGTCGCTCGTCGTGTTCGCCGGCTCCGCGCAGTTCATCGCGCTCGGCCTGATCGCCGGACACGCGAGTTTCGCCGTGATCTGGGCGACCACGCTCGTCGTCAATTTGCGCCACGTGCTGTACAGCGCCACGCTCGCGCCGCATATCGCGCATCTGCCGGCACGCTGGCGCTGGGTGCTCGGCGCGCTGCTCACGGACGAAGTCTTCGCCGTCGCGTGGGAGCACTACCGGCATCGGGAACCCGGCACGGTCGGCCCGCACTACTTCTTCGGCGCCGGCCTCGCCATGTACCTGAACTGGCAACTCTGGACGGTCGCCGGCCTGCTTTTCGGCGCGGCTTTCCCGGGCCTGCAATCGCTCGGCCTCGATTTCGCCATGGTCGCCACGTTCATCGCGATCGTCGTGCCGCAACTCGTCGCGTTGCGCTATATCGCGGCAGCCGTCACCGCGGGCACGCTGGCCTTCTTCTGGCAGGCGTGGCCGTACAAGCTCGGTTTGCTCGGCGCGGTGTTCGCGGGCGTGGCGATCGGCGTCCTGCTGTCGACGTCGCGGCCCAACCTGCGCGGCACGGGCAAAACCGCGGAGGCGTCGCGATGAACTACGTCGTCCTGATTCTCGGCATGGCGGCCATCACGTGGGTGATCCGCGCCGCCGTCTTCGTGCTCGGCGACCGGTTGGTGTTTCCGCCGCTCGTGCGCACCGCCCTCGGCTTCGTGCCGGTCACCGTGCTGACCGCGATCATCGTGCCGATGGCGGTTTCGCCACACGGCAGCGACGCCGAGCTGACCTGGCGCAATCCGCAACTGGTCGGCGCGCTCGCCGCGGTGCTTGTCAGCGCGTTGACGCGGCGGCCGCTTCTGACCATCGCCGTCGGGCTGACGGTGTTTTTTGTCTGGCAATGCGTCGTGCTCAAATAGGCGCACGCCGCTTTCAAGGCGGCATTGGCGTCGTCCGGCTCGCGTCACCCGCGCGCAGGCACGGCGACGCTTCCCTCTAAAGCGGGCTCCCCCTGCCCCGTACTCCCTTAAGTTTCCCGTCAATCCGCCGTTATGCAGTCGAGGTCCGCTCGTCGGGATACGTCCCGCTGATTACGCGGCATCAGGCAGGAATCAAGCGCGCCGGCATCGAACGCCGCGTCTCCCAAGGCCCGCGCGGCCGGGCGACGTGGCGAGGCCGCGCGGCAGGACCAAACGGGATAACACATGGGTCAAATCACCCTCACGCTTAAAGACGAGACCATCGCGACCTTGCGCAAGGATTTCGATGCTTTTCTGCGGGTATCGCTGAAGCTCGATCCGCAGTTCGCGACGCCGTCGTTTGAGGATTTTTTGCGCGCCAAGCTGCTCGACAATATGGTGCCGCTGACCGAACACGCGGTTCAGCGGATGTTGCAGGGCGGCCAGTACGCCTGGGCCAAACGCACGCTGGACAAGGAGTTTCCGGATGTCGTCGCGATTCTGATGCGGCAGGCAGGCGAGTTCGGATTCGGCTTCGCGGCCCGTTCGGAATGGACGCCGGAGGAACTCGCCAAGCAGTGCCGCGACTGGGCAGCAGCGATCGTCAAGGAAGCGGAAGGCGACGCCGTGCTGATCGACCCGCTCGCGGCGCAGATCAAGAGCGCGGCGCAGGACATTCAGGCGCTCGAAGAAGTCATGCAGACGCCGGCCTGGCGGCTGGTGGAATCGCTGCGCCAGCGCGTCTACGAGGCCAAAGTGGCGTGCGAAACGAGCGTGGGCAGCACGGCGCGCGAAAAGCTCGGCGAACTGCGTGGGCTGCTGCGGCTGGGAATTTCGCACGGCTCGTTCCAGAAGCAGGAAGCGCAGCAGATCATGGAGTTTTTGCGCCTGCTCAAGCCGGAGATTTTTGTCGAAGAGCCGTATGACGTGTTTTCGCGTATGGCGGCCTGGTTGCGTAATTTCTTCGTGCCGCCGCGGCCGGTGCCGCAGCAACAGCAGCAACGGCAGTCGCGCTGAAGTAAGCGGGCGCCACGCGCAGAAGCGCGCCGCCCGCCGCGCTCTCAATCCCACATCTTCCTGAGTTGCGCCCCGATCTCGATCTTCGCTTGCGCGGCCGCGGCCAGCCCGGCCGCCGTGGGCGTGCTCGGAACCGGCACGCGCGGCCATGCATAAGCGTCGAACAACGGCATCAGATGCGCGGGAATGAAGCGCGTACGCGACGCCCACACGTGACGATCGCCCATATGCGTCTGGTTGTGAACGTAAAAGCGCTGTGGCACGACGATATGCAGGTCCTCTTTCGCGCGCGTCATCGCCACGTAGAGGAGGCGCCGCTCCTCGTCGATTTCCTCTTCGCTGCCGGTGCCGAGATCGGACGGAATGCAGCCGTCCACGCCGTTCAGCACGAACACGTTGCGCCACTCCTGCCCCTTCGCCGAATGGATCGTGGACAGAATCAGGTAGTCCTCGTCGATCAGCGGCACGCCGGATTCGTCGCTGGTGGCGTCGGGCGGATCGAGCGTCAACTCGGTCAGAAAGCGTTCACGCGAGGGATACGTGCCCGCGATGCTCTCCATCTGCAGCACGTCGGCATGACGGATCGCCGCGTCCTCGTGATCGCGTTCGAGATGCGGCTCGTACCAGCGCCGCACCATTTCGAACTCGGCGGGCCACGGCGTCTGGCGCCCGTACACGCTCGACATCAGCTTGACGAACGGATGCCAGTCTTCCTGCGCGCGAGCCGGCGCGGTGAAGGCGGCCAACGCGCCACCGGCGGTGTCGACGGGATTGCCGCTGCCCGCACGCGCGACGATCTCATCGAGCACCTTCGCCGCGGTGGCCGGTCCCACGCCCGGCAGCAACTGCACGACACGAAAACCGGCGACGCGGTCGCGCGGATTTTCCGCCCAGCGCAGCACGGCAAGCACGTCTTTCACGTGCACCGAATCGAGAAACTTCAACCCGCCGAACTTCACGAACGGAATGTTGCGCCGGGTCAGTTCGATCTCCAACGCGGCGCTGTGATGCGCGGCGCGGAACAGCACCGCCTGCGACTTGAGCTTCATGCCCTGCTCGCGCGCTTCCAGCACCTGTTCGACGATGTAGCGCGCCTGGTCGGCTTCATCGGCGACGGTCACCAGACGTGGGCGCTGCGCCGACGCCTTGTCGGTCCATAAATTCTTCGTGTAGCGCTCGCTGGCCAACTCGATCACCGCGTTCGACGCCGCCAGAATCGGCGTGGTAGAGCGGTAATTGCGCTCGAGCGTGACCCGTTTGGCCGGCGGATCGAAGTGCGCGGGGAAATCGAGAATGTTGCGCACGGTCGCGCCGCGAAACGAATAGATCGACTGGGCGTCGTCGCCGACCACGGTCAGGCCGCGGCCGTCCGGCTTCAACGCGAGCAGGATCGACGCCTGCAGACGGTTGGTGTCCTGATACTCGTCGACCATTACATGGTCGAAACGCGCCGACAAGTCGGCGGCGATGGCCGGCTCGGCGGCCATGTGCGACCAGTAGAGCAGCAGGTCGTCGTAGTCGAGCACGCTCTGCTTCTGCTTCGCTTCGACGTAGGCCGCGAATAGCATGCGCAGATCGGCCTCCCATTCCCGGCACCACGGAAACGCCCTGTCAAGCACCTGGCTGAGCGACGCGCCGGTGTTCACGACGCGCGAGTAAATGGCAAAGCATGTGCTCTTGGCCGGGAAGCGCCGCTCTTTCGCCGACAAGCCGAGTTCGTGGCGCACGAGGTTCATCAAGTCGGCGGAATCCTCGCGGTCGTTGATCGTGAAGGCGGGCGCGAGGCCGATCAGATCCGCGTATTCACGCAACAGCCGCGCGCCGACGCTATGGAACGTGCCCGACCACGTCAACCCTTGCGCGAGCGCGGCTCGCGATCCGAGCGCCGCGCCGGCGATTCGCGTGACGCGCCGGGTCATTTCGAGCGCCGCGCGGCGCGAAAAGGTCAGCAGCAGGATGCGGCGCGGATCGGCGCCCTTCACCACCAGATTGGCGACCCGATGCGCGAGCGTGTTGGTCTTGCCGGAACCGGCGCCCGCGATCACCAGCAGCGCGCCGGGCGGCGCGGCGGGCGTGTCGGCGCCGTAGTCGACGGCTTCGCGCTGCGCGTCGTTCAGCTTTGCCAGCCAGCCGGCGGTGTCGGACGTCGAGGACGCCTGGGATGGCGAGGAAGGCGCGGTTTCGGCGACGGAGAGCACGATTGATTTGGGCGTTGGATGGATTCAGAGCGGCGACGCATACTGTATATCCATACAACCAGCGCAGACAAGCGACCCTTTTTTAGCCGCGCGCCCTAGCCGCATTTTCGAGCCCGCCGCGTGGGCGAAAACGAGCACACAAAAATGGCCCGTCGCACGAATGCGCACGGGCCTTTTCCGCAGGCACAACATCGAGACGCTCACGCGCCCTGCGTCTGCCGCTGGCCGCGAAGCCTGCTATTGCTTCTTCGCGTCCTTCACATTGGCGTCGGCGTTGGCCTTGTCGGCGTCGGCCTGCGCATCGGTCTTCTTCTTGTCGGCCTTGGCCTGCGCGACGGACGCTTTCTTGTCCGCCTTCGACTGTTCCTTGGCCGCCTTCTTGTCGGCGTGGGTAACCGGCGCCGCAGCCGGATCGCTAGCCTGCGCGAAAGCAGCCGACGACAGGCAACCCGCGATCAACGCGGCGACAAGCGTGGTCTTCGTGGACTGGGTGATGTTCATGCGATACCTCCGTTGAAACGAGATGCCCGGACCTGAAAGTCCGTTAAAGCGGCCGCGGCGGCAAACCACACCGCCACGCCGCTCGATCGAAACTCCGCTTTAGTGCTTGACGTCGGTGCCGTCCGACTGGTCGCCCGTCTGGCCTTGCATGTTCATCTTCATTTCGTTGTTGGCGGTCTGCTTATCCGCCTTCTGGTTGATCTTGGCGTCGCGCACCTGTTCCTTGTACTGAACCTTGGCGGCCTTCTGCTGATCCTTCAGTTCCGCCTTGGATGCCTTCTTCGACGCGCGATATTCGGCGTTAGCCTTCGCGTTGGCGTCGCGCTTCTGCACCAGCGGATCGGTCGAGCCCGACGCCGTCAGACGTGTCGGCGGCGGCGTCACCGGCTGCACGCCCTGGGCGGCAGGGGCGGCGGTCGCGGCATCGGCGCCTTGCATCTGAACCTGCGGCTGGCCGTCCGTACCCGCTGCCGGTTGCGCGGTCTGTGCGAACGCGGCCGTCGAAGCAAGAGCCGTAAGGGCGGTACCGATCAGAAGCGTACGAATCTGGGTCATGGCTAATCCTCTCTAAAGTTGTTGTGACGCGGGCGACCTGTCCGGCCCTGCGCAGTCAAGCCGCTGAGTGAGCGTGCTCTGCGCGCCTCGCCCGGTCTGCTCCCTACCAGATAAAAATCCAGCAGGCTTTCCCTACTGATCTGCACTTTACGAGTCAAGTTCGTGTTTTACGACCGTCGTTACGGAACGTTTCACTTTCTGACAATCGCATAACATCTGCTTGCAGATACTCACATGACGGTGGCGCACACCGCGAATTTCATCCAGGGCAAGCTTCTGGCTTATGATGCGAACCCTTTGCCTGAAGGTGCAAACGCCATGCCCAACCTCGATTTCACGCTCACCGGCGACTACGTCGAACTGCACAATCTCCTGAAGATAACGGGGCTGGCGGATAGCGGCGGCTCGGCAAAAATGATGGTGGCTGACGGTGCGGTCACGGTCGACGGCCGGGTCGAAACGCGTAAAACCTGCAAGATCCGCGCGGGTCAGGTCGTGTTGCTCGGCGATACGCGGATCGCGGTCCACGAGGCTTGACACACGGGCCGTCGCCCGCAGTCCGGAAACTCGGAGGAACGCGCGCACCAAAATCGTGCCTCTTCCATCGACATCGCCGCGCCTAAGCAATAAGCTGTCAGTTTCGACAGACCAACAATCGGCTGACACACCCGGCCGGCGGCTGCCTCGGCATTCGCCGAGGCTCATCGAGCCGCCGCCCTCGCCACCGCCCGCGCGCTCGTCGCGCCCGCCGTCGCGCTGTCGCCACTTCCGCCGCCAGGCGCTCCATGACTCAATCCGGCATCACCCGGGTGGCCACCCGGCCGCCGACCCTGACCCGCCACGCAGCGGACACCGCGCGGCTCGCCGCGCCACTCGCGATTGCGCAACTCTCGCAAATGGCGATGGGCGTCACCGACACGATCCTGCTCGGCTCGCTCGGCCCCGACGCGCTCGCCGCCGGCGGCCTCGGCGCGAACCTGTTTTTCGTGGTGGTCACGCTGCTGCAAGGCGTGCTGACATCGGTCAGCGTGAGCGTCTCGCACGCGCGCGGCGCCCAGGACGAAGGCCGCGTGCCGCACATCTACTGGACCGGCTTCGTGCTGTCCGTGCTGCTGTCGGTGCCGGCGTTCTTCCTGCTCTCGTTCGCCACGCCGATCCTGCTCGCTTTCGGCGAACCCGCGCTGCTCGCGCACAACGTCGGCGAATATGCGGCGGTGCTGCGCTGGGGCGCGCTCGGCAGCCTGATCGGGGTCGGCCTGATGCGTTCGTTCCTTCCGGCGATCGGCGCGGCCAAACGGCTCTTGTGGGTGTCGCTGGTAAGCGTCGGCGTGAACGGTTTTCTCAATTACGGCCTGATCCACGGCGCGTACGGCCTGCCGCGGCTCGGCTTTCTCGGCTCGGCGGCCGCAACCTCGATCACCGTCTGGCTGAGCGCACTCGTGTTGATGGCGCTGTTGCACCTGCGGCCGCGCTATCGCCATTTCGTCGTCGCCACGCGGCCTAACGTGCCGCTAATGGGCGAACTGTTCGGCATCGGCTGGCCGGTCGCGATCACCTACGGCGTCGAGTCGACGCTCTTTCTCGCCACCGGCCTGATGGTCGGCCTGCTCGGCGAGTCACAACTGGCCGCGCATCAGATCGCGCTGAACGTCGCCTCGGTGGCCTTCATGGTGCCGCTCGCGATCGGCCAGGCGGCCAACGTGCGCGTCGGCTTCTGGTCCGGCGCCGGCCAGCCGCTCGCCGCGCGTCATGCCGGTTTCGTCGCGCTCGCGCTCGGCGTCGCCTTCATGACGCTGTCGGGCCTCGTGCTGATCGCCGCGCCGCACTGGATCGTCGGCCTCTATCTGCATCTCGACGACCCGGCCAACGCGGCCACGGTCACGCTCGCGAGTTCGCTGCTCGGTGTGGCGGCGATCTTCCAGATCGTCGATGGCATGCAGACGGTCGGCTCCGGTTGTCTGCGCGGCTTGAAAGACACCCGCGTGCCGATGATCGCCGCCGCCTTCGGTTACTGGGTGATCGGTTTTCCGACCGGCTACACGCTGGCGTTTCACTTCGGTCTCGGCGCGCGCGGTTTGTGGTGGGGACTCGCAGCCGGCCTCGCCAGCGTCGCGTTGCTGATGACGCTGCGCTTTCATAAACTGAGCCTGCGGCGCGTGCCGGCCACGTCTGGCGGGTCGCCGGTCAAACCCGTTTGACGTTGGTTTAGAGGCGCGTGCTGGCCGCGCCCGGCCCGGTGCGTCACGGAGCAATCACGCGCGAAGCTGCACCCGCGGCGCGATCCGGCAACGCACGGCTCGTTGTCGGCCAAATCCGCGTGAAGCTGAACTTGCAGCGCGGCGCGGCCACACTCGGCACGCCACCACCCATCCCCGGTAGAACGATGCGCGCCTGGTTGCACGTGCAACCATAGACGCACGAGGAATTCGCCGCGAACGGTAAAATACCGTGTTCCGGCTTATGGACGCGCACCCGCGCCCTAGGCCGAAAACCCGCTCGCGCGCCTCAAAAAGGCCAGCGCCGCCCGAAGGCTCATCACCCGCCATCAAGGCTTGCCGCGCTCACGCGGCAGACTCCTGCAAGCGCGCCACCGCCGGTGGCGCGCCGCTCGACCGCCCCTGCTTCTCGCGCTAAAACATAACCAAGGACCACCCGTCATGCTTGCCCGCGTCACCCGTCTTTTTCCGCTCTGGGCTGTGCTCGTTTCTATTGCCGCGTACTTCTCGCCTGCCTCGTTCTCCAGCATCGCGCCGCACGTCACTACGCTTCTGACGATCATCATGCTGGCGATGGGCGTCACGCTCTCCGTGGCCGATTTCCAGCGTGTCTTCACTCGGCCCGCGCCGGTGATCGCCGGCATCGTGCTGCACTATCTCGTCATGCCACTCGCCGCCTGGGTGATCGCCAAGGCGTTGCGCATGCCGCCGGATCTCACCGCCGGCATGGTGCTGGTCGGTAGCGTCGCAAGCGGCACGGCGTCGAACGTGATGATCTATCTGGCGCGCGGCGACGTCGCGTTGTCGGTGACGATCAGCGCGCTGTCGACGCTGGTCGGCGTCTTCGCGACGCCGCTGCTCACGCGTCTTTATGTGGACGCGTCGATCGCCGTCGACGTGCACGGCATGCTGATGAGCATTCTGCAGATCGTCGCGTTGCCGATCGTGGTCGGCCTGATCGTCAATCATCTGTTCGCCAAGGTCGTGCGCAAGATCGAACCGATCCTGCCGCTGATCTCGATGGTCGCGATCGTGATGATCATCGGCGCGGCGGTGGGCGGCACGCAGAAAAGCATCGCGTCGGTCGGCCTCGTGGTGATGCTGGGCGTGGTGCTGCATAACGGCATCGGGTTGCTCGGCGGGTATTGGGGCGGCCGTCTGCTCGGTTTCGACGAAGCCGTGTGCCGCACGCTTGCGATCGAAGTGGGCATGCAGAACTCGGGCCTCGCCGCAACACTTGGCAAGCTCTATTTCACGCCGATCGCGGCGTTGCCTGGCGCGTTGTTTTCGGTGTGGCACAACCTCTCGGGTTCGCTACTGGCGGGGTACTGGGCAGGGCGTCCCGCGAAAGGCTCCACGCATATGGATGGCGAACAGGGGTTGAACGCCGAACGCGGCTAACAGGCAGCGCGCGTCGCGATTGCTTCACGATCCCGACCCGCGCAGCCTGCACGATCAGCATTCAATAGCAGCTTCTGCCGGTGCGTCCACGACGTATCGGCAGAGCCCGCAACGCGCGCCGCCGAAAGCGAAAGTTCCATCGCCGCGACCGTGTGCAAGAACAAAAACCCATCAGCCTGATTCCCCTTAGAATGCATTTCTCGACAGAGTGAGTCCACTCACCCGCTGTCGCCATGAGAAGCCTGCAAACTAGGGGAAAAGCGTGCCGTCGCATCAAGATCAAAGCTGGGCCGCACTGCAACGCACGTGCGCGTCCTGCATGCCCCGAAGGAAGTCCCCTTGGGGGACAACGAGACATTTCTTCCTGCTGTGTTGCGCAACGGCATTTTTGACTGCCTGCGCGACCAGACCGCCCGCCACCGCGTTCGACCGTCAGGTCACCCACGCGCTCCCCGCCACGGAAACGACTCCGCTGCACACGGCGCTCACGCCGCTCGAAGTAGCACATCCGGGTCAATCCGGTTTCCGCGTCCTCGCGAGCGGCACCGACGCCTTGCAGATGCGCATCGCACTTGCGCGCGCGGCGACCAGGACGCTCGACATGCAGTACTACATTGCCAACGAGGACACCACCGGCAAGCTGCTGCTCGGCGCCGCGCTCTACGCGGCCGATCACGGCGTGCGGGTGCGCATGCTGGTCGACGACCTGAACTTCAAGGACATCGACCGCGTGATGGCGGGCTTGAACTCGCACGACAACATCGAGATTCGCGTTTTCAATCCGTTCGGCAGCGCGCAGGAAGGCGTGTTCGAACGCACCACCAACGTGTTCACGCAGCTCGGCCATTTCACGCGCCGCATGCATAACAAGGCGATGATCGCGGACAACCAGGTGGCGATCGTGGGCGGCCGCAATCTCGGCGACGAATATTTCAGCGCGAGCGAAACGCTGCAGTTCCGCGATCTCGACGTGCTGGCCGCCGGGCCGATTACCGCCGACGTCTCCGCGAGTTTCGACGACTACTGGAATAGCAGCATCGCCTATCCGCTGCGCGTGCTGAACAAGCAGAAGTTCGACGCGAAGGAATTGGACCAGACACGCGATGACTTGCGTCAGCACTGGCGCACCAACGCGGATCCGTACAACGCAAAACCGCTGAACGCCACGCCGCTCGCCTCGCAGATCGCAAACGATCAGCTCGGCCTGACCTGGGCGCCGGCCGAGTTCAAAGCGGACTCGCCGGAGAAGATCGTGCATCCGTCGCCGGACTATGTGAGTCCGCCGATGCAGCGGCTCGGCGAATTGATGCACGACGCGCAGAAGGACTTCCTGATCATTTCGCCCTACTTCGTGCCGCACGATACCGGCGTCAAGGCGGCCGGCGAACTGACGCATCGCGGCGTGCGTATCGCCGTGCTGACCAATTCGCTCGCCGCTACCGACGCCGTCGCCGTGCAGGCCGGCTACAGTCCGTTTCGCGTGCCGCTGCTGAAACAGGGCGTCGAGTTATACGAATTCAAGCCGCAGCAGAACACGCCGACCGCAGGCGTTGCCGGCTCGCGTTCGCGCGCCAGTCTGCATGCGAAGACGTATATGATCGACCGCAAGATTCTGGTGATCGGCTCGATGAATCTCGACCCGCGTTCGGCCAATCTGAACACCGAACTGGCGCTGGTGATCCACAGCCCGCCGCTCGCCGAACAGGTTGCGCAAATCTTCGAACGCGCCACGGCGCCCGAGGAAAGCTATCGCGTCACGCTCGCGGACGACGCGCAACTCGCCTACCTGCGCTCGATCGGCGCTCCGCTCTCGCCGCTCGTGTGGACCGACGTCGAAAATGGCATGCGCCGCACCTACATATTCGATCCGCAGGCCGGCTTGTACCGGAATGCGCTAACAGGTCTATTCTCCCTATTGCCCGTCAACGCAGAACTTTGAACAGCGGAGTGGAACATGACTGAAGACGTACGAATGGAGCGTGACACGTTCGGCGAGATCGCCGTGCCGAACGCTCGTCTATGGGGCGCGCAGACTCAGCGCTCGCTGCAGAATTTCCGCATTTCGACCGAGAAGCAATCGCCGGAACTGATCACCGCGCTGGCCGTTATCAAGCGCGCTGCCGCTGAAGTCAACCTGGGCCTCGGCGTGCTCGACGAAAGCAAGGCGAAGGCGATCATGCAGGCCGCCGACGAGATCATCGACGGCAAGCATCCGGATGAATTTCCGCTCGCCGTCTGGCAGACCGGTTCCGGCACGCAGACCAACATGAACCTCAACGAGGTGATCGCGAATCGCGCGAGCGAGCTGCTCGGCGGCGAGCGCGGCGAAGCGCGCAAGGTGCATCCGAACGACGACGTGAATCGCGGCCAGTCGTCGAACGATGTGTTTCCGACCGCCATGCACGTCGCCGCGGCGTATGCAATCGTCAAGCATTTGCTGCCGGCGCTGAAGACGCTGCGCGATACGCTCGACGGCAAGGCGAAGGCTTTCGTCGACATCGTCAAGATCGGCCGCACGCACTTGCAGGACGCCACGCCGCTCACGCTCGGCCAGGAGTTTTCAGGCTACGTCGCGCAACTCGAGCACGGCATTCGTCACGTGGAATCGGCACTGCCGCATCTGTACGAACTGGCGCAGGGCGGCACCGCGGTGGGCACCGGTTTGAACGCGCATCCGCAGTTCGCTGACAAGGTCGCGGCCGCCATCGGCAAGCTGACCGGTTTGCCGTTTGTCTCGGCGCCGAACAAATTCGAAGTGATGGCCGCGGCCGATGCGCTGGTGTTCGCGCATGGCGCGTTGAAGACGGTGGCGGCGAGTTTGAACAAGATCGCCAACGACGTCCGCTGGCTGGCGAGCGGCCCGCGCTGTGGCCTGGGCGAACTGTCGATTCCGGAGAACGAGCCGGGCAGCTCGATCATGCCGGGCAAGGTCAATCCGACCCAGTCCGAAGCGTTGACGATGCTGTGCTCGCAGGTGTTCGGCAACGACGTCGCGGTGAATATCGGCGGCGCGAGCGGCAACTTCGAACTCAACGTGTTCCGGCCGATGATCGCGCACAACGTGCTGCAATCGGTGCGCCTGCTCGCCGACGGCGCGCACAGTTTCAACGACAACTGCGCGGTCGGCATCGAGCCGAATCACGAACGCATCGATACGTTGCTCAACGAATCGCTAATGCTGGTGACGGCGCTCAATCCGCACATCGGCTACGACAAGGCCGCGAAGATCGCGAAGAAGGCGCACAAGGAAGGCACAACGCTGAAGGCGGCGGCGCTTGATCTCGGCTTCGTCACCGAGCAGCAGTTCGATGAGTGGGTGGTTCCGAAGGATATGGTCGGAAATTCGGCGGGGTAAGCATCTGCGTATTCACGCGTGGGGCGGCCAGCCTGGCGGGTCGCGGGCGACACGCTTCTGCCGCCCAGCGTGATTCGAAACAACAGCGGGCCGCGCGGATCCCAACTCCGCGCGGCCCGTAAGCGGCACCTTCAGGCGCCGCTCAAACCTTTCCCTGCGCCACCTCTTCCGGCTTCAGTTCGACGATCGCGTCGAGCGCTTCCTTCACGTCGATCGCGTACCTGGCCAGGCGTTTCTGTTCGTCCGTCTCCGGCACGAAGGCCGGCACGGGCACTGGCTGGCCGTTCTCGTTGACGGCGACCATCACGATCAGACAATCCGTGGTTTGCAGCAACTCGCCGCCCTTCGGATCGCCCGCCTGCACCGAAACGTGAATGTGCATGCTGGTGCGGCCCGTGGCTACGACCCTGGCGCGCAACTCGACCAGGTTGCCGACCAGAATCGGCCGGCGAAAGCGGATATTGCCCACGCTGACCGTCACGCAATAGCGTCCCGACCACACCGCCGAGCACGCGTACGCGGTCTCGTCGATCCACTTCATCAACGCGCCGCCGTGCACCTTGCCACCGAAGTTGACCGAGCTCGGCTCGGCCAGAAAGCGGAAAGTGGTTTCGGAACGGTCCAGCGGCGCTACGGGAGGGGTGCTCATCTTGACTCCGGTCAATCGGATGCATTGAAAGGAGGCGATTATACGAGCGCAATATTGACCCGTCGTGGCCGGGATGCGGCGCGCGGGAGAAATCCCGTGAGAGCGCCGCTTAAGCTTTCGGAGAGCTTTCGTTTTGCGTTCGCGCGACGTTTGCCTCGGCATCCTCGGAGGCGGCTTCGCCTCGAGGCGCTTTCGTTGTGCGCGCGTTCCATTCTCCTGGAGAATCTCGGAGCCGGCCTCGTCGCTCCGAGGCGCTTTGGTTGCGCGCATGCGTTCAGCTAGCCTCGACAATCTCGGAAGCGACTTCGGAAACGGCCCCGCTTCGCGGCGCGACCGCCGACATGAAGCGCTCGCGATAATCGAGCGGCAGCACGCCGAAGCGCCGCAAAAACGCCCGCCGCAAGTTCTGTTCGCTGCCGAAGCCGCACTCGAGGGCGATCCGCTTGAGCGGCCGGCGCGATTCAGCGAGCGCACGCGACGCCGCTTCGAGCCGCAGCGCCGAGACGGTTTTGGCCGGCGTGCGGCCGACCTCGTCGACATAGCGCCGCGCGAAAGTGCGCGGACTCATCCGGGTTCGCTCGGCGAGCCGTTCGACCGACAGGTCGTCGCACAGATGCGCCGCCATCCAGCTATGCAAAGCCTCGAACGGGCCGTCCGCCGAGGCCTGCGCCGCCAGCGCCGCGCTGTACTGCGACTGGCCGCCGGGCCGCTTCATGAAGACCACCAGCCGCCGCGCCGCCTGCATCGCAACCGCATGGCCGACGTCCTCCTCGATCAACGCCAGCGCCAGATCGATGCCCGCCGTCACGCCCGCCGAGGTCCAGACGACGCCGTCGCCCTCGTGGCGCCCGGCGTCGCGGATAAAGATCGGATCGGCATCCACCTGGACGCTGGGAAAACGGCGCGCGAGGCGCGGGGCGTCGCGCCAGTGCGTGGTCGCGCGGCGGCCGTCGAGCAGGCCCGCCGCCGCCAGATAGAACGCGCCGGTGCACACCGAGCACACTCGCCGCGCCCGCGGCGCATGGCGTCGGATCCATGCGACGAGTTCCGGCTGCAGTGTGCAGTGATCGTCGACCGGGACGCCGGGAATGATCAGCGTGTCGATCGGCTGGTCGTCGAGTGAATCGAGCCGTTCGGTGACGATCGGCAAGCCGGGGAAAGTCTGCAATATGCCGCCGTCGATCGATGCGACCGTCGTGCGGTAGGCCACTGGCTGTGGCGCGCGGCGACCCGAGCTGGCTGAACTGGGTGAGCTGGGTGAACCGGCTGAACGGTCCGAATTAGCCGAACTGATCGATATGCCCGATCGGCCCGCGTCGCGGGCGACTCCCTCGCCTCTGTCTACGGCTTGGGCGACACCCGCTCCCGCCATCCCGGCAACCGTCAACTCCGCGCGCCAGAACGCCTCCAGCGGCCCGCAGGCGTCGAGCAGCACCAGATCCGGTGCCACCGCGAAAACGATATGACGCGCCGTCATCAGGACACCTCCGTGATTAACTGCCGCTTACGCGACCACGCGTAGCCGAGCGTGGCCAGCGCCGCCGCCGCGAGCAGCGGAAAAATCGCGACATTGATCGTCGTCCAGCCGAAGCGCGCCAGCAATTGACCGGCAAACAGGGAACCCAGCGCGGAAAACGCGAACGTCGTGAATTCGCTGGTCGCCTGCGTCTTGGCGCGCTCCGACGGCCGGTACGACTGCGCGAGCAACGTCGAGCCGCCGACGAACATAAAATTCCAGCCCACGCCGAGACAGGCGAGCGCCGCGTAAAAGTGCGGCAGATCGGTCGAACGCAAGGCGAGCACACCGCACAGCGCCGACAGCGCAATGCCCGCGCCGATCACCCGCAGCACGCCGAAGCGTTTGATCAGCCGCGCGGAAAAGAGCGACGGCGCGAACATGCCGACCAGGTGCCACTGAATGATCGCCGCGCCGTCGCCGATCGTGTGGCCGCAGGCGACCGCGGCGATCGGCGTCGCGGTCATCACGAACATCATCACGGCGTAGCCGAGCGCGTTGTTGGCGAGCGCCGCCGCGAAGATCGGCTGTCGCACGATGTCGCCGAGCGGCCGCGCCGCCTCGTGAGTCGCCGTCGTGCTCACGATGGGCGCCGCGTCGCGATACAGGAGCGCCAGCAAGGCAATCGATAAGAGCCCGAAGCCCGTCACCAGCGCATACGAACCCGCGAACGCGACCGGCGCCAGCCAGTCCTTGCTCCACGCGGCAAGCAGCGGTCCGCAGACGGCGGCCACCACGCCGCCCGCCAGCACGGTCGAAATCGCGCGGCTTTTGTCTTCGACGCCGACCGCATCGGCGGCGGCGAGCCGGTAGTACTGCGCGAACGCCTGAAACACGCCGACCGTCGCCGTGCCGGCGCAGAACGCCCAGAAACTGTGGTGAAAGATGGCCCACACCGAAACCGCGCCGCCGAGCGCGCCGACGCCCGCGCCGAGCACGAAGCCCGCGCGCCGGCCGATGCGCGCCATCAGGAACGACGCGAAGATCGTCGTCAGCGCGGCGGCGACGGTGATCAGCGAGAACGGCAGCGTGGCGAGCGCCTTGTCGTCGGCGAGCGTGTAGCCGACCAGACCGGTCAAGGTCAGATCGATCGATACCGATGATGTGTATAGCGCCTGGCAGACGGCCAGCACGCGCGCGGCGCGCCGGTCGTGCGGATCGGAGTCGCGCAGGCCGGTCGAATGGGTGGGAACGGGGGCAGCAGCAGAAGCGGCGGACGGCGGCATCGAAAGGTCCCGGGCGGCGGAAGTGAGATGACCTGATCGTCACATGAGCGTCGATGGCAGAGATGACAATGATGCATCAATTTCTGCCAGCCGTAGCCGTTATCCGGAGAAGCACTCGGCAGCCGCCTATTTGCGGACCGTGATGCCTTCGTCGATGGTGCCGTACATCGTGATGCTGCCGGTGCCCGCGCCCGAACCGCCGCCGCCTTGTGCACATGCACCGAGCAGCAACGCCGCGGCAACGACGGCCAGAAGAATTTTCATGACAGCGTGTTTCCTGCTAGGACAGGCTTCGATTCTAGCCTGGCGGCCCTGCGTGGCACCGAAGCGCGGCGTGCGTCACCGGCGGCGGTCCTGCGCGCCATCAAAGCTCAGCGTGCGTCACCGGCGGCGGTCCTGTCCTGCGCCACCGCCAAAGCGCGGCTTTCGGGCGCCTGCGCTCACCAGCGCTGCGCGTCACATCTGCCGTGTTTTCGTAGCTGCTGCATTCGACGCTTCACGCTAAGCTGAAACATCGAATCGCGCAGCCCGATACAGTGGACTGCATGGCGCACGAACCGCGCCGCCCTCTGGAGACGTCAAATGGCCGCCACCCTTGCAGACGAACAGAACCACTTCCCCGGCTTGAGCCGCATCGGCGCGTTGCTCGCGGACCCCGGGCGCGCCGCCATGCTGTGGGCGCTGATGGACGGCAGCGCCCGCCCGGCGGGCGAACTGACGATGATTGCCGGGCTCTCGCCGTCGGCGGCCAGCGCCCATCTCGCGCGCCTCACCGATGGCGGCCTGCTTGCGCTCGAAGTGCGCGGCCGCCATCGCTATTTCCGGATCGCGTCGTCGGATATCGCCGCGTCGATCGAAGCGCTCGCCAACGTCGCGCAAGTCAGCGCGCCGCAGCGTCCCGTGCCGCGCCCCGTGCGCACCGTGCCGCTGGACATGCGTTACGCGCGCACCTGCTACGACCATATGGCGGGCGAATTATCCGTGCGCGTGTTTGAGCGGCTGGTCGAACGTGGACTGCTGACGCTGCACGGCACGTCGCTGGAAGCCACCGCCGACGGCGCGGCCCGCCTCGCCGACTGGGGCATCGACATGTCGGCCCAGAAAAGCCGGCGCCGCCGCTTCGCCTGCACCTGCCCCGACTGGAGCGAACGGCGTCCGCATCTGGGCGGCGCCCTCGGCGCGGCGCTGCTGGATTCGTGGACATCGCATGGCTGGGTCGAGCGCACCGAGCGGCCGCGAATCCTGCGCATCACGCCGGCCGGCCATCGTCATTTCGATGCGTTCCTCGCCCCGTGAGGCGCATCTGACTCCCTGACACAGTTACAGGAAATCGGAACCCGCTTACGAATCGCCATGTCGAGACCTTTTGTTACACGGTGGTGAGGCCGCCTTACAAAAGTGCGGGCCTTGAAACAAACGCCGCGGGTACAGTGACTGCACGGATGCCGCAAGATGCCGCGTCCGTCGGAGCCAAATCATGAGAACAGTCACCCCACACCGCCATCCGAACCGCAGGGTTATCGGCTACACGCTGATCGCAGCCGCCACGTTCCTCTTTGCAAGCCAGGCCATCTTTGCTCAGGAAATCCAGGAGGCGCCGCAGAGCGCCGCCGCCACGCAGAACACCGATCCGCCCGGCCGCGTCGCGCGCCTGAACTACACGGCGGGCGCCGTGACCACTGAACCGGCCGGCGCCACCGACTGGTCGTACGCGCAGATCAACCGTCCGCTCACCACCGGCGACCAGTTGTGGAACGATCAGAACGCGCGCTCGGAGTTGCACATCGGCTCGACCGCGGTGCGCCTCGGCCCGTCCACCAGCCTCGATCTGCTGAATCTCGACGACAACAGCGCCCAACTCAAAGTCGCGCAAGGCACGTTATCGGCACGCATGCGTGAACTCGCGCCAGGCTCGTCCTATGAAATCGATACGCCGAATCTCGCGCTCAGCCTCGACGGCCCCGGCGACTATCGCGTCGACGTCGCGCCGGACGGCAGCAGCACCACCGTCACCGTGCGCAGCGGCGGCGCGACGGTGTACGGCGACAGCGGCCAGGTGCCGGTCGCGGCCGGGCAGCAGGTCCGCTTCGGCGGCACTAACCTGCAACAGGTCGCCGACAACGGCGCGCCCGGCCTCGACGGCTTCGATCAGTGGGCCGCCAGCCGCGACGCCGCGGAAGACCGCTCGGTGTCGGCGCGCTACGTGTCGCGCGACATTCCCGGCTATCAGGATCTCGACGCCAATGGCACGTGGCAAAGCTCGCCGCAATACGGCGAAGTGTGGGTGCCGCGCGGTACGCCCGCCGGCTGGGCGCCGTATCACGACGGCCATTGGGTCTGGCAGGCGCCGTGGGGCTGGACCTGGGTCGACGACGCGCCGTGGGGCTTCGCGCCCTACCACTACGGCCGCTGGGCCCAGGTCGACGACACGTGGGTATGGGTGCCGGGACCAATCGCCGTCAGCGAGCCGCCCGTGTACGCGCCGGCCCTCGTCGCCTTCGTGGGCGGCGGTGGCGGTGGCGTGAACTGGGGTGTGGATCTGGCGATCGGCGGAGTGGTGGCAGCCGGCGTCGCGTGGTTCCCGCTCGGCCCGGGCGAGCCGTGGCATCCGCACTGGGGCGGTCACGACCACTGGAGCCCGGGCTACTACAACCGCGTCAACAACTACAACCGCAACGTGAATGTGACCAATATTCACAACACGTATATCAACTACCGCGCACCGGGCGGCGTGACCGCGGTGCCGGCGACGGCCTTCGTGCATGGCCAGCCGGTCGGGCGCTTTGCCCAGAAGGTCGATCCGCGGCAATGGCGCAACGCGCAGATCAACCCCGGCGGTCCGGGAATCGCGCCGGTGCGGGAGAGCTTCGGGCCGGGCCAGCGCAACGCGAATTACCGCCCGCCCGCGGCGGTGATGACACGTTCGGTGGTGGCGACGCGTAGTCCGGCGATGCCGGCGGCTTACCACGACAGTCTCGCCCAGCGCTTCGCGCAAAGCGGCGGACGGGTGCCGGGCGCGGGTCAGCCTATCGTGCGGACCTCGGTGCCGGCGCATATGGCGGGCGGACCGAGCGCGCTGCCGGTGCAGAACGTGAGGGTCGTGCAGTCGCATATCGCCGGACGCGCGCCGGGCATGGCGCCGGGGGCGCCGGGTGGGCCTAGCGGTATGCAGCAGGCCGCACAGCGGCCAGGTGAGGCGCCGCATGTCGGCGAACCGCAAGTACGCCCGGGCATGCCGCCGGGCGGAGCCGGCGCCATGCAGCAACAGGCCGGGCAGCGGCCGGGTGAAGCACCCCATAGTGGCGAACCGCAGGCGCGGCCGGGCATGCCGCCGGGTGGACCTGGCGCCCTGCAGCAACAAGCCGGGCAGCGGCCGGGTGAAGCACCGCATAGTGGCGAACCGCAAGCGCAGCCGGGTATGCCGCCGCAGATGGCCAACCAGCGGCCGCAGCCTGGTGAGATGGGACATCCGTCGAACAGTGTTCCGCGTCCGCCGCAAGCGAACGTCGGCAATCCAGCGGCGATGGCGCAGCAGCACGGGATGCCGCAGCAGGCGAGTCAGCAGCCGGGTGTGAACCCGGGTGTGAACGAGCGTCACGAGCCAGCCTGGACTCAGCCGCACACGCCGATGGCCCAGCAGGCACAGCAAGCCCAGCAGCACGGCGGTCCGCAGCCGCAAGCGGGACGGCCGGAGTTTGCGCAACAGCACGGCGCGCCTCGTCCTATGGCGAACCCGGCGATCCAGCAACAACAGCAGCAGCCGCGTCAGCAGGAGATTCGGCCGCAGCCGCAGGCCCAGTTGCAGCATCAGCCTGAGCCGCAGGCGCCGCGTCCAGCGGAAATCCAGGCGCAGCAGCAACCGCGCCAGGAATATCATCCGCAGCCCGTGCAGCAACCGACGCAGCAGCCGCGTCAGGAACCGCGCCCCGAGCCGCGCCAGCAACAGGTGCAGCAACAGCCTCGGCCGGAGTTTCATCCGCAACCGCAGCAGCAGCCACGTCCGCAACAGGTGCAGCAACAACCTCGGCCGGAGTTCCATCCGCAACCACAACAGCAGCCGCGCCCGCAGCAGGTGCAGCAACAACCTCGGCCGGAGTTCCATCCGCAACCACAGCAGCAGCCGCGCCCGCAGCAGGTGCAGCAGCCACGTCCTCAAGCGCAGCCACAGCACGGCGAACAGCATTCCGGTGGCGGCAACCGCGACGAACATCACAAAGGCTGAGCGCCCCTTGCTGCGAATTGGCACGGAGCATAAAAAAACCGCCGCGATTCGCATCGCGGCGGTTTTTCCTGGTGCGGCTCGGCCGCTTACCGACCCAGCCGACGATCAAACAGCCATCGGCGCCGTAAGCGGCTCGTGATGCCGGTAGCCGACCAGCGAGAAATCCGACGGCTCGATCTTTTCGAGCCATTCCGGTTCATACACGCCGGTTTTCGCATACTCCGGCACGCGCTCCGAGATCGCGAAGGCCGGGCTTTCGTACGGCTCTCGCGTGAGCTGCTGCTGCAGCATGTCGAGCTGATTCTCGTAGATGTGTTTCTGGAACCTAAAAATAACAGCCAATCTATGAACGTATTGCCTGTTTTAAGGGGTTTTCGTGGCAGCGGCGGCAGTTTCCATAGGAACTAAAATTGTTGGCCTTTTCATCAATATAATTCGCCTCTCCTCTATCCGCTGGAGCCCGTCCGATGTTGGACCTTCAGCAGACTCGACCTGAAATAGTCTCAAAATAATGCGGATAAGTTTTTTTGACTTTTTCATCAATTCACTGTCTACTCTGGCTCGAAAGCGCGAACCGAACGGATGTACTTTTCAACTTTGAGTGACAGGAAGCGATGAAGTGACGGCAGCCGATGACCCCCTCAGTGCGCACTTTGCATACTCCAGTGCACGCTTTGTACACATTAAGGAACCCCCACGAGTCGTAACCGTGGCATCCAACGGCGAGACTCTCGAACTGTCCCGAACCGGGAGCAAGCCCGTTCTCAGCGTCATCGACAGTCGCGCCGCTGTCGTGACTACTGCTCATATGTGGTTGAGCAGCCTTGTTGCAGCCGCTGGCGTGTCTATCAGCATGAACACCGTGTTGGTGTATGGCCGCATCCTTTCTTATCTGGTCCGCTGGATTGAAACGAAAGGCCCGTTCCCGCGCCTGACCGTCGACGAGACCATCCTTCGGCTGAGCCGCGAGAACCTGACGTCGTGGCTGAGCGACATGAAAGAAAACCGGGGCTTGGCCCACTCGACCCTGCACGGGCGTGAGGCGTGCATTCGAACGTTTTTAGACTGGCTCACCACGAAAGAAGCGGGCAATCTCAGACACCCAGAGAACTCCCCATACGGTCGAGATGGCAATTTGCGCTATATCACGGCATCGCCCGTACCTCTGAGTCCAAAGTTCATTGCTACGGAGCATGTCATTGCTGTGCTAAGCGGTATGCACAACGAGTGCGAGAGGTGCATGTTCCATGCGCAGTTCGACATGGGTCTTCGAATCTCCGAGGTATCGGACATGGTTGTTAGCCAACTCCCCGACCCGGCGATGTACAACCCGGCGTTCGAATTCATTCCTCTTTCGGTCCGGCGCTCAAAGGGCCGAGGCGGCCAGACTCCAAAGCATTCAACTTTGATTTCGCGCGCAGTGCTCAATCGCATCAAGCGCTATCACAGCAGCCCTGAATATAAGCTCGCACCGGACTGGGACATTAGAGACCCGAAAAAACCCGTCTTTCTGACCGTCAACCAACTCAGATGGAGCCGGAGGAACGCGTCGAAGCAATTCAAAGAGGCGGTGCTCAGAAGCGGCATCAGCGAAGACATGTCGACGCATTGGTTACGACACGGCACAGCGTTTTCGGTCCTTCGCTCTGACATCGGGAAAACGTACGAAGAGAGGATGCTCATCGTTCAGCAGTTGCTCGGTCATGCTTCATTGACCACTACGGAAATCTACACTCACATTCCGCCTGCGTTGCTAATGAAGTTGACCAAGAATGGCCAGCAGATGAACCGGCTGCATGAAGCCGAGGACATCCGCGAAAAGACATTCCTTGGACCATTGCAGCACCGTGAGAAGCGAGGCCACCATGGCTGAGAACGTGGCACGCCTCTACAACGCTCCGCAGCCGACAATGGCGGACCCGCACGCCCAAATAAAATGGATGTTCGGCCAGTTTGAATCCGAACACCAAGAACCTTACGCGGCAAAAATCCGGGGGGCCGCGAACAAGTACATGCGGTTCGTCATCGAAACCAATGCGTCATACCCTGAGCTTGAGAATGACAAGCGCTTCTTCCTGAGCCAGTATTGGGAGGCTGATGCATTAAACCGATACAGTGAGTGGTTGAACAAGCAGGAAATTTCGAGTAAGACCCGTTACAGCGACTACAAGCTTGTCAGGCAGGTAATGGGTATGGCGTACGCCCTCAGAATTATCGACGCCGTGGTGTATCACACCTCGATGCCGAAGGGAGTATCAGAGACGAAAGAGCGCTCCGCATACGCCGAAGATGAAGAAGAGGTCATCAATGAAAGTATTGCTCGCTGGGTTGGTCTAGCGAACAGCATGCTCACAGGCTATCGGCCTTCCGGGAAAGGTCTCCCATTCCGCCCCTCGAAATTTCACTTCCCTCCAATGGTCATTAACGACAAAACTTATACGGTGGAGGAAGCAGCTGAACAATTTGGGGTCGAGTACTGGCAGATTTCCGAGAGATTACGGATGGGAATGACTCCGGCTCAAGCAGTCGGGGTTGAACCCGCTCCTCGGCCTACGTTGAAGCCTTTTGAGGTTGAGGGGACGGTCTTCAGAAGCGTCTCGGCGGCAGCGAAGCATTACGGGGTCTCAGCATCAGCTGCCAACACTCGACTTCGTAAAGGCTATTCTCCGGAGCAGTGCGTTGGCTTGAGTCCCCTTTGGGTTAAACGCAGCGACGAACAGGCGTTGCTGTGGATGTTCGAAAATGAATTTGAGTGCGATGCAACGAAGATGTATGAACACATCTTTCGTAACGGATGGCACCTAGTCTCGCATTACGGTTGTCGGCTATATCGCATACGAAGCCTGTTCGTCCGATGGGGTGTCTGGCCGTACGTCGACGACCGAATCATCGTGCCATTGGCCGCCCAGCTCGGCATGCTTACGGGCCTGAACGTCGAAGCGCTTAAGAAACTTCGGCTGGACAGCTTTCAGAGGCAACATCGACTGACAGGCGAGCCGGTGCTCATTTACGAGAAGCGTCGAGCTGTGAGCGGCAAGAGAACGTTGGAACGGGAACTGCACGTACCCGTGCTTGACGAACTTAGCTTAGATGCAGATGTGGCGGATAAAATCGAGAAGCTGTTTGGCCTCACGATTGCCCTGACCGCAAGAATCCGTGCAGATGCTCCGGAGGCTATCTCCAACAGGCTCTTCATCTTCGAAGACGTAGACCTTTCATACGAGCAAGGAAAGCGAGCTGTCGTCGCGATTGACCCGAAGAAAAAACTCGCTACTTGGTATGAAAGGTTCTGCGTCGACGAGGGGTTCCCAGCAATTTTCGGTGATAAGTTTCGCTTTACCATTTCTCGATGCCGCCCCACGCTCGCGACGAATCTCGTCTTGGCAGGAGCCACCCTGTTTCAAGTACAGGTCGTGCTCGGCCACGCCAGCATCAAGACGACGGCCACATACCTGGACGAGCAGAAGCTGAAACCGGCGTTCAATAGTACGGTGTCGCAAGCCCTGTCGAAAATCGCGGAGCGCTCTCGAGAGGCCTCGCAAACAGCAGAAGAAGATGCTGAGTTGGACACGAAGCTTGGCCCCGAGGACGAGAAGGACATCTTTTACGAGACGCTCTCGGGCTGTGGATGCACAAATCCATTCAACCCCAGCGCTGACGTTCGCGCTGCGACCAAGTACGTGAAAGGCACGGTCTGCAAGTTCTGGAACATGTGCATTCGCTGCGACAGCGCAATCGTGACCGAGCGCTCGCTGCCGAAGCTGCTTGTCTACCGGCGGCAAGTTGGCGCGGCCCTAGAAACGCATTCGCCCGCAATCAGAAGTAGAAGGGAGCTATTCGAAGACACGGTCCAACTCATTGACGGAATCCTGGAGGAAGGTGTGGTGTTTGATGCTCCTACCATCCGCCAGGCAGAATATCAGGCAGCCACCATGGACGACATCCTTACGGACCATCTTATTTATCAGGGAATCTAGCCGTGAAAAATACGTTGACTATCCCGGACGAGACAGCCATCCAGAGCGGAAATGCAGTATTCAGGCCTGACATGCCGGTGTACGGCGCAGTTTTCGGCTCGGACGTTTGGCCTTTTGAAGACTCATCTTCAGAAGAGTACGCTGGCCCTACGAGCAGCAGCTTCGTTTGGCGGGATTACATGGAAGGACGCGGGACAACTTACCAACATCCCGCCTCTACACAAATGAGCAGGTTTGCACTTTGCCTGACTCCCCAAATTGTGCACGACCTTAAAATTTCGGCGTATATCCACGGCCATCACCCGAAAGTCGTAAAAAACTCTCGCGCATCAACGGCAAAACTGAAGCCGATAACGGTTCAAGCACGCACCGAGGAGCTGGCAAAGTTTTTCTCCCACGTGATAATCCTCGGTAAAGAGAAATATGACATATCAGTGAGAAACCTCAGCGATATTTCATTCTCCTTGCTCAAAGCTGCTATAGCTACCTTCAAAGGACGTTCGGCGTCATTGAAGCGAGCTCTCAATCTAATAACCGACCCAATTATTCAACGCAACCTTAGCGCCCCTTTACAATGGACCTTTCACGATTTGAAATCGAGGTCTGTCGCGTGGCGCGTTAGCCCTGACTACAAAGGCATCCCTACTCTTCGAGACGACCAGTTTCTGTTTCTCCTGGAAGAGTGCAAATTGGCAATTACGACATTCAAAGCCGCTACTGGCATGAAGATTCATGATTCCGAGTGTCGAGCGCTGGAGCAAACATCTGAATGGGTCGATAAGGAAATGGCCGCCTGTGCCATCGACGCATATTTTGAAGACAATCAGTTTCGAACGGGCGATTTCGAGAGACACTTTGGCTACTCGCTTAGCCAGATAGACAAAATCATTGACGATGGAAACGCGGCAGCGATGACAATAATACTACTGCTCAGCGGAATGCGACGTACTGAAGTGCGTTACGTTAAAAGAGAATGTCTCGTATTCGAGCACGGATACTGGTTTTTGAAATCAAAAGAGGTCAAAGGAAAACCCAAAGATATGCCCATCTCGGAGGGTTGGCTCGCAATCGACTTGACGAGAGATGCTTATGATATTTTGATGTACATCACCAAGAGAACGGGCAACAACTCCCTTTTCTCGACCCCTTTCCGCGGCTTCACGGTTCGCAGCAACAGGGCCTACAGCCCGTCGACCATCGGCAGACGAATCGCCAAATGGATTGAAAAAATTGATGCCATTGGATTTTTCGAAGACTGGATGTTTTCAATTCATCAATTACGAGAAACGCTTGCTGCCCAACTGGCGAATCAACAGGTCTCGCTGCCGTTCATCAGCATGCAACTCAAACACTTTCATAGCCAATTCAACTCTATGCCCAACGAAGTGACAGTAGGGTATGGACAGTACAGAAAACAGCTCATGACGAGCGTTGCTAATCGCATCGCTACGGCAAGAGAAGACGCTTTGAATGACATATTTGGTGAGGAAGCCCGGTTCGCCGGCGGCGGCGCCGAGGAGCACAAAGCTCGCATCGACTCGTTTTTTTCTGGGCTTGGCTTGTTCGGTGAGGCAAGGGCCAAGTACATCCGCGACATGGCACGCCGAGGAGTGAAACTGATGCCTACCAGTATCGGGCACTGTGCCAAAAACTTCCTTGAGCTAGCCGAGGACGAGCTTCCCCCCTGCTATGGCGACTATCATTGTGACCCGAACTGTTCGAGTCACGTCATCACGGAGCGGTCCGCAGACACTCTCAAGATGAGGCGCGAATACGCACTCAATGAAGCTGAGCTTGAGGCGAAACCTGCGTACAAAGTTATCTGGCTTGGCATGGCTCAGCAGCTCGACACCCATATCAAAAGCCTAGATTCGAGGAGGTCCCATGGCTGACGGTCGCCCCGCAGAGCTGGCACGGCATGTCGAAGCCGAGTCGGAGAAAAATGATAGACTCATTACCGATGCTTTAATCGAGCTCGAGGATATTTCGAAGGCAGGGAAGCGCAAAGCAATTGTGGCAACTGTCATGCAAATGACCGGCCTGTCTCGCAACACGATACGAAGCCGCGATTGGGCTCTGACTAAGCTGCGGGCCATCAAGGCCGCTCGCAAGAGCCATCAAGCCTCTGTGGCCGCGGCCCTGTCTGAGAAAGAGAGTGAACCTACGCCTCGGATGTTACGAGACCGCATTAGACTGATATTGGACCAGAATGCTCTGTTGTACGAGGAAATCCAAGCCCTCAAGGGCGTCATCTTGGACCAAAACATTGAGATTGAAGCGCTCAAAGCTCGAAGCAAAATATCACTCGCACAGCCTCCCGCGCGCGTGCCCAAATAGTTGGACGATGACATGAAGCAATACCTCGAACTCCTCGAAGACATCTTGGAGAACGGTGTTCAAAAAGGCGACCGGACAGGCACGGGGACGACATCCGTGTTCGGCCGCCAATTTCGGCACAACCTGGCGAAGGGCTTCCCGCTCCTCACGACGAAGAAGCTTCATTTCAAGAGCATCGCGAACGAGCTCATCTGGTTCCTGAGCGGCAACACGAACGTTAGCTGGCTCAAAGAGAATGGCGTCTCCATTTGGAACGAGTGGGCCACGGAGGACAACGAGCTCGGCCCCGTGTATGGCAAGCAATGGACCGCCTGGCCGACCAAGGATGGCGGGACCATCAACCAGATTGACTACGTCATTAAGACGCTTCGGGAGAAGCCGAACAGCCGGCGCATCTTGTTTCACGGCTGGAACCCCGAGTATCTCCCGAACGAGTCCATCAGCCCGCAAGAGAACGCGAAGCAAGGTCTCATGGCATTGCCGCCATGTCACCTGCTCTACCAGTTCTACGTCGCGGAAGGCAAGCTATCCGCTCTGCTGTACATCCGCAGTTCGGACAGCTTCCTTGGTCTCCCGTACAACATCGCTTCGCTGGCCCTTCTGACGCACATGGTCGCGCAACAGTGCGATTTGATTCCGCATGAAATCATCGTCAGCATCGGGGACCTACATGCGTACTCAAATCATATGGAGCAGATTCAGACACAGCTCACCCGAGACGTACGGGAGCTGCCTAAGCTGAATATCAAGCGCCGCCCCGATTCGATTTACGACTACAAGTTTGAGGACTTCGAAATCGTCGGTTACAACCCGCATCCAAGCATCGCGGCTCCCATCGCGGTCTGAGCTGTCTCACAGTTGAACCGCACGCGGCCCTCTTCGCTCCATGAGAGGGCCGCGGCAGCAGCTGCCAACCTTCATCCTCCGCCCCTCCTCTCCGCAGCTACTTCGCATCTCCCGGCTTCGCCAACCGAGCCACACACTCCCGCTTCAATCCATGATGAGCAACTCCAGCGTGAATGCGACCGGGCCGCGCACGCAAAAATCGAAGCTTAAATTTATTAAGGGTCCGACTCTAATTAAATTCGTGGCAAGCACGCTATTAGTTGTATATATTTTCATGTGAAGCACCACATCTGGTGCTATACAACGAAATGCGATTTCGGGGTTCCCACATGCACGACATCGACAAGCTTTCCATTGCGGCCGAGGTGCGACGCTTCCAGTTTGAAATCTGGCAGCGCGCGGGGACCACGCACAGCACGATTCCGCATCTGCTTCAGCTCTTCCGCCCTGACCACGCGGCCTCGGTGCATAACATTGAGTACGAAGTAACCGCGGGCTCGCTGGGCGCGCACGGGGTCGGTAACACCCAATACCAGGTAGCCGGGTTGGTCGACGTTCCGCGCTCAACGATTCGTATTGCCGGAAACCTGCCCTACGAGGTTCAGCGCTTCACAGGAGCGCACGAACTCGGCCATATTGTGTTGCATCCTGGGCTCTCGCTTCATCGCGACCGCCCCCTGCTCGGTGACGCGCCGGTCCTCGACCGCCGCGAGCGGGAGGCCAACTACTTTGCCGCGTGCTTCCTTGCGCCGGAGAAGCTATTGCGCCGCGCGTACAAGCAGCGATTTGGCACCGACATGCTCCACCTCGATGACAACGTAGCGTTCGCCATCGCCGGCAACGGCTCGCAGGACCTTCTCCGGTCAAAAACTGGCTCGCTTGAGTTTCCGCGCGCAGTAGCGACTGCGCGGAAATTTGGTATCGGCAACCACTTCAAGTCGCTCGCTGAGGAGTTCGGCATGTCGCCGACCGCTATGGCGATTCGCATCCACGAGCTCGACCTGGTCAGCTACTGATGGCGCGCGGCCTGACAACACGTAGGCCGTCCTGCTTCACGCGTTCGCTCAAGCCAAATCGCCACGTTATGGCGACGACGGCATAGCCGCCTACAACAACCACCTGATTCTCTTGCTGGACGACTGCATGGCATCGGTTTTCTTCTCGTACACGCACATCGACGAGTCGCTGCGCGACCAACTCGAAATCCACCTTTCGCTGATGAAGCGCGAGGGCCTGATTTCGGCATGGCACGACAGACGCATCGTCGCGGGCGACAACCTTGACGACAGTATCAATGAGCAGCTCGAGAAGGCCGACATCATTTTGCTGCTGGTCAGCGCGAATTTCATTGCGTCCGAATACTGCTTTTCAAACGAGATGACGCGTGCACTGGAGCGGCATAAGGCCGGCGAGGCGCGCGTCATCCCCGTCATCCTGCGAGCATGTGACTGGCACAGTGCTCCGTTCGGCAAAATGAATGCGGTCCCGACAGACGGTCGGCCGGTGACGTCCTGGTCCAACCAGGACGAGGCGTTCGCCGACATTGCGAAGTCGATTCGTAAAGCCGTGGCCGCAACAGCCTCGTCGTCCGCACCCAAGCTGGACGCGGCATCGGCAGCGAGAAGCATGCCGCCTCGGCCCGCAGCCATCGAACCTTCCGCGGCCTCGCAACTGCCGCGGTCGAGCAACCTTCGCGTCAAGCATGAGTTCTCAGACCTCGACAAGGACACGTTCGTTTCTGAGACGTTCGACTTCATTGCACGCTTTTTCGAGGGTTCGCTACAGGAACTGGAGAAGCGACACGGCCAGTTCCAAGGACGCTTTTCGCGCATCGATGCGCGCCGGTTCACCGCGAGCATCTATAAGGACGGGAAGAGCGTGTCGCAGTGCACCGTTACGCACGGCGGAGCCTTCGGTGGACACAGCAATCGCGAGATAGCATATTCGAACCAGATTTCCTCGCACACGAACAGCTACAACGAAGCGCTCACGCTCACGGAAGATAGCCAGACGCTTTATCTGAAGCCGATGATGAGCATGGCGAGAGGCGTATCCGAGAAACTGTCTGACACTGGGGCAGCTGAGCATCTGTGGTCGATGCTTATCGAGCGGATACAACGGTGATTTCCGGTGGGCGACCGCGACAATAGCGCCCGATGACGTGCCGCGCGCGTGATAACAACAACGCTCCTGCAGGCCCGGAATTATTCTTTTACGTGCTCGGGCGGCCTATAGCACGCAGCTACAATATGCCTACCTCTTGCGTGAATCGCCCTTGCTATCACCCATGACCACTCTGACCACGAATTCGAATCTTGCCCTCATGTATGACCAGGCAGGCGCGTTTCTGAACCTCGACCAAACTGCTCGTGCACAGTCAGACTGGTTCAGAAGCTTTCGTGACGACAAGGACTTCCGCAGCTTCTTCAAAAAGAAAAAGGTGCTCGCGAAGGGCACGAGTTTGCAGGTCACGGTGATTTCCCAGATTGCCCGCGCGATTGTCGACTGCATCGAGGAAGGCGAACCGGACTTGGCACCTACCGGGTCTGAAGTCAACGACATCATGAAGAGCGCCACAGACCTGGCAACCAAGCTGACTGCGGCGCGCCCTTCCTGGCTTGCTCCGGGTGCCCGGACGCGCGGTTTCCAGGAGCCGCTGCGGACGCTCCAGACGATGCCGTCGATTGTGCCGCCCCGAACTGCAGGCCGCTTGCCGATGACGCAGCGTCGAACGCTGATTATCCGGCTCGCCCACGCCATCTGCGAGGCTTGTGACGAAATTCCCATCCGGGTCATTACGGCGGTCGTCGCACGCGCTTGGGAAGAAACCCTGGAACGCCAAGTCTACGATGTGCTGACCGCTGTCGAACGCGTAAGTATTCAAGCGCTCGTCGAAGCGAAGCGCAGGAACCAGGCCGACGTTGAGAACACAGCACATCTGGCACTGAGCCGCGCAAGTGTTCCGCGTAACCGTGCGGCGCCCACGGCGGACACGCGAACCGACGCTCAGCGGCTAGCTCAGGCTCTCGAAATCGTGGGCGGGTGCGCGGATGAGACTGCGGCAATCGTGCTTTACGACGCGCTCAGCGCCGCCGGCACCGAACTTGGGTTAGAGCTAGATTCAACCGAGCAGTGAAAAACTGCGGAAATTGGGCCCATTTTCCGGCCTATTTCCTCCGGATTTTTTGCGGTTGAATTGGCTTGATATTTCGGTAGCAGTGTTTCGAGCCGACAGGTGAACAATACGTCCTGTCACAACTCCCACTGCATCGAATGCAAAAACACATCAAACCGCAGAATTTCCAGTCCTTCGACCACATCATCGCCAACTGGCCGGACAACACCGCCAAGCATCAGCGTGCGCGCTTGCTCGATGCCATGCGGCTGTGCGCGGGGATTACGACACTGGAGGCAACGCGTTACCTCGACGTCATTGACCCTCGGGCGCGAGTGGTCGAACTGCGCAAAGAAGGTTATCGCATCGTCACCTCGTGGGTATGCCAGCCGTCAGAATGCGGTCGCCTCCACAGCGTCGGGCTGTACACGCTTGCCAGCGTTGCAACCGACATCATCATGGGCGCGAAAGTGCCCCCCCTGACCAAGTCGGGCAGTTCCCAGTTAGTGCTTGCTCTCTGGCACTGAAGGCGCACGCAGCGCGGGTTGAGTTTATTCACCGTTCATCGTTCACCAGCCCGCTAACGGCGACCTCAATGGAGATGCTCGGCCTCCTGCTTCACGGCCGGCCTGCCCTCCTGCAATATCCACACTGACTCTTCGACGTCTTCGTCACTTAGTTGGTAGTCGTCGATGGCAGTAATACCCATCGCAGCCAAGTCGGTTGCGGACGCCTCGTCGCTGGAGATTCTGTATCGCATCGCGTCGGCAATCACGCCGGGCTCGTCCTTCTCGCTATTCAAAATTTCCTCGGCTACCAGGCCAGCCATGCCATGGAGGAAGCTCCAGTTTGCCGGAAAGTCCGAAAAGGTAATTCCGGCCGTCACCGCGGCCCGGCGCATGGCCTCTGGACAGGTCCGAGGACGAAATTGCCCCAACCAGGCGCGTTCCTCCGGGTTCCCGCTATTGTTCTTCCAGACTACCGCGTCACCGGCGCCGCCAAAGCGCTCGTAGACCGTCTTATGAGCCGCTTATTGGTATGCGGCGGTGCGGAGCTCGCGAGCAGCTATAAGTTCTTCGTTGAGTTCAATCATGTTCGTTGCGAGTGTTCGGTTTGGTCACCCCAGCGTATAGCTTGAAAATTGGCCAGTGACGAAGCACCGCACATTTGTGCTCGCAACCACCCGCGGCGCCCTCCCGTCAGACTCGCGGCCGACACTCGGGAATCAAATATCCGCGTAGTTGATTCCGTAGTGCCGCTCTCGATGACAGTTCGGACACAAAGCCATCGCATTCTCAACGGTATCTTCCCCACCGTCTGCCAAACGTCTGCGATGATGAACCTCAAGGTACGGTCTCCCGTCTGAGCGCTGAAACGGTGCCGATTGCCCGCATCCTCCGCACGTCCCATTCGCTCGCAACAGGACTTCCGCAATGACGTCCGGGTTTCGCTTGAATGCGCGGGTCAGCACGACGACCTGCTCCGGTCGCCTGTTTGCATTGGCGAGACGCTCTCGACGTTCATCCGCGGAAGACTTCAGGGACTTCTGAACGGCGGCATCAAGATTCTCGACGACCGTCTCGTGAACGGCCATCCGCTTCAGCGCCTCGACGAACTCATCGTGCACCTGATGCAGTGCGGCTTCCGGACCCTTCGTTTTGCTCTGGAGATAGACGATATGGGACAAGAACGTGTCCAGCGCGACCGAGAGCGGGCCGGCGCCGTCATGTGCAATATCCTCGAGGTAAAGCTTCCAAGCGTTGGCCGCGATTGTCGTCGCGAAGCTTTTCGCGCCGCGGCGCATTGCAACGTAACTTCCGATGTAGCCCTTTGCGGCACGAGGCGACATATCAGGATAGGAGTCGCGCAATGCTCGTTCGGCCTGCGGTAGTTGCAAGCTGCCAGCGACAACCGCCCGCGCCAAGTCGAGCGCAAGCTGAAATGCTGTTGATGGAACCAGGTATCGAGGCATGTTCGGATTCTCGAAAGACTGCGAGGGTTAAGTTCATTCCACCGCGCCAGCCGCATTACGCTCCGCCTGGCTGCCGTAGTCTCACTTCAGCGCCGCCACCGCGCTCCGCAGGTAATCACGCGCCGCATCAATCTTGTCGGGATGTGTTTTCTCGTCTAGGTCGGCGCGGTCCTTCTCGCCCAGAAAATATGCCGTGCGGTTCGGTTCCTCTTTGCGTGGATGGGGGACGCCATGAAGCACGCGTTCCTTGTTCAAGAATCCTTCCTTGGTCAGCCACTCGACGCCTCTCGATGCGGCCGCTCCCACCGGGATGAATACCGCGTCTGGCATAGCTTTGGCCATCTTGCCGAAGTGGCTTCGCATTTGCAGGCGCAGCATCGGGTCTCTTTCGGGATGCCACCCGGCCCTGAAGTTCTCGCCGTTTTTGAACACGGGAAACTGAAGCACGGACGACACCTGCAACAGGTCGCCCGCTTCGCCGAACAGGTCGGCACTTGAGCTCAGACTCAACCACTGATGCACGCCAATATGGTCGAGGAGCGCCACGACGCGTTGGCGCGTCACGCCGGCAAAGGCGGCCGCGAGACTGGCGCGACGTAACGCCTCGCCCACGGGAGCACCCTCAAACAGTGCGCGATTCGCCTCGGTCAATGCAATGTCGGCCTGCGCCTTCCAAGGCGTGGCGTCCACGAGAACGAGCTTCGCCGTGGGATTCACCCACCCGAACGGCGCGTAATACACGACCAGGTCGCCGTTGCCGTGCATGCGAAGGGATGCAGATTGCGGGTCGCCTTGTGGGCCTCGGTAGTCCCGGATTGCAGATTCATACTTCTCGAAAAGCTCGAAATTCACTTGTGACTGGTCCGTATATGTTGTTCTATGTTGTGCAGCTATGCGCAATGCATATCGGCGCTCGCTTCCGGTGGATGGACGCGTTTAAATTCGTCGAGTAAACGCGATATTCGCTATCTAACGGCGGCCGAAATGCAGATGTCGGAGCGGAAGGGCGCCCCAGACCAATATGCTGTCGTCACGTGTCGACCGTGTTTCGGCCAGCCCGGCTGTCGAATATCACACAGATACAATACTGTCGACAACGAGCATGGATGCGCGCGAAGCCGATGCCGATGGTAATTTCGGCCGTTTGCACCGCCTTGCACCTCATGATTTTGAGGGTATATGAGGCCACAAGACAGTAGCCGCATAGGACGCTATGGCACTCGATACCTACGACTGGTTGAAAATCGCGGCATCATCGGCTGTTATTGGCTCAGCGATGGGCGCGATAATCAACGGCCTTTTCGCGCGAGGCAAAGATAGGCGTGAGCGCGACCGCGAATCGTTCCTGGCTGCTCTGTTAGCAGTCGACGAACTCGAGGGCTACGTGCGAAGCTGCGTACAAGTGATTTATACCGACAGCGAGGCTCAACAAGAGGCGGTCCGCCGCAGCAGCTACGACCCGCTGGAGCCGGTGCGGCTTCCCCCTTTTTCGTATTCAGCAGAAATCCAGTGGAAGTGGTTGCCAAAAGACGTAGCGGCGCAGCTTCGTGAATTCCCAAATGCGTACCGTGAGACTGTGCACTACATCCGGAGCAGCGCCGAATTCGGTGACCCCATCGGCACGTGCGACGACATAACTCTCGGCTGCGCGCGGCTTGGCGAGCAGGCGTGGAGGCTTGCGGCCGCGGTTCGAGAGCGTTGGGGACTTCCGTCCGCGCAGGTGCATCAGCATGGAGAAAATGCCCTTCAAACGTTGAGGGAGCGCGTTCTAAAGCATGAGCAGCAAGTCAGAAACCTTCAGTCAGCGCCACCGCTCTGGCCGGTGCCTTTGGGAACAAGCACACAGCAGGCGGAAGCAGGCGGTCCGACAAACTGAGCCACGTGCGTTGAATCTTGGAACGCAGTGCCGGCAGTTAGCACGCGGCTCGCTTGCCATTGTTGCAGGAGCGCGAATGCCACTGAAGCAAACTGCACTAACTGGTAGATTTTTAGGTTAAGCGCACACATAATCGCCCGAAAGGTCAGACCTGCCTGCGCCAGTGTGCGACGAGTGAACAGAATCGGGGTTCTCCTTAGAACGTCATCAATATGCCCGATTCCACGGTCACGGAGACCGCGCGAGAAAAGTCGTATCTGGACGATACATGTAGATTGGGGGCTTCGTGATACAAACCGATTTCGGGACTTTCGATGGCACGAGCTGGGAGCGCTTGTGCCAGTCGGCGTTCAAATTGAAATATGGACCGTCATATCAGCGCATGCCAGCTTCGCCTGGCGACTATGGAATCGAGGGTTGGACGACGGACGGCCTCGCGTTCCAGTGCTACTGTCCCGAACGGCACTACACGCAAGAAGAGCTCTATGACAACATTCGCGACAAGATTACGCGCGACGTTGGCAAGCTCAAATCTTATGCGCAACAGATAGCTGACCGCATCGGCTCCACGAGAATTCACAACTGGCTGTTTGTGACGCCAACGATAAATGACAACGAGCTCCACAAGCACGCGCGGAAGAAGGAGAAGGATGCCCGTAAATGGGAACTCACCATCCTGACCGAAGACTTCAATATTTCCCTTCTGGACGCCGGCTACTATTCGAGCGAATTCGAGCAATGCAGACGCAATGCCGGGACTGCTCTGCAGCTTGGTCCAGCAGTGGACAAGTCGATTGCCTTGCCCGAAGCTCCCGAGGAGTATGACGAGCTCATAGCTCGAAAGAACAGGATGCGCCTAAAATCACGGCAGGCCAGCCCGACGTTTGAAACCGAGCTGTCAGAATTCAACAAGCTCGTCCAAGGCAAATTCTTACGCTGCGACGACCACCTCGCGACGATAGAGCGGACGTCGCCTCAAGCCTTCGCACAAGTCATTCGCGTCATCGGCCTCTACGCTGACGAGATGCAGGAACTCAAGTATTTCTGGACGGGCGAGCCGAACGAGCTTGTGGAATCGGTCAGAGCTGAACTCGGCAACCGGCTTGAGAAAGAGCTCGGTGGTGTTGTCAGTTTCAGCGACGCGCGCACTCTTGCAGACCTCGTCGTGGCGCGCTGGCTTGCTGTGTGCCAGCTCGACTTCTCGGAGCCAGTCCAATAATGGCAACTCTCGAGTTCAACGTTCGCCCCTCATCCGTACTTCCTGACCATCGACCGCTCTTCAAGATTACGCAGCTTCTGCTTGTCCTGTTGCTGGCGTCGCGCGGGAGCAAGTCTAGCCTCGTTAGGCTGCAGTTGTTCAACTGGGTCTTGAAAGAAAATGCCCGAAGGGAAAAACTCATTCGTGCCGCCAAGAGCCAGGAAATTGATTTTCCCGCTTGGGGCCTCGACCCGACCGTGCAGACGGCGATGACCCTGGCCGCGGCAGATGGGCTCATCGAGGCGACCGCCAAAACAGTGGTGCTGACGGACAAGGGCAGCGCATTCTGCCAGCGAGCTTTGGAGGAACAGCTGTACGACGATGACGCTGCCTTCCTGCGTGGTCTCAAGACGTCTATTACCGAGAAAATGGTCGACAGTATCGTGGAGAAATGGGTCTAGTATGCTCATCCGTGGGATTGAAATTCGAATCATCAGTGATGGTGAGACCTTCGGCTTTCGTACACCCTTCAAGCCAGGGCTCAACATCATCAAAGGTCGTAACTCATCAGGGAAAAGTACCCTGGTGAACACTTTGATGTACGGCCTCGGTTTTGAAGAGCTGGTCGGCGTTAAGGGTGAGCGCGCCCTGACGTCAGCCGTGCGCGACAGCTTCCAGTTCGACGGCAAGGCGAGAGTCATAAGCCAATCTGCCGTCTTGGTGGAAGTCGAAAACGACTCAGGGAAGGTCGTCACTTTCCGGAGACCTATCCGGAACGAAAGTAAGCAAACCAAACTCGTCGAAGCATTTGACGGGGGATTGGTCACCAAGCCCGACGATGCTGTCGGTGAGCCCACGCCGCTCTTCCTGCACGACCCGGGGGCCGCGCAGTACGAGCGCGGGTTTCTGCGCTACCTCGAGACCTTTCTTGGCATGCAGCTACCGCGCGTGCAATCTTCTGTTGGCGGCCTCACCCGGCTTTATCCGCAAGTCGTTGCCGCCGCGCTGTTCATCGAACAGAAACGCGGCTGGACCGACTACATAGCGAATATCCCGTTCTATCAAATCTTGGGTGCTCCCACTCGAGTTGTTCAGTACCTCTTGGGCCTCGACAACTTCAAGCTCGAAGAGGAACGGGCGCTCAACGAGCAGCTCCTCAATCAACTGCAGGCTCGATGGACGGACAATCTTGCTGAGCTTCATGCCGCGCTGCGCGTGGTGGGTGTATCAGCTCAGGGTATTCCCAAGACCCTCCACAGGTCGTTCGAGCCCGGCCACGCGACTCTTTGGGTGAGAATCGAATCGGAGAACGTCGCTGTATCGCAGGCTGTTTCGAATAAGACGGAGCAGTGGCACGCAATCGAGCGCCGCCGCAAAATCGGCCCGGCTTCGGCGACCCCGGATGTTATCGACCTGTTGAATGAGCAGACCGTCAAGCTGGACATGCTCATGGCGCGCTATGAGACCTTTTCGAGTGAAGCTCGACTGCGACAGAGCGACCTGGTCGAGTTTCGACAGCTCCTCCAACAGGCGGAGTCCGACCTTCGCAAGAACAAGACGACCCGAAAGCTGCACGACTTGGGCGCTAGTCTTCAGCTTAAATCGGCCGAAGGAAAGTGCCCAACTTGTGGCGCCCACATCGAGAACACACTGTTGCCTCACACTGACGGCGTGACACCGATGGACCTGCAGCACAACATCGATTACCTCGAAGCCCAGCTGCGCATGCTCAAAGGGCAGATTGCCGGTTTGGAGAATATGGGCGAGCAATCTGCTGGCCACATCGCAGCGTTGGAGAGCGAGATGGCGCAGCAGCGAGCCTACGTCATAAATCTTAGGAAAAACATCTCGCAGTCGGATGCAACACTTGAAGCCGACGTCAGGAAGCAGATAAATCTGGAGCAAGACATTCGCTCGCTGCAGAGTGCGGAGTCCCGTCTATCGACCTTCCTTGAGCGTGCGGAAGGTCTTGTAGACAAACTTGTCGGCGCCCAGGAGGAACAGAAGAAGTTTCCGAGCGACCTGTACAGCAAGAGAGACCGCGTCAAGATTTCAGTTCTCGAAAAGAACTTTCGCGCAAACGCGTCGGCGTTCAACTACACGAGCGCCGACATTCCGGAGGTCCAAATCAATGCGGGGACCTTGCTTCCGGCATTGGGTGACATCACGCTGCGCGAAGTTTTGAAGCGCAACGTGAAATCCGAATCATCTGCAAGTGACTTTGTCAGGCTTATCTGGGCATTCCTGCTCGCGGTTTATCAAACATCGGCGACACGGGACTACGCGGGCAATCACCCAAGTGTGTTGATGTTCGATGAGCCGGGCCAGCATTCGATGAGCGAGACGAGCCAAAAGGCGCTCGTGAACCTTATGAGCGGATTGAAGCAGCTGCAGAGCATCCTTGCGGCATCATTCGATGAAAGCGTCGCCGTTTTCGACCGCGTGACTGAAGGCAGCCACTTTCACCTTATCGAGTTGCCCGATAAGTTCATTGGACCGATGCGACACAACGGTGCAATGTAGCCATATAGAGTGGCGGCGCCGGAGACGGCCGGCGCGACAGAATTCCTCAGAGAGGCGCTGACGGGCGATGACGCAAACTTCCATGCCGGCTTCAGGCCGACGCGCGATAGTGAGAGCCGCTCACGATGTCTATCGACTTTATCGTCGACCTTAGCAAGCGTGACAGCGAAGTGCATCCGCAGTTCCTGTCATTACGGGAAGCCTCTACTGGCACTTGCGGCATGCAAGCTGCCCAGCGCTATCCATGGGAGTCGACCCACGCGCGCGCCCACGACAGTCCGGCATCTTGCGCTTCCTCTTCGGTTTCGAAGACACCGAGGACTCCAGAGGCTTCTACGAATTTCCGGTCCCGAGTAATCGTCCCGCTCGCGGCGTATTGCTCGGGCGCGAGTGCCTGTTCCTGCTGCTCAATGGCGTGGCCCCATAGCACGTAACCTTTATAGGTAGCCTGCTGCATTGTGTTCGTGTTCCTATGCGAGTGCTTCGACTTGTCAGGCGCCAAACATGGTCGAAATGAATCGTTTCGCATCTTCGCGGCTCACATGCTCGAACGGTGCTGCATGGTGAGCGTACAGAAATTGTGTGCCTTCGCGGTCAGTCAGCTTCACCGAGAGCCGGAACAGCGAGCCGGCTGGATACTGCCGCCGCATGGAACGACTGCACTCGATTTTGAGGTTTGGGTCTACCCCCTGCCCAGGAAGCGGTCTCACGCGCAAGCCTGCAGACGAAGGTTCGCCAGAGGGCACATACGTCTCAACGATGATTTCCATTCGATGACTCGACTTAGGTATGCGTCTGTCAACGCGCGGCCGGCGCGCAGCTCGCCAAAAGGTTCGCCTCCGGAACACGACAGAGGGGCGAGCATCCTCGCAGTCTGTTTGCCTGTTAGCCTCCGATGCATCGGCATAGCTATCCAGGTTTCACTCACGCAAAAAGGTCCCGAACGCGCTCGAAAGGAAGCCCCGATTCCGCCGCACGCCGGACCTTCCGTTCGAGCACATGGTTCAAGGGAAGCTGTCTGTCCAGTGTGTCGAAGAGGTCTAGACCATCCATACAAATAACGCGCTTGGCGCGACCGAAGGCGGCTAACCCGTCTGCGGTAAAGCCACTGTTGCTCACGAACAAGCCTCGGGCCCATGCTGCTTTCTGCTCAAGCTTCCCGTGAAAAGCGTGCAAATCGCCCGCTCCGGTGGGCTCGGACTGCCACTTCGCCTCGACAAGGTAGGTTTCTCCCTGCAACACGAAGCTGCCGTCTATCTGCTCGCCGCGATGGCGGAAAGGCTCACGTGCTTCGAGGCCGAAGCAATCAAATGCCTCCCTGAGCCACACCTCAAACGCGTAACCGCGCGGATGCGGAGGCAGTGACGACAGTTCAAGAAGCTTGTTCTTGAGTCCCAAGATTCGGTGCGCATCAAGCGCAGGCTTGGGTGGTGGATTCCCACCAAAGGCGGCCTCGGGCTTGCCCTCGAGACGGTTAATCAGGGAAAGGAACTGTCCTTCCGCATTGACTATCCAGTCGTCCCGACGCTGCGACTGCCGAACGGCTTCGCGATATTTCCAAAGAGCCTTGAGTGTCTTGACGGCGGTAGCCAAGTCCACCTTATTTAGAAAGCACCTTAATCGCTTGGCTTTGGAGGTACCGTTATCAAGATAGGCTGGGTCATCGATGTCGACATTAAGCTCCTCCAGGAAGAATATACCCATGGTCCGGTCGGAGAAATCGAGAACATACCCGCCATTCATCTCAAATAAGTCGTCGACGAGTTTCATGTCGAAGGTTCGAATATTCGGCGTCTTCATACGTTGCATCAGGCCCCTGCCTGGTCTTGGGAAACGAAGAAAGTATGCCCGAAGAAGAGCCGGACGTTGCGACAGGTTCGGAGTCGATGACGGTAGGCTGACTGGCATGTAATTGTCCCCGCACATCAGTGCCAGCAGAGATTGGTCTTATCGACAACCCTATGGACGAACATCTCATATTATTCTGCGCAGGCGCTGCATTTCATCGACGCCTCGGACCGTTAAGGAATTATCTTGCCTGACCACATCTGCTATGAATGCTTTGAAGATTCCATCCTCCGTGAAAGAGTACATCGGGAAGGGGACGTTGACGAGTGCAGAGTCTGCGAGGAACGGCGCGAAGGTATATCCGTCGAACAACTCGCCGAATGGCTAGAGCCCGTTATGCGCGACAACCTCGGTTGGGGCCGCGAGGTGCCGGACTTTGGCGGCGGCGACAGCGACCGCATCAGTTACCGCCGCCTTGGCGACCCCCTCGAATACTGGGTGCAGACCTTTCTCGGACAGTATTTCGATTTCCAGAGCGAAATAATCGATGCGGTCATTGAAAGCGAATTCATCTATCCCGGGGATGGCGAAGAGGCCTTCTGGGACGAAGCGATGGATTACGAGGAGGTCAGGCACAGTGGGGGCGACTTCGGACTTGCGTGGCGCGATACCCTACAGGACGTGCGGCACAGAAGGCGCTTCTTCAGCGAGAAAGCACGCGAGTTCTTTGCCGAGCTGTTCGCCGATGTCGAGGATATGCACTTAGCCGGCAAGCCGCGGTCACCTGTCGTGCGAACGCTCCGAGCGGGCACGCGACTCTTTCGAGCGCGGGTGGTCACAAGCCACTCACTGCTCAACGATATGGTCGACGACCCGTTGGCGCACATCGGTCCGCCTCCTCAGCACCTTGCCCGGGCTGGCAGGATGAACGCGGAAGGAATTTCGGTCTTCTACGGCTCGCTGGAGTCGCCAACCTGCTTGGCAGAAATGCGCCCCGCGATAGGAAATGACGTCGCGCTTATTGAACTGCGAACAAACAGGCCACTGCGTGTTTTGGACTTCACCAGGCTAGAGACAGCGCGCTCAAGCAAGCCGCTCAGCTATTTCCAACCGGACTTCCAAAAGCAGCGAAAGCGGCGTAACTTTTTGAAGATACTTCACACGCTGATTGCGCAGCCCATCACGCCCGGTCATGAATCTGACTACCTCATCACCCAAACAATGGCGGAGTTCCTCTCCCACGTCGCCGAGCCATCGTTCGATGGCATCTTGTTCAAATCGACACAGCGCGAGAACGGGACGAACATCGTGCTATTTCCGAATGCGATGCTCGACGATGCTGGCGTGCCTCTGGCCTTGCCAGTGTCCCTCGCAGACGGAAAAGTGAATCTGTTCCGAACCGAATCAATCTCGTATTCGCACGCGAAGCTGACCTACTATCAGCAGGAGGACGCAGATGGAGTTATTGTCCTTCGGGATGATGCTCCTCTCACAGGCGACGCGGATTGGGACGACTGGCCGGACTAAGAACACGATTGTCGTTTGGGCAACGTTAGCGCGTAACTGGTGAACTTGCGCCGGCATCAGGGTGAATCACCAGCGCGTTGACGGGAACTTGGCGCGCACTCTTCGGGACAGTGCGCGCGCGGAGCGGATTTACGGTTGCTGGAAAGCCCAAGGGTGTTCGAGCGCGAGTCGCAAGAGGTTTTGGGCAACCTTCTTGCTTTGGCCACTTCTTTATGCGTTTCAGATTTTTCGGCGGCCTGTCTGGTGCTTCGTCATGTTCACAAGGAAAACTTTCATTTGACTACGTCGTGTTAATAAATAGAATTGCTGCCGTAGCTTTCATCTGACTAACTCCTGTTCAACGCCCTGATTCGAGCGAATCCGATTATGGCGCCAGGACGTTTTGCGTCTACCGTTTGGTGGTCGGCTCTAAATATAGATAATTAAAGGGGTGCAGTATGTCTGGAGGCGGTGGTGGTGGTGGAGATTGGCGGCCTGAACCGAAGGCGCCTGTAACGACGCCGAATCCGGCTGGAGCCGGCGGCGGAGTCGGTGGCGGAGTTGACCCTTGCGTCATTGAAGAAGTCACAAGTCTTAATTCGGTTAATCCAACCGCGCTTCGAGGCGTTCGCGCTGGAGCTCTTTTAGATGTGGCATTTATCCCAGGGCCGTCTCGCCTCGTTGCACAGGACGCTGGCGGGAATATCGTGGGCTCCATCACGTCGCGCTCAATGTTGCAGTTCATCCAGTGCATCCAGGCCGGCCGGCAGTATGTTGCTGAGGTCCTGGGTGTCCAAAGTGGGACCTGCAACGTCAAGGTGAGACTGAAATGACGTCGAACGCGATAACCGTAGTCGGCGGTGTTTATCACGAACAGTGCCTCTGGCCAGCATGGGACCAGATTTATGGCTCAGGCGGTCGAGCTGCGACGGCAATCGTAGGTCACGTCGAGACGGTAACGCTGCGCACGTATGCTTGCAAGGAACTCGAGGATGAGTTCCGAAAGGCCGCTGAGGTATTCAAGTTCGACCTGGTCACGACACCAGCGCGGACCGGCATTTCGTTCGAATATGTGCATTGCATGTCGACTCCGGTGCTGCGGCCGGCGCTATCCTCCATCCCGAAGCACGCGCCAATCGAAGTGCAACACGAAGCGGTATTACGTTTTGGGATGCTGGAAGGGTCGGCAAAGGTTGACGCCAAGTGGTGCGTGTATGACCCGCAGTCGGCATTTGACCCGGAGTCATTCTGGGAGAACGGTAGTAAAGCCGAGCACCTTGCCATTGTGGGAAACCGCAGCGAAATCGTAGCGATGGCTGGTGAGAGCGACCTTGCGAAAGCCGCAGCCAAGCTGATTCAGGATGGCGCAGAGGTTGTGGTCGTCAAATCGGGCCCAGTAGGCGCATACGTTCACACTGCGGCTGCGAGCCCGACGCTGATTCCCGCGTACCGTAGCGACCTGACGTGGACCATCGGTTCTGGAGACGTGTTCGCTGCTGTGTTTGCAGCACGCTGGGCCGTTCACCGTGAAAGTCCCGAGACTGCGGCAGAGCTGGCTTCGCGTGCCGTTTCACAGTACGCGGAAACGATGGCATTGCCAGTTGCATCCGCTCCTGAGCTTTTTCAGGCTCAGCGTGTGTCGGCGTCAACCGTGCCGGGAAAGGTCTACCTGGCGAGCCCCTTCTTTAACCTAGGACAGCGTTGGCTGGTCGACGAAGCACGACGCTACCTGACTGAGTTGGGGCTGACGGTGTTTTCTCCTGTGCATGACATCGGCCCTGGCCCAGCAGAAGTGGTCGGGCCTGCGGACCTTGCTGCGCTCAATACGTGTGACCGGGTCTTTGCTATATTGGATGGCCTTGATGCGGGCACTGTCTTTGAAACTGGCTATGCGAGAGCCAAGGACCTCCCGGTTTACGTTCTTGCCCAATCCGTAACCGAGGAAGACTTGAAGATGGTCACCGGTTCAAATTGCAAGGTCTTCTTCGACTTCGTCACAGCGTTGCATCACGCGGCATGGAAATCATGAGAACGGCCCTCCTGCTATCCGGTGGAATGGATTCGATAGCCATTGCGTACTGGAAGAAGCCCGAAGTCGCAATCACGGTCGCCTACGGTCAATGTGCCGCACAAGCCGAGGTTCGCGCTGCTGGCGCAGTATGCGAAGCGTTGGGGATTGAGCACCATGTCATCGAAGCTGACCTCCGTGCTCTCGGAAGTGGTGACATGGCCGGTCGAGCGGCGTCTGAGCTTGCGCCGGTTTCAGAATGGTGGCCGTTCCGGAATCAGATGTTGGTCACGCTGGCCGCAATGAAAGCAGTCGCGCTCAACGTGAACGCCCTGTTAATCGGAACCCTTCGCACCGACGGGATGCATGCCGACGGCAAACCGGAGTTCCTGGCTGCGATGAACGCGGTCCTGGCTTGCCAGGAGGGTTCGATAGCTCTCACTGCACCGGCAATCGAACTAAGTGGTGCAGAGCTTATAAAGGCCTCGGGCGTCCCCGCCGACGTTCTTGCGTGGGCCCATTCTTGCCATGTTGCTAACGAGGCTTGCGGAATGTGTCGAGGGTGTGCGAAGCACTACGAGGTGCTGGAGGAACTCGGCGTTGACCCATACTGAAGACCCCCAGCCTTTGGAGGGTCGTCCGTTCCAGGACTATCCTTGGCCGATTTTGCGCACTGTGCCATTCGGACAGCACGGCGCGCCGGCCGAGCGGTTTTTCCTGGATGTCTTCGAAAGTCGACGCTCGGCTCGAGCACTGACATCAGCGCCGCTTGAAGCAATCGTTGATGCGCTGCGTCTTGCTCTGGTGCCGCGCTTTTGGAAGGACGGCGACCCGCTAAGGCGAAGTCGCCGTCCCGCGCTTTCAGCGGGGGCGCTACACCCAATCTCAGTTTTGCTATTTGCAGGTGTCGCCGTCTATCGAGTGAACGCGGACGAGTCGGTTCTCGAAGAACTGCATGTCCCTCCCGAACTGCGCGCAGGCTGGGTTAGCAAATGCAAACAGTTGCTCCCGGCCGCAGATGGAGCGTTCATTGTGCTCATTGCCGACATGGCGAGGCCGATGGCTGCATACCAGTACAGCGAGTCATTGGTATGGCGTGATGCGGGAGCGTTGCTCCAGACACTTGCGCTCGCTGCCGAATCGTACGGGCTAGGATTCTGCCCGCTCGGAATCCTTGGCGGCGAGGTCGTTGATGGATTGCCCGGAGCCGACCAGCTCCTTGCTGTCGGAGCGGCTGCTATTGGACAGTCGGTCTGACTTACTGAAGCGCAGCAACGTCGGTCAGTGGGCGTTGCTGAACAGGTCGAGTTGCTCGGCTGCTTGTCCCTGAGCCTTTCTCAAAATGATTGATAGCTGGCGCATGTGGTCCCACATCAGGCCGTCAAGGGTCGCAGCCGAGACATCAATCGCGCGCGCAAAGGCAATGAAGCGCGCCTCCAGTTTCCGGTAGTGAGTCTCTGGCTGCCATTCTTCCGGGAAAAGACCGAGATGCTGGCCGACGCGGAGGATGTGAATATCAAGAATTGCGACTTCACTCTGTGGACGCAAATTGCGAACAATCCACGAAGCTGTTTTCAGTCCGATACCGGGAAGTTCATTCAACTGGTCCCGGAACACGATGTCGTCCTCTGAAGGAGTAAAAGAGTGCAGCCGCTGAAGACAGCCGCTCAAATACTTGGCTTTTTGCCGGATGAATCGGTACTTACGGGCGCGACCATGGAAGGTGAACGGTTCGCTCAGAACCTCTTCAAGCTCTTGCGCCGTCGTGCCCGCGCGCAGCATGTCTTTCTCGCGAACACGCGAATAGGCGGCTAGCGCCAGCTCTGCCGGCATACCCCAGCCCCCAAGCAAACAGGCAGCAACTTCTTCCTGCAAAGTTCGACCGAGGCGGAAATCGCAGAACGTCCCAGACTCGGTGTGTTGCCACGCCTGGCCGCGCCAATATGCTGGCGTCATCAGTTCGTCGAATGCTCCCCACGGAAGCCCGGGAAGCACCTCTTCGTGCACCGGCGGCAGTGTCAGCTCGCGGACTTCGCCCGCGATATGAGCGTACATGGTTTGCATGGGGGCCGAAGCTGGTTAGGTAATATTTACGCGATAATAGATGCGCGAAACTCGCGAAGCGCCGAATGATACAACAGGGCTACGGACGCGACAGACGACATGCTCTATCGAGTATAGGAAGAGGAGATTCGATGCACCTCTTTTTTTACCCCCTGAGCCTGATGAGTCGCTTCACTTCTTTGCAGTTGGGCCGTTGTTTCGTTTGCGCAAAATGGGCGCGACCTCGAGCGTGCGCGATGACCAGCGGATACCAACGCACGTTCGACACTCAAAGACGAGGCGGTAATGGTTAAGAATCGGTTGCACAAGTACGTAAGCATCGGCACATTAAAGAGGATACTCGGGGGGGACATCCGCATGAGCCAGCCGAGCGCCTTCAACGACCCATTCGAACTGCTGCCGGAGTTAATCATCCCGGCTGACCAAGCGGGAAAACCAATCAGCTTCTCGTTCGATATAGATGCACCTCGGCGCGAGACTCCGTTGACCGCGGTCGTTCAGCTCAATGATGGACACGTGTCCAGCGACATAACGTCACGGCACATACTCGATGTTCTAAATAAGCAGGTGGGCATTCTTTGTCTGTCCAAAGCCCCGAACTCAATCTTGATGTGGTCGCATTACGCGGACCAGTACCAAGGCGCAGTCGTCGCCTTCGACGCGGACCACGAGTTCTTCGCGCGTCAAATCGAGGTCGAGTACGTTGAAGAGCGCCCGAAGAAACACGTCGACTCGTATCAGCACGAGCCAGTTCCGCTGGCAGAACTTTGCTCGAAATCTATCGAGTGGAAATACGAGCACGAAGTGCGAATTGTGCGCCTCCTCGAGGATTGCAAGAAGACAGACACGACCGACATAAGGGGCTTCCCGGTTTTCACCGCGGACATCCCTCAGCAAGCCATCGTGTCGGTCGCGCTTGGCGAACGGACACCTGTCCCTCAGCAACAAGAGATTTACCAGCTCGTGAGAGACACCCAAATCGGGCTAACGCTGTCCGCTGTCGACAATGCAGGTTATGGGTTTCGCCAGGAAGTCATTCTTTATCCCGGCGACCTCCGGAATCCCACCTTGTCGCCGCGGACCGCTCACATATTCGCGGGCAACGGTAGCGCCCTTGCCGAATTGGCTCGCTCGATGATTGACAACCATCCCATGAGCCCAATCGTGAACAAGACGGTCTAGTCGCAACGACCGCGTTTCGTTATGCAAGGTGAGCCCGGCACCCGCGTCGATTAAGTCAAGAAGTCTGGACCTTTGCGCGACACCGGATGCTGTCAGGCCGTGGCGATAGAAGTCTCCCTTGCCGTGCGCAACCACGTGGCCCCGTGCGGCCAGTCAAGCAGCCAGTCGATGCTCGTAGTAGGGTCGCTCCTTATCATCGAGGACGGCGTACGAGGTCGCGAGGTCCGACGGGTCTGGATTCAGCCATGCGTCGATGTTTTCGGATTTAATCGGAATAATGCATCGGTCATGGCCGGCTGCGGCAACCTCAACGGGCGGCTCGTCAGTTATGGCTGCAAATGACAACAAATCAGGCTCGCCCGGCGCCGACCATCGAGACCAAAGACAGGCGACCAGCATGAGCTCACCGTTGCTTGGATGAAATTCGAGGACGACTTTTTCGTCTCGCTCATGTGTTTCCAACAGTGTCCCCTCCATCTTGGCTTTGCTGACATTCTCGTAGAAAACGTCGACAAGCATCACGCCATGGGTGTACCCAAAGCAAGGCTTCCAGAAACCTTCGAGATTGTCGCGACGGGCGTTGTAGGTTCCAGGGTATTTCACGTCATAGCTCGCGGGCTTGCCAGCAATGCGACACTGGTAACGCATGGGCTTGACGACGAGCTGACCATTTTCCATGACTAGGACGGGGGCGTAGTGTCCCGGGAATATACGCGAATCGCGTGGTTTGGCTGTGGTGCGTTGAATGTCGTCAAGCTTGCCAAGAGTCCAGGCAATTTTGTCCGTAGCAATTCGCTGGCTCTCGGTCGCCGCCTTGGTGATTTTTGTTTGAAGCGTGCGTTCGGCATCTGCCAGCCGCTTCCGCTGTTTGAACAGGTCCTGCTCAAGCTTCGTACTCTGAGCTGCATTGAACTGGTCGATGGAGGTTTTGATTTCGCCTTCAGCGTCGGTTTTCGGTTCGGCGAAGGCATCCTCCATCGCTTTGGGTATCTTCGCTTTGCTGACACCTTCGGCGCGCTTGAAAAACAGACGCGAGAACTCGCCTATGTCCATGATGGCGCCGAACATGCGCACGAACTTGCGGTAGTCAGCCTGAATCTGAGCCGAGTAGCACATGAATACCTCCGTTCAATGCTTCGATAATACGCAACTTTTTTGGCCTCTATTAGCAAAAGTCCCGACTCGCCGTGATTAAGCCGCCCAGCAGATGAGACATGTCAACCAAACGCTGTGCCACAAGATGTCGCACTTCTCCTTGGCATTGCCAGGTTCCGTAGACGGCGAGCAAAGATGCGCCAAGCGCTTCCTTGCGTTGTTTCTCTAGAAGGCTTGGCCAGACAATGACGTTGACGTTGCCCGTCTCGTCCTCGAGCGTGACAAACATCACACCCTTCGCTGTTCCGGGACGTTGGCGCACGGTTACAAGGCCGCAGCCTCGTGCGAGCCGTCCGTCGCGATAGGTACGCAGCGTCGACGCCGGCATCAACCGGTTCGCGAGCAGTTGAGGTCGGAGCAATTCCAGCGGATGCCGCCCCAAGGTCAGTCCGACAGACCTGTAGTCTGCGACGATGTCGTTCGCTTCCGTCGGTGCGCCCAGGTCGGGCGTCTCGTCCTGCACCGCCGCTGCTGCAAGCATGTCCTTGTCAGGCACGGCGGCGACCGATTGCCATAGCGCCTCGCGGCGATTGCCGGCCAGCGAAGCGAGAGCGTTGGCGTCCGCAAGAACGTGGAGGTCCTTTCGGTCCAGTTGCGCTCTACGAGCCAGGTCAGCCACGGTATCGAACGGACGCACGGCTCTGGCGTTTTCAATCCGCTCTGCGGTGCCGTCCTTCATGCCGCGCAGGAGCGACATGCCGAGCCGAACCGCCGGGCGGTCGTTGTCGGGTAGTGACACCAAGACAGAGTCCCAGCCACTGACAGCAACGTCAACTTTCAGCACCTTCACGCCGTGGCGTTGTGCGTCCTGCACAAGCTGCGACGGCGAATAGAATCCCATCGGCTGACTGTTGAGCATGGCAGCAAGGAATGCCTCAGGCTCATGGCACTTGAGCCAGCTACTCGCATACACGAGCAGCGCGAAACTGGCAGCATGGCTCTCGGGGAAACCGTACTCACCGAAGCCCTTGATTTGCTCGAAGATACCTTCTGCGAAAGCCTGGTCGTAACCGCGCTCCTGCATTCCGTTGACGATGCGGTCATAGTATTTCTCGAGGCCACCTTTCCGCTTCCAGGCGGCCATAGCCCGCCTCAACTGGTCCGCCTCCCCGGCTGTAAAACCGGCAGCCAGGATGGCCACCTGCATGACCTGCTCCTGAAAAATCGGGACCCCGAGCGTGCGCCCAAGCGCTGTCTTCAGCGCCTCACTCGGGTAGGTCACGGGTTCAAAACCTTGACGACGTTGCAAGTAAGGATGGACAGCACCACCCTGAATCGGTCCTGGCCTGACGATGGCTACCTCAATGACGAGGTCATAGAAGGTACGCGGCTTCATGCGCGGCAGCATGCTCATCTGGGCTCGCGACTCAATCTGGAACACGCCGACTGTGTCCGCGGCGGAAATCATCTCGTATGTCTGCGGGTCTTCTGCGGGGATGTCCTGCATTTCGAATCGCTCGCCGCGCTGCTCCGACACGATGTCCAGCGCTCGGCGGATAGCCGACAGCATGCCGAGGGCGAGCACGTCGATTTTGAGCAGACCGAGCGCCTCGAGGTCGTCCTTGTCCCACTCGATGACGGACCGGTCCGCCATCGCCGCATTCTCGACAGGGACGAGCCGCGTGAGCTTCCCGCGACTGATAACGAAACCGCCAGAGTGCTGGGACAGGTGGCGCGGAAAGCCAAGGAGCTGGGAGGCCAGTCGCGCCCAAGCCTGGATGAGCGGTTTCTCCGGGTCAAGCCCGGACTCGGCGAAGCGCTTCAGAAGGTCCTGGCTCGTGTCGAACCAGTGGTGGCTTTTCGCGACGAGGTCGACAATCTGCGGGTCAACGCCGAGGGCTTTGCCAGTTTCACGCAGCGCGCCACGCGGCCGGTATGTAGACACTGCAGCAGCGATTGCCGCACGGTCGCGGCCGTATTTGCGATAAATATATTGGATGACCTCTTCGCGTCGCTGGTGTTCGAAGTCGACGTCGATGTCTGGCGGTTCCCCCCGCTCCTTGCTGATGAAGCGCTCGAACAGCATGTTGCCGCGCGCAGGGTCGACTTCGGTGATGCCGAGGCAGTAGCAGACTGCAGAATTGGCGGCCGAGCCCCGACCTTGGCAAAGGATGTGCTGGCTGCGTGCAAAGCGAACGATGTCGTACACAGTCAGAAAGTACGGTTCGTATTCCAGGTCGGCTATGAGCTCAAGCTCGTGCTCAATCTGCCCTTGCACACTGTGCGGGATGCCGGATGGAAAGCGTCGCTGCGCTCCGATGTATGTTTCCTGCCGAAGATAGGCTTTCGGGGTGATGCCCGCGGGTACCAGTTCGTCCGGATATTCATAGCGCAGCTCGTCGAGCGAGAACGTGCAGCGGCTCGCGATGTCGACGGTCGCTGCGAGTGCTTCGGCCGGGTACAGGTTCGCCAGGCGGAGTCGCGAACGCAGATGCTGCTCGGCGTTTGGCGCAAGGTCGTAACCGCATTCGTGTACTGGTCTGCCGACCCGGATGGCGGTCATCGTGTCTTGCAGTGGCTTGCGCGACCGCACATGCATGACTACATGCCCCAGCGCCACCACGGGTACATCCAGTTTGCGCGCGATGAACTCGACCGAGCCGCGGTGAATGTCATCCATGGCGCGTTGATGAAGCACCAACCCTACCCAGGCGCGGCCCGTAAATGTATCGTCCAGCCACTCGACCTGTGCAGCAAGGACATCCTCGTGGGCCGGGAAATCCGGTACAAGAATGGCGAGGCAGTCCGGCATCCCGCGAAGGTGTCGATATTCCTTCTCTGGACGCGAGAGGTCCTGTGGCGTCAGGCGATATTCGCCCTTGGTTGCCCGGGTGCGCGCAAGCGTAATCAGTTCAGACAGGTTTCCGTATCCCTCGCGGTTCTGGGCGAGGAGGATTAGTCCGAATGCGGGCGAGCCGTCGGCGTTGACGAGCCGGAAGAACGAGCCGACGATAAACGGTAGCTTCGTCTCCTTCGCTGCGACGTGCGCACGCACAACACCAGCTAGCGAACATTCGTCTGTGACAGCCAGTGCCGAATAGCCTAGCTGTGCCGCGCGCTCAGACAGTTCCTCGGCATGGGAAGCACCATGCAGGAAGCTGAAATTCGAGAGACAAAAGAGCTCGGCATACGCCGGAAGGATATTGAAGGTGGTGTCCATGACGCATCAACCGAACAGTCCGTGAAGGAACCACCGCTGCTCCTCTTCCGCATCGCGGCTGCTGACACGCTCGCGATATATCCAATAGCAACTCTGGTCTTCCGCCTGCGCCACGAAATAATCGCGCGTCACGAGCTCACCATCAAACCAGCCGGCCTCAATGCGTTCACCGGGAGATACCATCCGCAATGGAGACCCGTAGAAAGGACGATGCTGACGCATCAACAGTCGCACCGGGCTGTCCAGCTGCCAGGTCGGTCTCGGTAGACCGAGCGGGAGTGCCTGCTGCTTCGACTTGAACGTCACCGGCACCCAGCGATTGGCGACCTCCGGGCGATGGTCAGCGGTGGGCGCGGAACGAAGAATGTTGTCTTCGCCGAGTCGCGCAACGAGCAGCTCAAGAAGACGTGCATGGTCTTCTTTCGAACCTCCCGGTTCCGGGAACAGCGTGTCGGAAGCCGGTTCCGCGGATTCCACTTTTGACGCATCAAGTCGCAGCGCAATAACCGGGGCAGCCAGCTCAATCCGATGCAGCCGCTCCTTGAGCAGCCTGACGAGATGTTCCTCTTTCCAGGTCGGCTCGCCCAACGCGATGTCGATGATTGTCGGCTCGATAGCGTCGCGCCCACGTTCATGTTCGAGCAGTAGCTTGACGGCCGTTACCGACAGTTGCTTGGCGCAAAGCCAGCCGCACAATTGCACGATAAGTCGATGGGCACCGAACACTGCGCCGTCCGCATCCTCGAGTCGGTCCGGCATTTCGATACGTGCGGAGAAAGTGGGCGGCAGTTCGAGCCAGTCAAACAGTTCGGGCGCGGTGCCGAATGCGCGGTCGAGTGAGTCGAGCAGATGTTCACCACATCGACGCTGCAGGCCGGCGCGTGGCAGACGTCTAACGTCAGCAATGGTCTCGCAGCCAAGCCCGGAGAACCAGTCTCCGTACGGACGAACTTCGGGAACGGCCATCATCGGCAGAGCGGCCAGTCGTTGCTCGAGCGATGCGAGCTTGAGCACACGGCGGTTCCCAGACTTTGCGAGCAGCCATCCACCCTGGCCGGTGGGCGCAGCGCTGATTCGCGCAGTAAGCCCAAGCGTCCCGAGAACAGTCTTCGCTTCCCGACACAATGCGAGCAACCCGCCAAAGAGTCGAAGACTTGCACCAACCTCAACTACGACGGTCGCTTCGTCAAGCAAGGCGACCTCCGGTGAGAAGCGCATCAGGGCAACACCTACCTCGCGCTGTGCCGCTGCCTCCTTCGCGGCATCGCGTTCATGCATCTCCGTTTCCGGCGACAGTGTCAGCACTCCGCCGCGCTTCATACCGAGGCGCACACCAGCTGCACGTGCCGTGCTGTCTGTAATGACCACTTTGTCTTTCTCCAGTACTGCACTTCCGTGCGCGGGCTCAGATGACCACTTCGGTCGGAACACCTCGAGCGGCAACTTCGGCAAGTGGACGGCGAGAAAGACGCGCATGTCGGGAAAGCAGTACAGGAGTGGGTTGAAGGGGAATTGACAGAGGCTCTGCGCGCGCTGGCCCTCGTCGTTTTACGATGTCGACGGTCAGACCGTCGGCTGATGGTCTTAACGCAAGCCGCAACAGGGCGGGCGATGAGTCCTGTGCCGCTGCCAGAGGCCGGACCATTACAAAAAGTGTTTCGGATGACTGCGCCGCTAGGTGCAGGCGCCTTAGCGATGAGGCCTGCGCGTATTGCGTCCAGAAGATGAGCGCACTGCAACTGCCTGCCCGCAGAATCTGCTCCGCCGACCAGAGCGCATCCGCAGTCTTTTGCGCTTTGACCCGCAAGACCTGGTCAATGGGAAGTCCGATGTAGCTGAGTCCAAGTCCGTCCGGCGTATGCGGGGGCTGCACAAGGGCGACCGGTCGATTGCCAGCGGCGCTGAGCGCCGGGCGCAGCAGCCGCAATTCGCCCACGCCGGCTTGCTGCACCATCAGGTCGACAAGGGCGCCGACCGGCCAGCCCCCGCCGGGAAGCTCCGCCGACAGCGCCGGATAGCCGGTCTCGACCACCCGGCCACGGCCACGCGCGAGCTGGGACGCACGCCACAGGGACGGATGTATCTCTTCGGCCGTGACAGTTGCGCTAGACATGTGGCATCGAAAAACCTGTATATTTATACAGTATCCTACACGCAAATTCGTAGGCGTGAACTGTCACTTTTATTCTAGGGAACGGGGCCGCGCGACATCCCCAGCTCGGCTTCATATCCTGCTCCCGTTGTCCAGAGGAGGTTCCATCATGCGAGCAGATGAATGGGTTCGGGAGGCCGAACGCGAATCAAAACTTGTCGACGCCCTGTACAAGGCGCGTCATCTTATTTCGATGCACAACGGCATGACCGTGCGATGCGACGGCGAGGAATGGGCGCTTGATTTCGGCCAGGAACTGCAGGTGATTGACGCTGCGTTGAACACCGCTGGAATAGACGCCCGGCGCCTGACGCAATAACTGCTGTGGGCCGCCCAAACTGCGGCATCGTTAACCGAGTCGGTGCGACAGACCTCTGGTCGTCGCCGCTCGAGAGATATGGGCAGGAAGCGCTGTACAGGCGTAGGGCTTCATCCTCGCAATGAGGAAGTTGAAAAAGGTGTGGTATTTGTTCCGACCTAACCGACCGTCGGTGTGCCGCGAAAGATGCTGCTCGCGTAGAGCCGGCGTCGGTCCGACGGAAATTCAAAGCTCAGGATTTTTTGTCCGATTGACGACAATTTTGCCAACCACCATCGTCATCAAAGCAGACACAACAAAGAGGACCGCCACGACGATAAGGCCGATGGCCAGGTTACCTGTCGAGGTCTGAATTCGACCAATTCCCATCGGTGCCAACAATCCACCCAGTAGCGCGCCAAACGAGGCAATAAAGGCGATGGCAGCTGGCTTCACTTGCTCAGGGAGGAAGGTTTGAGGAATGGACCAAAAGATGGCCAAAGAAGAAAAAACCCCAATCGTGGCCACGACAAAGCCCGCGGTCGCGGCCAATGCACTGCTGGAAAGCGCAACGGTCCCGTATCCGATTGCGGCGACCAGACATGCACAGGCACCATGCATCACGCGCTCGTCACGACGGTCCGAGGACCTGCAAACGAACGTCATGCCGATGACGCCTAGGAGCGGAGGAATAGCAGCCACCAATCCAATCTGATTCAGCGGGACACCATTCGCGTGAAGAATCTGAGGCTGCCATGCAGTGAGACAAGCATTACCGCAGAAGATGCCGACATAGACAAAGCACATGAGCCACAATGCCGGAGTGCGCAACACGGTTCCGAAGGTATGCAACGACGTCGATTCCGATTGGCTCCGCTCAGTGGCGAGCTCCGCTTCAAGCCAGTTCCGCTCGTGCGTTTCCAGCCATTTTGCTTGATGCGGGCGGTCCGTGAGATAGACAATGCCGAACAAGCCTAGCACGACCGCTGGTAGCCCCTCGAGGATAAACATCCACTTCCACCCTGGAAGCCCGAACGTACCGTCGAGCTTGAGGATGCTGCTCGATACGAGCGAGACAAGGATGTACGCCAGCGCAATGGAATACGTGAACATCGCGTTGTATCGCGCGCGGTGAGACCGAGGAATCCAGAAGCTTAGGAACAAGAACACGCCAGGCGTCAAGCCGGCCTCTGCGACGCCGAGCAGGCCGCGAACAACGTAGAAGCTGGTCGGTCCCTTGACGAAGGCCATGGCCGTCGTCACCAGGCCGAACGCTATCGCGATTCTGGTGAGCGTCACCCGCGCGCCGAACCTTGCGAGGATGAGGTTGCTCGGTACCTCGAACAGCGAGTAGCCCAAGAATAGGATGCCCAGGCCGATGCTGTACATCTGAGCGGTCAGCCCGAGTTCCCGATTCATGGAGAATGAAGCGAACCCGATGTTCGCGCGGTCAATCACGGATATGACATACAGCGCGATGAGGAACCACATGAGGCGGCGTCCGACCTTCCGCACAATCGCATTGCCGTCGAGTGGTTTTACGCCCGAGACATCCGAATCGTGCACCGAGCCAGTTACTGAGTTCATCTCCAAGTCTCCATTTTTGGTGTTCTCGCTTTTACGAAGCGTCGCGTCGCTTCTTGTGTGCGACTGTGACCCAAGAGGCACTACGCCCCCGGTGGGCAGTACAGGGCTCGCGTCTCCGTGAATGCCAGCAGTCCCTCTTTGCCGAACTGTCGGCCCAAGCCCGACTCCTTCATCCCGCCGAACGGAACCAGCGGGTCAACGCCAACGTGGCGGTTTATCCAGACCGTTCCTGCGACGAGACCTGATGCCACTTGCTGCGCCGCGGCGATGTTCGAACTCCAGACAGATGCACAGAGCCCATACTTGCCGGCGTTCGCTTGTGCGACTGCGTCGTCGTCGTCCTCGAAACGCATGACGGGCAAAACGGGGCCAAACGTCTCTTCGTCGACAAGACGCGCCCCCTGTGTAAGCCCGGTGACGATGGTCGGCTCGATGAAATATCCCGGCTTATCTACAGCGCTTCCGCCCACTACAAAGCGAGCCCTCGGGTCAGCCTTCGTTTCCTTGAGCACGGATAGAACCGAGTCGAACTGAGCCTGGTTTTGAACCGGGCCGAGCTTTACATTCGGGGTAAAGCCGCCGCCCATTGGTGTGTCACGGGCAATCGCGGCCATCCGCTCGACCAGTTCGTCGTGTATCGCGCTATGCACGTACATTCGCTTGATGGCCATGCAGACTTGGCCGCTGTTGACGAAAGCAGCGCCAAAGAGTGCAGGGGCAACATGCTCCAGATTCACGTCCTTACGGACGATGGCCGCATCGTTTCCACCTAGTTCGAGGGTAAGCCTCTTCAATGTGCTCGCTGAACTGGCGACGACTCGCTTCCCGGTCGCAATGGAACCGGTCAGCGTAATTTTCGCGACGTCAGCATGCGTGCTCATTTGCGCGCCCACGTCGTTGCCACCGTTGATGACATTGAAGACGCCTCGGGGGAATACATCCCTCGCCAGTTCCGCGAGCTTGAGCGTGGAGAGCGGTGTGTACGGCGACGGCTTCAGGACGATGGTGTTGCCGGTGTAGAGCGCATGCGTAATCTTAGGCACGGCGAGCCCAATGGGAACATTCCACGGTGCGATTGCGCCCACGACGCCGAGAGGCCGATGCTGAAGGACGACGCGACCGCCTTCGTCGTCTCGTAACACTTCGTCTTCGATGTCGATGGTCAGCATGGCTCTCAGCAACATCGCCGCACGCTCGATTTCGACGCGTGTCAGTGCGAGCGGGCGACCTTGCTCCAAGGTCAGAATCGCTGCGAGCTCAGCTACGTTCGATTCGAGCACTTCTGCAAAGGCACGAAGGCAGCGACGTCTTTCCTTTGTCGCTGTCGCAGCCCACGCGGGGAATGCAGCGTCGGCTGCAGAAATCGCCTGCTCGAGTTGCGTCGCTGTCGCGATGGGCGCAATTGCACATTCGGTCGCCGTGGCCGGGTCAATGACGGGCGCATATTGGCCACCCTCGACAAGCTCACCACCGATGAGCAAACGCAGAGGATTTGACTGCAAGTGGGTCATGACTGCGCTGGGACTGTCCAAAACCATGTCTATTTCCAGGTTGATTGCCCGAAGTTGAATATCGCTACGCTTCGTTGACTGCAACAACGCGACCGAGCACGTGTCCCGCTGAGAGCTCACCCAAGGCTTCGTTGATTGACGACATTGGGCGAGCATGCAGCCGGACAGGGAGGTGTTGCGGCGTGCTACGTTGCATAAGCTTGAGCAACGCTCCCATCTCTTCCAACGAACCGACGTAGGAGCCGCGCAACGTGACATTTCGCATCGGCAGCAGCGCCGTCGAAATGGAGAGCGCTCCTCCGAATAGCCCAACGACAATGACGGTTCCCCCGCGCGATACAGCCTTCAAGGACATCTCGACAGTCGTTCCGTTGCCGACGAAATCGACGACAGCGCGGATACCGTTGGGCGCGAGCTTACGCAACTCGGTGAGGGCATCAGGAGACCGCGTATTCAGGACTGCATCGGCACCTGCCTGCTTTGCCTCCTCAAGCTTCGCGTCTTCGATGTCCGCGACAATGATTTTTGTGTCGGTCAACATCCCCGCGATGGCTACCGCAGCCAGGCCGAGGCCGCCGGCGCCAACCAGTACAAGCGCGTCATCTTCGAGCAAGGGCGGAAGCTTCAGCAACGCGCTGAACGCAGTGAGCCCCGAGCATGCACACGTCGCGGCAAACAGAGGATTTAGCGTCCCGTAGTCCAGCAGGTATCGCCCGTGGGGCACCATCACGTAGTCTGAGTACCCGCCAGGCCTTCGAGTACCGAGTGCACGGCCGCTCTCGCAGTCGACTTCGCGGCCGTTGCGGCAATTGAAGCATTCGCCGCATCCGTGCCAGGGGTAGACAACGCACTTCGTTCCCACGGCGATGGTGGCGTCTTCACCGACCGCATCGACCACGCCGACGATTTCGTGTCCCATCGTGAACGGCAATTGGACGCCGACGCTTTCGAACGAGACCTTCTGTCCGTTGCCCAGGTCCAGCGCACCATGCTGAATATGCAGGTCACTGTGGCAAACGCCGCAGGCTTCAACCTTCACGCGAACTTGCGGTCCTACTGGCGTAAGCGTGTCGCGCCGAACGAGCTGGAGCGGCTTACCCCACTCAGTAATGTCGTAGCTTTGCATGTGCTTTTCTCAGTGTGCGACGTGGGCAGCCCTAGCCGACGGCCGCTCGTTCGCAATCAATGCGTCGAGCATTCGTCGAATCCTCAGGAGCGTGCCGTCTGCTGCGATGGCAATCATGGGTGCATCCGGCGCACCGACGATTACCTTCTGCTGGGCTTCAATGATTTGACGGTCTTCGTCAAAGGCGTTTTCGACCTGAGCCGTGAGTTTCCCGGTCAAATCGGCAACGCTTGTCTGGAAGTTGTTGTGGGCTGTTGCCCAGAAATAGTGGGCGGTGTTCTCCGTCTCGGGCGTAACCGCGATGAAGGTGTGCAGCTTGATGGTGGTGGGCGCACTGCTGTCGTAGCCCTCGCCAACGGGAGCAATTACGGAATCCTGGACGAACAGATTCCCTCGAATGCGCCAAACGTAATAATTGAACCGGTCGACGGTCTCCGGCAGGTCGCCGAGCTCGCGCGCAAATGATGGCGCACCGCAGTTCAACGTGGTGAATCGAACCTGCACTGCCTCGTCGGAGAACTCCGTCTCGGGCCGAATGCTGCCTTGCTTGCGGGTTCCTATGGACTTTCCGTGGACAAAGCCAAGATGGGAGAAATCGAGCAGGTTATCCGTGATGAGTTGAGCACTCGAGGCGTAGTGCATGTAGCGCCCTTCCTCGACGGACCATCCCTGCTTGCCCGCCCAGTGCAGCCGCTGAATCTCAGCAGCCCTGGCTGCTGAAGGCTCGCCCATCCAGACCCACGCGAGGTTGTCGCGTATCTCGACCGGATAAGCGCGAACGCGCATCTTGTCCGATACCCGCTCCTGCCCGGGAATTTCGATGCACCGCCCGTGGCAGTCGAAAAGCAGACCGTGGTACATGCATCGAACGGCGTCACCTTCCTGCTCGCCTTTCGACAATGGCGCCGCCCGATGACAGCATCGGTCTTCCAGGGCGGTGAGTGTCCCGTCGGCGCGACGATAGAACACTAGGTCCTCTCCCAACAGCTTACGAGCAGTCAAAACGCCAGGTTTGAATTCGTCATTCCAACCTGCGACATACCAGGTATTTCGTAGATACACAGCGCGTCTCCTGTTTCTGATGGGTGTGCAATCAGCGGCATGGGGCTGCCGCGAAACAAAGCACACGGGTTTTCAGGTCAAGACACTGTATCTGCCGAAATATTGGGCGTCTGCCACCCCTGCGGGGGACAAACACCCAACTTATGGCTCGGTAATTACCCTCCCTCTCTGGGGCCAGGCATGCCAGAGCCGAAGGTAGGCAACCATCAGCTCTCTTTGCGAGGTGATTTGCAACCGCTGGTAGGCGCGCTTTACGTAGCTGCGTGCCGTCTCAGCTCCAATTTCCAACTTCAGTGCCGATTCTCCAATCGTGTGCCCCATCAACAGGTGAGCGCACATCTCGCGTTCACGCTGTGGCATCGCCACGCATTCGCGCAGGCATCGCTGAATCAGGTCGATGGAGCCAAGGCAGTCCGCCACGGAAAACGTCGCAGCGCTTGTGGCGTAATGGCGGTCGATAAGCGCGAAAACAATGGGACACGCCGCTAGCAAGCTCTCAATCTGCTGTTGCTGAAACGGGGAGCTGACGTTCCACCGCAGTGCGCTGAGCGCGTAGGTGCCCGCGCTACCCTGTTGGCATAAAAGCATGCGGTCGACGAGCTGTGGATAGACCTCCGCAAGCAACTGCCCCTGCGGGAGGTCGGCCTTCTTCATTCTCGAATGCGCAAAGTTGCCCCGACGCAATTGCATAGTCGCCTGACGGAGCGCAGGGTCAGCCGTCCAAAGCGAGTGGCGGGTGTAGAGCGTGATTCGAGCAGCTGAACCAAACCGCGTGGGGTCACTTGACGTTATGGCTGTAACTGCATCATCCCGGACCCGATAACAGGCGAAGAAGTCGAGCCTGCAAACGCTCATCAAGTACCGCTCAAGGTGTGTTCCAAACGAATCGGTGCCAATCGCCGCGATAGCGTTGGCAGTCCATGCCTCCGATTGAATTTTTGCTGCCATCTCCATTGCACTCCTCCGTGGCGGTCGCCGGCCCGAAAGAAACGACTGAACAGCAGCGCCACCTTACAGCTAGATGTTACTTCTGAAAGGGTTGCGTCGTCGTCGCTGGCGCGCCAGGGTTCTCCTCAGTTTGACAACCAGTCTCCTCGCTTTTACGATTGGCCCACCAATTGTGGTGGGCCAATTTGGTTGGGCCAGTTTACATCCAATTAAAAATCGAGGTTCGTAAATCAAATGGAGGAGACGTTGAGGAAGCTCATGATTGCGGCGAGCGCGCTCGCCGGCATTGCTGCATTGCCTGCGCACGCGCAAACATCTGTTGTTCTATACGGATTGATTGACCAAGGGTTTGCATATACCAGCAACGTGCAGACTGGTCGGACAGGGGGTGCGCTAAAGGGGAAGCAGCAATACGCGCTCTCCGATGGCGCGGCAGGCATAGGTGGCAGCCGCTGGGGCTTGAAAGGGACTGAGGACTTAGGCGGCGGCTATCAAGCCATCTTCACGCTGGAAAATGGTTTTAACATCAATACTGGCGGACTCGCGCAAGGCGGGCTGATGTTCGGCCGACAAGCGTTTGTCGGCCTCGCGGCTCCGGTAGGTCGGCTCACCTTCGGTCGACAGTACAGCATCGTCGCCGACATGCTGGCGCCGTTTTCAGAGGCGGGAGAAATACCCACTCACATGGGCGCAAACCCAGGTGACTTCGACGACTTAGGTCACTCGTTTCGGCTCAACAATACAATCAAGTTCCGGTCGACCGATTTCCACGGCGTAACACTCGGTGGGATGTATTCGGTTGGAGGGTTAGCAGGAGCCCCAGGCCGAAATCAAATCTGGTCTCTAGCAGCAACATACGCGATGGGGCCGTTCTCAGCCGGCGTAGGTTACACAAATGCTCGAGACCCGAACCTGTCCTATTTCGGAACCAACGGAAACGCTGGTGGCAGTAATACGGACAACATGGGGACAATCGGGACGACGGCCACATCAGTACAGACGAATCCAATTTACTCAGGCTTCGCCTCTGCCAATACGCTGCAGCTTCTCATTGCAGGTACGAAATATCGGCTTGGCAGTTTAACGGTCGGTGGAACGTACACCCACGCGAGCTATGACGGTCTGGGAGATACGACGGCCGGACCGAACCCTGCAAGATATTCAGGCACGGCAATAATCAACAATGGCGAAGTCAACGTCAGCTACATCTTTACGCCTGCCTTTAGCGTTAACGCGTCCTACGGCTACACGCGTAAGGCCAGCGTTGGCTCTTTCGGCGAGGCGACATACAACCAGGGCACGCTGGCAGCATCATATTTGCTCTCGAAGCGGACCCAGCTCTATGCGTTCGCCATCTACCAGAAAGCGTCGGGAACCGACTCGTTGGGGCAGCCTGCGGTCGCCTCAATCACACAGTTGACCGCGTCGTCAAACAACAAGCAACTGCTCATCCGGGTGGGAATCGTTCACACCTTCTAAACGATGCAAAACGCTGCGGCAGGTCAGTCGGGTTGGCCTGCCGCGCGCTTTGCTCGGGACTTGGTCGGCTTGGTAGAAGGCGCATCCTCGCCGCCGAGAATCTCGTTCCAGGCGTCGACCGCGCTGCCGAAGTGCCCTTCCATCAGGATAGTTGCCTTTTTGGTATCGCGCTTCTTCACGGCTTCGTAGAGCTTTGCATGATGCTCCGCCGAAACTTCGCCTCTTGCCGAATCGGAGAAGAGTGCAAAGCGGCGGCTTTCGGAAATCCGATAGAACGAATTCAGCAGCCGCACGAGGACTTCATTGTGTGCGCAGCGGGCCAACGCCATGTGGAACGCAGTATCCTGCACGGAGATGTTTCCCTTGTTGGCCAGCACGGCCTTCGTCGCGTCAATGATGGATACCAGGCCATCGAGGTCAGCTTCGGTTCGGCGCTCACAAGCGAGCTGCACAGCGCGAAGCTCCAATGCCCATCGAACTTCGAGCGTCTCCTTGACTTCTTTCATCGAGGGCTCGGCGCCCATCTCGGTCAGGAGCACAATCGTTTCGAAGCTGCTGTCGGTAGACATCCGACGCAGATAGATGCCAGAGTTCGGCCGCGATTCAATCACTCGAAGCGCACTCAACGTGGACAACGCCTCGCGCAGCGCATTTCGGCCCACGCCGAATCGCTCCGCTAGAGCCCGCTCAGATGGCAGACGCTCTCCGCTCTCAAAACCGCGCTCCTTGAAGAAGGCAAGCATCTTGCCGACGAGCTCGGCGCGCGGGGTGGCTTCACGCGTTGCGGCGGACGTAAGTTCCATATTGCTTACCGATGAAGGTGCCATGAATGTTTGGAAATTATACAGGCCGCCGCATCGTAGCTAGGCGCCTTATCAGGTTGTAAGCCTCCAGTTTAAAAGGGTGTATGGAGGCGCAGAGTCGTGATGGTGTTCGAATACACCCACAACTGGCGTACCTATCGAGACGGTCTGCGTCGGGTCACCTAGGAGATTCCCTAGCATCCGGACGTTGCCAGCCTGAGGAAACTCGACAAGCACCACCACATACGGCAGATTGTTCGCGAGAGAGGGATGTGACGGATGCCATACACGCTCCCAACTGAAGATGTTTCCTTGGGGAGCAATCTCCTCCCAAATGGGGTCGAACTTCCTGCAAGCGTGGCAAATCCACTCCGGTCCGAACTGCCACGTCTGACAATGTGTGCACCGCTGGACCCGGAGCTTTTCTTCGCGCAAGCCTTCCCAGTAAGGTGCCGAGACGCCGTCTGCTTCAGGAACTGGTGCCGGCAGGCCGGCCGGAAGATAAGAGTCGCTCATAGCGTAGCCTCGGAACCGAAAATCAGGCTACTGGCGGGCGATACCATTGGGCCGCCAGTCACTAATGCGACATCACTATTCCGCGCCTGGCTGGTCGACTCTCCACGCACCTGCCTTGCTGCTTCGAGGACGAGTTCGAATCCCTGCAAGTAGACCTCGCCCAGGTTACCGCCGCTTGTATTCAATGGCAGCTTGCCAGCTGGAGCGCTAAGATTTTCGAGCGTCATAAAGTCGTTGATTTCGTCCGGCTTGAAAAATCCGTGCTCGCATAGTGACATCAGGACGCCACCCGTGAAATTCTCATACGCCTGCACCGACCCGACTTCGGCTGGCCCAACCCGCGCCATCTCGTAGAGGTCGTCCGCGATTGAACTGTAGTTGGCGGATGCGTAGACGGGTGCGTTATGAGGAGTGGCGCCGGCGCGCCACTCTGCTCCACTGGCTGCACCGAGGAGATACACCGGCGGGCAGGCAAAATCTCGGGCCTTTTCTGCGGCGACCAGAATCAATGCTGCCGCTCCGTCGTTCTCCATGCAACAGTCGAAGAGACGGAAGGGCTCGACAATCCAGCGGGAGTCGTCGTACGCCTCGGCCGTTAGCGGTTTGGCGTACATCACCGCACGAGGATTGGCTTGAGCGTGTAGGTTCGACGCCAGCGCCACGGCACGTAGCGCCTCGCGTTCGACCCTGTGCTCATGCAAGAAACGTTGGACACGAAGCGCAAACTTCTGGGGCGGAGCCATGACACCGTAGGGCATTTGATAAGCCATGTCACCGGAGACGGTCGTACGTGACGCCGCCTGGCCGAAGCGACCAAACTGCCCCTGCGCGAGCCCGCGGTACACAACCAAACATTGCGCCATTCCCGCGTTAATGGCGGCCGCACCGTTGGCAACGGCGGCGGCACAGCCCCCGCCGCCGCCGCCCCACTGCATGGTGGTTGAGCGCATGCGCTTTACGCCAAGCGCCGTGGCCAGGCGAACTGCATCGTTCCGGTCCTCCCCAAACGATGCGAAGCCATCGATGTCCGATGGGTCGACGCCTGCGTCACGACAGGCAGCCAGAACGGCCTGCAGGACGAGCTTGAACTCAGGATGAGGCGACCGGCCAAACTTGAAGTATTCGCTTTCGCCGACCCCGACGACTGCGACCCTGCCACGAAGCGTTCGCTCATGGCTCATGTCTCAACCTCGGTACGTTTTGTCGGCGCAGTTCTGTCCTTGCCAGCAAAGCTGTAGACCGCGCCCCGTTCAAGCAGCCCTGATGCCGCCTCGGCGTCATATCCCAGCACCTCGGTCAATACATTGAAGCTATGCTCGCCGATTCGAGGGGCAGGCCGCGGGTCTTCGACAGGCGTTCCGCTGAAGCGGAACGGCAGCGCTACATTCGGCAACCAGCCAAGGTCAGGATGCTCCACTCGTGTCACCAGCTTGCGCTCCTGTGCCTCCGCCGACCGAATGGCTTCTCCGACCGACCGCACTTCCCCGCATGGAATCGAGGCGGCACGCATGCGCTGCTGCCAATGCGACCACGGGAACTTCGCAAAGGCCTCATCTAGCACCTTGAAAAGTTCAGCGCGCCGCGCGATTCGCCCGTTGCGGTCGGCAAGCACCGGGTCATTGGCAAGCTCCGGCATTTCCAGCACCTGATTTGCTAGGCGATGGAAAATCTTGTTGTTGCCGCAGTTGATGTAGAACGCCTTGTCGGACGCTTTGAATACGCCAGACGGACAGGTGTCGGGACTCGTGTTGCCGTGACGTTGCGGCTCTGCGCCAGTGAACACGTGCTGCAACGTTGCGTAGCCCGTCATCAGCACTGCGTTGTCGAACAACGAAACCTCTATTGCCTGTCCCTTTCCAGTGCGTTCGCGAGCGACGAGCGCTGCGAGCATCGCATTGCTCGCCATCATGGCCGTACTGATGTCCATGACAGGTGAGAGCGCCCGAACGCCAAGGCGGTCGGGATACCCGTTCATTGAGACGAACCCGCTTTCTGCCTGTGCGATGGGGTCGAAGCCGAGCCGGTCTGCGAAGGCACCCTCGCGGCCATAGGCCGAGACCGAGCAATAGATGACCTCGGGGTTAGTCTCGCGAATCGTCTTGTAATCCAAGCCCAGTCGTTCCATGACGCCGGTCGAGAAGTTCTCAGCGACCACGTCCGCCAAGGCAATCAACTCTTGAGCAATCCGACGTCCTTCTTCCGACTTCAAATCGAGCGCGATACTTCGCTTGTTTCGATTCGACCAGAGATACGGCGCGCCGATGCTTTCGTCCTGAGGATGAGCCGGCGGGTAGTATCGAAACTCGTCACCACGAATGGGCGCTTCGATTTTGATAACGTCAGCGCCCATGTCCGCAAGCATCATTGTGGCGAACGGACCGGCGATGAAGTGTGTGAAGTCCACCACCCGAATTCCAGCCAACGCTCTGGGAGCATCTTTGGGCCGAGGTTCATGTTTGGGGAACTCTTCGGCAAACGTCGAGGACATGAAGTCTCCAATATTCCAGTTCGCGCTGCTTATAGCGCGCGGCTTCTCAGCCGTTTAATTTACAGGTCCAACACCAACGTCTTCGAGGACGCGCCAGAGCAGCACACCATGACCACCGTGTTGCTGGCCTTCTCTTCGTCGTTCAGGAAGTCGTCCCGATGGTCAGGAACACCATCAATGACACCGGTTCGACACGTTCCGCACACCCCGGCGCAGCAGGCGTATTGGACGTCCACTCCTCGGTCGAGCAATGCATCGAGGATGGTTTTTCCTGCTTGAACCGGGATACGCTGGCCGCTTTTCTTCAGCACAACGTCGAAGCCCCCTTCAGTAGCGGACTCACTTGCGGCCGCGAACCGCTCGAAGTGAACCTGCTCTTGTGGTAGCGACGTACACGAGGCGATGAAGTCATCAACCATTCCGCGCGGGCCGCAGCAATAAAAATGGGTGCCACCGGGGGCTTCAGAGACGAGCCGTCGAATGTCTATGCGGGCGCCTTCGCTTTCAAGATGTAGCTTGACCCTGTTGTCTGCTTCGGGAACCAGCGCGAGCTCTTCTGCATATGCCGCCCGAGCGCGATGGCGAGCAGCGAAATGCAGCTGCCACCTCGCGCCCAGGCGCTCAAGCCGGCGAATCATCGACACCACCGGCGTGATGCCAATGCCGCCGCAAATCAACACGGAGTTCTCAGCTTGTTCGTTCAGAGGGAAGTTGTTGAGCGGCGCAGAGATGGTGAACCGGTCTCCTACTCGCGGCGTCATGTGCATCCACGCCGAGCCACCGCGTCCCGAAACCTCACGCTGTACCGCAATCACATAGCGATGTCGTTCATGTGGGTCATTGAGGAGTGAGTAGCTCCGCACCCGGTTTTCGGGAAGATAAAGGTCGATATGTGCGCCTGCTTCGAATGCCGGAAGCAAAGGAGCATCAATCGGGCGGAACTCATAGGATGCGACGTCATCCGCTTCAAGCCGAATTTGGGTAAGGCGGACGTCGATTCGGTCGGCGTTAGGCTGGGACATAGTGACCTGGCAATGAGCGTTCGACGATTAGGGCGTGTATCCGAAGTCGGTACCGAGCCGAGCCTTCATGAACTCCGCTCCATCTGCGGTCCAGGATGAACCAGCTGGCATCGTGAGGGAGACCGCGCGGACCATCCACAAGTCTGGCTTGTCCAATGGGACCGGAGATGTCCGCTCAGATGCGAGCTTGCGGATGTTCTCGAGCAGCATGCGGCGCGTCATTGCAATGCCGGTGTCGCTTATGCCGAGGTTTTCCTTGCGGCGGTCATAGATGGGCGATACGCCCGATTGGCAGGCGGCGTCCTGTACCCACAGGCCGGGCAACCCCGAGAACCAGGTCTTGGTCTGAGCGTCGTAATTAAACAAAAATCCCGACGCGAGATTGAACTTGGTCCAATACTTCGCGTACGGCTGGGATACCGGACGGGGCTCGAACGCGTCCTTGCTGGCGTGGCCGGTCTCACGACCACCGTAGCCTTCCTTGAACACCTTGCGGGACTTCTCGTACAGCGGCGTGGCCGGTGTGTAAGAGAACATCAAGCAGAGCGTGTTCTCGTCGTCGATGGGTACCCAGGCGTGGCCGCTGAGCTCGGGATACTTCGACTGAGGAGGCACCAGCGTGTAGAACGGGAATAGGAACTGGTTCACACGCCAGTAGTGGTTCTTCTCGTCGAGCGCACGACGAGACGCGATGCTGATGCCGAAATCGCGCCGTTGGCATTCGAACACCGGGCGCAAGTCTTTCTTGGCGGTCCAGTCGTTGATAGAACCTTGCGCGTCGATACGGCCATGAAGAATCGGGGCATGGGCTGAATCGATTTCGCCCTCGACAGCCTGCAGCCAGTTGCATTCCTGGACACGGAAGCTGAAGTGCACGTTCTCCATGGGAACCATGTTCCATTCGAGGTCCGGCAGTGGAGGCAGTGCATCACGCGGCGCTTCGCCCATGTATGCCCACACGATGCCGTTGCGCTCCTGACACGGATAGTTCTTGATGCGGACCTTCTCCTTCAGGCGGCTCTCTTCGGGCTCGGCCGGCGTATCCAGCACGCGACCGTCGACGCCGAACTGCCAGCCGTGATACACGCAGCGCAGACCGCACTTCTCATTGCGACCGAAGACTAGCGGCGCGCCGCGGTGAGGACAGACATGGTCAATGAGACCCACTCGCCCCTCGCTATCGCGAAACGCGAGCAAGTCTTCACCCAGCAGCCGCACACGTTGCGGCTCGCCGTCGGCGACCAGGTCCGACGACGGCAAAAACGGCAGCCAGAAGAGGCGCATGAACTGACCGGTGGGGGTACCTGCGCCGACGCGAACCAGCGCTTCGTTGTCTTCGTGAGAAAGCATTGTGGGACTCCACATTTTCAAATTGGTGGGACCAATTTAAGTGAAGACGCAGGGTTGGTCAACTGCTCAAGGAGGGGAAAACTTGGCTTCTGAACGAATCAATGCATCGATGCCCATACGCATAATTTGCCGCAAATTATTGATTTATATACGTTTACTTCTCGCACGACACGGCTTCAATCCTCCTCGATAGGGATTTCCCGGACTTGGTAGGATTTCTGCGAAATCTTATATTTGCACCCACCAGATTGGCCCATCCACATATAAAACTTGGAGAACACGTGTCCCTGCCACAGAGAACGACCATCGAAGCGGCTCTCGACGACGGCCGCCCCGCAGCCGCGATTGGGATTGACGGCGCGCGCACGGTTTCCCGCATCGGCCAGCGGCTGATGTGGTACTTGATTGCCCTTTATGTCGTGTCGGTGCTCGACCGCGGCAATCTGAGCTTTGCCTCGTTTTCGATGAACAAGGAGCTCGGGCTTACTCCGCAGATGTACAGCATCGGGCTGGGCATCTTGTTTCTGGGCTACTCGTTGTTTGAGGTGCCGAGCAACCTTGCGCTGGCGCGATTCGGGGCGCGAATTACGTTGACACGTATTGCCATGCTGTTCGGATTGGTGACCATGTGTATGGCGTTCGTGACTGGACCAATCAGCTTCTATACCGTGCGCGCGCTGCTTGGTATTGCCGAAGCGGGGCTGACCCCGGGTGTGTTCTTGTACTTGAGCTACTGGATTCCCGACAACTACCGCGCGCGATACAACGCAATCTTTACGTACTCGGTTCCGGCAGCGTACGTTCTCGCGTCGTTGGTGTCCGGCGCCATCCTGCAGCTCAATGGAACATTCGGGCTTCCCGGCTGGAAGTGGCTGTTTCTGCTGGAGGGTTTGCCAGCTGTAATGCTCGGGGTGTTCGGGATTTTCTACCTCACCGACCGACCGAATCAGGCGAAGTGGCTCTCGAGAGACGAGAAAGCCTGGTTGGCCAACGAACTCGAAATCTCGAATTTGAAGAAATCGCCGACTGCGGAACTGAATACCTTTGCAGCCCTCCGGCAGCCTGTGCTCTGGGTGCTCATTCTGGGATACGTTGGCATCTTCTGCGGCAACGCGACGGTTGGTGCTTGGTTGCCCCAAATCCTTCATCTTTACGGCGTGCCGTTAACCCACATTGGCCTGGTAGCAGCGATTCCGCCGCTTGCCGGCATGGTTGGAATGACAATGCTGTCGCGTCGCTCCGACCGCCTAAAGGAACGAGTCGGGCATACAGTCGCGTGCACGCTCATTGCCGCCATTGGATACGCGACGGTTGCCATCTCCAGCAACCTTTCGACGGCGCTCATCGGCTTCATGCTCGCCAACATCGGGGTCTACGCATCGTTGGCTATCTTCTGGTCGATTCCGCAGACCTATCTCCCCCAACGGATTCGCCCCGCTGTGATTGCAGTCATCAGCTCATTCGGGGCAATCGTAGGCGGCTGGCTCGCTCCGTTGCTAATCGGCCGCATACAGCAGCAAACCCATAGCCTATCCACTGGAATGGTCGTTGTCGCAGTGCTGTTCCTGCTCTCTTCCATGTGCGTGCTTTTCGCCGGCCGGAGACTCGCCACACAAGCTAAGAAGGATGCTCAATGAGCTACGTAGGACCTCTGAAGGGACTTAAGGTAGTCGAGTTTGGTGCTGTTGGCCCGGTACCTTTCTGCGCGATGCTTCTCGCGGATATGGGCGCAGATGTGATTCAAATCACTCGCCCTACGGCCACCGTCAGCCAGAGCGATTTCACCCAACGTGGGCGCCGCTTCGTTTCGCTCGACCTCAAGAGTCCGGAGAACAGAGACGAAGCGCTGCGCCTCATTTCGGTCGCCGATGTTGTCCTCGAGGGTAACCGCCCTGGCGTGATGGAGAAGCTAGGCCTCGGTCCGGACACTTGCATGGCACGTAATTCGCGACTCGTCTATGGACGGATGACAGGATGGGGGCAACATGGCCCGCTTGCAACCAGTGCCGGACACGACATCAACTACATCGCCATCACTGGCGTGCTCGACGCTATAGGCACGCAGGGACGCCCGGTCGCTCCCCTGAACCTCGTGGGCGACTATGGCGGCGGCTCGATGTTCCTCGCCTTCGGCATTCTGGCGGCGGTGCTAGATGCCCGCGCTAACGGACAAGGCCAAGTGATTGACGCTGCCATGGTCGACGGTGCGAGCTACCTGATGTCGCTGTTCTACCGTCTTCGCGCGCAAGGGAAATGGCAGGGACCGCGCGCCACGAATGAACTCGACGGTGGCGCGCCGTGGTATGACACGTATCAAACGGCGGACAAAAAGTGGGTCGCAGTAGGCGCAATTGAAGAACCGTTCTGGCAGCTGATGCTCACGAAGTTGGGATTTGCTCCCGAAAGTTTTCCGTCGAGAAAGGACAGGGGCAACTGGCCAACTATCCGAGAGAAGCTGGAGAATGCATTCGTCGGGAAGACGCGCGAAGAATGGAGCGCAATCTTCGATGGAACCGATGCATGCGTGAGCCCCGTCTTGTCCATGGACGAAGCGCACCAGAACGACCACCTGAAGGCAAGAGAAACATTCGTCGATGTCGGCGGCGTCGTACGGCCTGCGCCAGCTCCTCGGTTCAGCAACTCGAAGCCCGCTCATCAAAGGACTGACCCAGCCAAGGTCGAGATTGCGACCTTGATTGCGTATTGGAGCCACTAGGATAATCGTCGCCTTTAAGAGATTCGGGTACAAGGCGAGGCTGTCCTGTCGAAGAACCTTGGAGGCGGCGAGACGCACCTTCGCTTCGAATTTCGCGCATCCCAAGCGTCGCGTTTGGCTACTCGTCAAACGAAGGCGACGCGCCAATTAATGTACTTGCGACTGATATTTGAGGTGCGCACCACAGCGAAGACGATACATCGTGTATTCCAAAAAGACACCGGGATGTCTTTTGCCCAGTGGCGCCAACAGGCGAGGCTCTTTTCGCGCTTCGTCGGATAGCAGACGGAGAGCGAGTCATTGACGTTGCTTTAGACAGCGGGTACGCCAACTAAAGTGCGTTCGCGGTGTTGTTCAAGAAGCATTTTGGCGCGCCCCCTTGGGCCTTCTACAGCTGACCCGTCCGCGGTTCGTAGACACTTCACTCCGCGGCCGCGTCGAGCAACTTGAGTGTCGCGGCCGCCGCGCCCTCAAATCCAAGTCCATGTTGCGGACTCGTGTTTGGCTCCCGAAGATTAATCCGAATGAGCCTATGAGCTGCATTCCGCTCACTGAACCGCCGCCCCGTGGGCAGCAACTTAGTCGACAACGGTCTTGTCGCCGATACTACCGTCGTATCGTCGACAGTGGCGGAGCCGCTGAAGGTGCGCGTTTGCATCTCGCATATCAGTTGGCTCTTTATCACCTCATTGAGATTCATGGTACCGAGGTGGTCAGTGCATTGATACTGGATACCCCGAACCAGCAGGACCAGGCGCAGATGAACTACGAGGTCATCCATAAGGCAATTATGAAGTATGTGCGGAACGATACTCAGTTGATTCTTTGCGCGACGCGGTCTCCCGCTCTCAAGGCGTATGAGATGGGCGCGCACGTAATCGAACTGAATAGCAAAAAGCTGCTCACAGAGAGAGCTTTCGGTGACGTGCAGGTGCACTTCGACGAGGTGCGTTCGGTGTGGAACGGATAGCTTAGGCCCCCGGAAAGTGCAAACAATCATACTAACGAAGAAGCGGGATTGGTTGGCGTTTCCGGCGTCGCGCATGGGGGGATAACCACGACACGTGCTTCGCCGTCCTGTCGACGACGTGGGTATTACGCGCGAGTGGATTTCAGCTTCTTTCTCATGCAGACGGCAGTACTTGGACAAAGCTGCGCGAACTGCGTGCTGGTCTGAATCCCCGCTGGCGCGCTCGGGCGGTCGTCGAATGCGTAGCCGGCCCGCCGAAAGAAGTCGGTCGCGGTCGTCGTGAGCAACCATAACTCCGATATGCCCGAAGCGAGCGCCGTCTCTTCTGCATGTGCGAGCAGCTTGCTTCCCAATCCAGCCCTGCGCTCAGGCCCTGCAACCGCCAATGACCGCAGTAGCGCGTCGGCTCCAAACCTCTCCAGGCCAACGCTGCCGACCACTGACCCGTGGGCATCTTCTGCGACGGCAAAATCGCGTAACAGGTTGGGTGTGACATCGGAAGCCGGCAACTCATTCATTGCGAGCAATGCCGCAATGGCGTCGAGGTCTTCGCTTCGCGCGGAACGTACCTTCATAGTCGGAGTTGTCTCTTACGATTTAGAAGCGAAATCAGGCGGCTCTAGTTGCCGTGTGACGGCTGACTCGAACAGCGACGAAGAACGCAATTGCTGACACTATCGAAACAAGGAACACGGTCCACTCGACAGCTAAATAACCGCGAGTGAAGCTCCAAATGCTGGCCGCGGCAATCGGCGCTATTCCCTTGGCGACGTTCGACGGGAACGAAAGCATGCCGCTAACTGCGCCGTAGCCTTCGGTCCACATCAGGTCCTGCACGATGGTGCCGCGGAGGATGGTCATCATGCCATTCGCAGCGCCGTAGCAAAGCGCGAATAACCAAAGCATTGCAGCCGAATGACCGGCACCTATCAGAATAACGGTCGAGAGCGGGAATAGCGTCACGATGATGATGCCCACGGTACTAACATGAACCGTGCGACCGAAGGTGAACCAGACGGCCCGTGCGGCTACCTGAGCGGGTCCGATGAGCGCCATGGTCGTTACCAGCACGGCGTTCGACACGCCGCGCTCGACCATGAGCGGCACCAGATGAAATGTGAGTGCCGCGAACGTCGCGTAGTAGGCAGTGAAGCAGACAGCGAGCGCCCAGAAAATTGGCGAACGAAGCGCGCGGCGGGTAGCCGCATCGTTCGCCAGTTTGACCTCACCACTGGTCGGCCGTACTCCCGCGTCAGCCTTCGACGAACGGATTGCCAGCACGTGGATAGGAAGGCAGACGAGGAGGTTCAGTGCAGCCAGGACAACAAGCGACGTGCGCCACCCGACTGAGCCAACGAGGAACTGGGTCAACGGAATAAAGACCGTACTGGCGAACCCGGCCACCAGCGTAATGAGCGTGATTTTGTTACGGAAGCTTCGTGGATACCGGTGCGTTACAACGGCGAAGACAGGGTCGTAGAAGGTGGCAGCCATCGAAATCCCGAGGCCTATCCATACAACGAAGAGGACCGTCAGCGAATGCGCGCCTGCCCAGAGCAGCAGCATGGCCGCGGCGACGACCGACCCGATAGCCATGATGCGACGCCCCAGTCCATGGTCAATCCAGCGCCCGATGGGATAGGCCGCGAACCCTGAAACCAGTAACCCTACGGAGAGCGCGGCGTTCATCGCCGTCCGACTCCAGCCCATGGTTTGCTCCATGGGAACGACCAGCAGGGAAAAAGAATAATAAACGGAACCCCAAGACACCAGTTGTGCCAGCGCCAAGGCCCACGTAACGAGCCGGTCTTGGATGTCTGCTGGCGCGGTACCACTCGCGTTCTCATCCCGAGTTGACATCGTGCTCAATTTCTTCAGCCTCTCATCTGGTTCAGTGTGTTGACGGTGGCACCGCCGGTGCGGAATGCGTCGCAGCAAAAGAACGTAGTGGAAGCGAGTCTGTGGGCGATGATGGTGCCGACCCGCTCATGGAGGGGCCAACTATTGCGTGTCACCGCCATCGGCGGGGTTGTCTGTACGGCGCCGAGAAAGCCGATTCCTTCCCGTTCGCAATACCGCTGGACGCGTAGCGCGACGAACCGCTCTCTCAGGCGTGCAGATGCCCCAGTGACGCCTCCTTTCTCATGACGCGCGGTCAATGCGACAAAAAACTTCGAGCCCTCGTCGGCGAGACGATTGCGGACTCGCAGCAACGGCGTCTTCCAGTCACACGGCGGCCAGACACGGCTCAGGACTTCCGCATCCATGACGAGGACAGCCGCCGACGAGCCGTCTGCAGCCAGGAATCGCGCAAGCTCAAGTTTCTCGTCGACCGCTGCTGTTAATGCAATCGCTGATGTCGCGTATCCAGTCTCCAACTCAAACGCCTGTGCTACGTCCGCCGGGAGCGACCCGCACCATGATTTTGTCGTAGCGCGCCCGCCAGCAGATTGTGTCGCTGCTTCAGCAGTTCGCCCGTGTGCCATCAGCATGAGGAATCCCCGCATGGAGCGGCAATGCCACCCTCCCGATACCGGTAGGAGCGAGTCAGTCAAAACCTGGTCGTCGTAGTCCATGGCAGCCTCAGAAGATTTCACATTTCCAGAATACCGGAAATGTCGTAGAATGCAAGTATCGGAGTGAGAACGTGGCCGTATTCGGCAGGGCTGCAAAGCCGTCTTGAATCGACGGAACGCCTCCATATAATTGGAAATGTCAAATAGCAGGGTAATGAGATGACAGTTCACGCAATCAATGGCGACCGGACCTTCCCGGCCGCCAGGACAGATTTTTTCGACACCGATATTGCAGCGCGCCTCGGCATGGAGGGGCAGCCACCGGTCAGGATTCTGCTGCTCTACGGTTCGCTGCGTCAGCGCTCGTACTCGCGGTTGCTCGTCGAGGAAGCTGCTCGCCTGTTGCAGACGTTCGGTGCGGAAACGCGGATTTTCGACCCGCGCGGTCTGCCACACGCGGACGACATCGACGTGAAGAACCATCCCAAGGTCAAGGAGCTGCTCGAGCTGTCGCTGTGGTCAGAGGGGCACGTGTGGTGCAGCCCAGAGCGCCACGGCACCATCACCGGTCTGATAAAGACGCAGATTGACCATCTGCCGCTGGTGAGCGGCGGTATCCGTCCGACGCAGGGGCGCACGCTCGCCGTCATGCAAGTCAGTGGTGGCTCGCAGTCCTTCAACTCGGTTAATCAACTGCGTCAGCTTGGCAGGTGGATGCGGATGTTCACCATCCCCAACCAGAGTTCTGTCGCAAAGGCGTTCGAGGAGTTCGAAGAGGATGGGCGAATGAAGCCGTCCCCGTACTACGACCGCTTGGTTGACGTCATGGAGGAACTCGTCAAATTCACGCTGCTACTTCGCGGGCGTGCCGACTATCTTGTCGACCGGTACAGCGAACGTGTGAAGGAACACCGTCCGCTCGACCCGGCGACCGACCTGGCCTCCCAAGCAATCGCTGGTCATTCCCGCAAAGAAGCGCAGGCGAGCAATCATTAAGAGGCACGTCATGGCAACCCTGGATTCGAAGCTGGCAGTCAAGGCGCTCGCAGCGCTCGCACATGAAACCCGTCTCGCGGTCTTCCGTCTTCTGGTGACAGCTGGACGCTCGGGTATGAGTCCAGGAGCGATTGCCGAAAAGCTGGGGCTCCCGGCGCCCACGCTGTCATTTCACCTGAAGGAGCTCGCCCACGCGGAGCTCATTGAAGGCAAGAGTCAGGGCCGGTTCATCATCTACTGCGCCAGCTATGACCACATGCAGACGCTCATGGATTTCCTGATGGAAAACTGCTGCGCGGCGGAGCAAGCAGAGCAATGCGGCTGCGCGACCAACGAAACGGAGGCGTAAATGAAGCGATTTCACGTGCACGTTGTTGTCCCGACGCTTGACGAAAGCGTGCGTTTCTATAGCACCATGTTCGGCGCGGAACCGTCGGTACTCAAGGACGATTACGCGAAGTGGATGCTGGAGGACCCCCGCATGAACTTCGCCATTTCAGCGCGTGGCGGTGAGACTGGCGTCAATCACCTCGGCTTTCAGGTCGACAGTGACGAAGAGTTGGCTGCTCTTCGCGAACAGGTCGTAGCCGGTAGCGTCGCGGTACAGGACCAACCTAGCGCCCAGTGCTGCTACGCCAGCTCGAACAAGTACTGGACGCAGGACCCGGCTGGCGTCCCGTGGGAGACGTATCACACCCTCGGCGGCATCCCGATGTTCGGAGCGGACAGCCGGGAGTCGGCCGCTCCTGAAGCGGGCGGGGCCTGCTGTGCCCCGGTTACCTCGATTCCGGCCGTGATTGAGAAAAAAGTCGGCTGCTGCTGATTGGCGGCGACAAAAACAAACGGCCGCCCAAGGTTACGAGGCGGCCGTTGCAGTTGGATGATGCGCAGGATGGAAGTGTGTTTCTGCGCGACTTACCGCATTAAGCGTCTGTTCATGCGGTCACGGGCTTGCACTTCACTCTCTTGGCGGGCTTGCATGCAGCCGAGCCCACTCCCTGGCAGCAGTTCTCGGTCAGAAAGCCAACCAGGTCGTTCATGTGCTCGATTTCGGGCCCGTAGTATACGAAGCGCCCTTCCTGGCGAGACGTTACCAGGCCAGCATGCGTCAGCTCCTTGAGATGGAAGGAGAGCGTCGCGCTAGCCAGGTCAAGATGCTCCTGGATGACTCCGACGTTGAGACCCTCCGGCCCGGCTGTGACGAGCAGGCGAAAAATAGCCAGGCGCGTCGGCTGTGCGAGCGCGGCCAAAGCTTTGATGGCGTCTTTTTCCTTCATAAGGCTCTGTCTTCAAGGTTATGTGCCGATTCTAACGCGACGCCGCCGGCGTCGGGCGGAACTGCAGCCCCACGAATGTCACGGCTGCTTGTGACGAACGCACATTGCGCCCGCGCTTGCTGCGTCACAACGTTTCCATTATATTGGAGATATAGAGTTAACCATTCCACCGCGACTAGGCGTCGTCAGGAGAAGTCTGTGACAGAACACCGAAAATACAATGTCTTATTCCTCTGTACCCACAACTCCGCACGCTCCATTCTGGCGGAAGCGGCATTGAATGAACTCGCGAGCGACCGCTTCGTGGGGTACAGCGCCGGCAGTCACCCTGGCACTGCTCCGAACCCTTTTGCGCTTGACCTGCTGCGTTCACAGGGGATTTCGACCGAAGGGCTACGCAGCAAGAGCTGGGACGAATTCGCTGAAGACGGCGCACCGCAAATCGATTTCATTTTTACTGTCTGCGACAACGCAGCTGGCGAGGTATGCCCGATTTGGCCCGGTCACCCTGCGAAAGCACACTGGGGCGTAGCTGACCCCTCGACGGCCGAAGGCTCTGACGACGCCAAGCGCAAGGCATTCCTGCAGGCCTACGTGCAGATGAAGAAGCGCATCGAGCTCTTCGCGAATCTGCCGCTCGAAAAGCTGGACCGCGTTGCGGTCCAGCAGGAAATGCAGAACATCGGCACGTCGCTGCGTGAGAAGGGAGAGTAACGATGGCAGGCAGTCAACCAGTCGCGAAGGCCGCTCGGCGGGCGCCGAGCGGCATCGGTTTTTTCGAGCGCTATCTGTCCGTGTGGGTCGCGCTATGCATTGTGGTCGGCATCGTTCTCGGCAAGCTGTTGCCCGGCGCTGTCCACACCGTATCTACGCTGGAGTTCGCCCACGTCAACATCCCCGTCGGGATTCTGATTTGGGTCATGATTATTCCGATGCTGTTGCGCATTGACTTCGCATCGCTCGGCAAGGTTCGCACCCAGCTGAAAGGCATTGGCGTGACGCTGGTCATCAACTGGGCGGTCAAGCCGTTCACGATGGCGTTTCTGGCATGGGTCTTCGTGCGGCACGTATTCGCGTCGCTGCTGCCCGCTGACCAGCTCGACAGCTACGTGGCCGGCCTGATTCTTCTGGCTGCAGCGCCTTGCACAGCGATGGTCTTCGTCTGGAGTCAGCTGACGAAAGGTGACCCGTACTTCACGCTGTCCCAGGTCGCGTTGAACGACCTGATTATGGTGTTCGCGTTCGCCCCGGTCGTGGGTCTGCTGCTCGGCATCTCGAACATTGCGGTGCCTTGGGATACATTGCTGACCTCTGTGGTGCTCTACATCGTCATCCCCGTCATTATTGCGCAGGTTATTCGCAAGACTCTCCTACGTCAGGGCGAGCAGACCTTCCAGAAAGCGCTCTCGAAGATTGGCCCATTCTCCATCGCTGCGCTGCTACTGACACTTGTGCTGCTCTTCGCGTTCCAGGGTGAGCAAATCATTGCTCAGCCTCTCGTCATCCTGCTTCTCGCGGTGCCTATCCTGATTCAGGTGATTATCAACTCGTCTCTCGCCTATCTGGCGAACCGGCAACTGGGCGTATCGCACGACGTTGCTGCACCGTCCTGCCTGATTGGCGCGTCCAACTTCTTTGAACTTGCTGTTGCAACGGCCATCAGCCTGTTCGGTCTGAAGTCCGGTGCTGCACTTGCAACAGTGGTCGGCGTGCTCATCGAAGTGCCGGTCATGCTGGTCGTAGTCAAGGTCGTCAACTCGTCTCGTAACTGGTATCAACGGTCGTCGTGACTGACTCAGCCGCTTTCCGCTGCGAAGACGGCACCGCGCGAATGCGGAAAGACGCCTTCTTTCATCGGAGCGGTTTGCTTGCCTTTACAGCGTGGGCAAACGCTCGAAGTTGTCAAATCGGGCAAACGGTGGCGGCACCTCGGTTACCTCAAGCGCGTCGACAAGCGCTGCGGACATGCCCTCGCTGAGCCAGGCGCACATGGCTGCCAGTTGCTCCGGCGAGCCCTGCAGCATCGCCTCCACCGAACCATCCATGCGGTTGCGGACCCAACCGGTGACGCCCAGTTTTCTCGCGCGACGTACACAGGCCTCCCGATAGCCCACGCCTTGCACCTGACCACGGACCTGAACCAGTCCGGTCTCGAGCGGCTCGTCCTTTTCGTGAGATTTCATGCGCGCCTACTGCAGTTACAGGTCGATGCACTTGCGGGGACGGTCAATGAAGCGGCTCGGCCGCAGCCGCATGCTTGCGCATCTTCTCTCCCACAGGCGCTTCGCGGAAATGCCAAGGGCAAGAGATGGCCTCAGAAACGCGGCGCTGCTGCAGCAAAAGCGCACCGTGATGGAACACGATTTCGCACGCTGTTTTGTGCCGTCCAGCGGAGCGCGCATATCCATTGCGGCTGCCGTGTGAAACCCGTCTTCCCTCGTTTTTTCATCGGGGTTACTCAACCCTATGAAGCTCGTAGAACATCTGCGAGGTCATCGAGCGACAGCGGCTTGGTCAGATGACCGTCAAATATCCGTTCGTCAGTCTGGAGCCTGCCGGCAGCGTTGGTGTAGCCCGTCAATGCCACCAGCTTCGTCAGGCAGCACTGCGCCCGCAGACGAAGCAGTTGCGCAAGCTCAAGGCCGTCCATGCCAGGCATTGTGATGTCAATCAGGGCAACATCCGGAGTAAATGACTCCACTATCGAGAGCGCGTCGGCCCCGCTCTGCGCGCGCTTCACTTCGTGCCCCTCCAGTTCCAGCAATGTGCCTACTGCCTCCGTCGCGTCTGCGCTGTCGTCTACAAGGAGGATGCGCATCGGCGCCATCGTGCGCCTCGCGAGTATGGTGACCTCGCCCGTGCTTTCGCAGACGATGGGGAGCTGCAGGCTGACTTCCGTCCCCTGGCCTTCGCCAGCGCTCGCAATTGTGACGGTGCCGTTGTGTGCCGTCACCAGATGCTTCACGACGGCCAGTCCAATTCCGAGTCCGCCTTCTACATGTCGGCGCGCCGAAGCCGACTGGGCAAACATGTCGAAGACGTGTGGCAGCAATGAAGATGAAATGCCAGCGCCGTTGTCCCTCACCGTGATGACCGCAGTGCGGGGCGATGAATCGTGTATCGACCCGGTACTGAGGTCTGGTGCCTCTACCAATAGAGTGATGTCGCCGCCGGGGGGGGTGTATTTCACCGCGTTCGACAGCAGATTCGACACGACCTGCGTGAGACGGGCGGCGTCCGCGTGGACGGTCACCGGATACGGCGGAGCAATGATATGCAGTCGATGCTGACCGTTGTTGGCGTCAGCTTTCATCGCCGTCACCGCGTCCCCCACGATGTCCTGAAGTAACCCGTAGGATGGACGGACGGAAAGTTTGCCGTGCCGTATCCGGGACGCGTCGAGCAGGTCGCTCACGAGACGTTTCAATAGCCGAATCTGCCTGTCGGCGATACCCAAAGCCGACAACACGGCGGAATTGTCTGAAGCGAGCTTCCGCGCTGCAGTCAGGGCGCTGTCAATCGGGGCAATGGGATTGCGCAACTCATGGCTCAGGGTCGCAATGAAATCGTCCTTGCGTGCTTCAGCCAGAGCCAGTGCATTCCTCGCTGCCTCCGCTTCAGCCGCGCGGGCTTCAGCATCAGCCTTTGCCCGCATTATGGTGAGCGCAGCGCAGGTGAAGTTCGCGAGGCTGGTAAGGATTCTGAGGTCCTCGGAGTCAAACAGGCGCTCCCTGTCGTGAGACATCACCCAAACAGTGCCCCATGGCTCAGGTTCGCCAGGAATCGGTACGACCAATTCTTCGATAATCTCGGGGACAACGTGCTGCAGACACGCGAAGTGGTTTTGGGGAAACGAGAACAGTTGCCCCGTAGCTAAATCGAGCGCAATGCCGCTCGGGCTGTCTTCCACCGGAGGCGTAGTACCTACAGCGGCGACGCATTCGCCCGAAACCGCGGCCCAGCGGAAGACCGGGGGGCCGTCGGTGCCGCGTTCCAGCAACGCAATGCCCGCGCTACCCGCCTCACACAAATTAAGTGCCATGTCCGAGAGCGTCTGGAGCATAGCGCCATCCGACGAGGTCAGCGCCCGCGCCAGACGATGCATCGATTCGCTTTCAGCAGCGAAATCGGGCGGTCGATTGGGGCGCGTGCCAAGCGCTGTTGTGGCAAGGGTGCCCGCGCAGCGTGCGCGGTCCGCTGCGGAGGGGGCAGACGGTCCGGCCATATGGCCTCCAAGTTGTAACTTGCACCACCGAAGAGCGGAAAAGATTGCCGCGCTGGATGAATTGTAGTCGCTGCGCCACAAAGACCAATCGCGGTAGCACGGCCGTCCACAGCGGCGGCAGGGCAAGGAACGTTTATTGCGGCCTCAATACGTTAACCTGTCGATGCGAAAGTGGCCCGTAAGTTGGCGACGATACCTCTTGTTGACGATGCCCCAAACATTCTGCGCCCCCTTCGATGGCTGCTGGAATGGGAAGGATTTCGCGTGCTCACGGCGCTAGACGGGCAGGCGGCGCTCGCTGCCGCTGCTATCGAGAGACCAAATCATTGTGACCGACTGAATGATGCCTCGCATTGATGGCGTTGAATTGTGTCGACGATTGAAGGCCGACGTTGCGATGGCCGGCATTCCAGTGGTGATGTTGTCGGTCGCGTTGCCGCCTCATCCGAGTGAACAGCTATGGGATGCGCTTTTGTTGAAGCCAGCCTCCATAGGTCAGCTGATAAAGCTGATTCATAACCTTCTGGACGAACCGCACCCGGAAGTGCATGAATACACGTGCGAGCACTGAACATTCGATACCTGCTCCCGCGGCCCTAAACCGGACGAAGCCGTGAACGTGACTGCGCCTCTTCTGTCGCTATCTGATACGCGACGACACCAGCTTCGCAAGCCAGTGTCGGACTGCTTCTGTTGCAGGTTAGCGCCTCCGTGAGGGCGGTTCAATGCAATGGCTCGGCCTGGCTAAGCACAGCTATCTCGCTTGCCGAATCGGGTCCAACTGAACCGTGCTTTATTTTGACCGTGGCGCTTCCAGGTTCGCGTCGGGTTCTTCGAGCTTGCCCGCTCTGATGGCGGTGACGGCGTTCGCAACGGCAAGCGCGACATTCACCACTTCCTTTTGCATATCGTCGTCTGCATCCAGGGTGGCATGACTCGTTGCATAGGGTTCGTAATAGCCGATAAACCGGTCGAGACGGGATTTGCCTCCCGCTTCAACGAAGCCCATCCAGTCCAGCCAGTCAGTCAGCGCACGGCGAGAACCTTCGATGCCCGCGACGTCGCCGTGGACGACCAGTCCGTAGGCACGGCCTGCGAGGTGCTTCGGATAGTCCCACCCAGCAAGCTCCAGCTTTTTCGCCTCTTCCGCCTTTTTCCCGTGCGTGCTCGTCGGGTCGGGATTTCCACCATCAGCACATACAAGCCTATCCATCAGGAGCTTGAGCGGGCTGCTCACCTGATACCAATACACCGGTGTGATGAAGATAACGGCGTGGGCCGCCGCAAAGCGCTCGTATATCTCGTTCATCCAGTCGTTCACCATCCCGAGCGAATGATTGGGATAGCAGCTACACGGCCAGTGACAAAGAGGCATAGCCGTTGAGACACAGCCCTTGCAGGGGTGGATGTGTAAATCGCGGTCCGACGTGAGGCGAGACAGGTCCAGCAAGTCCACTTCGATGCTGTTCGATTCGAGCGTGGTCTGGACAAGCTTCGACATACGGAAGCTTTTCGACATCTCGCCCGGACATGAATAGTCGTTGCGAGATGACGCGTTCACAAGGAGAATGCGACTCGTCGATGATGGGTCGGCCTGCTTGCGCTGTGCAGCCTTGATTCGCTCACTGGCATCACGCCATTCGACGGATAAATCGTAGTCGGGGTCGGCGAACCCCGGTCCAGCCTTCTCGGTGATAGGTGACTTACGGCCTTCCGCATAGGCTTTCCATGCTATGTCCTCCACCCGTGCTAGCGATGCATCCTCAACACGAAACGCGGGGTCATAAAATCTGGCCATGAAGCGCTGCCTGAAGGCCTCGCGCGACATCTTCTCTGTTACCTGACCCTTTCGAACCTCAATCTTCTGTTCCGTGGTGCGCTTTTTTGGGTCCTCCCCATTGTTTGCCGACATCGTGTTCTCCTTGGCGCTTGAATATCCAGCGCGTGCTGATTTTGACCATTGAGCAATTGCTGGACCAGTCGACGGCCAACCATGCCGACACCTTGAGGCACGGGAGATGCTGACTTGTTGCCACGCTGTCCGAACGGCAGTGCCGCCAATTTCAATGGAGATAGGAAAATGAAAGCACTTGTTTATGAGGGGCCACGCAAAGTCGTCGTGAAGGAAATGCCCGACGCTAAAATTGAGAAGCCGACCGACGTCCTTGTGAAAATCACGACCACCAACATCTGCGGTTCAGACCTGCACATGTACGAAGGTCGCACGAACATGGAAACCGGACGCATCCTCGGCCACGAGAATCTTGGCGTTGTCGCCGAGGTCGGAAAAGGCGTCGAGCGCATCAAGGTGGGTGACCGGGTATGCCTTCCCTTCAATATTGGCTGCGGGTTTTGCAAGAACTGCGAGAGAGGACTGACCGGATTCTGTTTGACCGCAAACCCTGGGGTCGCGGGTGCGGCGTACGGGTTCGCGGGCATGGGTCCATATAGCGGAGGGCAGGCGGAATATCTCCGTGTTCCGTTCGGCGACTTTAATTGCCTCGTCTTGCCGCCAGATGCCGAAGAAAAAGAGAACGACTACGTAATGTTGTCGGATATTTTTCCCACCGGCTATCACGCCACAGTTCTAGCTGGTGTCGAGCCCGGCGACAGTGTAGTCATCTACGGTGCAGGGCCGGTCGGACTGATGGCCGCTCTTTCTGCGTCAATAAAAGGCGCAAGCAAGGTCATGGTGGTCGATACGCATGCGGACCGGCTGGCGCTCGCGGAAAAGCTCGGAGCCATTCCGATTGATGACAGCGATGGCTCGTCGGCTGACCAGGTGATGGAGCTAACCGGTGGCGAAGGCGCCGACCGAGGCTGCGAATGCGTCGGATACCAGTGCAGTTGCAAAGGCCACGAAGTGCCCAACGCGACAATGAACAACCTCATCAAGGCGGTGCGGCCGACTGGAGGTATCGGCGTCGTCGGCGTTTTTGTCGCCGAGGACCCGAAAGCTGAAGACGCACTCGCCAAGAAGGGCCAGCTCGCGCTCGACTTCGGCCAGCTTTGGATGAAAGGCCAACATATCGCGACGGGCCAGGCGAACGTGAAGGCGTATAACCGGAAGCTGCGCGACCTCGTAGCTGCAGGCAAAGCGAAGCCATCTGAAATCATCTCTCACCAGCTACCGCTCGAAAATGCGGCGGAGGGTTACGCCCATTTCGACGCTAGAGATGACGGATGGACGAAGGTCGTGCTGAAGACGGCGGCGTAGCCGTATTGAAGGTTTTGCCGGTAACGCATTTGCCGCTGGAGTACGAAATACCCAGCGGCCCTTAGCCTGTGTCCTGACGCGGAGCGGGACATCCTCGGGCTGGCTTCTTGCTATCTGCCAGCATCGAAGAATGAAGGAGCAGCAAATGCCCGGTCGCACAGAAAGCGTACTTGAAGAACGCCGCCGTCTAGGCGGCTGGTTACCGCAAGGAAGCTGAGCTCATTGCATTTAGACAGGACTTGGCCAGGAAAGCGCGCGAACGCGCGGGCCTGGCTCTCCGCACGTCGGCCGTGCAAGAACTGGCGATGCTAATTGACGGCGACCCAGTGCTTCGTATGGACCTGAGTCGGGCCATTACAGACGCCATAGAAGTTGGGTATGAGCTTGGATACGCGCCTATCAAAGCGGTCTTCAGCGTCGAAGGCGCAGAGAATCCGGTCGCGGCGGGCATTGCACGGTTCAAGGACCCAGGTCCCGAAGGCGCAAAGGCACGCCAGGCGGCTGAGAAGGCCCTGGAACTCAAGAACCGCGAATTCAACGCACAAGGCGTTGAAATGAACCAACAGTACTCCTCGTCAGCGGTCATCCCAGACGGGCAGGTCGGCGCCGAGGAATGGAAGCGTGACCAGGAACTTTATCTGCAAGCGACCACGCGACCGGGCGCGAAGATTCCGCACGCGTGGCTCATCGACAAGCATGGCAATCGCGTCTCTACCCTCGACGTCACCGGAAAAGGGAAGTTCACGCTGGTGACGGGCCTGTCTGGTGGTGCGTGGGTCAAAGCCTCTGAGGAGCTGGGCTTGCCATTTCTGCGTATGGTCGTAACCGGTGCGAATGACTCGCAAGACCCGTACTGCGACTGGCAACGTGTGCGTGAGGTCTCAGAGGCGGGGGCGCTTCTCGTTCGTCCAGACGGATATGTCGCCTGGCGGCAAAGCGAAAACGTCTTCGACGCTTCAATGGCGAAAGGGCTCCTCCAATCTGCCCTGTCGGATGTATTGGGAAAAGCCTGGACGGGACCGCCGAACACAAAGCCAAGGAAGGCACTTCGAATGATTTCAACCATTTTGTGAGAAAGGAAGCATCACGAGCACGAACATACAGTTGACGGAAGCAGGAACCAGCAAGCTAGTGCGTATCAAGGAAGGTGACCTCGACCTTCAGATTCACTACAACGACTTGGGGCAGGGGCGCGAGACTGTCGTGATGCTGCATGGCTCGGGTCCTGGCGCGAGCGGTTGGGCGAACTTCAATCGCAACCTGGAGCCGCTCGTTGAGGCACGCTATCGGGTCATCCTGATGGACTGTCCGGGTTGGAGCAAGAGCGACCCCATTGTCTGTACGAGTTCGCGCTCAGAGCTGAATGCGCGAGTTCTGAAGGGACTGCTCGACGCTATCGACGTGCAAGGTCCAGTGCACATTATCGGCAATTCGATGGGTGGCCACAGCGCAGTCGCCTTCGCGATGGCCAATCCATCGCGCGTGTGCAAGCTCATCCTGATGGGCGGCGGTACAGGTGGGCCGAGTCAGTTCGTTCCGATGCCGACCGAAGGCATCAAGCTGCTACAGGGTCTGTATCGTCAGCCGACGATTGAAAACCTGAAGAAGATGATGAACGTCTTCGTGTACGGCACGAGCACCCTGACCGAAGACCTGTTCCAGGCGCGCCTGAACAATATGCTCGCGCAGAAAGAGCATCTCGAAAACTTCACGAAAAGTCTTGCGGCGAATCCGAAGCAGTTTCCCGATGTCGGTCACCGCCTTTCCGAGGTCAAGGCACAGACCCTCATCATCTGGGGTCGCGACGACAGGTTCGTTCCGATGGACGTGGGCCTGCGTCTGCTGTGGGGCATGCCGAATGCCGAGTTCCACATCTTCAATCGTTGTGGCCACTGGGCGCAGTGGGAGCATGCGGACAAGTTCAACCGTATGGTGCTCGATTTTTTGACGCACTAGCACGGGGGTCCTTCAATCAGGCGGCCCGGTCGGCATTTGGTACGGAACCCTTGTTCGCAGGTCCGTGGAGGCCGGCATGGTGATGGTCAACACGGCAACTGTGCGTGTCGACTATTACTTGCCTTCCTTTAGCCAGCGAAGCCACCTATCGAGCGCAATGCGTGTTCGAATGTCTGTCACCGAGGGGAAGCGTAGAGAGGGTCTGGCTCCTTCGGTGGGGGCGGGATAATGCTTCAGATTTCTTGGCAGGTGTGCTCGCTAGCTATCGCTCGCCGCAAGTAGCAGTTGCCGCGTGCGCTTCATGACCCAAGCCACTTCCCCTTGAAAGAAGTCCCACTCGCCAGAGTCGACCTTCAATCTCACGCCTTTCTCGACCCGGGTCGACGCCACATCTGGTGACAGACCCGAGCTAGCAATCTTTCGCGACACATACGCGGTTAGCTGAGTAGCAAGGTCCTCGCACGCGTCATAGCGTACCCAAAGTTGCTCCTCAGTGAGGCCGCTTAGATAACGCCCGTCGACTTCGCGAACGAGAAGTTTTGGTTGAACCCCAGTTACAGAGCCTAGGTCTTGGTCTCTCGGAAAATCATCGGGCACACGTCGGTCCGTCATCTCGTTCTCTATAGCTGTGGCAACTGCCGAGTCGGTTTAACCATTGGACACGCCTCGCATGTCGTCGCGCCGTGCGCGAATTCGCTCAGCGGAGCGCCAACAACTGGGTGCCGAGGTGTATCCGCACTATGCAGTCGACTGTGATTTACGAAAAGTCACAACTGGGCGTCAAGCATTTTGAGCGTCGCATCGGCGGTGCCCTCTAAGCCAACTCGATGCGACGGTTTCGTGTCCGACTCCCGAAGGTTAATTCGAATGAGCCTCTGCGCCGAGAATCGTTCGCTGAAGCGTCGTACCGTCGGTAGGGCTTTCCCGGCGCCCACTTCCACAACAACAAGCTTCGACACGGAAGAAATCCAGGCTGCGAGTCGCTGCTGCTGTTTCTCATAGGGAAGGCCGACCCAAGCCCAGTCTCCGAACATGAGGATATTCGGACGCGCGAGAGCGCCACAACGAGGGCAACGGGGCATCGGGCTCTCCAACTCCGAAGTTGTTTCATTTACGAGCGGATGAAAACCTATCGCCGACCACGTATCGTCCGTACAGGTCCCCAGGCATTGGAGTGTGTGAATCGACCCATGGCATTCGTGCACACGGTGTTCCGGGAACCCGGCCTTTTGGAGCTGTCCATCGACGTTGCTCGTGAACACGAACGCGCGATGACTCATGCGGTCTGCCCACCTGCGCAATATCGCGAAGCCCTCGTGCGGTACGGTGTCACGGTAAAGCTTCAAGCGGTGTCCATAGAAGCCCCAAGCCAGTTTCGGATGCTCCGCGAACATCGCGGGGTTTGCCATATCTTCGAACGAAAGACCACGGTGTCGAAGCGCTGGGTAAGCGCGCGAGAAGCCATCTCGACCGCGAAAGTCAGGAAGGCCGGAGTCGACACCCATGCCGGCACCAGCAGTGATGAGAAGTCCGTCGGCGTCCCGCAGCCAGCCGGCTGCTTTCTCCAGCTTTCCATCTCGCAAATCAGTCATCTGTGTAAGCGTCATTGTGCAAGAGAGTGTGGCGCGATACAAAGTCGACGGTGCGCGCGGGGCCAGCAACGCCACGTCGCCACGCGAGTTCAACTGCTGCTACGCGCGTAGATACCATTCGTCAGGGCCGTAAATTCTCTTCAGGGTGTCGATGTCACGCTTGTACCCGAGCTCGCCGATAAAGCCCAGCGACCGTAACACTTCACGTACGTGCAAGAGGTCTTGTTTGTCTGTCCAATCTTGCGTGTACACGCAAATGACGTGACCATCACGACCCATGCTGCGCAGAGCCGTCGATACCTTCGCAAACAATAGGTTGTCGCCTTCAACGGCGCATTTGATTTTCGCCCATGCCTGGTCGACATCGGATGAAGGCGCGAAAATGCACCACTTGCCCGTTGTAGGTCCCGAGCGGATGATGCCGCAGCTAGGGGATTTCCTCATCTGCCAGCTCCGACTGAAGTCTTCCGAGGGGCGCTCGGACCTACTCAATAGCAGCTCTTCAAGATGCGATTGCTCGTTCATTTCAAGTCGGTTGCGAAGAATGTCTTGGGTCTCGCTGAGCACACACCTCCATCACTTCTGCCCGCGCTCACCGTGTTTTAATTGAGACAGGTATATAGTCTGGACTACCGAAGTAAGCCAAACGCCGTTATCCGAGCAAGAGAAGGTGTGCCCATCGACGTACATCTGCGAAGCGTCCACGACGAGAACCAATGGTGACCCGTGGCGAGCACCTACTCGAGTTGCCGTGTCGATGTCCGTGCTCAGATGGACGGCGTGCCTGGTTCGAGGTATCAATCCTTCAACAGTGATACTCGCCCAGTTGCTCCACGCGGTGCCGTGATACAGAATGGCCGGGGGCTCTATTGCGGCATAGCCTAGGTTCACCTCTATCGAGTGACCTTGCGCCGCGCGTATTCGCTCGCCGTCTGCGGATAGTGAGAAGCGCTGTTTGTCGCTCGTCGCGACGACCGCCAGAATGACGTCTCTCGTAACTGCTGGCATCGTTCTAAACCGCTTTGACGCACCCGCAGTACGCGCAGCGCGTTCGATTGCGCGTATCAGTTCGTCGACAGATACCCAGCCCTGACTGTCGAGCCGGATGCCAATCATCTCGGGTTCATGTCGCAAAATCTTCGAAAGAAGTCTGCTAACTGCGACGTGGTCTGTCGTCAGATGCTCGTCGGCGTTCATGTTCATGTAGATGTGCATCCGCGGGAGTGTCCCAAACTAGGACCAGAACCAAGCATCAGTTTCAATTCCTTTTCTGTCGCGTGGCGCGCAACTGTTCCAACTCTTTGCTGAGCGCGTCGATTTGCGCTTGCAGGCCAGCCGCTCGTTTGAGTAGCTGCCCGACTTTATACCAATAGGCATATCCCAAGTCCCCGTCCGCCAAGCCCAATTCATGGAACTTGCGAAGCGCAATCTCAAGGTCAATATCGCTACCCGAGTTCATTTCATTTCCCTCTTTTGATGCGCGGCGGTCGTGTTCCGAGGCCTTGCACCCGAACAAAATCCCCTCTTTCACGTATCTCCTTTTGATGTGCAGCGTGACCAAGCTGAGTACGAACGCGACTGCCGGCACGACCAAAAGTGCGGAGCTATTGACGGCGAAGGTCAGCAGTTCTGTCATGACCGGCAGACGTTAGAACCTGAGGTCTCGTGCCTATGGGAAAAGCTGCACATATTGTTGCGCAAAGGTCGCGGCTTCTTTCACTACCGATTTGACATCTTCGACTGAAAGCCGTTGAAGTGGCGTATCGCCGTCTAGCGACTCAATCGATGTCGTGAAGAAGTCAAACATTGTCCATGAGTCAATTTCGCCAAGACTACGAATGACTTTTCTGAAGTCGTCACGGAAAATCATGGGCGCGAGGAAGAAGGCTGGATAGTACGACTCGGCGCCAAAAAAGAGGCGGAACATTCGCCCGGAAGCGACAAGCCTATCCAGCTTCTTTTCTGTGATGCCGGCGGCGTTGCAAAAGTCGTGAGTTCGAAGCACTTTGCCTTGAAGCACGAGCGGATAGCGCTCAGCGTTCGCTTTATTGGCCCCTGGCAAAGGCTCATGTTCCGGTGCCCCCTTCGACGCGCGTTCGACGCGCTTTCGAAGATTCCCTTCTTCCTCTTGAAGCGCCGGTACGTCAATTCCGTACACAGTAGCTATGCCCATGGCTTCACAGAGATGATTCTTGAAAAGTCGGCCGAGCGCTGCATCAGGGATTTGCATCATCGTTTCAATGACTTTCGGGTCGCACAGGATAGCGGCGACGACGGCGCGACGTAGGATATGTTGTATCCACTCTTCATTGAGTAATGTGTCGTTCTTCGTCTCACGCGTAGACCGAGGCGGCATGGCCATTCCTTTTACTTAAGCGAGGCTAAGTGCTGTGGGTGCAGAGTCGAATCGCTACTGCATCTCTCCGCCGCGCGTGCAACTACATGTGAACGCTAGGCATCGTCGTCACCCACGGACTTTCCGCACATCTGTTCTGTCACATCTTTAACCGCGCCCCCCTGTCCGCGGGTGATGGTGTGAAACCAGATGTCCCAGGTGTCGATAACATCCCAAAAGTTTCCGGGCTCGCCAAGGAGTCGGTAGATAAGGCCGTCGCTCGACTGGACGCGCATCGTTTCCTGGTTCAACGTGACGAGAGCAGAACTCACACGTCCCCGGTCAACGGAGTCGTAGCCGACGAGACGCTGCAAACCATCATCGGTCTCGAAGATTCTCCAACGCGAGAGATAGACATCGGGCTCGACCGTGGTCTGAGGAACGGGCTGACGGGCCATCAAAATCTCCTTGGTTGCTTGCGCGCGCCACTTTGCTGGCGCCAAAACGGCTGCTGTCCGGTGCCATTCGTCCGTCATGCAAAGCTGGCTCGGGAGGTCCCCGATAAAAGTCACGACAACATCAACGTTGTGCCAACTCACGGGTGCACCGGTCGACGTTGCGACGAGAGGCTATCCAGCGTGCAGGGCTGCTGAGCCGCTTCAGAAACACCACGCACGACTACCAGCGCCTTCGCGCCGTATCAACTTCGTATGCCATGAAATTCGAACTGAGCAGGCTGTCTTTGGCTTTGGCATTGCCCTATCGCTGTCGGAGCGCGCGCTTGAAGGTACGGCAAAGCATCGCTTGTCGACCTTTCGTTCATGATAAACACGTTCGAATGAGATGTATACACAGTAGATGTATAAACGGTAGACGTATAGCCGGTAGACGAAAAACTGGTGGTGGGCGAAATTCCCGTCCATGACTGACACTGAGCTGAACGAATTCGACCCGTACCTGCGCCGACGCGTTGCAGAAAACGTCTGGAAGCTGCGCACTGAACGAGGCCTGTCACAAGAAAAACTCAGCGATATGTGTGGCTTCCATCGGACGTACGTCAGTCAGGTCGAGCGGTCGGCAACCAACATCTCCCTCGACAACTTGCAAAAGTTGGCCTATGGCCTTGACGTCGACCCGGTCGCACTTCTCCGCTCGTCGTAATGGTCAATCTCTGGCCGCGGACATACCGCAAGCAGAGGCACCCAAGGCAGAAGCACTCCACGAAAATCTCAACTCGGGTAGTCAGTCATCGTCCTGATGTGGTGACGCATGAGGCTGCCCTGCGCAAACGTGGCCAGTACGGCCGCGCTCTCACGTCGACTCTTCACGGGTACTGTTGTTTGCACGCGACATTCGTCGCGGTAGCGAACGTAAGACGCGCGACGTCGCCATCGTCGAAGAGACGGGTCAATTTGGAAGGCGTTGAGATTCTGGCTTAGCGGCAATGCGCAGGGGGAAAGCTACAGCGTTGGTACTTTCTGAAGAAATACCAGAGGGAGAACCGGGTCTAAGCCTTTGTCAGTGGTAGGTTGATGCCTTTTTAGGTTCCACAAAAAGGTGCGCGTCGCCGATGAAATAGGTAAACCAGCGCGGCGTGTACCCCGTCAGACGACCGACCAGATGCAGCAACGCCGCGCCTTCGGTCAGATTGAACGGCGTGCCGAGACCGACGTCGTTGCTGCGAATGTACAGGCACAGCGAAATCTCCTTGCGCACCACATTCGGCAGAAACTGATACAGCAGATGGCAAGCCGGCAGCGCGATCTGGTCCAGCACCGCGGGGTTCCACGCATGAAACAAAATGCGCCGGTCAGCCGGGTTCTGCATGATCGTGTCGAGACACTGGCGCAACTGGTCGATCGCCTTGTACAGCAGGATTTTGTTACTGCCGTCTTCATCGAACTCGGTCACTACCTGGAAGCCACGCGCCGTCGCATCGGCAAGCTGGGCGCTCGCGTTCGCGTCCAGCACCTTGTAGGCCGGCCACTGGCGCCACTGCACGCCGTACACGTCGCCGAGGTCGTCCGGACCCTGACGATAAGGATTGGCCAGCCATTGCGGATTCTGGTTGGCGTTCGCGTCCCACACCTTGCAGCCGAGGTCGCGGAAATCCGCGGCACTGCGCGAGGCGCGCAGGAACCCGACCAGTTCGCCCACCGCCGATTTGAACGCCAGCTTTTTCGTGGTGACCGCGGGAAAACCTTGCTGAAGGTCGAAGCGCAACATCGCGCCCGGCATGCTGATGGTGCGGATGCCAGTGCGGTTCTCCTGCCACGTGCCGGTATCGAGAATCGTGCGGACGAGGTCGAGGTATTGTTTCATTCGGGTTCCTTCGACGAGACGCTGATCGGGTCGATCCGGGCGCCACGGAGATTGAGCGGAAAACCCGATTTTAACAAGCGCGGCCGGACGACGCCTGGTCATGGCGCGCGGCATCGAAAATATCGAGGGAAGAGGTGGCGCAAGGCATTGCCAGGTTGGCGGGAGCGAACGGCACGCGACCGGTCACAGGATCGCTCGATACGCGCCGGACGAACCGCTGAAATCGTTTCCGGCCCACGAGACCCGCGAGGCCCGTCAAACGATCTACAGATGCGGCACCGAAGCCGGCAATTCGCCGTGCGGCGTGGCGAGCGGTTCCCCTTCCATATGGCGCATGCCATGCGAGCACAACAGCCTATACAACGTGACGCGCGAGATGCCGAGTTCCTGCGCGGCGTCGCCAAGGCGCCCGCGGTGACGCAACAGCGCCAGTTCGATCGCCTGACGTTCGGCTGCTTCACGCGCCTGCGCGAGCGACACCGGCACGATCTCCACATATTCCGCGAGCTCGAGATCGCGCGCCGTGATCGCGCGCCCTTCCGACATCACGATGGCGCGCCGCACGCGGTTGATCAGCTCGCGCACATTGCCCGGCCAGCCGTAGTTATGCAGCGCCGCGATCGCGTCCGGCGCGAAGCCGCGCAAGCGGCGGCTTGCATCTTTCTTGAAACGTTCCAGCATGTGCCGCGCCAGCAGTTCGATGTCCTTGCCGCGCGCGCGCAGCGGCGGTTCGTCGATCTGCAGCACGCACAAGCGGTGGTAGAGGTCGGAACGGAACCGTCCTTCGATCATCGCCGCCGTCATATCCACGTGCGTGGCCGAAATGATGCGCACGTCGACGTCGATCGCGCCGTGCCCGCCCAGCCGCTCCACCTTGCGCTCCTGCAAAAACCGCAGCAGGCTCGCCTGGCTTTCGAGCGGCAGGTCGCCGATTTCGTCGAGAAAGAGCGTCCCGCCGTTCGCCGCTTCCACGCGGCCGATCTTGCGCTGATTGGCGCCAGTGAACGCGCCGCGTTCATAGCCGAATAGTTCCGATTGCAGCAGATGCGGCGGAATCGCGCCGCAGTTGATCGGCACGAAAGGCGCGTTGCGCCGCGCCGAGCGTTCGTGAATCGCGACCGCCGTCAGTTCCTTGCCAGTACCCGATTCGCCCGAGATGAATACCGGTGCGTCGGTCATCGCCACTTTGCGGATCGAGCGGAACAGCGCGAGCATGGCGTCGCACGAGCCGACCATTTCACCTTCGGCGCCTTGCGATGCATCGTTGGAAGCCGTTTCGCCGAGGGAAATCATGCCGTAGGCGTGGCCCACGGAGTCGACGATCCTGTCGCCCGAATACGGCACCGTCACGTAGTCGAAACAGTAGTCGCGTACGAGCCGGCGCAACGCGGCGTCCTGCAGTTGTCCCGGCATGGTGGCCGCGACCCAGCCGACGTTCGGCATGGTCAGGCAGGATTCGAAAGCGGCGATTTCGTGTGGCTGAAATTCGCTAGACAGATCCAGCAGGCCGCCCGCCGCCATTCCGGCGCGAACCGCCCGGCGCACGTCGCGCGCCGACCCTACGACTTCCACATGCCAGCCGCGCTGGTGAAACCGAGTATTCAGCTCCGCGCTCGGATCGCGCGAAACGTAAATCAGTTGCCGCGTTGCGGGTTCCATTATTCAGATCCTCTCGTCAACGAACGTTAAGGATGACGCACGCACCTGAAACAAGTTCAGACACGCTGACTCGTTCGGGATTCGCGATATAGCAAAAACCGAACGGCCATTCCATTCCGTGCGGACAGCTGATCCCCAAGAAAGCGGCGTGTGTGTTTGAGACGGCCCGTTAGCGGGCTTTTTTAAATCTGAAGCTCTTTTTCGAGAGCTTACTATACGCGCGCCGCTTGGAAAACAATTATGCGAATTTAATCGCGCACTCCTTAGCCAGCGCGGTTCCGCGGGCGATAAAGAGTTATTCAGCCGACGAATAAATCATTAGTGGAAGCGCTTTTCCTGGCGTAGACCCCAAGGTAGTTCGTACCGGCCAGATTAACGAATTACAGGTATTTCCTGCCCACCGTTTCAGCGCTGAAACGTTTTTGTCCGATTTCTGAATTGTGGCTCCCACGTTTTGACTCGCATCCCTCATGCATCAATGGATTGCGAGCGATGGCACACGTTTCGCTAAATGCCATGCACCAAGGAGACACATCATGCGACTCGCTTTCCGCATCGATCTGGGCAAGATTGCACCATGCGCGGCACTTTGCACCGCAATCGCGCTGATCGTGCTGCCCATTGGCGCCAATGCACAGGAAGCCGGACAGGCTCCATCCGCCACGCTGACGGAATCCGCCGAGGCAGGCTCCGCCACCTTCCCGCCCGACACGATCGCCGCGCCCACCTCATCCGACACGACAACCCGCGCCGCCACCGCATTCCGCCAGCTTGCCGCCAACGTGCTGAGCATTCCGGCCGATGGTGCATCCGTGAACGATTTTTCGCTCGACGACCAGGTGCTCTCGCGGCAACGCGGCGGCGCGGTCGGCATGGTGATGGTCGCCACCACGCCGCAACTCATGCGCGGCAACGGCGGCAGCGGCAACAACGTGACGCTGTGGGACGAGATCGCCCCGCCCTCGCCCTTACCGATTCCGATCGACGCGGCACGCGCCGCGCAGGGCAACGTCGCCAACTATCAAAGAAAGTAGCCGAACAAAATAACGAAGCACACAGGGGTGGCGGGGTGGCGGATACATCGCCCGCAGGCAAGACAACAAGACACAAGACGCAAGCAAGGACCGACATGACTACCTCCATCCGGACGCCGCGCGTACTCAGGTCGCGGGTGTCGCCGCACATCTCGTTGCCGGCGGCACTGGCAAGCGTCCTGGTCCTGCTCGGCGCCTCTTTTGCCGTCGACGCCATGGCGCAGCAGGCCGTCAATCCGGGTGACATCATCGTCGAGCGCACGGTTACGCCGCGCGACGCTTTCGTACCGGTGCCGAAGAGTCAGGACCCGGTCGCCGTGCGCGCCACCACTTTCCCGGCCAACTCATTCAATCCGGCGGTCGCCCAGATCGTGGGCGACACCGATCTGACGAATGCGCACGGGTCCAGCGGCGTAGCGGCCGGCGGCGTGCTCGGCGGTACCGGTATGCAGGCGGTCACCCAGATCCTCAGCGGCAAGACGACCGGCAACAACGTGGCGCTCAATTCCGGCGGCATCGGCCTGCCCGCGCCGGGCATCGGCGGGACCATCACCTCGTCGGTGACGGGCGCGCTGGCGCCGCTGTCGAACGCGCTCACCGGCGCACTCGGGGGTTTGAAATGAGCCCGCTCCTGCATCCACTCAAGCTTCGGACGCTGCATGCGGCGCTGTGCGTCTGCATGGGCGCCGCCCTGGTGGCGAACCACGCCCACGCGCAGTCGGCGCCGGCGATCGGCGCCACCTCGACCATCGCCAACGGCGCGGCAGCCGGCGCGACGGGCGCGTTCGCGGTCAACGAAACGGCCGGCCTGAACAACGCGCAGACCAATCAGATCACGGTATCGAACGGCGGCGTGGTCGGCAACGACAACGCCAGCATGCAAAGCGCCGCCGTGGCCGCGAAGGTCACGAATGCGCGGGCGTCGATCGAAGCCAATGCTTTTTCGAATTCATCCGGTGCGGTGCTGGTGAACCAGTCCGCAGGAGCAGGAAATCTGCAGCGCAACAGCACCCAATTGGGCACTGCGGCGCTCGGAGTCGAGACCGTCTCGGATGGGGAGCTATCCGCGATGGCCCCGAAAAACGGAGGTCTGGGGCAATCAATCGGAGTTCATAGCGTACGCGAGGCAACCATCTCCAGCGATGCATTCAAGAACGTCAGCGGGATCGTGCAGATCAACCAGACAGCCGGCGCCGGTAATGCCACGGCAAACAGTTTTGTGCTCCGTCCCCCGGCGGGCACTTTTTTTAACTGACCACATTTAAAGTATCGGAGCGAATCATGAAGCGCACTCTTATTGCCGCAGCCGTTCTCGTTGCCGCATCCGGCAGCGCGATTGCCGCACCGCAAAAGGCTTACCTGTTCAATGCCACGCTGGTCGGCGAAGCGATCGGCGTCGAAGGTTGGGTCGGCCTGTACGGCTGCGTCCACGTGTCCAGCACAGCGGGCGCGGTGATCAACAACAGCCAGTCGGTCAACGTCAACGCGACGCTCAACCCGCAAGCGCAGAGCTACACGACCGGCCGCGTGACGACCACCTACAACAACAATAGCTCGTCGATCAAGGGCAGCGGCTCGGTCTTCGCGGTGGCATCGCAAAGCCACTCGACTTCGTCGTCGGGCGCGCAGGGCTATCAGGCATCGGGCGGCTACGTGTATGGCAGCCAGAGCGCGTCGGTGGCGGGCGGCGGCTATCAGACCAGCCAGCAGGCAGCGGCGATTACCGGCGGCTTCACGCACACCAGCCAGAACGCCGGTGGCCATATCGCAGCCGGCGGCTCGATCGGCGGCAACTACAACTATGCGGCCATCAACACGCCGTTCGCCGGCGGCGGCAGGTTCCATGCGGCGGGCGGACTCCAGGCCGGCTACAACGAATCGAGCTACGCCAACACGTCGGGCGTGGCCGGCGGCTTCGAAGCATCGGAAGCATCCGGACAGGGCAAGGTATGGGGCTACAAGGCTAGCGAAGGTTCGGGCTTTGCGTCGGTCGGCGAACAATCGTCCGGCTACACGACCAGCCGGACCTCGTCCTCCGATGCCTATGCCGCGGCATTCGGCGTCGACGCAAGCCTCACCACGACCGACGTGACGACCCGAGGCTCGGTGACACAGCACACCAACACGCAAGCGGCCGCCACGCTGACCGCCACCACCGGCACCAATGCCGCCAGCGGCGTCTCGGGCAACCTGGGCATCAACATCGCGGAAGGCATCAGCAACGCCCAAAGCAATGACGTGTCGCTGGCCTCGGTCGATGTCGGCAACGTGTTCGGCAATGCGCAGATCTTCAGCACGCAATCGTCGAGCGGCACTGCCCGGATCAACAACTTCAATCTGAATGCGTCGATCGGGGATGGCTCGCTGTCGGGGGTGACGGGCAACGTCGGGGTGAACGTCGCCTCGGGTATCGGCAACGTACAAAACAACAGCCTCGCCGGTGCCGTGACGACGACCAAGGCGGGCAATGCGCTGACCACCGCGATGGTCGCCACGGATGACAACTCGCAAACCGCCGGCATGACGGTCACGGGTCAATTCCAGGGCACCGCGATGCTGGGCGCCAACTCGTTGACCAATGCGTCCGGCAACATCGGCGTGAATATCGCCGGCGGCGCGGGCAACCTGCAGCACAACGGCCTCGCGATCGCTGCGCTGAACAGCGGCCACTAAGCGGGCGACAGGCAGAAGAAAAGAAGCCAGCAAGTAGTTGGGGGAGGACGCGCCGGCAGCCATCGCAGCGGCCGGCGCGTATAGAAGGGGGAGACCAGCATGTCGGGGTTCAAGAGGTACCCAGCGCTACGGCTCGCCGTAGCGCTGGCCAGCTGCACGCTGTGCGTGGGCCAGAGTTACGCGCAGGCGAGCATCGACACGTCCACGCTGGCGGGCGTTCCGTTGAAAAAGACGGTGCGCTCGATGAAGGACATCCGCTACAGCCACATCGTCAATCAGCAGTTCGATTACAGCTGCGGTGCGGCGGCGCTGGCCACGCTCCTCAAATACGGCTATGGCATCGATATTCCGGAGACCGAACTGATCCGCCGGATGATGGTGTTCTCCACGCCCGAGGTCGTTGTCAAGAATGGCTTCTCCATGCTCGACATGAAGAAATTCGTCGAGACCATCGGTTTGCGCGGCCGCGGCTTCCGGGTCAACGCCGACGCGCTCCAGCATTTGCAGATTCCCGTGATGGTTCTGATGAACATCGACGGGTACGAGCATTTCGTGATCGTCAAGCATGCGCAGGATGGCCGCGTGTTCATCGCGGATCCTGCCCTCGGCAATCGCATCCTGCTCGAAGAGGACTTCGTCCGGACCTGGAACGGTCTGGTATTCGCGGTCCTCGGCAAACCCTTCAGGGAGGATTCCCCGCTCTTGCAGGACAACGAGTCGCTCGCGCTCAAGCTGCGCGCCAGCGCGCTGGCCAACGGCACCGCTGCGACTCCCTTTGTCGAGTACGGCTTGATCAAGGCAGACCTGTTCTGAACCAACCATGAAGCAACACCTCACCCAGCTCGGGCTCGCGATCTGCACCATGACGTGCGGCTTAAGCGGAATAAGCGGCAACGCCCAGGCAGCATCAGACGCCAGCTCGCCGCCGTTGCCTGAATTTCTCGCTTCTCATGACAGCGGCCCCCCCGCCGTCAAGGTGCAGATGGTGGACGACGACGTCCTCGCCGGCCAGACCGGCAAGTATGCCGGCGGCACGATGATCTCCGGCTTCGTTCTGAACCTCATCTCGCAATGGCAACTGCCCAACGGCGTGACCGCCGTCGCCCAGGGCACGCTCGGCGCGGCCCAGAACGCGTTCGGCCAGGTGACCACCACCGTCAGCACGCTCGCGAGCGTGACCGGCGGCGGCCCCGGCAGCCATGCCAATGCTGCCAATTCGGGCGCCAATCCCAACGCTCAGGCCAACGGTGGCCAGAGCATTGCGGTCAACGGTGTTTCACAAGTGACACAGGTGGCGGGCGACCGTAACAGCGGCGCCAACTCCGCGCTCATCGATTTCAACAACAACGCCGTGACGCTGACGGGCACCGCCAATGCCCCGTCAGCCGCGGCCAGCAATTCGACCGGCTCCGTCAAAGCCGGCATCTCGTTCGGCAGCAACGGCATCAGTGTCGCGCTGCAGACGCCGGCTGGGCTCGCCACCCAGACCGTCACACCGGGCAACGGGCAAATCGCCCAGTTGCTGCAGATTGCAGGCAATAACCAGCAAGTCGCCAACGCATTGCAGCTGCATTTGCAAACTCAGCCAATGTCGGCCTCGATGATCCGCCAGTTAGGCGTACTACAAGCTCTGCAAAACAGGAGATAGGCATCCGGGCCGCCACCCGCCGACCGTAGCAAGGCAGTACACGTAAGGCCGCACGCCGTCTGGACCGGGGGACGCGCGGCCCGAACACCGGGGGAACACAAAATGAGCACTCTTTCATCGAAGAAGGTGCCGCGCATGGCACTGGCGGCCATCCCAGCCGCCGTCATGCTATTCGCACTTTCGCAAGGGGCGAGCGCCCAGGCGCTCGTTGGACAATCGGTCGAAGAACGTCTGAATACGTTGATGCGGGTCGTCGACGAGCAACAGCGGCAGATTCATTCACTCGAGCGCCAGGTGACCAATCTGGAGATGTCGCAACGCGGCCGCGGCGTACCGGGCGCCGGCGCGCCGGCCGGCAGCGAAACCGTGGCCGAACAGCCCGGCGCGGACGGCCTACCGGTACCGCTGCCGCCGCTCGCCCAGGTCAATCCCGGCGCCCCCGCGCCCGGCGGCAACACGGGCACGGCGACCGGCGTGCCCGTCTATCCGCCGCCGCCCGCAGGCAGCAGCGCGGGCGGCCTGCCGCCCGCGAGCGACGGCAGCGGCGCCATCGGCCAGACGCAGAAAGCGGCCGAACCGGTGCGCACGCAGGCCGAAGAAGCGGTCGTGCAGCGCGAGCATGCCCCGCTCTTCGACCACAAGCTGACAATGGACTGGGGGATCAGCGACACCTACTACGATCGCCGTCAGTTGCAGTTGTCGGGCTTCCTCGCGCTCGACGCGATTTTCCTCGGCAACATCAACCTGGGCGAGACCAAGTCGCACCAGGTGATGGCGGACCTCGATACGCGCTACGGCCTGACCGACCGCATGAGTATCGACGTCGACGTGCCGTACATCTACCGGCATAGCAACTTCATTGTGGGCGGCGCGGGCGGCGCGGCGAGCACGATGTCCGATGCGTCGGTGAACGGCAGCAATATTGGCGACGTCAACTTCGGGATCTACTACCAGTTCCTGAAGGAGACCAACAGTCTGCCGGACGTGGTCGGCAGCCTGCGCATCAAGGCGCCGACCGGCACCTCGCCGTTCGGCGAGAAGCTGGTGCAGCTGGACGCCAACAATACCAATCTGGTGGCGCCGAGCAAGCTGCCCACCGGCACGGGCTTCTGGAACGTCACGGCCGGCGTCTCGCTGTTGAAGACCTATGACCCGGTGGTGCTGTTCGGCAGCGTCTCCTACACCTACAACATCGCGCGCTCGTTCGCGGACATCTCGTCGGTGCAGGGCCAAACCCAGCCGGCGACGGTCAAGCTCGGCGACATCGTGCAGTTCGGCGGCGGCGTAGCGCTCGCATTCTCCGACAAGGACTCGGCCAGCATCTCCTACACGATGGCGCTCGCACCCGAATCGAAGACGCGCGCGCCCGGGGGCTCATACGAAAAGGTGCCAGGCAGCGAGACGACCGCCGCGGCGCTCAATTTTGGCCTGAACCACGTCGTGAACAAGCACCTGACCATCAACGGCTCGGTCTCCGTGGGCTTGACGCCCGACGCGCCGAACTTCGTGGTCGGCATGCGGTTTCCCTACACATTCTGACGTGCCAACGATACGAGGTCGAACGTGCGTGAATCACCTCATCTGACCAGTGTTGCTCCGGTAGCCGGAACGGGATCGGGAGCGCTTACGACACGGGTGCTGCCGAACGGGATAAATGCGAGCCGGCCCGCCGATGTCGCGACAAGCCAGCCCTTGGCGGTCGTGGCGTCGATCGGCGACGCGGCGCCGTTGGCCGCGGTGGCCGGCTCCGGCGTCGAACGGCTGTTGGTCTACGTGGCGCGTACACCGGACGACACGCTGATCGCGCATCTGAAAAGCCGCGGCTGGCACGTCGTGGCGGCACGCTCAGCGCATGAACTCGGCCGTCTGTTGAAACCCGATGTGGCTTGCGCGGGCATCGTCGATGTGGCGAGCTTTCCGCCGCGCGATCTCGCCGGCCTCGAAGCGAGCCTGCGCCAGCAGCAGGTCGGCTGGATCGCGCTCGCCACCAGCGAACGGCTCAACGATCCAGTGGTGCGGCGCCTCGTGCGCCACTACTGTTTCGACTTCGTGAAGATGCCGGTGGCCAATGCCACGATCGACTATCTGGTCGGCCACGCGTTCGGCATGGTGACGCTGTGCGATCCCGAAGTCGCGCCGCCCATGAGCGAGTCGGGCGACGAGGAAATGGTCGGCACCTGCGAAGCCATGCGGCAACTCTTTCGCACCATCCGCAAGGTGGCCAATACCGACGCCAGCGTGTTCATCTCCGGCGAGTCGGGCACCGGCAAGGAGCTGACCGCGCTCGCGATTCACGAGCGATCGCCGCGCCGCAAGGCGCCGTTCATCGCGATCAATTGCGGCGCGATTCCGCACCATCTGCTGCAGTCCGAATTATTCGGCTATGAACGCGGCGCGTTCACCGGCGCGACTCAACGCAAGATCGGCCGCGTCGAGGCCGCCGACGGCGGCACGCTGCTGCTCGACGAAATCGGCGACCTGCCGCTCGAGAGCCAGGCGAGCCTGCTGCGCTTTTTGCAGGAAGGCAAGATCGAGCGGCTCGGCGGACGCGAATCGATTCCGGTCGACGTGCGGATCATTTCCGCGACGCACGTCGATCTGGAAGGTGCGATGCGCGACGGCCAGTTCCGCGCCGACCTGTTTCATCGGCTCTGCGTGCTGCGTGTGGACGAACCGCCGCTGCGCGCGCGCGGCAAGGACATCGAAATTCTCGCGCAGCACATCCTGCACAAGTTCAAGACCGACAGCGCGCGCAAGATCCGCGGCTTCACGCCGTCGGCGATCGAGGCGCTCTACAACTACAACTGGCCCGGCAACGTCCGCGAGTTGATCAACCGGGTGCGCCGCGCGATCGTGATGGCGGAGAACAAGCTGATTTCCGCCGACGACCTCGATCTCGCGCACTTCACCGCGCAGCAGAGCATGACGCTCTCGCAAGCGCGCGAGGCCGCCGAGAAGCGCGCGATCGAAGCGGCGCTGCTGCGTCATCGTCATCGGCTGAACGAGGCGGCCTTGGATCTGAATATTTCGCGTGTGACGCTGTATCGGCTAATGGGTCAGCACGGCTTGCGCGAATTGAGCGCCGCCGACGAGAAGGCGGCATTCGCCGCGGACGATAGCGCGCAGGAATGAGGCGGCGCGGGCTGGCCACGGCCGGCGGCATCTCGTGAAGCTGCGTGACGCCGCGTGATCAACAGCCGCAGCCGGCTGCGGCGAGCGCGTGGTTGGCACGGCGCGTCCCGGCCGGCTGCGCTGCCGCCGCACCGGCGGCGGCCGGGCCGAAACCCGCCGCGGCGGCGCGGACCCGTGCGTCAGGTAGAATCAGTCCGGTTACGTTCCCCTTTCCATTCGATGACGACGCTCACCTTGATCGTCGCTCGCGCCAACAACGGCGTGATCGGCCGCGACAACCAGTTGCCCTGGCGACTTCCCGAAGACCTCGCGTTCTTCAAGCGCACGACCATGGGCGCGCCCATCATCATGGGCCGCAAAACGCATGAGTCGATCGGCCGGCCGTTGCCGGGACGCCGCAACATCGTCGTGACACGGGATGCCACCCGGCGTTTTCAGGGCTGCGACGCGGCCACGACGCTCGAAGACGCGCTCAAGCTCGCCGCGCAGGATCAGGCGCCGGAAGCGTTTCTGATCGGCGGCGCGCAGTTGTATGCGGAAGGTTTGCGGCAGGCGGACAAGCTGATCATCACCGAGATTTCCGCCGACTTCGAAGGCGACGCCACTTTTCCCGAACTCGACGAAAACGAGTGGGAAGAAGTCGCGCATGAAACGCATCGCGCGGATGCGCCGAACGATTTCGACTACGCGTTCGTGACGTATAAGCGCAAAGGCGCTTGAGGTCGCTGGCTCGCGGCGTACTTGCCGCCCATGCGCAGACGGCCGCCGCCCGCCTGATATAAAAAACGTCACGCAATAGATTGCGTGGCGTTTCCGCTTCTACTAGCCAACCAACAGGGCCGCTGGGATGCGGCCGGGAACCGCTTACTGCCCCGCGATCGTCATCCGCTCGATCAGCACCGAGCCGGTCTGCTTGGTGCCGCGCGTAATCGTATCCGCGCCGATCGCCACGATATGGTGGAACATCTCCTGCAACGTGCTCGCCACCGTGATCTCCTCGACTGGATACTGGATCTTGCCGTTCTCGACCCAGAAGCCCGACGCGCCGCGCGAATAATCGCCCGTCACGTAGTTCACGCCCTGCCCCATCAGTTCGGTCAGCAACAGGCCGGTGCCAAGCTTGCGCAGCATTTCTTCGAAGTCGTCCTCGGGGCGCGTGTTCGAACTCCGCAGCGATAGATTGTGCGAACCGCCGGCATTGCCGGTGGTCTGCATGCCGAGCTTGCGCGCCGAATAAGTGGACAGGAAATAGCCTTCCACCACGCCGTCCTTCACCACCGAACGCTGTTTGGTGCGCACGCCTTCTTCGTCGAATGGCGCGCTGCCCATGGCGCGGGCCACGTGCGGATCTTCGACCACCTGCACGTGCGGCGCGAACACCGGCTTGCCGAGGCTGTCGACGAGGAACGAGGTCTTGCGATACAACGCACCGCCGCTCGTGGCCTGCACGAACGCGCCGAGAATGCCCGCGGCGAGCGGCGCTTCGAACAGCACCGGCACCTTGCGCGTATCCAGACCGCGTGCGCCGATGCGCGCCAGCGCGCGCTGCGCCGCGTAACGGCCCACCGCTTCCGGATCGGCCAGATCCCCGGCGCTGCGGGTCGACGTGTACCAGTCGTCGCGCTGCATGTTGCGGGCGCTGCCCGCAATCGGCGCGCACGCGATGTAATGGCGCGAGTACGGATAACCCGCCAGAAAGCCGCGCGAAGTGGCCAGCACGAACTGCGAGTGCTGTGCCGAGACGCTCGCGCCTTCCGAATTCTTGATCTGCGGATCGGTCGCGAACGCGGCATCTTCCGAGCGGCGGGCGATTTCCACCGCTTCGTCAGCGGACAGATTCCACGGGTGATAGAGATCGAGATCGCGCGGCGCCGTTTCCAGCAACTCCGCTTCGGCGAGACCCGCGCAATCGTCTTCCGCCGTGAAGCGGGCGATGTTGTAGGCCGCCGCGACCGTGTCCTTCAAAGCCTGCGACGAAAAGTCCGAAGTGCTCGCGTTGCCGCGCTTGTTGCCGATGAACACCGTCACGCCGACCATCTTGTCGCGGTTGTGTTCGATCGTCTCGACTTCGCCGCGCCGCACGGAGACGGACAGGCCGTCGCCTTCGGAGATCTCGGTCGCCGCGTCGGTACCGCCGAGCGACTTCGCGTGACGAAGGATGTCCGAGGCGATTTCCTTCAGTTCATCCTGGGTATGCGGAAAAAAGCGCTGCTTGACGTCCATGTCTGCTGCCATTGTCGTTGCCGTCCTGTTCGGGGCCGAGCGGCCCTGGGTGTGTTCGCTAGGTTCGCTGGATTCGCACCGGTCGCGCACATGCCTGGCGCATGCGCGCACGCCTGTGTCTGCGTCTGTGTCGTGCTACGTATCCCGCGATCATAGCAAGGTACGCGACGCCGTACCTGGCATTCGCTGATGCTCGCCTCGCCGCCGCCAGAGCGCCGCATTGTCATCGCTTCGCAATGCGCGAGGCCTTGTGCGCGGCAGCGCGGCGGGTTCGGCAGGCGCGGCACGCTACAATATCGGAATGACACGCAAAACCCGCATTCAAACCATCGAATCCGCCGAGCCGGAAGTCGACGAAAACGGCTACGACCGTCCCAGTAAGTCCCAGCTCAAGCGCGAAATGCACGAGCTGCAGGAACTGGGCTCGGCGCTGATCGCGCTGCCCAAAGACGCGCTCAAGCGCATGCCGATGCCCGAAAAGCTCGACGACGCCGTGCGCGAAGCGCGCCGCATCACCGATCACGAAGGCAAACGCCGCCAGGTGCAATACGTCGGCCGCGTGATGCGCTCGCTGCTGGACGAGGAAACCGCCGCGCTGCGCACCGCGCTCGACACCTATAACGGCGTCAACAAGGCGGAAACGGCCAAGCTCCACTGGATCGAGCGCACCCGCGAGAAGCTGCTCGCCGACGACGCCGCGCTGACCGAGTTCATCCGCCAGCACCCGAACGCCGACCCGCAGCAAGGCCGCACGCTGATCCGCAACGCCCGCAAGGAAGCGCAGCAGAGCAAGCCGCCGCGCTACTTCCGCGAACTGTTCCAGTGGATCAAGAACGCGGACGGGCCGTCCGCGCAGACCGATGCCGACGCCGACGGCGCTCTGGACGAAGACGACGATGACGACCGCGACGCGTAATCCCACAGGTAAGCAGACGCGTAATCACCCCGACGAAATCGTGATCGGCCTCGTGTCGATCAGTGATCGCGCGTCCACCGGCGTGTACGAGGACAAGGGCATTCCGGCCTTGCAGGAATGGCTCGGCGCGGCGCTGAGCTCGCCGTGGCAAGTGGTCACGCGCCTGATTCAGGACGACGCGCCGACGATTTCCGCCACGCTGACCGAACTGGTCGACGAGGTGGGCTGCGATCTGGTGTTGACCACCGGCGGCACCGGCCCGTCGCGCCGCGACGTGACACCCGAGGCGACGCTTGCCGTCGCTACCAGGGAAATGCCGGGTTTCGGCGAGCAGATGCGGCAGATCAGCCTGAATTTCGTGCCGACCGCGATTCTGTCGCGCCAGGTCGCGGTGATCCGTGAAACGGCGGAGCACGCGGCGCTGATCATCAACCTGCCGGGGCAGCCGAAGTCGATCAAGGAAACACTGGAAGGCTTGCGCGACGCCGAAGCAGGCGGCGCGGTGAAGGTGCCGGGCATTTTCGCCGCGGTGCCGTACTGCATCGACCTGATCGGCGGACCGTACGTGGAAACCAACGCCGACGTGGTGAAGGCGTTCCGGCCGAAGAACGCGCAGCGCGCGCCCCGGCCGGCTTAGGCTTGAGCTTGGGCGCGTGGGGTTGACTGACACGTCGACCCTGACGAGGTGCCCCCGGCAGGACGCGCCAGGCAGGATCGAGCGGATTCAACCCGGCACGTGTGTTCTTATTCCGCCGCGGCGTCAGCGTCCGGCGCCGACGGGATCAGAAAGTGCTCGCGGTAGTACTTCAGTTCGTCGATCGACTCGTGGATATCGGCCAGCGCCGTGTGCATCGCGCGCTTCTGGAAACCCTTGTAGATGGCCGGCTGCCAGCGGCGGCACAGTTCCTTCAGCGTGCTGACGTCGAGGTTGCGGTAATGGAAGAAGCGCTCCAGATCCGGCATCCAGCGGGCCATGAAGCGGCGGTCCTGGCAGATCGAGTTGCCGCACATCGGCGATTTGCCCGGCGGCACGTAGACGCTCAGGAAATCGCGGACCTGTTCGGTGGCGTCGGCCTCGCTTACCGTCGACGCCTTCACACGGTCGATCAGGCCCGAGCGGCCGTGCGTGTTCTGATTCCACTGATCCATTTTGGCAAGCGTCTCGTCGCTCTGATGAATCGCCAGAACCGGACCTTCGACCATCCTCTCGAGCGTCGAATTCGTCACCACCACCGCGATTTCGATGATGCGGTCGGAATCGGGCTCGAGCCCGGTCATTTCCATGTCCAGCCAGACGAGATTCATGTCGCTGCGCACAAGCGGCGGCTGTTCGGTGGATGCGAGGATGTCAGTCATGAAGGCAGCCCTGATGGCCGGGCAAACGGCTCGTCTGCAAGCCCGCGTGCCACGGCGATTGTTCGTTTGAGATTGGTTTGAGCGTGTTCCCGCCGCGCGGCGGGAAGAAACATATAATTCTCGCATAGATACCACGGAATCCCCGGATGCCTACCCTGTACTTCACCGTTCTGTTCGTCGTCGCCGTCGTGGCGATGGTCGGCACCAAACTGTGGCTCGCGTCGCGGCAAATCCGCTTCGTGGCCGGCCATCGCGAGCAGGTGCCGAGCCAGTTCGCCGGCACCATCGCGCTCACCGCGCACCAGCGCGCCGCCGACTACACCGTCGAGCGCACGCGTCTGACCATGATCGAGATCGTCGTCAGCGCGGCCGTGCTGATCGGCCTCACGCTGCTCGGCGGCGTGCAGGCGCTGGATCTCGGCATCTCCGACTGGCTCGGCCGCGGCTACATCGGCCAGATCGCGCTGGTCGCCGCCGTGATCGCGATCACCAGCGTGATCGACCTGCCGTTCGATTACTACCGGCAGTTCGTAGTCGAGCAGCGCTTCGGCTTCAACCGCATGAGCAAGGGCATTTTCTTTGTCGACCGGATCAAGGGCGTGCTGCTCGGCGCCGCGTTCGGCCTGCCACTACTGTTCGTCGTGCTGTGGCTGATGAACCAGGCCGGCAGCCTGTGGTGGCTGTGGACGTGGATCGTCTGGGTCGCCTTCCAGATGCTCGTGCTGGTGCTGTATCCGTCGTTTATCGCGCCGCTTTTCAACAAGTTCGAGCCGCTCAAGGACGAAGCGCTGAAAAGCCGCATCGAAGCGCTGATGCAGCGCTGCGGTTTCGCCGCCAAGGGCCTCTTCGTGATGGACGGCAGCCGCCGTTCAGCGCACGGCAATGCCTACTTCACCGGCTTCGGCGCGGCCAAGCGGATCGTGTTCTTCGACACGCTGCTCGCGCGCCTGTCGGGCAGCGAGATCGAAGCCGTGCTCGCACACGAACTCGGCCACTTCAAGCGTCGTCATGTGATCAAGCGCATGCTCGTCACCTTCGCGATCAGTCTCGCGATGCTGGCCCTGCTCGGCTGGCTCACGCAGTGCGTGTGGTTCTATGAAGGGCTAGGCGTGCGGCCGTCGCTGATCGGCGGCAATAGCGGCCTCGCGCTGGTGCTGTTCTTCCTCGCGCTGCCGGTGTTCCTGTTCTTCGTGACGCCGCTGGGCAGCCTCAGCTCGCGCAAGCACGAGTTCGAAGCCGACGCGTTCGCCGCGACGCAGACCGATGCGCAAGACCTCGTCAACGCGCTCGTCAAGCTGTACGAGGACAACGCGTCGACCCTGACGCCCGACCCGCTCTACACCGCGTTCTACTACTCGCATCCGCCGGCGTCGCAGCGGATCGACCGCCTGCTGCGGCACGCATGAGCGGCCGCTCCCCGAAAGCGCCGCGCGCGCCGTCCAGCACGCGCGTTGGCGGCCTCGTGGTGGCCGCGCATGGCCGCCACTATCTGGTCGCGCCGGATGACGGCGGCGCCATGCTCCAGTGCTTTCCGCGCGGCAAGCGCAGCGAAGTGGCGGTCGGCGATCGCGTGATTTATGAGCTGGCGTCGGCGGACCAGGGCGTGATCGTCGAGATCGGCGAGCGGCGCAATCTGCTGTATCGCTCGGATCAGTACAAGTCGAAGCTGTTCGCTGCAAACCTCGATCAGTTGTTGATCGTGCTCGCCACCGAACCGCATTTCAGCGAAGACCTGCTCGGGCGTGCACTCGTCGCGGCTGAGGCGAACGAGCTGAAGCCGCTGATCGTGCTGAACAAGACCGACGTCACCGATGCGCTCGAAGGCGCGCGCAAGCGGCTCGAATCGTATCGCGCGCTGGGTTATACGGTTGTGGAAGTGTCGATCAAGATGCAGCCCGAGGCCGCGCGTGCCGCGCTGATCGAACATCTGCACGGTCATTCGACGCTGCTGCTCGGCCAGTCCGGCATGGGCAAATCGACGCTTGTGAATCTGCTGATTCCCGATGCCGAAGTCGCCACGCGCGAGATTTCCACTGCGCTGAACAGCGGGCGCCATACGACGACCTTCACGCGTCTCTATCCGCTGCCGGACAGCGCGGACGGCGAAGGCGGCGCGTTGATCGACTCGCCGGGCTTCCAGGAATTCGGCTTGCATCATTTGACCGAAGGCCGGCTCGAGCGCGCGTTTCCGGAATTCCGGCCGCTGCTGCCGAACTGCCGGTTCTATAACTGCCACCACTTGCATGAGCCCGGTTGCGCGATTCTCGAAGCCGTCGCGGATGGCCGCATCCGCCGCGAACGGCATGCGCTGTATGCGCAACTCGTGCACGAAGCCAGCCAGATCGTCCGCTGACATGAAACTCATGCGCGCGCCGAATCTGATCATCGGACAGCATTGGGTCAACGTGCTGGCGACCGCGGGCATTGCTTGCGAGTTGCACAATCGCTATCTGAACGGCGCGCTCGGCGATATCCCGGCGGATCAGTGCTCGCCTGAGCTTTGGCTCGTCGATGAACGTGATGAGGCGATGGCGCGACGGTTGATCGATGCGGCTTTGCGTGGGCCGGCGGCGGGGTCGCCTGGCTGGCGATGTCGTCAGTGCGGTGAGGCGCTCGAGGCGCAGTTTACGGTGTGCTGGCAGTGTGGGACGGCGCGGGATCCGCGGGACGGGTGAAGGGGCGCTTTCCTGATTTTCTGACCGTGGCATCGTGGCTGCGGTATAGGCAAAAAACCCCGGGCGCCGCGCTTCACGGCGCGATCTTCCACGCCGGAAAAACAAAACCTACGCTTCGAAGAAACGTAGGGCTGGTCAGCAGTCTGAAGCCGGTTTTCTTTTTCGAGTGGCGCTAGCTTGGCGACGTCAAGCCAGCCACACCGCAATCGTCAGCATCAGCAGCAGAATCATCCACAACACCACCGCGCGCCACACCAGGCCCACGGCCGATTGCAGCGTGCGCGGCGTGCAGTCGTCGCCGACCTGCATCGGGCCGCCGTCGCCGGTGGCGAGCGCGTCGAGGCTCGACGGTTCAGCCAGCGGCCCGCTCAGACGTGCGCCCAGGGCGCCGCTGCCCGCGGCCAGCAAAACGCCGTCGTTCGCATCCGGCCATTGGCGCGCATGATTGCGCCATGCATAAATCGCGTCTTCGAAATTGCCGACGATCGCAAAGCCCAGCGACGTCAGCCGCGCCGGCACCCAGTCGATCACGAAGAAGGCGCGCTGCGCGAAGCTCGAAAACGCGACGGTGCGGTCGTCGACCGGGCGTGCCCACGTGCGCGCCAGATACTCGGCAATCCGATACAGCACCGCGCCCGCCGGTCCGACCGGAATCAGGAACCAGAAGAACACGCCGAACACGTGCCGATGCGAAGCGACCACCGCATGAATCAATGTATGGCGCACGATCTCGCTGACAGGCATGTCGACGGTATCGAGACCGGTCCATTCGTTCAGGATTTCACGCGCGCGCGGCACGTCGTCGTTATTCAACGCGAGGTGGATGTCCGTGAAGTAGTGGCTGAACTGGCGGAAGCCCAGCGTGAAGTACAGCACCGCGACGTTCCACAGGAACGCGAGCGCAAAGTGAATGTGATAGAGCACGTAGTAGACGAGCGCGACGACCAGCGTCCAGGGCATCACCACCACGAGCCAGGCGAGCAAGCCATGCTTCGGCTTGCCGGCATCGAATCCGTGCGCCGCCGACTCCGCATGGTATTGAAGCAACGCGGACACCGGATTGTTCGGCGACAACGCGCGTACCTGTTCAATGATCAGAGCCAGCAATACGGAGAAAAAAGTCATGCGATGCGCCGTGCTTTTCGAGTTTTACGATTGTTTTATAACGATAGCACAGGGTCGGATGCCACTGAGCGCGGACGTCGACAAACACCTGACAACTGCACAGTCCGGCACGGCTCACGCCGCGAGGAAGCGATAGAAGTTGCGCAGCATCGCCGCCGTCGCGCCCCAGATGAAATAGTGGCTGCCGACTTCACTGCCATTCTCCCTAGCTTCAGCCGATGCAGCGCGCGGATACGGCATGGCGAAAAAGCGGCGCTCGCCGCCTTCATAGCGGAACACGCGCACTTCGTGGTGCACGGGATTCATCAGAAAGGCGAGTGGCACTTCGAAGACTTCGGCCACTTCGAGCGCGTCCGCCTTCACCGTGAACGGCGGATGCACGAGGCCGATCACCGGCGTCACACGAAAACCTGTGCCCGTCAGATAGTCGGGCAATGCGCCGAGAATTTCCACACGCGATGGATCGAGACCGACCTCCTCCTCCGCTTCCCGCAGCGCGGTGGCGGTGGCGTCGGCGTCGAAGGGTTCGTGACGGCCGCCAGGGAAGCTCACCTGGCCAGCGTGATCGTTGAGATGGTCGGCACGCTGGGTCAGCAGCACGGTCAGGCCGTGCTCGCGGACCACCAGCGGCACCAGCACCGCCGCGACTCGCGGATCGGCGTGGGTATCGCGCCAGGGCGCGTCGACGACGAGCTCGGGGGTCCAGGCAAGACGCTGTTCGAAGCGTGCGCGCAGGCCATCAGGCGTGAGACGGTCGCCGGCCACCGGCGGCAGATCGGCGCCTGTCGCTTCGACAGGCAGGGTTTCAGGCTCAAAGACGGGGCGGGTCAACGGGTCTCTCGAAATGAGCGGATAGGGGACATGCCGCTATTTTGACCTGGCAAACAAAAAAGCACCCGCGAGGGGTGCTTTTTCTTACAGCATTTACGCTTCGGCAGCGTTGCGATCTTTCTTCGCAACCAGCTTTTCCTTGATCCGGGCCGACTTGCCCGAACGGTCGCGCAGGTAGTACAGCTTCGCACGACGCACATCGCCACGACGCTTCACGACGATGCTTGCCAGCAGCGGCGAGTACGTCTGGAACGTACGCTCGACGCCTTCGCCCGACGAAATCTTGCGGACGATGAACGACGAATTCAGACCACGGTTACGCTTGGCAATCACGACGCCTTCGTAAGCCTGAACACGCTTACGCGTACCTTCAACCACGTTCACGCTGACGATCACCGTATCGCCGGGGGCGAATTCGGGGATGGTCTTCTCGCCGAGGGCGCGGCCGATTTCTTCCTGCTCGAGTATTGCAATCAGATTCATCACTGACTCCTAAGTCCATCTTGTCGGCGTTCGTACCTGCCTCGCAAATTTGCTTGGCTACGGCCCCGATAGAGGATGGGTTCACATCTGGCGCCGTGCACGCATGCGCGGCGCCGCCTAATGTCCGCTCGAAAGACCCAAGGCTTTACGCCTTCGACTCTTCCTTCGCGAGACTCGCAAGCCATGCCTCGTCGGCACGGCTCAACATCTTGTTCTTTCTGGCCTTCACGATCAGATCGGGCCGTTTGTTCAACGTGTTGCGCAAGGCTTCACGCCGACGCCACGCTTCGATCTCCGCATGATGGCCGCCGAGCAGCACATCGGGCACACGCACGCCGTCGTATTCCTCGGGGCGCGTGTAATGCGGGCAATCCAGCAGCACGTCGACAAAACTATCCTGCACCGCCGACTGCGAGTCGTTGAGCACGCCGGGCAACTGACGCACCACGGCGTCCATCAAGGCCATGGCCGGCAATTCGCCGCCCGACAGCACGAAGTCGCCAAGGCTGACTTCTTCGTCGACAACACGGTCGAGCAAACGCTGATCGATCGCTTCATAGCGCCCGCACAACAGAATCAAACCGGGCTCGGCCGCGAATTGCATGACGCGGTCGTGATTCAGCGTGGCGCCTTGCGGCGACATCATCACGACGCGCGACGCGCCGATGCCCTGCTCCGCCTGCGCCGCTTTCGCCGCGCCAATCGCATCTTCCAGCGGCTTGGCCAGCATCACCATGCCGGGCCCACCGCCATACGGGCGATCGTCGATCGTGCGGTAGTTGTCGGTCGTGAAATCGCGCGGATTCCACGTACGCAACCCGTAGCGCTCCTGCTTCACCGCACGGCTGGTGATACCCCAGTCGGTCAGCGCGCGAAACATGTCTGGAAAGAGCGTGACGACATCGAACTGCATCGCTCTCTCCGTTCAGCGAATGATTTTAGTAATCGGCTTCCCAGTCGACAGTGATCTGCTTCGCCGCCTGGTCCACCGTTTTGACAAATACGCCGACGAACGGGATCAAACGCTCGCCGGTGACCGGCTTGCCGCTTTTGTCGGTAGCCGGATATTCGATACGCATCACCGAGTGCGCACCGTTGTCGATCATGTCTGCAACCTTGCCGAGATTGACCCCGGCAACGTTCACCACATCCAGACCGAGCAGGTCGACCCAGTAGAATTCGTCGGCTTCGAGGGTCGGAAATTCACTGCGGCTGATATAGATGCGGGAGCCGCGCAGTGCCAGCGCCACATCACGGTCAGTAACGCCGCCCAGATGGGCAACCACACTGTCGCTATGCGTTTTCGCCTGCAATGACGGCGCCGACTTGCGCTCCTGGCCTTTGAGCAGCCACCAGCGCTTCGCGCTCAGCAAAGCGTCGCCGCCGTGGCCGGCATCCGCATGCGCGGCTACCTTGACCCAGCCCTTGAGGCCGTAAGCGTCGACGATTGCGCCAACCTCGACCGCGTCGGTCGGCCAGCTTTCCACCGTTTCCATGCGCATTTCTGCCGCACCGGATCCGGCGTTTGCAACTTGGGCTTTCGCCTTGCCTTCGGCTTTTTCGACCGGCTTGCGGACGAATGCACCGAACGGCGCCTGATCAGACGTCTTCGCGCGCGGGGCTGCTGCTTTTGCCTTCACGGGACCAGAACTGCCGGAATCACGCTCAGACATAAGAGAACCTCACTGCCAGCTTCGACGCCTGCATCAGCAAAACAACTCGCGCATCGGACTGCTCACGCACACCGCGCGAGCCGCCGGTCGAACCGACGACGATACGCATGCTAGCTACCATTAAGCAGCCGGCTGCGCCTTTGCAGCTTCCTTCACGAGACGCTCGACGGTCGGCGACAGTTGTGCGCCAACGCCTTGCCAGTACGTCAGGCGATCCTGAGCGATACGCAGGGACTCGCCCTTCGTAGCGACCGGGTTGTAGAAGCCAACGCGCTCGATGAAGCGGCCGTCACGACGGTTACGCGAATCGGTTGCGACGATGTTGTAGAACGGGCGCTTCTTGGAGCCGCCACGAGCCAAGCGGATGATGACCATACTAGAATCCTTGAAAACCGGGGTTCGGAACGACTGAAACACGCGATTATAGCGGGAAACCGACGCCATAACAAACACTTACCCGGATAAACTGAGCGACGGGGTCGCACCGGCCACACCGGCGGGAACCCCGAACCACGTCGAAACGCCCGAACCACCTGACGGAGCGCCCGTGAAACTCCTGCCGCCAATTGCGTTTTTGCGCGCTTTTTTAACCGCTGCCGCGCGGTTCGCCATCTTGGCGCGCGCTTTGCGAAGCCAGGGCCGGCGCGCAGGCGCGGCCGTGTTGCTCGCCGCAACCGCCCTGCCGGCGCTCGCCGCGCTGCCGGTGGACCGAATCAAACTGCCGGCAGGCTTCCATATCGAGGTCTTGTCGGACGCCGTGCCGAGCGCGCGAGCCATGGCGCTCTCGCCGAAGGGCATTCTTTATATAGGCAGCCTCGACGGCCACGTCTACGCGCTCGAATTGCAAAACGGACGTGTGACGGGCCGCCACGTGATCGCTTCCGGCCTGGAAACGCCGGCGGGCGTGGCGTGGCACGATGGTGCGCTCTATGTATCGGCGGTGTCGAAAATTGTACGCTTCGATGCGATCGACACCCACCTGAACGATCCGCCCAAACCCGCCGTCGTGATCGACACGTTGCCCACGGAGACGCACCACGGCTGGAAATTCATCGCTTTCGGCCCGGACGGCAAGCTATACGTGCCGCAAGGCGCGCCCTGCAACGTCTGCCTGAAAGATCGCAACCGCTTCGGGCTGATTGGTCGCATGGATCCGGACGGCAGTCACTACGAGGTCGTGGCGCGCGGCATCCGCAATTCGGTCGGTTTCGCGTGGCATCCCGTGACGCACGAACTGTGGTTCACCGACAACGGCCGCGATCTACTGGGCGACGATGTGCCGGACGACAAGCTCAACCGCGCGCCGCGAGCCGGGATGGATTTCGGCTTTCCGTACTGCCACGGCGGAGACACTCCTGATCCCGAGTTCGGCAAAGACCATCCGTGCAGCGCATTTACGCCGCCCGCGGTCAAACTCGGTGCGCATGTCGCGGCGCTCGGCATGCGCTTTTACAGCGGCTCGATGTTTCCGCCCGCTTACCGGAACAGTATTTTTATCGCCGAGCACGGATCGTGGAATCGCAGCAAGAAGATCGGCTATCGCGTCGTCCACGTGACTACGGACCCCGACGGCAGCAACGCTCGGCAGGAAGTCTTTGCCGAAGGCTGGCTTCAGGCCGGCGAGACTGAATGGGGACGCCCAGCCGACGTGTTGCCACTGCCCGACGGTTCGCTCCTGATCAGCGACGACTACGCAGGCGCGGTCTATCGCGTCACGTATTCGGCGCCGTAGCTTGCCTCAAGCGACTCACCGCTTCGAACGCCGGGCGCTCGGAAGGCCCGGCTAGTCAGCCGAAACTCGCCGCACTCGCCGCCGCCGATCCGGCGCATCTTGCACAACCCGCTCGGCCAACCGACCCGGTCCGGCGTTTCTCGCCATACCCGCGCCGCCGCCGCGACCACCCGTCACGTGGCCGGCGGCCCCTGGCGGGCGTAGAATGCGCGTCGGTCCGCGCGAGCCGCGCGCCGCTCCTTTCGACCCGCCTGTCACTCTGCTCTGGCCTACATGTTTACCCTTGTTTCGACTTCCCCGCGTTTCAGATCCAAGACGATTACCGCCGCACTGGCGTTCTTCTTCGGCAGCCTCGGCGCTCACCGTTTCTATCTGTACGGCGTGCGCGACATTTACGGCTGGGCCCATGTGATCGGCACGCTGATCGGCATTCCGGGCGCCATGCTGTTGGTAGCTAGCGAACGGTCGTCGATGCTCGGCTGGGTGCTGGCCTTTCCCGGCGCGGTTTCGCTGCTCGCCGCGTTTCTCGCCGCAATCGTCTACGGGCTGCGCCCGGACGAAAAGTGGGACGCGCAGTTCAACGCCCACACCCAGCGCAAAAGCCGCTCCGGCTGGACGGTCATTTTCATCGTGATTTTTTCGCTGCTGATCGGCGCCTTCCTGCTGATGACAGGCCTCGCCATTTCGTTCCAGACGTACTTCGAAAGCCAGGTGCAGGCGGCCAAAGCGCTCTCGCAATGAGCCGCCGCGCGCCGCGCTAAAAAAGATCCAGCTGAGGATCGTCGCGCGCGGGTTCGGCGGGACGCGGCGCCTCGACCCGGCGAAAGTGCGACATATCCAGAATGCCGCGGTCACGCCGGTTCAGGCCCAGACGGCGCACCGCCTTGTGGAATCGCTGCTTGAGCAGATCCGCCCACAAGCCTTCGCCCTTCATGCGCGTGGAGAACGACGAGTCGTAGTCCTTCCCGCCCCGCATGTCGCGCACCCGGCTCATCACCCGGTCAGCGCGATCGGGAAAGTGCGCGGCGAGCCAATCCTTGAATAGCGGAGCGACTTCCCAAGGCAGACGCAGCACGATATAGCTCGCATTGCTTGCGCCGGCCTCGGCACAAGCCTCCAGCACACGTTCCATATCCGGTTCCGTGACGAACGGAATCACCGGCGCGATGCTGACGCCGACCGGAATGCCCGCCTCGCTCAACGTGCGGATGGTGCGCAGCCGCCGCGACGGCGTCGCGGCGCGCGGTTCCAGCGTGCGAGCGATCTCGGCGTCCAGCGTGGTGATGGTGATGGCTGCCATGAATTGCCCGCGCGCCGCCATGGGCGCCAGCAGATCGAGATCGCGTTCGATCAAAGACGATTTCGTAATCGCTGCAAACGGATGCTGACGCTCGTTCAAAACTTCGATCACCCTGCGCGTGAGCCGCAAGTCACGCTCGACGGGCTGCCAGGCGTCCGTATTGACGCCTAGCGCGATCGGCTCCGCCACATATGATTTCTTCGATAGCTCCCGCCCGAGCAATTCCGGCGCATTGACCTTCGCGTAGATCCGGCTTTCGAAGTCGAGCCCCGGCGACAGCCCCAAATAGGCGTGTGTGGGCCGCGCAAAGCAATAAATGCAGCCGTGCTCGCAACCACGATACGGGTTCAGCGACACGCTGAATGGAATATCCGGCGATGCGTTGCGCGTAAGAATGGTCTTGGCCCGCTCTTCGAAGACCTGTGTGCGCAAGACTTTCGGCTCGTCATCGTCTTCCGGCGCCGAGAGCCAGCCGTCGTCCACCGCTTCGCGCTGGTCGACTTCGTAGCGGCCTTGCAGGTTCGTCACCGCGCCACGGCCCTTGCGAGGCGCGGGCGGCGCGATCGGAAATTCGTTGACGAAGTGAGAGTCGGAGTCGGTCACGGTTGGAACACGCAAAACGGAAAACGGCGCAAAACACCTGTACAAATATACAGTGTTTACGCCGTTTGTCGAGCCCCGCCGAGCGCTGTTGTGCCGCCTACTCCCCGACCGCGATCGTCAACGTTTCCTTGATCTCCTCCATCACCACGTAGCTTTTCGACTGAACCGCGCCGGGCAACTGCAGCAGGATGTCACCGAGCAGCTTCCGGTAATCGGCCATTTCGCCGATGCGCGCCTTGATCAGATAGTCGAAGTCGCCCGACACGAGGTGGCATTCCAGCACCTCGGGGATCTTCTGGACCTCGCGGCGGAACTGGTCGAACATGTTGCCGCTCTTGTGGTCCAGCGTGATCTCGACAAACACCAGCAGTGCCGCGCCCAGTTCCGCCGGGTTCACGCGCGCGTGGTAGCCGGTGATTACGCCGTCGCGTTCCATCCGCTTGACGCGCTCGATGCACGGCGTCACCGACAGTCCGACCTGTTCGGCCAGGTCTTTCATGGCCATGCGGCCGTCCTGCTGAAGCAGCCGCAGGATCTTGTGATCGAGTTTGTCGAGGGACCGGACCGGTTGGCGCTGTGTACGCATGGTGTTTTTTCTGAAAATCCTGAAAATACAATAACAAAACCTACCTGACTGTTAATAGTATAGCGGTTAACACTGGGCGAACGGCATTACACCTCGTTAATCGAACGAATCCAACGAATCGACGAGCGCAGCGCCCTCAGACCTCTTTTGAATACCTGGAGCAGCTATGCGAGTCGTCGTCTTGGGCAGTGGCGTTGTCGGCGTGACCAGTGCGTATTACCTGGCGCGCGCGGGGCACGAAGTGACCGTTATCGATCGCGAGGCCGGACCGGCGCTCGAAACCAGTTTCGCCAATGCCGGCCAGATCTCGCCGGGCTATGCATCACCGTGGGCCGCGCCTGGCGTGCCGCTGAAGGCCGTCAAGTGGATGTTCCAGAAGCACGCGCCGCTGGCGATCCGCCTCGACGGCACGCAATTCCAGTTGCAGTGGCTGTGGCAGATGCTGCAGAACTGCACGTCGTCGCGTTATGCGGTGAACAAGGGCCGCATGGTGCGCCTCGCCGAATACAGCCGCGACTGCCTGCAAGCGTTGCGCGCCGAAACCGGCATTCAGTACGAAGGCCGCGCTGGAGGCACGCTCCAGGTGTTCCGCACGCAGCAGCAATTCGACGGCGCCGCGAAAGACATCGCCGTGCTGCAGGAAGCGAATGTGCCGTATGAACTGCTGTCGGCGGCCGAACTCGCGCGGGCCGAACCTGCGCTCGCCGCGGTGTCGCACAAGCTGACCGGCGGTCTGCGCTTGCCGGGCGATGAAACCGGCGACTGCCAGATGTTCACCACGCGCCTCGCCGCGCTGGCTGGAGAACTCGGCGTCAAATTCCGCTACAACACGCCGATCGACGCACTCGCGATGGCCGGCGACCGCATTGCCGGCGTGAAGTGCGGTGAGGAACTGGTGCGCGCGGATTCGTTCGTCGTCGCGCTGGGTTCGTACTCGACGCAGTTCCTGTCGGGTCTCGTGAAGATGCCGGTCTATCCGCTGAAGGGTTATTCGATCACCGCGCCGATCGTCAACGAAGCGTCCGCGCCGGTTTCGACCGTGCTGGACGAAACGTACAAGATCGCGATCACGCGTTTCGACGACCGGATTCGCGTGGGCGGCATGGCCGAGATCGTCGGCTTCGACAAATCGTTGCGCCAGGCGCGCCGCGAAACGCTGGAACTGTGCGTGAACGACCTGTTCCCGGGCGGCGGCGATACGTCGAAGGCCACCTTCTGGACCGGTCTGCGCCCGATGACGCCGGACGGCACGCCGATCGTCGGCCGCACTCCCGTGCCGAACCTGTTCCTGAACACGGGCCACGGCACGCTGGGCTGGACGATGTCGTGCGGCTCGGGCCAACTGCTCGCCGACGTGATGTCGGGCAAGCAGCCGGCCATCAAGGCGGACGATCTGTCGGTGCATCGCTATCTCGGCGAGATTGGCGGCGCACATCGCCCGGCTTATGCTTAAGTTTAACGATGACGCTTCGCGAGAGCAGTTAGGCTGGTTTGTGATCTCACAGACCAGCCCGACAAAACCAAACGGCGCCGAAGCGCCGTTTGGTTTTTTCAAGCGAAGTAAAAAGCAGCGTCAGAACTGATCTTCCGACAAAGCCAGCACACTCTCTCCACCCTTCGCGCTGACAATCGACGCCTCGAACGCCGACGCCAGCGGCAGCACATGCTCCGCGTAGAACTGCGTGGTTGCGATCTTGGCGCCGTAGAACGAAGGATCTTCGTCGCGCTTTGCCGCCGCTACGAGCAGCGCACGCGCCATCTGCCAGCCGCCCAGCACAATGCCCGCGAGCTTCAAATACGGCACGCTGCCGGCGAACACCGCGTTCGGATCGCCCTTCGTGTTGGCGACAACAAAATCAACCGCCGCGCTCAACGAACGATGTCCTTGCGCGAGATACTTCTTCATCGAGTCGAACGCCGGGCCTTGCTGCGCGCCGAGTGCCTCGATCGTTTCCGCCACCCCTGCAAGCAGCGCCTTCGCCACCTTGCCGCCGTCGCGTACGGTCTTGCGGCCGATCAGGTCGTTGGCCTGAATCGCGGTCGTGCCTTCGTAGATCGTCAGAATGCGCGCATCGCGGTAGTACTGCGCGGCGCCGGTTTCTTCGATAAATCCCATGCCGCCATGCACCTGCACGCCGAGGCTCGTGACGTCGATCGACAACTCCGTGCTCCAGCCCTTCACGATCGGCACGAGGTATTCGTAGATCGCCTGATGTTCGGCGCGCGTGCCTTCGTCCGCGTGACGATGCGCGATGTCGCAGTGCGCCGCGGCCACATAAGCCAGCGCGCGCGATGCTTCGGTAAGGCCGCGCATGGTTGCGAGCATACGGCGTACGTCGGGGTGTTGAATGATCGCGACCGGCTGCTTCGCCGAGCCATCCACGGGACGGCTTTGCACGCGATCTTTCGCGTACGCCACCGCCTTCTGGTAAGCGCGATCCGAAACGCCGACGCCTTGCATGCCGACCGCGAAACGCGCCGCGTTCATCATGATGAACATGTACTCGAGGCCGCGATTTTCTTCGCCGATCAGATGACCGATCGCGCCGCCGTGGTCGCCGAATTGCAGCACCGCGGTCGGGCTCGCCTTGATGCCGAGCTTGTGTTCGATCGACACGCAATGCACGTCGTTGCGCTCGCCGAGCGAACCGTCTTCATTGACGAGGAACTTCGGCACGATGAAGAGCGAAATGCCCTTCACGCCTTCCGGCGCATTCGGTGTGCGCGCCAGCACGAGATGCGCGATGTTCTTCGCCATGTCGTGCTCGCCCCACGTGATGAAAATCTTCGTGCCGAACAGCTTGAACGAACCGTCGCCCTGCGGCTCGGCGCGCGTGCGCACCATCGCGAGATCGGAGCCGGCCTGCGGCTCGGTCAGATTCATCGTGCCGGTCCATTCGCCGGAAATCAGCTTCGGCACGTAGGTCTGTTTTTGCGCTTCGGTGCCGGCGGTGAGCAGCGCTTCGATCGCGCCATCCGTCAGCAACGGACACAGCGCGAACGACAGATTCGACGCGTTGAGCATTTCGACGCACGGCGTCGCGATCAGCTTCGGCAGGCCTTGGCCTTCGTAGTCGACCGGATGCTGCACGCCTTGCCAGCCGCCTTCGCCGAACTGGCGAAACGCTTCCTTGAAGCCGGGCGTCGCGGTGACCACACCGTCTTTCCAGCTGCTCGGATTGCGATCGCCTTCGACATTCAGCGGCGCCAGCACGCCACCGCACAGTTTCGCCGACTCTTCGAGGACGGCCTGCGCCGTCTCGAGGTTAGCGTCTTCGAAGCCCGGCAAGGTCGCGATGTCTTCGAGACCGGCCAGTTCTTTCATGACGAACAGCATGTCCTTGATGGGCGCCGTATAGCTCATTTCAGTTCTCCTCCCGCTTCTGATATAAAAAAAGGGCGCTGGACTTGATCGGTCCCGCGCCCTTCATGTGCTGCCAGACGCCTTTTAAACGGCGCTACGGCGCTTAGCCGAGTTCGCTAACGAGTTCGGGCACGAGCGT